>CAYPNF010000020.1:0-54224 GCA_964411985.1 uncultured Verrucomicrobiota bacterium
CGCGCTGCGATGTCCGGGGGTGCGGACGGCCCGGCGGTCCGTCCCTACCAAGACCAGCCGGCCATCCGCCTGCCGCCGCCGAATGGCTAGATCTTCTTAATCGCTTCCTGGGCCCGTTTCCTGGTGCGGTCTTCTTTCGATTGATCGAACACACTCTGGAGTGCTTTGAGACGGAGGTCCTTGGAGGCATCCTTGATGTCCTTCTTCGCGGCTAGGTTGACGATCGCCACATAAGCGTCCTCGGCGATGGCTTGGTCCTTGGCGCAATCCAGGAGAAGTTCAAGCGCACCACCAGTGCCGATCGAACTGATCACGGGGATCGCGGCCCGCTTTTCCTCGGCGCGTTTGATGAGCGGAAGCAACTCCTGCATCTTGCTTACTTTCTCCGCCGCGTTCAGCTTGTTGTTATCCTCAAGGTATTGCAGGTAGCCGCGGACACCCAACACTTGGTGGGCTTCTTTCTTGCCTTCTTTGGCGAGTTTTAACAACGGTTCCGCGACGGCGGGATCCTCCGGCCAGTTGCTGGACCACGTCGAGAGCGTCCGGACAGCTTCATCCTGAACGGAGTCGTCGGCATCCTGCATGGCGGCCGTGATGGCAGCCAAGGCCTGAGATCCACCCACGCTCGAGAGAGTGTGCAACGCAATCTTGCGCACCTCTTTGTTCTTATCCTGGGCTAGAGGCAAAAGGTGAGGCAAGCAAGCCGCTCCGGCTCGACTGCACAGGGCCAGCAAAGCCTTTTCCAGGCCTGCTCGCTCTTTTTCATCCTGGCTGGATTGCAGCAGTTTCGCCAGGTCACCGGCCTGTTTTTCACCGCCAATGGCTCCCAGGGTGGTCACGGCCGCACCTCTCACCGCTGGATCTGCGTCCGAGGCACAGCCTGCGACGATCGGGAGGGCAGACTCGATACGGCGCAATCCGGCAACTTCGATGAGCGCCTTGCGGTTCTTAGAGGTGGCTTTTCCCAGGGCGGAGACGATCTCGGCATCCACTGTGGGAGCAGAAAGCTTGGAAATGCAGGTCTTGGCAACCTGGGCGATTTCGGGGTCGGCGTCTGCGGCCGCCTCGAGCATGGCCGGCAGTCCGGCTGCGCTATTGACGTGTTCCAGCGCTACCAGGGCTGCGACACGGGCCTGTTTGTCACCTTGCTTGGCCGCCTTGGTGATGGCAGGGAGCGCTGCCTGATCAGCGCGGTCCGCCAGCAGCACCAGCAGCAGGGCTTGGCGGTCGGGAGTGGCTTTGTCCATTTCCCCCGCAATCGCCTGGGTCACTTTCTGGCCCGGCAGCTCGCGAGCCGTGCTGAGCCCAATCCCGAAGAATGCTTTGTCGGTGGACCTCAATTGCTCGAGTAAGAGGGGAACTCCTCCGGCACCGCGAGCCAAGATTGCGCCCCGGGTGGCTTCCAGCAACCTCTGCTTGGGCAAGTTGGCTTTGCGGACGGTGTCGTACAGTTTTGCGGCGGCATCGTTCTTTCCTGCGGCCATAAGATGCTCGCCACAGCGAACCAGGCCTTGCGCGGCTTCAGAGCGGAGCGCCGGGGAGTTCGCGGTCAGAGTCGCGGTCAACGCTTTGGCGGCAGCCTCTCCTCCGATATTTCCCAGCGCTGCGGCAGCGGCGGACGCCACGTCGACGTCGGCTTCTTTGAGCTTCGCGATCAAGGCATCGGTGGCCTTGGCGTCGCGTTTGAATCCGATGGAGTTGATGACGCCGATGAGCAGCCTGCCTTGGACCTTGCCCATTGCGTCGCGAAGGGCGTCGCTGGCGGAGGGGTCGGGAATCGCCTCTAGGGCGATGCGAGCCCAAGAGGAGAGATCAGGGTTGGGCAGCAGGGCGGCGAGGGCGGGGACAGCGTTCTTGGAGCCGTAGATGGCCAGTTCCTTGCAGGGGACGGCCTTGTCTTGTGGAGGTGCATTCGACTCGATGATCTTGATCAGTTCCTGCTCCTTCTGTGCGGATGCGGGAGAGGCGGCACGGAGGAGAGGGGTGGCGCTGGTGAGCAGCGCGGCGAGGACCAGGTTCCAGGCGGAGGTCTGAAGCTTGAAAGTCATAATTGTTCCTTAAGTTCGTAATGGCAATGCTCGTCGGGTACTTAGATGCGCCACGGATCCCGGAGCGCTTCCGAACGAAGACGATTCGCTTCCTCGTCGCCGATAAACTCGTGCTTCTTTGGATCGTACTGCACCTTGCGATTGAGATAGAGAGCAATGTTGGCGGCGTGACAGGCGATATGGGATTGGCAGGCGACGTCCGCGTTGGCGCGGGGTTGCTGGCGGGTTTTGATGCAGTCGAGGAAGTTGCGGACATGGAAATCGGCGGGATAGCCCCCGATTTTGGCACCCTTACCCGTAAGCAGGGAAGGAGAACTGGCCGCCAAGTCGCCGTTGTCGGCGGTTTCCACCCAGCCCTTGTCACCCTCGAAACGGACCGGGCAACTACCGAGTGGCAGCCAGCCGTCATCCCTCATGATCAGTTTCACGCCGCTGGCGTACTCTGCATGGAGTTGATTCCCCTTGGGTTCATAGACAACAGGTGCCGTATTATCGGCATCTGCGGCCCACTGGCAGAGGTCCACGCAATGCGAGCCCCACTCCAGCACCCCGCCTCCGACGAGTCCACCACCCTTCTCAAAGTTGAAACCGTCGAGCAATTTGCGGTTGAATGGCCTCCAGGCGGCCGGCCCGAGGTAAAGATCCCAATCCACGATTTCGCGATCGGGTTCGGTTTCTGCGGGAGCCCAGCCGCTACTGTAGGTTTTCAGCCCGGCAGGCTGCGCGTGGACAGCTTGGAGTTTGCCCAAGCGGCCGGTGCGGGCGAGTTCAATGGCATAGACGAAATTCGGGAGGCTGCGCCGTTGTGTCCCGGCCTGGAAGATGCGACCGGTGCGCCGGTAAGTCTCGGCGAGCGCCAGGCTCTGATAGATGTTCTTGGTGCAGGGTTTCTCGCAGTAGACATCCTTCCCGGCCTGGGCGGCGAGGATGGAGGCCACGGCGTGCCAGTTGGGGCCGGTGGCGATCAGGAAGGCATCGATCTTGTCCTGCGCCAGAATCTCGCGCATGTCGCGGTACATGGCGCAATCTTGGTTCCCGTACTTGTCATCCGCCATCTTCTTGACGGCCTTGCGCCGGTCCGATTTCGCGTCGCAGATCGCGACAAACTGGATGTCGGGTTCATGCAGGAAACAGCCCAGCACATAAGAGCCTCGGTTTCCGATACCAATGGCTCCCAAGATGATACGTTCACTGGGGGCGACTCCGCCGTCCCGGCCCAGGGTGGCGGCTTTCACGATCTGGGGAGCGGCGAGCAAGGCTCCCGCCTGCATGGCTCTCTTAAGGAAATGGCGACGGTTTGAAATAGACCCGGCAACTGCTTTCGATGGCGTCTTCATGATTTGGTCCCTTGCTCATACTGCCACTCGCCATTGCGCATCAAGAGCTTTTCTCCTCACCAGACCGAATTTCTGATTGCAGCGCCGGGCATTGCGAGGCCCGTGAACCCAAGCCGCCGCTACCGATGTTGGGAATCTGTGCCTAAGCGCAAGAGCATCTGTGTGGTGCTCAGTACCGTTGCGTACTCTCCCTGAAGGTTGGCCAGGGACATGGCGTGCACTTCCTCGGCCGTGCGGTGAACTCCCGCAAAGTCCACTTTTCCGAAGGTGAAAGTGGCATCGGAAATGACCCAGCTCGTGAAACTCAGGTTCCCCGCGGAACGGGCGGTGGATTCCACCGAGTTATTCGTGATTCCACCCACGATGACCACTTCCTGAAGATCCCGCACCCGTAACCAACGTTCTAGACCCGTCTGACAAAAGGCATCGGGAACGTTCTTCTCCAGCACGTGTTCATGAGGATGGGGCTGGAACGCGTCCTGGAACTCGGCCCCGGGTTGGCCAGGTCGGAAAACGGAGTCGGAGGAACGGGAAATATGCCTCACGTGGACGATCGAATTACCAGAATGACGCCATGCGGCGAGAAGTGTCGCGATGTGGGCCTCTGCCTCTGGGTTGTTCCGTTGCCCTAGCTTGGGATCCAGGATCCCTTTTTGCAGGTCGATGAGAATCAAGGCGGGATAGGGAAGAGTGGTGGTCATGAAGGTGCGGCGTTCGGGATGCTATTCAGGAATGACTTTGACCTTGGTCGTTACGGGCTCTGAACTGCGGATGCCGTCGAGCACCCAAAGCTTGTATTCGAGGTCCCTGGGATCCTTGGGAGCTTTCAACTCCAGGACAGCAGATTGGGAGACACTTCCAGCCAGCCAGCCGTTCCCCGCATTCCATCGATAGATCAAAGGTTGACCCTCGGGATCGTAGCTCTTTGAACCATCGATCACAAAACGTTCGCCGCAGCGAACGGTAAGGGTCGTCGGCGCAACTGCCACCGGTGCCTTATTGAATTTCCGGATCGCCTCGGGCACTCGCTTGCGCCGAACCGGCGTGGGGGTTTCGGCCGAGGAGAGACTGGTCCGCAGTACGTATTGGCCTAGCACTGTGTGTCCGGACAGGTACTCGGTGTTAAACTGGGTGAGGTCCATGAAGTGGCACTCGCTTTGGTTTCCCGCCACAATCCGGATGAGCAGCAGCCCCTGGACTTCCCAGACATTGGGAGTGAAGGCCGTGTCGCGAACGGCAGTTCCAAAGGGGTTCCACACCGGCTTTGCGCCGTCGACCGCGTCCGTTTCCGGGTCATCCCAGTCAGGATCCGTCTCCGAAGGGAACACAAAGCGTCCATCCTCGCCGGTTTGCCCAGTGAATTTGGGGCGATCCGCAAAGAACTTGGCGCCGCTGTCTTGCACCGGGGCTTGGGACACGTGGTAGACATAGATGGCGGCGTTGCGTAACGGTTGGTCGTGGGCGTCCCGGAGGAGCAGCCAGTTCGCGCGGGAAGGTATCAGGCGGCCCTGGGTTCCCCAGAACCGGTCCTCCCGATACCCGCGGTAGTGCAGGATGTGCCCTGCTTGGGAGGGATGCAGCCAGAGCTGACAGCCGTCCATCAGCGAAGGGTACCCGGCGTAACACGCGACGTTGATGCCGCCCGAAGCTGGAAGGGTATCGGAACCAGCCACGATGGGGAGTGTTGCAGAGCCCGCCACCGGTTTGCCCGAGACATCGGTCACCAGCACGTTGTGGGCTGAGACCGGATAGCCATAGAGGTCGGGTTGCGAGAGAATGGTGTGGCCGAATTCATGAATAATGGCGCAGTCGATGGCCATCAGGTCCACGGGCTCATTCACCGGGAACCCTCCATCGTAGAATCCAGCTTGCTTCTGGTAGGGCTCCTCTTCCCACTTGCCGCCGGTCAGTTCCACCATCGCATCGATGCGGTAAGCTTCTTCCACACCCTTTGGACCCGTGGTCGGCCAGATCGCTTCGCGCAGCATCACGTCCATCCGGAGTTTCTCGGCACGGAGCCAGTCGAAATAGGAGAAGGAACCGACGTGGTTGATCTTGAGGTCCGTCACGCAGGCTTTCTGGACTTGAGGGTTATACCCGAACTGGATGGGGCGGGCCGTTGTCAGTTCTACGATGCGATTGTTCGCCTCGCAAAGCTCGGGGAGTTGGTTTAGGGGATCCAGTTCAGCCTGCATCCACGTAGGCACCGTGGGGAATGGGAAGCGGAATTCTGTCGTTGTCGTTTCTCCGGGAGCTAAAGACCGGTCGAGACGGATTTCGCGGGACCAGGCGCCTTGCGGCCGTTTCACCGGCGGTGGCTCCGCATGCGATCTTGGGAAAAGGGAGAAGCGGACTTGTGCACCCGGTTTGACTGTAGCCAGGCCAAAGTTCCCGAATCGCACCCGTGCGGTAACCGTCTCCCCCGGAGAGGGTCGGCTTTTCACCGCGTTGCAGGCGTAACGAGGCAGGAGTTCGATACAGATCACACCCAAGTCGGGCTGGTTGGGATCGAGTACGGTGAGGGGATAGGAAGCTTGAAGACCGTGGAAACGAGCGGTGATCTGGCATCGCCCGGGTTTCAAGCCTGTCACCAGCCCGTTGGTGTCCACGATGGCAAGCCGCGGATGACTGGAACTCCACTCGATCATGGGTTTCGCATCAAAGTACGCCCACTGACTGTAACGGACCACCTGCTCGGTCACCAGTTCCCACCGTCCTTGCCTGCGCGCCTGCAACCCAAGCGGTTTCTGGAATCCTGCGACAACTCGGCGGTCAGACGGGACGCGGGTCGGCTCAGGGTCGATGCGAATGGCATCATAGGGCGCAGTGCGGAAGTAGTCGCGATAAACGCAGGCAACCATCCCATTCGGACCCTCCCCGTGGAGATCAGTGCGGACGATTAACTCGTCCAGAGTCGTCTCTCCGTGCCCACCTAGAATCAGCGAAGACGGCGGCTCTTCTGGGGCAAAAACACCATACGGAGTCACCGGTCCATCGACCGCCACCTTATCGATCCACAGGACTAACCCCACATTCTTGCCCTGATGGCTAAGCCAGCCGACGGCGACGTGGTGCCACTCATCGGGACGCCAGTGGGAGATGTCCGTGCGTGCGACGGTCAATCCCGATGGAGTCGTCAGCTCGGCTCGGAGCATGTTTTGTTCGGATTTCTCAAGCAGGAGTTGTCGCCCAGCGGTGAGGGAAGTGGCCCAAAGTCGGTGAGATTGTCCGTCCGCACCGCTCCAGTGGGGTTGACACCAAACTTCGATCAAGCCCTCGACCGGGTTGAGACGCAGCCCTTCCAGACGTTCCGCACTAGGCTGCACGACGGTGCCGAGGCGGCTGTGAAGGGAATTGCGAAAACTGCCCTGGAGCCTGGCGGTGGGGGAGGGGAAGCGCGAGTCCGTGAAGGGTGTGATCTGAACGGGCGCTGAATCGGCGAGTGCTGCGACGGCCTCTAAAGAGCAGCCTAGTGTTGCGGCGAGGAGTAAGTTGCGAAACCATGTACGCATTTCTAAGGCGGGAGGCTACTGAAAACGCCACCAATCGCCAGCCCGATCTATCGCCGCAGGCCCGTGGAAGTCCGCCAGGTCTTGGTAGGGACGGGCCGCCGGGCCGTCCGCACCCCCGGACATCGCAGCGCGATGTCCCTACCTTCCATTCCCACCGGACACCCCTCCCCGCGAGTGCGTGCGCCCTTTTCCCCTTTCCCACCTCATCTTCCCCTTAGACCCGCCACCAGGGCGCTCATCCGTTTGACCAAGAGCTCTTCCGTGCTCGTCTTGAACGGGCCATAGAAACCATAGTAGATCATGGAGGTTTCCGTCTCGTAACCGCCTTCCTTGATCAGGCGTGCGGTGGGGATGTAACACGGAACCTCGTAAGCGTACCCGATGGCCCACGGGTGATCTTCCATCAACTCGCGCTTAAGCCTTCGGGCATAATCCACGACGACTTCTCCTCCCATCATGAGGAAAGTGAGATCGTCCCCGAGGCGAACCGCGGCAATGGGGAGTTTCACCGACTTCGGCAACGGTTCATTCCTTTCCAGCAGCTTCAAATACGCCTGTGCCCGACTCCGGATGTGAGAATCCTGACTCTGAGCGTCTTTCTCGAGGCGCTGCCGGTCGGGTGGTTCCACCAGGGGGACGTCCACCTCCTCGTACCCCATCCTAAAAGGACCGCGAACCGGACGCATCCGGTGGCTTAGCGTGCTGAGGATGGCCCCGGCTAGCTCGAGGCCGTGACGTTTGGCATCCAGCAGCTGACCTCTGGGGGATGGGTCCTGGTCTGCCCCCATGCCAGGGAAATACATTGCGATCGCCCCGGGCTCGTGGGTTTCGAGGTGGGCCCGTGCGTACGCCATGTATTCACCCGAAACGACATACCAATCGTCACCGCTCCGCACACTCGTGCCGTGACACGCGTATCCGAAGAGAACCGCACGTGTCGTCCCATTGGTCCCTTTGATTCGCAGCACCGGCACATCCCAATCGACCGGTCCGTCAGGGTTGTCGCCGAAGACCACCTGGTCCTCCCGGTACACGCGGCGGTTCATGGCGAAGGTGGTGCGAGTCTGACCATACTCCAGCACGGACGGCTGGCATTGGGTCAGGGCAGCGCCTACTACCTCAACCAGCGCCATCCGGAGCCTCTTGCTGTATTTGGCAATCTGGTCCCGCTCCTCAGACTTGGGCTGGGTCATGTCCGCTAGGGTGTCGTCCAGCACCGGTGCGGAGTGGGTATGACTCGAAAGCACCGCCACCGTGCCGCGCCCCAGTTGGTAACGTTCTTCATACTGTTTCAACACCGGCTCCATGAACCTGCGGCTCACTTCGCAGTTGTCCAACGCCACGAACACGAACCGCTCTCCGGTGGGATTCTTCAATGCCAAGGCTTGGACCCATAGCGGGTGATCCTGTTTGTCCGCAGGACGGTTGCGGCCCGCGTAACCCGCGAGTCGGATCGGGAGTTCGGGACTAATATCGCGCACCGCAACCCCGACCTCCAGCGCTGGGGAGTCGGCGAGTAAACTGCAAGGAACGATCAGTCCGAGGCAAAGACGTGCGATGGAACGTCGCTGCAAGGGCGAAAGTCGGAGGTGGCTCTTCATAAAGGGGATCCTCAGGATTGGCTCTGGCGCAGTATGTCACGGACGGTTTGGACGATGTACTCGTTGATCCGCTGGGTGTACTTCGCTCCGACCCGGATCTGGACGAACCGATCGAAGATTCCCAAGGTCGGACGGCACGCATCCGGCCCGTATTGGATACTCTTGCCCTCCGGACTGTTGAAACTCGGCCAGCCCGGATGGCGCGTTCGCTTGTGAATCACCGATTCCTCAGTCGGAAGCATCACTGACCCGGCCAAGGTGGAGGCCGGCACCTTCCGGGCTCGCAGTTCCTGGATGCAATGATCGCGGGCGGCGCGGTCTTTCTGTTCGAAGAACACCGCGTAGCCGATGTCCCCCTGCGGATCCGGCCTTTCTCGGAGCGCCAGCCCTGGGATTGCTCCCAGGCCCGCGTAGATTGCCCTGGCGTTGGCTCTGAGTTGTCCCAGCATGGTATCCAACTTGGATAGCTGCGCGCCCAGCACTGCTCCGGTGAGTTCATTCATCCGGAAATTCTCTCCCGCAAAGGTCTCCATCTGGCTCGATTGACCCGTTCGATCGAGGAACAACTGCCGGATCGTGCCCATGTCATGAAACCGGGCCGCTCTTTCGAACAAGGTGGGATTGCTGGTCACCAGGGCTCCCCCTTCGCCCGAGGTGATCACCTTGTTGATCTGGAAGCTGTAGATGCCGATGTCGCCCAGACTCCCCAGTTTCTTACCGTGATAAGACCCGCCCACGCACTGGGCGCAATCTTCGACCACCGCCACTTTGTGTTTACGGGCGATTTCCAGGATAGGTTCCAAGTTGCACGCGCCGCCCAACAAGTGGACGGCGATGACCGCCTTGGTGCGCGGCGTGATCTTCCGCTCGAAATCCTTCGGATCGAGATTCAGCGTGCGATCGATATCCGCGAACACCGGCAGCGCTCCCGCGTGGACCACGCACGTATAGTCGGACCACCAAGTGTAGGCGGGGACGATCACTTCATCCCCGGGGCCAATCCCCAGTGCAGCAATCGCGCAATCCAGGGCCGCCGTGCCAGAGGTGACTCCCAGCGCAAAGCGGGCCCCCATGTAGGTTGCGAAGTTCTCCTCGAATCGCTGGACCTTCAGTGGCCGACCCGGTCCCCAATACCGGAAAGGAGATCCGGACTCCAGCACCTCCAGCAAAGCCTGCTCCTCCTGCTTGTCGAAGAACTGCGGGCCGATGTAACCAGGATCGATGTTGGGAACCTCGCCAGCGGTTGGGCTGTCTCCTCCCAACAGGGTGGTGGCTCCCAGACCCGCAGCTGCCCCTCCCGCCACTCCCATCCCCAGGAATTCTCGCCGGGTGAGGGAGTGTTGCTTGGATTCGTGGTTCGGGGGAACGCTGGTGGGTGTCATAGGTAGACTATGCCTGAAGAGCACAGCCTAAGCAAGGCGCTCGCAGTATTGCCCTGTCTCGTGAAGCCTCCCCTTCCTGCCCGCTTCGGTTTTCTTCGTGGTTGGGCATCCACGAAACCTCCCCCTCAGCCTCCTCCCGCGGCAATTCGCCAAGCTTGACGGTGGGCCGCTTTTGCCAACAAACTCTGGCTTATGTTCAAAATGATCGGTGGTGACGGCCGGGAGTATGGGCCCTTCTCGGCCGAGCAACTGCGCCAATGGATCGCTGAGAACCGTGCGAACGGGCAAACCCTCGTGCAAGCCGAAGGGGCCCAAGGTTGGCAGCCGCTCTCCGAGCTCCCCGAGTTTGCGGCGCTCCTTGCCGAGGCCGCCTCCAGGCAGACCTCGCCTCCCTCCGAGCCCTCCGCTCCCGCTCCCTCTGTGGCCCAGCTGCCATCGTTCTCGTCCCGGGATGGAACTACCGACGAAGGCTTTCGCGTGGCAGGTTTTTCGGTCGGCGACTGTCTTGGGCATGGCTGGCTGTTGCTGCGCCAGCATTTTCTCTTGATGAGCGGCGCTACCTTGGTGGTTTGGGGGATTTTGACGGCGGCTTCCTTCGCCACTTGTATCGGGGCTTTGGCCGCGTTGGTGATTTCCGGGGCACTGCACGGGGGGTTGTTGCTACTGTTCCTTCGCTTGCTGCGAGGAGAACAGGCCGCTTTTGGCGACCTCTTCTGCTGCTTTGGCCCCCCTTTCGTGCCCCTGATGCTGGCCTGGATCGTGATCCACTTTCTCAGTTCCATTGGGATGATCTTCTGCGTGCTGCCCGGGCTTTTTCTGAAGGCGATCTGGGTTTTCGGTCTGGTCTTGATTGTCGACAGGCGGATGGAATTCTGGCCCGCGCTGGAGTTGAGCCGCCGCGCGGTGTTGGCTCAGTTCCTACCCGTCGCCGGACTCCTCTTCGTTGCCTACCTACCCACCTTGATCTTTGTTGGCTACAGCTCTTTCAGTATGTCCAGGCACATCCTCGAGGTCTTGGGTGGGGGGCTTGGAAGCCTCGACTGGAGTTCGCTCCAGAAGAGTCTGGAACCACTCGCTGGCAAGGCTTTACGGCTGGAAATGCAGCAGCAAATCGTCATCCTACTCAACCTTCCTTTCGCGTACGCTGCCGTCCTGCAAGCCTATGAGCAGATCTTTGGGAAGCGCTCCGCCTCCTAGCTCAGAGGGGCCTGGAAAGAGGCCACTTCTGCGGATCGACAAGCCGACTGCATGGGCTTGCACCATGACCAACCTGGCGGTCTTACCTGGTCTCGGAAGCCTCGCTGCTGGCCGAAAGATCGGGTATGCCCAAGCGACCTTGGCGTTGCTTGGCTTTGGGGCCACGCTGGTGGGTGGGGCGCTTATGGCACGCAAACTCTACGCCGGAGAACCGGAGGTGAACTGGTGGGCGGTGCTGGCGGCCCTGGGAGGAATGGCAGTCTTTGCCCTGGGCTGGCTCTGGGCCTTGGTGACTTGCCTGGATCTGCACCGGGTGGCCAGGGAAAACGAACGTTGTGCGGGTCATGAAATCATCCCCCCCGTCGATCCCCCCCATCCTCGTTCCTGAGCCTAAGGTTTCCCCCTTTCGTGCGTGGATCTGGGTAGGAATCCTTCTCTGGGCTGGCTTCGCGCTGCTGCGCGGTACTGGGCTGGTCCAGTTCCTGCCGCATTGTGTTTTCCGGGAATGGACGGGGATTTGTTGCCCATTCTGTGGTGGCACCCGCTCGATGATCGCGCTCTCCGGCGGCGACTGGCGAGTTGCGTTCGAACTTAACCCGCTCGTGGCAGGCTTGGCTCTGGGGGTGGCGGCGGCAGGCATACTGCAGCTGATGGCTTGGCCGTTTCCGAAGCTTGCCTTGCTCCCTAGGATGCAGCATGCAACTTGGTCATCGGTTTGGCCTGTGGTCGCAGCGTTGGTGGCATCCAACTGGGTTTACCTGCTGCTCCAGGGCCGGTGAGCTGCGCGTGGACCTCGCCCTGAATCGGAAATAAACCGTCCATCTTACTTTTCACTGGTATCCCCGGGGAAGGCTCGGTATCTTTTTGCCCACAAAACCCCGGAAAGGCAGTACGCGTGCGGACATGCTGTAAACCCGGGGGCAACGCATACTGAGACCTATGGACATCTCTTTCTCTTGCCCTACCTGCAAACAGGAACTCGCGGTCGACGCCTCAGCAGCTGGTTCCACCATCGAGTGCCCCACCTGCAACACCACGATCATCGTCCCGCAGCTTGAGGCGGAGACGCCTCCGCCCGGCCCTGCTGCAGCAGCACCAGCCGCAGAGCCTGCGCCATCTCATCATGGACACGAAGCGCATCCGATCAACGCCATGGCATCGTCGGCCGCTGCCAAGATTGAGCGTCACTTTTCGGTGCCGGTCCATGATTCACCTGCGGAGATCCTGATTCAGAAGAAGGTCGTCGCGGAAGAGGCCCCGGCTGCGGGCGCCGAGAAGAAGCTCAAGATCCGCATTTTCCGGCATACCGACTGTATCGAAGTCGGTCACGATCGCTATGAGGAGATCGTAGGCGCGTTCCTCAACAAGATCGGCAAGGAGAACATCGTCACGATGTTTCCCCTGAACTACACCCATGTCGATATTGCCTCGCAGAAGGTTCTTACCGATTACGCCTTTCAAATCGTTTACGTGGGGTGACGGAGCGTCGGTTCCCCCTTCTGTTGACTTGCCGGCCCCGCTTGGCTACGGTGGCCCAAGATGATGCGTCGATTTTTCGTTGCGTTTCTGGTGGTGTCAGGCTTTCTGGCCTGGCCCGTCTTGTGCCCAGCCCCTCTCGTATATCGGCCCGGCGAGGGATGGACCTATGAGTCCCCCGGGGCGGCGAAGTGGACCCGAGGACGCGCCAAGGACCAGTTGGAGGTTGCCACCAAGGCGCTGGCGGACAAGAAGTACAGCCTTGCCGCCAAGGCCGCCAGGCGGACCGTGAAGAAGTGGCCCCTCTCTGACTATGCTCCCCAAGCCCAGTATATCGTAGGGCTTTGCTACGAGGCCAAACGGATCGATGACAAGGCCTTTCGTGAGTACCAGAAGCTCATCGAGAAGTATCCCAAGGTCGAGAACTACAACAACGTCCTCTACCGACAGTATGAGATTGCCAACCGCTACTTAGGCGGGCAGTGGTTCAAGTTGTGGGGTTACATCCCCTTCTTTCCATCCATGGAAAAGACGGGAGATATGTATGCCAAAGTCATTCGTAATGGGCCTTTTAGCGACGTGGCGCCCCATTCCCAGCTCAAGATCGGGACCACTCGGGAGAAACAGAGCGATTACATGATGGCGGTCAAGGCTTACGAGAAAGCCGCCGATGTGTATCACGATAAGAAGTCATTCGCGGCGGAAGCACGCTATCGCGCGGGGAGCGCCTACTTTAAACAAGCGAAAACCGCCGAATACGACCAGAACTCTGCGAGTCTGGCGATTGCCACCTTCAGTGACTTCATCGTTCTCCATCCCAACGACCCCAGGGCCTCCCAGACTCAGAAGATCATCGCTCAGCTCCGGACAGAGATGGCTCGCGGGGCGTTCCAGGTCGCCGTGTTCTATGAGAAGAAGATGAAGTGGGACGGGGCGCTGGTCTACTACAATGAGGTATTGATCAAAGACCCGGAGTCCACGTACGCGGCCGACGCAAGAAAACGGATTGAAGTGCTCAAGAAACGAAAAGCCGAGATGGATCAACCCGTCAAATAACCTCATGGGGGATTCTCACCAGAGTCGGGCAGCCAGGGTCTACAGCCTCCTTGCCGGGGTCGTCCTCGCGTCGGTGCTATTCCTGCAAGGCTGTGCAGGTTACCGGATGGGGCCCACCAATGGGATGAGCGCTGGATCTCGCACCGTGCAGGTCGTGCCGTTTCAAAACAAGACCTACGAGCCTCGGCTCTCTGCTGCGGTGACTTCCGCTCTCCGCAAGCGCTTCCAACAGGATGGGACTTTCAAACTCGCCACTCAGAGTGATGGTGACATCATCGTGACCGGCGTGATTACCGATTACAAACGCGAACCCGTGGCCTTGCAGCCGAACGACTTAGTCAGCGTGCAGGATTACGAGGAGCACCTCTACGCAGTGGTGACCGCCGAGGAGCGTGGCACCGGCAAGAAGCTCTTCGAGAAGAAGGTGCAAGGGCGGACCCTGGTGCGCGTTGGAGCCGATCTTGGCAGCGCCGAGCGTCAGGCAGCACCGCTGCTTGCGGAGGACTTGGCGCGTAACGCTGCCTCTCTCCTTATCGACGGCTCCTGGTAGGGACGGACCGTCCCCCTGTGCGGCAGGCATCACACTGGCCTGGAGGCTTGCTATTTTGCTCCAGAAAGTTAAGGTGAGAGCTGCTTATGAAACCCATACCCGTGTTTACCTTTTGCTCAATCCTCTCCTCTATTGCCCTTGGCTCCCTTCTTCAGGCCTCAGCTGCTGATTGGCCCCAATGGCGCGGTCCCAACCGGGATGGCATCTCCCAGGAAGGCGGCTCTCTGGCAGCTTGGCCCAAGGAAGGCCCCAAACGTCTTTGGAGCGCTGATGTTGGCATCGGCTACGGGACAGTGAGTATCAGCAAAGGTCAGGTTTTTATCATGGGGAACGTGGAGGAGAATGACAACGTCTACGCTTTGGAAGAAGCGACAGGGAAGGTCCAGTGGAAACACACCTACCCCTGTGCCTCCAAGGACCCGAATGGCTATCCGGGTACGAGGTCCACCCCTACGGTGAATCAGGGATTGGTCTACACCGTCAGCAGGCAAGGTCACCTTTTCTGCCTGGACGCTGCGACCGGCAAAGTAAAGTGGTCCAAGGATTACAGAGCCGATTTTGGCAGCAAGGTTCCCCAGTGGGGATTCGCCACCTCCGTGCTGGTGGAAGGAGATGCGGCGATTGTGGAGACTTCCGGAGCGGGTGCTTCGCTGGTGGCTTTCCGCAAAGGCTCGGGTGAGCTGATTTGGAAGGTTGGGGATGATGCGGCGGGGTATTCTTCTCCCATCGCCTTCGACCACAAAGGACAGCGCTGCGTGGCCTCCTTGAATGCCGTGGGCCTGGTTGTGCGCTCTGCCAAAGACGGCGCCGAGTTGTACCGGTTTCCCTGGAAGACGAGTTATGACGTGAATGCTGCCACTCCGGTCGTGGCCGACGGTAAGATCTTCATCTCCTCCGGCTACAACACCGGCTGCGCTCTCGTGGACATCTCCGGAGACTCGGCCAAGGAAGTGTGGCGCAACAAGAACATGCGCAATCACGTCAATTCTTGCGTGCTCGTGAACGGCCACCTTTATGGGTTCGACGAAAGCGAGCTCAAGTGCCTCAGTTGGGAAACAGGTGAGGTGAAATGGAGTGAGAAGAAGTACAAGAAAGGGGCCGTGACCTTGGTGGGCGACAAACTCCTGCTCTTTAGCAATCGAGCCCAGCTTGGCTTGGCCGAAGCGTCCGCCGAAGGCTATAAGGAGCTTGCCTATGCCCCGGTTATCGAGGGGAAAGAAGCTCCGTCTGGCACGAACCCGGACAGTTGGGCCAATCCGGTCCTGGCGAACGGCCGGATCTATTGCCGTAGCCTGAATGATCTGGTCTGCCTGGAAGCGAAAGGCAAGTAGCCCTCCAGAAGTACAAACCGGACCCGCCAGAGCGCAGGGTTGAGCTTCGCATCGAGTGGGCCTTTGCGACCGCTCTCCCTCCCTCGATCACCGGTCATGGACTTGTTTCCGGTCCACCGTGAAGCAGCGGCACCGTTTGACGCGCGTGCTCTGGCGCCTCGTTTGGCCGAGTTGGCTCGCAGCGGAGTGCGGGTGGGAACCTCTTCCTGGAAATACCCGGGTTGGCGCGGCATGCTTTATGATTCCGCGCGTTACGTGTACCGAGGTCGTTTCTCGGAATCCCGTTTCGGAAACCTCTGTCTCGAGGAGTACGCCGCCGTCTTCAAGACCGTCTCGGTGGACGCCGCCTACTATCGGTTTCCTGAGCCAGACTACCTCCGTCGGCTGGTCTCACAAGTACCTCGCGATTTTCAATTCGGGCTGAAAGTCACCGATACCATCACGATCAAACGGTTCCCCAACCTGCCTCGTTTCGGCGCTCAGGCTGGAAAGCAGAACCAGGAGTTCTTGAACGTCGACCTCTTTTGTTCGGCGTTCCTGGAGCCGTGTGCGCCTTTCCGCGATCAGATCGGTCTGGTCATGTTTGAGTTTTCACGCTTTTCCGCCGAAGACTTTCCCCGGGGGCGTGACTTCGTTCTTGCTCTCGATCAATTCCTGGGCCGGTTGCCCAAAGACTGGAGCTACGGCGTTGAACTGCGGAATCGGAGTTTTCTGCATCCTGAGTATCTTGCGATGCTTGCCAGCCATCGTGTCACTCACATCTTCAACAACTGGGAGGCCATGCCTCCGGTCGAAGAACAGTTGGCACTCTCCGGTAGCCGCACCAACCCCGAAACGGTGGCCGCCCGCTTTCTCCTGCGTTGCGGTCGCCGCTACGAAGAGGCGGTTCGCATGTTCAAACCCTACGACGAAGTGAAGGAGATCCATCCGCAGGGTCGCGCTGCCGGCGCTCGCCTGATCCGTGAGGGGGTGGAGGCTGGCGGGAAGGCCCGCACCTTTGTGTTCGTAAACAACCGTTTTGAGGGCAACGCCCTGCGTACCATTCAGGCGATGGTGGAGCAGTCGTCGCAGGTCACGGTTCCAGACTGACGACACAGATCTGGTTGGATTGGCTGGCGGGCAGGGGGAGGCGCCGGACGAACGCAACCTGCTTCCCATCGGGTGAGAACACGCAGGCCTCCTGACGTGGTTCCATGTCCTTTTCGGATTTCGGCGTGACCCGCACGGTAGTTCCTTCCGACACGCTGGTGACGCAGACACTTCCGTCCGCGACATGCGCGATCTGTCGGCCATCCGGGCTCCATGTGAAGGTCGAGGCAACGGGCCAAGGATTCTTCGTCAACTGCCGCATGGTTCCATCCGCCGAAGCCACCAGCCAGAGTTGCACGATTCCAGCGTCATCCTTCATAAGACAGGCGATCTGTGAGCCGTCCGGAGAGGAGCGCAGCCAGTGCCTCGGCCCCTGCAGGCCGGGGTATTTGCGTCCCTCGGTCCAGGTCAGTCGCCGTTGTTGTACCCCTTGCGGGGGAAATGGACGCATGTTGGAAGTGCCCTCCAATGGACCCTTTCCGGGGGTGGTAAGCGATTCGGGAAGATCCACCACAAACACCTCCACAATGGAATTGCCGCCAGCAGTTACGGCGTGGCCTTGAAAAGCGAGCGCCCTCCTTTGGTGTGTACCATCGCGACGAATGTATCCCTCGGTGCCGATCCAGCCTTCCTCGCAGGCCTTCTTGATCTGTTCACTGCCAGGCTGAGGATGGGCGGTGGTGGCGCTCACCAGGACCGAAAAGTGGGAAGCCGAATGGTTCCTCGGATGCGTTCTTGGCACGTTTACCGGATGGTTTGGAATGCTCACCCCGATGTTCCGCAGATTCATGTGCTGTGAGCTGGTCTCCTCTCGGTTTCCGCTGAGCACGTGGTCTTCGTAGGTGAAGCTGACCCAGTCGCCTTGCGGATCCCAGACATGAACATGACTTCCTCCGCGCAAGGCTCCGGGAGTGAATGGCGAAATCAGGTCCCGTGCATCCAGAGCGGTTCCCATCCCAGGGTGGTCCGTATCCACGATGATCCCCTGACGGTGAAAGGCATTGTACTTCCACTCCGCGGTGGGGTTCTCGGGTCCGAGGATGAATACCACCCTGAACTTCTGCGGGTGGAAAGTGGCTACTCCACATTTGGCCCCGTTGCGGGATTCATAGAGCACCCGCACCTTTCCCGTCGGGACGTGCACCATCTCGATCCTCTCGCCGTCGAAGACATCGCCTGCCGCGTCGCTCCGCACGTCGTACACAAGCCACTGGCTATCAGGGGACCATGCATTGCAGTTCGTTATAATCCGCCCACCAGGACCGTGAGTGATCTGCCTTTCGGACCAGCGCATGGTGGGAGATTGGAAAACCAGCGGAGATTTGTCACGTGATGTTTCACAAAAGGAACTTCAGAAATCACAACCCTCTTCCTCCGCACCCAGACCCTTGCGTTGGGACTGATCCTTTCTCATAGCATGGACATGCCAGACCGGGTGCCGGGAGGCGGGGTTTGCCAAATGAGAGTGCCCGTTTCCGTTTTTCTTAACTCAAGAATGCCGTTGGTTCATTTCGTTGGCGTTATTGGCCGGATTTCCTCGGGGATGCCTCCGGGGCCGAACCAGGTCATGCCAGCGGTGAGCTTCCCCTCACATATTCCGGTGCTGAAACCGGCCTGCACGGGAGCGGGCTGCTTCAGGTTGAAATGAACGCGGGAAACAACGGCTTCGGCGGGCGTTACGTTGATGGCACCTAATGGATTGCGTTTGGCGGTGCAGTTCCAGGTTTCCAGCGAACTGTCACTGTTTTCTACTACGTAGGCGGAGGTCAGCGCGATTTCACCGAGGCATTTGAAGATCTCGTGGACATCGTTGTCGCAACAGGCACCTTGGGGTTCTCCCTTGTAATAGCCCTGCATATCCAGATAACCCAAGGTCCACGTGTTGGGCTTGGCGCGAAACCAGCCGGAAATCATCGGCATGTATTGTTCCCCGATGACCTGCGGCACACGGTGTCCCATGGCGGGCTTGTCTGGATCAGGCACGAAGACCTCGGCATGGACGCAGGGATCGGGGATGAAGCTCCAGCGAAGGTCGCCCTCCTTGAACTCAACCAATTGCGCACAGGAACCCAGCCCATTCATGGCCTGGCGCAAATACTCCTTCTCGCCGGTGATCTGGTAGAGATACCAGAGGCCGTAGAGCCGCCATGCGCTCCAACCGTGCGGCGAATTCATCATGTTGGGCGGCGTGTTGATGTCGTACTGCGACTCCCAATAGCGCAGACTGCCGCCATTCATGCGGCTGTCGGGAACGATGATTTGCGACAGGCAGCGATGGCCGGAGGCGAGTTTTTCCGCGGCTTCAGTATATTTTTGGCGCTCGGCAGGGTCGGTCTGCAAAAGGGCGAACATCGCAAGCTGGGTATAGGAGCAGGCGATCATGCCATCTTCGTAGGTGGCCTCGCCTTCGGTGCCGATGTTGTCAAGGTGGAGGGCGAGGTCATCAATGGCTTTGCGGACAGAAACGGCTTGGCGATCATAACGGGCCTTCCATTCCGGGTCTTTGGCGGCAAGCGGTCTTTCGGCAGCCATGACTTCCATCATGGATTTGGCAAGATAAACAACGCAGGTATAATGGGCGCGATCGTTGCGATAGGCGCCGTCGGCTGACTGACAGGAAATCAGATGGTCGGCCAGCGCGGCGGCAAACTCGAGGGAGTGCAGGTCGCCTGTGGCTTCATAACGGTCGACGAGCAGAGAAGCCCAGCAAGCATCGTTTTGGATGCGCCGAAACTTGGGCTGCATATTCTTCACGTCGTATAGAAGTGGTGCGATTTCTGCATATTTGGCATCAATTGCGTCGTCGAGCTGGGGGTCAGGGAAATAACGGCGGGCGACGTAGCCGGAGAAAAGGCCGTACCAGCTTTCAGTGTGAGAGGAGGCCTTCTGCGGCTTGGAAACGGCATTGGCGCGGGCCTGCTTGGCATACCACGACCAAGGCATCCGGCAGGCTGCCATCGCTTCGGCAATTCTGCCGTCGGCTGTTTTCAGGATAAGAGAATAGGTGCCGGGTTGCGTTGGCGTAAAGGTGAAGGATTGTGCCTCGCGGCTGCACGCGACGGATTTGCCGTCCGGGCTGATTACCGCTAGTGACTCAACCGGCGCATGAACAGACGCAATCGCGCCGCGAATCACTTGACCCGCCTCAACCGTGGGGCGATCCAGCGAGATCACTGGGATACCCGCGGCGTCGGAGAGAAGCGGCGCAACTTTCGCGAGTGCGTCCATCGGAGTGAGGGAGATTCTCCACTGGCGCGTTTCTCCAGGAGCCAGCGTGCGATTGACTTGCGGATGGCGCGCGGGCTGCGGGTCCTTGTTTAGCAGATCAAGGCAGGAGGTGTGAATTCGGTGTCCCCCGTGGTTATAACTGTGTGCCCAGGACACTACCGGGTCGGGCGATGCGATGCCAAGAATGATGCCATCGGGCCGCATGAAGTAACCCCAGAAATGTGTTTTCTCGCAACGTAAGAGGGTGGGGAAGAATCGCTGGTTCCACTCAGGAAACCTCGCCATCTCGGTGTCCACCCCGACGTTTACCCGCACACGCTCCGGCGAGAACGGTTTGCCAGACTCGTTCTTGATTTGGGCCACGACTTCAAGCCGGTCTTCCTTAATCGTATAGGCAAGGGAATAGGCGATTTCGTTCCGCTGAAGCGCAAATTCATCACGTCCGGGCTGAACCCGCGCGAGTGGGAGTTGGGCCTCCCATTTCCCGCCACTCTCCACATGGAAGGAGAAGCCCGCGAAACGATCCTGCCGGAAGACCATGTCAACCGGCGCTTTGCCGGGCCGGTTCCATGTAAACGACCGGATGGCACCGTTGTCGGTTAGACTGACTGCCAGCGCTTTGTCTGCGGTGGTCGCGGAGGCCGCAGAGCCAGCGAGTGAGATGGCAAGAATGGCGAGGGGAGTTTTCATGGTATAACCTGGATTGTCTCGTCTTGCGACAGCTTGGATGACGACCACACGAGGTCAAAAATACTCGCCTGGCCCATCCGCAGCAACAGCACTGCCATGAGTATAGAGGTGGGAAAGATTTGGGATGGAAGAAGATTATTCTTAGAAGTGGGGTCAGTCCCAAATGGCCGTAAGGTGAATCCCAAATCTTTCTTAACCAGCCATTTGCACCGATGAGAGTTGGGTAGTGTTTCAACGCGATCTCGAAGTTAGGCTTAACCCTTTTCCGAATCTGACCGATAGAATACCGAAATCGCCTCAACCAAATGCGAAACGCAAAGCCGCAAACCGGCCCCCATATTATGGTGGTGGAGGACAGCAGAGTCTACACTGCTTGCTACCGAACGGCTTTGGACTCTTCGGCTTGGGGCTACGAAATCATTGCCGACGGAGCGGCTGCGTGGTCTCTGCTTCAGGAGAAGCGACCCAGGGTGCTCTTGTTGGACTGGAATCTGCCGGGGATGGATGGCCCCACGATTTGCCGTAACCTGCGGCAGCGGCAGGGTGGGCATTATGTTTATGTGATCATGGTCACCTCCAACAGCAAGCTGGAGGACGTGATGACGGGCTTCGACGCGGGAGCGGATGACTATATGACCAAGCCGTTCGAAGCGGCTGTGCTCCTCGCCAAAATCAAGGTCGGGATGAGAATCTCGGATCTGGAGCAGAGCATCGAACTGAAAGTCCGGTTGCTGGCTGACTCCAACGCACGCCAGAGTACCCTGATCAAAACGCTTCAGGAGAGGAATCAGACCATCGTCCAGCGTACCGAAGAGCTCAACGCAGCCCATCGTCAGTTGCTCGACACGGCGCGCCGGGCCGGTATGGCGGAGGTGGCCACCAGTGTGCTCCACAACGTTGGCAACTTGCTGAATACCGCCGTCACCTCTTCGACCGTCATCCGGGAAGTGGTGGAGAACTCTCGCCTTTCCACTTTGTCGCGCATCGTGGACCTGCTGCAAAGTCATGCCGGAGATTTGCCGGAGTTTATCCAGAAGGATCCTCGAGGGCAGAGAGTCGTTGAATTCCTCGGGCAGGTGGAATCGGTCCTTACCCGCGAACAGGGTATGATCAAGGACAAGATGAAGAGCCTGAACGAAAGTCAGGATCAGATTCGTCAGATCATCGCTCTACAGCAGTCGCTCGTGGGTCTGGCGGGTGTTCGGGAGACCGTCAGCATTCCCGATTTGATTGAGGATGCGACCAAGCTCTTTGTCGATTCTTTCAAACGTCATGAGATCGACCTGACCCCCGAATACCCTCCCAACCTGCCCGAGATCACCATCGAGAAAGCCAAAGTGCTGCAAATCCTACTCAATCTTCTCCGCAACGCCCGCGACGCCACGACCACGGTGGATCGTGCGAAACGTTGCGTGCGGTTCCAGGTGGCTATGCCCACCCCGGAGACGGTTACGTTTGCAGTCACGGACAACGGGATGGGGATCAAACCCGAGAACATGTCGCGGATGTTCAATTTTGGCTTCACCACTAAGAAAGACGGCCATGGATTTGGCCTGCACGGCTGCGTCAACCTGGCCCGCGAGATGGGCGGGAACCTGGTGGTAGAGAGCGGCGGAGAAGGACTTGGTGCCACCTTCACCCTAACCCTGCCACGTTCGTAAACACTTTCAGCATTCTTCGCATGAATTCCTCTTTGCCTCAAAACCGGCGAGTTCTGTTGGTGGATGATCACCGCCCCATCCACGACGACTTTCGCAGCATTCTGATCGACCAGAAACCGGACGCAGCCCAACTCGATGCGATGGAATCCCAGTTCTTTGGGAAGGCGGTGGTCACTTCCTTGGTGCTGCCTGCCTACGAGATCGACTCTGCTTACCAGGGGCAGGAAGCCCTTGGGAAGGTGCAGGAGAGCCTGCGGGTCCATCGGCCTTACGCGCTCGCCTTCATGGATGTTCGCATGCCGCCGGGGTGGGACGGCATTGAAACCATACAGCGCATTTGGGAGGTGGATCCTCAGTTACAGGTCGTCGTTTGCACCGCCTACGCGGACTATACCTGGGAGGAAATCTACCAACGATTCGGTGACGCCGACAATCTGGTCTTTCTTCGCAAACCCTTCGATCACACTGAAGTCCGTCAACTGGCCTGCGCCATGACGAGCAAATGGGGAGCGGTTCAACTCGCCTCCCTGAAGAAGAAGGAACTCGAGAGCCTGGTCGAAGCACGAACCGCCGAGTTGGCTCAAGCGAGCGAGCACCTTCGAAGTCAGAATGTGGAACTTGTCCAACTGAACCAGAAAAAGAACGAGTTGCTGGGTATGGCTGCACACGACCTCCGCGGTCCGATCAGCGCCACCATCGGAGGGCTCGAGATGGTCGCCGAGGAGGTAGCCAACAGCGCCGACAAGGACAGTCTGGAGATGTTGCACATGTTATTGGCGAACAACCGCTTCATGCTGCGTTTGCTCAATGATGTTCTGGACCTGGCTACGATCGAATCGGGTCGACTCGCCCTCGACCCTCTCGAAGCGGATTTTGCCGAACTCATTCGCCGGGCCTGCTATTTCAACCGACTGCTTGCTTCGAAGAAGGACATTGAATTAGTGGAGGCGCTCCCCCCTGCCATCCCCGCGCTCCGCTTTGATCGAGGCAAGATGGAGCAGGTCATCAACAACCTGCTGGGCAACGCCATCAAGTTCTCACACCCGAATACCCGCGTACAGGTCCAGGTGGCTCTGGACGCCAACGCTCTTGTCACACGGGTTGTGGATGAGGGGCAGGGGATCCCACAGGCAGAACTCGCCTCCCTCTTTCAGCCCTTCAAGAAGACCTCGGTCCAAAGCACTGCCGGGGAAAAGAGCACTGGTCTTGGCCTGGCGATCACCAAGCGGATTGTAGAGGCCCACTCCGGCTCGATCGGAGTGCAAAGCGAAGTGGGCAAGGGCTCCACGTTCTTCTTTACTCTCCCGCTCCCCGACGAGGGAAAGGGAGCAAAGATTTGAACCAAATATTTCTTTCCACTTGATAGTAATGGACTTGCGTTGAATTCCAACGTATCAAAGAAAGAGCTTCAGTTTTTTCTCGAACGGTCGATAGGAGAGGTAGGCGTCGATAGAGACGCGGGCTTTCTCGGCCAGGACAATGGATCTGGAAGTCGAAGGCACAAATGAACCCAGCGAAGGGTCTCATTTGTGCCTTCTGCTTTTCAAGGGCGGCTGAGTCTGAAGGGAAGGTTCTGTGAAAAGCGGGTACATGAGGTCGTGAGCGTCGAACTTGAAGTTCGACTCCGGGTGGATCTTAGATTTTCGCTGCGAGTTCCGGTCGCCCCACTACAAATCCCCCCTCTACACACACGACTGGATTCCCCCGCTCGCAGGAAAAAATGCTGGCACGCGTCTCCCCACGCGTGCCGGCTCTTCTTTTCTGAACATGGCTCAATCCCGCTTCGCGCACCAGCGCATCGATTGGGTGATCAGTTGGCGATAGGCGGGGTTCTCATACGCAAAGTGATCGTGGCCAAGTTGGAGATAGACCACGCGGGCTGTGCCATACTGGTTTGCCCAGCCGATCACTGGATGACTGGTCGGCTCCTCCGTGGTGAGCAAGGGATGGGCTGACGGCGCGACTTCCAGTTTTCCGTAGGTTTCATCGTGAATGTCAAAAGCGGAGAGCCCTTTCGTGACCGGATGCTGTGCGTCAGCCACCTTCACCCGGAAATTGACATCATGGAGGTAGGTGGACTGGGGGATTTCGGTCCCTCCCTGTGTGCGCTTCTCAAGGTTGTATCGCCCACCAAGGATGCGAATGTATTCCGGCCATGCTTGGTAGTTTGCCAAACTGTGGTGGAGCGACACGAGTCCTTTGCCTTTCCCGAGCCAGGTCAGCAGGTTCGCTTTGTCCTGCTCCGTGATGGATTGCCACATGTCATAGAAAACGAGCAAATCGTAGTCCGCCGCTTTCTCAGGGCGGAGGTGCTCCCACGCCTTGGGATGGGTCACCGGTGTAACCTTAAGTCCTGGAATTTCTTGGAACAACCGGTGGAACGCGTTGGTTTCGAAATCGTGTCCGCCCGTCACCAACAGAATGCGCAGAGGAAGGGTGGAAGCCGGGCTCTCCGCTCCTGCCAACGGTTGAAGGAAACCGACGGCAACGATCAGGACCCAGAGCCAGCGATGAACGATGGAGTAGTGCATAGATGCTTCGCTTAGTTACACAGACTCCGCATATCAATCAAGTCTTCCTTCGCAACGGTCAGCTTCACGTTGCCCATATGAAGGCGGGGATCCCCAAAACCATGGTAGATTCGAAGCTTCCTTGATCGGGCCCAAGGCAGCCCATCCTCACTGCGCAGCACGAAAAGTGGGGGAGTCTCGTACTGCATTCCCCCCCAGCTCAGGGCGTGGAAAGCCACTAGATTGCGCCCTTCAACAAGAAAACCTAGCGGCGGCAGGACGACTTTGCCGCCTGTCCTTGATACGAAAGTATGGCTGGCAGCGCCGCTATTCACGACCACTCGGACCTCATCCTTTCCCTTTCCAAACACAGACTCCTGAACCGAATAGTCATCGCTCAAGAAACGATGGCTCGTCATCCGGCTCAACGAGGTGAGTTCGTTCAAAGGCGAGAGCACTTCGTAGGTGTTCTTCAAGAACCGGTCGGCCGGGTGAAGTCCCTCCGCCCATCCTCCCTCCGCCCGCGTAAACAAGTCAGCTGAGGGACGGGTAGACTCGGTCGGTTCTGGCATTCTCTCTAGAACAACTCGATCTCCCTGGCGGCGGAGGGTGCCGAGCCGGATGCGCTGTTGATCATCGACTGGACCCCTCAGCTGTACCCGTTTTCCCGTTTTGGCATCAAAGAGGCCCGCCCGGATGCTGATGCCGCCCTCGAACCCGGCGGGAAGCCGGAGGATGCGGGACTGGTGTTGAATTTTGCCCGGCAGCCATTCATTCACAGGTCGTTCGGGTCGGTAGTCGTCTTGGAAGAGAATGGTTCCAAGCTTATCGGTGAAATGGATGAATGGCGTTAGCTGGTCCGAGGGCGTCTTCTTGATCTCCCAGGAGTAAGTGAGTCGAAACTCTCTCGAGCCTTCGGATTGAAACTCGGTGATTCCAGGTTGGACCTCGAGGTGGGACTCTTCAACGGGTTGTTTCCAGTACAGGTGAGCCGGCACGGAGTGGTAGTGGAGGGTGCGCCCTAACACCAAGTGACGTAGCACATAGTCCGATGCCTTGCTCTCATCATAGCCGTACTTGCCATACATGGCGATGCAATCACGATACACGAGTTCGAAAAGGGGAACACTGACTGCGCCCAACCGTTTCAGCAATCCCGTGTCGTGATAGGCCTCTCCACTCACCCCGGTAAGGCCTTCAAAGAAATCGCTGTGCGGGATGGCCCATTCCCGTCCGCATTCGCTCCCGAAGATGCCGAATTCAGACCGGGCGACGTCGGATATCACCTGTTTCCAGTACAGATCGTCCCATCGTGTCAGCGGGTGTTCTCTATCGAAGCACTCCATCAACCCGGCAGCGTAGGTGGTATCGATGAAATAGGCGTTCGCACCGGTAAGCTTCCGAACTCCAGGGAGGTTCTGGGTTCGGGCCGCCAGTTGGACGGCTTTCCGCGAGCAAGTGAGGTAGGCGCGCCCGCCCGCCCACTGGCCCCCCTTCGCCAGGCCGCCGTCCGGTAACCGCATCAGGTAGTCCTCATTCCATGAGGGGGCATCACGGTACATGTCCTGGTAGTTGTCGTGCAGTCCCAGCACGTACCCGAGCGCTCGGATCTTCTCGCAGCAGCGCGCAAACTCCGCATCACCTCCGCATTCGGGCGCACTGGGAAGGATATCCGGATGCTGGTTGTCGTAGCCCCGATGGATCCACCCCCCCATCAGGAAGAGGACTTTTCGGAGGTGAAGGTCATCGTAAAGGTGGGAGGCGACCTGGGCTGCTTCGTCAAAGGTCCATTGCACCGAGGTTGATTCTTCCTGGGTGCTGGCGTCATTCATGGTGCGCGACAAAGTACTCCAAAGCTTGAAATTGATGGCCCCAAACAACCCCGAACGCTCGGGGTGACCCGCAAGTTTGCGAGCCCAGGGGACGACCCAGCCTCGTCGGGCGGCAATCCTGCGGTACGCCTGACACGCCTCTACGTATCCACCCAGCCCCAGCGGGTAGATCCTCACGGAGTGGGCTGATTTCCTCAATTCCAGGGACGTGGTGACCGTCTGGCGAGAAGGAGCAGAGTCGACCCCGGGCAGACGACTCTCGATTTCGGGGAGCACGTAGGGATCAGCCCAGGTTACCAGCATCGCTCCACCCGACTTGACCAAGCCGAGCATTTGCATGTGGCAACCTTCATACGCGTAGGTGTCAAAGGTGGATTTGAACGCAACCCCATTCCCAGCAGGAATAAGCAACCCCTCCCTCACCGGGACCACCACGCAGGCTCTTTCCTCCGCTCCTACGGGAAGACTCGAGTCCAATAATCGGATCTTCCGGATCTCAATATTCGAGGTGGTTTGATAACGAAACTCGAATCCATCCGGATCCTGCAGGGGAACGATACGCACTTTGATCCATGCGGACGGCAGTCCTGGGTTCGGCCAAAACGTAAGCTCCAAGTCCTCCTGCTGCCTCACTGCCGAACATAGCGAAAGATCGACCGATCGCTCCGTGCCTTGGAGAGACAGAACGGCGGTGCCAAACCGCCGCGCGTAGGGGTTTGATTCCCAAACAACCTGAGCCCGGTGGTCGTGAATCCGGTAACTGCCGGTGAGTGGATCGATGGCGAGAGTTGCTGTTCCGCAGGAGACTGACACCTCTGCTGGCGGACCCGCTGTTGCGCAGCAGGAGGTAAGCAAGACCATCAACAACGCGATGAAGCGAAACCGGAACATGGCACACAGCCTAACCTGACCGTGCGCCTATGGCGATTCTTTCTTCTCTAGGTGAGAATTCGGCGGGCTTCGTCGAGGAAGATTCCCTTGAAATTCATCTCCAGCGCCTGCGGGTTTGTGGCTTTGGCGAGCGCTTCTTTTTGCGTGATCTTGCCGTCCTTCGTCAGGTCATAGAGAGCCTGGTTGAAGGTCTGCATGCCATCGTCCAATCCTGTTTCAATGGCGGCGGCCAGCTTCTCCGTGCGGTTTTCTTCCAGCATCTTCTTGACGGTGGGAGTATTGATCATGATCTCCAAGGCAGGGGTCATCCCACCGGTGGCCTTGTTGACCATGCGCTGGCAGACGATGGCTTGGAGGGTTGCTGCCAATTGCCGGCGGACTTGATCCCGCTCGTCCGTTTTGAAGAAGTCCAGAATGCGCCCGATGGCCTGCGAAGCGGTGGTGGTGTGGAGGGTGGAAAGCACCAGGTGCCCGGTATCGGCTGCGTTGATCGCGGCCATGAAGCTGATGGAATCGCGCATTTCCCCGATCATGATGATGTCGGGATCCTGTCGCAAAATGTGCTTCAGGCCCATCTCGAAGCTCTGCGAGTCGAGACCGATCTCGCGCTGTTCGATGACACACTGATTGTCCTCAAAGACGAACTCGATGGGATCCTCGAGGGCTACAATGTGCTTTCGAGCGGTGGCATTGATGTGTTCGATCATCGCAGCCAGAGTGGTTGATTTGCCACAGCCCGTGGAGCCCGATACCAGCACAATCCCGCGAGGGGATTCGGCGATCTTCTTCAGCACAGGCAGCAGTCCCAACTCCTCGAAGCTCGGCACCTTCACCTTCACATAACGCATCGCCAGCGTCCACTGGCCCTTTTGCTGGAAAACATTGGTTCGGAAACGTCCAATGCCCGGAACGTGGTAAGAGAAATCCACTTCGCGGTCGGAGTCCAGGCGCTTTTTGGCATGGGGGGGAACGATCGTCTCCACCACCTTATTGACCCATTCCACGGTTGGGGTGGGGGCTTCGATAACGATCAATTGCCTGTTGATGCGGAAAACGACCGCATTATCGGGCTTGATGTGAACGTCAGAGGCACCGCCTTGAATGGCGGTATTCAGAATACGATGAAATATGTCCATGAATCTCCAGAATGCCTCGGCTTGATCGCCAAGGCCTATCGAGCATGCGCCATCACGCTGAGCCGCTCCTGCGATTGGCGAGTCAGGTTCATGAAAACCAGAGACACTACATAGCCGGAGTGACGATTGCCGGTGCAATCGATGACCACCCCTGTGCCATGCACGCCACGGCTTTCACCGGGAGAACGCAAGTCGACAGATACCTCCGTCCAGACAGGTACCGGCTTGGGAGTGAGAAATTCCAAACCGTTCTTTCGGACAACGACATCCTCAGAGGACAGGAGTAGTTTGGTCTGGTTAGCTTGGCCACTATGAATGGGTTGAAAGATGCCGGAGGTATCCAGTTTTCCTGTGCTCATAAGTTACTGGAGCAACCTACCACATCCTACATACGCGTCAATGATTGACCGATCACCACTCAATAATCGCTGATCCCCAGGTGAATCCGGCTCCAAACACCGCCAGCAGCACCAGATCGCCCCGATGGATACGGCCTTGCTCCACCGCTTCATCGAGCGCAATGGCCACGCTGGCAGCGGAAGTGTTGCCGTACTTGTCCAGATTCACAAATAGCTGCTCTTCCTTGACTTTGAGCCGGTCTGCCACCGCATCGATGATGCGCCGGTTGGCCTGATGGGGGATGACGCACTTGACGTCGGTAATCGAAAGCCCGCACCTCTTGAGCACTTCGTGGGCGGCGTTGCACATCGCTGGAACAGCGTTTTTGAAGGTCTCTTTGCCGTCCATTCGCAGGTAATGCATGCGGTTTGCCACCGTGTCGACCGAAGCTGGATGCCGACTCCCGCCTGCGGGCACGCACAAGACCGAGCCCTTCGTCCCGTCAGCCCCAATCAAAGCCGTTACCAATCCCTGAGAACCGGGTCGATGTTGGAGAACCGCCGCTCCCGCCCCGTCTCCAAACAAAACGCAGGTGTTCCGATCCGTCCAGTCGGTAATGCTGCTCAGCTTTTCGGCTCCGATCACCAGCACCGTCTGACACGAACCGGTGGCAACGAACTGCTTGCCCACTTCAAGGGCATAGACAAAGCCGGAACAGGCGGCTTCAATGTCAAAGGCGCAGGCGCGGGACGCGCCCAGTTGGCTCTGAACCAGGCAGGCGGTCGAGGGGAAAACCATGTCCGGAGTAATCGTCGCCACAATGATCATGTCCAGCTGATCCGGACTGACTCCCGCCTTCGCCAGCGCTTTCCGCGCGGCCGCGGTGGCCAGATCGGATGTGGATTCCTGCTCCCCTGCCACGTGGCGTTCGCGGATGCCTGTGCGGCTGACAATCCACTCGTCGGAGGTGTCGACCAACCGGGAAAGGTCGGCATTGGTCAGTACCTTCGTGGGAAGATAAGAGCCGGTGGCGACGATGGAGCAGCTTCTGAGGGCAGTGGGTTGCTGGAGGAGAGGACGCCGGGGCACGGAGCTCGTCTGGGATTTCATGCTTGGACTGGAAGAAAGGGAGGCTGGGCAGAGGAGAGCCGTTCCTGGGCGGACGCAATCTCTCGCTGGATCTGTTCGTTGACGTGGTGTTGAACGGCTTTCGCGGCTTGACCGATCGCATTCATGATGCCCCGCTCTCCCGAGGATCCGTGGGAGATCACCACACTCCCATTCAGACCGAGCAAGGGAGCACCTCCGTGCGTTTCGGGATCGACCCGCTGTTTAATGGTTCGGAAGGCTTGCTTGGCTAGTAGCGCTCCGAGTTTCCGTTTCAGGCTCTTCTCGAGTTCCTGACGCAGCCATCGGAACATGTTGCTGGCCAGGCCTTCGCAGGTCTTCAGTACAATGTTCCCAACAAAACCATCGCAAACCACCACATCGACGCGGTTAGCGAAAAGGTCGTGCCCTTCCACATTACCAATGAAATTCAAATCGAGCTGCTTGCACAGCTTGAATGCCTCTTGGGTAAGCTCATTCCCTTTCACATCCTCTGTCCCGACGCTGAGCAGGCCCACGCGAGGCTTGGAGTAGCCCATCACCTCGCGCGCGTACACATTTCCCATCACCGCGAACTGGAGTAAGTGAATCGGACGGCATTCCACATTTGCTCCAGCGTCGATCAGTAAGAAGTCCTTCTCCGGAGCGGGAACGACCGCAGCAATGGCAGGGCGCTCCACCCCGGGCAGGGGGCGCAGCTTGATCGTGGCAGCCGTGACCACCCCGCCGGTATTGCCGGGGGAAATCAGGGCTTCCGCCTTGCCGCTCTTGATCAACTCGACCGCGCGAAGAATGGAGCTATCCTTCTTCTTGCGTAAACCCGCTAATGGCTTGTCCTCCATGGACAAGGCCTCGCTCGCGTGGACGATCTCCACCCGCTTGTCCGCCTTATCCGCCTCTGCCAAGGCCGGTTCGATGTCCGAGGAATTGCCGACCAGATAGAGGTGGCTGATTTTCGGGTTGGCTCGGAGTGCTTGCAAAGCACCAGTCACCACGATCGCAGGGCCGTGGTCGGCACCCATCACATCGACTGCGATTCGCATAGAAAAGAAAAACGCGGAGAGGAATGCAAAGCCTTACCGCGCCTTCGAAATCGAATCAGCCTATGGCTTCCACATTCAGTACCTGCCGCCCTTTATAGTATCCGCAAGCTGGACACACCCGGTGGGGAATATACGGTGCCGCGCATTGGGGGCAGGTGCTAAGCTGCGGCAACTTCAGCACACTGTTGTAAGCTCGCCGCATTCTCTGGCGGCTATGCGACGGTTTTCTTTTCGGAACACCCATAATTCAATTTCAAAACTTCAGTTTGTCCAACTCAGCCCACGCGGAAGTAGCGCTACCCTTTTGAGCGTCTTCGCCTGCTTCCGCAGGTTTTGCCGGAAGCACCTGCTGGATCCCGCGGCATTCACTCCCACAAGAAGGATACTGCGGAAACGCAAGCAGGATATCCTCCCGCAAAAATGGAGTCAAGTCAACGCAATCGTTGTGCACTGCCACGGCATCCTCACCAGAAAGGGGCAAGTGGCACGCATAATCAGGTACCGAAACCTTATGCTCGAAGGGACGCAAACACCGCGCACATTCACACTGGAGCCGGAGCTCCAAAGAGCCGCATGCGACGACCGCAGAGTCAAGTAATTGAACATCAAGCTCGTACTCGAGCGGATGAGGAGTCTTGATCAGGTCATCCTTTACATCCAAACCCAATTCCTCCACCGTCAAAGTGCCCTTGAGGTCCAGTGACTTCGATTCCAGGTGACGCAGGTTGACGACAAGACTCATTCGTGGAATGGATTCAGATTTCAAAAGCCTGTTCGGAACCCCAGGCTGGCTTCTTGCCCTTTTTCCTGCTCCGTCCCAACTTCTTACGTAGTGCTGCCTCTACCACCGCTGGCACAAACGCGCCTACGTCGCCCCCAAGTCGGCAAATCTCCTTTACGATCCGCGAACTCAGAAAGGTGTAAGTATCCTTGGGCATCATGAAAATGGTTTCGACCTGTTCGTTGAGCTTCCTGTTCATCAGAGCCAACTGAAACTCGAACTCAAAGTCCGAGACTGCCCGGAGTCCTCGAACAATCACGTTCGCGTGGTGGGATGTCACGTAATCCACCAGCAGACCCGAGAAACCATCCACCTCGACGCCCTCGAAATGCTCCACAGACTTGGCGACCAGACTTTTTCGTTCTTGGAGGGTGAAGAGCGGCCGCTTGGTGTCATTGTTGGCGACTGCAACCACGACGCGATCAAAGAGCCGTGCTGCCCTTTGTATCACATCCAGATGGCCGTTCGTGATGGGGTCGAAGCTTCCGGGATAGATGACGGAGCGCATTATGTCCTCCTGGAGTCTTGGGGGTTAGGTGGGGGGAGGGTTGTTCAGGGAATCCTCAACCAACGAAATCAAAAACCCAGAGCAACCACGTGTTGCTCTGGGTTTTGGTAGGGGCTATTCGCCCGAAATCACTTAACTCCCGGTTTCCGAATACCCCGGATTGCTCGGAGATACCGCTTCGCGAGTCGGTTCCATCACGGGAGATTCCTCAGGGCTCTTGATAATCGGCTTGGCCATAGGAGCGGCACCGCCCATGCCCACGCAGGAGTTCAGCTGGGCGATCGCCCAATTCTGGTCTTCTCCAGGCGTGCGAATCACACCACCCTGATTATTGTTGAGCGTAGGTTCAAAGGTCTCGTTCGCCTTCACCGTGAACATAGTCGGAGCCGGAGCGCCCGGTGCGTTATATTTGACCTCAATGATTCCCTTGATGGCCGATGCCCTGCCGCTTGCGCTGACGTCCACCCAACCGTCTTTCACAGTGACCACGCCCGTCTGGTTCTTGATGGTAAACCGGGACATGGAACCTGACTTCTTCGCTACCGCCAGAACGCGGCCACTCGCCACGGTCAACTCGGTAACCGAAACCTTCTCCGCACCCGTATCATCGCATGTAAGAGTGCCAATGGTCAAAGTGGTGGAAGGTTCAACGCGAAGCATGGATCCGGTCGGTTTCAGCATCAAATCCACAATCCCCTCAGCGTCGGTCTTTACGGTTGACCCTGGGCTCAAAACCGCGCCCTTAGCCAAATCCTGCCAGCCGCCGCCGGTAGAGTACTGGGCAGTGCCCTGGGGAATACCCTGGACCTTGGCCGACCCCTGCTCGGCTTGAGCGGTGATCAGCGATGCTGCCGCTACAGCGAAACCGCAAGCCATTACCTGTGCCACGAAGCGTCCAACTTGTTTCATAAAATTGCTCCTAGTTATGGTCAGTCGTCATCTCAATTCCAAACCACTTTAAGCATTTGCATTTAAATGTCAATTGGATATTTCCACGGATTCAGGACCCCGTTTTCCCCGTAAATGCCCCATTTTTGTGGGTGAACCAGCCCGACTCATCGACTCCCTCACGAAAGTACTCATTTAACCCACCATTCCTGGATTTTTCCGAGAAGCATTGTAAGTGATTGCTCTGCAAATACATGAAGTCTCAGTCCGTTCTTTCAGCGAAGTCTTTGAGGACGCTGCGAAAAATGGCATTGCATAAACAATTGGAAACAAGTACGTTATATCTAGATTGTTTTCAACAACCCAGCCTGTCTGCAATGGCAGGCGGCTCGAGTCGAAGTTTTGGATCGAATGAACCCCAGCGGGTCTCAACTGGACCCAGGACGCCTCGGTAGAATCCTTTTCGCCGATGATGATGAGCTTTTTCGCGAGGGTCTTGCCGCGCGGCTTCGGTACGAGGGCTTTTTCTGTGTGTGCGCTGCCTGCGGCGCGGAGGCCATCGACTGGCTTCGCCGCGAAGAGTTTGATGTGCTGCTTTCCGATATCTTCATGCCGGGTAACACCTCCCTTGAACTGATTCAGACCGTTCCGCAGGTTGTTTCCGGCCTGCCTGTGATTCTCCTGACAGGGCGTCCGACGATAGACACGGCAGTGAGTTCGGTGAACCTCTCGGTGGTCGGCTATATCACCAAGCCACCCGATTTTCCGCAGTTGCGCGCGCTGTTGCTCAGGTCCGTCGAGTCCCATCGGCGTTACCGGAGTGTCGTGAAGAGCAGGGCGCGGATAGAACGGATGGTACACGATTTGGCCAAGATTGAAAGGGCTTCGCAGGGGGGGGAGTTGCTGGACAAGACCCCACAGGTATCTGAGTTTCTGCAGCTGACGGCGCGCCGGGTCATGGAACTCTTGGGAGATGTGGAGCGCACGGTGCAATCCTTTTCACAACCGCAGAGCCAGGCCCAGAACGCGGGAGATCAGGCGATGCTAGCGGCCTTGCGGCATGCGGTGGAGGTGCTCGAACAAACCAAGCAGAACTTCCGGAGTAAGAAGCTGGGCGACTTGCGAAGGGAGTTGGAAGCGCTGCTGGACGACCCTAACCTCCCTCCCAGCATCCGGCCTCACCCGCCCTCGGGGCTTCCCCAGGATGGTCTTTGAGGAAAATGCAATCCCGTGACTCGCGTTTGCCCTCTACTCCAAGGAGGGCTTTCGCGCCTGTCTTTGCGCAGCGGGGGAGCTCAACACCAGGGATACTTCCAATCGTGATGGAACTGATGAAGACTCAGCTCCTTGAGTTCTTCCTCGCTCAGAGGGATCCCGTCAGAGACGAGGCAGTTCGCATTGACGTGCCGCATTTTGCGCATCCCGGGAATCACCGAGGAGACGGCGCGGTGGCTGAGGCAGAATTTGAGGGCCAGCGCACTCAGGGTCTTTCGGTTTGGGCCAAGGAATCCTTTGAGAAGTTCGAGACGAGGCGCCACTTGTGCCATCCGTTCTTCGGTAAGCCAATCTGTACGCCAGTCGCCCTCCGGGAATTTGTGCCCGGGCTGGATGGCTCCGGTGAGGAGGCCTTCCTCGAAGGGGACGCGGGCGATGACCCCGACCTGATGACGCAGCGCCGCTGGCAGGAGCTGTTCTGATGGGCGCTGTTCAAAAATGTTATAAACAACCTGGACAGTGTCGAAAAGGCCGGCGTGGATGGCACTGACCGGGCCTAGTGGGTCCCAATCGTTGGAGGAAACCCCAAAGGCGCGGATCTTCCCTTGCCGTTTCAGCCGGGTGAAGGCATCGAGCCAGTCCATCTGGCCGGTGTAGGAATCGGTCCAGGCATGCAACTGGAGAAGGTCGATGTAGTCGGTCCGGAGGTTCTTCAAGCTCTTCTCAGCACACTGGATGATCCAGTCAGGCGGAAAAGTGTCTTTCAGGGGCATGTCGGCTGTGACCGGCCAGCGATAGTTCTTGGGGGGAACCTTGGTGGCGATGAAAACCTTCTCCCTGCAGCCTTTGACTGCCCAACCGAGCAACTGTTCGCTGTGGCCGTTGCCGTACACCAAGGCGGTATCGAAGAAGTTCACCCCCAGCTCTTGAGCCCTCCGGAGGGCGCGGTCCGCTTCGACGTCGTCTTTGCGCCCCCATCCGCCACCGATGCCCCAAGTGCCAAAGCCAACTTCGCTGATGATGAATCCTGTACGGCCAAGCGTTCTGTACTTCACAGTATTGGTATAGCAACAGGTTTCAGTAACCGCAAGCGAAGGGACTCGGGATCCGTCGTAAAAAAAGCGACCCGAACAGCGTCGCCAAGGAGGAGGGGGTGGGGAACCCGCTGAAGAAACGACCACCGTTCGGGTCAAATTTATTATCTTTTCCTACCGTACACAGAAGGCTTCGTTTTGCCAAGGATAACATTCATCTTTTTTCCTTACGAAAAAACCTTAGGGTTCTGTAAGGAATCCCTGTAAGGATGAGGCTTTGGCATCGCCGAGAGCGGGGGAGGTTCGCAGGATCCACGTGATGGAGATGGTCCGGCGCTGATGATTAATAGAAGCGCGCTCACTATCCTGTGGCAAACCGTTTTTGGCGCGTTTAGGCTGAGGCCTGAGCAGGGGTCTTGGGTTGAAGCCAGGCCGTGCGAGACTATGAACGAACAAAATCAGGTTGGTTTCGGAACCCGGTCCATCCACCGGGCTCGTGGTTTTTCGGGGAATACCGGGGCGGTCATGCCGCCGGTTTACCTGACCTCCACCTTTGAGAATGGCAACCTCGATGGTTTTGATTACACTCGCTCGGGGAACCCGAATTTTCGTTTGCTGGACCAGGTACTTGCCTCTTTGGAGGGAGGTAGGTATGCGACTTCGTTCGCGAGCGGTGTGTCGGCCATCACGGCGGTGGTCTCCACTTTGCGCAGCGGGGACCTTGTGCTGGCGGAGGAGAACGTTTACGGATGCACCTATCGGATGTTCGACCGCGTTTTTGCCAAGTTTGGGCTCACTGTGGAGTATCTCGATTTCAGTCAGCCAGCCAACTGGTCCGCCGTGTCGGCTAGGAAGCCCGCCCTAGTCTGGCTAGAGAGCCCGTCCAACCCCCTCTTGAAGATCATCGATATCGCAGGGGTGAGCGAGGTGTCCGCCGCCGCCGGAGTGCCCGTGCTAGTGGATAATACTTTTGCTTCACCTTACCTGCAGCGTCCGCTGGAGTTGGGAGCCACCCTTTCGCTGGCTTCGACGACGAAGTATATCAATGGGCACAGCGACTGCCTGGGAGGGGTGGTGGTGACCAACGAGGCGGAGTGGCAGGAGAAGATGGTCTTCGCCCAGAAAGCACTGGGGTTGCAACCTTCTCCCTTTGACGCCTGGCTTACGACCCGGGGCCAGCGGACGATGGCGTTGCGCATGGAAAGGCACTGTGCGAATGCTCTGGAGCTAGCGGGATGGCTTGAGAAACAACCCCAGGTGCGTCGCGTACGCTACCCCTTTCTTCCGAGCCATCCTCAATACGACTTGGCGCGGCGGCAGATGCGGGGTGGCTCTGGGATTCTCGTCGCCGACCTGCATGGTTCGGTCGAGGATGCCCTCGCCTTCTGTCGCCGACTACGCTACTTCACGCTGGCGGAGAGCCTGGGAGGCGTGGAGAGCCTGATCTGTCACCCAGCTTCGATGACGCATGCCTCGGTGCCTGCAGAGGTTCGGCGCAAAGTCGGCATCTCGGATGGCTTGATCCGCTTCTCCGTGGGGATCGAGGATGTGGCGGACCTGCAAGCGGATCTGAAGCAGGCGCTGGAAGGCGTATCTTCATGAAGACCTTTGCTTGTTTGCCGAAACCGATATTCAGCCCTGACACACTGGGGCGTCCTTTACCCGACTCGATGCACGCGGTTTCCGTGTCGCTGCCGACCTGGCAGGATGTGGTAGGGTACGAGGAGAAACACCCGCGGGTGATGGAGCGGCTTCGCACCGGGTATCCGAGGTTCGTGGTTCACCCTTGGATTCAGGAAATGGGCCGCCGCTTGGGGGCTGGGGCGCCCTGCCTGCCCTTTCCTTCGGCAACCGTCGCCGCGCAGTGTGCGAGCTTTATCCGCCAGGCGAGTGGGGCTGATGCCCAGGTGGTAACCGGACAGAAGGCCTGGGGAGTGGTGACCTCGGAGCATGGCGCCGCTGCGTTGAAGGCTTTTTGGCAGCACACGGGAATGATTGTTTCCAGCCGTCAGGCGGAAGCTTGGATGGCGGGGCGGGGGGAGGAGAGTGAAAGCGGCGAGGTTCGGGTTTCCCTGCGGCGGCAACTGGCCGACTTCTATGGTTGCGAACCTGAAGACGTGTTTCTGATGCCTACCGGCATGGCGGCTCACTATGCTGCCTTGCGCGCGGTGTTGGCACGTTCGCCAGGCCGTCCGACGGTGCAGTTGGGGTTTCCCTATGTGGATACGCTGAAGCTGCAACAGAAGATCGGCTGCGGAGGTATTCTGCTGCATCGACTGGATCGGATGGGGCTGGATCTTCGGGAGTTTCTGGACCAACAGACTCTGGCCGCTTGTTTCTGCGAGATCCCGGGGAATCCGCTCTTAGGCTCTGCGAATTTGCGGGAGATCCGGCCCATCCTGCGTGAGCACGGGGTGCCGTTGATCGCGGATGATGTCGTGGCAACGCCTTATAATGTGGACCTATCCGCCTTTGCCGATTTGGTTGCCACGAGTTTGACGAAGTTTATCGTGGGAACCGGAGATGTTATGGGGGGGGCGGTGATCTGTAATCCGCAATCCCCGTTCTACCGGGAACTCCATCCGATTCTAGAGGCCCAACACGAGGAGTTGCTGTGGGGCGATGAGGCAGTGATTTTGGACCGCGGGGCGCGCACTTTTGAGCAACGGATGAGGCGTCACAATGAGTCCGGACGGGCGATTGCGCTCCGTTTGCGCCAGCATCCAGCCGTGGAGCGGGTTTGGTATCCTGAGTGGGAGTTTGCGGAGGCATACGAGGTGGTGCGGCGGCCCACGGGTGGATATGGGGCTTTGGTTACCTTTCTGCCGCGCCGGGCCGAGACTGCCTCCCCGCGCATCTACGATGCCTTGGAGTGTTGCAAGGGGCCGAGTCTGGGGAATACCTTCACGCTCGCCTGCCCGTTTACTCTCCTGGCTCATTACAGCGAGCTGGAATGGGCCGAGTCCTGTGGTGTTTCCCGGTATCTCATCCGGCTCTCGGTCGGCTTGGAGGATCCGGAGGAGCTTTGGAAACAGTTGACCCGTGCCCTTGATGCCGGGCTTACCTGACTCGAAGGTCGCCATGTCCGATTGCCTTTGCACGCCAAGTCCGATCCCCCCCGGGTCCTCGATCGTGTTCTCCGTCCGGGGCATGAGCTGCCAGGGGTGTGTCCGCAACGTGACCGCCGCCGTTCAGTCGGTTCCTGGTGTTGCGCGGGTCTCGGTGAAACTGGAAATCGGGCGTGCCGAGGTGGATTGGGAGCCGGGGGCGCCTCGAGATCCTGCGAAGGTGATTCAGGCGATCCAAGCGGCCGGCTTTCGCGCCACCCTGGTGGAATCGAAGCCCTCCTGTTGTGGAGGTGGCGCGAGTGAGGAGACTTCTGGTTCCATCTGGGATTCCTGGACGGCAAGCCTGGTCGTGGGGCTTCCGGTGACGGCGTTCTTGACGGTGGGGGAATGGGCTTTCCATCTAAACGAAGCCGGCTGGTTCCGCTGGACTAGCCTTCTGCTCGCCTCGGTGGTCCAGTGGGTTAGCGGGGGCCGATTTTATCGGGGGGCCTGGAACCAATTCCGGTCTGGAAGGTCCAACATGGACACGCTGGTATCCCTAGGTTCCACCGCTGCTTTTGGCTTTAGTGCCTGGTTGCTGCTTTCGGGTTCCACATCCCATCTCTACTTCATGGAGGCTGCGGCCATCCTGACCCTGATCAGCCTGGGACATTGGCTCGAGGCCAAAGCCGCGCATCGTGCGACCGCGGCCCTTCGTTCGCTCCTCACCCTGGCTCCTCCGACCGCCCGGAAAGTGACGGATTCGGGCCAAACGGTTGAGATTTCGGTTGCGCAGCTGGTGCCGGGGGATCGGGTGCTGCTCCGACCGGGGGATCGGATTCCCACCGATGGGGAAGCGGTGGAGGGAGCTTCGGCAGTGGATGAATCGATGCTGACCGGAGAGTCGCTGCCAGTGGAAAAAAGGGCAGGAGCCAGGGTCTATGCCGGCACCCTGAACCAGGGAGGAAGTCTTACGGTGCGAGTGGGGGCGATCGGATCGGAAACCGCCCTGGCCCAGGTGATACGGGCGGTGGAGAGAGCGCAGGGAAGCCGGGCGAACGTGCAGCGGTTGGCGGATCGGATCAGCAGCATTTTTGTGCCAGCTGTCATCCTGGTGGCTGTAGCGGCGGGGGCTTGGTGGGGTTGGGGTTACGATAGCGCTCGGGGAGTTCATCAGTTCCTGGGGCAGCATCTCTGGCACGCGTCGGTGCCCGCATCCCCCTTGGCGGCCGCCATTCTGCATGCGGTGGCGGTGCTCATTGTGGCCTGCCCGTGTGCGATGGGGCTTGCCACCCCTGCAGCGATTATGGCTGCGGCCAACGCAGCTTCCCGAAGAGGGATTCTGATTCGGGATGGAGTGGCCCTGGAGAAATCCGGCACCATCGACGCCGTGGTTTTTGACAAGACCGGCACCCTCACCCAAGGGCGGCTTTCGGTGGCGGAGGTTCGTTGGTTCCCGGTGCATGCGATGTCCCAGCCCGATCTTGAGGCCTTGGCGCGTTCGATCACCGCTCCGTCGCAGCATCCGTTGAGCCAGGCCATCACCTCTTCTTTTCGTAGCGCTCCAGGCGCAGCCTCCGGGGCCCCACTGCCTTTGGCGGACTGGCGGGAGGTGCGTGGATCAGGGGTGATGGGTGACTTCCGCGGCGGTTCGGTGCGTTTGGGTTCGTTGCCCTGGTTGGGGCTTGACGCCTCCGCGTTGGCATCCAGGGGAGTCTTTGTCCAGGAATGGTCAGCACGCGGCGCCACCGTGCTGGCGATGCAGGTGGACGGCGAACTGGCGGCGCTCGTGGCCCTCAGCGATTCTCTGAAGCCTTCCGCGGAGGCGGTGGTTCGTGGTTTGATCTCCTCGGGGAAGACCGTCTATTTGCTCACCGGTGACCAGGAGCCCACTGCAAGGGCTATCGGCCGTCAGGTTGGAATCCCAGAAGCCAACATCCTGGCTGGGGTCAGGCCGGAGAAGAAGGCGGAAGCCGTCCGAAGGTTGCAGGAGCGCGGACTGCACGTCGCCTTCGTGGGCGATGGGATCAACGATGCCCCGGCGCTGGAGCAAGCCGACCTTGGGGTAGCGGTGGGCCGGGCGGCGGATGTGGCGAGAGAGGCCGCCGACATCGTTCTGCTGCGGTCGGACATCGAGGCTGTGCCGGAGGCTTTGGGGTTGGCCAGGGCCGCCTTGCGGACTATTCGGCAGAACCTTTTTTGGGCTTTCTTCTACAATGCCGCAGCCGTGCCACTGGCCGCCTTGGGATTCCTGAGCCCCATTCTGTGTGCGGCGGCCATGGGTCTTTCCGATGTCATTGTGATCGGGAACGCCCTGCGTCTGTCGCGTTGGAAATATTAGCATCCCTATGTACGCCAAAGCCATCGCTTGTGAGATCTTCTTCCGGGAAATGTGTCACTTGTCTGCGACCAGTCCCTCCGTGTTGGATGTGGAGTTCCTGAACCAGGGCTACCACGATCGTCCTGCGGAGGGTCGGGCGGAGCTGCAGCGGCGGATTGATGCGACGCCTGCGGGAAAGTACGAGGCCCTCCTGATCGGGTATGGCCTCTGCAGTACCATTCTTCAGGGTTTGAAGGCGCGGGAGACGCAGTTGGTGATCCCCAAGGCGCACGATTGCATCACTCTGTTCCTGGGTAGCAAAGAGCGCTACAAGCAGTTGTTCCACGAAAGGCCCGGCGTGTACTGGTACACTTCAGGCTGGCTGGAGTGTCGCCGGCGCCGTGGGGAAACACCGGGCGGAGGGATGCAGATGCCCGCCTCGCCGATGGGAGGAGTCCAGGCCAGCTACGACGAGTGGGTGAAGAAATATGGGGAAGAGCAGGCCAAGTACCTGATGGAAGTCATGGGGGGGTGGACTTCCAGTTACACGCACGGGATCCTCATCGATTACGATTTTGCGAAACCCTTGCAGTTGGATACCCAGGTTCGGAGTATCTGTACGGGACAAGGTTGGCAGTATGCGGAGGTGCCCGGGGATCTGGGACTCCTGCAGCGTTGGTTGAATGGGCCTTGGGCGAGTCACGAGTTTCTGGTGGTGCCGCCCGGACGCGAGGTTTGCCCCTCTTACGACGATGAGGTGATAAGCTTGGCACCCGAGGCTTCTTGATGTAAGTTGCTGGGTATGCTGCACCCCAAGATCATCCAGGGAACTCCGGAGATTGCCGTCTCCACCTGGTCCCTGGCCCGCGCCGTGTCCAAGGCGGGCCAACTGGGAGTGATCTCCGGGAATGCGCTCCCCGTCCTTCTGTCCCGGCGCCTTCAGAAAGGGGATGAAGGCGGGCATCTGCGCCGTACGTTTCAGCATTTCCTGGTGTCTGCCATAGCCCGGCGGGCTTGGGAGGACTACTACCTTACCGGCGGACTTCGACCGGGGAGGCCCTTTCGACTCGCCCGGCAGCCGGTCTTTGGCCAGGGAACCGCCGCGGTGGAGTTGGCTGTGCTGGCAGCTTTTGCCGAGGTCTTCCTGGCTCGGGAAGGGCATGATGGCCTGGTGGGGATGCACATGTCCGGGAAATTGCGGCTTCCGCTGCTTCCCACCCTCTTCGGTGCCATGCTGGCGGGTGTGGATTACCTGGTGCTGAGTCGTTTCCCCGAGGGGCTCTCAGCGGCTCTCGACGCCCTGCGCGAAGGCGCCCCAGCCTCCCTCCCCCTGGAAGTGGAAGGCGCCAACGGGAGTGGAAAAAGCTATGTCTGTGGCTTCGACCCCGCCACGATTGGGTTCGGGGATGTGCCACCGTTGAAACGGCCGGCGTTGCTTGCGGTGGTGGATACCCTGGAGGAGATTCATGATCTGCGCCAACTTGGCGCCGGAAGCCCGGATGGGTACGTGTGGCGCGGCTCAGTCCCCGCGCCTCTGGAAACCCTGCTTGACCTGCAGAGGCCGTTCTGGGTCTGTGACCTTCCCACTGCCGCAAACTTGCAGCGACTGACGCAAGCTGGCGCCGCCGGTTTGCTGGTCGAGAGCGCTTTCACTTTCGCCCTTGAATCTGGCTTGGATCCGATCTTGAGACAGCAAGTCCTTGACCGGTGCTGCGACGAACCAGAGCGCGTTTTCGTGGATTTGCTGCCCTCCCCGGCGGGTTCGCCCCTCAGCGTGCTTCGCCTGGAGACTACCGCCTCCGATCCCACCGTCTTCGCTGACCGGGAACGCATTTGCGATGTGGGGTACATCCGGCAGCCCTATCGTACGCCGGACGGATCCGTCGGTTACCGTTGTCCGGGCGAGCCGATGCGTTATTTCCAAGAGAAGGGGGGCGATCCGGCTGCCGGCGCTCCGCAACGCTGCATCTGCAACGGGCTGCTGGCCAGTGTGGGGCTTGGGCAAATCCAAGCCGGGGAGTTGGAGCCGGTGCTCGTGCCGGCTGGAGAAGATGTGCGTTGCTTGACATCTTTCATGCCCCCAGGCTGCCGCTCCTATCAGGCGGCCGATGTGGTGAGGGCGCTTCTCGCTTGAAGGAGCCTTGTTGCGGAATTCTTCGCGGATCGAGTTGGCGCTTGCTCCCCTTGCTGCTGGCCAGACCCTTCTCATTTTGTCTTTGCTTTCTTGGGTCTCTTGTAGTGACTTTCTCTGATGTGTTTATTCAGATTTGTTTATTCTGCTAGTTGTCGGGTCACGGGCCCACGATCCCTGCCTGCCTGGACCTTGCTCCTGTTCCTTGCCACGGTCGGAGCCCGGGTCCAAGCGCACGAGGTGGCCGGGGAAATGGCAGAAGCTGCTGGTCGTTGGCTCAAGGCACTCACCCCGGAACAACGTTCCCAAGCGGTATTCAGCCTCGACAATGCGGAGCGCCAGAACTGGCACTTCGTGCCCCGCGCGCGCAAAGGGCTGCCATTCAAGGAAATGACCTCAGCGCAGCAGCATCTTGCTCACGGACTGTTGTCAACGGGCTTGAGCCACCGCGGTTACCTGAAGGCAACCACCATCATGAGCTTGGAGGCCGTGCTCAAGGAGCTCGAGCAAGGCAAAGGCCCCGTGCGGGATCCCGAGCTCTACTACCTCTCCGTGTTTGGCGAGCCCTCGGCCAAAGGGCGGTGGGGTTGGCGCGTGGAGGGACACCACCTTTCCTTGAATTTCACTTTGACTGGCGGCGGCCAGATTGCCGACACCCCCTCGTTCTTCGGGACCAACCCAGCCGAGGTGCGAGAGGGGCCCAGAAAGGGATTGCGGGTGCTGGCCAAGGAAGAAGACCTCGGCTACCAACTGGTCAGGTCGCTGACAGAGGAACAACGCGCCACGGCAGTCTTCTCCACCAAAGCCCCGGAGGATATTATCACCAGCCCGGGCCGACCAGCCCAGAATGTGGCGCCCGAGGGGCTGCCCGGCACAGGGATGACGGTGGAGCAAGTCGAATTACTGAAGGCCTTGGTGCGAGAATTCGCGTTCCGCCACCGGCCGGAGCTGGCGGAGGGCGACCTCCGAAAAGTGGAAACCGCGGGTTGGAAATCGCTGCATTTTGGATGGGCAGGCGGCCTTGAGACAGGGGAAGGCCACTATTATCGTGTGCAGGGCCCAACCTTCATTCTGGAGTTCGACAACACCCAGAACCACGCCAACCACGTCCACAGTGTGTGGCGCGACTTCGCGAATGACTTCGGTGAGGACCTCCTGAAGCAGCACTACGAGCAGGTCCCACACCACTAGGCCGGAGACTCCCTGCGTAGCGAGCTCCGCTCCGCCCGGCGTCTGGTGCCTGCCCGCAAATGGTCTTGACGGTCGTGCCTCTTCGAAACCACGCTCCGGTTCAAAGCCTATTGGACAATGAAACGGATCGGGGTCGAAACGACGAACTCCTTTCGGGCAAGAACCGATTGGGTATGGTTTGTCCTCGGGCTCTTCGGGTGCTGGTCGGTTCAACAACTTCCCACAAACGCCTCCGGTGTGCCGCCGGATAACGACGCGCTTGAAACCCGAACCGTGCTGCATGGCCAGGCCTTGCGGATCGTCGGATCCACACTGGATGCCACCCGGGAACCAGCCGAATCCGCCCCCTCCGGAGCCGACCCTGAGGAGGTTTCCGTCTGGTATAGCTGGAAGGCTCCTCGGGATGGCGAGGTGCGGGTAGCCGCCCTGGGGTCTCAAGGACAGCCTGTCGCCCGGGTAAGGATTTCCCAAGGCAACGCACTGAACACCCTCCAACCCGCTTCCCCCGTCGAGACCAATCCCGCGCGAGGTACCTTCTTCCAGGCCAAGGCCGGTGGTCAGTATGAACTCGCGGTAACCGCTCCCGCTGCCGTTCCGTCCTTTTTCACTTTGCAGCTGGACTATGTTGCGACTGGATCGGGCCTCTCCCAGGGGCTGCAGGGTAGTTTCGGCGACTTCACGGGAACGACCCTGGGCGCACTGATTGCTCCCGAGCTCAGCGACGCCCCGGCTGAATATCCCACGGTGTTCTGGCAATGGACCGCACCTGATGTCGGTAACCTCTGGGTCGGTATGCGGCATCCCCTGGCCAACTTCTCGGTAACGATTTTTCGGCAGGGCCTCGATGGGCACTTCGTCTATGCTGCTGGGGGTACTGACTTCACGGTCGGCAGCCTGCAAACGGAGGCAAGCACGACCTACCGCATCGCAGTTTCCTCCACGCCGGGGGCCGCTGGCCCGTTCCACGCCTCGTTCACCTGGTCAACCCTTGTGCTTGCCGGCTTGGACCCCGGTACTGTCTATCCGGGCCATGGCTCCTACCAACTTTACCTAACCAATCGCCCCCCAGGTGTGGAGTTCGTCACCACCCTGCTACGGGTCGGGGGAAGTGATCCGGTCCCCCAATCTCCGCCCCCGGAATCTTACACCTGGCAACCAGCGCGCGGGGGCCAGCAATTCCTGACGGTAGAAGGTGTGGATTCTACCGGCCGCACTTGGCTCGGTAATCCGCTGAGCCTCCAAGCGCACCCTGCCAACGACCAGTTTCAAGACGCTGCCTCCTTGACAGGGGAGTTCTCGGCCCAACCGGTCATCACCGGCAACGCCACCATCGAACCCGGTGAACCTTCCTCCGGCGACTCGGTTTGGTACCGCTGGTCCGCTCCTTACAATGGCACCGCGTGCTTCAACCTGGGCCGTACTCGCACCACTCTTACCGCCGCCAAGCTGGGAGTCTATCAGGGAACCTCGGTCTCAAGCCTGAAGACTCTCGCTGAAGCGACCACCCATCCACCGCGCCTGCTCGTGAACGTTCTGGCGGGCGAGGAATACTACATTCGAGTCGCTGGCGCACCCTACGTAGCCGATCCCGCTTACCTCCTGGTTGAGCTGCAACCTCCGCTCACCAACGACACCTTTCTCAGCAGAACACCGCTCCCTGCGCTTCCCACCAACGTCTCGTTCTCCGCTTGGGTAGCGACCAAGGAAAGCACCGAACGTGGGGGTTACGATGGTATCCCGCATCGCACAGCTTGGTATAGTCTCACCCCTTCGTTCTCAGGCGAGCTCCAGCTGAGAGCCTCGGGTAACGATGACTCCATTGTCACCTCGCAAGTCTATCGGGGCACCAACCTAGCCACCCTGGCTCGACAGGCTTGGGCTTCGGTGGGAGATCCGTACGACCTGCCCACCAACATCCTGGTCCTCGTCAGCGCCCACACAAACTACCAGATCCAGGTGGATAGCAAGCCCGGCAAGAACGTAACGCGTCCTTCCCCCGCAAGTCTCACAATTGCCTTCCAACCCTCCCCGGCCAACGACGAGTTCACGAACCGCCTTTCTCTATCCTGGACCAACATCCTCTTCAACGGAACGCTCGACGCCGCACATGGCGAGTCGGAGGGGCCTTCGGTGGTCCGAAGCGCAACGACAGAATCCCCCCGTGCGGTCTGGTTCGAGTGGAAAGCGCCCCAGACCTTGAACATGTCGTTGGTCCTGGTGCAACCCGCGGGCGTGCTGGGACACGTCTTTCAGGGCACGAATCTCGCCACTCTCAGCGCCGTCGCACTCCAGGCGAACAACACCCGCATGGCCGATTTCCGAGCGATAGCCGGAGTGACCTATGCCCTGGCCTTCACCAGCCTGCGCTTTCAACCCGTCCCCACCCCTCCTTACCATCCCAAGGGAGAGCCATTCACGCTGGAACTCGAAGACCCTAATCCCACGGTAGATGGTGACCTTGGACTTCCGGCAGGACTCTACCGTGTTGGCCCGTCGACTGGCGCGCCCCTGGCGTTAAGCACCGGTTCTCCACCGAGCTTTGTCACCGCTTCCTGGGAGGATACCACCGCCTTCGTGGCGCGGGCTACTAACCTCAACGGCGAAATCCGAGTTTCCAAACCGGTCTGGATGGAATTCAGCCCGGCCAATGACAACTTCGAGCAAGCGTCGGCATTGACCGACCCAGCGGTGGCACAGAGTTTCTTCCTGAGTCAAGCAACCCGCGAGGCCGGCGAACCGGCCTCCGCCGCCGGGCCCGAAGCCCCGTCCGTTTGGTGGCGGTGGACCGCACCCTTCTCCGGCGAAGCCACCTGGAAGGTGAGTAGCGCTACCAACGTAACCGCCACAGTTTACTCAGGTGCCACACTCGTGAACCTCCAACCCGTGGCCGAAGATTCTGGCCTGGGGGTGACCCTACGCCACCACGCGTCGCAAGGCACCTCCTACTACCTGGCGGTCACTGGGAATCGTTCCGCTAGCGGCAGCGTCGAAACACCGTCCCTCGCCGCTTTGGAGTTTGCCAATCTCCTCGCCGGGCAATTCCGTTTCCTCGACGATCTCGATCTCCCGCTACGCCTTCTTGGCGAAGCTTCCGAAGTGGATCACGTGGAGCTCTTGAGCGATGCCAATGTGGTCTTCACCAGCACTAGCCCACCGTTTCATCTCCAGCTGCCAGCCCCCTTCTCTCAAGACACTAACTTCCTGGAGGCTCGAGTGTGGTTCCGCGGCTTGCCCACTCCATGGGCCACCGGCCCGCAACTGGTCCGGTGGCAGCCCCGCAATAACTTCTTCGCTTATCGTGAACCTCTCCAAGGCCATTCGGTCGACTGGACCGCCCGCCTGGCGCATTGCGGTCTTGAGACCGGCGAGCCCACCCATGGTCTCCCCGACGCCCAATCGTCCGTGTGGTGGTCCTATACGCCGACTGCGGATGGTGTCCTGGAAATCACGAGCCTGAACGGCCTGCAACTGGCTCTCTACACCGGCAGCCGCCCCTCCGATCTCGTCGGGGTTGTCTCCGGACCGGGGCGGATCCGTGCCGACGTCCAAGGCGGTATCGAGTACTCAATCGCCGTAGCGAGCGCGGTGCCCACCTCCCGCGTTTCCCTGTCGCTCCGTTTCGCTCCCACGGGAATTCCCAGCTCGCAAGGAGTGGTGCAAGGTACGCACGTTCTGCTGAATACTTTCTTTGGCCGCCGCTCCCCGGAACCTTCACTTCCCCAAATCCGGTCCTGGCAGTGGACTCCCTCCGAATCGGGCTTTCTGGCCTTGAGTTGGGATGATGCTTCCCCCCTGACGCGCGCTGGGGTAGTCCGTGATCTCTCCGATGCTGCCGGAAGGATTCTCGATCCCGTGATGAACCCCGACTCTCTCCGGGTGGTCCGCATCCAGGATCTTTACCGCGTGGAAGCAGGCCATCCGTATGAGATTGCGTTCACGCTCCCGGCGAATGTTATCCGGGAGTTCCAAGCCGAGCTTCGTTGGCTGCGGGCCGCTGACCATGACCCGTTTGCCGATCCGCCACTCTGGGTTCAGGGCGAGAACTGGATCGTGCCCGTGCTGACCCCTGCCACCATCGAACCGGGTGAACCCGCGACGCGCCTGGGGTGGCCTAACAACTCCGCCGGATCGGTCTGGATTGCCTGGACAGCTCCCTCCAACGGCGTCGCTCAGGTGGACCTGAGTTCGCAGATCGATGTGGTGGTGGCTACCGGCGACCTCCTCGATGCCTTGGATTACGTGTTCCCCAACGCTGCGGAATCGCGATCCTTCCCAGTGGAAACCGGGCGTACCTACCGAGTCGCCATGGCCGCCCTTCGCGACAACCCTCCCTACGGCGTCGTGGGTTTGAGCATGCTTTCTCACGATCCCATCGAACTGCCACCCACCAACGATCTCTTCGCTAACCGCGCCCCACTCAAGGGTACCAAGGTGCAGTTCAGCGCCGACACCCGTTTTGCCTCGCGGGAGAAAGGCGAACCCAACCACGCGGGTATTTACAGTACGCGGTCGGTCTGGTGGTCCTGGACTCCGCCCTACTCCGGCCAGGCCCGCATCGTCTCCTTGCCTCACCAGCGCTCGCCGTACCAAATTGCCGTTTACTCCGGGGACTCTTTCCTCACCTCGGTTGGCAGCCAGGCCTTTGGTGGCACTCCAGGCGACCTCTCGTTTCGAGTCGAGGGTGGAACAGTCTACAGCCTGGCACTCGATGGCTATCAAGGCACGGGAGTTGTGACCGATCTTCAACTCAGTCTATGCGATACCACACCCCTGCGTTTTGCACGGCTGGAAGTCATGACCAACGGGAGCCTCCGCTTCCATATCGAAGGGCCGATCGGTTCCACCTTCCGGCTCGAAGGGTCGCAAGATCTCATCTCGTGGGTTGAGGCGGGCCAGGGAACGCTGGTTGGCAACACCCTTCAAATGGAACTTTCCCCAGCCCAGTCAACCCCGTTGGGGTTCTTCCGCCTGGTGATCCCATAGCACGAAAACACGGCACATTTTATGAATCGAAGACAATTCCTGGACAGGAGTCTGAAGGGAACCTTGGGCTCGTTGCTGCTCTCTCCGTGGGCTTCGACCAGTTGGGCCTCAGCGGAAACGCCCGCTTTCGATGCCCAGTCACTGTTCGAATCGAGTGACCCGGAACTCCTGCGCCTCGCTGACGAGGTATTCCACCAATGTGTCCTGGGGAAAATCAAACCTCCAGAGGGGACTTTGAATCACCGTTGGGTGCAGGCGGGCACGGGCAACGACTTCTATGGCCAGTGGATCTGGGATGCCATGTTCGTGGTGGACCTACTCGCCATCCTCCCAAACCAGCAAGAACTCATTCGCGAGGTTTTCCAGAACTATTGGGATTTCCAGGACCGGTGGAACCCAAAGCATCCCGACTACGCCCGGGACATGATTCCGTGCATGATCGAGCCCAGGAACACCCAGACCTGGAGTGAGTTCCCTGCCTATTCCCAAATCCCCATTCTCGGCTGGGGCTTGGAGCGGGTCTTTCGGCGCAACGGCGACAAAGAACTCCTCCGCCAAAGCCTTGGCCCGCTTGAGCGGTTCCATGAATGGTATTGGCGCGAACGGGATGTGACCCAAGTCGGGTTGGTGGCGGTTGGATCATACAGCGGGAACATCCAGCACGCCCGCTATGAGACTTTCGACTTCGAATGCAACCTTGACGATCTACGGTTGACTCCCCACCCCTCGCGCAGGGGTGCTGCCGAAGGCAACCGGTACGGCGACGTCTGCCTCCCAGGGATCACCAGTTACTTGATCAGCTCCGAGCGCAGCCTGGTACGATTGGCGAAAGCGCTAGGCGACACCGCAATGGCGAGGCGGCGCCAGCAACGCATTGAAACATCCGTGGCCGCCGTACGCAAACACATGTGGGACGAGGAGAGCAGCACTTTCCTGGCAGTCCAGAGAGATACCCTGGAAAAGATCCGAGTCGCGACCATAGGAAGTTGGATGCCGTTGATGGCGGAGGTTCCCACCCGCACGATGGCTCGCCGAATGGCCAAGGCGTTCCTGACGGAACACTGGCAGACGCCGCTCCCGATCCCCACCGTGGACCGTAAGGACAAACGCTGGGTTCCCGATAGTTATTGGCGCGGGGACGTCTGGCCCGCCCCCAATTACCAGGTTGCGTGTGGTTTTGCTGCGTATGGCCACCGGGAAATTGCGGCGGACATCTCTGATAAGACCATCGCGAACGCCCTCAAGAACGGTATCAGCGAGCACTACCATTCGGTCACGGGCAAACCGCTGGGCGTTCCCTTCTTGGGCATGACCTGCACCGTCCTGACCCTGATGCTGGATGGGCTCTCCAGCCAGCACAGGTTGAAGCTCCGGCTAACCCAACTTCCCTAGGAACGGAACTTCCACCCGTTTTTAGCCCCTAAAACCTCATAAGCCCTCGATGTGACAAGGGTTTAGTAGACCTTGGACTTTTTCTTGAATGTAGGCATGTGATATTATGAGTGTGTTCATGTATATCAATTGAAATAGGAACTAGGTTGTAGTATTATGTAGGCATGTTCATTGCCGAAGTCATCTCCAAAGGCAAGCAGGGCCAGTCCTACACCTCCATCCTCCTGCGCGAGTCCTTCCGCGTCGGAGCCAGCGTCAAATCCAAAACCCTCGCGGTTTTGACCCACCTTCCCGCCCATGTTCTGGAGGCCGTCCGCCGCGCCATCGCCCACCCCGCCGACTCCCTCTCCCAGCTGGCTGGGGCTTCCGAAGGTTCTCTGCGCTTGCGCCAGGCCGAGAGCTTGGGTGCCCTCTGGACTATCGATCAAATCGCCCAGCAACGGGGGATCCACAAAGCCCTGGGCGTCACTTGGGAGGCGGAGCTGGGCTATTGGCAGGTCTTAGCCCGCGTGCTGCGGCCGGGCACCTCGCTCCTGGCCATGGTTCGCCTGGCCACCACTTGCGCCGCTGCGGCGCTCTTGGATTGGCGTCGCGCCTTCACCGAAGACGATCTCTATGACAACGGCGCCTGGCTGGAAGGTCGCCACGCCCTCATCGAACGGCGCCTCTGGCAAGCCCGCTCCTGCGCCCCCAAGGACCCGCTCTTTCTCTACGATGTGACCAGCAGCTATTTGGAGGGCGACTACAACGCCCTGGGGGCCTGGGGCTATAATCGCGACCACAAGGAAGGCAAGAAGCAGCTGGTCGTAGGACTCTTGACCGACGGCCAGGGAGAGCCCGTTTCGATTCAGGTCTATCGGGGCAACACCAGCGACCTGAAGACCTTTGCCGACCAAGTCCACAAGGTCAAAAAGGAGCTAGGCTGCAAGGGGGTTACCTTGGTGGGCGACCGGGGCATGATCCGCACCGAACAGAAGGCCCTGGCCCAGAAGGCGGACTTCCACTTCATCACCTCCCTGACCAAGCCGCAGACGGAGAAACTCCTGGCCGACAAGGTGCTCCAACTCGAGTTGTTCGAGGAGAACGTCCACGAAGTCCTGGGCGAGGATGGCCGCCGTTTTGTCCTGCGCCGCAACCCGGTGCGCCAAGAGGAACTGCGGCGGGCTCGCCAGCAAAAACAAGCGGCCTTGGACGCGGAGCTCCAGAAAGCCAACACCTATCTCCAGGAACACCCCCGCGCCCAAGTCGCCACCCAGCGCCGATACCTGGAAGGCCGCCTGCAGAGCCTGAAGGTTCAGGACTGGCTCAGCTTGAGCGTGCGCAAAAGAGGGCTGGTTCTCACCTGCGACACTTCCGCCCTCCAAGCCGCCGCATTGTTGGACGGCTGTTATGTCGTGGAAACGGATCTCAAGGCCTCCGAGGTCGGGGCGCAAACGATCCACGACCGCTACAAGGACCTGGCCTTTGTGGAACGGGATTTCCGCACGATCAAAACCGGGCACCTGGAGTTTCGCCCCTGGTTTGTCTGCACGGAGGAGAACACCCAAGCCCACGCCCTGACCTCGATGCTGGCCTTAAAGGTTCGCCGTCATCTGGAGCAGGCCTGGTGGTCGTTGGAGGTGACCGTCGAGGAAGGGTTGTGCGAACTCGAGAAACTCTGCGTCATGGAATTGGTTCATGTTCCCAGCGGCCAGGTGGTCGCCCGCCTGGTGCCCGAGCCCAGCGCCCCCCAGAAGCAGCTCCTGGATGCCCTCAAGCTGAGCCTCCCACGCACGGTGCCGGAGGCAAAAGTGTCTGTAGGCACGCGCAAGAAAATCAGTCAGGCCCGCAAACCCCTTGATAAATAAGGCTCCTATGAGCTTTTGGGCATTAAATCCGGGTGGAAGTTCCGCTGCAAGCCTGGACCTTGCTCCCCTTCCTTGCCACCGTCGGAGCCCGGGTTCAAGCGCACGAGGTGGCCGAGGAAATGGCAGAAGCTGCCGAGCGCTGGCTCAAGGCGCTCACCCCGGAACAACGCTCGAAGGCCGTTTTCAGCCTCGATGATGCGGAGCGTCAGAACTGACACACGGGCTGTGTGTCGCGTTGCATTCTGATCCACACGTGGCACACTGGGAACGGCATGAACCCAAATCCCATTCCTCGTCCCATGCGCTGGTGGATCCCGGCGACCTTGATTGTCCTGGCGGCAGGAAGCGCCTTGTACGTGCGTTCCCGGGAGCTCCCCTTTCTGGAACCGATCCTGATTGCCATTGGCCTCTTGACGACCCTCTTGCTCGCACTCTGGTATATCTTCTTCACCGGCCTGCCGTGGAAGACCCGGCTGCTTCTGCTCTTGCTTGGCGTTGGTTTGCTTGCGGGCCTCTTTCTTGCCGTAAAGGGGCTCACACGTACGGAAGGATCCATCGGAGGATCTGGGATTCCGCGCCTGGTCTGGAAGTGGTCGCCCAAGTCAGAAGGGCCGGCAATCCCACTGGTCTTGGAGACTCAGACCACTTCTTCCCAGCCTCCTGCTGGAACGTCCCCCATGAAGGAAGGCGCCTTTCCCCAGTTTCTTGGACCGGATCGCTCGGGAGTGCTGGCTGGCATAGCGCTGAGCCGCGACTGGGATCGGTCGCCACCCCAGGCCCTCTGGCGTCAACCCGTCGGGCTGGGTTGGTCAGCGTTCGCCGTTTCAGGCCAACACGCCATCACCCAGGAGCAACGGCGCGAGGAGGAGTTGATCGTGTGCTACGAACTTTCGACCGGGCGCGCGCTCTGGGCGCACACGAACCACGTACGTTTTGCCGAGTCCATGGGTGGTGATGGACCACGCGCCACACCGACGATCCACCAGGGGCGCGTTTACGCCGTAGGGGCCACGGGGATTCTGGATTGTCTGGAGGAAGCGACCGGAAAGTTGGTTTGGTCTCGTGATGTTCTGGGCGAGAACAAACTTTCCAACCTGATCTGGGGTAAGAGCAACTCTCCTTTGCTGGTTGGGGATCTCGTGGTGGTGACGGGTGGCAACGAGCGCGAAAAGTCGCTGCTCGCCTATGAGGCATCCACCGGCAAACCCGTCTGGCAGGCTGGCCATGACCGAGCCAGTTACTGCTCCCCACAACTGGCATCGCTATGTGGGCAGGAGCAAATCCTCATGGTCAACGGGCACAGCGTCACCGCACATGATCCGCGCAGCGGTGGGATTCTCTGGGAATTCCCTTGGCCGAACGACTTCGCCAAAGCCACTCAACCGCTGGTGATCGATACCAACAGGGTGTTCCTCAGCGCAGGCTATGGCGTCGGTTGCGTGATGCTGCAGATCGATCGCTCCGCTGCCGGAGGGTGGTCGGCCGCGGAGCTTTGGAAGAGTCGCAACTTGAAGCCGAAATTCACCAACGTGGTCCGTCGCGGCCAGCACGTCTATGGCCTCGACGACGGCGTGTTGGCGTGTGTCAGCCTGGAGCAGGGCAAACGGGAATGGAAGGAGGGCCGTTACGGTCACGGCCAGATCCTTCTCCTAGAGGATCTCCTCCTGATCCAGGCCGAATCCGGCGAAGTGGTGCTGGTGGAGATCAGCCCGGAGAAACCTACGGAACGGGCTCGCTTCCCGGCACTTCAGGGCAAGACCTGGAACAACCCGGTGCTCGTCCACGATCTTCTCTTGGTTCGGAACGATCAAGAGGCCGCCTGCTACCGCCTGCCGTTGGCCGCTGCGGAGGGGCGAAAGTGAACCATGAAG
>CAYPNF010000020.1:54324-130558 GCA_964411985.1 uncultured Verrucomicrobiota bacterium
AACACCCAGCGTTCGTTGGATCGACGAAGGCTGCTCCATGTCCTTCTGCCGCTCTTCCTCGGCTCGGTCATTGCCTACCTGGATCGCGTCAACCTAGCCTACGCGGCCTTGACCATGAACAAGGAGCTTGGTTTCAGCGCATCCGTATTCGGGATGGGGGCGGGCATCTTCTTTGCGGGCTACGTCCTGTTTGAGATCCCGGGCGCCTTGCTGGCCGAGCGGTGGAGTCCGCGCATTTGGCTCGCGCGGATCATGATCTCGTGGGGTTTGGTATCGTGCCTGTTGGCGTTTGTTCACAACGAATGGCAATTCTATGTGGTTCGTTTCCTCCTGGGGGCAGCAGAGGCCAGTTTTTATCCGGTGGCGTACGCGAGCGTCATTCCGCGCTGGTACAACGCCCAGGAGCGTCCACGCGCCCTGGCGGTCATGCTCACTTCCCTGCAGGTCTCGGCCATCGTCGGCTCCCCGTTGGCCGGCTGGCTGTTGACGATCGAAGCCTTCGGACTGCGGGGTTGGCAGATTCTCTTTGTGCTGGAGGCCCTTCCGGCGGTCGTCTTTGGGGTCATCCTCCTCTTCTGGCTCAAGGATTGGCCCCAGGACGCACCTTGGCTCTCTTCTGCGGAGAAAACGCGCCTCCAGGAGATGTACCGCCGCGAGGTCGAGAGCAAAGCGGCCCGGAAACACTTCACCGTGTGGCAGGCCCTTTGCGATCGCGAGGTGCTGAAGCTCTGCCTGATCTACTTTCTGTGGATCACGGGATTCTGGGGCTACAACTACTGGATGCCCACCGTCCTGCAGGAAGCCTCAGGCTGGTCCAGCATTCGTGTGGGATGGATGATTGTGATCCCGATGGCGCTGGCGTTGGGGGGGATGCTCTTTGCTGGGTACTCTTCGTCGCGGACGGGCGAAAAGCGGTGGCACGGAGCCATTCCCATGTTCCTGGGAGCCGTGGCTCTTGGGTTGGGCACCTATCTCAAGAACCCTTACGCCAGCTTCGCGTGCATGTGCCTCGCCGGAGTGGGGGTCTACGGCGCCTTCGGAGTCTGGTGGTCTTACCCCACAACGTTCCTCTCCGGGGCGGCGGCCGCGGGGGCGATCGGCCTGATCAACTCCTGCGGAAACGTGGGCGGCTACCTGGGCCCCTTCCTGACCGGCTATATCAAGGATTGGACCGGGAATTTCCAGGGCGCCTACCTGTACCTCGCTTGTTCCCTATTAGGTGCCGGGTTACTGATGCTCACCCTTCAAAATCCCTCGCCTAAGATGTATGGGTCCGCAGATTCAGACAGATGGGGCGGGAGAGGACAATCCTGATCCACTTCAAGGTCGGCCTCTGTCAGAACCTGCAATGATCTGCGGACAACTCTCTGGAGACGGTTTCTTACCCTTCGAGCGTTACCTCGAATTTGGCGGCAATCTCGCGGCCCGTCAGGAGAAGTTTGGCGAGCGCCTCGGGCGTGGGCTTGGCGATGGGTTGGGTGGACCAACTGAGGAAGATGGATTCCGGAGCCGTGGTGGACCGCTCGAGCAGGAAACGGATTTCACCACACACCTCGTTGGGGATGTAAGCGATCACCCCTCCCGAGGGAATCCCCGCAGCCGCATTGCCGAACTTGGCCAGGAGTTGCTCCCTTTCCTCCTTGGTCTTGAGCGCCGCATGCACGCCCCCTTCGAGGAAGGTCTGCACTGGTTGGCGGTCGGCCACGCAATCCAACAGGGCTAGGAGGGAATCTTTCACAATCCCGACGTCTTTGGCGTCGCGGCCACCCTGGAAGCTGACCTCCAGCTTGTCCGCGGCGATCCGGCAGGTCGCTTGTCGATTGAACAGGGCGAACGTGAGATCGTAATCAAAGAGACGGTCCCCTTCGCGGCAACGAATATGCACCGGGCGCAAACCGGTTGAGGCGAACCTCTGGCTGAGACGTCCGGCGAGGAGTTCGGGCTTGGATTGGGTGAACGGAATGCTCTGGGCGAAAAAGGAGCCCATCGTCACGTTGAAGAACTGGCTGCGTGCTTGATACATGATGCGCTTATGCCTACCTGTTCCTGCCAGACTTTGCAATCCCAGGAGTGAATTCCCGGCTACCGATCGTCCCCCGCCTTGATCCACTCCTCGTTGAAATGCGCGTGTTTGATGGACTTTGCGGCCGGGTCGCCATCGACGTCTTTGGGCAGGCTCTTTTTCGACAAGTGATAACTATACGAGGCGTGCAGGGTGCCGTCGCGCGCCTGGATCACGGAAGGGTAATGATAAGAGCCCGCCTCCATCCCCGGGGGATCCTTCTCCAGATGGCGTTTCCAGGGCCACGTCTTGCCTTCATCTTCTGAGATCTGCACGGCCAGGCTGTGACGGCCCTTTTCGGTGTCGTTGCTGATCAGCAGCCAATGACCGTTGCGCAACCCGATGATCTCTGCTCCCGCGCCAGGGTTGGGATGAATGCTATCCGTCACGGTCGACCACGTCTCGCCGCGGTCGCGGGATTCGCTTTGGGCCAGGCGGTTCGGGGCCGGACCATTGTCGCGCATTAGGGTGTACAGCGAACCGTCCCTGCGCTGAACGATGCTGGGCTGAATGTTCCCCGCGCCGATCAGTGGAGCGCTGGTGTGCCAGTTTTGGCCCCAATCATCCGTGATCGCCATGAGCGAGAAGGAAAAGCCGTCGTGGTACAAGGGCACGATCAACCGCTTGCCATCCAGCACGAACGGGTGGGCCCGGGTCATCCAGCCCAGCCTGCGGTACAGTTTATCGGTGGCATGCTTTTCCATGGCCTCGAGGAACTCTCCCACCTCCTTGCGTTCCTGGTCGGAGAGATGAGTTTTCTTGGCCAGGTCCTGAAGGCCGGGCAGCGTGTTTTGGACCGCTTTTTCGAATTCCGGCCCGGGAGTCACGTGCAGCACCTCGGTTTGGGTCCATCTGGGTGGACCGTTGCGGTGGTAATCGGTCGAAATTCGGATCTTCATCAAGGCGCTCTCCCAGCGGTTTGCCAGAATCGTGGGCCAGAGGAGCCAGAGGCGCCCTTGTGGATCGATGAACATGGCGCAATTGGTATCCGGATAGCCCGGGGTGTCCGCCATGGTGAACCGCTGACTCCACGAGCGGCCGCCTTTGCGCATCCGGGCCCCCTCGATCTTGACATCGTCCGCCGTGCGTTCACCCGAGCCGTGAAACCAGCACACCAGCAGGTCGCCTTTGGGAGTTTCCACGATGCAGGAGGAGTGGTTGTGCCAGGTTTCAAGCGGGAAGAGGAGTTCGGCTTGGTAGAGAGGAGCAGCGGCCTGGCTGGGTTGAGTGAAGGCGGCCAGCGCGAGTGCCAAAAACGAGAGGGTCCTTGCCCGGAACGTTGGCGATCTTCGAGGGCGCACGGTGTCTAGATTCATGAGCCCTACGGTAGCTCGGGTGGACGCGAATCGCAAACCCGATGACCACTGGAAGTCCGCCAGGTTTTGGAGTGCGGCGCTCTTAAGTGCCGCTTTACTGGAGCTTCAAGGCCTGGGCTACTCCTTCGGCCAGGCGCTGCCGGAACTCCGGGGTGGCAATGAGCCGCGCCTCGCCTGGGTGGGAGAGGTATCCTGCCTCGACGAGTATGGCTGGGCGGTCCTGAAGCCGGATGACCCCCATGAACCGGGCCCGCCGCACCCCCCGATCCGGTAGGGCGGCTCTGCGTAACAAGGATCGATGCACTCTCATCGCCAGCGCCAGGTTGGATGCGTCCCAGGCATTGTTGGGGTTCACCTGTCCTACCTCTTCCTCCCCCCGCAGCAGGCTGGAGACCATGCCCGCCGGGGTCACGCAGAAGGTCTCGAGTCCCGAGGGACTTCCCTGCGGTCCGTTGGAATTGAAATGCAGGCTGAGAAAGAGCGCCGCGCCCTTCTGATCGGCAAAGGCCACGCGGTTGGTGAGGGACAAGTCCACGTCATTGGTACGGGTGAGATGGACTTCCCATCCTTCCTTCTGCAGGAGCGGGCGCAGTCGCAGCGCCCAATCCAGGGTGAATTCCTTCTCAGACCGCGGATCGACGATGTTCTTGGCGCCCGCATTCACGCCACCATGTCCCGGATCGATTACCACCACCCGGTTGCTCAGGATGAGTCCATCGGACCCCGCCACGAGCGGAGCCAGGGTCTTTCGCACATCCAGGATGTGGAGCATGGCCTGGCCGTGCAAGAACAGCGGAGCTGTTCCCTGCCAGCACTCCACGCCGTTCCAACGCAGAGCGCGCTTTCCGGGGATAATCAGGAGTTGCGAAATGGCATTGGTCACCAGAAATGCAAGGTTCGTGCCTGCCATACGCTGGACAGGTTGGGTGAATCCGTTGGTCGCCGCCCATCGCGCGAGAGGAATCCACGCCTCTGTCGGTTCGGGCACTAGGACCGAAGGAAGAATGGCTGGTGGCGGAGCGGGCGGAGGTTCCGGCTTCGCCTCAGCAATGGCATCAGGCGCGGGGGTGAGAGGCAGAGTTGTTGGGGCAGGGGGCGGCGGTATGGGCTCGAATCGCACCGGAGTGGACGTTGTCCTTCGAGCCGGGCCGGTGCTCTCGCATCCGGGCAGAACCAGGAGGAGGGAAAGCAGAACGACTGCCAGGCACCCAATCGAAGCAGCCTTCCACCGTGAGTGCTGCCTCGCAGCCATCCCGGGGGGGGCGTGAGTTGCCGACCGTTCATTTCCCATGTGCGGGACTATTCCTAGGGCGCGCGCGGATTTCTTCAAGGAGGAACGGAAAGAAAGGAAGGCAAGGCCCCGTTCAAGGCTGCCTCACCCCTGCAGGAACGAATAGTCGTAGGGCTTGCGCATCTCTCTCGCCACGTGAGCATTCGCCTCCTGCGCGTGCTCTCCGACAAACCTCTCTGACTTCGCGTCCCACTGCAGCCTCTGGCGCAGACGGAGCGCGATGGCTGCCAAGTGACAAAGGGTAGCGGAACGGTGACCCACCTCGACGCAGGCGATTGGGTCCTTGCGCGACTTCACGCAGTGGAAGAAGTTGGCCATGTGATCGGGACTGGCCTCCAGGCGCACCGCATCGGCTGCCAGGGGTGTTGTCAGAAGTTCGTCCTTGGATGCTTCAATGTCGCCGCGGGTCACCCAGATCCAGCCGTCCGTGCCCTCAAAGCGCAGCCCGTTGCGTTGACCATCCTTCTTCACCACCCCGCCAAAAATGTTGTCATCGGGTGTGCTGCGAACCACGTGGCGGATCCCGCCAGCCCAGGAGAACACAACCTCGTATTCGCTGATCGCGGTGTAGCCGCCCGGGATGGGTTCCGCCAGCACTTTGGCTTCTACTTCAGTCGGGCCGTCCAAACCGATGGCCCAGCGCGCGATGTCGTTGTGGTGCGCGCCCCAGTCGGTCATCGTGCCACCTGAGTATTCGAGGAAATAGCGGAAAGTGGTGTGACAGCGCTCCTTTACGTAGTCGACCTTGGGCGCCTGGCCCAGGTAGAAGTCCCAATCTAATCCCTGGGGCACTGGAGAGCTCTGGAAGGGTCCGGCGCGGAGTCCGGCGGGAAGGTAGACGAGGATCTCCTTGAGCTTCCCGATGCGGCCGTTGCGCACCAATTCGCAGGCGAGCCGGAAACGGTTGTCACTGCGCTGCTGGGTGCCGGTCTGGAGGACTGCTTTGCTCTTGCGCACTTCTTTGACCAACCGCGAGCCTTCGTCGATGGTCAGGGTCAGCGGTTTCTCGCCGTACACATCTTTGCCCGCCCGCACTGCCGCCATATTCACCAGCGTGTGCCAGTGGTCGGGCGTGGCTTGCAGGACGACGTTCACGTCCTTGTTTTCGAGAGCTTTTCGAAAGTCGCGGTACTTCGACGGGGTCTTGCCGTCCTTGGTGAACTGCTTGGCAGCGGCTTCCACATGGCCCTCGTCCACGTCGCAGACCGCCACGATATCCCCGAACCGGCTGGCCAGTCCTGCGTCCCCGCGTCCCATCCCCCCGCAGCCCACCAGGACGATGCCTGGTCGATCGTTTGCGCTGGGTTGTTTGTCGGAGGCCGCTGCGGCAGACAGCTCGCGTTCGACAAACCACGCAGGCAACCCGGTGGCCGCGGCGACCACGGAACATCGGCTGACAAAAGAGCGGCGGGAGATCTGGAATGGCTTGAGTGTCATGCAAGGAACTTCAAACCCGCCGTGCGGAGCGGTCAAGGAGAATGTCGGGTGGTCCTCCAGGCCAAGGCTGGTGGAAGCCCGCTCGGTTTTGGAGCGCGGCACTCGCAAGCGCCGCGTTCAGCCGCATTGGTTTTCTCCCTACTCTGCCAGCAGCAACCGGTAGAACATCTGCCCCATTTGAGGGGTGATAAAGACAACCACGTTCTCGTTGGCACCATCCGCCTGTGCCTCCACGGCGGCCTCCAGATACGGCCCGGTCACGTCTGGTGCCGCCTGCAGCAGCCCTGGCTGGGTGATGGGCCATTGGAGTCGGATTTTCCCGTCCTCCTGTGCGACGGCGGCGATGCGGCCGGTGGGCGCCACCACCGCAATGGGCACTTCAACCGCGCCGTCGCTCCCGTCACCGTCCCGCGCGGTCAGCGTGAGCGTGTGTTTGCCTTCCGCCAACTGCACGTCCAACGTGCGCCCGGTTCCGATGATCTTGTCATCCAGCGCCCAGCGGAAGGACGCTTCCGGCAAGTTTGGGTCTTCCAGGTCGGTGGCGTCCCCTTCGAGATGAACGACGCCGCCTGCCGCGAGTGTGGCCCTGGCTTTGGGACTGCGAATCACCGGGGCCGGCGGCTTGTTGTTTACACTAAAGGCCAGGTCGGAATCGTCCTGATCGCTGTGGAAACCGTCCGAAGCCATCACGCGCATCTTGCATTTGCCCCCGCCGGGCAGGGTGTCGAAGTCCACTGCCAGACTCGTTCCCTTCACGTTTCTGGCCACGGGCACCCAGTTCGCACCGCCGTCGGGGCTGTGCAGCAGGCTGTAGAGCAGAGTGGCTCCCCGGTCTCCATCCGTTCCCTTCCATTGGACAGTCTGGACGCCTTTCCAGCTTTCCCCTCCGTTGGGCGCCAGCAAGGAGACGTTGGGTTTGTTCAGCGAGGCGGTGGCTTGGTCGAGGACCTTTTCTTTGTAGAGCAAGGCCACCGAGTGGAAGCTCCGAGGAGGGGTCACCAGGAAGTCAAAGGCCACTTGGGGGATTCCGTCCTCTTCACACATCTGTGCAAAGGTGGCCCCGAAAGTGATCCGTCCTACGGCCTTGCCCAGAGTGTCGCGCAGTTCGATCGCATAACCGCCAGCCCCAGGGTCCTCGCTCGGTGTGCCGGGTTGAGTATAGAGCGGATCCAGAGTTCCTGTGCCATCGGGAAACACAAGGCCGGAAATATGGAGAAGCGTCGGCTGCACGGTGGCGGTCTGCAAACCAGCACGATGCATCGATACGGCACCCGCACCCGGCGCAAAAGTGTCGTAAAGATGTTGGTACCGATAGGGCGAGATCCACTTGGTGGGGGAAGCTCCCGATTGGCAATAGGACATGAAATCAGGGTAGCCGTCGGGTATGACTGGGTCTTCTTCGGAATCGCTTCCGAGCAGTCTGGTGTCGAATCCGTACGCCTGGATGTCATCGTCCGTGTAGGGCCAGGCTGGGTCGGGTCCGGCCGCCCCGCAGCCATTGGGCACGTGCCTGCCCCAGGTGCCGGTCAGGGAACGGTCCAGGTTGTGGTTGATCTCATGCGCCATCGTACCTTCCAACGAAGTGCCCCGGTATCCGCGGGCCACATGCCCGTAGCCAGGGCCCGAGTACCAGATCGGGTCGGAGATCCCACCTCCTGCCGAAGTGAAACCATAGATCTGGAAAGGCATCTCAAACGGCGCTCCCCCTGAGAAAAGCAAGCCAATGATCCACGCCAGGGCAACCTCGGAGTGGTATTGGCGAAGGCGCGAGATGGCGTTGTCCACCGAGCAAGTCCCAATGGCCGTCCAGGGCTTCACCACGAAGTTGATGTCCGCTACCGGGTAGGCCGCCTTCATGTACGCCTGTTGTGAGGCAATCTCGGCGCTGCTGGGCACTTGCGGCGACGCCGCGGTGCCGCTGTTAATGGGGACAATCCAAACCGTGGGAACATCCCGGGTCGAAAAACTCCGCACCAAAGTGCTGGAGGTTTTTTCGTTGCCGAAGGCATCCTCAAAAGTGACCTGGAACGTGACCGAACCGCTGGTCCAACTGTCCGGCAGCGTGAAAAGCGTGGTGCTGGATGCGGTGGCCTCGCTTACGCTCAACGGGACGCTATCGGATTGCATCAGCGGTGAGCCAGCGAGAGGAACGCCGTTCCTTTTCGCATGGAGGTAAACCGAGACCGGTTGTGCCTTGGTGGTGCCCGTTACGGAGAGGTACACCCGGGCCACGGTCTTCTTGCCCGCCACCAGCGGGATGGTGTTGTCCCGCGTTTGCACCGACTGGACTAACTCGAGGAATTGTGTCTGAAAGCCCAGGATTGCGTTCGGATCCGCCAGCAGGGGCAAAACGGTGCCCGCGCTGAATTCCACCTGCCAGAGTTGCGAGAAATCGCGGGAATAATCGCGGATCGGTTCGATGACCAGGCCGTTGGCAGGCGACGCCACCTTGAGCGCCATCCGGGCTTTGCCTCCGGCCTTGGAACGGATTTCTTCAAGCGGGATGGCCAATTCCCAGACGCGATGCCGCGCGAACGTCAGTCGACTGCCATCGAACTTAGTGGAACCGTCCGCGGCGAAAGAGTCAAAACGCATCGCCAACGACGAGCGCGTTGCCGGGGCTAGGGTACCGAGCTTTCCTAAATCCACGTACCGTTGCAGGGCGAGCGTTCGGGTGGAAGGATCCAGCGTATAGTTCAGGTCCACGTCGCGGGTGATTGCCAGGTCACGGTTGATGTCAAACGTCAGGGCGATCAAATCTTCCGCATCGTCTTTGGTTTGTCCTTCCACGTTCACGAGGAAGTAGGCGCGCCGCAAGTCGTTCTGGATCGCCATGTAACCGCCGTCGAGCCGCACCTTGGCAGCGCCGTCCCATTCGCCCCAGTCGATCTTTCCGTCCAGCCTCGGCGGTTTGGTGGTGAACTTGGACTTCAGGTCAAGCGCGGAGGCAGTGGGCAGAAGCAGTGCGCAGGCCACGAGGGTCAGTAGCCAACTGCGGGGAGTGGCAAGGTGATTGGGTTTGGCAGGAAACATAGGCAACCTCCAGACAACGCCATCTCAGGTTTTCCCCTCCCGATCCAACTCGCTTGACCCTTACAGCCGATGCAAGCCGCACCCAAGCAGGTGCGCGGTGGTCCGAGCATAGGGGTGAGATGATCACAAAATACCCTATCACAACCACCTCCTTCGCGCAAACGCGGAAGGAGCACATGGACGGCCGCGAAGTTCTAAGGACGGGTGTGTCCGACCCCGCCACGAGTTGGCTGCCGCAGGGACGCTTGGTGGAGAATCCTGATTCTTGCAGCAGAGCGGGATGCTGGTAAGCTGGTGAGGTATGAAAAGCCTCACTGAGCAGCTCTGGTTTCAGGTCCCTGGCCGAAGGGGTTTTGTCAATATTACCGGCACTATCGAGGATCTGGTCGCCAAGAGCGGCGTTCAGGAAGGCCTCTGCCTGGTGAACGCCATGCACATCACCGCTTCGGTGTTCATCAACGACAACGAACCCGGTCTGCACCACGATTACGAGGTCTGGCTGGAGAAGTTGGCTCCTCATGCCCCGACTTCCCAGTACTGGCACAACCGCACTGGCGAAGACAATGCGGACGCGCACCTGAAACGGCAGATCATGGGGCGCGAAGTGGTGGTGGCGATCACCCGGGGGAAGCTCGACTTCGGACCTTGGGAGCAAATCTTCTACGGTGAGTTTGATGGCGACCGCCGCAAACGAGTGTTGGTGAAGATTATAGGAGAGTAAACAGTCGGTTGTGCCTTGTCCGGGGTTCAGCCCGGCCGCACATAGCGGCGCACCATTTCAACGAGCGTCCCTGGAGGCATGGGTTTCTGCATGGTCTCACGGATGCTGGGCACGCTGGTGGTTTCTGGTCCCCAACTGCCTCCGAAACCGGTGGCAAGCAGGATGGGCAACTCCGGGCGGCGCGCGTAGACGCGGGCCGCAAACTCGGTTCCTGTCATGCCCGGCATACTGAGGTCGGTGATGACGAGCCGGAACTCCTGCGGATTCTCCATGAAAGCGGTCAAAGCGTCCTCTGGGCGCAAGTGAGCGCTGACCTGGTATCCTGCCCGAGTCAGAGTTTTGGCCACGACTCCGCAGACGGCTGGCTCGTCGTCGACCAAGAGGATCTTCTCCCCTTGGGCCTGGACCTTCTGAGGCGCTTCGGGCGAGGCAGACGAGGGCTTTCCTTCCTGAGCCGGGAGGAAGACCTCGAAAACGCTTCCGAGGCCGGGTTCACTTTGGACTCGGATAGCTCCGTTATGATCCCGCACGATCCCGTGAACGACAGCCAGGCCGAGCCCAGTGCCTTCCCCGGGCCCCTTGGTGGTGAAGAAGGGTTCGAAGATCCGGCCCACGAGAGAGGGGGCCATGCCGCATCCCTCATCCCGGACCGAGAGGCAGACGCTTTCGCCCAGAGGCATGCCAGGGACGGAAAGGGCGAGCTGGCTTGGAGCCTTGACGGAAGTGACCTTGACCTGGATGCGGCCAGGGCGGTCTTTCATGGCCTGCGCGGCATTCGTGCAGAGGTTCACGACCACCTGGTGCAGTTGGGTGGCGTCGGCCGGCACCGGGGGAAGGTCGGGCTCATATTCCTGGACCAACTCGATCGAGGCCGGCAAGGCACAGCGGATCAGCCGTAGGGCTTCCTGGACCACATGCGTGAGATCAAGGAGTCGACGTTCTTGCTTCTGTTGCCGACTGAAGGCAAGGATCTGCTGGACCAGGTTTCGGGCTCGTTCAGAAGCGGCCAGGACTTCGTCCAGGCTTTCCTGAACCGAAGCGTTTTCCTTGCTGTCCTCCTTCGCGAGGTGAGCGTGGGGGATGATGGCGGCAAGGATATTGTTGAAATCGTGGGCAATGCCCCCGGCGAGCGTCCCGATGGCCTCCATTTTCTGGGAATGCCGCAGTTGTTCCTCCAGCACCCGCCGAGTCTCCTCCGCCTGCTTGCGTTCGCTGATCTCGCGGGTGAGGGATTCGTTAGAACGGGAGAGCTGTGCGGTGCGCTGTTTCACCCGGACCTCGAGTTCGTCTCGGGCCCGCTGCAGCTCGGCCTCGGCCGCACGCCGGACTTCAATCTCCCTCGTCAAGGCAGCATTGGTGCGAGTGATGGTGCGTGTGCGGTTGATGCCGATCCAGACCAGCGCGGCGATGAGGATGCCGAGCAGCGCAACGGCAGGCCGGAACCATGGCTTTTGCTGGAGCGGCGTTGGGAGCACTTCAAATCGATGCTGGGCGGGCGTATCGTCGGTGTTGCCGAAAGCGTCTCTCGCGCGGATTTCCAGGACGTGTGTCCCGGGGGCAGGTTCGCCCAGTTGCGCAGGGTTCAAGTGGTTCCCGGGCCAATGCACAAATTCCCCCCAAGCTCCGCCATCCACTCGCCAGGAGTAGCGATAAGACTCAGGAGGGTTGTCAGGCGAGAACCTCTTCCTGCCGCCGAACGTGATCAACAGGTTCCGCTCCGGCCCCACTTCGGGCTGTCCCTCTGAAATGAGGGTCTGAGGCGGGGCCGCCGCCGGCGTGTAATGGAACACCCCTTCTGGTGTGCCAATCCACATCGAGCCATCGGGCGTCAGGGTTCCCTCCAGCGCGTAGGCGTCCACCGGGAGGGAGACATAGTTGAGATCGAGATTGCCTGGCTGCTGGCGGAGATAAAAGCCGCCCCGGTCCAGCAGAAAGACGGTCTGCTTGTCAGAGGCGAGGCTCATCCGGTTGAAGCTGCCATGAAGGTTGGTCCATTGCCCTTGAGAGAAGAGAGCGCAGCCCGGCGATCCTCCGCGTCCGCCGTGGTAGAGGGTAAGCAGTTCCTGGTCGGGCACCACCATTTGCTGGAAGCCGGTATCCAGGATGTTTGTGACTCGTTCCCAGGCGGACCGAGTCCCCACGGGCCTGCGGTAGAGGCTGGAGTAGCCATGCAGCCACACGTAACCCGCGCCCGACGCCAGGCTTGGGTAGAGGACGGATTTTGGCGTATGCTCGGCGGCCTCGAAACCCACCTTACCCTCTGAGATTCTGGCGATTCGGAACTCGACCGACGGATCGCGCTGCAGAGCCAGCCAAATGGTCCCAGTGCTGTCCGCCGTGCTTGCCAGGATCCGGTGGTTCGCCAATTCCGGGGACTCGATCCTGTTCCATTCCCGCCCCTGCCGACACCGGGCCGCGGCGGTCGCAGGGCCTGATCTGCCAAAGACCCAGAGCCGACCTTGAGGGTCGACCAGGGCGGATTGATGCTTCTCCAGCCCGCAATCCACTTCGACGGGCTCGGCGGCCTGGGTCAACTCGGCGCGCAGTAGGCGGTCGCCTTTCAGGCTGATTCCCCAGGCCGAGCCCTGCGGATCTACCGCAAGGATCTGTCGCATGCCTTTTACGGGAATGAAACGTCCCTGGGTCATGGCGACGACGTTGGACCGTCCTCCGAACCAGATGCCGTTCGTTCCCACCACAGTGTGAGGCGGAGGGAGGTCGGGATGGAACTTCCATTCATGAGCGCCTGGATGCCACCGGACCACCGTGCCGTAACCCACACACCAGAGGCTGCCATCGGGAGCCTCCGCGATCTTGTACAGGCGTCCTTCAGGCGGGTGCAGGAACACCGCGGAGACCTGCTCAAATCTCTGTCCGGTCCACTGGCAGAAATGGAGCAGACCACGAGTGAAGTCTCGCGCTACGCCGTAAACCTTCCCCTCGCGGGTGGAACAAACAATCGTGGTCTCGGCTCCATGCGCCCTCCACTGGCCTCCACTCAGGATCAGCAGTGAAGTCTCGCCCTGGGCAAAGAGTTGTCCCTGCTTGTCCTCGGCCAGCATCAGGATCCGGTCCTCCGCTTCGTAGCCGGGGTCCCGGGGCGGGCCCCAGGATTGGCCATTCCACTGCACCCAACCCCGAGAGGTGGTGGCAAACCTCCGGGCTTTGGAATCGCGGAAGTAGTGGATGACGTAATCCATGGGCAACCCCGCGTCGCGGTTGTACGTCTTCCACTGCCCATCGCGTAGAAAGCCCAGACCTCCCACCGTCGCGGTCGGGTCGGGCCATTGGTCGCACGAGAACCAGAGCGCCCCGTCCGGGTCCTCTGCGATCTGTCTGACACCTTTCCCGGGGAGAGATTCGTCCGCTCCGCGCCGGTCATAGCGCTTGGTCCGGTGGTCGAACACGCCAGCCCCCGCGTCCGAACCCACCCATAATTCCCCTTTTGAGGTGACGCAGACAGATCGAATGAAGCTACTGGGCAGGTGGTCGTTGGTGTCGAATCGCTGCCATTGATACCCGTCATAGCGTCGTAAGCCATCGGTCGTGGCCAGCCAGACGGTTCCGTTCGTCTCGAACGCGATGTCAAATACGCGTGCATTCCCCGCGCCCGCATCCGATGTGAAAGAGGTCAATTGCCAGGAGCGGTCACGGACTGGGGTATACGACTCCTGGGCAGTCTTGGCGGGAGGAGCCAGCAGGAGGGTTAGCAGGAGGAGAACGAACCCCGGAGAGTTTCCCGTTTTACTGGAAAGAGTCACGCTCTTGCTTTCTAAGCTACTGGCCAAGAATGGCATAGACGAAAACAGCCAGAGGATGGCAATGTTGCCAGCCACGATCGTATCCTCTGCGAGAACAGGCAGCATCGATTTCAGGGGCAGTCTTCTCAAGACCAAGCGGTTCGTCAAGTATTGCCGTGGGGCCCCGGATGTGGCATAGAACCTCCTTCTCAGGGCTCTGAATTCGGCGTTGCGTGGGATCCCGTACATTCCTACACTCTTGCCGCAGTGAACCTGCGAATCGCGGCGCATCGCCTGCACCATGAAACACTACCTCGATTTTGAGAAACCGATTGTTGAGCTCCAGAAGAAGCTGGAGGAACTCGTCAAACATTCGCAGGTGCACTCTTTGGATATTAACCTCCACGATGAGATCGCTCTGATCGAGGGGAAGATTGCCGAGACCCGCCGGGAGATATTCTCGAACCTGACTGCTTGGCAGCGCGTGCAGTTAGCCCGGCATCCCCGCCGTCCCTACACGATGGATTACCTGAAGCTGGCGTTCACCGATTTCTCCGAATTGCATGGGGATCGCCTCTATGCGGACGATCGCGCTTTGGTGGGGGGATTTGCGAAGTTGGGTGGGCACCCGGTGATGGTGTTGGGCACGCAAAAGGGCCGGGACACCAAGGAGAACATCCTCCGCAACTTCGGTTCGGCCCATCCTGAAGGCTACCGGAAGGCTCTGAGGCTCATGCAGATGGCGAGTAAATTTCGACTCCCCATCATTACCCTCATCGACACTGCGGGCGCGTACCCGGGGATCGGGGCCGAGGAAAGACACATTGCCGAAGCCATTGCCGTGAATCTTCGGGAAATGACCTTGCTCGAGGTTCCGGTGGTGGCGGTGGTGCTGGGCGAGGGCGGATCGGGTGGGGCATTGGGGATTGGGGTTGCGGATCGAGTACTGATTCTGGAGAATGCCTACTACTCGGTCATTAGCCCGGAAGGGTGCGCGGCGATCCTCTGGAAGGACCGCACCGCTGCGCCCAAGGCAGCCGAGGCGCTCCGAATCACGGCCAAGGACCTGCTTCAGTTGAAGTTGGTTGATGAGGTTGTTCTGGAACCACTTGGGGGTGCGCACAACGATCGTACCGCCATGGCTGAAACCTTTCGGGAGGTCGTTGTTCGCCATCTACAGGAACTCATGGCGATGAGCAACGAGGAGCGCCTCCAGCAGCGCTATGCCAAGTACCGGTCTTTTGGCCATTTTCAAACCAACGCTACTCATCCTGTTCCCGCCGAAACTGATACCGCCTAACCCGCCCGCTGGCCGCAGTGGGCCCTCACGACCTGCGATCCTCTATGCCGCCCCTCTATCCTCTGAGATTCCATCCGGTCTACAAAGAGCGGGTTTGGGGAGGTCGGAACCTGGAACGGCTTTACCGCAGGTCCCTGCCTCCACAACGATCGATTGGTGAATCCTGGGAGATTACCGATCGGCCCGAGGAGGTGAGTGTTGTGTCCGATGGGCCACTGGCGGGAGAGACCCTTCGATCGCTCTTGGAGCATCGTCCGGTGGAGTTGATGGGGGGCGCGCGAACGCAGGGGGGCCGGTTTCCGCTCCTTGTGAAAATCCTGGATGCGCAGGACACTCTGTCACTGCAAGTTCATCCTCCCGCTGCGATCGCACCCCAGTACGGGGGAGAACCCAAAACCGAGATGTGGTATGTCACGCATGCCACTCCACAGGCGCAGCTCTTTGCCGGACTGAAGCGAACGGTGACTCGGGCTGGATTCGAGAGTGCCCTCGCAGCAGGCCAAGTGGAGGGATGTTTCCACCGGGTCGGGGTGAGGGCGGGCGACTCCATGTTTCTTCCCAGCGGCCGGGTTCACGCCATCGGAGCGGGCAACGTTATCTTTGAGATTCAGCAGAACTCGGATACGACCTATCGGGTGTTCGATTGGAATCGGGTGGGGTTGGATGGAGAACCGCGCGAGCTCCATCTTCGGGAATCCCTCGCATCGATTGATTTCAACGACTTTGAGCCTTCGCTCACACCTGTGATCTGGGAGGCTGCGGGGAAAGCACAGCGCCGGATGCTGGTGTCCGATCCGCTTTTCCAAGTCTGGGAGATGCTTTGGAGTGTGCCAGGGGAAGTTGGCTTGCCTGTGCCTGATCATCCCCACGTAGTGGGAGTGATCCGGGGTTGCCTCGAACTGGCTGGGGACCAGACTGGTCCAACGATGCAAATGGGGCCAGGCGACTTCTGCCTGGTGCCTGCGAGTTGCAGTCACTTTCGTATGCTAGCCTCGGAGGCGGTTTGTCTCGTGGCGGTTCCTTGCTGAGGCGACGTAGCCCGGTCTACTCCTCGCCACGGTACCCTCGCGCCACCATGGCTTGGTGAACCCTTTCGGCTCGTTCATAAGCCCGGATGAAAAGCGTTCCCAGCGAACCTGCCAGGGCTTGGAACTCGCGCGTGCGAGAAGCAGAGAACGTCCTGGCCTGACGCGCTAGCTGGAGCCGATGCCATTCGTCCGAGAGCACCGAGTAATAGCGTCCCCAGAACGCAAGGGTCTCCAGGAGCAGTCCCGGAAAACGCAAGTGCCGTAGCCCCGCCAGGAGGTCATGGAACGAGACAACGCGCAGCAGCAAAACCGCGATCCATAGGCTCAGGCAGGACTTGAGGACCAGACTGGAAGCGCGCGCTTTCCACTCCGGCTGTCCCACCAACCCCAGCGCCACCACGCACGAGAACATTACCAGGACTCCCATGCGCCGCAACAGAGGAGCCCATTCCACGCGGAGGAGGCAGCTGACTCCCAGCAGGGGCAAAACCAGCAGCGGCAGCCAGACTGCGGAGAGGCGGGGCCAGAGGCTTACGGCCACCACGGCTCCCAGAGCGACGAGAATGCGCCGGGCGGCTTGGGCAGGGGTGAGCGTGCGCATCAGGAGGGAGAGTCCGTACGGGTTCTTCTGGCCTTTTCTCCAGCACCGGCCAGGATGCGGCCGCCGCCCAAGGTGACGATGAAAACCGTGAGCAGGCCTGCCGATCCGGCGAGAATCGTGGCCAGCCTTTCGGACCGAACGCCCGGCATTGTGTAATCGGGCAGGGGAGATGCGCTGACGGTGCGGCTTTGGTGCTCGAAGCCGAGTCTTGCAGCGACCCGCTCGAGACCGTCCGGCAGGGACGATGCAAAGGGGGCAAGCAGTAGCACCACACCCAAAGAGGCTGCCAATCCGTATCCCACCAGTTTGCCACGGGGAAAGGGCGCGCTGGTCCCCCGGTGCGGCTCATAGATCAGGTCCGGGCGCACCTGAAAGACGAAGGAGATCACCGCGAAAGTGATGGCGGCCTCCCCGAGTCCAATCGCCACGTGGGTCAAGGTCATGGCGGGTACGACCAGGCGGAAAGGGACCGTTTCGGCGAGCGCCAGTTCCGCGGCGCAGGCGGCGGCGGCGAGAACTACGGAGACCCAGGCCGCGCCCGCAGCCCTGATAGGAATCCACCGTTTCTGAGGCAGGAACCATTGCAGGGCGCGAAAAGCGAGGTAGCCAGTTCCGGCTCCCAGGATACTCAGGTTCAGGATGTTCGCCCCCAAAGCGGTGATGCCGCCGTCCTGAAACAAGAGGCATTGCACCAGAAGCACCGTGGTGAGGCAAAGGATGCCTGCGGCGGGACCTAGCAGGATAGCCGCTAGCGCTCCCCCCATCAGGTGGCCGGATGTTCCTCCTGCCACCGGGAAATTGACCATCTGCCCGGCAAACACGAACGCCGACATCACGCCCAGCAGCGGTAATGTGCGGTCGCTCCACTCCCTTCGGGCTTGGACAGTCGCCCAGCCCACCCCGCTTGCCGCCAGACACAAGCTGGCCGCGCAGGTTCGCGCATCAAGAAATCCATCCGGCACATGCACGGATCCAGTCTCAGGCTGTCAACCGGAATTGGCAAGTTTTCGATCCCGAGTTTAGGGGGGCGCCAGTCTGGAATCAGTTCACCTGCCGCAGGTCGACAATCTCGCCTGGCCGGAGCTTGGAACCGGGAGGAATGGTTACGTGCATCGCCAGGCTCAACTCCGCAGTCTGATTGGTTGGCATTCCCAGGAGCATGGCGGGGGTAGGTTCCAGACGCGGGCTCACGCCGGTGATTTCAGCGACACCCGAGGTTCGCCGTACGGTCCGGGTACGCACTTCCAGTTTCATCCCCACGAGCGGCTCAAAGTTGGACGGCTGGCGCGCGTACGCCACAATCCGCTCCGCTTCCGACCCGGAGATGGTGATGAGCTGCTCACCCGCGACGATATTCTCGCCATTGCGCCGGTAGACATAGGTTACGGTGCCTGCGATGGGAGCCCGTAGCACCAGCGGCTCGAGTTGGGCCTCCGTGAGCCGCAGATTGGCCTCTTGGACGGCGATGGCGCCGCGGAGCGCCTTCTCATCCGCGGAAGAATCTGCTGCGCCCACCATTGTACGCAAACCTGTGAGTGATTGTCCCACGTCGCGAACCAGCTTTTCCCTCTCCAGAACCTCCTCCTGGAGGGCTTGGTAGTCGCGCTTGGCCAATTCATACTCCTGGCGGCTGGCGATCGGATTATTGACGTCGGAAACGAGTGCCTCAATGCGCATGAGTTCGGACAGTGCGTACTGGGCCTTGGCCTTGGCGGAAGCCAACTGGACACGTTGGTCGAGCCAATCCATGTTCAACTGCTCCAAGTTCAGACGATTCCGATCTCGGTTCAGCAGTGGGCTGGCTCCCGCGCGAAGCACTTCAATTTCCCCCCGGAAAACATCCAGAGAGCTCTCGATCAGTTTTGGGTCCGTGCGTAGGACCGTGACTACGGGATCGCCAGCCTTAACCTGCTGAAAACGCTCGACCCGGAGATCGTGGAGCATGCCAGGGAAGACACTGGTGACGGTTGCCTGGGAAGATTCCACTTGGCCGATGAGCACGGGTGGGACGACATGATTTTGCCAGAGGTGGACCGCAGCCAGAGTGGTGGCTGAGAATACCAGGACGGGAAGCGCCTGGCTCTTGAACATACGCCACCGCTGACTGAGTGGAATAGGGATGGGATCGCGCATGGAGAATTCCTAAAGCTCTGATTCGTCCTCCGCCTGAAGGCTGGTGACTCGAGAAACACCCTGAAACCCGCGGAGTTCCTCAAGCAGTTCTTCCAGTCGGTTGGGATCGCGAAGCAGGAGTCGGTAAGACAAATCCGTTCCACCATGGCCCTCGTTGGATCTTTGGCTGGCACACTGGGCCTTGCGACTGTGGCGGCCAAGCACGGTCCGTAGATCTGCCAACTCGGCGACTGGCCGGCCCCAGTGGAGGTTGAGAATCATGTCGTATCGGTGGCGGCTGCCGAAAGCCGTGAACCAGAGGTAGAGCAGGATGGAACAGGTCAGAAGACATACCACGACTGCGATAGGAAAACGCTGGGTACCCGCCGCCATGCCAATCACCAGGCTCGAGAGGATGTAACAGGTGTCCAGAGTGTCCCGGAGGATGTTGCGGAAACGCACGATGGCAAAGACCGCCATCATTCCGAATGCAGTCACCAGGTTGTTGGAGAGCACTTGCATGACGGCGGCGACCAGCACCGGCATCAGAATCAGGGAGTTCACGAAAGAGCGGGAATAAGAGAGCCCGCTGTGCGTGAGCATGTAAACCCAAGCCACAATGTGTCCCGATAGGAAGGCTAGTAGCAGTCCCAGGAGCAGCCCGGGGACATTCAGGGGAGCACTGGAATAGTCCCCGCGCAGAAAGCTATCAAGGATAGACATAAAGAAGCATCACTGGTCTGCAACGTTCCCGATGCAGACGGGTTTTGGATCAGAGAAAATGGGATTCCGTTTGTGCGCCCCCTTGGTTCCACCTTGCTGATGCCGGGGTGGGCGAACCTTCTCGAAGGGGGCTCGGACTTGCTGGGGGGCAGGTGACTCTTGCACAGTCCGCACCGCTGTGTCCTCCACCATTCTCCATAAAAAGGCCGCTTCGCCTGTGGTATAGATCCCGTCGGCATACTTGGCGGCAGAGCCCCTCTGCAAACCGAAGACCCGTACCAAGTCACCAAACCAGTTGGGAAACCGACCGGTGAATTTTAGCTCGAGGATCACCTCATTACCGAAGGGTTTAACGTAGTGGCCCATTTCGGTGGAGAGGTTGGCGGAAAACTCAGGGCACACCCGGACCTGTCGGTCCATCGTGACCCGTACCGAGTTATCATAGGTGCTCACCCAGGCTTCCCGGAGATACGCGACATGGGCCACCGGATGTGCCCGCATCTCAGTCATGAGTTGGCAGAAATTCTGCAAAGCTCGCAGCTGTTTGGGGGAGTTGTTGAGCAGGTGCACAGGGTCCGGCAGGTGACCGCCCAGCAACCAAGCCACCGCTTCCTTCCTAACACCTCCGCGCTGCTTGAGAATCGCCTCATTCATCCGCCGCTTAATCTCGAAGAAAACCGGTGACGTGGGCGAGTCGTCGTAATAGCGCATCCGCAGCTTGAGTCGGTTCTTGTTGCCGTTGATGGTGTGGCGGTAGGTCGCCAGATCGGGGGAGTCGAGGTAGATACTGTGAATGGGATAGGCGAAATTGGGTTTGTCGACCCCGTTCTCATCCAGTTCTAGGTAGCACCGGACGAAGTCGCGAATCCTCAACGCCGTGTCTTCACTGACATGGTACTTTAGCTCAAGGCGTTGCAGTTGGAGCCGATCCGCACTCATCTTCGCAATCCCTACACGTCTTACATTCAGCGGACTACTTCTGAACACTCATTGTCACCCTAATGTAACAATCGAGTCAAGTTACACAATGTTGCTTCTGCCAAAGCAGTTACAATAACCCGGCTTAAGACACCATTAAGAACATCAAGCATCTCAACGGTTTCAAAATAAAGCATTATCAGTACCAACGTCAGGAATAGTCCTCTACTTAAGTTAAATCAATGGTTCTGAGGCGGACCCGCCTTGGCTAGCGCCCGGCGCAAGCAGCGCTTTGTTCAGGGCTTCGAGCCCGAACTCCAAGCCTGGATTTCGGCCCAAAGTGGCTGCATATCCTTGTCTTTCAACGCCATAAACCTGACGGCAGCCTTGTCCGAGACTTGGATCGCCTGTTTCAACCATTGTCGCGCCTGGTCCAATTGCCCGAGTTGACAACAATAACACGCAAGATTGTAAGGTATGGTCATGATGCCCGGAAAGCGGGCTGCTTGCTGGTGCAACAGATCCAAGGCTTCCTGGGTCTGCCCGAGTTCGTGCAGGGCGTAAGATTGGTGGATCCAGCCGTCGACCTCTCCCGGATGAAGAGCGACGATACGGCGGGCAAAGGCCACCGCTTCCACCCACTGTTTGCGGACGGCCAGGATCCGCCATCGCAGGCCCATCACCGCCGGATGCTCTCGGTTGGCCGCGCTCACCTTGTCCAATTCGAGTTCCGCTTCCACGGGCACCCCCAGGTCCAGCCATCCATCGGCAGCGCTGCAATGATGATGATCGGGGGACTCGATTGGCTGCATTGCGGAAACGTGGCTGAGCCGGAGCAGCATGCCAAGCGTAAATCACGCTTCCTGCTGAGTTAATCCGTGGTTTCGTCGCGTGGATCCATCACCGGCTCAGGGAGATGCAAAACGTTCACAGCAGGAGCAGGAAGAGATTGCGCCACGCCCGGTCTGTGGTAACTGTTTGGGGGTGTTCGCCTTGAGCTGTTCTGAATAGGGCTTGGGCAGCACAGGTCTAATACGCTGACGGTCTATGATGATTGCCCATGGAATGAGGTTGAGTGGGGTGGAGGTTGCGAGCCTGCCAAGGTTCGTGGCCTTTGGGTTGCGTCGGGCCGTTACGGTTTCCGCTTGGAATTTTCCAGTCCGCCGCTGACCCTCTCAGTGGCCTTAATGATCAAAACCTGATTCCCTTGATTCCCATGAAAAAGTGTTCCAAACAACTCTCCCTCGCCTTGGCTTCCGTTGTTGGATTGGCCCTCCTTGCGGGTTGCGCCTCCTCAGGAGTGAAAAACCCGTCGGGTGTTGGGGTCACCGAGATGAAGGGGGATGAACGTGGGTTCGTGGCCGGGACCGGTGTGGAGTCGCAGGACATGGTTGCGGTCACGGACAAGATGGCGCGGAGCATCTTGTCGGTTCCCGAGATTGCGAATGCGCAGGCGGCACCTAGCGTGATCCTGCTGCCGGTGGAGAACAACACCCGCTTTGCCGTGAACAAAGACATTTTCCTGACGCGGATCCGCACCGAGTTGAATTCCAAGGCGCGCGGCAAGGTGAAGTTCCTCATCCGCAACGCTGGCACCCAGACTGACAACCGGATGGCTGCCCTGGAACAGGAGCGCCAACTGAAGACCAGCGGCCAGGTGACCTCCGATCCCGCCAAAGACGTGGCAGGGGTGAGCCAATTCAAAGGGTCGGACTATATTCTCACCGGCAAGCTGGACGGCATGAGCCACCGAAACTCCAAGGGCATCAGTGACTACGTTTTGTACACGTTCCAGTTATTGGACGTGCGCACCAGTGAGATAGTCTGGGAAGACAAGGCCGAGATCAAGAAGCAGGGCCTGGAGGATGCGGCCTATCGCTAAGCGTTGGCCTATGCGCCTCACTGGCTGCCTGCTGCTCTGCGTGCTGCTGTTCGGGGGGTGCTCCACCACTCCCCCTCCAGCGCCCATGCCGCGGACCGGTGACCCGGTCATTGACGGCAAGGCGGAAGTGGCGCGGAGCAAGCCCAAGGACCGGGTGCTGCTGCAGTACCGGACGGCGCTGGTGGCCATGCGGCGCGGCCAATACGCGGATGCCCGGGAATTGCTCGATGACGCCCTGATCACCCTAGGCGGCTTGCCTGCCAAGGACAAGGGGGCGAAGCAGGCGCGTAGCTATTTCCACGAGGAATCGAAAAAGAACTTTCGGGGTGAGCCGTACGAGCGAGTCATGGCGTACTACTACCGGGGGATTCTCTACTGGATGGACGGTGAGCCAGACAACGCCCGCGCCTGCTTCCGGAGCGCTCAACTGCAGGACAGCGACGTCGAGAAGCAGGAGTATGCGAGCGACTACGTCTTGCTGGATTACCTGGATGCGTTCATCACTGCGAAACTGGCGGGAGATGGTTCCGATGCCTTGAAGCGCGCGACCAATTCGGTCCGGATGGCCACGCCTCCGGCCATCGATCCGGCCGCCAATGTGATCCTCTTCAGCGAGTACAGCACTGGGCCGACGAAATTCGCCTCGGGGCAGTATGGTGAGCAATTGCGGATTCGGGAGGGCACCACCCCCTACCGGGGGGCGCGCCTGCGCATTGGGCAGAAGGTGATCGCGATGCATCCTTACGATGATCTGACCTATCAGGCAACCACGCGAGGGGGGCGGGTGATGGATCATGTGCTTGGCAACAAGGCGGTGTTCAAATCCGCCACCGAGGGATTTGGCGCCGTGGCGCTGGTGGGTGGGGCCATCATGGCGGGTAACCACGGCACTCAGGAGGCCGGCCTTGGTTTGGCTGCGGCGGGACTCCTGTCGATGATCGTCTCTGCCGCCACCAACCCGGCCGCGGACACACGGTGTTGGGAAGGATTGCCCAATTTCCTCAGTTTCGCCGCGTTACGCCTGCCGGAAGGAGAGCATACGGTCACCGTTGAATTTCTGTATGATCCGACCAGTCCAATGGCCAGTCTGAGCAAGACGCTTTCGTTCAAGATCGCCAAGGGACAGCCGGACACGGTGATCTTCGTCAGTGACAAAAACCAATAAGTAGAATCAGGTATGAAACTTCGAATCCTTGGATCGGCTTGTACGGTGATGATGGCCTTGGCCCTGGTGTCTGGCTGCACGTCGGAGGGAGCGTATGCCCCCAAGAACACCACCAAGTACGATTTGGAGAACAAGGCCAAGTTCGTTCTCTTGGACCCCGGTGCCCAGGCATCGGTGACTTGCTCGGGCCTATCCGAGCGCTTCACGGAAGACGGCCGGCTCGAAGTAACCGCGAACGTGCGCAACCGAGACAACCGCCGGATCCAGGTGCAGATCAACTGTGTTTTCAAAGATGTTCAGGGCACTGCCACGGGAGACGAAACGCCGTTCCAAACCCTGATCCTCACCGAAAACGCCCAGGAAGCGGTGAAATTCACCTCGATGAACAACCAGGCGAAGGGGTACACCATTCGCGTGCGCCAGGCGCGATAGCCGCCTCTTCCACCTTCATCGATACCTTCGTCGACTCCTCACCTTATCCGCTACAGCCAAACCCAACAGCGGGCAGGGCTCCACTGCCTCACCCACCGATGGCTGTCATGGGACGACCGGGCTGATAACAGGACCCAAAAAGGTGTGCCTTGGGTTTTTGGTGAATGGCTTCCCGCAGGACCATGGCCAGTTCCTCATCCGACTGTGTACTTCGAAGGACGTTGCGCAGGTCGACCTCGCCATGATCGCCCAGGCAGGGGCGGATCTTGCCGTCCGCGGTCAGGCGCATCTTGTTGCAGGTCTCGCAGAAATGAGGGGCCGTGAGGGCACCGATGAACCCAACCAATGCGCCGGTGTGTCGCAGCCGGTAATAGCGGGCTGGACCCCAGCCGAATTGGCGGTCGATTTGGGGGATCAATTGGTCGCGTTGCGCCAGCAGAGACATCGCCTCTTTCACAGAGACGAAGCGGGTTTTGGAGAGCACGTCCGTGTTGGTGAGTGGCATGAGCTCAATCAGCCGCAACGGTACCCCATGTTCGGCGGCGAACAGCGTGAGTGGCCAGATCTCCTGCTCGTTGAGCCCGCGCATGAGCACGCAGTTCAGTTTGACCTGCTCGAAGCCCGCGGCGATGGCAGCGCGGATACCAGCCTGAACCTGCTCCACTTTCCCCCCCGTGATCCGTTCGTAGAGCGATGGGGTCAGTGCGTCCAGACTAATGTTGACGGTTCGGAGTCCAGCCTCGCGAAGCGGTTTGGCCAGCTGCTCCAGGCGAATGCCATTGGTGGAAAGCCCAACGCAATCCACTCCCTGCAGGCGGGCAATTTGCCTCACCAATTCCACCACGTCGGCGCGCACGAGCGGTTCGCCGCCGGTCAGACGGAACTTCCGGAAACCAAGTTCCGCGGCCACCCGCGCGATCCGGAGGATTTCGTCGGTTGTCAAATGATCTGCCCGATTCCGCCAGCCACCATAGCCCTCCGGGAGGCAATAGAGGCAGCGCTCATTGCAGCGATCCGTGACCGAGATTCGGAGGTAATCGATGCGGCGGCCGAACGGGTCCGTGGGGTGATGGGAATCCATGAGCTTCAAGCAGTTGGATGGGTGTGCGGATCTTCCCCTTGCAGATGCGCCACGCCTTCGCGGATGGCATCGCCCAGGAGGGAGAGACATTCGGCGATGGCGGCGGGTTTGCCGGGAAGGTTGACAATCAGAGACTGTCCACGGGTTCCGGCGACAGCTCGAGAAAGGATCGAGGTGCGCACGCGAGCGAAAGACTGCACCCGCATGATTTCCCCAAAGCCCGGCAGTTCTCTTTCCAGGATCGGCCGCGTGGCCTCGGGCGTCACGTCTCTCCGAGCGATTCCGGTTCCACCGGTCGTCACGATCAGATCGCACTGTGCCTGGTCGGCATACTCGATCAGTTTCGCAGCGATGAGGGCCTGTTCGTCAGGAACGACGGCAGAAACGAACTGCAGCGGTCCTGAGAGCAAGGTAGAAAGAAGTCGTTCGATTTCCGGCCCGCCGCGGTCTTCGTAGACTCCGGCCGCTGCGCGGTCGCTAACGGTGATACGGCCGATTCTCATCGTTTGACCTTTTCCACCACCCGAATGGCTTCGATGCGCATGGTCTTGTCCACGGCTTTGCACATATCGTAGAGCGTGAGGGCCGCCACTGCGGCTCCGGTTAGGGCTTCCATCTCGACTCCGGTGCGCGCGGAGGTGGCGGTTTCGCAACGGATCTCCACGCAGTCCTCGCCAACCTTGAAGCTGATCCTGACGTGGTCCAGGGGCAGTGGGTGGCAGAGCGGGATGAGGGACGCGGTTCCCTTGGCGGCCTGAATTCCGGCGATTTGGGCTACGGTGAGGACATCTCCCTTCGGAAGCGCCCGGGCGCGCAACGCTTGAACGGTGCCGGGTTGGCAGCATAGACGACCTTCCGCCACCGCGCGGCGTTCCTGCACCTTCTTCCCTCCCACGTCGACCATCCGGGCCGCGCCGTGAGCGTCGAGGTGGGAGAAGGTTGGGGGCTGGGGTGTTGCCGAGCGCGTTTTGGGTGGGTGTTTCATGGATGAATGACAAGGCAGGAGACGGTGGCTCCCTTCGGCAACGGAGGGGAATTCGGTGGAAGTTGGAGCAAGGCGTTGGCAGTCGCCAACGGGGTCAGATCGCCTGAACTGGTCCAAGGGAGCGGAGTCACCTCCAGGGCGGAGGCTTTCCTTGAGGCCTTGGCTGGCCAGAGGGTTTCCCGTGGGGATGGTTCCCCCTCCCAACCGACCGCAAGCGTGCCGGGCTGGAAGAACGCGGTGCTGGGCGCGGCGATCAGGCCCTCCAGGGCGACGCGGACGAAGAGGTTGAGGCAGACAAAGTGGGCTAGGGGATTACCCGGCAGGCCGAATGCGAGAGTTGCGCCGCGTACCCCGAAGAGCAGAGGCTTGCCCGGCCGCAGATGGGTGTTGGCGATCAGGATGGTAAAACCGAGCCCCTCGAGCAGCCTGCGGGTGAAGTCGTGCTCCCCAACACTGGCGCCACCTGAAACCAACAGGACGTGGGTCGACTGGAACTCGGAGGGTGGGCGCTGGATGACGTTTTGCACCGCGCCTGCTTCTTCCGGCAGATGTCGGCGCGTGGCGCTGACACGCCAGGCGCGCAGGAAAGCGCTTACGAGGTGGGAATTGGAATCGCGGATCTGTCCCGGACCTGGGACTTGGTCCGGGGGCACTAGTTCGTTTCCAGTGACCCAGTGGGTGACCCGTGGCAACGGACTGACCAGGGGCCGGGTGTGTCCCAAGCTGGCCAGCAGCGAGAGAGCTCCTGGAGTCAGGACGCTACCAGAGTGCAGCAACTCCTGCCCTTGGCGCGCGGCTTCCCCACGAAGGCGAACGTAACGGGAAGAGGAGGGCCGGAGGATTCGGAGGACCCCGTCTTTCACCAATACATCTTCCTTGGGGAGGACGCGCAGATTCCCCTCCGGGAGAGCTGCGCCGGTGGCCACTTGCACGGCCTCGCCCAGCGCGACCAGGCGTGGTTTCCAATCGCCCGCTCTCAACTGGTCTACCACGCGGTAGGTGGGGGTGACATCGTTCAGGCCTACCGCGTAACCATCCATGGCGGACCGGTCAAACGCCGGTTGATCTTCGGGAGCCAGCACGGGTTGCCGGAGGACACGGCCACATGCCTCCTCGAGTGAGACGCATTCAGGGTCCAGCGGCACCGCATGCGCGCGCACCAAGGTGATCACCTCCTCGGTGAGCGCGCCAGAGGGCGTGGGCGGGGGGGCTGGTGTGGTCATGGCGCTTGGGTTGGCGTCTGCACCGCTGCGGGGATGGCCCTGATCTTCCAGATGGGCACGTCCATCTTCAGCCGGTCCATGAATTCGGAAATCAGCCGGAGGGCTTCGGCCCGATGCGGTGCGACCGCTTGGACATGGATCGCGACTTCCCCAACCGCGATCCGGCCGGTCCGGTGGATCACGCCTGCCGCCAGACATCCGTGCTTCGTGCCCAAGTCCGTTAGCAGGCGGTGCATTTGGCGAAGTGCCATGGGGGCATAGGCTTCGTACTCCAGCGCGAGAATCGCTTGGTCATCCTCGTGTCCCCGGACGATCCCGCGAAAGTCCACACCGGCGCCCGCCTCACAGGTGACCGCGTCGGCCGCCAGCGGGGGGCGCATGATTGGTTCCTGGGTTAATTCGACCTGAACAGTCATGACGTCAGCCTCCGGAAACGGGAGGAATCAGAGCCACCTCGTCCTCGTTGGCAAAGTGCGTGTTCGCACTGGAATACTCTCCGTTTCGCGCCAGCCGAGTGGATTTGCGGTACCGCTCCATGCCGGGATAGGCGGCTTCGAGTCGGCCCCAAAGTTCCAAGGTGGTGAGGGCATGGTCCACTTGCCAGCTGCATTCCGTTTGGCCGGTCAAATCTTTGAGATGAGCGAAGAAGAGGAGTCGCATACGAAGTCTAAGCGCTGGAGGAGAACAGACATTTGGCGGCGGCGGTGAAAAGCACCCCTCCGAGCACTTTGCGAAAGGTTACGAGGTTCCACTTCCGCACAGAGAAGTGCGTTCCGATGAGGGCTCCCACGATGCCCGCCAAGAGGACCCAGGGCATGGCCGGCTGCCAGACGAGGGCCCGGGATCCAAGACCGGCCAAGCCTGCAATGGAGTTGACAACAATGAACAAGGCCGAAATGCCGGCGGCGGTTTTTGCCGAAGCCCAACCAAGGACTATAAGCAGAGGCGTCAGATAGACACCCCCACCGATGCCGGTGACGCCGGCCAGAAAGCCCAGGCCAGCCCCCGCGGTGATCGCCATAGGGATTGAGGCCCGTTGTACGGCCGGTGCCTCCATCCGACGGTTCCCCCAGCCCAGCAGCCATCCTGCTATGACCAGAGCGGCTCCCAACACGAGGGAGGCGGCGCTGCTGGAAAGTGCCATGCGACTCCCAGTCCAAGCCATGGGAATAGAGGCCAGCGCCAGGAAGGAAAACAGTCGGACATCAAAATACCCAGCCCGATGGAAGCGCCAAAAAGCGACGGAAGCCACCACGCAGTTCATCCACAGCGCACCAGGCCGTGCGATGGCCGGGGCGATACTCAGCAGCGCCATGACCGCAAGATAGCCCGTCGCGCCCCCATGTCCGACGGAGGAATAGAGAAGGGCGACCGTGCAAACGGCCACGAGCAGCAGGGCCAGGTGAGGGGCTGCAAGATTCATTCCCTTAATAAGGAACCACGAACAGGGGTTCACCGCCTTGACTTGTGTCAAGCCGCCTCGTGGGAGCGGGGCAGGTCGGCGGGTTCGTTCCAGTTGGAGAAAGCGCATTCGAGTGTGGGCGGGACAGGCCACCGCTTTGCGGCCCGCTCCAGGAGACACGCTTCGGCAAAGTCGCGGGCGGCTAGCCGATGGCGGGCCAGAAGCGCTCGAGCGATCTCACCGCAGCGGCGGGGATAGATGGCGGCCAAGGGTTGCAGTCCCTTGTTCTCAAAGCACGGAACGACTCCCGTCAGTGTCTTGCATTGCGAGGCCATTTTTTCCAGAACCTCCTGATTCATGAGGGCCAGATCCACCGCGAGCACAAGCAGGAAGTGGGTGGTGGTGGCGTCCAACGCGCGCTCGATGCCAGCAAGCGGTCCTAAGCCCGGCTCGCGATCGTACAGGACCGGAACCCCAAGGTCGGGGTAAACCCGCCCTGCTCGACCCGAGATGAACACCTCTTTGGCACCAGCCTCGCGAGCCTTGGCGATCATGCGCTCGATTAGGGGCTGTCCCGAGATCGAGAGAAAGGCCTTGTCCCTCCCCATGCGCCGGGATTCTCCGCCCGCCAGGATGACCGCGCTCAGATTCACGTCATGAATCCCTCCGGAGCCTGCCGTCGGTCAGAATCCGCGCGCGAAGGCCTCCTTGCCCCCTGAGCCACTCTTCCGCGCCGGGTCCGAGCGCTTCATTCATCCAGTGGCACGGTTTGCACTCCTCCACGCCTTCAAAGCGAATGCCTTGGATCTCGAAACCCGCCCCGATGAGGGTGTGAAGTTCCACCCCGCGGAGAAAGGCGTTCCGGCGGGTGGCGGCGGGTTGGGCTTGAGGAATAAGCAATTCCCGGCACAGGGTTTCGAAGACTTCCATCGAGAAGAAGGTGATCTGCCCTTTGTACGCCTCCTTGTAGTCAAAGAAACGGTCTCCTCGCAATCCGCGTCCGGCGACGCACTCGACTTCGGTCACCTCCACTGTGGCATGGGTCCCCGCCGCTTGGCCGTGGTGGCCATAGAAGTTGTGTCCGGAGGAGAGGAAGAGGTGTTCGATGCGCATGGGGCCGGGGCGACGAAGGTTGCGATCAAGGTTGCGACATGTGCTAGGTTCGGTTTTCGAACTGGTTCTTCAGGCCTGGGGTGGCTTGATGGAGGATGCCATAGACCACCCAGTGCAGCCAGGCGAAGCTCCCTAGAGTGATCAGGAACAGGATGATGAAGGTGGTCTGGGGGATGCCCGTTGCCTTGAGCGTATAGGCGAAAAGGGGGGGCAGAAAGAACCCGCCTAACGCACCGAGCAGGCCAACCAGGCCGCCTACCGCTCCCACGTCCTTGGGGAAATACTCCGGGATGTACTTGTAGACGGCCGCTTTGCCGATTCCCATGCCGCAGCCGACGACGAACACGAGGAAGGTGAAGAGCCAAGGGCCCATCACGAACCGCATCGTCTCGATCTGGCCGCCGCCATGGACCTTCTCCGGCACGTACAGCACGATGTGGCCATTAGGAGCGGAGAGGAAAAGCAGAGCCAGCAGCATGCAACCAAAGACCCAGTACATGATCCGCCGCGCTCCGAACTTGTCTGACAGCCAGCCTCCCAGCGGCCGCAGCAGGCTTGCAGGAAAAATGAACAGGGCGGTCAGGAGTGCGGCTTTCGGCAGGGGCATACCGAAGACATCGACGTAGTACTTGGGCAGCCATACGGACAGGGCGACGTACGCACCGAAGACCACAACGTAATAGAGACTGAAGCGCCAGACACGGACCTGGCGCAGAGGTCGGAGGAGTTCGTTCAACGGCCTGCCCGCTCCAGGTTTGCGGTCCTCGGACGGGGCGAGTGTCCAGATGGCTGCTGCCATGACGACGAGGAGCACTGCGTACAGGAAGGGCACAAACCTCCAGCCGCCTGGGATCGTGCCGCTGAGCAGGCCTGCGACCGGTACCAGAGCGATCAAGGTGGGGCCAATGAACTTGGTGACGGAGGCACCTACGTTCCCTGCGCCGAAAACCCCCAGTGCCAGTCCTTGGCGGTGTTTGGGGAACCAAGCGGAGTTCCAGGCTATCCCGACGGAAAAGGCATTGCCTGCCATTCCAACCAGGAACGCGTACACCATCAGTTCATTGAACGAGCCCGCGCGGCTCACCAGCAACGCAGGCAGCGCCGTGGCTCCCACGAGGAAAGTCATCACCAGTCGCCCGCCAAAACGGTCAGTCCAGATCCCAAACAGTAGTCGCCAGATGGAACCGTTCAGAATCGCGATGGCGGTGAGCCAGCCGAACTGGACATCCGTGAGGCCGAATTCGCGTCGAATCGGAATCCCCAGCACGCCAAACATGAGCCAGACGGCAAACATGAGCGTGAAGGCCGTCGTGGACAGCCAGAGAATCTTGTTGCGCTGGACTACTTCCGCACGGTCTGCGGGGAGGGCATGCGGCACTTCCGCTGAAGAGTTGCCGACAGCGAGGACCGTGCTGGTAAGGTTGGTTCCATTCATAGTATGGATTAAGTCTGCTGTTGATTCTCAACATGACAGGCCGCTCCCATCGAGCCTTGACGCAGGTCAAGAAAACGGTTGGGCCGGGTCGGCTTAGCTCGGTTTCTCTGCGTTTTTGCGAGCGTAGAACCACCAGTTCACGGCGGTCGCAACCAGGCAATACATCAGGAGTCCGAGGAAGAACGGCTTGGCGGACCCCAGGCTGGTCTTGGCCCAGCCGATCAAAGTGGAGAAGAGGAAGGGTCCGTAGGCGGCGATGGCAGCGGTGAAGCCGATCACCCCGGCGCCTTGCCGCGGAGAGTGGGAGAAGATGACGGGGTATTGGCGGAACGTGGCTGCGTTCCCCACGCCGGTGCAGAAGAAGAGGCCGAGCATCACTCCCACAAAGAGTGGGAACTGGTCCAAGGAGGTGGGGGTCAAGAGCCCACCGAAGGCGAGGACTCCCGTACCGACTACCAGTCCGAGGCCACAAAGGTGGGTAAGGATGGCCCCACCCCACTTGTCCGCTAACGGACCGGCGAGCACCCGCATGGCCGAACCCACAAAGGGTCCAGCCCAGGCGTACTTGAGGGGATCGGGCGCGTCTGGGAATCCCCCGTACACGGTTTTGATGAGAAGTGGGAAGGCGGCTGCGAGTCCGGAAAACGCACCGAAGGTCATCACGTAGGTGATGGTACAGAAGTAGGTGTGTTTGTTCTTGAAGATGTCGAGCTGTTCACGGAACGAGGCTTTGACCGGCACGCTCCGCAGCAGAATCCAGGCCGCAAGTCCTAGAGCCAACAAGAAGGGGACATACCAGAAGACGGCGTTTTGCAGCCAGATCTGCGAAGTCTTGCCACTCTTGGTGAGCGTCTGGGATCCCCCAAACAGGCTGCCCGCAACCGCGAAGGAGATGATCCAGGGTGTGACGAACTGGGTCAGGCTAACCCCGAAATTGCCGAATCCAGCCTGAATCCCCAGTGCTGTCCCCTGCAGACGCTTGGGAAAGAAGATGCTGGTGCTGGGCATGAACGAGGAGAAATCTCCGCCACCGAATCCGGCCAGAAGCGCCAGGACCATGAAGACCCAGAACGGGGTTTCGGGGTTGAGGATGGCGAAGCCGAGCCCCAAGCAGGGAAGGAGTTTGGCGAGGGTGGCGATCGTGACGACTTTCCGGGTGCCGAAAATGGGAATCAGAAAGGTGTGGATCAAGCGCAGGGTGCCTCCCGCCAACCCAGGCATCGCCGCCAGCCAGAAGAGCTGCATTTCGGTGAACTTGAATCCGATGCCCCCGAGGCGCACCACCACCGCACTCATCACAAACCATGTGGCGAACGAAAGCACCAGGGACAGGGTGGTGATAATGAGGGTGCGCCACGCGATCGCCCTTCCAGTCTTTTCCCAGAATACCGGGTCCTCCGGACGCCACTCGGCGATGTCGGCGGTTGGGCCGATGCTGGAAACCGAAGCCGAGCCGTCGTGCGCGGAGTTCTTGGTGTTCATTTGGGGATCAATCGGGCGAGGGGGGAATGTTCTCAGGGGTTGGGCTTCTCCCCTTCCGGCGTTACCGTCTCCGTGGCTCGAGCGACGCCGAGCAACAGATGCCGGAGTCCGTAAAGACCGAGGAGAGTGGCTGCTAGGGTGAGGGCGAGCTGGGGCAGGTTGCGGCGGGCGTTGGTGGTGAAAAGGGTCCAGGGATCCCCGTCACTGGCGATCAGGGGATGGGTGCCTTCGAGGAACTCTCGTGCGTCCGCGACGCCGTCGCGATCGAGATCGCCCTCCTTGGGTAAAGCAGTTGCGAGCTGTTCCGGAGCCCGGCGAAACTCCAGCACCTTCTTCTTGCCGATCGACTGGAGAAGGGGGTTACCGAAGGGGTTCAGGTTGGGGCTGTATGCCTTTTGCCCCGGCTCAAACGCGGCGCGGGCCCGGCCGAGTTCGGTCTGTTCGGCCGGGGTGAGGCGTCCGATCTGGCCCGGGGCGGTGCCTTCGGGGCCATCGGCGTGGGTGTGGCACATGGCGCAGTTCACCGGGCGATGCGCGTTCTTGACGATGAATTGCTGAAACTCCGGGTAAGCTGAGGCGCCAGGGAGGAGCAGCAGGGCAAGGGTGATGGCCAAGGAGCCTGCGACCCCCGCTGCTGAACGCGAACGAAGAGAACCACAGGCTCGCCCGTGGGAGGATGCCGAGGAAATAGAGGAGTGCATGGATCAGTGCGTGAAGAGCTCGTAGATCTTGGCGCCGAAAACGGTCATGATGACCAGGTAGGCGCTGGCAGCGGCTGCCAACAGGCCCAAGGTGCGGCGGGTGGTGTTCTTCAAGATCCAAGGAGTGGCGAGTAAGGCCCCTCCGAGGAGGCCGGACCCCAGAATGATCACCCAGAACGGTAGCAACTCCAGCGGGTAGTAGACCCAGAAGAAATACCACTCCGGTTTGATGCCGTCGGGAGTCGAGCCTTTTGGGTCATACGGTTCGAAGAGGGGGTAAGGGAAGAATGATTCGAACGGCAGGCACAAACCGATCACGAAAAGCACCAGAAAGGCCACTCCCCAGACCGAGAGATCCTTGAGCAGGAACGTGGGGAAGAACTTCTCCATGTGGCGGGGTTCCTCATCCACCCCCCGGCTCATGCCGTGGAGTTGCACGGAAAGGAGGTGGGCCCCGAGCGTGCCGACCACGGTCAGGGGGAGAATGATCACATGCAGGGCGAAGAAGCGGCTGAGAGTGGCCTGACCGACCGTTGCCTCTCCTTGGATTGCCTCCTTCAGCACCTTGGGCCAACCCGCCATCTGGCCAGGGAGATAGGCGCCCAGTTCCTCGATCGTCTGGAGGCCGATCTTGGTTGCGTTGACCGCGATCTGGTGCCAGGGAAGCAAGTAGCCAGTGAAGCCAAACGCGAAAGTGATCCCGAGGAGGACGACACCGGTGACCCAGGTCATTTCCCGTGGACGGCCAAACGCCTTCATGGCAAAGGCCGTGATGAGGTGAAGCAGGACGCTGGCGATCATCAGCGAGGAGGCCCAGGCGTGGATGTTGCGCACCAGCGCTCCGCCGGGCACGTGTTCGGTGATGTACTCCACCGAAGCGTGCGCATCGCTGACGGTCGGTTGATAGTAGAACAGCAGCATGAGGCCGGTGAGGACCTGTACCATGAAGAAGAACAGCGCCAAACCTCCCAGGTAGTACCCCCAGGAAAGGCGGTGCACGGGAACCTCTTTCTTCTGGACCATCGAGGCGTAGTTGAGCTTATCCACCGGGAACCGCTCGGCGAGGTAGGTTTCGACCCGTTGGATCGTTTCAGGCAGCTTCATGAGAAACAGGGCGGGGTTGGCGGGTGAGACGCGGCATGGGTGGAGTTATGCGGATGCCAGGGGAGCGGATCCCGGTTTCGTGATGTAGAGGCTGCATTGTGCAAGCGCTGCTGCATCGGCTTTGCCCTGGACGGGTTGCCCCGGCCGGCGGCTCAGCACCGCCTTGCCGGCAGGGTTGAGGAGTGCCCACCCGATCTCGGGTAACCGGTTCTTGGCTGGAGCGCCGGAGTTCGGCTGGCCGGTGCGGATATCGAAATAGGAGATGTGGCAGGGACAGAGAATCCGGCCTTGCGCATCCACGTCGCTGCCGACCGTGCAGCCAAGATGCGTGCACTTGGCGGAGAGGACCAGGGGCACGCCGTCCTTATCCCTGAAGGCGAGACCCGGTGCCATGGCGTAGTCGATGAAGTATCGTCCCTTGGTCTCGCTCAGGTCCGCGTAACGCCCTACCAGAATCGCCTCGCTTCGCTGACGCTCGAGTTCGTAGGCCCTTTCCTCAGCCGTCAACTGCAGACGTATGAGTTTCTTCTGCAGCAAGGCCGTTTCCGCTTCCGCGTCCGGCCGCGGACCCTTGAAGAAGTTTAAGGTCTTCTCCGAGACCCCGAGCGTCATCAGTCCACCCGCGCCCGCCACGCCGATCGCGCCCTTGATGAACTCCCGGCGGCTTTCAATGCTCCGGGTGGCGGCGACGGCTTGTTGACGGCGGCGGGCGGTATTCCAGATGACAATCTGCGGGGCACGCCACAGGTAGGAGAATGGGACCGCGAGGAGATGCATGAGGCGCGTGAAGGGGAGTAACAAAAGGAGCAACCATGCGCCCACCAGGTGGAGTTTGAACAGCATCGGGAAACCCGTGACATACGTCATGTCCGGTTGCAGGGTCAGCAGCCCCCAGAGATAAGGGACCACGGTGCCCGGTGCCCAGGCGGACCCGTGGCGGAGTGTCATCGCGCTGAGCAGGCCTAGCAGAAGCTGCGTGAACAGCAACGCCACCACCGCCAGGTCGGCGGAGGTGGTCACCGCTTGGATTCTCGCCTGGGTGACGCGCCTCACGATCAGTAGAACCAAGCCGACAATCGCAAGCAAGGACGCGCCCATCCCTGTGGCTTCCACTGCAAGGAGCATGCCCGGCACGGTGAGCAGGGCGGACCACACCGTCGGCAGAAGAAAGGCGAAGAGATGTCCGCAAAGCACCAGAATGATGCCGATGTGCCAAGGAGCAGCTCCCCAGATCAGGGAGCGGTCCTCGAGGAACTGCGACGAACGCGAGGTTAGCGAAAACCGTCCGTTGCGCCAGCGCCAGATTCCCGCCACCAGGGCGGTCACCAGTGCTAGATAGGGGAGGCCGACAAAGAGAAAGGCGTCAACCATAAGCGTCAGGGAATGCACGGAGCGGATTCCGGTTGGAGGATGGAAGCTGCAACGTCTGGTTCGGCGTTGGGACGCACCCCACAGCCGCAGGCCAGGGATTGAGTCGCGCACCAGGCCCCGTTTTGGCGCATCCGCTCCAGCGGGCTGACCGCCGGCTGCAGACCGGGATGCATCGCTTGGAGCACCGCTCTTACCGTCTCGAGCAGGGCTTGGTACGGGTTCTCCGGGTGAAGCGCGCCGATCATTTTGTCGAGTGGCCCGAGCAGGCAGTACTCCGCCAACTCGCGAAGCTCCGCTTCACCGATGGTGGCGGCAAAACGTAGGAGTACCGATAGATGATCAGGTAACTCGCCCCGAGGATCGAAGCTGGCCTGGGCATAACGAGCGTGGAGCGCGGCCATCATTTCACCTCGCTTGAAGTTCTCCTCGCCAAAGAGGTGAATGCTGGTGTAGGGGACGCAGGCAGGGGTGATGTCGAACGTGCCTGTATAGAGTTCCTCACGGGCATCGGTGCTGAGGGCAAGCGCCGGGTCAGCAAACTGGGCGAAATGAGCTTCGGCCGCAACTCCCGCGCTCTGGATGGCCAGCTTCCCTTGTCGCACTCGTTCCCCGAACTCAGGGTCGGGATACTCCAGTAGGGCGGAGAGGACCGTCAGGCTGGCTTGATGAGGGCTTGGGTTCATGCGCGGGGAGGAAGAGCGGGAGTGAGGGAAAAACCGGTGCATCCTTTACAGACCTCCGGATTGCACGTTTCCTGAATCGCCTCCTCACGCTGTAAGGGCGGCAAAACGTACCGTTGGTATTGTGTGGGGATGGCCGTCATCCGGTAGATCTCTTCGACCTCCTCCGGCGTCGTGTCGGCTTGGCGGAGGATCCGCTGTGTTTCGTTCTCCGGAAGATCGCGTACGCTTTGCCAGCGTTTGTAGTAGCGGACCGCCATGAGCTTTTTCATGACTGATTGGACGACTTGCTCATTGCCTGCGCTGAACAGGCTGGCAAGGTACTTGATGGGCAGGCGTGCCTGCTCCAGGCAGGTGAAGAAACCGCTGGCATCGTGCTGATACGTACCGCTGGCGGCTTTCCCCATGACAGGCAGCAACGGCGGAACATAGAAGAGCATGGGCATGGTCCGGTACTCAATGTGCAGCGGAAGCGCGAGTTTCCACTCCATGATGTACTTCCAGGCGGGCGATCGCAGGGCTGAGTCCAGAAACTCCTCGCTGATTCCGTTTTTGCGCGCAGCCTCCATCACTTTCGGATCCCGCGGATCGAGAAAGGCGGCTCGCTGGGCATCCACGAGGGCTCGGTCTGCCACCTTCATGGCATCCGGCACTTTCTCGGCATCGTACAGCATGACCCCCAGGTATCGGATTCGGCCCACGCACGAGTGGAAGCAAGCGGGAGCCTGGCCAGTTTCCAAGCGCGGGAAACAGAGGATGCACTTCTCGGATTTGCCGGTCTTCCAATTGTAATAGATCTTTTTGTAGGGGCAGGCGGCCACGCAGGCGCGCCAACCCCGGCATTTCTCCTGGTTGATGAGCACGATTCCATCCTCGCCGCGCTTGTAGATGGCCCCGGACGGGCACGAGGCTACGCAACTCGGGTTGGCACAGTGGTTGCAGATCCGAGGGAGATAGAAAAAGGTGAGACGCTCTACTTCGAAAAGCTGGGTGCGCTCCTGCTCGGTCAGTTTGTCCAGATTGAGATCGTTTTCGGCATAGATGGGTGAACCGGAAAGATCATCGTCCCAGTTCGGGCCCGCACGGATCTCCATCGGTTCCCCGGTGATTTGCGAGATGGGGATCGCGGTTGGTTGATCGTCCCCTTGCTTGGCCGTGAAGAGGTCCCCGTACCGATAGGTCCAAGGCTCGTAATAGTCGTCCAGGTTGGGCTGGTTGGGGTTGTAGAAGAGCTTCAGGAAAGCGTCGGCTCGGTTCTGACAGCGGAGATCGAGTCTTCCGTTACCGTTCCACTTCCAGCCGCCGTTGAATTTGTTCTGGTCTTCCCAGAGAGTCGGGTAGCCGGTACCCGGCTTGGTCTCGACGTTGTTCCACCACATGTACTCAGCACCGGGTCGGTCGGTCCAGATGTTCTTGCAGGCGACGCTGCAAGTGTGGCACCCGATGCACTTGTCGAGGTGGAAGATGACGGAAACGTGGGCTCTGACATCCATAAAATGAACTGCGGTTAGAAGACCGGTTTATGCAGCTTCCGTACCACGACGAAGGTATCGCGGTTGACCCCTTGGGGGCCCCAGTAGTTGAAGGCGTAGCTGAATTGAGTGTAACCACCAATCATGAAGAGCGGTTTGAGGCGAGTCCGAGTAAGGCTGTTATGGACTCCGGCCCGTTTCATGCCGCGGGCAGGCGATTTGGGCACCCCAATCGTGCGCTCGGGCGCGTGGTAGAGAAGGCAGATGCCAGGAGGAATGCGCGCGCTGACGATGGCGCGCGTGCAAACGACGCCGTGATCGTTGTACACCTCGATCCAGTCGTTGTCTTCGATCCCGATGAGGTCGGCGTCCTTGTCGTTCACCCATACCGGGTAGCAGCCCCGGGAGAGGGTCTTCATCCGTAGGGTGTCGCCATAGGTGGAGTGGATGTGCCACTTGCCATGCGGCGTGAGGTAGTTGAGAACCAGTCCTTCCGGGCTGCGCTCGGATTTTTCCAGATCGCGCGTCTGCCGCAATTCGCCGCGGGGTTTGAAGGTGGGAAGGTTCTCTCCAAACGCCACATAGGCCTCGTGGTCAAGGTAAAGGTGCTGTCGCCCGGTGAGCGTGCGGAAGGGAATCAACTCTTCCACGTTCTGGCAGTAGGCCGAGTAGGTCCGGTTCCCGTTCGTGATGCCGGTCCAGAAGGGCGTCGTGAGCGAGCGGCGCGGCTGAGTCGCCAACTCGTCAAAAGTGAAGCGCGTGGCCCGGGTGTCCGCCGCAAGGTGGGTGTGGTCGATGCCCGTCTTGATCGACTCGCTTTCATAGGCCCGGAAGGCCATTTCGCCGTTGGTCTCGGGAGCAAAATGGAGGATGACGTTGCATGCGTCCTTGTCCACACGCAGGCTGGGGTATTCCCGGCCGCCCCAGACCTCTTTCGGATGGGTAAGCAGGTACGCGTCGTAGGCGTCGTCGACGTCGTAGTGGGTGCCGTGCATGCTCAAGCCGTTGTTGCGGAAGTTTGGCCCGAGGGAGACAAAGCGGTTGAGGAGGTTTTCGTAATCGCGTGCCACCACCTTGATGTTGGGTGCGGTTTTGCCGGGGATCAGGTCACATTCACCCTTTGCCCAGTCCTTGATGACGGGTTGGGCCAACTCTGCCGGGGTGTCATGCATCAGGGGTGAAATGAGGATGTCTTTCACGGGTCCGCTGAAGTATTGAGGAGCCATCCGGGCCGTCTCCGCAGCAATCCCCTTAAAGATCTCCCAATCACTCTTGGACTCCCAGCACGCTGGCACCGCCGCCTGGAGCGGGTGGATGAAGCTGTGCATGTCCGTGGAGTTGAGGTCGTTCTTCTCGTAGTACGTCGCCGCGGGCAACACGATGTCCGAGTAGAGCGCGGAAGTGTCCATCCGGAAGTTCAGGTCCACGATCAGATCGAGCTTGCCGAGTTCGACTTTGTCGTGCCAGGTCACATCCTCGATGAAGGGTTTGGCCTCTTCGGTGGCGACGGCATTGTGATGCGTGCCGAGGTAGTGTTTCAGGAAGTACTCGTGGCCCTTGGCCGAGGAGCTGAGCGCGTTGCCGCGCCAGATGTAGAACAGCCGCGGGAAACTCTCCGGATTGTCCGGGTCCTCCATCGCAAATTTCAGTTTGCGGGACTTCAATTGGGCTACCACCCAGGCCACCACCTCTTCGTCCGTCTTCGCACCGGCCGCCTGGGCCTCGCGGATCAACTCGAAATTGCTCTTCGTGAACTGCGGATAGCAGGGCAGCCAACCCAGACGCACCGCCATGGCTTGTTTGTCCGCCGTGTGCCCGTGTGCCATCGGATGCTTGCTGTCCCCCACGGGGCAAATCTCGTCAAAGTTGCGGTCGTAACGCCATTGGTCGGAGTGGATGTAATGGAAGGAAGGGGTGTTTTGCTGCCGGGGCGGCCCGCCCCAATCACCTCCGAAGGCGATGGGTGCCCACGAGGTCTGCGGCACCAGCTTCTCCTGCCCCACGTAATGGTTCAATCCCCCCCCACTCTTGCCGACACACCCGCAGAACATCAATACGTTGATGACCGCGCGGTAGATCAGGTTGTTATGGTACCAGTGATTCACCCCAGCGCCGATAATCACGCTGCACTTGCCGCCGGTGTGCTCCGCGGTCCGACCCCACTCTCGCGCGAAGTTGATCGCCAAGTCCCCCGCCACTCCAGTGAATCGCTCCTGCCATGCAGGGGTGAACGGTTGGGAGTCATCCGTAAAGTCTTTTGGCCATTCACCTTCCGCGCCCCGGTTGACACCGTATTGTGCGAAGTACAGTTCCATCGCGGTGGTGACCAATACTGGACCCTTCACCGTTTCAATTTGGCGAATCGGCACGTGTCGGCGAAGCACCCGGCGGTTGGTGCCGTCGGAGAAATCGACGCACTCGACACACGCCGTACCGTCGGCCCGGTCTTTGAGTTCCAGAAGGGGCTTGATGGGCTCGTGGGTGAGCGCATCCTCGAGTTTGAGGTTCCACTCCCCTTTCTTCTTTTGCCAACGGTGGCCCACGGTCCCTTTGGGCATGCGGAGCCCGTTGCTGGATTCGTCGACCACAAAGAACTTCCAATCAGCATTCTCCTGGTCCTTGGTTGCGGCCAACTCACTCGCGCGTAAGAGGCGGCCAGCCCGGTACTGGCCATTGGCTTGGCGATCGAGAACCACCAGGAATGCCGCATCCGTGTACTGGCGCAGGTAATTCTGAAAGGCTGGCACTTGCCGATCTGCGTAAAACTCTTTCAGAATCACGTGCCCCACCGCCATCCAGAACGCTCCGTCGGTTCCCTGATGCAAGGGGATCCATTCGTCCGCCACCTTGGACGTCTGGCTGAAATCAGGGGAGAACACCACCACTTTGGCCCCCGCGTGGCGTGCTTCCACCAGGAAGTGCGCGTCCGGGGTGCGGGTCATGAGTACGTTCGATCCCACCGTGGCGATGAACTTCGAATGATACCAATCGGCGCTCTCCGCCACGTCAGTCTGTTCCCCCCAAATCTCAGGGGAGGCGGGTGGCAGGTCGCAGTACCAATCATAGAAAGAGAGCGAAACTCCCCCCATCAGCTGGCAAAACCGCGCCCCGGCTGCGTAACTGAGCATCGACATCGCGGGAATGGGGGAGAAACCCACAATGCGATCGGGGCCGTGACGCTGAATGGTGTGGAGATTTGCCGCCGCCATGAGCTCGTTGACCTCATCCCAACTTGTTCTGCGGAAACCGCCTTTGCCCCGCGCTTGATGATAACTTTTCCGAGATTCTGGATTGGTGACGACGGACCGCCAAGCGGCCACAGGATCGCCCGGATGCGCTTTCTTCGCCCGCCGCCAGAGATCGAGCAGCACCCCTCGGGCATAGGGGTATTTCACTCGGATCGGGCTGTAGACGTACCAAGAGTAGCTGATCCCGCGTTGGCAACCGCGGGGTTCGTAGGGCGGAATCGAGGGATCAAGGATCGGGTAGTCGAGAGCCTGTAATTCCCAAACGACGACTCCATTCTTGACGTATATCTCCCAACTGCAAGACCCCGTGCAGTTGACGCCATGGGTGCTGCGCACCTTCTTGTCGTACGACCAGCGGTTGCGATAGAACGATTCCCACGTACGGTCTTCAGGGGCAAAAACGTCTTGGATCCAGCTCATTCGGTGTGAAGGGTTACTTGCGTCTGCGCTGCAGTCGGCCCGGTCTGCGCTCTCTGCGCTGGCCCTGGTAATAAAAGCTCAGGCCTGCCATCATGGCTACTGCTCCGCCCACGCCCACCGCCGCAAAGGGGATGGGACGCGTTAGCGGAGTGTTCGGAGAGAGCGTTGCCAGGTACTTGGTCAGGTGCATGGCCTCCTGTTTGGTAACCGGATGTCGCGAGTAGTGCGGCTCCATGAGCTTGTATCGCGACTGTTCGATGGCGGAGATCAGCGCTGTGTCGCCTCCCATCTTCGCGTGGACACCCGTCAAGACCAACCCCACGCTTCCGCCGTCCCCCTCGGACGAGTGGCAGACGATGCAGGCCATGCCACCGTTTCTTAGAGTCGTTTTGCCATAGAACAAGGCGCGGCCCACCCCAGGATCGGGCGGATCCATCTTGGCCATGAATTGGGCCTGGATCCGAGCTTCCTCCGCCTTGAGGCGGTCACGCAGGCGAGTGTCGTGCAGCAAATCCGAAAGTTGGGCGATCTCCTCCTCCGGGAGCGGACCCGCCTTCTCCTGCATTCGCCTGATCGCGGCCTTTGCCTGTTCGGCCGGCCAGGTGGTCACGTGGGAAAGCTCCGGGCCCGTGAGCTTCATCCCGAACACGCTGTGACACCCGGAGCAGGTCAGCACAAACTTGGCTGCGGCGGCATCTACCGTATTGGTGGTGGATTCCGTCTGGTTTGAGATAGAGGGTGTGGCTGCAGCAGGCGCCTGGTTCTCAGCTGTCCGAGCCTCTCCACCCGAGGCAGAGGATTCCGCGCAGGGTGCGAGTAGGCAAACGATCAGGAGCCATGCTGGCATGCCAAAGGGGCGGTTCATGTGTTTCGCAGCATGTTCCTTTCCTCGGCAAGGATCCTTGATCGAAGTCAAGTCTTGTCGATATTCCCCGTCGCAGAATCCCGCATGGTTGGCGAAAAGGTGCTAACAGAGGGATCTGGGGGGGCAATCTACCAGACCGCGAAGTACACACCGCTTCCCCACAGCCGTCTGGAAGTGGGTATCCGCCGATGGTCGCAGAGCGCCGCAGAGGTTGATGATGCAATTCTATTGTTTCTTTTCTGCGGATGTCATCATCCAAAATCAACCATGAAGCAAACGTGAAGCAGGCAGGAAGGGATACCACGAATGACACGAATTGCTCGAATGGAGTTGGGGTCCTGAGTTCTTACCCTTTTCCGTCAGCTTGGTCTGGCTTCATGGTTCAGACACCTCCCTGATTCCTGTGACGGCTCGGAGAGCCATCACCTTCCGGGGAGAGAGATTCTCTGCTCCCTCTTGAGAGTGTGCCTTGACTCCGGCGGCGGGCAGGAGTAGGGAAACGGTAAGGCGATGGACGTCTCTGGTCCTGCTGGCCCACTGAGTATGAGAACAAGGCATCACGTTTGGAAGTTCGGGTTCACGCTGATCGAACTGCTGGTGGTGATCGCGATCATCGCCATCCTGGCGGGCATGCTGCTGCCGGCTTTGTCGAGGGCCAAGGCCAAGGCGAATTCCATCAAGTGCAGCTCGAACCTGCGCCAAGTGGGGTTGTCTTTCCTCCTGTACGCGGATGACAACGGCCAGCGGTTACCGGATCTCTACACCAAATGGTGGACGGGCAGCGGGATTGCGGGGGGAGGTCAATGGTGGTGGGAGACGCTCACGACGAACCGGTACCTGCTTTCCAACACCACTTCCAACAACATTTGGCGTTGCCCAGCGGTGAAGGACAAGGACATCAGTACCGTATTCGGAGCGCGCTGGGAGGGATACGGTCCTGTCGAAAGCACCATTATTCGCTACGGCTACACCGACAACGGCAGTACGCCATTGCACAGCCGCAAACTGACCGCGATTCAACGTCAGTCACAGATCTGGCTCATGGGGGATACCGGGGTTCCCTATAACCCGAACAAGGTCCCCTCCAGCGGCTACATGACCGAGATTGTGACTTTTCCGCCTGACCCCGCCACCCGCGACTGGAAGATCTATGTCCCTCCCAAACAGCCCGCATGTCGCCACAACTCCCGCGCCAACGTGGTCTTTGTGGACGGCCACTACGAATCATGGATCTACAACGATTTGCGGAACAATAAGAACGATCTCTTTGGCTACAACGACCTGTTCCTGAGGTGAGGCCTGAAAAAGAGAAAACCTCCAACCGGGGCGCGGTTGGAGGTTGAAAGTGGGGGGACAGGCCGTGAATTAATCCTGCAAGGCCTCGAAGACCTTGCCCACCATCGCCTCGTTAGGCTTGAGAGTCTTGCTGCCCTGTTGCCACTTGGCAGGGCAGGCCTCGTCGGGATGGGTTGCGAGGTACTTGTTGGCTTCCATCTTGCGCAACAACTCATCGGCATTACGGCCGACGTTGTAGAAGTTGACCTCGGAGGAAACCAGGACTCCCGCTGGGTTAATGATGAAGGTGCCGCGCAGTGCGAGCCCACTGCCGCAGTCATAGACGCCAAACAACTTACTCACGGTGCCCGTCGGGTCGGCTCCCATGAGGTACTTGATCTTGGCCAGCAGCTTCTCTCCATCCTTCCAGGCCAGGTGGGAGAATTTGGTGTCGGTCGAGACCGAGATAACCTCCACGCCCAGTTTTTTGAGGGCTTCCTGCTTCTCCGCGAGATCGGCCAGTTCCGTAGGGCAAACAAAAGTGAAATCGGCCGGGTAGAACACCAGGACGGTCCATTTCTTCTTCTTCTTGATCTGGTCCAGGGAGATCTTGCCGAACTCACGCTCTGAAGGATCGTAGGTTTCCAGTTCGAAATTGGGCACTTCCATGCCGACACTAATGGTTTTCTGTTCTTCGCACATGACTTGCGTAATGTATTCTGGGTTTGTTGCTGCAGGCAGCCGGTCTTTGCATAGAGCCAGTGGCGGCTATGCTGAAGACAAGGTTTCGCCTTCCTATTACAGAAGCTCATTTTTCCGATTTGTCAACTGGGGGTGCAGGAATTCTCGAGGATGGGGCGGTTTTGACAGATCCCGCCATTGGCTGCTAGCCTCTCCGCCATGATCATGGCTCCAGCAGACCTGCTTGTCTCGACAAAGCGATTCTTGCTCTCCTTCCAGGGTATCGTGGGAGCGTGCCTGGCGGCGGGGTTGGGATTGTCACTCGCCGGGTGCGGTTCTCCGGGGAGTTTGAAAGGGTCGGAAGCCGCACCTGTCTTGACCCGCACCTTTGCGCTAGAAGGGGTGGTAGGAACGCGCCCCACGGCTGGCGTTCCCGGGAGCATCGATCACTTGGCTTACGACTCAGCCACGGAGCGCTTGTTTGTGGCGGCGCTGGAAAATGGGTCCTTGGAAGTCCTGGATCTCAAGAAAGGGACGCGGATCAGGAGCATCGGTGGACTGAAGCAACCACAAGGGGTGGCGGTGGTGCCTCGGGCACGGTTGGCGGCGGTGGCATGCGGGGGGGACGGAACGCTGCGTCTCTACGATTGTCGGAGCCTGGAACCGGTCAAAACCCTGGAGGTGGGACCCGACGCGGACAATGTACGCTATGACGCGCGCGAGCACGCCGTGCTTGTCAGTTATGGCACGACGAACCAGGGAGCCATCGCGGTGTTTGACGCCCGGACCTGGAATCGCCTCCGCGATATCCGCTTTCCTTCTCGCCCGGAGTCCTTTCAGTTGGACCCCGGCGGTCCGCGCCTCTACGCCAACCTGCCAGGAGGCGTTCGGGCGGTCGAGGATGGCCAACTTGCGCTTGTGGATCGCTGGGAGGGTTCGGTGGAGCGCTTGATCCGGATGCGGAACCGTGCCAGGAACTTTCCCATGGCCTTGGATGCGCGCCGTGAAAGACTCTTCGTGGTTTCTCGCAAGCCAGCCCGATTGATGGAGGTCGATGTGGTCCGCGGAGAAGTGGTCGCCGAGTCCACTTGTGTTGATGACTCCGATGATCTGTTTTACGATCGGGAGACTCGGCGGGTGCTCGTGATTGGGGGTGGGTTCCGTCCTGACCTGCAAGAGCCGGGCACTGCCAGCCCCGCATCCCCTCCAGGTGAAATGGGGGCGCTGGAGGTATACGATGTCAGGCCCAAGGCCGGGATCGTTCGGGTTTCTTCTGTCCCCACGGCTCCCCACGCCCGTACTGGATTGTTTGTGCCTGCGCGACGCTGCGTTTACGTGGCGGTGCCGATGCGTGAAGGCGGCGGTCCCGAAATCTGGGAATACAGGCTGGACTGAGGAAGTCCGGCTGGTCTGGTGTCTCTCAAAACTCCAGCCAACGCAGAGTCGTTCTGCTGGGCCGCTGGGCGACTCGCGAAATGCCGTCTTGGCAAAATCGCGGAGATCTCCCAATCTGGGCCATTATGAGTGAAGAACAGCCACGGACCCCTGCTTCGGGGGGGGGACCGGTCACGCTCCAGCCCCTTCGGGAAGAGATTGACCAGATCGACCGCCAGGTTGTGGATCTTCTGGCCCGCCGCAAAGAAGTCATCCGGCGGATCACTGAGGTGAAGCAGGAGAACGACTTGCCCACTCACCATCCGGCACGGGAGGAGAACCTGATCACCGCCCGGCGCCACCAGGCGGCCCAGGCGGGGCTCGATCCCGACTACATCGAGGAGCTCTTTCGCACTGTGCTCCGGCATTCTCGTGCGGGGCAGTTGGACACTCTGGGGCGACGCAGCGTGCGTCCCGGAGCCAAGATCCTCATCGTGGGTGGCCGCGGGAGCATGGGCAAGTTCTTTGCCAGCTGGTTCCTGCAGTCGAGTTACGAAGTGCGCATCCTGGACCGTGATGACTGGCCCGAAGTGGGTCGGTTGGCCGCGGGCGTGGACCTGGCCATGCTGGCCGTGCCTATTGAGGTGACCGCGGCGGCCGCCCAACAGCTCGCTCCTCACCTTGCCACCTCGACGGTTCTGTGTGACATCACCAGCTTGAAGACGGGGCCGCTCCAAGCCATGCTGGAGGCCTATCACGGCCCGGTGGTTGGGCTCCACCCGCTCTTTGGCCCCGCCACCAGCGCCATGGACAAGCAGATCACCGTGGTGAGCCCTGGACGCGACTTTCCCGCGTGCCAATGGGTGCTGGACCAGTTTGCGACGTGGGGCAACGTGCTCGTGGAGACTCCCGCCGGAGAACATGATGAAATCATGGGAATCGTCCAGGCACTCCGCCATTTTGCGACGTTTGCGTTCGGTCAGTTCCTCCATTCGCGCCATGTACCCATCGCCAGGACCTTGGAGCTTTCCAGTCCGATCTATCGCCTGGAGTTGGGGATGGTGGGCCGCTTGTTCGCGCAGGATCCTGGTCTTTATGCGGAGATCGTTTTCGCGAGTCCCCAGCGTCAGATCTTGTTGCGCGATTATATTCAGTCACTCAACCGGAACCTGGCTATGATCGAAAAGGGTGACAAAGAGGAGTTTAAACGGCAGTTCCGCCAGGTGGCGGAGTGGTTTGGCCCGTTCGGCGAGCAGGCGATGCGTGAAAGCACGTTCCTCATCGACAAGCTCGTGCACCGGTTCTGAACGGGGCCGCGATGAGCGGCATTGGAAAGGTCCCAACCCATGAGTGATCCTGCCTGCACACCCAAGAAGCTGGGGATCCTCCTTTCCGTGTGCCCCAAGGCCGCCGGGTTCCGACATGGCCTTGGCCTCGCCGAAGCGGCTTTGACTCGTGGTTTTGACGTTTACCTCTACTGCATCGACGAAGCAGTGTATGGGGTGGATGACCCGCGAGTGCAAGAGTTGGTGCGTCACGGATTGAAGCTCTTCGCCTGTGCCTATGGTGCGCAGCAACGGGGCATTCCTCTCGGTGACCAAGCCGTATTCTCCGGGCTCGCCGTCGTGAGTGACTTGATGGCCAGCACCGATCGTTTTGTCAGTTTCAACTGATATGGCACGCGCCATCCTCTTCTTGATCACCACTGACCCGCGCACCAGTTCGCGGCCGGCGGAAGCCATCCGCATCGCGGCGGGCGTGGGTTCCTGGAAAAGGGTATCCGTTCAGATCTACCTCCGCGGCCCAGCGGTAAGCATTCTAAGCGAGGACGCGGAGGATTTCATCGATGGGGACAACTTTTCGCGCTACCTTCCGATCGTGCAAGCGTGGGGAAAGCCGGTTCTCGTCGAACGGGGTCAACCGCTGCTGCGCAACTTGGGTGTGCCCGCTGTCCCTTATGCGGAGATCGACGATACTCGCTTGTGCGAGGAACTCGCCGTTAGCCACAGCGTGCTCAGGTTTTGAGCTATGAACAAGATTCTGCACATTCTGACCCAACCTGAAGACGCATGGCCGCAGGAACTGATCGGCAGAGAGCAGAGCGGGGTCTACTCCCGCGAGGTCACTGTTCTGGACCTGAGGATCGCAGAGCCCGATTACGGGCTTCTTCTGGACCGAGTGATGGAAGCGGACACGGTCGTGGTCTGGTGAGCCCGAACTGCGATCGGCCTTGACCCGGTCTGTAGCCCAGGCCGAAGACCCCTATTTCCCGCAGCACTGTTTGTACTTCTTGCCGCTGCCACACGGGCACGGATCGTTGCGCCCCACTTTCGGTCCTGTCCGGACTGGTTTGGCCTTGGACAAAGCTTCATTGGCCTCGCTCACCATGTCGCTGGCCTTTCCGCCGCCCTCCGCGCCTTTGCCCTCTGCGGCACCACTGGCGGTTTCGAACGCGGAAGCCTCCTGGTGCTTCGTGTTGAGCTGGGGCAGATTTCGCAGGAAGTTTTCGAAAGCCATGAGGCTGGAGGCGCTCCGGAAGATGTTGTTACAGATCTCTCCCTTGACGTTCACCATGAGCTCATCGAACATCTTGAACGCTTCCACCTTGTACTCAATCAGCGGATCCCGCTGGCCATACTGCCGCAGCCCGATGCTGTTCCGCAGGCTGTCCATGTTGTACAGGTGTTCCTGCCACATGCGGTCGATCGCACTCAGGATGGTATACCTTTCGACGGCGCACAGGGCTTCCGCCTTCTCGAAGCTCACTTTCAGGTCGTAGGCGTCGCGAATGCTCTTGCAGATGTGCCTGACCACTGCGAGCTGGGCGGGACTCAAGCCATCAAACATGGAGCCCGGTACCGGGGCATCGTGTCCGGCATCGGCAATGGCGAGTAAATCCTCTTCATTGAAACCGATTGGGAACGTGAGATTGATCCAGTCCGCGAGTCCACGGCGGTTCCACTCGCGCACATCCCCATCCACCGTGGAATGCTGCTGCACTTTGTGCAGTACCACTTCCTCGATGATGTCCATCAGCCGGTCGCGCACGTCTTCGGCGAGGATGATCTCGTTGCGGAAACCGTAGATGATCTCCCGCTGCTTGTTCATCACGTCGTCGTATTCCAGCGTCCGTTTGCGGATCTGGAAGTTGTGCTGCTCGACGCGTTTTTGGGCCTGTTCGATCGACCGGTTCAGGAACGGATGCTCCAGTTCCTGGCCTTCTTCCAGTCCCACTTTCTCCATCACCTTGACGATGCGGTCGGAACCGAACAACCGCATGAGGTCGTCCTCGAGGGAGATAAAGAAATGGGAAGAGCCGGGATCGCCCTGTCGTGCGCAACGGCCGCGGAGCTGGCGGTCAATACGGCGGGCCTCGTGGCGCTCAGTGCCGATGACGTGCAGGCCCCCCAGGCCGGGCACTTCCGTCCCCAGCTTGATGTCTGTACCACGGCCGGCCATGTTGGTGGCAATAGTGACAGACCCCTTCTGTCCGGCGCGGGCCACGATCTCGGCTTCCTGTTCGTGGTATTTCGCGTTGAGCACAGAGTGGACGATACCCACTTTCTTCAGCATGCGAGAAAGATGCTCGCTGACTTCGACGGAGATCGTTCCCACGAGGATGGGTCGACCTTTGGCGTGAATCTCCTGAATCTCTTTTTGAACGGCATTGAACTTCTCCCGCCGGGTCTTGTAGACGGTGTCATGGTGGTCATTGCGGGCCACCGGCTTGTTCGTGGGGATGACCAAAACCCCTAACTTGTAAATGTCCCAGAACTCGCTTGCTTCCGTCTCGGCGGTGCCGGTCATTCCCGCCAGCTTCTTGTACATGCGGAAATAGTTCTGAATGGTGATCGTTGCCAGGGTCTGCGTCTCCCGCTCGATTTCCACGCCTTCCTTGGCTTCGACCGCCTGATGTAGGCCGTCGCTCCAGCGCCGCCCCGTCATCAGACGCCCGGTGTTTTCGTCCACGATCACCACTTTGTTGTCCTGTACGACGTATTGCACGTCCTTCTGGTACAAGCAGTAAGCCTTGAGAAGTTGGGAAATGACGTGGATCCTCTGTGCGCGTGATTCAAACTGCTTCTGTACTTGGGCTTTCAGCTCCAGTCGTTTGCGGAGATCGGTCTCCGAGCCGGTGTCAATCTCATGGAAGGCGGTGATCAGGTCCGGCAACATGAATGCGTCGGGATCTTTCGGGCTTAGGAAACAACGACCTTTCTCCGTGAGATCCGCTTCGTGGCCTTTCTCGTCCGTGGCAAAAAAGAGCTGCTCCTTTTGCTCGTAGAGGAGCTTCTTGGTCTGGTCGCTGTGCAGTTCCAGTTCGGCCGCCTGCATGAGCTGCTGGTTTTCTGGCAACTCCAGGACCTTCATCAGGTCCTCCGAACGGGGATTCCCCATGCGGACCCGATAGAGCAGGAGGCCAATCTCGTGGCGGAGGTTGTCGGCATCGACAGGGTTGGAACCATCTTCCGGGCGCAGTTTCTTCATCAGGTCCTGAGCCTCATTGAGGAAGCGCTTGCAGAGCTTCTCTTGGGCGCCAACGATGGACTGAATCTGCGTGATGAACTCGAAGTAGAGCTGGTTGTCGGCGCTGACCACCGCAGGACCAGAGATGATCAAGGGAGTCCGGGCTTCATCAATCAGGATGGAGTCAACCTCATCGACCACGGCAAAGAAATGACCACGCTGGACCTGTTCTTCCTTTCGGGAAGCCATCCCGTTGTCGCGCAAATAGTCAAACCCGTACTCTGCATTCGTTCCGTAGGTGATGTCACACGCGTACTGAGCGCGACGCACTGCTGGAGATTGGTCGTGGAGAATGCAGCCGACCGTGAGGCCTAGGTACTTGTAGATGGCTCCCATCCACTCGCTGTCGCGAGCCGCCAGGTAGTCGTTGACGGTTACGATGTGCACCCCGCGCCCTGCTAAAGCGTTCAGGTAGGCTGGCATGGTCGCTACCAGCGTCTTACCTTCACCCGTCGCCATTTCGGCGATCCGACCAGTGTGCAGTGCCCAACCGCCGATCAACTGCACGTCAAAGGGGATCATGTCCCATTTGATAGGGTGCCCGCGCACGATAATCTCCGAGCCAACCAGTCGGCGACAGGCGTTCTTGACCATGGCAAAGGCCTCTGGGAGAACCGTGTTCAGCTCGGCTTTGATCTGCTCAATATCCTCAATCGCAGCGAATTTTGCCTTCCAGTCTGCGGTCTTCTTCCGCAGTTCCTCGTCGGTCAAAGACTGCAGCGATTTCTCGATCTCGTTGATCTTAGCCACCATGGGCCGGAGACGCTTGATCTCGCGGTCATTCTTGGAACCGATCAACTTTTTGATGATAAAGCCAAACATGCGAAAAGAGTAATACTAAGGACAAGGTCCAGAAAACACTTCGCAAGCTAGTGGAAGGTGCGTGAACCGTCAAAAGTATTTACTTCAGCCCGCCCGCCGCCCCCCGGAGACCAAGGCCTCGACCTGACCCTCGCAGCGAGGCTGCGCTGTCAGCGAAGCCGCATTGTCTGTCCCTTCTGTCGGGCAGGGTACTGCTCGAGGCCAGGCAGCCGGTCGAAGGAAGTTCCGCTCACCCGGATGCGCTTCCATTGGACCAACGTCCTCCACTGTGTCTGTCCCTGCCTCTTCTCTCAAACAGCCCCGTCGCATCCTGCTCGCTATGGGGAATTTATGATGGGCGCTACAAAATCCTCTTTTATTCAGGCGGCACCTGTGTATGATTAGCAGGATTAGGTTAGCTATTACATCTGAACTTGGAATATGAGAAGAACTAGGATTATTGCCACTTTGGGCCCTGCCACCGATTCCCCTGAGATGATCGGGAAGATGATCGATCAAGGCATGAACATCGCCCGGCTCAATATGTCCCATGCCACTCATGACTGGCTGCGTCGGGTAGTGAAGGACATCCGCGCGGCTGCCGAGGCCCGTCAGATGCCGGTGGGGATTCTTCTGGACACGCAAGGACCAGCGATCCGCACCGGGGACTTGCCTGCTGCTCTCGACATCAAACCCGGGGAGAAGTTCACACTGACAGTCCGGGGCGAAAAGAGCGAAGAACACCAGTCCGTCGATGTTAACTACGCCAACCTCATCAACGACATCAGCGTCGGAGATATTGTGCTCATCGACAATGGGGCGATTCAGATGAAGGTGCTGGCGAAATTTGCGAACAAGATTGAGTGTAAAGTGCTGACCCCAGGTCGTTTGGGAAGTCGTCGTCACATCAATCTTCCGGGCGTCAAAGTCAGCCTTCCAGCGTTGACGGCGAAGGACCTGGGGGATATTGCCGTGGGCCTGGAAATGGGGGTGGATTTCATCGCGCTTTCGTTCGTGCGGGAAGCAAAGGATATCCAGCAGTTGAGAGCCGTGATCGATAATTCCAGGAAGCAACCTTTGATTGTGGCCAAGATCGAAGACCAGTCGGCAGTAACGAACTTGGAATCCATCGTAAGTGAGGCCGACGCTATCATGGTGGCTCGTGGAGATCTTGGGATCGAATGTCCTTACGAGGACCTGCCGATTATTCAAAGAAAGGTGGTGAAACACTGTCTGCAGGTGGGCAAGCCGGTGATTGTGGCCACCCACATGCTGGAAAGCATGATCACGAATCCCATGCCCACCCGGGCCGAGATTACGGATGTCGCCAACGCCGTCTTTGAGCAGGCAGATGGGATTATGCTTAGCGGCGAAACCACCGTGGGGAAGTATCCGCTGAAGTGCCTCGAGGTCTTCGATCGTATCGCCCGCCGAATCGAGGTGAGTGGTGGAGCTCATTACCAGGACGATGCCCAGCTCACGAAGCCGCGACAGAAGCTGGTTCACAGCGCGGTCGCCATGGCGGATCGCCTGAAGGCAGATGCAATTGTCGTGTTCACGCTCCAGGGCTTCATGGCTCGCTATGTGGCATGGTTCCGGCCGCGGTATTCCCGGGTCTATGCCTTCTGTGAGAAGTCGGAAATCGCGAACGGGCTTACTCTGAACTGGGGGCTGAACCCGCTCACGATCGGCTTCGACCGAAAAATGCCGGAGAAGACCATCGATGCCGCGCTCAAACTACTCCTCGAGAAACAACTCCTCAAAAAGGGCGATACGATTGTCGTTGTCAGTGCCATCACGTCAGGGGGATCGCTGGTGGACAGCATCCAAATGCGGATTATCAACTGAGATAGACAGATTTCCCGAGTGTGGAAGCCTGCAAAACCCCTTCCTGCTAAATCCATAAAGTGTTGTTGGTCATTATTTTGAATCGATGGATGGTCTGGCATGCCCCCCTAGGCTTGCCAAACTGGGCGACCCTGGCTAAATTATTTCCCTGATGAACAGAACCGGATGGGTTCAGGTTGCGGAGACGACGCCCGGCCAGCTTTCAGGCTGGGGGCGGTTGCAGTGTATTCGTGCCTCGCTGATGGCCGGGGTGTTCTTCTTCAGGGCTTCTGAAGATGCTGCTGCCGCAGATCCAACGGCAGTGGCTCTCACCAAATAAGCCACTCTTCAGCTGAGTCGGCGAGTTCGTTTACCCTCTCCTCCGGAGAGCGAACACGTCAGAGTCAGTCCCTTTTCCGACCGAATCGTGAACCCTCTAACCCAAAATGACCTGCAGATAACCCCTCGGATTGGTCCTCGTGGCCCGGCCCTTGGGTTGACTGCCGTTCCCGAAATGAAAGCAGATCGTCGAAGTTTCCTGAAACACTCCTTCCTCCTGGCCGGCAGCGCCGCGCTTGGCTCGTCCACCCTGACCCGTTTGGTTGCCGCTCCTGAGCGCCAGCCATTCATGATCTCTCTGGCGGAGAATTCCTTGCGGAAGGCCTTACAGACAAATCAGTTAAACCGATTGGATCTTCCGAGAATCGCCACGACCCAGTACGGAATTCAGGCGGTCGAGTTGGCGAACGAGTTCTTCGATGACAAGGTGCGAGACCGGCAATACCTACTGGATTACAAAAGGCGATGTGATGATTTTGGTGTGCGAGTTCTCTTGGTAAGGGTCACCGAGGAAGGTGCACTCGGACATCCTGACGCGAACGAACGTAAAAAGGCTGTTGATAATCACTGTCGCTGGGTCGAAGCCGCCAAGCTGATGAACTGTCATTCGATCCGTGTTCACGTCGATACCGCCGGCGGAGGCTCCCCAGCAGACCAAATGGGACGCGCCGTGCAGGGACTTCGTTCCTTGGCCGACTATGCTGGAAAGATGGGGATGAACATTCTGGTGGAGAACCGCGTTGGTTTGTCAGCCGACGCCTCGTGGCTCGCTTCCCTCATCAAAGGGGTCAGTCTCGCCAACTGCGGCACCGTCCCTGATTTTGGGAGCTTCCGTATTAGCGAAGGGCGGGAATACGACCGCTACCAGGGGGTGAGAGAGATGATGCCTTTTGCCCGGGCAGTCAGCGCCAAGACACTGGACTTTGATGCGGGGGGGAACGAAATACATACCGACTACCGCCGGATGCTCAAGATCGTGGTCAACGCCGGCTACCGGGGCTATGTGGGGATCGCCTACGAGGGGGCTGCCTTGTCTGAAAAAGATGGTATTCTAGCCAGCAAGCGCCTCCTTGAGACTGTGCGCACCGAGTTGACCTCGGCGGCTTGATCGATCGGCGCGCCAGAGAAGCCCGCCACGAAGTAGATCCTTTGGTACTAAACCCTCCGCTCCCAGCAGGGGGCCTTCTACTGTTTGGACAGCAAGGCTGGGTCGATGGAGAAGGTGTCGTTTTGCAGGTTGATGGTGATTCGCGTCCCGTCAGCGTATTCGAAGAGTTGGCTGACCCGGTTGGTATCCAAGAACCGGGCCGGTACCGGGCCATTCCGGTGGAAGCGGAGGAAGAGATGTACTTGCAGAGGGTCAGTACTTACATCCACTTGAATCCGGCGCGAGCCAAGCTGATCCGGATTGGTGAGGAGAAGCTTCGGGATCATCTGTGGAGCAGTCACCCGGATTACGTGGGGGGAAACGCGCCGGAGTGGCTGGTGAGGGAGCGAGTGCTTGGGAGTCTGGGGATGGGGCCGCGGGAGGGGCGGGGGTATGATGTGTACATTGAAGTCGGGTGCTGGAACCGGGGAAGAAGGCTGGGCGCAGGGAGTGGGTGGGGGCGTGGGGGGTGCTGCGGGGATGGGGGTAGGTGGGGGGGGAAGGGTTTGGGGAGAGGCCGCTGGGTGGCGCCCGGGATGTGCAGGCGGGCAGGGGCCGGGAGTCGAAAACGGGCGCGGTTCGGGCTGCTCACGACCAAAGCCAGGCCGAGCGGATGGTGGAAGGGTTGTGGGCGTTGGGACCGAGGGGGGAGGAGTTGGCGAGGGCCCCGAAAGGGCAGCTGGAGAGGTAGGTGCTGGCATGATGGGTGGATGGCCATACATCGGTCAGCCGGAGATGGGGGGCGGAAAAGCTGGGAATGGGGCATGAGTCGGTCGTGAGTCAAGCGGTGCGGCACGTGGAAAGGAGCACTGCGGGAAAGGCGCCTGCCCTAAAAGAGAAACTGCACACGGACGTGAAGGATCTCACCACGGATGGACAGTATTCACGATTCTCGGACTGACCCTTTTTATACGCTGTATCAGCCGTCCGGCGAAACGCGGGCGATTTGGACGGATAACGCGGAAAGCCGGGACAACGTCACGGCGGACAATGGACGAACCGAGGATTCCAACCACGCCACCATTTGGCGCTGGCGGGAACATTTCCAAAACGATTTCGCGGCGCGCATGGACTGGTGCGTGGAGGATGAATTCAAAAAGGCAAATCACAATCCGCGCCCCGTCTTGAACGGTGACCGCTCCACCGGGGTGATGATGATTTCGGCCAAAGCCGGCGCGACCGTGAAGCTCTCCGCCACAGGCACGGACGCCGGGGACGACGGACAGCAGGTCAATGTGACCTGGTGGATTTACTGGGAGGCGGGAAACATTGGGGGAGCAACATTGAGCCAGACTGACGGATTGGAAACAGAAGTGACGCTGCCGAAATTAAAGAAGTCCGGCACGCTGCATGTCATTCTGCAAGCCGAGGACAACGGCGCGCCGCACCTGTTCGCCTACCGGCGCGCCCTCATCCAAGTCACGCCCTGACCGGCAGCTTATTGACGCTTCAGCCCCATCTTATTCATCCGGAACAGCAAGGTGGTAGGCTTGATGCCGAGCAATTCGGAAGCGCTGTCAGGCCCTTTGATCTTCCAGCCGCACTTGCTCAGCGCAGCCAGAGTGTTCTCACGTTCATGCCGCTTCATTTCAGCCTCGGTGAGAACTTCAACTCCGGTTTGGATCCGCAGAGATGGCTTTGATGACACCGAGGCCGTCGGGTAATTCTCAAGCGGCAGTTTGAACTCCAACGGGCCGCCTCGCGCCAGTATGACCGCGCGTTCGATCACGTTCCGGAGTTCGCGGATGTTTCCCGGCCAGTCGTAATTCTTGAGCTGCTCGATTCCCGCCCGCGTCAGGCGAGGTTTCGGGCAACGAAGCTCTTTTGCGGAGAGTTCAACAAAGTGCTTTGCCAGAAGCGGAATGTCCTCCTTCCGTTCGTCCAGTGTTGGAACGTGTATCGGGAAAACACTCAGGCGATAGTATAGGTCCTCCCGGAAACGGCCCGCGGTGACGTCTGCTTTCAAGTCCCGGTTGGTGGCCGCTATCACCCGCACGTCAGTGTGGCGGGTTCGGTCGTCGCCCACGCGCTCGTAGCATTTCTCCTGCAGAACCCGCAGCAGCTTGCTTTGCAGATCGCGGGGCACTTCGGCAATCTCGTCAAGAAAGAGCGTGCCTCCCTCCGCACTCTCAAACCGGCCGGCGCGGTCTTTGATGGCCCCGGTGAAAGCTCCCTTCACGTGGCCAAAAAATTCGCTCTCGAAGAGTTCTTTGGGAATGGAGGCGCAGTTGACGCGGACCAAGGGCTTGTCTTTGCGATGGCTGCGACGGTGGATTTCGCGGGCGACGAGTTCCTTGCCCGCGCCGGTCGGCCCCAGGATGAGGACGGAAGCGTCGGTGCCGGCCACGAGGTCAATCTGGCTGATGATCTGCCGCAAAGGTGCGCTTTGGCCGACCAGTTCGCCGAACGCCTTTGCCTCCAGAACCTCTTCTTCGAGATAGGCGTTTTGTAATTCAAGTTGCGCCTTGAGGGTCTGGATTTCCTCGAACGCCCGCGCGTGGGAAATCGCCGCGCCAATGTGGTCGGCAAATATCCTGCCCCAGAGCGGGGCTTCAGAATCCAGGGGAGATCGAAAATACCCAACGGCAACTCCGAGAACCTCGCCCTTGAGCATAATCGGGACGGCCGCGAACGCGCGGATTTGCCGGGCTCGGAGCCAAGCCATTCCGAAGGCGGCTCCCAGTTCGGTATCGAGATTGGGGACGGCGAATTCCTTTCCGTCTGCGGCGGTGCGTCCAGGCAATCCGATGCCCATCGGGATGCGCAAGTTCAGGTCATCAAAACGAAGCGGGTCTCCTTGAGGGTGAGTGATCGTGTCTCCGCCCCCGGCCGCAAGATGCAGGCAGCGGGTCTGGTCGGCGCACAAGTCTTTCTGCGGACACCGCACGCAAAGATCGCCCTTGCCGACCAGCCAGATCTGGACGGCGGCGAAGTTGGGACGTTGCAAGCTGCGCTCGACGATTTTCTGAAGGAGTTTATCTAGGGACTTCTCGTGGGCGATTTCTAGGAGGAGCAGCGCCGCAAAGTTCGAATCCGAGATGGCTTCACCGGTTTGGCTCATGGCGGGATTGTCTGAAATAAGCCATGTGCATGCAATTAAATTGGGACAGAATTCCGAACATTCAGGAAACTGAACCGAATTGTTAATGTCAAATGGAGTATGCATAACGCTGGAATACAGTTAGATACAACGATGCATGTCTTCTGGCATGGATGCTGCGTCATGTCATTTCGCGATGGCAACAGGTTCAGAACACAATTTCAGAACGTCGAGACACCCGTCCTCGCAGGAGTTCAGCGTGTCTGAGTTCGAGGGAATCCTTCGCGGTTCCAAACGGCTCGTATTGGCGGCGTTCCTCGCATCATGGAGTCAGCCTTGTAACATGCTGAATCCAATCCTCGAACAAATTCAAGGAGCGTATAAGGGAATAGTCGAAGTCGTCATTGTTGATGCCGACCGCAATCCCGAACTGGGAGTTTGCTATGCGGTGGAGTCCATTCCAAGCCTCCTTTACCTCGTCGGCGACAGGATTTGCGGGCGGCACGTCGGACTCGTGAGCAGGGAGGTCATTGTCTCGGAGATTGAGCAACTGCTCGCGGAAAAACGGGCGGATACAGCGCCTGTCAGCGGAGCGATCCGCGAATAATCAAAGCGTAAACATCCATGACAAATCTATATGTCAAAACACGAAGAGAATAGGAATGTGTTGGTCGAGGCTGATTGTCCGACGCGTGAATCAACCGCGACACCCGAAACGGACGGGAATGGCGAAACGGACAGTCTGAAGCCGGCAAATCGGGGCCGCCCCGGTGGGATGCTGCGGGCGGGACTCGGATTGGCCGGTGTGGTGTTGGCAGTCGCCGCTGCCGTCTGGTATTTCCGATTCATCGCGCCGTTTGAATCCACGGACAACGCCGCGTTCGAGGGGCGCGTGATGCCGGTGGCACCGCAGGTGGCGGGCCGGATCGCGCAACTCCTGGTGCAGGACAATCAGGAGGTGAAACAGGGCGAGTTGTTGCTGCAAATTGACGCGCGAGATTATGAGGTCCGGCTGGCGAAAGCGCAGGCCAGTCTCGCCGCCACCCGCAGCCGGGTCGAAGCGGCCAAGGCGCAGTTCGCTGTGGATCAGTCCAAAATCGCGCAAGAGAACGCAAACGTCAGCGCCGTCGAAGCGGAGGCAACCCGGGCCGAAGCCGACTGGAAGCGTTACCAGGGCGTCGAAAGCCGGGCGGTGGCCCGCAGCCAGGTGGACCTGGCGGAAGCGCAGGCGCGCGTGGCTCGCTCCCAAGTGGAAGTGGCACGAAACAAAGTGGTCGCGGCGGAAGCGCAATCGGGGCTCACCAAGGCCAGCCTGCAAACGGCGGAGGCGGACGTGCAGCAGAGCGAAGCGGCCATGCGCGAGGCGGAGTTGAATCTTTCCTACACGAAAGTGGTGGCGCCGGAAGCGGGCCGGGTTACCCGGCGCAACGCCGAGCCGGGAGCCTTTGTTCAGCCTGGCCAGTTGCTGATGGCCATTGTGCCTCGCGATTTCTGGGTGGTGGCCAACTTCAAGGAGACGCAGCTGACGCACCTGCAAGTCGGACAGCCGGTGGAGATCAAGGTGGACGCCTTCCCCGGCCGGAAACTCAGCGGCCGGATTGAGAGTTTTCAATCGGGCGCGGGGGCGCGCTTCAGCATGTTTCCGCCGGAAAACGCCTCGGGCAATTTCATCAAGGTCGTCCAACGCGTTCCGGTGAAGATCGTGCTGAACGCCGCACTGGATAGCGAACTGGCGGGGCCAGGAATGTCTGTCGAGGCGCGGGTGCGGGTGAAGTAGGGCAACGCTCATGAAATCGAACGACCCCCATCCCCACATCAACCCGTGGTGGATCGCCGTCGCGGTGATCCTGCCCACTTTTCTGGAGGTGCTGGACTCGACGGTGGTGAGCGTGTCCCTGAGCAGCATTGCGGGCAATCTTTCCGCCACCACCACGGAGGCGACCTGGGTGCAGACCAGCTATCTGATTTCGAACGCCGTCATATTGCCCGCCTCGGCCTGGTTCTCCTCATTTTTTGGACGGAAGCGTTTCTTGCTGGCCAGCATCGCGATCTTCACTTTGGCATCGTGTGTTTGTGGTGCCGCGTCAAGCCTGGGCGTTCTGATCGTGGCCCGCGTCATTCAGGGAGCGGGTGGCGGAGCGCTGCAGCCGCTGTCCCAAGCCATCCTGTTGGAGAGTTTTCCTCCACAAAAGCATGGCGTCGCCATGGCGGCATGGGGTTTGGGCATTGTCATTGCGCCGGTTCTTGGGCCGGTGCTGGGCGGATGGGTGACCGACGATTATTCCTGGCGGTGGTTGTTTTTCATGAATATTCCGCTGGGATTGTTGGCTTTCTGGCTCTGCAACCGCTTTGTGTTTGACCCCGCCTATATCCGCGCTGCCAAGCCGGGTCGCATTGACGGGATCGGCTTCGGTCTGATGGCTCTTTGGCTGGGCACCTTGCAGATCGTGCTGGACAAGGGGCAGGACGCCGACTGGTTCGAGGCCGTGTGGGTGCGCTGGTTCTCGGTGATCTCCGTGGTTGGCTTCATTGGTTTTGTGTTCCGCCAGTTGCGTGGCAGCCATCCGATTGCTGACCTGCGTGTTTTCAAAAACCGCAATTTCGCCGTCGGCACCGTGTTGATCAGCATTGCGGCCGTGGTGATTTATGGGCCGTTGACGATCTTGCCACTCTTCCTCCAGAGCCTCATGGGCTACAGCGCCTTGGACAGCGGCATGGCTCAACTGTGGCGCGGGATCGGCACCTTCATCACCGTGCCGCTGGTCGGAATGCTGATCAATCATGTGGACAACCGGAAGATGATCGCCGGCGGCTTTCTGCTGCTCGGTCTTTCCGGCTGGGGTTATGGCGGATTCAATCTGGAGTTTGCGCGGCAGAATTTAATCTGGCCGACATTCATCCAAGGCGTGGGGTTGGGGCTGTGCATGATTCCGTTGATGACCATCGCCATGGGCATGTTGAAGAAAGAGGAGATGGGCAATGCGGCGGGGATCTTCGCCCTGGCAAGAAATCTGGCTGGAGGCGTCGGCATCTCGCTCATGGTTGCCCTGGAGACGCGCGCCGCCCAGCGGCATCAAGCCGATTTGGTGACCCATTTGACGCCGTTCGATACGGCGCTGCAACAGGCCCAACAGGGTCTGCACGCCGCTCTGTCGGCGCAAGCCGGCCCCATGCAGGCTGGGGAGATGGCGAATGGCGTCATCTATCGCGAACTGACGCGGCAGTCGCACATGCTCAGCTACATCGACGACTTTCGCTGGCTGGCAGTCATCTGCCTCGTGGTCATCCCGCTGGCCTTTCTGCTCAAACGGGTGTTCGTCAAGGAACCGCTCGCAGTCCATTGAACTTACTAGCTTATGAACTCATTCACGCGTTTGAGAACCGATGCCTGCTCTGGTCTGGCGGCCTTCGCCCTGTGCATCGGCCTGATGGCGGGCTGCTCGGTTGGCCCGAATTACCGGCAGCCCAAGCTGGCAACACCTTCAAATTGGAGCGAGCCCCTCTCCGGTGGCGAAGCTGCCGCGTTGGACTGGTGGAAAAACTTCAACGACCCGCTGCTGGATTCGCTGATTGGCCAGGTCGTGAACTCCAATCTGGAGGTGCGCGTCGCCGCGGCCCGCGTGCGTGAGGCCCGCGCACAATACCGCATCGCTGCGGCCGCGCTGGGGCCTTCTGTGGGCGCATCCGGCTCCTATGCGCGCCAAAAGCAAAGCGAGAACCAGCCCATCATCGGCTCGCTGCCCCTCCCGGCGAACGTCCCTTTTGAGAACAACTATTATCAGGCGGGATTCGATGCCGCTTGGGAGATTGACCTGTTTGGGGGCACACGCCGCGCCACCGAAGCGGGCAAGGCGGAGCTGGCCGCCGCCGAGTTTGGCCTGCAACACGTGTGGATCACGATGGCGAGTGAAGTGGCGCGCAACTATGTTGAATTGCGCGGCCACCAGCACCGGCTGGCCATCGTCCGCAAAAACGTGCAGGCACAGGAGGATGCGCTGGCGATCACTCGGGAGCGGTTCAAAAACGGGCTGACCACCGATCTTGATGTCCAACAGGCGGCCACCTTGCTGGCGACAACCCGGTCGGAAATTCCAGCGCTGGAAACACAGGTCGAGTTTGGCATCCATCGCCTGGGCATTTTGATCGGACAACCGCCCGGCGCGCTGCGGGAGGAACTGTCCGCCGTCGCGCCGGTGCCGGTGATCTCGTCGGGAGTGCCGGTGGGACTGCCCTCGGAGTTGCTGTTGCGCCGGCCGGACATCCGGATGGCCGAGCGCCGGCTTGCGGCCGCAACCGCGCGCATTGGCGTGGCAACCGCTGACTTGTTTCCCAAATTTTCGCTCACCGGCGTGGCGGGATTTCAAAGCGTGAGCACCAGCGATTGGTTTACGAAGGGAAGCAGCTTCTGGTCGGTTGGCCCAACCGTGCAGTGGCGGATTTTCGACTCCGGCCGCATGCGCGCCAACATCCGCGTGCAAGACGCCCGCCAGGAACAGGCGCTGGCCGTGTATGAGCAGATTGCTTTGAACGCTTTTGAAGAAGTGGAAAACGCCCTGGTCGCTTACGCCAAGGAACAGGAGCGCCAGCGCGCTCTCGAAGAAGCGGTCTGGTCCAGCGCGGAATCGCTTCATTTGGCGCAGCAACTTTACACCAATGGCCTGGCCAGTTTCCTGAATGTGCTCGATGCCGAACGTTCCTCCTATCGCGCGGAGGACGCGCTGGCGCAAAGCCGGTCGGCCGTGAGTCAAAACGTCATCGCGCTCTACAAGGCCCTTGGTGGCGGGTGGGATGTCGAACCGCTGGCCAGCCTTGCGGCCGATTCCAATTCAGTGCGTCAGGCAATTGGTGATTGAATCCTGAGATGGCGGGATTTCCATGGTCATGATTGCAGTGGATCGTTGGCAACTAACCGCCCGTGCTTCGAGACAACGGCTTTTGCAGGACCCACCCTCCAGAACGCTTTGAAAACTCCACGCTCGCGAATGGCTGGACGTTCATTCCGCAACTTCTCACGGATTCAGGGGTTTGTCTCACCAAGCGAGGTTCGAATAGTCCACCGGCAGAGTCTCCAGGATGGGCCTGAACTTGTAACAGTATAGCTCGTACTCAGGGGGGCTTGTCGAGCGGGGAGAGCTTTGAAGGCTTGGACTTCTTATCCGGAGGATGCCTATAGAGGGCGGCTTGGGCGTGGACGGTATCCTTGGTGAAGAGATCCAGGAGGAAGTGGTGCGCCTTCTTGCCTTGGCGGCGGGCGGTCTCCAGCAGACTGCGGAGGACACTGTGGTTTTCCAGCCCCTGATCGGAACGGGTGCCTTGGATGACGCGACGCATGATCACCACGGGGCGCAGACTGCGTTCGGCCAGGTTGTTGGTGGGAGGGACCTTGGGCCGATCGAAGCAGGTGAAGAGGAGTTTTTGTTCCTTGCCCCGGAGTCGCTGGCGAAAGGTCTTGGCTGGGGCATAGTGGAAGGGCCTGGCACAAAGTCGACGTAGTCTGGCCCGCAGGGCGCGACCTTGCTTTTTGGCGGCTTTGGCCCGCCAGGGACCTTGGTTGAGGCGCTGATGAGCCTGACAAGCATCGTGGATCAGGCCCTGGACCCCCTGGCAGAACTGGCGGGCCTGGGGATCGGCCCCCGGGCCCTTGAGCAGAGCCAATTCCTGGTCGAGTTCTTTGGCCTTGGTCTTCATGTGGTCGAGGCAAGATTGGCGGTACTTGGGATGAACGCCGTTGTAGGAAGCGTAGGCGTCGGCGACCAGGACGCCGGGGAAGCGCTCGCCCAAGAGGATTTGCGCCGCCTCGGCGGAGCGGTGCGCATCCAGATGAAAGGCGGCCAGGTCCTGATCGCCGGCAAACCAAACCCAGAAGTTGCGGCCATCGTGGCGCCAGGAGGTTTCGTCGGCGTGGGCCACGGGCAGGGAGCGGACTTTGTCCAGCAAGTCGGCATAGAGGGGCAGGCCCCGGAAAAAAAGGTCAGTCCGGAATGGCGCTTAGTTAAGGGCTCGACAATTTGGCATGTTGGTTAGAGGTGATAACGGTTGCGGTGAAGGATTTCCGGGTACTTTTTCCGGTGACGGGTCAGAAGTGGGTACGGTTTAGGTCGACGCTTGAGCGCGCGCGGCTCTCTTCGGCCAGGCCGCAGGGGCACCTCATCCTCGGCGATCATGCGGTACATGTCCTCTTCTAGCCTGCGGCGCCGCTTTAGGGTGGAGGCTCGCAACAAGGCTTCTCCGTACGCATGCATGGCCGAGAGGGTTCCGGCAAAACTGATGCGCTCGATCCGGCGTCCATGTCGGCGGGCGGCCTCCAAGGCCGTGCGCCGTACCAGGTTGTGCACCAGAAGATGCATCCGCATCTCCCGTTCCACCGTTTCCGGGGTTTTACAGCTCAAGTGGTCCATCTGCAGGATCGATTTGATGTCGCGGAAACTCAGTTCCATGTTCCAACGCCGCAAATAGAGCTTGGTCAGCTCCGCCGCCGGATACCGGATCGGATCCAAGAGGGTGGTCACCAAGAGGACCGAGCGAGTGCGAAAGCCGCGGACATGCGCCCGAACTTTGAGGACCCTCACCGTCACGGTATCGGGGAGCCGATCCCACTCTGGAGCCGAGAGGTACTTGGGACGGCAAGCTCCTTTGGACCAAGTCACCAAGCGCTCGTTCTTTCCCAGCGGCTTGCCTCGGCGCAAGTCGATCTTCCGGCTGGCCGTGTTCGCCCGAAAAACCGCGTGGAGGCCGAGTCGAACGCACTGAGCCAAGACCACAAAGTTGCCAAACCCCCGGTCGCCCAAGAGCACTTCACCCCGACGTAGAGACTCGAGTAAGCCGGGCAAGAGGCTCAATTCGTGCTGATACCAGTGGCCCGTGATCCAGGTGCGGATCAAACCTGTGCTCAGGCAGAAGAAGGCTAGGAGCCGGGCGATGGGAAAACCGCACCCCGGCTTCTGAACGCGCGGTTGCGGGTAGAGGGCTTGATTCTCCGGGGTGTCGGCCATCGTAAAGCAGGTGCCATCCAGGACGCTTACGCGATGGCCGCACCAGAGGTCGCCTTCGGTGATCAGGCTCTGGGCATCCTGGAGCAGGTCCTGGTGGATGGAGTCCAGGCGATCCAGGGGCAGTTTGCCACGGGCGGTGCAATAGGGGCCGGTGTCGTCGGCGGGGGGCGGTTGGTCCCGGGAGATGCGCAGGGCTCGCGCCTGGCGAACGGCGTCCCGGCAGGAGGAGCCGGCCTGGGCACTCTGCCACAGGAAGGTCCAGAAGGTGAGCCAGAGGGGCCAGCGGCGGGTGCGCGAGAAGTCGCCCTCGTCCTCTTGGGAAAAGCGATGGGCTGGGATCCAGACCGAGCAGAGGAGCTGGAGTTGGTGAAGGGAGTCCTGGGCCAGAGCCTGGAACTTTCTGGCATGGTGTTCGAAGTCATCGGACCACGCGGGGAAAAAGGGTGTCGCCAGAAGACAGTGTCTATACTGTCCTATGGTTTGACAACTTGGCAAGATCGTTTTAGAACCAAGGGTATGAAATCCAATCCTGGGGCTCCGGAGCCCTACCGGCAGTTGAGAGCTCGGCTGGGGAGAGTCGGCTGGGTGGCGTTGGGAAGCCTGGTGGAGCGAGGCGAACCCGGTCAAGGAGGTCCCCGCTACCAATGGTCACGGCGAGTGGAGGGCAGAACCGTGACCGTCGCCCTGAGCAAGGAGCAGTTCGCCTGGCTGCAAGAGGCGATCCAGAATCAGCGGGAGGCCTGGGAGATTCTCTCCCAGATGCATGCCCTCACCCTCGAGTATATGTGGAAAACGATTCCGGGCACCTCGCGACGTAAACGACTCACCAAGAAAACCTTGGGTCTTAACTAAGCGCCATTCGGGTCAGTCCGCTAATCGTGATTCTACTTGAGTTTCACGTTGGAGCGGCATTGAGTCAGGAGGATGTCACGGCCTGTTCGCATGGAGTATCCAGGAGCGGTGCATCACGTTCTGGCGCGAGGGAACCAGGGGCGGAGAGGGGTGGCGGATGGCGGCGGACGGAAGAAGTGGATCGCCACTCTGCGCGAGGTCTAGCGGCGAACGGGTTGGCGGATTGCTCTGACAGGATCAACAGTGGCCGACACCAGATACGATGGAATCCCATCCTGTAAATCCTGCTCATCCTGTTGGAAAAGAAAGCCGTTCGAGGCACATCTCCCTGGTCTACAGTGTTCGGATTCGACAACCAGGATGGACTTGGGCCATGTCCTGACTCTTGAATCGAGAAAAGGGGTCCGCCCTAGTATGGTTCATGTGCGAGATTGACCACCACCCTCGGAACCAGGAAGACCTCGCGCGATGCCGCGCAAGATCCGAGTACAATACCCCGGGGCCATCAATCACGGCCTGAGCCTGGGCGCCCGCAGGGAGAGTGCTGAAGGGTGATCCGGACAAGTTGACGATAGCGGCGCGGCTGAGAAGGGAGACAACGCTTTCGCTCCTATTTGCCGCCAGCGGGCAGCGGGGGAGCGATTTCAAAAGCGTCCGTTTTGAGGTTGATGGTGACGCGCGTCCCATCGGCGTACTCAAAGAGTTGAGAGGCGCGGCTTGCGTCTAGGAAACGGTGTCTGGTCATTTCAACCAGCGCCACTCGCTTGTGCAGCGTTGTCATCAGGGTCACCTGATGTCGTTCCTCGGCAGATGGGGAAAGGCCCAGATAAGGGAGTCCTCCATTTCCGAGGCCATGCAAGAACCCAAGATCCTTCTCCGGAATTCCCCAGGCGCCGCGAACGAGAGACCACGGCTGCAAGAGTGCGTCATGATAGACGAGGTTGAAGAGAGGGACGGGGATTCCCATGGCTGGGCCGCTGCCAGGGCCGGGGCGAAGCGCATAAGGGCCGTGATGAACGAGATCGAGGTAGGGGGTGGACCAGTCGCTGGGTTCTTCGGAGCTCACAATGCCCCCCCAGGAGCGAACCAGGTTAAGGCTCTCTGCCCGGTATTGCAGGCATTCCTGCCGGGTGACGGGGTGTTCCGGGGAATAGCACTCGTCGGGGGGCACTACCGAGAAGACGTCCAGGTAGGCTCCCTGCAGTCGGACTCCGTGAGCCAGGATCTCGCGGTGGTTTCGAAGCACATAACCTGGTGCTAGGCGCGAGCAGAGAATAGATTGCTTCCCGCCGTACCAAGTGCTTCCCCCTGGCCGCTGACCACTTTCCTCGATGATCGTATGGCGAGGATCGTAGGAACGCGCGTCCAGATAGTAGTCGCGATATTGATCATGAACGGCGAAAACGAAGCCAAGGCGCGAGCAGACGTCAGCGAAGTGCTTCATGCCCTCCCAGCCCCCCGCATCCGGACAAGGCGGCAGAATATCCGGGTGAAGGTTATCATATCCTCGGAAGCCCCAGCCATCGAGGTGTACGTAGGCCTTGGGGATTCCTGAGGCGGCGAGCTTTTCCAGTTCCAGGGCACGATTGGTGAAAGTCACCAATTGGTGATTGGCGGCCGGATTATCCTTCTGGTAGTAGCTCGAGTCAGGTTGGATGTGGTAAAGAATGCTGGTGTGGATCACCGGGACCCCAATCAGCGATTCCACTTTCGGGTTTCGGGCGATCTTCTCACGCAGAGAGACAAATCGACCGGTTTCGATTGCGTGTTTCCGATAGAGTTTTGCCAGATCCACATAGTCTCCTTGGTCGAGGAAACAAAACCGGACTCTCCGGGCATAGGTCCATCGATCCAGCGATCCTACCCAGCGCACTCCGATTCGCGTGGGTCCGCCAGCAGGATGGTCGAAGTGGCATCCAGCATCCACAGGTGTCTCTAGTTGGGTGAGCATGGCCGCTGTGCCCTGTTGGTGACCCCACCAGGGCATATAGAGGCCACGCCCATAGCTGAGGGTGTCGTAGAGCCACGCTTTTTCCCGCCAATCCTTCGGCAAGAGCATTCCCTGCATGAACGGAACCACGGTCGTGTCGAAGGACTCGGGCTGGCAAGCACCAGGCCAAGCCAACTCTCGGATTCGGTCCGCACCGTCGGTCGCCAGGATCTCGCACTGCAGGCTCTCCTCCGCCCTTTCCAAAGTCAGTAGCAGCTGAACTTCCAGATCCAGATTCTCTTCCCCTGACTGGAAACCGGCGAGTGTCGCTTTGAGGCCCGTCCCGTACCCGGTGGCATACGGGGAACATTGGACCTTCCTTGCTGAGGAGAACTGCAGGCGAACGTCCTTGGCCCCATGGCGAACCAGCAGATCTCCCAACACCGACTCTCGGAAGCTCCAAACACGAGTGCCTGCGGTGAAAACCTGGATTCGTAGGGTTGTGGGCGAGAACGTGACACGCTGGCGAGATCCAGCGATTTCCCAGAGATCAGCCTTCCTGGTTACCTCGATACTCTTTCCCGCCTCGACTGGAAAGCCCCTTAGCGAGAACAGTGGAAGCAACGCCAATAGCAGCAACCATCGGAAACCCGCCGGTCCTGCGTTGCGAGTCGAGCATCTCTGCGTATGGTCAGGTTGCATCCTGCCCTTTCTTTTCCCGAAGTGATAATGCTTTCGGAGGCGCAACGACTCGTTTAGTGGTCCAGTGTGAAGAGGCAGTGTCTCCACTTTGGATAGAAGTGGACCTTGGCCTCCTCGGCTGTGGTCGCGCCCTCATCCGGCAACAGGTCAATGGGGCTTCCGCTCGTGTTCACGAGGATCCATCCGGAGCAGGCTGTATCTCCGCCTTGCTCTTCAAAAGACAACCTTCCCCTTGCGCCGCTGGTAAAGACAGTCCCCTTCCGGATTCCAGCACCGCGGGCGAAGGAAGCCCGCAGTGCTTCCCTCCGGAGCGCCTCCTGGTCAAGTATAGCCGCCGGTCCGGAGGTGGGAGTGGACCAAGAGGTTCCGAAGGCCTCCCTTTCAAAGCGGACCGGTCCTAGACGGTCGAACCACCCATCGGAGCGGGAGGAGTCCGCAGTGCGGTTGGAAGGATGGGTCTGAATTGCTGACTGTTTACAGAGGGTATCGTAGGCTTGGTTCAGAACTTTGGTCTTTTCCTGGACCCGTTGCAGCATCGATTGATCATGCAGGAAGCGGTCCGGATGCCACACCTTGATTAAAGCACGATAGGAACGCTTCACCTCTTCCCAAGGCGCTCCTGGCTCGATCTCCAGGACCTTATAGCACTCATGGACGTCTGGCGTCGGGTTCATATCGCGATTCGAAAACCTCGGTCTTTTCCCACCTGACACAAATCCCGTCAGGAATGAGTAATATACAGCAGATTATGTACCATTAAGCAATAACAATTCATACTAATGACCCAAGTTTCTGTGGCGAGGAAAGATGCGCCGGAATGCTCTCTCTTGAGCTGGTTCGCATCGGGCCAGCTTATCCGCCCACGCGACGTCAAATTGTAAGGTTATCCGACAATCGCCGTGAATAATCTGATTTTCGCTCCCAGCGGCCCGCGCGGGGACGCCCGTCCTTAGCCTCAGGCATACTCCCACTCTGCTCGTTTCTGCTGAGTGTAATGAAGATCGACATGCGCAAAGTCACTTTGGGTCAAAGAGAAAGTGAAGTACTTGGTGGTGTGTAGGATAGCAATCAGGTTCGACCTCATTTAGCACCCGCGTTTGTGATCCCGACTTCCTTATGTTAGTCTACCGACAAGATCAGTCCACGAACGCCATGAAGATTATAGAAATCGCTTTCACAGGATACCCTGTCACCGACTTGAAACGCGCCCGCGAATTCTATGAAGGGGTGCTCGGACTGAAAGTGTCACATCTCTTTGGGGATGAGACTGTGGGATGGGTTGAGTACGACATCGGCAGCGGAACCCTCTCCATTGGCAACGGGGCTCCTGACTGGAAGCCCTCGCGCGGAGGCGGATGCGTGGGGTTGGAGGTGGAGGATTTCGATGTCGCGATCCAAACCGTGAAGCAGTCTGGGGCGGCCATCCAGGAGTCCTTCGACACCCCAGTCTGCCGGATGGCGGTGATCGCTGATCCCGATGGAAATTCATTGATCCTGCACAAGAGGAAGGGCTGAAGCCCAGAAATTTGAAACATCCGCAGGCTCTCGCCGGTATTAGAGAGTATGGCTGAAGGTCCTTTTCCGCCGCCCTCTAACGTGGACGGCCGAAGCAAGAGTCTGCGTATGAAGAAAAAGCCCAGCAGAAAGCCGCTGATCTTGGTGGGTCTGACGGTCGGGGTGCTACTCACGGTTGGCACGGGAGCCATCGTGATGAAGAAGCCCAAGCCCATCCCGCCGGAGAAGATCGTCACGGTGGAGAAGGGCGACATCGCGCGGTCGGTCGTGGCGCGAGGGAAGATCGAGCCCTTGACCAAGGTTGAGGTGAAATCCAAGGCAAACGGGATCATCAAAGTGCTCATGGCCGACGTCGGGGATGCGGTGAAGGAAGGGCAGGTTCTGGCGGAGTTGGATAAAGCGGAGCTGGAAGCGCAGGTGCGCGAGGCCAAGGCCATGGTGGCAGGAGGGGAAGCCAACCTGCAGGCCGCAGAGGCGGTAGAGGCCAAGTCGCGCATCGAGGCCGCCAACCCGGAGCTGGATTTCGCCAAGCGTGATTATGACCGGAGCCAAGAGTTGTTCCGACAGAAGATTGCCTCCCAGCAGACCTTGGACGACGCCAATCGCGCTTACGAAATGGCAAAGAACCGGAAACAACTGCTGGAGGCGTCCGTGCTCACCGCCTCCGCCCAGGTAGCCCAGGCCCGAGCCCAGGTGGCTGCCGCGCACGCCGCTCTCGATCGAGCCCAGGAGAATCTGAGCTACGCCACCATCCGCGCTCCGATCAGCGGGATCGTCCTCACGCGCAACACGGAAGTGGGGGATGCGGTTTCTTCGATTTTGAACATGGGGAGCGCCGCTACGTTGATGATGACCCTCGGAGACATCAGCACGGTGTACATCAAGGGCGAAGTGGACGAAGCGGATATCTCCAAGGCGGAGACCAACCAGTCCGTGCGGACGAAAGTGGAATCGTTTCCTTCGGAGTCATTCGAGGGGGTGGTCAAGCGGATCGCCCCGATGGGGCGGGAGCAGAATAACGTTACCACCTTCGAAGTGCGGGTTTCGATCTCCAACCCTCAAGGCAAACTGCGGGCCAACATGACGGCCAATGCTGAAATCATCCTCGAGGAACGTAAGGGAGCGCTCCTGATCCCCGAGGCGGCCCTGTCCTTTGACAAAGACAAATCCGTCACAGTCCGGTTCTTGGACCCCTCCTCCAAGACCGGATGGCGGCAGGCTTCCATCAAGACCGGGATCTCGAACGGCCAACGTTCCGAGGTCAAGGACGGGCTGAAGGAAGGGGATAAGCTTGTGCTACCGTAAGTCTCGCTCGCACCCACTCCTCAGCGAGGTTCCTTGTGAACTTTTTTGCCGAAATCCTGCTCCAGACGCTGCATAACATCTGGTCCCACAAGCTGCGGAGCTTGTTGACCATGTTCGGCATCTCTTGGGGAATCGCTTCGATCGTGTTCATGATCGCGATCGGGGACGGTTTTAAGGCTGGGTATCGCAACATGCTCTACACGCTGGGCACGGACCTGGTCATCCTCTGGCCGGGCCGAACCACGAAACAGGCAGGGGGCCAGCGGGCAGGGCGTGAAGTTCGTTTCCGCTACGAGGACGTCCTCGCCATCCGCAACGAGTGTTATCTTGTGAAACATGTTTGCTGCGAGTTGGAGAGTTCCCAGCCAGTCCGAAGTCGATTCAACTCCGGCATTTTTTCCACGCACGGCATCAATCCTGTTTACCAGGAGATTCGGTCCATGAATCTGGCTGGTGGACGTCCTATTACCGAAGCGGACCACGCTGAGGCGCGGGCTGTTTGCATCATCGGCGAAAGCGTCAAGGAACAGTTGTTTGCCGGTCGTCCTGCGGTGGGTGCCCAAGTCTTTATTCGGGATGTCCCTTTCACCGTGATTGGTGAGTTGTCGAAGAAGGACCAGAATAACTCCTACAATGGCATGGATGGGGATAAAGTCCTTATTCCCTATACCGCCATGGATCGCCATTTCCCCGACACACGTCCCTTCGTTGGCCGCGGGCGGCTGGACAACATCCTTTTCATGCCTGTTTCCGCGGATGACCATTTGGAGGCGCTGAAGCAGGTTCGCCGGGTTTTGGGGAGACGACATAACTTCGATCCAACGGACGACGGCGCGATCTGGTGCTGGGACACGGTGGAGAGTGCGCGGATGGTGGGAAAGATCTACGATTCGATGCAAGTGTTTCTCACGTGCATGGCGGTAATCACGCTCGGCCTCGGCGGGGTGGGGGTGATGAATATCATGCTGGTATCAGTGACCGAGCGAACTCGGGAGATTGGGGTGAAGAAGGCGATTGGGGCCACTCGAAATCGCATCTTGCTGGAGTTCTTTCTGGAGGCGATCACCCTGACGGTGCTGAGCGGTCTGGTGGGCCTGGCTGCAGCCTGGTCCATTTGCGCGGTGGTGAGCAGCATGCCTTTGCCCACCCTGTTCTCGGGCCTTCCGGTGAGTCCCATGACGGCCGCGATGGCGTTTGGCACTTTGGTGGTGGTCGGCGTCCTTTCCGCCATTTATCCCGCTCGGCGCGCGTCCCTGTTGACTCCGATTGAAGCCCTTCGTTACGAATGATCCGCCACATCCTCAGAGAGGCCCTTGGTTCGCTGTCCCACTACCGGCTGCGATCGGTCTTGACGATGCTCAGCATCGTCTGGGGCATCGCATCCCTCATGTTGCTCCTCTCCTATGGCCATGGGTTTGAGGCCGCCATGACGAAGGCCTTTCTCCAGATTGGCAAGGACCTGGTCGTAGTGTTTCCGGGCCAAACGAGCATGCAAGCCGGCGGGGAACGCTCGGGTCGTTCGATCCGACTTGAACTGAGTGACGTCAAAGCCATCCAGGAAGGAGTGCCCGCGGTGGAAGCTGTGTCTCCCGAGGTGCGCCGTTACTTTCCCTTCTTTTTCAACGAACGCACTCGGAGCTATTCCGTCAGTGGCGTGCATGCCGCCTTTCAGAGGATTCGCAGTGCGGAGGTGGCTGAGGGAAGGTTTCTGTCGGAAGAGGACGTCCTTCACCGCCGTCGGGTGGTGGTGATCGGAGAGAGTCTGCGCAAGGAGCTTTTTGGAGGCATGCCGGCGATCGACAGCGAGATCAAGATCGCCGGAGTTCGCTTCACTGTCATTGGAGTGCTGAAGAAGAAGACGCAGATCAGCAATTACTCCAGTCCGGATGACATGAGCGCGTTTATGCCCTTGTCGACCCTTTCAGGAATCACCGACGCGCGTTACTTGAGTGATATCGTACTGCTTCCCGTGAACAACCAGTTTCGGGAACGAATCGTGACCGATGTTCGCGCAGCCCTGGCTCGTGCTCATAATTTCAACGTCAACGACACTCGAGCGGTTGAGATTCTCGAGTGGAAGAAATTCCTGGGCCTGGTGACCAGCCTGAGTCTGGGGCTGAAGCTTCTCCTGACGATCATCGGTACGCTCACGCTGAGCATCGGTGCGGTGGCGGTGGTGAACATCATGCTCGTGTCGGTTGCCGAACGAACGCGCGAAATTGGCATCCTCAAGGCGTTAGGGGCAAAACGGCGCCACATTCTCCTGCAAATCCTGATGGAAGGCCTGCTTTTGACGATGACGGGCGGGGTGCTGGGTTTCTTGCTGGCAGCGGGACTCGTGAAGGCGATCGGAACGCTCCCCTTTCTGGGGGCGCTTTTCGATGATACCTCCGGCCAGAGCGATATTCACCTGGCCATTTCCTTTTCCGCGGTCGGCGTGGCCGCCACCATTCTCGTGGTGGTCGGCGTGATTGCTGGGATGATCCCCGCCGTTCGGGCATCCCGCTTGGATCCCGTCCTGGCGATTCGCAGCGAGTAGAACGCCGCGGCGGTGGTCACACGCGCAGTCTCGTTTCAATCCACTTGCGGTTCTGCACGGCAGAGTCGAAGGGGTTTCGATCTTCGGGTTCATCCTCCCAGGCATACCAGCCTTGGTAGCCGATCTCCTTCAACGCGACCAAACATCCTGCCACATCCACCACCCCCGCGCCGAGCAGACAAGTCTCGTGTGCTCCCGGCGCCTTGACATCCTTAATATGGGTGTGGCGGACGTACTTTCCACAGGCACGGATGGCGTTCGGCACGTTGGACCCCTGGGAGCCAAACCAGCCGGTATCGACACAAATGCCCAGCCACGGATTTCCTCCGCCCACCTTTGCCAAAGCCTCTGCCGCCGTTTTCTCGGGATGATTCTCCAGATTGAAGCGAATGCCGTATTCGCGACAGAGCGCGGTGGCCTCCTCCACGGTCTGACCTCGCAGTCCGCCATTGATCTGGGGAATCCCCATTTGTTGGCAAATCTCCAGGGTTTCGCGACGCAAACTGCCCGCGTAGCCGATGGGCTTGAGGCCATGATCCGCAAGAATCCGTTTCCATCGAGCGGTTTTCGTGTTGGTGAGTGACTCCGGAGCGGCATGAGCCTCCCAGATTTCCACCGCAGAAAAGCCCGCCCCCGAGATCTCTTTGCAGATGGACTTCCACGCCGCCTCATCCGTCATCGCCACCGTTTTGTTGTGCTGATCGCCCCAGTTCTTGAGCTCAAATCGATATCCGGTGTACCGGGCCACCAGGTTGGCCGTGTTGAAAGCGATGCGCTTCCGGGGCGGGGGATTCTTTTCCGAGGTGGCGCATCCGGTGTGGGTGAGACAGAAACCGGTGGCGAGGAGGGAGGCTTTGAGAAAATGTCGGCGATGGAGGGAATTCATATCGGGTAATGTGCGGCAACGACGATAGGGTGTCGAGCCTTGTCGGTTTGTCAGGAGCGTGGGCTGGGCGGTTCGGCAACACTGCTTTTCCGTTCCGCCCGAAAGGAGATTCCTAAATGAACTGCAATCCAAAATTGCCATGCGGCCTTGGATTGACTAGAGTGAGGTCATGCGTGAGAACTTGCTAGACCGTGTGCGAGTGGACCGGACTGCATTCCAAGTTACCTCCTTTTCTGAGGCAGAGCAGATGGACCGTGCGTACTGGCGTGCTCGCACTCCGGAGGAACGTCTTTCCGCGCTGGAACTTAGCCGCCAGATCACCTATGGATACGATCCGACTGCCCGCGGACTTTCGCGATTTTTTGAAGTTGTTGAATTCACACCGCGTTGAGTACCTCTTGGTCGGAGGGTACGCGGTCTGTTTCCACGGGTATTACCGTAACACGGCCGACATTGACATCTGGATCGCGGTCAATCCGGAAAACGCGGCCAAGTTAACCCTCTTGGTTCGAGAGTTTGGCTTTGACGTTCCAGAACTTTCGGAAGAGATCTTTCTCCATAAGGGGCGGATGATCCGCATGGGGGTGGAGCCAACCCGGATCGAACTTTTGACCGAGATCTCAGGTTGTGACTTCGCCCAATGCTATGCTGAGAGGGTCCAAGCAACTCTCGATGGCATTCCGGTCAGCATTATCAGCCTTCCCCATCTTCTCAAGAATAAGATCAAGAGCGGCCGTCTGAAGGACCTCGACGATGTGCAGAGGTTGACTTGACTCCAAGAGACCCTTTCAGGGAGGTCCCTTTTTTGTTCGCTTCCCTGGCATAACTCTGGTGGGGTAGATGGAAATCAACGAATTGTGCACTATGAAGCCAGGATCCCTCCGCTGGGCCCTTTTGGGCTGCCTTCTCTTCCTCAGCCCTTGCCGGGCCGAGACGCTGAAAGATTATCCATTCTTCCCATTCTGCATTGACTGGCATGACTCCAAGAAGCGCGGCTTCGAGGAACAGGCGGTGATGCTCAAGGAGCTTGGCTACGAAGGAGTGGGCCATATCTGGCTGGACAAGGTCGCCGAACGGATCAAGAGCCTGGATGACAAAGGCCTGAAGCTCTTCCAGATCACCATGGTGGTGGAAGTGGGACCCGACAAGCCGCCATTCGATCCCAATTTCAAGGAAGTCCTTAAGTTGGTGAAAGGACGGCATGTTCAATTCTGTCTCCTGGTCAACGGAATGAAACCTTCGGACGAATCGGTGGACCCGCACGCGGTAAAGATCCTGCAGGAGATGTCGGATTTGGCAAAGGACTCCGGATCTCAGTTGTTGCTGTATCCGCACCAGGGTTCCTGGATTGAGCGGATCGAGGACTCCATGCGGGTGGCCGACAAGGTGGATCGACCGAACGTGGGCGTGATGTTCAACGTTTGTCACTGGTTGCGGGTGGACAAGCAACGGGACTACCGCACGCTGCTGAAGAAAGCCATGCCCCGTCTATGGGCGATCTCACTCAATGGTGCCGATGAATTCGACGAGAAGCCGGGATGGGATAAGTACATTCAGCCTCTCGGACAAGGCAGTTTCGACATGGGCGCGTTTCTTGCGACTTTGAAAGAGGTCGGCTACAAAGGCCCCATCGGCCTCCAGTGCTACGGAATCGGGGGCGATACCCGGGAACATCTCGAACGTTCCATGAAGGCCTGGATGGTGTTGCGGGAGCGGCTGAAATAGGGCAAACACTTCACGAGGCTAGCTCCACCTGTGGCAAGCTGGGTAGTTGAGGTGGACAGGATGTGCAGGATGGACAGGATGAGTAAGAGGCGACCACAATCCCCTCCTGCGAATCCTGTAATCCTTTCGACCCATCCTATCTCAGTCCCCTTCCCTGTAGCCACCAATAGTGGAGTGGGTCCCTCGGTAGACCACCTTGAGTAGGAGCTAGACTGTTATTCTCTTCCTCATCCGCGGCCATCTGCGCAAATCGGTGGATCACAATTGTTTACAGAAGGAAACAAAGGAAACGAAGAGGAAGGGACCCGTTGCCTCCGTTAACTTCTGTGGATGGTTTTCAGGATGTCATTCATGAAGGAGGTATCCGCAGACCGACACCTTAGCCCAACTTTCGATACTGGGACAGGTTTTTGACAAAATGCGCGAGTGCTGGG
>CAYPNF010000021.1:0-130052 GCA_964411985.1 uncultured Verrucomicrobiota bacterium
CGGCGGCCCGGCGGGTGGCTTTGGTGGCCTCCATCAGCTCGTTCCGCGCGGGGGCGGCGGGCGAAAGCTGATCCATCGCCAGATTCAGATTCCCCATGATCGCCGTAAGGATGTTGTTGAAGTCGTGCGCAATACCGCCGGCCAGCACGCCCAAGCTCTCGAGCTTCTGCGCCTCTTGGATCTGCTTTTCGAGTCGCAGACGCGCTGCGTCGTGGAGCCTCCTCTCTGTGATATCCTGCACAATGGCACAAACCAAGGCACTTCCATCACTGCGGCGCACCGGGAACTTGAGCACTCCCCAGCACTTCTGCTCCCCAGACATTGTGGTCCCCTCCTCCACTGCATCCACGGCTTGTCCGGTTTGGAGCATCATAAGATCCGTCTCCCGGAATGCCCTTGCGGTGGCCTCGGGCCAAAGATCGAAATCCGTCTTTCCCAGAACCTCTTCCACCTTCTTCCCAAACTGGCTGGCCCATGCTTGGTTGCCGGTCACATAGCGCCCCTCTTCGTCCTTCATGAACATGACCGCTGGCGTATGTTCCATGAAGATTCGAAACCGCTCTTCACTGGCACGCAAGGCCGCCTCCACCCGACTGCGCTCCGCCAGCTCACGCTCCAAGGCCTCCGTTCGCTCGCGAACGGCTTTCTCGAGGTCGCAGTAGAGCGCCTTGAGGGTATCCCCCTGAAGACGGTGCTCTGCCAGCAAACCAGCGAAGGCAGCGACATGTTTCAGAACCATTTCACACCGCTGCGCATCCTCTGCCGAGGTGAGGACGACCACAACTTCGCCATAGACGCGGTTGGCGACCGACAGAGCCGCGGTCAAGGTGGCAGCCCGCACCGGACATGGCTCCTGGCTGACAATATGGGGCGGCGACGACGCGGAGAGGGAGGTTCCCCATTTTGACAGGAACTCCGTTCGGCTTGGTGATGCGGCAAGCACTTCCCCGGCTCGCGTGATGGCAACTCCCTCGACTCCAGGCCAGCGGGCCAAACGGCTCACCATCACCTTAACCATCGCGGAATCGTCAGGGGCCGACCGCATCTCCATCTCGGTCTGCACAACCAGCAACATCCAATCGCCGCCCATTTCGCTTAGATCACCCATACATCTTCTCCGCCGAGACAACCGGTGCCTTGCCACCCCGAAGCTACATCCGCCCCTTCTGCTCCGAGGCCTCGACTCAAGCCAAGGCAGTGGCTATCGAACTTCGATAGGGCCACCCTAAACCTGGGACGGCGTAGGTGCCACGAAACCAAACCCACGCGCGGGGTCCTCGGTCGGCAATGCACTCCGTATGCTATGCGGGAGACCCTGGGACCAGGAGCCCTTGAAAGCAGGAAACCTGCAACTCTTGCCGAGAAACCCTACGTCAGAACACGGAAGCTACGCAACCCTGATGATTCAGATTTGCCTAGGCTTCGCTTACCGGACTTCCCCCACAAACGGGCCTGCACGGTTAGCTATGTGGCGGGCTCGGCGATGCGATGCGCGAAAACGGGTTCGTGCACCGTGGGGATCTTCCCAGGGTAGGGCCGACGGTTTTCATTGGCTGAAACCAAGCCTTGTGCCAAAATCGTTCACAGTCAGCTGTGGAAATATCAACAAAGAATCTCAAAGTATGAAGATCAATAAGCCCGTCAACCGTTTGATCGGGCAGATGCCCAAGATCGGCATCCGCCCGGCCATCGATGGCCGCCGCCAAGGGGTCCGCGAGTCTCTGGAGAAGACCACCATGAACATGGCGAAGTCGGTCGCCAAACTTCTGGAAACCGAGTTGCGTCATTCCAATGGCCTGCCGGTGGAGTGTGTGATCGCGGATACCTGCATTGGTGGCGTAGTCGAGGCGGCGATGGCGGCGGAGAAGTTCCGGAAAGAAGGAGTCGGGGTCTCGCTGACCGTGACGCCCTGCTGGTGTTATGGCTCCGAAACCATGGACATGGAACCGATGACCCCTAAGGCGATTTGGGGATTCAACGGAACCGAGCGCCCCGGCGCGGTCTACCTGGCAGCCACCAGCGCTGGCCATACCCAGAAGGGTATCCCCGCCTTCACGATCTATGGCCGAGAGGTCCAGGACAGCGGCGAAACCAAAATACCGGCGGACGTGACAGAGAAGATCTTGCGTTTCGCGAAAGCTGGCTTGGCGGTCGCAACCATGCGCGGCAAGTCCTACCTTTCGGTGGGGGGAGTCTCGATGGGGATTGCCGGTTCCATTGTCAACCAAGACTTCTTCGAGGACTTCCTAGGCATGCGCGTGGAATGCGTTGACATGACCGAACTGGTCAGGCGTGTCGAAGAGAATATCTTCGACCCAGAGGAAGCCAAGCGAGCGCTGGCATGGGTCCGCAAGAACTGCCCGGAGGGGAAGGATTACAATCGGAACAAGCATTCGCGCAAACGGAAGGACTGGGAGTGGGAATTCGTGGTCAAGTGCGCCTTGATCGTCAGAGATCTGATGGTGGGCAACCCGCGTTTGGCAAAACTTGGATTCGCGGAGGAAGCACTGGGGCACAACGCCATCCTCAGCGGATTCCAAGGCCAGAGACAATGGACCGATCACTATCCAAACGGAGACTTCCTGGAGGCGATCCTCAATTCCTCGTTCGACTGGAATGGAGTCCGGGAGCCTTACCTGGTCGCCACTGAAAACGATGCTCTCAACGGGGTTTGCATGCTCCTGGGGCACCTGCTCACCAACACGGCCCAGATCTTCGCAGATGTGCGGACTTACTGGAGCCCCGAAGCGGTCCAGCGGGTCACCGGTAAAGCCCTTACTGGCGCCGCAGCGGGCGGCCTGCTTCACCTCATCAACTCGGGCGCAGCGGCCTTGGATGGCTGCGGCCTACAGTCGCGCCATGGCCAACCGGTGATGAAACCCTTCTGGGAAATCACCTCCAAGGAAGCCGAGGCATGCCTCAAAGCCACCTCTTGGCCGCCCGCAATCTACGAGTACTTCCGGGGAGGAGGCTTTTCCAGTGCATACGGCACCCGTGCGGATATGCCAGCCACGATGTTCCGCATCAACTCCGTCAAGGGCCTCGGCCCTGCCCTGCAGATCGCAGAAGGTCAGATCGTGGATCTGCCGGAGGAGATCTACAGTGTCCTGGAGGAACGCACGAATCCAACCTGGCCAAGCCACTGGTTTGCGCCTCGGTTGGCCGGACAGGGGGTCTTCGGAAGTGTCTACTCCGTGATGAATGCATGGGGTGCCAACCACGGGGCCATCAGCTACGGCCATATCGGAGCCGACCTGATTTCCTTGGCATCGATGCTCCGCATCCCCGTCTACATGCACAACTTAACGGATGAGAAGGTGTTCCGTCCCTCAGCGTGGAGCCCCTTCGGCACGAGCAACTTGGAGGCGGCGGACTTCCGGGCCTGCCAACAATTCGGCCCCCTGTACCGGAAGATTTAGCCATTTGTAAGTTGTTTATTATAAGTAATTAAAGTTCCTTCAGCCAAAGCCAGGTGCTATTTGTGATGGTATGCACCTGGCTTATTCTTTGCCTTCGCGTAGCAAAAAGGGGTAAGGAATCCCTGACTCATCGCCTTGCTACTTATGAGTTTACCGGAATAGGACTGTTAATAAGCAAGTCTGATTTAACACAAATACGTTGCGTACATGTATTAACTTACCGCATAATTCCCCTTCTTTGGTTTGAGAAAGATTTGACATCATGTCTGCGACCGAATGGCTAATGATGGCTCTGATCCTGGGGCCTATCCTTTGCGGCTTACTCGCCTGGCTTTCCCCTGGGGAGCGGCTGCGCAGTTCTATTGTCACGGTCTCCACCCTGCTCACCGCTTTGCTCGGGATGGCGCTGGCTTGGCGCGGTAGCGTCGTCACGGAAGGCTCATCCTCGCTGGCCCACCTCAACGAAGTGCTGGAATTTGCGGTCATTCTGGTTTTCCTGACTATCGCGGTGCGCAAAAGGATCTGGCTCGTACTGTGCCTATCGTTGGCTCAACTCGGGATGGCGGTCTTCGAGTTGGCGAAGGGAAGTTCAGGTCACCAGAAGCCATCGTTCGTAGTCGATTCTCTTTCGACCGTCTTGGTGCTGATCATCTCCATTGTGGGTTCGCTCATTGTATTCTACGGCATTGGGTATATGCGGGAGCATGAGCACCATGCACCCAAGACCGCAGCCTCCACTGGGCGGTTCTTCTTCTTCCTGACCGGATTCCTGGGTCTCATGAACGGTTTGGTGCTGACGGACGACATCAAGTCCTTAGCGATTTTTTGGGAGTGCACCACTTTGTGTTCCTTCTTCCTGATTGGGCATGACAGGACGGCAGAAGCAAATGCGAATGCACGCAGAGCGCTTGTCATCAATACCTTAGGAGGTTTCTTTCTGGCCACGGGGAGCTTTCTGGCCACTCGCGCCGGGGGGAATGGCTCCTTGAGTAACCTCTCCCACACGACGGCTCTAGTGCCCATCGCTCTTTTCATCCTCGCTAGTTTCACCAAATCCGCCCAACTCCCATTCCAAAGCTGGCTCCTAGGTGCCATGGTCGCACCGACGCCTGTTTCTGCTTTGCTCCACTCGAGCACCATGGTGAAAGCTGGCTCTTACCTCGTGCTACGCCTGGCACCCGCTTTCATCGATTCTCCTCTGGCGCAAGTGGTAGCGGTGGCAGGAGCCTTTACCTTTGCCATCACATCCGCGATTGCCATCAGCCAATCCAATGCCAAGAAGATCCTTGCGTACTCCACCATCGCCAACTTGGGGCTCATTGTGGCCTGTGCGAGCATCAACAACCCCCTCGCCTATGCTGCAGCGATGATGATCCTGATCTACCATGCGATCTCGAAAGCCCTCCTTTTCCTCTGCGTGGGAACCATCGAACAGAAGATTGGAAGCCGACAAGTCGATGACATGGGCGGTATCATGTTCAAGCTGCCGATGACCACCACGATTGCCATGATCGGCATGGTTTCGATGATGGCACCGCCGTTTGGGATGCTGATCGGCAAATGGATGGCGATCTCTGCGGCGGGTCACACGCCCATCGTACTGCTGCTCTTGATCATCGGCAGCGCGCTCACCATTTTCTTTTGGGGCAAGTGGATGGGTCGTATCGTGACTACCTCCTATCATGCTGAGTACCAGAGGGAAAAACTGCCCCTCTCCATGACCATCACCCTGATCGCACTCGTTGTGGGTGTGTTCGTGGCGGGGTTGGCATCCGTTCCGCTCTACGACCATTGGATTCGCCCGATGTCTTTGACAATGTTGTCCTCCAACACGATGCAGGTGAATTCAGACCAACTTCTGAGCACCGTTGATGACTTCATGGGCTTACCCCTTTACCTCGTTGCCGGAGCACTAGCCTTGGCGGGATTCGCAGCTGCCTTTGGCTTCCGAAATACCCAAGTCCGCCTGCCTTTCTTGTGCGGCGAGAATGTGGGCGCTGGAGCAAGAACCTATGAGTTTCGAAGCGTCGCTGACCAACGGGTGATGGCACAGGTGACCAGCTATTACTTCTCCGAGTGGTTCGGAGAAAAAGTGGTAACAAAATGGGCCAACTTGATCGCCCTGCTTATCCTTCTTAGTTTCCTCGCCCGCATCGGCTTACTATGAGTTCCCGCATGGCATTGGCCCTAGGGTCCATCCTCATTGCCCCCGTTCTGGGGGGCTTGCTCCGCGGATTGGACCGCGTGATTACCGCCAGAATGCAAGGTCGGCTGGGCCCACCTTTGCTGCAACCTTTCTACGATATCCTGAAGTTGATGCGCAAGGAGCCGGTCGTACTGAACCGCATTCAGATTCTCTACGCCTATCTTCACTTGGTGCTCATGGCGTTTTCGGTCTTCATCCTGGTGCTGGGACAGGATGGATTGATGCTGCTGTTCATCCTGGCTTTTTCCACGCTGTCCCTGGTGTTGGGCGGCATGAGCGTCCGGTCCCCCTTCAGCCGAATTGGCAGCCAGAGGGAAATCGTCATGATGGTGGCCTATGAGCCAATCCTCATTCTGATGATCATTGGTTTCTACCTGGCCAATGGCAGTTTCAAAGTCGAGGCGGTGTACCAATCCCCCAAGCCGATGCTCCTTTCCCTCCCCTTGCTCTTTGTCGCCTACATTGCCGTGGTGATGATCAAATTCCAGAAGTCGCCCTTCGACCTAGCTACCTCCCACCACGCGCACCAGGAGATTGTGAAGGGGCTGACCCTGGAGTTTTCGGGACCTTTTCTAGGGTTGATCGAAATCGCCCACTGCTACGAAGCCGCATTCTTCCTGGCGCTGGTGGGACTGTTCTGGACCACCAATCTTGTTGTCGCCGCCGCCTTGGCCGCTGCGGTGTTCCTCTTGACGATTGTGCTCGACAACCTTTGTGCCCGCCTCACGACTTCCTGGGCCTTCCGGTTCATGTGGACCGTATGCCTGGGCCTGGCCGTCACGAATATCATTTGGCTCTACTGGCGCTGAGCGACGCTGATCATGAGTACCTCTCTACGACTTGAAAAATCGCCCTGGGTTGTTCACTTCAACTGCAACAGTTGCAATGGTTGCGATATTGAACTGCTCGCCTGCCTTTCACCTCTCTACGATCTGGAGCGGTTCGGAATCATTCACGTCGGCAATCCCAAACACGCCGATGTCCTGATCGTCACGGGCTCAGTGAATCACCGCAACGCCCGGGTTTTGAAGAACGTGTACGATCAGATGCCGGAGCCAAAAGCGGTCGTGGCGATGGGGGTGTGCGCTTCGACCGGTGGCATCTTCCGCGAATGTTACAATGTTCTGGGAGGGGTGGAGAAAGTCATACCGGTGGACGTCTTCGTGCCTGGTTGCCCGGCAAGGCCTGAGGCTATGATTGATGGAATCGTTCAAGCCGCAATCAAGCTCGACGAGAAGCGTCGACATGTGAAAAGCCCCCCACTGGTGCTCGAAAGCGTCACGCTGACGCCCACTGAGGTTCCAGGAACGCAGTCAACCCCAACTCTGCCGCCAAGTCCGTCTTCTTCTGCAGTCACCCTTCCCACCAAACCTGACGCTGTGAAAACTGAATGAGCAACGTAGCCGCAAAAGAGGTAACGCCTGACAACCTGTTGCATGAGGTCGCTCTCTTGAAACAGCAGGGGTTTCGTCTCATCACTCTGACTTGCCTCGATACCGGTGAGGGACACGATGTGATCTTTCACTTCGACAAACACTACCAAATGTCCCACCTTCGACTTCGTCTGGGAGTCGGCCAAGCCCTCGTCAGCATTACCAGCCTCTATCCGGCAGCCATGGTGGTGGAGAACGAGATCAAGGATCATTTCGGGCTGCGCGTGGAGGGACTGAGTCTTGATTTTCAAGGCCGGTTGGTATTGACCGAGGACGCCCCAAGAGCCCCGATGGGCAAACGATGCGGAATGGACATTGATGCCCGAGTGCCGAAAGCGAACACCTCGGCAGCCACCGCAAATCCGCGAGGTGCAGCATGAGCCGCCGAACCATTATTCCTTTCGGACCGCAGCATCCGGTCTTTCCTGAGCCAATCCAACTCCGGCTAGTGCTGGAGGACGAGAAGGTCGTGGAGGCCCTGCCAGCCATCGGGTACGTGCACCGCGGATTGGAGAAGCTCGCGGAGAAGAAGGACTACGTTCAGGACGTCTACCTGATCGAGCGCATCTGCGGGATTTGCAGCTTCATGCACGCCATGAACTACTGTCAGGGCATCGAACAGCTCATGGGAGTCACAGTGCCCGAACGGGCTCAGTACTTGCGGGTGGTCTGGTCCGAACTGCACCGCATGCACAGCCACCTTCTGTTCCTCGGCTTGCTCGCGGATGGATTTGGCTTCGAAAATCTCTTCATGCAGTCCCTGCGATGCCGCGAGGACATCTTGAACGTAATGGAGATGACTGCGGGAAACCGAATTCTGCTCACGACCTGCTGCATCGGAGGCGTACGGAAAGACATCCCGCTGGAGCTGCAAAACCAAATCCGCCATACTCTCGGAGGGATCCAACAGCAACTGGCGGAACTGCGATCGGCTTTCGCTAACGACTACACGGTGAAGAAGCGGCTCATCGGGGTGGGACATCTTTCCAAGGAGAAGGCACATGAGCTGGGAGCAGTGGGCCCGGTGGCGAAAGCGAGCGGGATTGCCATGGACCTACGGGAGACCGGCTACGCGGCTTACAAGGACCTGGGTTTCGAAACCATCACGGGTACCGCGGGAGACTGCTACGCACGCATGATGATACGACTGGAGGAGCTCTATCAGTCGATGGACTTGGTGTTCAAAGCCCTGAACGCCATGCCCGAAGGTCCCATCTCGGTCGAGGTGAAGGGGAATCCAACGGGGGAAGTCGCCATGCGGATTGAACAGCCGCGCGGGGAGCTTCTCTTTTTCATCAAAGGAAACGGAACCAAGAACCTCGAACGGTTCAGGGCTCGCACGCCAACCTTCGCCAATCTCCCCCCTCTTCTGGAAATGCTGCCCGGATGCGAATTGGCTGATGTACCGGTCATCGTCATCTCCATCGACCCCTGCATCAGCTGTACCGAGCGCTAACTCAGACGAAGGGACAGGCCGCCATGCAACTGCTCAATAATCTCACCCGAAACTTTCTCCGGAAGCCAATCACCAAGCGCTATCCTTTTGAGCCGTTTCTTCCCAGCCAAGGGGTTCGGGGGCAACTGGAGATGAATCCGAACACCTGCACTTACTGCTCGGTCTGCGAGAAGAAGTGCCCCACTGGAGCGATCACCGTCACCCGGAAGCCGAACAAGTCGTGGACCCTCCGCCCCCACCAGTGCATCATCTGCGGCTACTGCGTGGAGATCTGTCCCAAGGACAGCCTGAGCATGAATAGGAACCATCGCGTCCCCACCGCGTAAGGAATGGCACCAGGCTTCTTCAGCTAGTTTCTGGAAGAAGCGTTAACGCCGACAAGGTAGACTCGGTAAAACTGGGATCGGGACAATGGCGAGACCGTGGCGCTCATGACCGGCCCTTCCGCCACCAAAGGCTCAAGCAGATCCTGCCATTCACCCGGAACCAGGGCGTCCTTGCCCTGTAATCGGTACGTCTTCCCCTTGAGAGCCCGCCAGGTGAGCTTGCACGCCCCTAATGCGTACTCGACAGAGTAGATGGCGGGAGGGGGTGGTACGATCCGACCCAAAGGATAAGGGTCACTGCGGCATTTCTTGAATCCTGCATAGGGAAGCCGCTTGGCCGGAGTCTGGTCGCCATAATAGACCGTCAGGCCGTTGTCACTCAGGAGTTCAACTGAACTTTCGGGCGTCCAGGGCGCAGTCGAAAGTTCGATGATCCCCTCGGGGTTGGCTCCAGTCAAATCGGTGCTCCGCAACTGGGGCGGATCACCGGGATTACCAGTCCAGGTATAGAGCCGAAAGTCCTGTGGGTAAGCTCCAGAGGCGAGCCGGGCAGGGCCAGCCACAATCAGATAGCCATTCTGGTTTCCTTCGAGACTGCGGACGCCACGGTCGTAGAGTTCCAGATCGATTGGGGCGCCGAAAGCGGCGGAACAGGGAGGCCCTCCCGTGGAGAGCAGCGATGCAAAGTTCAAGACGGGAACAATGAGGGCATAGTGCCGATCCGCGGCCGGAACGATGGGAGCGCGAAACGCGATATAGGCGCCGTTCGTATCGCCAGGCATCATCGCTAACCCTTCGATCGAAAAACCGGATCCGTCCGGCGCTTTTGGCGGTACACCGTCGGCATCGCTTGCCTCCAATCCATAGTAGTTCGCGCCTTTGCCGTGCATGTTCTGGCGATCCCACTCGATCAAATCCAACTTAAGAAACTCGTAGTAGTCCACAAACCGGAGGGACGCCACCGGCCCCTCCACGACCAGGTCGGTCGCCCAAGCCCGGGTGCGATTCGTCCTGGTCTCACCGATCTCCGCATGAGAGTGAGATCCGAGCCAATACAGCCGGTTTCCAACACGGGTGGAAGCCTCCACATCCACCTCGCGCGGCAAGCCCGACTCTATGTCCGGCAAGTCGAGAAAGGAGGTCATATCGAACTCGGCTAGCGGAAGACCTGACTGGTGGCGCTGATAGATCCGCAGAGTCTGGTTCTCATCATCTCCCAGAATCATCGTATTCTCATCAATCACCAGCGCCGTGGAACCGTCGCAGGCACCGTAGTACCAGACCGTATCCGGGTTTCCTGCACCAGAGGCCGCGTAGGGGAATGTGCGGGTTCCTATGACCGATCCGTCATAGGCATGAACAGTAATGGTGGAGTAGCCAACGCCCACTGGCTGAAAGCTTAACTCGAAGTTGTCGTTCGGATGAGAAATCAGCTTCATCCCCTCCTCACGCAGCACTCCCGGGTTGGAACTGGAAACCCAAACACGGATCATAAAGTCGGGGGAAGCCTCCCGCGTCACGGAGAAAAACACCTTGGGATTGAACGGATCCCCGATCACGCCCGATATCGGCAGGATAGGACTAATGGCTGGGGGCAACACGTTGAGAGATCCCGGCGTCAGAAGAGTGCCTCCACGCAGATTGGTGCTGCCTGAAAGGGAATCATAGACCAGTGAGTCTCCATTCGGCCCCAGGAGCTCTCCGGCACACCAAGCAGCGGCCGAATTGGGAGCAATATTGCCCGGCAGACGCGTCGCTGCGTCAGGAGCTCCGCTTTCCAATGCAAGGTCAACACCGCCGTAAACCAAATCCTCCTTGTGACCATCGGACCACCCCACCGCATCGTGGATTAACGCCCCCTTGGGCAAGCCCTCAAGCACTCCGTTATCCCCACGGTCAAGGTCCTCTCCCTGCTTGGGTGGCACATCGCTAGTCACCAATAGGAGTGATAAGGCGCCGTTACCCAAACCGCCGTCGGCTTTTGCGAATTCAGGAACCCAGACAACCGTCGATGAGGACGGGATTGGGTAAGGCGAACCCTCGGGAATCACTGCGACAAGCCCCGAAGACCCAACACCCACGCCGCTGAGAGAAACCACCAAGGCAACCGATCCGGGGTCGTTCTCCACACTTCCGTTGATTCCCAAAAGGTAAAGGTTCGTTAAGTAGGCATTGGGGCCGCAGCGAAGCTCGATGAATTCGAAGGGGGCATCGTTGGTGCCGGGAGGGTTCACTTTGACCTCGTTCAGCAGAATTCGGTCGTTGTCGAGGATGCTCACCACGACCTCAGGCACAAGCGTTCCCAAAGCATAGTGGACCGGATCCTCGGTCGAGACCATGAGGTGAGTGACAGATCGGCTGCGTGGCGACAGATCCACAACCAGGTCATCAACGGCGCGCACCATAACGGCGTGAGCGGTGGTGTCTGACAGAATCAAGTCACGCTCCACACCAAAACTCTTCCCGGCATCCGTGCTCACCTCGAGTTGGTCTCCCCCACGAATCCGGATCGTCACCGGGCCCGCGGCGGGGGCATTCAATTCCATATAGTACCGGTCGACCTCCCCTTGTTCACTGACCTTAAGCGGCTCCACTGCGGAGTAGACCAAAACGCCAGGTATGGGCTCCGCGCCGAAATTCGGCGACCCGATGTGATCCAGGCGGGCTCCGGCAAGTTGCTCTGGCCAGGTATTTGCCGTGCTTCCCAAACTCCAGTCCGGCGGACTCCCACCCAGGGTATCACCCGCCACCCAAGCCGAGACCTCGGACCCAGCGCTGTTTCCATTCCGAACAACCACGCTCGGTGTAAAACCCACCGGTATCACGGTGCCAAGAGCCGATGCCGTACTCCCGGGCGAGTCGGCTCGCCGGAAGTTGACCCGCCCATACGCACAGTCCCCTGCTCCATCGCCATCAAGGACCCCAATGGAATCAAGAATCTCCCAGCCAAAGTAGAATGGGCTGTCCGGGACCCCGTCGTCGTCGGTATCAAGATCGTCGTCCACTTGGGGAGCACTCGTAGCCCGGATCAGGATGAAGGTGACTGACGCATTGACCAGATCGGTTACCCCCGCTCTGCCACGATGTCCTAGGGAACTGCTTCCACCACTCCCCCATCCGGGGCCACTGCCGACATTGACCAGGATCGTTGAGTTGCTGTGGCCCAGGTAGTCATTCGTCTTTTGCAGCAGAACCAGAAAGCCATTCCCGCCCACGACGTTGCCTGACAGATCAAAGACGTTCTGCAGAAGCCCCGGGTTTCCACCAGCGTCCCCTTCCACCGAAACCAGGTAAGTTCCCTGTCCAACCGGCTCATGGGGAATCCCTCTAAGCTCGATGTACTCGTTGGGGGAATCACCGCCCGGAGGGTTGAAAAAAATCTCGTTTAGCAGGAGCCCTCCCCACGCCGCAGATTGGAGGAGGGAAAGAGTACAAAAGAGGAACCAGAGCCTCCCTAATTGTGGCCACCCCCACGCGGCGGGGCCAAGGCGAGAAGCCTTAGTGTCATTCTCCTGGTGCACGCACACCACGCGAGCTTATCACCTTCCCTCTGGCTGCGCTAGTGTGGTGTCTTCGGAATGGGGGGTGGACTGCACAGCGGACTCAGGGCACAATCATCGGCATGCCATCCTTGGTACCCGATGCCGAAAAGCGCCAGCCGTGGCTCGTGTGGTTGTTGCTGGTCCCACTCGTGTTTGGCGGCATGGCCCTGCGAACCAACAGTATCGTCTGCAAACTCGCGGTCCCCGTCTGCTGCGCTTTGCTGTTGTTAGCCCGGTCCCGATTCGGCCGATGCTGGGTGCGGGAACATACGCTCATTAGCACCGCCCTCGGGTTTTCGCTCTGCGGCGATTTCTTCCTCTCCGGCCGACAAGGGCGTATCAGCTGGTTCCTGGCAGGAATCGGTGCTTTTCTCTTGGCGCACGTGGCTTACGTCCTTTTTTCCCTGAGACAAGGCCGTTTTCGTTGGGGCGTCTTTGCGGGGCTCCTCGCACCGTTTTTGTGCTTATACCAGTTCACGTTGCTCCCGGGAATCCAAGGAGGCCCCATGCAGGCAGGCGTACTTGCCTACCTTGTTGTATCTTGCGCCTCCCTGGCGGCGGCAACCGGCTTGCGGAATCCACCCGAAGAACGGCTCTGGTTCCAAACCGGCATTGCTTTGATCGTCTTTTCCGACACGATCATTGGCTTGTCGGAGTTTGGAAATGTGAAAGCCCTGTCCTGGCTGATCTTACCGACCTACTACCTAGCACTGGTATGCATCACCCTCTCCTGCCTGATGAGGCCGGAGCATCGAACAAGCGATCAGCCTGCTCAACTGTACCGAGCTCCTGTCGGCCGACCTTAGGCGACCGTCCTGCCTGCGGGTTCCTTGGCTGCCGCGCCAGGAGGGCTAATGCGTGCCAGCTCCGGCTTCACCACCTTTTCGTAACAATCCGGGCAGATCCCGTGACTAAAGCGGGCATCCGTATGATCCATGATGTACGATTCGACTTGCTGCCAGTAGTTCTTATCGTTACGTATCTTTTTGCAATAGAGGCAGATAGGTAGAAGTCCCTGAAGCTGATTCAACTGACGGAATGCATCCTCAAGCTCCTTCACTCTCTCCGCAAGGCTGGTCTGAAGTTCCACAATCCTCTCTCCAACTCGAACGCGCGCCCTGAGCTCCTCCACATCGAAGGGTTTGGTGATGTAATCGTTGGCCCCCGCATTCAGACCAGCGACAATATCCTCCCGCCCATCCCGAGCCGTGAGCAGAATGATGTGCGTACTTCGAGTGCCTGGAGTAGAACGAACGAGCCGACACACTTCGAGTCCACTCACGGCCGGCATCATCCAATCCAGAATGGCCAACTGCGCCGCACCCGGCTGTGACAAAGCTTCCCACGCTTCGGCTCCATCTTTGGTCGACGTCACCTCATAGCCCCACTTCGTCAAGCGCGCTTCGAGGAGTCGTCTGGAGACGGCATCATCTTCAGCAACGAGTACTTTCATAGAATCCCTTTCACCTGAGGTTTTGCTGTCCCGTTAACGGGCGCCGTGAAACGGGGAATCTTGACAAGTATCTCGGTTCCCAATCCCGTCTGACTCCGGATTTCCAGGACCCCACCGTTCAGCTCAGCCAACCGCTTGCAAATCGCCAAGCCCAAACCTGATCCCTGCTGCTCGTAGAACTTTCGCTCAAATTGCATATATGCGCCTACCTCGGCTAGATGCTGCGGTTTCATACCGTGACCACGATCCGCTACCAACAAATGGACTTGGTCGTCCTCACAGCGAACCACCACATCAACGGGACTCCCCGGAACAGAAAACTTGAACGCATTGTCGGCGAGCTCATCGGCGATTCTTGATAAATGGTCCTGAGCAATGGCAGCCTCGCCGGATTGAACCGCCAACCGCAGGTCGGCGGACCGATCCACCGCTGCCGCGCGACTGCAAACAGCCTTGGAAACCACCGAGGCGACGTCCTCGGTCCTCCCCCGGCGGACCGCTTGGGCTCGGGTGGAATCGGCCGAAGCGAGTTCGATTTGTGCGTAAAGCAAGGTGTTCTCGATCATCCGGTGCAACCGCTTGGCCGACTCGAAAATCGCCTTCGACATCGCGGCGATCTCCTCCGAATCAAGAGTGCGGCAGTCGGTCATGATCATCTCCGAAAAGCCAAGGATCCCGTTCAAGGGTGTCCGCAGTTCATGAGGCAGAGCCGTACTGATGCTTGAGCGGAGGCTGTCTAGCTTGCTTCGGGCCTCCTCTTCCCATGCGCGCTGCTTATTCAGTCGGGCCCGGACAGCCGCACGCAACTCTGGAACAGTGAAGGGTTTAGGCAAATAATCGTCTGCCCCAAGTTCCATTCCCTGCCGCATGCCTGCATAGTCCGCCTGACCGGTCATGAGGATGAAAGGCACCGTCTTCGTCCTAGGGTCATTGCGCAAAGTCTCCAGCGTGCCGTAGCCGTCCATCTTGTCCATCCGGACGTCACATAATACCAAGCCGGGCGGATGCGAAAGCGCCATCTCGGACCCTTCCAGGCCGTTTTCGGCAGCCAAGACCGCGTAGCCGTCCTCCTTAAGAGCCCGGATCACCATCTGCCGCAATGAGGCATCGTCTTCTATGACCAGTATCGTATCCATGCGCGACTGTCTCGCCCACAACGCTCAACTCGCATTGGCACACCCTTTGAGTAGCTCAATAACCCGCTCTGCCGAGCCAAATCAGGCCGCACCTGCACCCCTGATATCGGCATACGCCCACCTTGGGTTCAGCAGAATCTACCACAATCTGGTCTTTTCTGCCAAGGTGGAGGAAGGCTGGCACACCATTGTGTCTTGACGCTCAGGTTGATAGACTATCTGTATACTCCTTACCACAAGCACGTTGGGAAAATTGGCACTGTCATCAGGTGGCACTTCTGGCCCGGCTGCACTCGCCGATCTGGTCGTTCAGGGATCAGCAACTCGATCCATGGAAGGAATGAGGAACAAACCACAGGCGAAGAACCATATCGTGCCTGAGCCGTAACAATTCAATGAAGAATAGGAGTCAGCGGAGACAGCAGAGATCGGGCTTGAGCGGTCTCACGATCGAGATGGACGTATCACTTTCACCGTCCAGTGAACGCTTGAACGGACCGCGAGGAGCGATTCTGACTCCGTCTGACGGCTCTGCTCTCTCTGCTGCCTCCTGTTCAACTGCATGGATACGGCTGAGATTACCCTCGATTTCGGACCTCGCGCAGTTGCCTTTCTACCCAAACCAAAGAAGACTAAGACCCGCGCGTCGACTGTAATTCTTATGGGCCTATGAGCAAAGAAACCAACAAACCGTACGAGGGCACTTTGATGGGTGATGCCCACTATTTTGCCTTAAGGGTGTATTTTGAAGACACCGATCTCGGCGGCGTTGTCTACCACGCGAACTATCTGCGATTCCTGGAACGGGCCCGCTCCGACCTGCTTCGGGCGTTGGGTATTGATCAAAAAGGGGCGTTTGAGAAGGGTGAGGGTATCTACGCAGTGACGGAAATGCATATCAAATACGCCCGGCCAGCTAAGTTCGACGACGCGTTGGTCGTCGTCAGCCGCGTCAACGCTCTACGTCGCGCCTCCTGTGTGGTCGACCAGAGGATCATGCGGGCGCAGGAACTGGTTGTCGAAGCGATCGTGACCGTAGCATTCCTCACCCGCGAAGGACGTCCTACAAGGCAACCGAGTGATTGGGTGAACAAATTCGAACTCCTCAAAACGAAAGTCCATTAAGAGGCTGTCGTATCACGGGGCTGAAAAACCCCGCTGAGGTCGCCAACAAAATCGGTAGCCATCTCGGCCGCGTCCCTTTCCTTTAGGGGCAAGTATTTCCCCGTGGCGGTGACCAGGACTGTGCCAGCCGCATCACGCAGCTCCGCTTTCGCTTCGAAAAGACGCCCTCGGCGGTTGACGGTAAGTTCAGCAAGCGCCACCAACTCCCGGTTCGGACGCACCGGGAGAAGATATCTGACATTCAGCTCGGCGCAGTAGGCGAATCTCTTCGCCCGCACCGCACAGACCCAGGTCATAATCTCATCCAACAGCGTTGCCGACAGCCCACCATGCACAGTGTCTCTAAACCCCACATGTTCGGCACCGAACGCGAAGCGAGCACGGACAATCATTCCATCCGTTTCCGATCGAAGCTTCAAGCCATGGAGATTCGAATCCCCGCAGACGAAACAGGAGTGAGTGTGAGGCAGTTCGTTCATTGGCTAAGAATAAGGCCCCCTCGGGAAGCGGAAACTAAAAAAACCATAGGTGCCATGCGGTCTAGCCCACGGCGAGGTATTTGAAAGCGGCGGCTTCCACCCTCCATCACGCGGCCTCAAGGTGGTTTACCCGGTAAACGGGGTATTCAGGGGGTATTTCCGGATGGCAGTGTTTCCCACTCAGTAGCGAGCGACGATTACGTAGGTTCCCAGCGTGGGGTTCGGGATACGGACCCACTCCTTGGCCTCGTTGAAGTCATCCCAGGCGGCGCCGTTCACGCTCACAGAACGCAAGGGCTTCTTGTCTGGGTGCCGGAGACGGACGAGGACCACGGACGGGCGTCGGACGCTGGCCAGTGCGACCTCCGCAGTGATACTCCCGGTTGCACTGGCGCTATCGATTTGCACATTTACCGGCCCGAAATCAGTCGGTGCGCCAGCGACGGTGATGCGTTTCCCGTCCGTCAGCCACGCCCGCGGCACGGCCTGCCCGATGAAGAGGGTGTTGTTACCACCGAGTTCATTGACCAACATGTTCCGGTATAACTCGAACCAGGCACCGTCAGTGCTGGGTGGCATATAGTACTGTCCCCAGGCCCAGCGGTGCTCCAGGGGCGTCAGTTGGTGGTGTGAAAAGGCGCAGGCGGTCATGCTGTAAAAGGCGCGGATAGCCGCCTCAGGCTCGTCGCGATAAAGGTAGGCGGTAGCCTGCTGGTTATACACAGGTTCGTTCGCCGCGCCCCACTGGTTGAGAAACAGATTGTCCTCATGGTCGTGAAGCATCGCCGTGGCAAGCCAGCCGAGCGGGTCGATGGCGGCCAGCCTTGCCATGTGCAAAGGCCCACAATCCACGTCCGTGGGATACCACTCTTCCAGCATGCGACGCGGAGTGAGCGCATCACACGGGACGTAGTTGATCCAGCTGCCATCCGCTAGCTGCACGACGGGCGATTTCACACTGGCGCGGGAAAACGCGACCGCAACATCGGCGCGCATCTTCTTCGCCACGGCCTGGACTTCTGCTGCGCGGGGATGTCCGTAGGCGGCCAGAGCCCGACCGAAGATGTCCAAGCCGGCAACAAAGTATCCGTTGGGGAAACCCCAGGCGCGCTTGTCATGAGTCAGGTCGTTAAGCGGCGCGACGATGAGGCCAGGTGTCTCCTTGTTCGACTGGCTGTCGGCGACTTCCCGGAGACACCAGTCAAGGGCCTTCAGAGACGCGGGCAGCAGACGCTCAAACGAGGCGCGGTCGGCCGCGAGCAGAAAGTTCTTGCCGATCGAATAGAGCATCCCCGGCGAATAGACACCCCACTCCGCGTACCCACCCACGCGTCCATCGGGCTTCTGCTGGGATCGATACATGGCGGCGAATTCCTCCTCCGCGATGGCGAAGCAACCGCGCAGTCCGTAGATCATGTAATCGACGTAGACAGCCTGGTTGATAGGCCAATCGGCGTTGAGTTGGCCGTAGGCAAAGTTCGAGTAGGGCAGGTCAATGCGGTCTGGATCGCGGAAGCGCGGCAACATCAGCGCGTGCCAGAGATTTGCGCGGAACAGGTCGTTGACCGTCTTCTCCGGCACCTCAAACCGCGCGCCTTGTGCCAACCAAGCTTCCCAGTACTTCACTGTCGCCACCCGGGCTTGAGGATAATCCAGCGCTGCGAGCGCGGTCACTTCGCCTGGTGGTAAGGAGGGCGAAGGCAGTTTCACCACTAGTTCGCGGGTCGCGCCGGGAGCGAGTTCACCCATGCACTCAAACTCAACACACGGGTCCTTCGGATCCACGATGGTATCGCGCGGCCTCACCTTCAAACCAGGACCCGGCTCGACCATGACCCAGATATGGCCTGTCTCGCTGTCCACCACACACCAACGCCCACCGACTTCGCGCAGTTCTGGATGTCGGTTAGTGCTCTCCGTCGCCAGCCGGAACCCGAAGTTGAGTGGCCCCGCCTTGCCAGAGAACCGTAACTTGCCTAGTAAGACGCCAGGGATTTCACCCCGCTTCGCCGGCGGCGTGTTGTGCAGCGGCTCCACGATTTGCTCGAGCTCGCAGTGCTGGCCTCCCCGCTCACAGGTGGTTACGAGGATGGGCAGCCCATCCAAGATCCGTTGACTCGTCCACTGCCAATCGGGCCAGAGTGGATCGAATCGGAACCGATGCACGAAGGAGAGGTCAGGCCTGACGCGACCCCAACGGTCCACGCCAAACTTGTACAACGAACCGTGCCGCGCCACAAAGCCCGTAAGGTGACCCTTCGCTCCCAGCAATTCAGTTTCGTTTCCGTGATGGGGCTGCGTCGGGTTGCCGAAGTCCGCCCACTTGTGAGTCCACTCAGCGAGGGTGGCCTCCGGTTCGTGTTTCACCCGATCAAGCACGCGCTCGCCCTGCAGCGAACCGAGATGTTTTGCGAAATCCACCGGTGCATCTGCTAACGTAACAAAAACATCGTGCTCTGGCAGCCACATCGCCTTGTGCCGGGCGAGTTGTTCCAGGCCGATACTGAAGCCCTGGGTGCCGTCCGCCGAGGTCAGCACGGTGACAGTAGGGGCATCGGGTTGGAGGCCAGGGTCATCTTTGAGCCGCGCGATCTGACCGGGTGTCCCGTGTTCAAGCAAATGCCGCCAAATCTCCTGCGGTTTGCGCGCCGGCTTTGTGGGTCTGGTCCAGGTCACCTCCGTGGTCACGGCATCCACGTCACCGGCCCCTGCCCGGGTTTCGCATACCCCTGCTTGGAGCGCGTCTCCCGACTCGAGGCTATCGCCGCGCAGGGGAGCGATCCGGACACCCTTGGCTTCAAGGCCAAGGTGGAACGGCCGGACAGCCGCGGACTGATGCCCCCAGGAGAAGCGAACGCTGAGTTTTTCGACTATGCCCGGGGCCTCCGTGGAAGGCCCGGCCGCCTGGGCCTCCACGCCAGCGGCACCGGGGGAGTCGCCCGTGCCTGAGAAAGCCGCACGAGGCAGCGCGCTCGAAAGGGAAAGGCCGAGTAATAGGGTAAAGAGGGTTTGTGAGCTCATGGTTATCTGGTGAAAAACCCGGACTATTCGTGATTGGTCCAGACCGCCCAGTAAAGCGGGCCGGTTTCCTGTCCGAAATACTTGTTCACGATCCCCCCCATGAAGTAGTCGTCGATCGGCACCTCCAGCGCCATTCGATGCAGGGCTCCGGCCCGAAATTGCTTCAGCGATCCGCCGATACCTTTGACGCGCCGGTCCGCCGCCTCAGCCCTGGGTTTCCAAGGGTTGTAGTGTCCGACGAAAAGTGTGTTGGTCGCCACTTGCCCGCGGTGCAGTGTCACAACCTGGTATTTCAAGATGGTCGTGTAGTCGTAGAGGTCGCGCTGGAAGATCGCGCCTTCGGGAATCTCCACCAACTTCGCGGTCACTTCGACGGTGCCGTTGGTGGTCAGGTGCGGGTCCGCAGCCCCGGGGCCGGACGTGCCAGTGGGTTTTCCGCACGATGCCAATGTCAAGACCAGGGCGAGGAGTGTGGAGACGGCAAGGCCGATCTGGATGGGTTTGTTCATGGTCGCATCAGGAGTGCCCCGGTTCGGGCTGAGGTAGGTTTCGCGGTGAGTTCACCGAGGTCGAGCAGGGTCCAGAAGGGCTCCCAGCCTGGCCCCAAGTCGAGTCGTGGCCCCGTCCGGGCTTGGGGGAATCGTTGGGACTCCCCTTCATCGCCCCGCATGGGGGTATCGGACCAACGAATGATGGCCATGGTGGTATCTTTTTGATCCACCTTGGTAAGGTCGGCAACGCTGCGGGTGAACAGCAAATACTTCATGTCCGGCGAGGCGCAGGCGCCGTAGATGTGGTGGCCTTCCTCGGCGTAGAGCGGTTGCGGTTTTTGACCGTCGAGCGTGGCTACCCACAACTCGGCCCGTCCGGGCTTTTCCGGGATGATGCCACGGGCATAGACGATGCGGCGCGAGTCGGCGACCCAGTCGGGCGTGCAGTTGTAGCGATCAGTTTCGCTCACCGCGCTAATCTCGCCGGTTTCCGCATTCATCCGTGCGATATTCCAGAACGGCCCCAAATGACTGGCTGTGCCGGTAAACCATTTGCCGTCTGGTGACCATCCCAACTGACTTACCAGCCCCTTGCGCGGGAGTTGGCGAAGGTTCTGGCGGCTCTCGAGGTCCATGATCTGGATTCCTTTGGGGGCCAGGCATGCCACCTGCCGTCCATCGGCGCTCCATGTGGCCCAGGGATACTCCTTGCCGAACACCACGGGCTGACTTCCGTCGGCTCGTGCAATGACCAACTCGCCGGTGCCATACTCGTTATTCTGAAGTTCGTCGGCTTGGGGCAGGCGATAGAAGAGAACCTGTTTGCCGTCCGGCGAAAAACGGGCACCGCCCTCGTTGAAACCGGGCATGTCGATGAACTTGTGCCGATCGGTGCCGTCCGGGCGCATGCGAAACAGATCCCAATCGCCCCGCTCTGTCTTGCTGCTGAAGACAATCCAACCATGACCGTGCAGTTCCGAGGCGAGTTCGGTGACCGCTTTGGATCGCTCCCGAGGTGCTGGGGGCTCGACAGCTGTAGACAGTCTGCTGGCCCCTACCGAGAGAGACTCCGAAACGCCTGGTAGGTCGTTAACAGTCCAGCACGGCTCCCAGCCGACTGGAAGCTCCAGCACCGGGCCGTCCTTGGCATTCGGATGTAAAGCCCTCAGTTCGACACTCACCCCACCTATGCAGGGAGCGTCACTCAAACGCATCAAACCCATGGGCGCCCCAGCATTGCCAGGATCACCGTCTTCCTGAAGATTGCCAGTGAACAACACGTATCTACCATCGGGCGACACCTGCCCACCATAGACATGGCGTCCGTCTTCCCCATACACGAGCTGGCGGCTTTTGCCCTCTGCGTCCCCCATCCAAAGCTGGGTCCATCCATAACCTTTGTTGGTCTTCTGTCCCGGCGGACGCCAGGAAAAGATCACCGCCTGCGAGTCTGGAAACCAGTCTGGTGTGCAGCAATCGACTCGGTTTACGGCAGCCGACTCGCCCGTGGCCACGTTCATTCGGGCTATGCTCCAACCCGTGCCGTAGGAATTAGCGACCCCCACCAGCCACTGGCCGTCTGGGGACCAGGTCATCTGCTGGAAGAGACCTTTTCGTTCCAGCCTGCGCACCACCTGTTTGGTGGTCAGGTCGACGAATACCACGCCTTTGATGGAGAGACTGGCGACTTGCCTGCCGTCAGGGCTCCAACTGGCCCAAGGGAACTCGCCCTCCGCGCCCAAAGCCTGCGGGTTCGTGCCGTCGCTATTGGCCACGACCAACTCGCCCTGCTCGCCATGCCGGTTGTTATCGAACTGCTCGCCGCGTTTGATACGGCGATACAACAACTGCCGTCCGTCGCGCGAAACCTGCGGCGAACTCTCATTGAATTCCCGCGTTTGCGTAAGCGGGTGCGGCTGCGAGCCGTCGGGACGGCAGCGGAACAAGTCCCAGTCGCCCTGAGCCGATCGGGCGCCATAAACAATCCAACCCAGGCCGCGGACTTCTCCGGCAAGGCGGGTGGCAGCGTCGGGAGAGGGGGTTGGAGCTGCGTCGGCAGCATCCAAGCCAGCCATGCCTAGCGCCATCCCGATCAAGGCGGCGGCATTCAGCCACTGCAGCCGCCGGCGGACGGGCGTCCGGCCGACACCGTAAATCCGCGGTCCGCCGCGGAGTTCCCGGCCTGGGCCCCGCTCTAAAGTCCGTGGCACACAAGTCATATCGATCAAGGTCTGAATGGCGTCAGTATCTGAGAAGAAACACCGCAGCTCAACAAGGATTCCGCCGAAAACTGAACGGATTCGGCCATCCCAATGACAGCGGGCAGCACTTCATTCGATTTCGATCCATCGGACATCCCATGGCTTGAGTTGCAGCGTTGTGCTGCCGAGTTGGTCGGAGCGATCGAAATGGACAACTTGGATGTTGTTGACCGCGGCGCTGGGGTCGAGTCTGACCACGCGCACGTTCCGGCCTCCGGCCCCGGTCAGTTCGAGCCTCACTTCCACCTCCGCGGGCCCCCCTTCCTCATGCCGCCAAACGATCAGGTGTTTGTAGCCCTCCCCGTCGCCCGCGATGGCGCGGATGCCGCCCTGTTCCCCCTCCACCTGGTACCGCGGACCGTCGAGCTGGCCAAGTAACCGGAAGGCATACCACGCCGGGCGCACGCGACCGTGGTGATCGAAGAGCGCGCTGTATTGCGGCATCGTATTCCACCAATGCGCCATGAACCGGCGTCCGCCGGGCGACATCCAGTCGAAATCGGCCGGGTCCACAAAGCAATCGCGAATGTGGTAATAGGCCGCCATGTCGAGCCGCTCCTCCGCATACCGGCGCATCGTTTCCAGCACAAAGCAAGGTTGGAACCCCGGAGCCAGGTTGGGATGCATCAGATCCATGTTCCACTCCGAAATGAACAGCTTCACGTCCTTGAGTTGCGGGAGCTTCGCAAGCCGGGCCCGTTGCTTGGCGATGTTGCCGGCGTGGCCGCCAGGCGAATCCGAGTAGGAATGCCAGGAAAGAAAATGGAGCGGCACTTGATTCGTGGCGCAATGCCCGATCAAACCCTCGACGAGAAAGCTGTCCGCCGAAGCCACAGCAGGCCCGCCCACTTGTGCGTCGGGATCGCCGCGGAGCAAGCCCGTCACCGTGCGCGTGTAGTACTGATTGTAGTCCTCCGCCTTCTGGAAGTAATGCGGGGTTCCACCCAGTTCGCCAATATCGGGCTCGTTGCAGACTTCCCACGCCGCCACCTCGAACCTTTGCTCGCGGCAGTGTTTGGCCAGGGCCTCGCACAGTCGCTCCCACTCTTCGTAGTTGTTCGGATGGACGATGAAGTGATCCACCTTGGGATAGAGAACGGGGGGCTTCATCGCCAAAGCCAACGTCGGCCGAGCTCCCGTGGCCCGCACCGCCCGCAACTCACGGTCCAGCTTCGTCCAATCGTACGTGGCGCGCGCTGGGTAGATGCGATAGTACTCGCTCAGGAAGAGCCGGATGGTTCTGGGCCGGAGCTGACGGATTTCTTTGATATGCGGCTCGATCATCGGATCCCCCTGCAGCCCGCCTTGACCGAGCGCCAGCGCGGGCATGTTCCAGGTGCCGTCCGGCTTCGAGAAATCAACCCGGAGGTCGACCCTTTCGGCGGCGGCGAGCACGGGGGCGAGGAGGAGGAGGCAAAGCAGTCTGCGCGTGGGCGGGTTCATGGGGTTGTAAAGAGCGTCATTCGAGGAGGACCTCCAGTTCGGCGGCGGCGAGGCGCGTGCTCGTCCGAACAAGTTTGCCGGTCAACAGGTAATCGAGAGTCTTGGCCAACACGTAGCGGGATTCCGGCTTGTCGGCCAGGAGATCCAGGTTGCAGAGGATGAGGTGAAGGTCGCGGTCGGTCAATACGTCGCAGTAGAGCGCGCTCCGCCGGAGATTCTTCTCCGTAGCGATCCAGGCGGTGAGCCCCAGGCCCCACACTACCGAGCCGTCTCGCAACCCGGCGGGCATCGTTTCGGCATCCAACAGTCTCCCCCCCGCGATGAGCTGATACAACCCTAGGTGCAGGCGGCCCTGATGGGGAATGGGCGCAAACACCGGGTGGTCTTCAATGATGCCGCCAAACGCGCCGCCAAACGCATTCAGAAAATAGTCAGAGTGCTTGTCGAGGGTTTTGAAGCCGCCGGTGCCGAGCAGCAGCACGGCCGCGTTTCCGGCACGCAGCAGTTCGCCATGCCGCTCCCGTTTCAGCCCCCGGGTGAGGAGGAGCCGAAGGTCCGAGGGCAGCGGTGCGTTGGTGCTCAAGGCGGTGGCGTAAGGCAGCGGGCCGGCTTCGCTGTACACGCCAGCGAGTGGACTCGCGCGAGCGATACGGGGGTAAGCGTAGAACTCCCACGCGTTCTTCGCAACGCGCCGCGTTCCTTGTCGAAGTTCGCACTCCAAAGTGAGGAACCGCGGCGTGTCCGAGGCCAAAGCGGGTATAATGACTTCACCCGCCGGCTTGACTTCACCCAACCCGCAGGAGAAGGATGGTAACTCCCCGTCCTTCAGCATCTTCTCCCCATCCCGTAGCCGCCACACCACCCGCGCGTTCTCGAGCGGCAGATCACCAAAGTGCGACAAGCGCAGCCCTACGGCCTTGGTCTCGTCGCTGTAGAACGACCGCGACTCGATGCCGGCAGTGGTCACAAGCACGGTTGGCCCGGTGATGTCCGTCAGGCCGTTGGTCAGGCCGGGCTTCGGTTCCCACAGTTGATTGAGGATGCCCTCATCCCAGCAGCCCTCCGGCGATTCGGGGAAGTCGATTCCGAGCCAGAAGCTGTAGCCGGCGTTGGCATCCGTGAGTCTGGCAGCCTCCAAGTTCTGCTTCTGGGCGTCGGCCCGCATGGCCAAAGAACTGTGGTAAAGGCGCGGATAGACCGCCTCCAAGCCATGCTGCTTCACATAGGCCTGGGCGCGCTCGTAGGTCAACGGACGTATCACCCCGTTCAGGCGAGGGATCAGCGAGAAGTCCGGAAGCGAGCAAGTGTAGTTCCCATACTCATGCTGCAGGTAGGGCTTCGGGCCATACTTCTCCCAACCCCTGGAGGATACGACGTCCGTCCATCGCTGGGGGACGCCGCCATCCGAAGCGTGTACCAGGCGTGTGGGATCGAGCGCTTTGGCCTGATGATAAGCCCACTCGACCATCTCCAGCGCGTCCTGCCGGCTAAACTCGGCTCCACGTGGCGTCGTCGCCGGGTAGGCCGTGTTGGCATTCACCGACACCACATAGGTTTCATTGGGCTTGATGCGGACCGGCTCCGCCAGGGCTGCTTCCTGCCAGCCTGACGCAGTTTCGTTGGTGAACGCCACGCGGGCCAATTCCCGGCCAGTCTTGTCCCAAAGGTGCCCGGCGTGGCTGCCTTGTTCCTCCGCCACGCGGAAGTAGCGCACGCGGGTGACCGTGCCGACGCGAGTTGAGATGAACTTCAATCCCAGCTCGTTCGGACCCTCCTTAAATACCCGCGAAGTGACGGCACCCCGCAACAGGTTGTAGGATTGTCCGTCCACCAGAACTTCCACATCCCGGTAGTAATTCGACTGCCTGAAGGATTTGGTGGGGAAGGCTCCAAACGGGCCGTAAACGCCGTTCTCCTCGCCGACCACGGTTTGGAGCGGCCCATTGGTGAGCGGCTTGGAAAGAGCCAGCGCGAGCGAGTTGGTGTCGCGATCGGGAAGCCCGCCCGAGTTGCACAGTTCGTTGCCTGTACACCAGGCCCAGACGCTCGGGTGATTGCGGAAAGCGCGCACAATGTGGGGCCATTCCTTGGCGAAAAGACCATGCGCCTTGGGCCAGAACTTGTCGTAGGCCATGCCGGCCTCCGGCTGCACCAGCATGCCCACTTCATCGGCTGCCTCGAAATACTCGTCGTGCGGAGTGCAGGAATGGTGGCGGACGAAGTTGAAACCCAAGCTGCGCATCAACCGCAGCTGTTTGACGTACGTCCCCTTGTCCCAGGGCATCATTCCGGTGATGGGATAGGTAGTGTCATCTCCATAGCCCGCAAGGAAAATGGGTTTGCCATTGAGGAACAACTTGGTTCCCTCGGCCACAATCTCGCGCATGCCAAAACGAACGCTCGCCTCGTCCAACACTTGGTCATCCTTGGACAGACGAACGGTTACGACGTAAAGAAACGGATCGTCCGGACTCCAGAGCCGGAGCGGCGCGAGGGGAACCGGTAGGTCCAGCGTCGGTTCTTGGTTAACCCCCTTGGGCAATGTTTGTTGCGTGTTGCCCGCCAAGACCTGCGCTCCCCCAGAGGGTGCCCAGGGTGCCACCTCTGCCGATATCTTGATTCCGGCCGGCCAGTCCGAGTTGACCGTCTTCAGGGTGACACGGATCAGAGCTTGTGAGGCGGCAATGCGGGGAATGGCGAAGACATCGTGAATCCGATCCGGCGGTCGCGCTTCCAGATAGACGTCGCCACCGAACCCGCCGGCGTTGCTGAAGTAATTGCCCATGCCCACCGTGTCACGATCCTTGCGAGCGCGATTGTCCACGCCAATCACAAGCCGGTTGGTTTGCCCGAAAGAGAGCGCCTCGCTGATGTCGAACTCAAAAGGGCTGCTGAAGCCCTCGTACTCGCCGATGCGAACGCCATTCACCGTCACGTCGGCATAACGATAGACCCGTCGGACACACAGAAAAACGCGAGAGCCACGCCACGCCGATGGCGCATCGAAACCCCTCAAATAGAGGCAGCGAGCGGTCAGGTTGTGACGCAGGTACTCTGCGGGTGTCAGATCCGAGCCGACGACCGATGAAGGGATGCTGCCGCCAGGTTGGCCGTAGCCTTGGGCCTGCCAGGCCCCCGGCACCTGGATTCTGCCCGGCTTCACGGTCACGGCTTCAAGGGTCGCCTCCCCGACGTCCGGATAGAAATCCCATTGGCCGTTGAGATCCAAGCGGGAGCGCGTTGCGCCCTGGAGGGATAGAATACAGTAGAGGAGGGACAGCCATGGGGCCAGCCAACGGAAACCTCCATGCCAGGGGTTGCTCTTCCCTGGCCTGACCGGGATCCGCAGCACACCCCACGCTGGGGCGTTGGTGGCCAGAATGAAACCCACTGAGTCGACCAGTCTGCGCAAGGCAAGTCCGTCCATAAGTGCTTGCGAGCACTTTGAGTAAAGTTCGGGACCGCCGTCAAGGAGCGGGTATGCCATAGTTGCAGGTTCGCCAAAAACGCGTAGACTTGGAGTGTGAAGCTAATCGCCTGTTTGACGACCCTCATAGGCTGCCTTTGCATGGCCGAAGCGGATGCCGCTGCTCCCTCCTCCCCCACCCCCGACCCACCGCCCGCTCCCTCAACCCTGGCTGAGCGGATCTCTGCTGCCATGCAAGCGAAAGCGCTCTGCTGGGATGTGACGGAAGTCGCCAAGTTAAGCCGCCAAGGGGTGGATAAGGGGGTCATTCTGTCCCAGGTGCAAAACTCCACCTCTGTGCCAAGGCTTACGTCAGATGAAATCATCTACCTTCACGAACAAGGCGTGGCGCCAGAGATCATGTCGGCCCTCATTCGCCGCGGCAGTGAGTTATCCTCCCGACCGAGCCTCGCCCCAACTTCAGCACCCGTTTCCATCCCAGCTCAGCCTGCACCCCAAGTCGTTTATGTGACACCTCCAGCGCCTCGAGTCTCCACCGCAGAGTATTACTACTACGAGCGACCGGCCGTCATCCCCTACTCCTATCGGACTACCTGGGCGCCGTATGTCTACTGGAGGTACCCTGTATACCCGTGGCGAACGTGGGGGAACCACTGCTACCGTCCAACGCGACCCACACATCCAATAGTCAGCCCGGTTCACCCTGCACCATCGCCCCGCCCAATAGCCTATCGCACCTCCACCAAGCCTGTGGCACGCCCCATTCGGACCCACCCGTAAGAGGAATCAATCCGCGCTGACCAAGCCGGCTGACGAGTATGGAGCCGTTGGCTGACTCCAGTCTCAAAAGGGTCAGTCCGAGAATCGTGATTCCTTTCTCATCGCGGTGTTATCTCTCCTGTCAGTGTGTTCAGTTTTTCTTTCAGGGAGCGCGCTCTTCCTGCAGTGCTTCTTTCCACATGCCGCACTGCTTGGCTCACCGCCGACTCATGGCCCATTCCCAACTTCTCCGCCACCCATCTGCGGCTGACGGTCGTGTGGCCATACACCCACCATGCCAGAACCTGCTTCTCCAGCTGCCCTTTTGGGCTCTTCCCCAACTCCTCCTTCCTCAGTCCTAATGCCCGCAACCCCTCCTCCATCATTCCTTCCGCTGGGCTTTGCCCGTGGGCAGCCCGCCCTGCGCCCGTGTGTGCCTCCACCCCCCCGCCCGCCCTCACCCCCCGGGCGCGCGCCAGGGGTCGCTCCCCAAAACCCTCCCCCCCCACATACCATCCCCCCCGCAGCTCCTTCCCCGCCGCCTCCCATCCCCTGCGCCCAGCGGTCCTCCCCAGTTCCAGCGCCCGACTTTCCATGTGCACCTCGTACCCCCGCCTCTCCTGCGGCCCCATCCCCAAGCTCCCAAGCACTCGCTCCCTCACCAGCCACTCGGGCGCGTTTACCCTCACGTAATTCGGGTAACTGCTCCATCGATACTCCCGCAGCTTCTCCTCGCCAATCCGGATCAGGTTGGCTCGCGCCGGGTTCAAGTGGATATAAGTACTCACCCTCTGCCAATACATCGGCTCCTCCGTCTCCACCGGTATGGCTCGGTAGCGGCCTTGGAACAGATGCCCCCGCAGGCGGTGGCGCGCGTTATACCGCTGCGTGTAGGTGCCTTGAAGCCACTTCATCCCGCTGACCAGGTTGCCTTCGGGCGTCTCCAAAAGCAGGTGATAGTGGTTGTCCATCAACACCCAAGCGTGAATCCGCCATCCAGTCCGCCGCCAAGCCTCGCACAGCGTCGCGATCCACATCTTCCGGTCCCCATCATCCTGCACCACCCTCCGCCCCTGGTTCCCCCGCGCCATGACGTGATACACCGCTCCCGGATATTCCATGCGAATAGGCCGTGACATTTCCCCGACTCAAAGCCACTCCAACGCAACAGTCAAGTGCATTCACTATTATCGGACTGACCCTTTTGATTCGGCAACGAAATGCAACGGCAGTGCGGCAAAGAGCCGAAAATCCTTACGGTGCCAGATCGAGCGTTCTTGCTACCTCAATTAAGTTCGTAACACTATTGCTCCTTTCGCCGCAACGCGGTGGATTCGAAGCAGCTTGCAGGCACGCCAAAACGGTCGCTGATGCCTTTAAGGTAGGGCACTCCAAAGTCCCGAATCTTGGTCATGGCGTCTGACACTTTGGCGTCAATGTCCAGGAGCTTCTCCTCGACGCTTTGGCCGGGCACGAAGTTCGCCATCTCCTCGAGCGTCCGTTGCCTTCCTACTGACCACCAAAAGTCGATCCGTTGCGGGTGCCACAGCGAAGACAGTCGAATCGATTCTCCTGTCTTCTCCGCGCCAGGGGTCAGCAGAATCGAAGATGCTGGAAGGTGCCCATCGATGCTCCATGCCAGTTCAACAGTAAAGCGATCATCCTTTGATGAAAGGCAGAGAATCACGAAGGCAGTGAGTCTGCCTCCGACTTCGCAGCGGTAGGCTCTCCAACCGGAAGGAAGTTCGACTTTCCTGTCCTCCTGGAAAGCCGGAAGCAGCCGCCTCAGCGAAGCCATGAACTGTTGTCGTAAAGCCGTTGCAACCTTGCTCATCATATTGCTCTTACAATCCGAAGTAAATCCTGGCCCACTGAAATAGTCCCTCAACGCTATTGACGAACTGCACCCGGGTTGCGTTCGCTCCAAGATTCTTGGCGACGAGACTTACCTGCTCTGCTGTCGGAGCGCGCAGCGTCCAAAGAACAATTTGGCCTTCACCATGAGCTGCCGCAGCTTCCACCTGTCCAACCAGCCTTGTCAGTGCCGGACCGGTCCGATACGGCAAGCCATACTTGACCTCGATCTGAGCGATGCGATTTCCATACCGCACAACAAAATCGATCACGCGGTTCCCCCTTCGCACATTTTCTTCGAGTTGCAGATTCTGCGCGCTGGTCTGCATTAGCCTGAGAACCTGCCCCGCTTGATTCTGCGCAAAGGCGCCTATTTCGGTGAACAGTTGGCCCGCCGCCTGGGAACTTCGTGAAAACGCATCCCGGACTTGAGGGCCAACACGCGAAACATAATTTCCAGCAATGCCACTCCAGATTCCCATCGTTGCCGTGAGGGAACCGACGTTACCCTCCGAGGCGAGACCTAACGTAAAAAAGGGTCAGTCCGACTATCGTGCTGTGATGTCACAATGTGCGTATTTAGCTGACGTCGGCATTCTTTAGTTTCGATTTCATTGTGATCACTTCCTTTGCGGCGCTGGATTCCACCAAGCTCACTGCCCGGCTCACCGCCGTTTCATACCCCATCTTCAGATTCTCGGCAACCCACCGTCGTGTCACGGTCGTATGTCCGTACACCCACCACGCCAAAACCCGCTTCTCCAGCTGCCCTTTTGGCGCCTTGGCCAAATCCGCCCGCCGCAACCCCAACACCCGCATCCCCCCTTCCAACATCCGCTCCGCTTGTCTCATGTCATGGGCCGCCCGAGCCCTCCCGCTGTGCGATTCGAGCCGTTTGCCCAGCAGCACATCCTTGGCCCGCGCCAGCAACCGCTCTTTAAAGCCTTCTCCACCCAAATACCAACCCCGTCGCACGGTCTTCCACGCACTCTCCAATTCCCGCCGACCGGCCTTCATTCCCAATTCCAAGGTCCGCGTCTCCATATAGGCTTCATACCCCGACCGATCCTCGGGACCCAAGCCCAGACTCCCCAAAACCCGCTCCCTCACCAACCATTCCGGTGGCTTCCCACGCACGTAATGGGGATAGCTACTCCACCGATAGTCCCACAGCTTTTGCTCGCCAATGCGAATCAACTTGGCCCTGGCCGGGTTGAGGTGGATGTAGGTGCTGACCGTCTGAAAATACTCTGGCTCCTCCACGCCCACGGGCACCGCCCGATAACGGCCTTGAAACAAATGGCCCCGCTGGCGATGCCGGGCATTAAAGCGCTGCGTATAGGTGCCTTGCAGCCATTTCATTCCGCTGACCAGATTGGGTTCGGGCGTTTCCAGCAGCAAATGGTAGTGATTGCCCATGAGTGCCCAAGCGTGAATCCGCCAGCCGGTTCGTCGCCGCGCTTCCACCAAAGTCGCCACCCACATTTTCCGATCATCATCATCGGCGTAGATCTTTTGCCCCCGGTTCCCTCGCGCCAGGATGTGATAAACCGCTCCTGCAAATTCAATCCTTATGGGCCGTGACATGCGTGAATCCAGACACGAAAGACTCCTTCAGTCAAGCTCCATATAGCACCTTAGTCGGACTGACCCTTTTCATTAGTCGGACTGACTCTTTTCCGAGTCTTTGCGACAGGGGCGACTCTCCCGGTGTTGGGGATGCGGGATGTTTGGGGAAATAGGGCGTCAGGACTGTGCGGCAGGCGCGGGTGGCCGACTTTCTCCGACGCGGCCTCCGCGCTAAATTCCTATTCACCTCTTGGCGGGACACCGAATCAGACTCGATGAAACACAGTTGCCAAGCGATGCAGTCCGCCTACTCCTTCGATGTGCAATTCGCGTTCATCAACTCGCAGAACGCCGACATGCGTGCCGCACTTGTGTTCGTCGTTCATGAGAGCGACTCTCCACATGGCGAAGTTCCACCAATCCGGTGCGTGCCCGTCAATCTTTTCGCCGACATTGAGCGGATGATTCAGATCGGTGCATGACCATCCGAGTTTGTTGTTTGGCTCTATGTTCAGGGTTGCGACACCGTCGGTCCATCGGCCAAGCAGCAGCTTCTTTGCGGCGTTCGACTCCTTCCGATCTGTTGGTAGAAGGGCAATCGCACCAAAGTGACCGCCAACCGATTGGTGCAACTTTTCAAAATCCCAGAATGTGCCTTGCTGGATGGTTTTCTCCCCCTCGATGGCGTTCTGATGTTTCTCCGTCGGTATTTCCGAAGCCGCCGCATCGCGCCAAATCAGATCGCCGGGCTTTGCATACACCAGACGCGCCTCCAAATCATCATGGGTAAGATGATGGTCTAAAACTGCTCGGTCGTTAGCTTTCATCGGCCCAACCATCCAAAGCTCAAAGCCGTCCTTTCGCTTCTCAACAAAAACTTCAAGCGTCTGATTGTTGTGAACTGTGATGGCAGTCGTTCGCATAAGCCTTCCCTGCCTCACGGAGTTACCACCACGATGTAAGGCGTGCCGACATTGATTTTTTCCAGCCGATAACAGGCTGAGATGATGCCGCCTTGAATGGAGTTTTCCAGCCAAGGAACGGCGACAACTCTTGCTGGAAGAACCATGGCTGGAGTCTTGCCAGAGGCGAACGGATATTCGTCCCAGCTCTTGCCTAAGCCTGCTGGCCCTAGAAGTCCAGTGGCGGCGCGTCTGTTTGCTGCGGCTTGGGCTGGCGTTACCCTCTGCAAAATCATCGGGTGTCCACTGGCCTGAGCCGTCTCAACGTGGTTGGCGACGTTCGGGATGACTGATTTCGGTATCGGAACGACTTTGATCTGCTGCACCAATCGACCTGTTTGTTTCAAAATCTCCTTTGCCTGCTTGAGCAAGTCTCGAACTGATGTTCGAGCAACAGACAACGCGGACTCTGCCGCATCAGCGAGTGAACTAGCATCCGCCGTTGTCTGGTTCCAAGCAGCTACCATCAGATTCCCAATTGCGTGGGTCTTCGCCTCGTAAATGGAGGCCGCAGTGAACGCCGCCAAGCTAGCCGCCATAGCACCCGAAATGTTGAACGAGATGACATCACTGTTCTCCCCGCTGGGGTCCACCATGTTGACGGGATTATCCGCCGCATAGAGGTATTTATGGAGGCTGAGGGGATCGGATTGGGAGCCTTCGAAGGTATCCTGGGTCCAGAACCGTCCGTGGTCGGGTTTATAGTACCTGGCGCGCAGGTAATACATGCCTAGATCGGAATCCCATTGTTCACCTGTGTAGAGGTAGTTGTTCGGGGTAGTTCCAGTCGAAGCAAGCAGGCTCCCATAGGCATCGTAGACATAGGTATTGGCTACCCCGCCTCCCGCATTGATCAGGAACCGGGTACTCCCCAATCCATCATAGCCGAAGTATACAGTCGTGGATGCCGCGTTCTGGCTGATCAGATCCAGCCCATAGGCATACCGGCGACTCACCGTTCCGGGTGTCGTGCCTGTGTGCTCTTCCACTACCTGTGGGTAGCCGCTGGGGTTGACCGTGGCGACCAGGTACCAGGTGGTCGTGCTTCCCACGACCTTCTTGATCCGGTTCCCATCGGCGTCGTACACCATGCTCGACACCGTGGGACTGCTCGTCATCCGGCTGGCCCAATCATATCCATACGTACCGCCGTAGCTGGTCGTGTTGCCTTGGTCATCAAAATACGGATTGGCATTGGTAGGAATCGCATCATTGTCTAGCCGGTCGTTGACGTCGAAGTTGAGTGTCTGGGGGACTAGCGGCGATCCGGTCCGGGTCGTGCGGTTACCCACCGTATCATACCCGTACCCAAGGGAGGCTGATGGTGTACCGGTGATCGCTTCTTGCTTCAGTTTGAGGACGTTGTCGTAGTTCCAAGAGTAGGTCCGATTGCCCCCGTTGACTTCGGCAAGACCGAGGCGGTTTCCCGCTGCGCCCAACTGGTACCCGAAGCTGCCCAAAACGGTAGCGCCAGCCTTCCAAGTAACGTTGGTCACCCGGTTTAGACTGTCGTACTCATACCAATTGGTCACCACCGTCGTGGTGGGATAGAGCGTAGTCTGCAGGTTGCCCACTCCATCATACGTGTATCTACTGGTGCCGCCCCAAGCGTTGTTTGTCACACTGCTCAAGCGGTTCAGCTCATCGTACCCGTACGATAGGTTCACCCCACTCGAACTGAGTGAGCGCATGGAGCCCAGGTTATTGTTGCGGTCGTAGGAATAGATGAGGGTACCTACCGGGGTGGTGTTCGTGCACAACCGCCCCCGCCAATCGTAAACCCACGTGAACGAACCGCTCCCGTCGGTTCGGCTGGTCATCTGCCCGGCAGGTGAGTAACCATAGATCTCGGAGTATGCGCCGGAAGACTTGGAACCTAACTGACCCATGTCGTCGTACCGATAGGAAACCAGAACGTTGTTGAAGTTCGTGTGGGCTATGAGCCTACCCGCTGAGTCATAGCCAAACGATTCGCTTTGGGTTCCAGGCAAGATCCGCTTGGTCCGGCGGCCTAGTAGGTCGTACTCGAACTTCGTGACCCGCCCCATTGCGTTGGTCTGGGCGATTTGGTTGCCCGAAGCGTCGTAAGTGTAGGTGACCCAGATCGTGTCGTTGGTACCGAAGGCGTTTGTGACCGCAGTAAAGCGCCCCAAGGCGTCGTAGCCGAAGCGGCTCACCAAGCCAGCCACGTTTGTTTCAGCAGTGCGCCGCCCAAGGGCGTCGTAGCCGGATGTGGAGGTTAGTCGCGCCACGTTGGTGGTCAGCGTGGGATAGGTCGTCTTGAACTGGCGTCCCATCTCATCGTATTGATAGTCGGTCTGACGCTGCAGATTGTCGGTCACATTGGTCAGGTTCCCCTCCGCATCATACTTGGAGAGGGTAACCTGCGCCTTGGATGTGCCAAAGGCATTCGTGACGGCCACCCTTCTGCCTTGGTTGTCGTACCCAAAAGCTGTCACGTAAGTCAGGGCATCGATGCTCCGCGACACCCGGCCAGAGAGGTCGTAAATAGTTTGCGTGGTTGCCTCTTCGGTCTTGCCAACCGCCACCGTGGTACTCACAACCCGGTTCTGCGCATCGTAGAGCATCCGAGTCTCCACCCCTAGCGCGTTCGTCGTTGATGTTAGATTTCCGTTGATGTCATACAGGAATCCGTTTGTGCTCACGGGGGTGAACGTGCTTCCCGAGTAGTGACCCCGGATGATGGCATTGACGTTACCCGAGGCATCGTACTGATACCGGCTGGTGACTCCGCTGGCGTCGGTGCTCGAAGTCAACTTCTTGGTGGACTCGTCGTAGATGTTGAAGACGATCCCGCCTCCTTCGTTCTTGGAGTAGGTGAGTTGGCCACAGGCATCGTAATAATTCCACGTGACGCTTCCCGAAGGACTCGTGCTGGAGAGCAGCTGCCCAGTCTTATCGTAGGTGTACCAGTTGGTGGCGATCCCACCTTGGATACTCTGGGTCATCAGGCAATTCGTGTCGTACACGTAGATGTTGGTCACCATCCCAGCCAGGACCTCATTTGTCTTGTTGTTCAGGCTATCGTACGCGAAGGTGCTGGTAGTGGGGATAGCATCGACCACGCTTGTGACGTTACCGCGCGTATCGTAGCCGTAGGTGGTTTGCTTGCCCAACCGGTTCGTAACGGTCTCCACCCTGTTGGTTGTGTCATGGAGATGGGTGGTGGTCCTCCCATCCGCATCGGTGACCTTTACCAAGCGTCCTAGATCGTCGTACTCGTTGCGTGCGATGGTGATCCCCCGCGGATCATCGATGGAGGTAATGTAGTTGGTGAAGACAGGATTCTCGTAACGGTAAACGTTGGTGGAATAGGTGGCAGTACTCCGATTCTGAAGCCTGAGGACATGGGTCAGGTTGCCGCTGGCCGGGTTGTAGAAGTACTTCACGGCCGCGTTGCCGTTGGTTAAGGATATCGGGTCCCAGACCTCTATGATGCGGTTCTGCGAGTCGCGCACGAAGCTCAACGCGTTAGTCTGAGTACCCTCAGGATTGCGCCGCAACACTGCAGTCGAGCCGATTTCGATCGTATCTCCCGTGCGCAACGTGATCTTCTTAAGCTTCAGTTTCCCTGGCCGGGGGGTCACGTAGTGAGCAACGGACTGAGAATCCAGGTAAGCGTACCCGGTAGGCGACGTGAGGCTGTCGTGGCTTAACTCGTACTTGGTTCCATCCAGCGTTTCGAGGGTAAACCCAGGGATATCGAAGGCCTCAAATGGGGTGGAGGGACCAGCTGCTTTCCAGTGCAGCCAAGGGATAAACTCGATGACATCGACCCCGCTCATCGTAAGGGTATCTGACACTCCAAGGGGGCTCTTCCATGCCGCGTGGGCTACTCCGCAAACATACCTCGGGGTGAAGTCAAACGTAGCCCGCCGCCCGCTGGGCAGCGTGAGCGTCACGTTGCGTCCGCCGCCGCTGCGCATGCTAAACGCGGGCGAAGGTGTGCTGTCGCTGGGATCCAAGCCACCCTCTGCGATCGTATCGGTGCGAGTCTCATCTAGAGACACGTCCATGTCGTTCAAGGCATAGGTCCAACAGTAGCCAAAATCGCCTTGAACGGGATTGTAGGAATCGTACTTGCGCACGAGCGTCAAAGAAACCCCTCCGACTGGAATGACCAGGTCCTGCTCGCTAAAGGTCAATTGGCCTATCTTCAGTTCGGTATCCAGCAGGATCCGAATCTGGTTCGTCGCCACATCCGCCCCTCCCCGCACCACCAGGACCAGGTCGTAGACTCCATTGGGAACGGTGCTCAGATTTATAGGGTCGAAGTTGTTATTGAGTACCGAACCCTGACGCCAACCGACGGCGTTGGCTGCGGGAGTCACGTTGGCGAAGGCGTTGGTGGGGTCGTCAGGCCGATACAAGAGGATCTGATAAGACACAGGATCGGCGGCGTCGGGATCATAGGCGGTACCTGTGAGCGTGACCAAGCCGTCGCGAACGACGGGATAGGTAACGTCGGTGAAGTTGTTCAGGACCGTCGTGCTCGTAGCCAGACTCGAGATCGCCGCTTGGGGGGAGTAGTTGAGCCCCGCCCGCGTAACCCGTATGGTAACCGGCGTGGACTTATCGGTGTTGCCCTGGCTGTCCTGGGCCACGGCCGTAAACGTATAGTAACCGGCAGTGCCAGTGCTCCAGGCGCGGGAGAAAGTGGAAATATTGGTCGTGGCCCAAAGCGATCCGTTGACCCAGACGGCCAGGCTGGACACCGTGCCATCCAGATCCGCGGCCGATGCGCCCACCGTTACACCTGTGCCGACACCAATCGTGGAACCATCCGATGGGCTCGTGATCTGCACGGTGGGTTTGGCCTGCACGTACACGGTCACCAGGGCGGAACTGGAGGCTCCAGCTGCGTTGGTGACGGTATACATGAACACGTTGGTCCCGTAAGTGTTCGCGTTGGGCGTGTAGATAATGTTGGTGCCGGTGGTGGAGAGGCCGCCACTCGAGCGAATTCCGACGGAGCCCAAGGGACACCACACCTGGGAAACGCTGGAGATCCAGGCGGGATTCGTTCCAAGCGTGTCGTTGGTGAGGACGTTCAAGACGTTGGCTTGTCCGTTAACGAGATTACTGTAGAGGTCGTTGAGGGCAGTGATAGCGCTGGCGTTCCGAGCCATTATCGTGACTGGAGCAGAGGCTCTGCTCCGGCCCGCCGTATCGGTGACCACAGCGGTAATGGAGTAGCTACCGGCTGTCCCTGGAGTCCATTCGACCGTGTAGCCCGGAGAAACAGTGTTGCTCCCTACGCATGCCCCATTCACAAACCAGGCGAGCCCAGCGCATGTCGCACCTCCGTAAACGTTCACGCCTGTAGCCTGCAGGGTTATGTTCTCGTTCGTAGCGTAGCAGGAATAATTCGCGGGGCTAGCTATGCTCACGGTTGGAAGGTTCGTGCCGGGGGAATCATTCGTGCCCACGATCCAACGCGCGACCGCATAGCTCGTCAGTCCTCCAGCGCAACTCAACCTCCCCCCAACAATCACGTCATAGGATCCAGAGGTTGCGGGACTCCCATTCTCCCGAATGGTTATCGCATTAACACATGTCGCTGCGGTAGTGTCCACGCCACCATCGTCACTTCCCGGCAGCCCCCACGTCACCCCGTGGTCCATGTCGGACCAAGTCCAGGTTTGATCGGTGACGTTCCAACTGGCCTTGGCCACGTAATTGGCCACAAGGTTGGCGTCAAGGTTCCTTGCGTAGTTGAACTCCCCTCCCACGTAGACCTCGTCACCACGAACGCTGATCGCATTCACCCACGGAGGAACGTCCTCTCCCTGCTGCGTAACTCCTCCGCCGACCCCACGGCCGAAAGAGTTCCATTGTCGACCGTCCCAACGGGCGATGCACTGTGCATTAGTGTCCCCCCCCGCTGAACTAAACTCTCCGCCAACCAGAAGTTGATCCCGCCACACCGCCAAAGCCCGCACTCGCCTATTTAGGTCGGTCCCGACTCGCTCCCAGCCGTTAGTCCCAAGCCGGGCTAGATACTTGATCGAAGTGTTAGTTCCGGCGCTGGTAAAGTCTCCACCGACGTAGAGCGTGTTGCCCAGAACTGCGAAGGCTCGAACAGCACCGTTGAGACCATTGCCCACACGAAGCCAGCTTGTCCCGTTGGTATTGAGCTTGGCCACGTACCGGATATTCCCGTCACCACCCGCACTCGTGAAGTCCCCTCCCATGTAGAGCTCCGAATTGAACAACTCCAGAGCATGGGCGGCAGGCTTAGAGGTGGGATTTGTATGAGCCAAGGTGCTACCGGCCCAAGCCCAGTTCGTGCCATTCACTACGGCGACACAGCCATAACCATCGTTCCAAGTAAAGGAGCCTCCCACAAAGAGATCTGCCCCTCGCAGCTTCAGAGCCCTAATCTCTGGGGTCCCATTAGCCGGATCGTTGTACCATGCTCCCATGTTCCAGTTCTCAAGTAGTGCCCCTGTACCAAAGTCGTTGTGGAGGTTTCCCACCATCACCACCTGATTCGTGGTCACCGCCAAGGCACCCACCTCGACCAGATTCAGTCTCACGCCGTCACCTGTTGGGTAAAGCGAAAAGGCCGGATCCCAATACCCTTTTCCGGCGATCAACTGCTGCTCCGCAACGGTGATCGTCACGGCGTTGGTCGAAACCCCTCGCCCTTTGCTCTTGTCAAACGCCTGCGCGCGCAGGCTGTACTTGCCGGGTTTCAACCCCTTGGCCACGGTAGTCCAGGTAGTCTCGTTGGTGCACGTGCCCACAAAGTTGGTGCCCGCAAAGAAGTCCACCTTCGCGATACCGTTTGCGTCGCTGGCGCTGGCCTGAATCGTTACGTCAGTTCCCACCTTGAAGGCAGCCCCATTCGTAGGCCAAGTAATCGATACCGTGGGTGGCGGGTTGACGGTGAAAAGGCACACTGCGGACTCGGCCACCGTCCCCCAATTGTCCGTAGCCCGGGCAGTCACCGCATAAACGTCGTTCGAGAGCCCGGTCCAGGATTTCGTGTAGCTACCGCTCCCAGACCCCTGTCCAATCCACGTGCTTCCCCTGTAAAAGTCCACGCGGCTAATCCCACTAGTATCTGACGCCTGCGCGGTCAGGGTCACGCTGGTGGTCCCCGCAGCAAACACTGTCCGGTTCGCCGGGGTGGTAATCGAAACGCTGGGAGGGGCATTGTTGGTAACCACGATGGTCGTGGAATCACTGGCACTGCTGTTGTCGTAAGCCCTAGCCGTCAGCGTCAGGGCCCCGGAGGGCGGATTAGTCCACATCACTAACCAAGGCGGGCTAGCAAGGGTCGTCGTGGTCCCATTGTACACGAACTGCACTGAGCTCACCGTCCCATCTACATCGTCGGCGCTCGCCTCCAATACCATCACCATGTTCGTCTGCCACGCAGACACACTACCATCGGTCGGAGACAGAAACCGCACTGAAGGCGGGGTGTTGGTTACTCCTTCGCAGTAACAGGTCGCCGTGCGGGTGGCCACGTAGTCAGGCACCCCATTGGCATCACTGTCCCGGGGTTCCTGACCCGAGGCACCCACATAGTGGTAGCCAATATCCACTTGGCTCGTGCCCTCCGTGCTCTGGTCGGTCGTCAGCGCCGTGTAATGGGACAGCTGGGCTGCGCTCGCAAGCCGGCTACCCTGGTTCAGGAGGTTTGCGGACACCTGGTAACAAGCGCCAAAGGGGCCGGTCCCATAGGTGAAACTCGAAAGAACCCGATCATTTCCATCCGTCGACTGCAACCGATTGGTCGCAGCAATGTACGCATTGTAGTTTCCATCGAACCGCAGGCCCCAATCCGTAATCGTTGCCGACTCAAAAACGGTATCCTTCACCGTCCAGAGGGGAGAACTGTTCTGGCAATCAAAGGTAATGTCGCCTCGGCGGATCAGGTTGTTGTACATCTCCAGCTGCAGATATCGGCTCAACACGATGGCACTGCCCTCAAAGTAACTATTGATCAGACTCACCTTGGGTTTCTCGTTGGCGAGGGTGCCGCTCAAGGTCAGTCCGGCCAAAAACACCTCGCTGTCACGCACCATGAGCCGGTCCAAGCCCCAGGAACTTGCCTCCAGATACATGAAGTAGGTGGGAACGGGCAAGGGAATCGCGTCGAAGCGGGCGAAACGAAAGCCAAGAGCTCCCAAGGTCTGAGGTGCCACATGAAGAATGCCGGTGGTGTTCGTCAGGGATCCCCCCCACTGGAAGGGTTGCTCCTGGATGGCGTCAAAACGAGTGAAGCGAATGAGGTTCTTGGGAGTTCCTTCCACACACAGATGACTGGATCCACGCAGCCAGATGCCTCCGGCATACGGCCCAAAGTGGGCGATCGTCGTGGGAAACACCAGGTTGGTTGCCGCCGTGTTCGTGACGGTGATGTTCAGCGTGGCGTTGGTGACCGTCAAATACCCCACCGCATAGTCGATCGGATCATAATGATAACCCAGATCGGGCGTGTCGCGGTCGCGCCAGACCAATGGGCCAAAGGTGGTGTCGCTGGTCACAACATCGCTGCGCACCTGGGGCGCCTCGGTCGTCCGATCTCGCAGTTCGCTGCTCAACGTGGCGTTGATGCTGGTCGTTCCCACGTTGCGCAAAGGGCTCCAGGCCGAGAGGTAATGCCCCCCCGCTCCGACGCTCTGGAACACGCCTGCCGAACTCCCGTAGATCGTCGTGCATGTGGAGCTGATCGTTCCCAGATTGGTCACCCCCGTCACGATAGAGTTGACCAGACTCAGGGTCAGCGCCGAGTTGTGGTTGAGCCAACTCCCACCATCGACGGTCAGATGCTCAGCTTGCACCGTGCTGCTTGATCCCGTGAGATTGGTCAGCACATTCACCAAGAGCCCGTTTCGCAACATCACGCCGCTGCTGGTTGCCTGCAGCCCCACTTGGCAGTTGATCATCTGTAGGTGGCTAAGCACGTTGCTGCTCCCTCCCGTGATCTTGATCGCCGTCTTCGCATTGCGAATATGCAGATCCCTCACAGACACGGGGGGCGTGGTCGAAGTTAGCTCCAGCGCGATATCCGCGTAAGAGTTGGTGAATGCCGCCGTTCCCACCTGACCGCCCACGGTGGGATCGTCACAGCCCGTCAGGATGACGGGCCGATAGGCTTCGGCCTTCCAGGCCAATGGCCCGCTGACCGTCAGCTTGGTTCCCCGGGCATACTTCAGCACCACGGAGGGTTCAAAGGTCGTCATCCCTGTGGCGGTGATCGCTGTGGTCAACGAGTATGTGTACCCGGACTTGAACGTATAGTTCGCAAGCCCTGTGTTGATGGTAATGACATAATCGAGCACCAGTCCGGGGGCTTTGGCCAGTTGCGAGGAGGGTTTGACAGCCGAACGGGCGACCGACCGAGGTTGGAGGACTTCCGAGCGCATCGCCGGAAAACTCTGGGAACGCGCTTCCCGAAAATTCTTCCCATTGCCGATGTTGGCCAAGCGCCGGGCTTTGGACTGAATGGCTCCCGCCCGCGCTTGATCGGGCAAAGGCAGACGCTGCAGGGGCTCCAACACGTCCAGATACTCCACCTGTTCCAGCAAGAACCGCCGCCCATCCAAGTCCAGCCACTCCTTGCCCACGGGGGCCTCGAAACCACGCTGCTCATCCTCCAGCGAGAAGGCGGATCCTCTGCCAATGCGCATCTCCCCAAAACCAAGCTCCTCGTCCGCCAGGAACCGGCCCTGGCCGCTTCGCACTGGCTTGGAGACGCTCACAGGGGACGGAGGCTCGAGGAATTCAGTCAGCAGGAAGAGCCGCGCAGTTTTGGGATTGAGCCCGAGTTGTTCGAGCAACTCGGGCGAAACCTGCTCGCGCAGGATCAGGTCTTGCTCAAAACGGTCCAACCCCAGCCGGTAACGGATGTCGGCATGAACGTCGTCGAACGCGTCCTGGTAGACCACCTCCGTGGCTGAAACCAAGGTGGGTGAGCTGTTCTTCACCTCGGCCAGAAGGTAATCCTTGCCACTCTCTGGGTCCATCACCCCGATTCCGTACACCGCTGACTGCAGCCGCATCCCATCCGGGGTCAGGAAATCCACCGTCACCCCACTGTTCAGATCAGGAGCAAGGATGAGTTGGTGCTGGGTTCCCCTAGCCACCAGGTACCCGCTGGGAGCCTGCTCAAACTCCGCTTTGGCCGGTACCCAAGCCTCCTTTTCCGCGTCATACCGATTGAGGCCGACGCCAATTTCCACGAACTGGTTGGTGACGTAGGAAATTTGGCCATCCGATTCCAAAAAGGGCCGCACGGACTCGCGTAACCGATGATGAGGCCCAACTTGGTCGGTGATCCTGCCCTTCCCCTCCGGCATGCGCCCATCCACTTGGGCCCACCCGCAGGCACCCAGCCACAACCCACACAACACCGCAGCAAGCTTCTCCTTCATAGTCCGTTGCCCTTCATCTGTGTGGGTGGCTGCCAGGAGTCATGCCTTTCCGAACCTACCTTCTGGGAGGCCTCTCAGGCAAGCTTCTCCGCAACCACCCACTCTATTTCCCGACCTCGTCCTCACTCCGATCTCACCTACTCTTCTCCCTTCGCCCCCTACCAAATGGGCACGCTGACGTTCCAGGTGGCGTTGGTGGGTTTGTTCAGCCAGAACCCTTCAGTTAACTCAATCTTCACGACTGAGTTGCTGCCGCCGGTTTGCCACTGGTTCGCGCTGGTCAGCGTGTTCGTCATGTACGTCCCCGCGGTGTCTACCATCTGAAATATACGGCACTGCGGATTGGCACCGGTGGTCTGCACTGGGAGGGCAGAGTAGCCCCCTAGACGATTGGTGCTCAGCTCATCGGCAATCCAATGCGAGGGAGTTACCAGTTTATAGACCGGCGAACAAAGAAGCGAACTTCCCGAAGGCACGGTCTGAGTCTGCAGGTTGGTGGTAATCAGTCCGCTCACCAGGTACCTCTGGCTCACCGCGTTGGTGGGGGTTCGGACCAAAATCCCGCGCAGCGAACCAATGGGCAGGTTGGTGTCCCATTCCCCCAAATCGTAGGTGGCCATCGCCCAGCCGCCGGGATTATCCCAACGGTAGACGATGGTTCCCTCCACTGGAGATGGGATCAGCGAAGTCAACGGCACGGGTCCAAAGGGATTGCCGATGAGTACTTGCCCGCGATCGAGTGTACCGGCGACGGCGCCGAAGGCATTGCTGGAGAGATAAGTGCCGTTGGTGGTCTTGGCCCGGTAAAAGCCGTAGATCCCTTCGTGCAGGGTCGTGTTGAACGTCGCGGAGCCGACACTGCTTAACCGCACCGTTCCCATCGCGTCCCAGGTTTGATTGGTGCGGTTGAGGCGTTGCACCTCCACCACCTGGTTGCTGGGTCCCTGAAGACTCAGGGTCACGTTGTTGAAGTTGCTCACCACCCCGCTGGTGAATGACAGCGACTGTGCTTGTGAAAAACCGCTGCAAAACACCCACCCGGCCAATACCACCCAATGCTTCGTCATGATCATCCCTTCGCTTCTTTGGAGCGCCACCGTCATCCCTGGTCTCCAGGAATACGACGTTCCCTTAATGATCTAATACGAGCAAATCGGGGATTTCTTACAAAAAAAGTGCCGGAGCCTTTTTGCTCCGGCACGCATGTTCAGAAAATGGGGTCGAGAGAATCCTACCTATTTCGGGGGATTCGCGGGGGCGTTGGTGGAGGGAGGAACCACGGTGGCCGAACCGTCCTGGCGGATCTCCACATTCAGGTTGTAGTTCGTGCCAGGCGCCGGGGCGCGCTGCGTGAACCCTTGCTGAAGCTTCTCGGCTCCTTTCCGGTCTCCGTAAAGGCCCTTGCGGATCCATTCCAGACGGCGGGAAATGGCCAACTCCTCTTTGAGCTTGCGCAGTTGCTCCTTGAGGATCGCAATGTCGTTGAACTGCCGTTCGAGCTCTGCTTTTTCCGCCTGCAACCGCTTCAGCTCTTTCAAGAGCAGTTCACGATCGCCTTCGGAGGCATCGAGTTTCTTTTGCGTTTCCAGGATGCGGCCTTCGAGACCGGTAATGGAGGTACGGAGATCACCGGCTTGTTTGTCCAGCGCACTGTTCTGGTTCTCCAAGGCGGTAATCCGGGATTCGCGCTTGGCAATCTCCTCAGCGGCCACTTTGGCGGCGGATTCGGCCTCGGATTGAGTTTTCTGGAGGTCCGAGCGCACGGCTTCCAGCAAAGTGACGGTTTTCTCGAGTTCGGAGACCTTGGTTTGGATGGCGTTGGTGAGACTTGAGCTAACCTCGATCTGAGCGGTCAGTTTGGCGCTGGTCTGAGTCCACTCATTGGAGAGTTGGAGAATCCGGGCTTCGTCCTGTTGTTTCTGCTCCAAGGCTAGGTTGTGGCGTTTGAGCAGGCCAATGCTCAGCCCTAAGACCAGCAGGATCAAGATCACGATGGCGACTTTGCTCGCCGTATCGCCGGACTTGGCAGGCACCGGGGGTGCGCTAGCCGAATTTCCTGTCATGTTCTCTTTCATGGCGGATAATTTGACTTCTAACTTCTGATTTGACAAGTACTTTAGCCGAAAATGCCCTCGCCGGAAGCCTACCCACCAACACAATTTTGTGCTGGCTCCGTCTTGCTTTGGCGCGGGACGATCCTACACTGGTTCCATGCAGTTGCCATCCGAAGTGCCAGTGATGACCCTTCCGAACGTGATCCTGTTCCCGCAGGCGATGCTGCCTCTGTACATTTTCGAGCCTCGCTACCGCAAGATGCTGCAAGACGCCCTGGAGACCCATCGGATGTTCACCATCGCGATGCAGAAGCCTGGGCTATCCAAGGAATCGCCCTCTGCCGTCGCGGGGCTGGGGCTCATTCGCGCGTCTGTCAAAAACAAAGACGGAACTTCGAACCTGGTTCTTCAAGGAATTATGCGGGTAGAGCTGGAAAGTACGGTTCGCTACCGTCCTTACCGTATCAGCCGGATTCGACCGCTCAAGGTGCCAACCGCCGACACCCAGGCAGTGGAGGTATTGACACAGAAACTGGTGGTCTTGGTGGGGCAGCGGCTGGAACTGGGTTTTGACATGCCGTTCAAGACCTTCCCCGAATTAGGCGATGCCACGGGAGATTCTGGGTCAGAACCAATTGCAATTCAGGCTTTTAGGGAAGTTGTGCAACGACTCACCAAACTGGATGATCCAGAGCAGCTGGCTGATCTCATTTCAGCCACCCTGCTCCCTTCTCCTTTGCACCGCCAAAAGATACTGGCGACAGCAAGCGTGCCGGACCGGCTGCGCCACTTGATCACGTTCCTGCGCGCGGAAATTCGCCGGATGAAGGCCCGAAAAGCGTAGGGCCCATTCTCTACCGTTCAGACTGGTCGGAAATGGAAAACCTGGGCCGCGAACGGACCCACGTCAAGGTAGAGGCCTTGGTTCCTGAGATCATCTCCATTCCGCTCATACTTCTCATCGCCCAGCAGATCTTCCATCGCCCAGTTGAAGTCGCCAATCTTGGGTACCTTGAGTGGGACGTAGCATTGGCTGCGATGGGGTGCCAGGTTCACAACCACCAAGTCCAATGCCTGATCGGATTGTTGCCACTGGACGACGATGAACGTCCGCCAACTCTCGTTGCCATGCCAAGCGGACTGTGGAATCAGGACCGAGGGTTCCCCCCGGCCCACAGCGGTGCCTTGGAGGACGCCGAGCCAATGTTCGTAGAGGGCTTCCACTTCGGTCTGGGAAGGTTCGGAGGGTCTTCTGCCAAGCTGGACCGGCACTCTGACGAGACTGCCCGTCAACTGGCCTTCGTGCAAGAGCCGGAGGCCAGGCAACCCCAACATCAACAGTATCGCGGCCCGGTGCTCAAAAAAGGAGAATAGGGATGCAATACGTATTTCATCGTGATTCTCCAGAAAGTGGGCTCCAGATCGGATCTGGGCATCTCCCTGCCGGCACAACCGCTCGGACACCTCGGCGTGTTTCCTGGCGACCACGAGATCGTACAGTGTCTTGTCATACACGTAGTCGAAACCCAGTTCCACCAGGCGCGGCTCCAGTCCCCAGTAACCCTCCGCCAGGAGCAGGAAGCCGGGGATGCGCGTCTTCACGGACTGAATGGCGCCTGACCAGAAATCCGTCGTGGAAGGCGTGGGAGGTGCTGGGTAAGCACCCCAGGTCTTCTGGAAGACGTCCTTGAGGAGGAGCATAGCCATGTCGCAGCGAACTCCATCGCAGCGGTTGGCGAGGTCATTTAAGACCTGGGTCATGGCTACATGCACATCGGGATTTCGGTAGTCGAGTTGGGCAGTGTCCCGCCATGGGGGGAAATTGGGATCCTTACCGTGCGCGACCCAGCGAGTTCCTTCCGGCAGGGAAACCTCGAAGCACTCGGGCTGCGAGCACACTCCGTGCACGTACCAATCTGGATGAGCGCGAACCCAGGGATGATCCAGGCCGGTATGGTTGGGAACAAAGTCGAGGATCAGTCTCAGACCATGATCGGCCAGGAGGGCGCGAAACCTCTGCAGACCACTTTCGCCTCCCAGCGATTTGGCGACGCGATAGTCTGCGACAGCAAAAGGAGACCCCAGCACGTCCTTGGCGGAGAAATCAGGAAGTGCCTTGGAGTAGCCGGGAGCGGCTTGCGGGTCAGCCAAAGCCGCCTGTCGACTCAAAGGCCCCACCTCCCAAACGCCCATCGCCCAGATGTGAGTGAACCCGAGATGCTGCCAATGAGCCAGAATGGCGGGGGGGACATCGCCGAGTCTGACGGGTTTCCCAGCGGCTTCCGAGAGGTCATGCAGCCAGCACCGCACGTTGAGTTCGTAGACGAGGGGGAAAGTCATGATACCACCAGAGCTTTCTTTGGGTAGCTGACACGAGGATCAGCCGTGCCCCAACATCGGTACGGCCTCAGGCCCGTTTCCCAGAGGAGATCGCCTTGACCGCTTTCAGGACATTCGACACCCTCATTACCATGAGACCACGCTTTGAATCGGGGCTGGTGGCGGAATAGCAGTAATCGATGTTCACTCTGGCCTGTCCGAGCCGGGTGGCAATCCAAGCCAGGGATCCTGGTTCATTAGCACCCTCGATGAGAATCACCTCGTTCTCGACCGCCAAAGTGCCCCGCTCCTCGATCAGATACAGAGCCCTTTGGGGGTCGCTCAGCACCATGCGCAAGACGGTATGGTCGGTGGTGTCGCTGGCGGTGATGGCCAGGATGTTGATTTTCTCCTCTGCCAGTGCCTCGCAAACGCGCGCCAGTGTTCCCGGTTTGTTCGCCAGAAATACCGCCAGCTGCGAAACCACCCGAACTTCAATACGGCCAGGGATTTGTTTCACATCTCCAACATAGCAAAAATCCCACGCTCTGCAAAAAAAGATTTCGTAATGGCACGCGTCCATGCCACCCAGGATCGTAGCAACTCAGGGTGAGGTATGGAAGCGCGCGTAGTACGCGGCCGCCTGGGCACGCCGCTCGACACCTAGTTTCTGCATGAGACTGCTGACCTGATTGCGCACAGTCTTCTCGGAAACCTCAAAACGAGCAGCGATTTCCTTGTTCGTCTTGCCATCGGTAAGAACCGCCAATACACGTAACTCTTGAGGAGACAAGCGCGCCAGGAGACCGCCGGGTTGGCTAGGGCCACGCGGCCCCTTGCCAGAATCAGGGTCACTCAGGCAGGGCCAGACGGTGCCTCCGGACGCCACCATGGTGATGGCAGCCACCAAAACGTCATCGCGGTTGTCTTTCAGGAGGTAACCATCCGCCCCAGCACCCATGGCTGCCAGGATCCGATCGTCTCCGCCAAACGAAGTGAGGATCAAAACCCGGGGCGGCTCACGGAGGGCCTTGAGGAGACAACAGAGACTGCATCCGTCCTGATCCGGCAAACGCAAATCCAGCAGTACCACGTCGGGTTGCACGACAGGGATTTCTTTGAGAGCGACCGAACCGAGGCTCGCCTCGCCGATCACCTTGATAACTGGGTACTCCTCGAGGATCGCCCGCAATCCGGCACGGACCACGGGATGATCGTCCACCAAGTACACCCTGACTTTGTCTGGTTCGGTAATCACAGAGTTATGCTCTCTTAGCCGTTAACGGCCGGTTGCTTCGGATGGGTAGGCAACAGCACCTTTACGCAGGTGCCTGATCCCGGCCGAGCGGCCACGTGGAAATTCGCACCAACTTCCCGCGCACGATCGGCCATGTTACGCAGCCCGTACCCAAGGCTTGACTGGCCAAGTGAGTCGAACCCGCACCCGTCGTCGTCAATGATCATCTCCAGGCCCTGTTCGCTGGACTTCAGCTCGAGTCGGACCCGAGAGGCTCCGCTGTGTCGCTGAGCATTGGTGATTGCCTCCCGCGCGATATGAAGCAACTGAAGCGCAGTTCCTGGATCCAGAGCACCGGGGGGCATCGGCCCAGGGTGAAACTCAATGGGAACGCGGGCATGACGATTCACTGAGTCGGAGATCTGCCGCAAGGCACCAACCAGGTCTAAGGGGCGGGAATCCTGCGATGAGTCCACCGCCAGGTGTCTGCGCAACTCCCCCATCGCCAGTTCCAAGGCATCCAGATTCTGTCGGCAACTCTCCTCGGCCTCCTCAAGATCACGATGAATGGCTTTCCTGGTCTTCTGAATCCCCAACCCCAGGGAATAGAGGGACTGAAGCACTCCGTCGTGGAGATCTCGGCTTGCCTGTTCCCGTTGGCTGGAGAGGGAAGAAATCAGGTCCCTGGCCTCTTTCAGTTGGCGACCATAGGCCTCGGCGGCATGGCGGCGCTCCGACTGGATCCAGACCATTCCGGAGATGCCAAGCGTTGTGACCACTCCTGCCACGAGCACGATCCAGAGATTGCGACGCGGAGACTGCCGTTCGAATTGCACGGTCGGATAGAAAGCCAGCGCCCAGCGATCCCCGTACATCCGCCACTCTTGCAGACGGTTGGTTATGTCCAGGCGCCGCACCAAATCTCCCGGCAGCGGGATACCCACCCGCTGGTTGACGCGACTCCGGGTAACCGGGTCAGTCCCGTCAAAGATCTCAAATGCGACTTCGATGACCGTGTTTTCCAGAATCCCCTCCAAAAGCAGGTCGAAATCCAACGAACCCAAGACCACCCCAGTGAAGTGGCGGATTCGTCCCGGAAGCGAGCGAAGGTAGAAGGCATGGGAATCCTCAGCCAAACCTGGTTCCTGCACTGGAAGATCAGCGTCATAGACTGGCTGAAACATTCGGACACCGTAGCGAGGCGTCGGGGTGCCAGCCGCGCTAAGAAGGGTCTTCCCGGTAACGGCAAGAGCGATTCGGTCTCGGGCGTTTCGGATCCGTGCACCGTACTCTGCCGTGTCCAGATCTGCTCCCAAGGGAAAGAGCTGGGCGTGAGGCGCGGAGCTGGAATAGAGCAGCGGCATGAAGAGGCCCGCCGCGTGCGAGTTTGTGGCCAACACGTCGTTCGTGCTGATGGCTGCCAGCAATGCCGACGGGGGAGGAGTCAACTGGTCCTGAAGCACCCAAGGGGCATACCCAATCTCAATCAAACCCGGGCTGTTCACCTCCAACTTCAACCTGCCCAGACACTGGCGCCACTGGAGGTCTGAGGGTCTCGGAATCTCAACAAAGAGCTCCCGGACCAGCATCAGGCTTTGCTCGTACTTCTCTATCCGGTCGTCCAGGCGTTCCTGGATAAAATGGGCGGCAGCGTCAAACCGGTGCTGGTCCGCCTCCTGGGCACGACGCCAAAGGAATCCCGTCAGGAGGAACGTCACCAAGAGCCCCAGAGCGAGAGCCGTCACGAAGGGCACATGACTTCGCACAGGCTGGCTCTCTCCGAACTCGTCGTCTCTCACAGGACGATTACTTTAGGGGACATCGTTCTCTTGTCGAGTCTGCTCCGCCACGAAACACCTGGTAGCGAACCATCTGTATGGGTCATTTGTCCTATGGAGCGATGGTGCATAATACAGCAAGAATCTACTGTTTCCTGGAGGGATCTTATGCCGATAGTTGATCAAGCCATGGGGGCAAGGGCCGGTGGGGTGGATCCCCGAAGAGAGTGAATTTTTTCGCCGGAGTGTTGTTGTCGGGGAAGGGGATAGAGCGGCGGTGAGAGGCTGACGTATCTCAGGCCCTTCGCCGCCGTTTCTTTGTTTGGCCTTCGTCCACCTTCCTCTGGCCAAGCGACGCTCCCCGACTTGCCAAGCACTGGAAAACTCACCCACCCATTTTCTGTTCGCGGAGAGCGATCCGAGATGCTACCCTAAGGCTGGCCTTAGTGATTGGGCATGAGGCGAACACCGGTGGCCAGACGTTCCGGCTGACTGGTGAACCGTTTGTACCCATCCATCGCAAATGAATCAGGAAAGACTGTGGGAACGTGAAAGAAGGTGGGCAATCTGCCTGTTTGTGGCTGCGGCCTTTAGCAGCGGCCTGTTACGTTCCTCCCCTTGGTCGGAGCTCCCGAGCGCCTCCCTGGCGCGGCTTCCCCTTTCACTGGTGCGTTCTCCACGGATCCAATCCGAGCTGGCGGTAGGTCCTGAACAAGCCCGCGCCATCGCGGCCCTCGTGGAGCGCGTGGATCATCCGTTTTGGCGACTAAGAGACAGTACCCCAGAGAAGGGTTTAGGTGAGATCCAGGACCTAGCGGCGGAACTTCAGAAAGATTTGGGAAAAATCCTCAGCGAGAAGCAGATGGAACGGATGGAGCAACTTCTCCTGCGGGCGCAGGGGTGGCAGGGACTCCAACTCCCCAGCGTGGTCAGCCAGTTGAACCTGACCGAGCCTCAGCGGCAGAGCTACGACGCGCTTCTCGCTTCCGTCAAGAACTGGGACCCCAAGCGGGCGAATCAGCTCTCCGTAATCGAATACCGCTGGAACCAGGAGGTGCTGACTGAACCACAACGTTCTCAGCTCCGGCTCCTGACAGGAAAGCATTACGATTTCTCGCGAGAGCGGATCTTGGCGGCGAAGGCACCCGAGATCAAAGGAAAAGGCCTTTGGCTCAACGCCAAGCCAACCACCTTGGGGGAATTAAGGGGAAAAGTGGTCGCCCTTCATTTCTGGACGTTTGGGTGCATCAACTGCATTCACAACCTCCCCTTTTACCAGGCGTGGCAGGCGCAGTTTCCGAAGGAACAGTTCGTGATCCTGGGAATCCACACTCCTGAGAGCGACACGGAACAAGATCCACAGCAGTTGAGGAAGGCGGTCGCGGAGAAACGCCTTCAGTTTCCCATCTTCACGGACAACCAGCGCGAAAACTGGAACGATTGGGGCAACCAGATGTGGCCCAGCGTGTACCTAATCGATAAGAACGGCTACATCCGATACTGGTGGTATGGCGAGCTCAACTGGAAGGGCGCCCAGGGAGACGCGTTTATAAGGGAAAAGGCGCGCCAACTCATCGCTGAAAAAGAGGAACCGGCCTGGCCGGCCCCGGTATCCCCTTCATCCCAATAACAACCTTTCATCACTATGATCCGTCACCAGAAAATTCGAAAACCTGTCCTTTTGGTTATCCTGCTTCTCGGCGCGCCCCTCGCATGGACTTTGCAGAGCAGCGCGGAACCCACCCCCCAGATTCAAACGATGCCTCCATCCCCCTCAACCATGTTCAAACCGAAACCCGTCCCCCGCACAGAAGAAGAGTGGAAGAAAGTCCTCACTCCCGAGCAGTACCAGGTTCTCCGCCAACAGGGGACCGAAAGGGCCTTCACCGGTGAGTTCTGGGATAACCATGCGCCGGGCCTGTACGTGGATCTTGTCTCAGGAAAGCCCCTGTTCAGTTCTCTTGACAAGTTCGACTCAGGCTGTGGCTGGCCCAGCTTCACCAAGCCAGTCGAAACGGGAGAGATTCGCCAACGTGTCGACCGCTCGCACGGAATGGTTCGTACGGAAGTTCGCACCCAAACGACCGACTCGCACCTGGGTCATGTCTTTCAAGATGGGCCTGCTCCCACGGGACTTCGCTATTGCATCAATTCCGCCGCCCTCCGGTTTGTGCCCTTGGAGAAAATGGCGGAGGAAGGGTACGTCGCCTACCTGGAACCTTTTCGGAAGGCAGGTCTGCTGAAGGCCGCCCCAGCAAGTTCCGCAGAAGCCAAATCCGCTGCCTCCCCTGACCAACCCGAGACGGCAACGCTCGCAGGTGGCTGCTTCTGGGGAATGGAAGAAATTCTAAGAAAGATTCCGGGTGTGGTCAAAACCACGGTGGGGTATACCGGAGGCAAGACACCGAACCCGACCTATCAACAAGTCTGCAAAGGGACAACTGGACATGCGGAAGCCATCCAGATCCTGTTCGATCCAACGCGTCTCTCCTATGAGGAACTGCTCGGGTACTTCTTCCGGATGCACGACCCCACCACTCTCAATCGGCAACACAACGACGTCGGCACTCAATACCGGTCCGCGATCTTCTACCATAGCGACCAGCAGAAGAGGACAGCAGAAGGAGTCAAACTCGCCGTGGACAAGTCAGGTAAGTGGAAGCGGCCCGTTGTCACTCAGGTGGTCAAAGCAGGGGAGTTCTACTCTGCGGAAGATTACCATCAGAACTACCTCCAGAGGAATCCGGGAGGTTACAACTGCCATTACCTCCGGGACTAGTTGCAGCCATGAGTGAGATCGTCCTCTACGACACGCACGCCCATTTGGACTACCCTGAATTGGGACCTGACCTCCCTGCTGTTTTGGATCGTGCCCGGAAGGCAGGGGTGAGGCGCATCGTTGTGGTTGGGACCGACCTCCGGAGCAGCGCGGCCGCACTGAGAATGTGCGAGGTGCATGAGGAACTCTACGCGACAGTGGGCCTGCATCCCTGCCACGTCAAAGAAGCTCCAGGTGATATCCGCGCCGACCTCCTAAAGATGGCCCAACACCCGAAGGTAGTGGCCATCGGCGAGACCGGCCTGGACTACTACCATCTCCCGCAACCGCAGGATCGAACGGTGGAGGAAATCGAGAAGCTTCACGCACCGATCAAGAAACGTCAGGCAGAAGTCTTTCGGCAGCAGCTGGAAGTCGCGGCGGAAGCGAACTTGAACTGCATCGTACACCAGCGCAACAGCTTTGATGACACCCTGGCGTTGGCTTCCGAATACCAAGGCAGGCTTCGAGCAGTGTTCCACTGTTTTGTGAGCGATGTGGCCTCGATGAAACGAGTTTTGGAGATCGGCGGAATGGTGAGCTTTACAGGAGTTCTGACCTTCAAGAATGCTGTCGAGGTTCGGGAAACGCTCAAGGCAACTCCCGCCGACTCCTTCATGCTGGAGACCGACTCACCTTACCTGGCTCCTGTGCCTCATCGGGGCCAACGATGCGAGCCCGCCTATACTCGCCATACCGCCGAAACGGCGGCTCAGGTGCGCGGCTTGGAATTGAGCGAGTTGGCGCACGTCACCTGCGCCAATGCCCACCGCTTCTTCCCGCGCCTGCGGCCTCTTCACGACTAAACTTGCACGCCTCCGGCGGCTCTTCGGGCCGAAGGTTGCCTTCTCGCCACCATGGGCGCATGACACGGTCAAAAGTGGGCGATCACTTCGATCTCCACCTTGGCCCCGCGGGGAAGCGCCGTGACCTGCACCGTCGATCGAGCGGGAGGATCTTTGGCAAAGCACTGCCCGTACACTTCGTTCATTTGGGCAAATTCACCGAGGTCCGTCATGAAGACCGTGCTCTTCACTACATTCTGGAAGCCCAAACCTGCCGAGCGCAGCAGTGCCTCGATATTGCGGAGAACCTGTCCGGTCTGTGCCTGGATATCCGTCCCTGCCAGGGTGCCAGTGCCGGGGTCCAGGGGAATCTGGCCGGAACAAAACAGTAGATCACCGCAGCGAACCGCGGGGCTGTACGGGCCCACCGGAGCTGGAGCCCCAACGGGTACAAGGATTTCTTTGCTCTTCATGTCCATTTCCTTTCTTCGTCCTGATTCTTTGAATGCGCGAAACGTACCCAATGGTGCCGCTCTAGGCCATTTCACCGGCTCTGTTTCTTCTCGACGCGCCGTGCAAAACGGTCGATCCGGATCACGGCGCGACGATGAAAGCCTCGAGCAATCACCTCGACATCATCACGGGCTTCCCACTGGAAGGAGATGAGGGGTTTGTCAACCTGAACGATCCTGGCGGAGCACCGCACCGTGCTCCCTTCGGGTGTGGGAGCCAGATGTTCGAGCTCGACCTCGGTTCCCAGGGACTGCTCTCCCGGCTCCAGAAAGGGCGCGAGTGCCTCCCTAGCCGTTCGTTCCAGTGCAAAGAGGAGTGCCGGGGTGCTCAACACGGCAGGCAGTCCGCCTGAGGCAAAATCAATGACTTGCGCGGGACTTACCAGGAATTCCAGTTCGTGCGTGGAGCCAAGCCTGGGTAACATCTTCACAGGTGAGAGTGTGAGCCCTTCCCTGCAACGATGCAACTCCTGTCACACACAGCCTCGTCGGCGAGGATCAGTATCCACACTCCAGATTGATGACCTGGCCGCAAGTGCAGCGGACGATGATGTGGGTAATTCGATCACCATCCTTCTGGACACTGATGGTGGGAGTGGCGTGCGCGTGCGGTGTGATCGGTACGAAAGCGGAGCTAGCTGGGGCAGCTAGGGTGAGACCGTGGGATGCCGCGTTGGGGGTGGGCGATGCCATAAGGCCGCCCGGATCTCCCGCAGCAGCAGAGACCCTCGGGAGGCTCGAAGGAGAGAGTGGCTCAAAACCAAGGGGCATGTTCATCAAGCTGCCGAGAGGCAGGAGTTGGGGTTCAGGAGAACTAGGTTTGCGCCGTCTGGCTGGGTTTCAGCATGATCGTAATCCGCCGGTTGGCTTCGTCAGATGGATCCACATCAGCCATGGGAACGGTGTCGGCATAACCGGTGACCCGGCGCACCTGCTGGCCGTCCACCCCATGTTGTAGAAGGAGTCGGCGGGCGGTATTCGCCCGACCGGAGGTCAACTCCCAGAGGTCCAGACTCTCTCTGGGGATGGCGCTGTGCTCCGTGTGTCCTTCCACCTCGATCTTGAAGCTCTTATACCGGCTGAGGTTCCAAGCCATCGTTGACAGGATCCACCGCCCATACTTGGTCAGGGCTACCGAATCCGCTTCGAAGACAGGTTTCTTCGCGCGGTCAAAGACACTGATGCGCAATCCTTCCTTGGTCATTTCCAAAGCAATGGATTTGTTGTTATCGCTGGTTTGCTCAAGGCTCTGTGCTAGATCCTCATTCAACTTCCGGAGCATTTCGAGCTCCATGGCGGAAGCGGATCTTCCCGGCCCCATGCTATCCTGGGAGGAATCGCTGCCGTTTTTCTCCGGCATGATCCCTGGGTTTTTTTCCGTGGCGCTAGCGAAGGGGTTCGTGAAGGCCCGCTGCACGGCATCTCGGACCTTTTGGTCTTGGCTGGTCAGCCAAAGCACGAGAAACAAGGCCATCATGGCGGTCACAAAATCGGCATAAGCGACCTTCCAAGCTCCCCCGTGGTGACCATGTCCTTTCTTTGCCATGCTGTGCTCCTGTTCGAATTACTTGCCCTTAGTGAGTGATTTGAGCATCTGCTCCAGTTCCTCCCCAGAGGGTCGCACTTCGCTGCTCAGCCCGCGTCGGGCGACTTCCACCGCCATGATGGGAGCCATGCCGTGGGCAAAACCCACCACGGAATCGGCGATGCACTTGGAGTAAGCATGCTCCGATTTGCCCAGGAACTCCAGGTTCGTGGCGAGCGGATTCAGATAACCATAAGAGACGAGAATCCCCAGGAAAGTCCCAACCAGGGCCGCTGCCACATGACCGCCGATCAGTTCCACAGGGCCGCCGATGCTCCCCATGGTCACTACAATGCCCAACACGGCCGCCACAATGCCGAAACCAGGCATCGCGTCCGCCGTCTTGGTAAGGACCATAATCGGCGCGTGATGCTCCTCTTCCATGCAGTCCAGCTCGATTTCCAGAATGAGTTTGAGCTGATCCGGCTTGATCTTGCCGTCAATGATAGGCCGAAGACTGTTGCAGAGAAACTCCACCGCGTGGTGATTTTTGACGAAACCCGGGTATTTCGTGAAGATGCTGCTGGTCGTAGGACTCATGACATGCTCTTCCAAGGCGATCATGCCGTTGCGACGGCCGAGCATGAAAAGCTCATAGAGTGCCTTGAGCAGGTCCTCATACGATGCTTTCGAGTAAGGAGCCCCCTTGAAAGCGCTCAGACTCATTTTCACCAGATCGACAATCACCTTTTTGGGAGCAGAGATGACCAATGCGCCGAAAGCGGATCCCAGAATCACGACGAACTCGGCCCATTGGAGCAGCGTAAACAGCTTGCCGTGTGCCATGAGAAACCCACCCAGCACGGAAGCCGTTACGATACATGCGCCGACGATGATGATCATGTTGGTATTCTACCTCGGCAGGGAGACTCTGTTTCTTCCGCCTTCCCACTCGAGCCGAGGCTCACTTTATCCATCGGCACGAAGTCAGCCTCAGTTGAGGCCGGAATGCATTCACCCAGCCCGTCAAGAGCCGAACGCATCACACCTCACCAGGTAAGCCTTGATTGCCTGGATCGCCTGCGCGTGAATCTGGCATATGCGCGACTCGGTCAAATCAAAAACTTCGGCGATCTCACGCAAACGCAGATCTTCAAAATAATAGAGAGCCAGGACTTTTCGTTGCATCTCCGGCAACTGCTCCAGCCGTTCCGCAATCAGTGCGGCCAGTTCCCGCCGGGAAGTCCCATCCATCGGGTTCTCCTGGCTCTGATCGGAGATGGCCTCGTAGTTGGAGGCCCCCGTCTCGCCATCATTGCACTGGACCGAGTCGAGGCACACGAAGGAGGCCGGTCGTATCTCTTCGAGTAGTTGCTCGTACTCCCCCAGGGACAACTTCATCGCTTTCGCCATGTCCGCGTTGGAAGGCAACTCGCCCTTTTCCTGCTCGAGCTGCTGCATCGCGGCCTGGACCTTGCGGGCCTTGGCATGAACGGAACGTGGAACCCAGTCAAGGCGCCGGAGTTCATCAAAAATCGCGCCACGGATACGCACCCGGGCGTAGGTCTCGAAAGAGGTGCCATTCCTGGAATCGAAATGCCGGATGGCATTCAGCAAACCCACCAAACCCGCGCTGTGCAAATCGCTGATGTCCACATGCGACGGCAAAGTCATTGCCAAGCGGCCGACGACATGTTTCACCAAAGGGAGGTGCTTCTTCACCATCTCCTCTTCGGCAGTGCTGCCTGCAACAATCTTGCCGTAAACGCGCCGTGGGTCTTTGGAGGCCCCCGCACGTTCTGCCGCGGTGGTTTCCTCGGGCTGGCAAACGGTCAGTTCTGCGGTCATAGGTCAGGTTAGTTTTTGGTCGGATTTGTGGCGGGTTTCGCGGCTGCGGCCGCGGCTTCAGCCAATCTTTGTTGATGTACTTCGATCAGGCTTCCAAGCCAAACTTTGCCAAGCCATCTCACCATCCACCCCACCAGGCATGCGACTACACTGGCTCTGAGAAACACAGCGGACCAACCGCAACTCTGGCTCAACGCCGAAAGCATTCCGATCAGGAACCCTGCAAATCCGCCGATCAACATCAAAGCTCGCATACCCATCTCACGCTGAGTCCTCGTTAGCAGGAGACTTGCCAGTTTCCAGAAGATCGCACACACCCGTGCGTATTCCCATGATTCTCAACGGAAAACACGCTCCAAAAAAGCGTGCGCATCAGCGACCCGAAACTCACCCGGAACATTTTGCCCACCTGTCAAATAGGCCACCCTGTAATTTGTGCCCAAAACCAGATTCAGCAGTTTTCCCAGCCTCTGCTCCTCGTCTAAATGTGTGATTACCAAATCTTTCAAAACAATCCGACTATAAGCCCTCACTTGCTGAAGGAGGGTCTGACTCTCATAGGCGGCATTCAAAACCAAATGCACTTGAGGCGAAGGAAGAACGGCCAAAAGACGGGCCAACTCCCCCATGGCGGCTTCGTCCTGCCCCAAGGCCCCAGGCAAATCCACGAACACAATCTCCCTGTCGGAAACCAAAAGATCCTGCGGAACAAATCGCTCGACCGTGACTCCGAGGATTTCTCCATAGAGGCTCAACGATTCCGCGGTGTTGGCGACATGCGAGTCCAAGCGCAACACGCGACTGGGGGTACCCGAAAGCAAGCTACTCTGCGCCAGCCATTTGCACAGAACCGTGGTCTTACCTACACCAGGCGGACCAACAAACACATGGACACCTCGGGCTTCCGAGGGAACCACCACTTGGTCGGTTTTCCATATTTGAGACACTGTCTCGCGCAGCTTTGTCAATTCCTCGGACACATTTCGAGGCGAGCGCCCCCCGTCCTGCCCCTGAATCAACTCCTGCACCCGCTCAGAGTACATAGGAAGGACACCCACTGCCTCAAGCATGGATCCCACCCTCCATCCCCCACGCGTAAGGACGGCAGATCGAACAGGTTCCCCAGAGAGTCCTTGTGGCGCGCGACCAGTCGGATCCACGGCCAAGGCGGGCGTGGCTTTGCTCTGGCGGATCGACTCGATCTCCCTCCGCAGTTCCAAGACCCGGTCTGCTGCCGGAGCCACGGGGGTTGAGGGGGAGGCATCGGGAACGCAAGCCATCACCTCGATTTTGGAGGGGGACCAAATGCGTGAAAGACCAGCCGCAGGCAACCTGCGCACATTCAGGACAATGGCATTAGGACCCAACTGCTCCCGAATCTGAGCGACCGCTTCCGCCGCCGAATCGGCGATAAATGGGACAACTGTCATTCTGGACTAGCAATCACCGCGGCGTTGCGCACATCAACTCGCGCGGGTATCTCAGCGTACGATAGGACGCAGAGATCCGCAAATGTGCTTTCAAAGAACCGTCGGAAACCGAGTCGGAGGTTGGGAGAGCAGAGAACCACGGGAGGCTGTCCTGCAGTGAGCATTTGTTGAACGTGTTTCGAAAGGCGCTCGATGATGTGCCGGGCCAGCTTGGGCTCCATGGTGAGGGAGACCTCAGCACTGCTCTGGCGGACCCCTTGGGCGATCTGTTGTTCCAGTCTTGGATCGAGCGTAATCGCGTGGATGGCCCCGTGGTCCCCTTGAAGAGGCTTCGTGATTTGGGAGGCCAACGCCCTCCGTGCAAACTCAGAGAGCTCGTCCGGGTTTTTCGTCAGGGAGGCGAAATCGCTGACCTTTTCCAGAATACCCGCAAGGTTGCGAATCGAGACCCCCTCCGCCAGGAGGTTTTGGAGCACGCGCTGCACCTGTCCCACGGTCAACAGGGTAGGCACAAGCTCGTTGACAACCGTGGGATGAGTCTGTTTGAGGTTGTCCAACAGGTTCTGAACATCCTGACGGCTAAGGATATGCTGGCAACTCCGCTTCACGGACTCGGAAAGATGAGTCACCAGCACGGAGGCAGCATCCACCACTGTGAACCCATGGACCTCGGCATTCTTACGTTCCACATCCGTGATCCATGTCGCGGGAAGCTGGAACACCGGCTCCACCGTGGGGATCCCTTTCAGGGTGGATTTGGTGTTGGTGGCGTTCATCGCCAGCCAATAACCAGGCATCAGATCTCCCCGGGCAATGGGGTTCCCGTTGAGCAGGAAACGATATTCATTGGCGCCCAACTGAAGGTTGTCCCGGAGACGGATGGGAGGCACGATCACCCCCATCTCCTGGGCAAAAGTGCGCCGCACGCCCGTCACCCGCTCCACGAGATCGCCCCCCTTACGGCTATCCGCAAGACCCACCAGCCCATAACCAAGTTCGATCTGCATGGCATCCACCGTGAGCAAACCCTCGAGTTTGTCACTCGAGGACGCCGCGCCGGGAGCTTTGCCTGAGCCAGGTGCGGGGGTGGCGGCAGCCTCTTTGGTGCTCCCCTCTCCGATGGCCGCCAAAAGCGCGGGATCGGCTTTGCGCAGGGCTTGCGCCATCACTCCCGTAATCCCGGCAAGCACGAGGAAAGGAATGGTGGGGAGTCCCGGCACGAGCGCGATGAGGACCAGCATGCCGGTCAGCACGATCATCGCGCGCGGGTAGAAAAGGAGTTGTTTGCTCAATTCCTGCCCCAAGTCCGCCTTGGAGGCTGCGCGGGTAACCAGAATGCCGGCTGCAGTGGAAATGATCAGGGCGGGAACCTGTGAGACCAAGCCATCACCGATCGAGAGTATCGTGTATCTTTGGAGTGCCTCCAGAACGGTCATGTTCTTCTGAAGAACTCCGATCGCAAATCCACCCAGCACATTGATGAGAGTGATCAGGATGGCCGCCACCGCATCCCCCCGTACAAACTTGCTCGCACCATCCATCGCCCCGTAAAAATCCGCTTCCTGTTCCACCCGGCGACGGCGTTGCTTGGCCTCGACCTCCGTGATCAAGCCGGCGTTCAGCTCGGCATCGATGGACATTTGCTTACCAGGCATGGCATCCAAGGTGAAGCGGGCAGCGACCTCTGCGATACGTCCGGCGCCCTTGGTGATCACGATAAAGTTGATGATCACCAGAATGCAGAATACCACGCCCCCGACAATGTAGTTGCCGCGGACCACGAAATTCCCAAATGCGTCGATGATCTTTCCCGCATCGGCGTCGAGCAGGATGAGCCTGGTGGAAGCGATGTTCAGAGCCAGGCGGTAGAGCGTTATGAAGAGCAAGAGTGTGGGAAACCCTGTAAAATCAGCAGGCTCCCGCACGTAGAGAATCACCAGCAGGATGAGCAGAGAGGAAGCGATACTCATCGCGAGCAGAACATCCAACAGGTGCGGGCTGACCGGAAGGATGAGCAGGAGAATCGTTCCGAAGAGCGCTGCCGTCAGCAGCAGGTCTCCGTTCTTCCAGAGCCGAGTTAAAAATGAGACGCGAGGTTGCATGTCCCTAACCACTCATGACTTCCGCTGGGGCATGGCGAGCAAGACCCCGGCTGCCTCGAGGATGGAAGCCTCTGGGCGCTCAGTTTCTTCGCAGTGCTTGGGCCGTGACACCATGATTTCCCGTAATTGCTGCCGATCTGGCTTGGTTCGACTCAGAATAGTACCGATAGCGGTTGGTCCGGTACACCCATGCCAGCACTTCTGCTACCGCAAGGTACAGTTCAGCAGGAATCTCGCCACCTGGCTTCCCATAACGATAAAGGAGCCTGGCCAAAGGCTTGTTCTCAACTATGGGAACGTGGTTTTTGTCCGCCAACTCCCGAATTTTCAGCGCGTTCAAACGAGCCCCTTTGACAAGGATTTTGGGGGCTTTCATCGTCTTGCGATCGTACTTCAGAGCGATGGCCAGGTGTGTTGGATTTGTGATAACTACGTCTGCATTAGGAACATGCAACAGGGACTTCTTAAAGAGGAGTTCGCGCGCCATCTTGCGCCTCCGTCCTTTGATCTCCTGATTCCCCTCATAGCTCTTGGACTCGTCTTTGACCTCATCCTTGGTCATCATCATGTCCTTGTTGAATTTCCAGAACTGATACAAATAGTCGGCTGCGGCGATCACCGCCAAAGCTCCCAGGATACGATAGAAGATGCGTCCGGTAGAAACCGCCAGGAACTGGGCAACTCCTGCCGTCTCAACCGGATTGGAGAAGATCGGATCCTGGAACACCCTTTGAATCTCCGAGTAGGTTAACAAGATCAGGATTCCCAACTTCACCATCGAAGTGAGGGCGGCCACGGTCCCCGCGAAAGAGAAGATACGCATGAACCCGGGGATGGGGTTCAACCGCCCCCAGTTAGCCTCCGTTGCCTCAGGCGAAGCACGAAACCGACTCTGCAGGGCCCCCGCGAGCAGTCCAGCCACGATCACGGTCCCCACGATGGGCCCGACGCATTTCAGGGCCACGAAAGCTCCGGCCAAGGCATAGGACTGCAGAGAATCCATCGTGACGGGAATTGTGTGCAATCCCCCGAGCACCGTCGCCATGGACTCCCACAGACTACGCCATAAATCCCCGCCTGTGAACTGAAGCGCGAGGAGTCCACCCGTCAAGACGAACACCGTCTGGATCTCCGGACTTCGTGCAAACTGCCCCTTCTTCCAAGCCTCCGACAGTCGCTTTGCAGTCGGTTGCTCTGTTTTGTCGCCATCTTGAAAGAAACTCATAGGAAGCGCCTCGACCCCCGAATCAGCTACCCGTGCCCCCCAACAGCCGAGCCACGGTGGCCATGTCTCCGGGAAGTTGGTTGAGATAGCCCGCGATTTGCTGAGACATCATCTGCAGCACAAAACCAAACACGCTCAACCCCACAAGAATGCGGATAGAGAAACTCTCCCCAAAGACATTAATTTGAGAAACGGCACGCCCCAGCAGCGAAAACACCAACGCGAGTATGAACGAAATCGCAATGAACGGTGCTGAGATTCTAAGCCCGAAATCAAAGGTGAAACTGACCCTCTTTATCACCTCAACCAGAAGCGATTCCGAGATCCGGGCCGTTCCGACGGGCAGTAGTGAGTAGGAATGCCGAAAAGCCAACAGCAGGTCATGATGCAAGTTGAGCCCCAGGAAAATCATGGCCGTCAGGTAGGAGAGGAGGATCGCCGGGACGGTCGATTGCGAGTCACTGAACGCCCCCATCCCGCTCGGGATATTGATTCCGATTTCGTTACCGATAATGGCTCCCGCAAAGTCCAAAGCATAAAAAGCAAGTCGGCAAATAAAGCCCAACGCCAAGCCTACTAGCACCTCTTGGGCCAGAGTGAGAAGAGCCGACGATAGGGCAATTCCGCGCAGGGACAAAGGCGGGAGAATCGGGGTTATCGCCAAGGCGAGGAATACGCCCAAAGCGATCCGGAAACGAGCGGGGAACTGGCGGAGGCTCAGGACCGGGGCCACCGCAACGAACGCTCCGGCGCGAGCGAAGATGAGGAAGTAGTTGGAGAAGTCGAAAGACATCGTGCAGAAAGGTCGAGTTTTCTCCCATTCCTGGCCCCGCCGAAATATCCACCTCAGTTCACCATTTGCGGCATCTTGCTGATAATCTCCACCGAGTATTCCGTCATGTTGCGCACCAGCCATGGCATGATCACCAGCAGCAAACCGACAATCCCCAGCGCTTTGGGAACGAAAGAGAGGGTTTGCTCGTGGATGGAGGTGACGGCTTGGAACAGGCTCACTCCTAACCCGATCACCATCCCCACGATCAGGATGGGAGCAGCGATGGTCACCGCTTGCACCATCATGTTCTTGAGGAGCTCAACCGCAAATTCGGGGTTCATATCACGTCATGAAACTCTGGATTACTGACCTCACCACCAACCCCCAGCCGTCCACCAATACAAACAGAAGTATCTTGAGGGGAAGGGACACCGTCACCGGCGGCATCATCATCATACCCATGCTCATCAGAACCGTGGCCACAACCAGGTCAATGAGAATGAAAGGAATGAACAGCAAGAAGCCCATCTGAAAGGCCGTCCGCAACTCACTGATGATGAAAGAGGGAACCACTACCCGAAGGGGCAGCTTCTCGATTGTGACTGGACCCACTTGCGCCAGATCCATGAAGAGTTCCACGTCTTTGATCCTCGTCTGACGAAGCATGAAAGCACGAAGGTGTTCACCCGCCTTATCCAACGCCTGCTCACCCGTAAGCTGTTTGGCCGAGAAAGGTTTGATCGCCTCCTGATCAATCTTGGTCCATACCGGCTGCATGATGAAGAAGGTGATGAAGAGCGAAAGCCCGATGATGATCTGGTTGGAGGGAGCGCCCTGCAGAGAAAGCGCAGAGCGGACAAACGAGAACACAATCACGATCCGCGTAAAGCACGTCATCAGCATGATGATGGAGGGCGCCAGCGAAAGCAGGGTGATCCCGAAGAGCACCTGGATCGCTAAGTCTGCGTTCTGAGGCTGGGTGACTCCATCCATTCCAAGACTCAACCGGAAGGGGAGATCCAAAGGCGCGTTCGTCTGTGCCGCTGCGGAGAACGCCAGGCACAAGGCCAGAAGAAGAAACAATCCCCCGCGCCAGGGTGCCCTAAAACGTTTCAGGCCGAACGCAGAAAGTGTCGCTGACCGGAGCGGAGAGATCACGACTTGGCTCCTTTGGCCCGATCCAGCGCATCTGCGAAGGAAGAGGCCGGGTTGGAAGGGATCGATGCTGGTCCAGACTCCGGAGGCAGTGGGCTAATCAGGCTGACGTTGGTGGGTGAGGCTGCTATCAGGAATCGTTCTTCGCGATAGCCCACCACGTACAGAGCGTGCCTCTGACCCAAGTGCTTCATCTCGATAACGTTAAGACAAGGGGTCTTTCCACCGCGGAATTGGATGCGCTGCCAGTTGCGAAACATCCAAGCGGCACCGAATATGAGGACGATCACCAGTGCGAGCGCCCCGAACAACCGAATGATGGAAGCGCCATAGTCCATTCCTCCGCTGAAGGAGGGAACAGCTGGCGGGGCATTCGTGGAGACCGCAGCCGCCATCACGCTCAACTCGGAAGCAAGAACGAGTACGCCCAGGGCGAGGCCCGGCTTCATGGCTGACTCCCAAAGATCTTGGTGATCTTGATCCCAAACTGATCATCCACCACCACCACCTCCCCCTGGGCAACCAGCTTCTGGTTTGCGAACAACTCCACCGGCGACTCCGCATCCTTGTCGAGCTGCACCACCGACCCAACGGCCAGTTGGAGAACTTCTTTCATGGGCATGATGCAACAACCCAGTTCCACACTCAGCTTGACGGGGACATCGAGGAGAAGTTCGAAATTGGGGGGGAAATCAGCGCCACTCATGAGTGAATCAATTTAGGAATTCTTGTGGTTCTTCTTCAGACAAACGGCCCAGCGCTTGTTTTGGATGCCCAGCGAGCCTGTGAACTTGGTTTTGCCCTCCAAGCCTACCTGCACATCCTGCACCGATCCTTCGGGCAAGCGAACGATATCCCCGAGCTTCAACTGGCTCAACTCGCGCACTGACAGGCGAAGATTCTCCCAGCGAGCCCCGACTCTCACCGGCATCTCTTCCAGTTCCCGGTTCCAACGCGCACTCCCAGCCTGGCTCTGCTCCTCCAATTTCGCTTCGGCATCCAGTTCCTCTCCCAGCGCCCGGACCAGCGGCTCCAGCGTGTAGTAGGGAAAACCGATTTGGATTTGCTCCATGCAGTCCCCAAGACGGGCTTCCATGGTCAGTCCCAACATGACCGTGTCATGAGAAGCAGTCTGGAGAAATCTGCCGTTGCTTTCGTGGCCGAGCATCGACAGGCGCAGTTCCTTGAGACTCGTCCAGTGGCTGCACCACTCGTTCAGCATGAGCACAATGACCTGGTCCAGCAGGGCAACTTCTATTTCGCTCAGGTCCCGGCTCAAACTAACCGAATGCGCCGGCCCACCCATCATCCGGTCCACAATCGTGAGGCCCAGCCGCGGGTTAATGTCCAGAATGCAGATCCCGCGCAGCGGCTCCACTTTAAAGAGTGTCAGATGAGTGGGGTTGGGAAGGCTCTCGATGAATTTGCTGTAAGTAATCGTGTTGAGCTTGGACATCTGCAGTCCGAACTCGATACGGAAGTGGATCGAGAGGCGAGCGGCCAAAGCACGAATGTACTCCTCATGTCGCAGCCGGAGCTTGCGCAGTTCACTGGGGGAAAGGAAGACAGGATGACGGAAGTCGTAGGGTTGAATCGACTCCCATTTCTCCTTCTTCGCCTCCCCGCCCGCCGTGTGAACCGTGGTGGTGTTTTCCTGCTCCGCCACCTGGGCGAGCAAACGCTCGACCTCGGACTGTGATAGGACATCACCCAGTTGTTCTTCGTTGCCCATGGCTCAGGCTACTGGACCGCAAATTCAGTAAAGAAGATCTCCTGAACAACTCCCGCACCAAATACGGAGTTGTACAGGGCCGTTAACTCGGCCCGGATCAGGTTCTTCGCACCCGGCTTCTCCAGATCGGTGATCGTTTTGCTGCTCAGCGCGTTGATGGTGACGTGACGCAACTCCGGCTCGCTGTCGGCAAATTTCGCCTCGAAAGCCGCGTGCTTACTCACCATGGTAATCTCCGTCACCAGGAACCGGGTCCCCATGGTTCCCGCCACGTTGACAATCACCTTCTTGAGTTGGGTAAATTTCTTGCCCTTGGCCCCCTTCTCTCCGCCGCTGGATTCCCCAGGCGAGGAGGCTTCGTGAGGCTTTTCTTCGGCAGCAGCGGAATCGGAGGAGCTCTCCTGCGAGGACTCCTGCGAGCTGGTGGCTGCCATGGATTTCTGGAGCTTGGGAAGCAGGAGGAAAGTGGTCGTGCCATAGGCCAGCAAGGGCATGGCGACCAACGTGACAATGAGGGGCAGGTAGGCTTTGATCCCGCCTGAGGAGACCGGGGCAGCACCGGCTGCTGCCTGCGTCTCTGCGCCACCTCCCCCACCCTTGGCTGCCGCTTCAGGTGCGGCACCTCCAGATTCAATTCGGTTTGCGGCCATGTCAGGGAGAGGTCAGAGGTTACCGCTTGAGATTCACCATCTCCTGCAGCAGTTCGTCACTGGTGGTAATCATTTTCGCATTGGCTTGAAACATACGCTGACTGGTGATCAGGTCAGTGAATTCCCGCGCAATGTCCACATTGGAAAGCTCTAGGTAGCCGGATTGAATGGCACCCAGTCCGGATGCGTTGGGAGCCGCGGGGGCCAAGCGCCCGGCACCCTCAATGTTCGAATAGAGATTACCCGCCTCGGCGTTGAGAGCTTGAGGGTTGCTGACCTTCGTCAGAAGTACCTGACCCCGCCGAAATGAGGTCTGGTCGGTCAAAGTAACCCAAATCTCGCCGTTCTCGTGAAAATCCACCCGTGATATTCCTGCGTCGGCCTTGGAAGTGGCAGGCTTGCCCGTGGTGTCAACCTTAATATCCCCCAAGGTCGTCAAGCCTCCGTCGGAATACCCTTGGACCCTCATTCCGCTGTTGTTCACCAGATACCCCGAGCCATCAAGGCGAAATTCGCCGTCGCGGCTCAGATACTCGCCACCCTCCGCGTTCTTCACCGAGAAGAAACCGTTCCCGGCAATGTAGAGATCCGTGTTGAGGCTAGTCTGGGTCTTCTGCCCTTGGGAGTAGTAGCGCGCCGTCTGACCGATGGACACTCCTGATCCGATTTGTGTGCTGGGAGTGTCAGTCGATCCCGCCCGCAGGGTTTCACTGAAGGTATCAGCAAAAGTCATCCGGCTCGCTTTGAAGCCAGTCGTGTTGACGTTGGCGATGTTGTTACCCGTGACGTTAATACGTTCCTGGGCCGCCTGCATCCCGCTAACGCCCGTGTTGAGTGAAGTCAGCATAGTATGTTTTATGGAATTTGTGGCTGTACGTTGTTCAGCGTTAGACTATAAAGCTTACTTACTTCATAGAATCTATTGCCTACTTTAATTTGGGGCGTCCCTGCTTCAATAACCACCGCGGAAACCGTCCCGGATGTGGTTTTCGGGTTATCTTTCTCTTCCTGAAAAGTAACGTTCTTGCCGAGCATGTTGCTGGCTTGGGTGGTTTGCTGGTCCTGCCGCAGCTGCTTGAGTTCTGTCTGCATCGCGGAGGTCTGCTCCAACGAGTTGAACTGGGCCATTTGCCCAATGAAATCCGTATCCTTCACTGGGCTCGTTGGATCCTGAGCCGCGAGCTGAGCCACCAGGATTTTTAGAAAATCGTCCTGGCCCATGGTCTTTTGAACCACTCGCTTGGCTTGGGAAGGATCGTACACCAAAGCGGCCGAACCGGTGGTGGATGTAGTGGCTGTGGTTGACATAATCGTTTTAGGCCCAAGACTCCCATCCTCGTTTGCTGCCGCCGCCGTGCCGTTGTCCCCGGCGCCGCAAAGGCTCGGTGACCGACCCTACCATGGGAAGATCCTCCAGAGCCTCGGTCTGTCGTCGGGAAAAGCCGCGGCCTTGGTTGAACCAGCCCGAGTTTTGGGGCGTGTCCCCTGGGAGACCTCTCCCACCGCTGGAGGGGGTCGAGGCAGGAGGCGGTTCGTTGAGTGGGGCAAGGCGTATCCCACGATCCGCGAGCGAGCTACTCAGCTGGTTCCAATGGCTTTGCATTTCCTGCAAGTTTCCCTGCTCGCATTGAACGTGCACCACCACGTTCCCGTCTTGCTTACGAACGTGGAGAAACAGCTCCGTGGCAGAATCGGGACGGACCGTGATCGCCAAGGCCTCCGCACCCACTCGCTTCAGGTCCAGCGAATGATGGAGGATCGTCTCCTGCATGGCCCTCAAAGTTTCAGAAGGGAGTGACGGCTCAGGTTTGGCTGTCGCAAGGGTGGCAATCTCCTGGTGGCCCCATTCCATCCGCGAAGGTATCGCTGCAACCTGTAAAGTGAGGGGGGCAGGTTCAGGAGATGAAGTACGTGAACTCCGAAGGTCAGCTACGGCCGCGCTGGCGGATCCGCCAGCTTTCGCCACTTCGCGGGTTCCCTCGCCTACACTGGGCAAAATCTTCTCCCCAGAGGGCAGTACCCGGCCATTTTCAGTCCGCAAACTCATCGTACTTTCCCTTGGAGCAGCGGGCATGCCAGACTCTGGAGCCAAGGTCTCAACTCGAGCAACCATGACTTGTCGGCTTCCTGAAACATGCCCGGTTTCAGGCCCTCTTTGAGCCTGTGGGGGCGAAAGTTCCCCTGCGGTCTTTTCTTTTTGGTTCGGGAGTCCTTCGTTCCCGTCTCCGGTGGAGCCAGAATCTAAATGATTGCCAACCAATTGCTTATAATCAGACTTCCCCTGTAGCTCCGGTGTCGGCAAGTTTTTCCCCTCTCCCGCCGGTGGTGCGGTGTGGCTCATCGACTCGGGCTGCAAATCTATTGGGCGATCTTGGGAAAGGACGGCCTGAACGGAGGAACCTATAGGAACCGCCTTATCGGAAAGGGTAACCAGTTCACCAGCGGAGGCCCGGTGAGTCACCTCGGAACGCCCCCCTTGAGGACGCAGAGAGGAGGTTGATAGCGGTCGGGCTGGCACTGAATCCGCCTGCCTATGGTTCGGTTGGAGTTTGTCGACCTCCTCCGACTCAACGCCCATGCCGGTGATCTCAGTGTTCCCCCCGTCTAGGGGCAGCTGACTATTCAATTGGACTCTTGGACTTAGCAGAGGCAGTTCCTGGTCCGGAAACGGAATAGAGCCCCGTGAGGCGGGCTCCGTAATCGACCTAGTTTCCGTTTCAGGTGCAGGAGAGGCTGCGGGCTTGGGGGGGACCGAAGCCGCCGGCATAGGAGAGGAAATCCACCGCTGGCCAACCTGGGCTGGCGCGGCTGACAAGTCCTGCTGATCGGACGTTTGGCTTCCTGTCGAGACTGAGTTCTGATTCGCATCCCCTCCCTGGGGTGTCAGAGGCACAAGTGAACGAGGGCGAGGCCTGTCCAAATTCGATCCGACGTGCACGGATCGTTGGCCCGCCTGAGCGAACACTGGCGGCTGAACCGACTGACCAGACATTTCGCTCGCACGCAAATCCAACTTCGGCGTTGGAATGGGAGCAGCAGGTTGTTCACCAGCCAAGTGCGTCGACTTCCCTGGGCACGGGCGCTGAGCCGCTCCGGGTGGTTTAGGAAGCTCATCCCTCGGTGAACCCTCGGCTGCCTGAGCCGGGGTGGCATTGGGGAGCGTCGGCACGGGTGCTACAAACACACTGAGGCATGCGAGGCCTCCACTATCTGGCACTGACTTGCTAGCCTCGGGCAGAGGCACTTCCAACTTAGAATCCGGTTCTTCCTCATCCTTGCCAGTCGGCAAGGACTGCCCGTAAGAGTCCTGCAGAGGGAATAGATGCCCAGCGTTGGACGGAGTCTGCGGCTGTTGATCAGCCCCCTCCGATCCGCCCGCAGCGCGTGGGACTACTTCGCAATCAGTACTGGAAGCCTGAACCAGCACATCAGAAAAACAAACCGTTAAGGGGGAGGGACTCGCGAGCGAGCTCTCACTCAGGCCCGCAACGCCCGACCCAACTGGCGTAATCGGTCCGGAACCCGGTGTGGTCATGAGGATTTCGCCTTCGCCTGTGCGGCCGTAGGCCGCGACGTGCTTAAGCGAATCCGTTCGGTAAGGCGCGCCACTCTCTTGGCTTGGAGGGGGTCCGTTGCCATTTGCTCCAAAATGGGCGCGGAATCCGCCTCCTTCATCAACACCAGGATTTTGACCAGAGAATCGTCTTCGAGATTCAGCAGAATCCTCGCAGCGGCCTCGGGGGCCATACTTGTGTGTATCTTGGCGATCTTCTTTAGGTTAGGAACCTCATCCTCTTGAACCATGGTCACCATGCTGTTCAGGTTCGTCTGCATCGCTTCCACCTGGCTCCTAAGCTTCCGCAACTCCTCGTTCTCGTTCAGTAACCGCTTCTCCCACTTCTCCAACTCGCCCTGTTTTTCGCGAATACCGGTTTCCTTGGTGCGTAGTTCGGCAAGGAGTGTTTCCATCTCCGGGTTTTCGAACTGCCAGGAGGGAACGAAAGTGCGTTTGGGTCGAGCCTCATGGGCTCCAGGCTTGGACACAGCCATCCGCTTGGGCATTCGCCATAGCAGCGCGGTGGTCCCCAGGTACATGATCATTCCCAGGACCGCCACCATCCAGGTTGACTGGAGAATCTTATTCATGGGTCACGATGTCATGGGGTGACCAAAGGAATATGGATGCGGGAGATCTTCGCTGTGCCATCTCATCCAGGGCTTTCCGTTCCTCGCGCTCCAACGCCCGGTCGTATTGTTCTTTCTGGTGGTCGAAGAAGGCATCCACCGCTTCCCGTTCCTGCCGCGCAACAAACATGGCTTGCAGGGCATGCTGTACCTTTCTCTCGCAACTTCGGACGACTTCAAGACAGGCAAGGCGACGCGCTTCGACCGCCTGAAAGTAGTCGCGAGTCTGCGAAAGCAACGCGGCCGGAGCACCCTCGGTGATCGCGGCATTCCACTCCGCCCAAGCCCCTTCGAGTTCAAGTTGAGTGCTCTGCAAGGTGGATAGAGCTCGGCGCTGTTCGGTTAGCACGGCCGCATACTGCTCCATGGCCTTTTGTTCCTGCCTTTGGCGAAGCGTATGCACGACTTGGAGATTGAATCGGAAGGCTTTCATAGATGATGCGTTGCGTTGGTTGATGAAGGAAGGGGTCAGGTTCCGGGTTCGGTCAAAATTTGTTGCAGCCGCAACCAGGACTCGCCAGCAGGCACGCCTTGCTCGACAGGCTGTCGCAAGAACTGGTTGAGCGGCTCGCGCAACCGGATGGATCGGTCAATGCCGGAGTTGCTCCCTTTGGGATAAGCTCCGATATTGATCAGGTCTTGGTTGCGTCGATAGACTGCCATGGATTCCCGGGCCGCGCCGATAGCCGACTGTTGCTCGGGGGTGGTCAAATCCCGCGTAAGGCGGCTCACGCTATCAAGCACTTCGATCGCGGGATAATGGTTCTGCGTAGCCAAATCCCGGCTCAGCACAATGTGGCCGTCCAGGATCGAGCGAACTGAATCTGCAATCGGATCGTTCATGTCGTCTGCTTCCACGAGCACGGTGAAAAGGCCTGTAATCGATCCTTCTTCACCCGTGCCGGCACGTTCCAGCAGTTGTGGTAGCAAGGAGAATACCGAAGGCGTATAACCCCGCGTAGCAGGCGGTTCCCCCACGGCAAGCCCAATTTCACGCTGCGCCATGGCAAAACGGGTCACCGAGTCCATCATGAGTAGAACGTTTTTGCCCTGGTCTCGGAAAAATTCCGCTATGGCGACCGCCATAAATGCCCCTTTCAACCGTGCCAGGGCTGGTTCGTTGGAGGTGGCCACCACCACGACCGATTTCCTGCGCCCCGCTTCGGCCAAGTCCTTTTCCAGGAACTCCCTGACCTCGCGTCCCCGCTCTCCGATTAGCGCGATGACGTTGACATCCGCTTCCGCCTGGCTTGCCAGCATCCCTAGCAAAGTCGATTTCCCGACGCCGCTGCCCGCGAAAATCCCCAACCGCTGGCCGCGTCCGCATGGCATAAAAGTGTCCAGAGCTTTGATCCTGGTTTCGAAGACCCGTTGGATTCGTTGGCGCTTCAAGGGGTGCGGCGGGGCCATATAGATGCTGGCGTAGCGCGCAACCTCGAGCGGTCCGAGTCCATCGATGGGCTCTCCCAAGCCATTCAGAACCCGTCCCTTAAGCGCCTCCCCCAAGGGAGCCTGGAGGGGACGGCCCATGGCAACCACTTCGCTGCCGGGATGGATTCCATGCACTTCTCCCAGGGGCATTAACAGCACATGATGATTCCGAAAACCTACCACCTCCGCAAGGGTTACGCCGTCATGCTTGGCCGACTCGATCCGACACACCTCTCCCACGGCCGCGAGGGGACCTTCCGATTCGATGACCAACCCGATGAGTTGAACCACCCGACCACGACTCTCCACCACCTTCGCCTGGCGGGCTTTTTCGATAAAGCGGCCAAGCCGGTTCGCGGGAGCAAGGGGGGGATGGAGGGTTCGATTCATCACAACATGGCACGTTTGAGCAATTCCAGCTTGGTCTCACGCCGAGCGTCAATCGCTCCAAAGCGGGTCCGAATAACGCACCCCCCCCGACCCACATCGGCGGCAGCCTGGAACGTGACCCTTTCCATGTTACCTCCCGGAAGATCCATGGGAGCATTCGCCTTCTGGATCAAAGCCAAGTCCTCTGGATGGAGCTGAATGACATAATCGGCGGAATCCTCCAACTCCTGGCACGCCTCACGAATGACCGAGGAGAGGCTCTCCGCCGTAATGGGAAGGGAACCGACCAGTTTCTGGGCCACTTCGAAGGCAAGGGTGACGAGTTGTTGCTCCCATTGTTCGCGGAGTTGTGGCAAAACCTGCTGCAAAGCGTCCAAAACGCCATTCTGAAGCTCGAGCAACTCCGCCCGTTGACGGACCAACTGCTCGCTCAGGGCTCGTTCCCCTTCGCGCCGACCTTTCTCAAAAGCATTCTGCTCCCGCTCCTCCTGGACCCGGGCTGCAGCCTCCTGCACATCGTGCGAGCCAACCAACCGCAGGCTCACTAGAGGCTTCTGGAATGGGATCCGGTTAAGCAAGCGCCTCCTCTCGGCTGTTCACTTTGGCGCCACCCAAGTCGAGCTCGCCTTCGCTCTCCAACCTCCGCACGACTTCGATGATCCGCAACTGTGCAGCCTCGATGTCCCGCAGTTTGAGCGGGCCCATGAAACTCATTTCTTCGGCCACCGTCTCGGCAGCGCGTTTGGAAATACTGCCCAACAAAGCGGCCTTGAGCTTGTCACTGGCAGTCTTGAGCGCCACCGCCAGATCCCGCATGTCGACTTCCCGCAAGATCTTCTGCAGACTGTGCAGATCCAGCCCGCTGAGATCCTCAAAGGTGAACATCTTCTGACGGATGGCTTGCCCCAGCTCCGGATTCCTTTCCTCGAGGGAAATAAGCAGGGTTTTGCTGATGTTCTTTTCCAGGGCGTTCAAAACGTTGGCGGCGCACTTCACGCCACCGGTTTGGTTCAAGGCCCGGGTCTGCTTGTTGCCGGTCTTTTGGCTCAGGACCTCCACCACTTTTTCCACCACCTCAACGGGGGTGGGAGCGAGCGTAGCCAAACGTTCTACCACCTGCTCCCGCTGTTCAGGCCGCATCATAAAGAGAACCTGGGCCGTCTTTTCAGGAGTCAGATAGCTGCAAATCAACGCGATCGTCTGGGGTTGTTCGAGTTTCACCAGGTTGAAAAGCTGTCGCGCCTCCATGTCCGCGATCTGCTGCATGGCCGCAACCGGCGTCCGCGTGGGAGCCACCCGGCTGATAATATCGGAGGACTTATAGAGTCCGAGGGACTTTTCTAGGACGATTTGGGTATACTCGAGACCGCCAAGGATGGACGTGCCCGCTTCGACGGCGACGGGCGAGAACTCCTTGAGGATTTCATGCTGCAACTCCTGGCTTATCAAAGAAATCTTGGAGAGCTCCGAGGAGACGGACTCGAGCTCGTGTTCGTCCAGGTTCTTCAGAATCTTCGCGGCAGACTCAGGCCCGAGGATCACCAGAAGTGCGGCCAACTTCTGCACCTTGGTCATCTTAGAGATATCCGTTCCCGCCGTGTCTTTGTCAGGAGCGCCAGCCATACGTTAAGATTTGTTGCCTGTGTTGCTGCGAGTGAGCCAAGCGCGCACCGCTTGGGTCATGTTCGCCGGATTCTCTTTGATCAATTGATTCAGGACTTCCACGGTCACCACGGTGCTGTCCTCGTTGCTGCGCCCCCACGGGTTGGCACTCGCATCACTCACGCCACCTGCCCAGCGGTTTCCATGGCCATTGCCGCCGCCTCCCCCATTTCCATTCAACTGTCCCAACGGAATCCCGATCGGAATCGAATCCACCGGAGTCTTTTTCATGGTCTTCCAGAATACACCAAGCACACCCAGGGCCAGGAGCGGGTAGAGAGCTTTGTTGGCTAACTCGCCCCAAAACTGCCTCTTCTCCACTTTGTCCATTTGCTGAGTCATCTCCAGCGCAGGTTGGTCGTTGAATGTAAGCTCCTCGATCGTGAGGTCGCTCTGGTTGGTGATCGCCAACGCGTTGAGTGCGATCTTCTTCAGTGAATCGAGCTCTTTCTGAGTCCGCGGCAGAGCTTTGCGGTCCTTCCCAGTTCCTTCGAACTTCGTCGCCACCGCCAAGGAAGCCGCGATCCGGGACACCGCTCCGGGAGTGGTCTTGAGCTGCTCGATGGTCTTGGAAGTCTCGTAGCGCTTCTGTTTCGTGATGCTAGAGTTCTTGTTGTTGTTGACAGCCACGTTGGGCGCATTGGTATTGCCCAGGTTAGAATTCGTCGCCGTCCCAGCCGCCAACGAAGGCGTACCGTTCACTGAGTCCGTCTTTTCTTCCCTCTGGGTGTCGTCCACGAGCACCCCTTCGGGATCGATTTTTTGCATCTCCTTGGTCAGCGCATCAAAGTTGAGCTCCACCGAAACGGCGCTGGCGAATTGATCCGCGCCGAGGATCGGGTCGAAAACATGACAAAGCTTCTTGATCAGGTACTCTTCATACTCGCGACGGACCCTGAGTTGCGTATTCGCCATTCCAAAAGGTGTATCTGGGGACTCACTCCCCGGTCGACCTCCGCGGGGATCAACCACCACGACATCCTGAACCTGCATGCCATCCACTGCCCTGGCTACAAGAAACTGGATCGCTTCGGCAGTGGTGCTGGATAAGCGGCCCCCGTTCTTGGTGGTCACCATCACCGACGCGGTAGGCTTGAGGTTCGAAACTAGCCGAGTCTCCGGTTTGGCGATAGAGACCCTGGCAGAGCGGATCTCCTCCAGTTCACAGATGATCTTGGAGAGCTCACCCTGCAGTGCCCGAATGTGCTTAATCTGCTGTTCCTTATCGGACTTGCCCCACCCGGGTTCATCCCAAAGATCCCACCCTTTCCCTTTGCCATTCAAGGATTTCTTGGCGAGTAGAGCCCGGACACGGTAAAACTTGTCCGCTGGAACCATAATAACCCCGTTGCCTTGCCGATAAGGAATCTTCTCTGCGTCCAGCACAGCCATGACTTGGCTTTCCTCCACGTCCTGGAGGCTGAGAGAGGTGAAGTCTTCACGCCTCGACCAAATGACTAAGGCGATCACCCCGACAATGACTGCGAAGGACGCGAGGGAGACACTAATCTTCTGGTTGAGACCCAGCTGCTTCCATATCCCAGCGATCTGCTTGCCGATTTGAGCCAGGTTTTGGTTCATCGGGCGCCTCCTCGAATTTGCGGCGGGTAGCAGGGCCGCAGAGGAACCGGACGGCAGCGAGGAAGCCGGGGGGTGCTAAGTCGGCTGTCGGTTTTGGGTTGGATATCCATGTGGCAGGCGGCGGGTGGCGGTTGGTTGGAGAGGCGTCTGCTAAATCTGCATGCGCATCAGTTCCTGGTAAGATTCCAGGAGCTTGTTGCGGACTTCCACCATGAGCTGGAAGGAGACACTCGCTTCTTCCATGGCAATCATGGTCTGGTGCAAAGGAACATTTTGGCCGGACAAAAGGGCATTGACCGAATCGCGTGCTTCGATCTGCTTCAGATTCACCTCGTCCACCAACTTGCCCAACGTGTTGGAGAAGGAACCATCGGTGGATTGGGTGGCTGAAGTACTCTCCGCAGAGTGGAGGCTCTGCAGTTCCTGCTGCGGAATCAACTTCGGGCCACGGAATGCGTCTCCGGCACCCTGCATTCCCGTAGGGTCCGCCCGCATCATCCGCATGACCGAAATGGCATCCATGAGAGGGTAGACTTAGATCTAAGCGCGTTTGCCAATCTGCAGGGTTTGGTTGGCCATGCTCCGCGCGTTCTTCACGACCGCCAGGTTGGCCTCGTAGGTACGGGAAGCGGCGATGTGATCCACCCATTCCTCCTGGATGTTCACATTCGGCATGGACTCCCATTTACCCGAGATGGAGTTGAAGACCTTTTCGAACGGCCTTTGATCCTTCTCGATGCGAGCGACCTGGATAGATTCGGGGACCGCTCCCATACTTCCTCCCATTTGAGACTGCAGCACATGGTCGAAATGAACCACTTGCCTTTGGTAGGGTTGGCCGTTCTGGAAGTCTTTGACGTTGGCGTTGGCAATATTCTGAGCAACCACCTCCATGCGAATGCGTTCTGCGTTCAGAGCCGAACTGGTGGACTTGATTCCTGTCAGAATGTTGATCATATCGGAGTAGGTCGAGTTACCGGCCGGTGATCGCGAGGCGGAGTTTGAGGAGCGAAGAGGAAATCAACTGAGTCTCCAAGGAATGTTCCATGGTGTTCTGGCCGAGATTCATCAACTCATTCTCCAGCTGAACCGTGTTCCCATCCCGTTTGCTGGACACGGCCTTGGAATCCACGGCCAACTGGGGGCGAAGACTTTGGATTTGCGAAGGATTCTTACTCGCCATCGCTTCCTTGAGCGCGGAATGGAAGTCCGGGGCAAGATCGATCCGTTTGTAGTTCGGGCGCTCCAGATTGGCGAGATTACTGGCGATCGCCTCATGCCGTATCATTGTGGCATCCAAGAGTTTCTTGGTACCTACGTAGTTGGGCTGGTTGAAAAGCGCTTCGATCATATGCCTATCACGTCAACCCTTCGCCAGCAGCAGGTGTGCCATTGTAGAAAATCTTGTGAAACCTCAAGAAAACCGGAGTGTTGTATAGAATCTAGACAGGTAAATGTTTCCCTCTGCCTCCCTCCCCTAGGCAAGGATGGCCGCCGGATACCTGAAACCAGGACCATCACCCCGAGCAGGGCAGAAGCGGCCAGATTTTGGGCAACGCTGGCCAGGAATCGAAGACTTTTATTCCCCCTCCCCTCAAGTCGTTGTGAGATTCTGCCGATGCTGACGAGAAGGCTTCCACGTTGAGAGTGGGAGTCGTACACCCGAGAATCCTAAGCGACTTTATGTCATCCCACGAAATGACCTCTGTTCAAGCCCTTGGTGACCTGAACAGCAAACTGGCCTTGGAGTTGGTGTTCGCCGAACCCGGCAAGGATATTGGTCTTCTCCCCACGAATCATTTCGTGACCGAGATGGACGAGCTTTGCCAGGTAGGCATGGTCCCAGAACCGATCAAGGCTTCTGTCAGAACCGCCCGACAGTGGGTCGACAAGGTCTTGGACGGGGAAGGGTTGTTCACCGCAGAGATTCTCAAGGACTTGGGGAATTGGACCACTTGGATGTCAAACGCGGTAGAGGCGGCACAGCAGGATCGTCCGCTTCCCTCACTGCCTAACCCTTCTTCGGTTCCCTCCGTTGCCGCCGACAGCCCAACGGTCGCGTCGAGTGCTGGAGCGGCTCCCCACCCGGAAACAAAGGGGATTCTCCCTCTGGAGATGAACGTCGACCGGGATCGGGACCTCCTGCTCGAATTCTGCCACGAGTCGCACGAGCACCTGCAGAACATCGAGAATGGTGTCTTGGTGCTGGAGGCAAATCCTTCAGACTCAGACACTCTCAATTCCATCTTCCGAGCTTACCATACTTTTAAGGGAGGCTCTGGATTCCTCAACCTGGCCCCTATTAACCGTCTGGCGCACGAACTGGAGTCCCTCCTCGATCTGGCCCGACAGGGCAAACTCGTAGTCACCCTCAATATCACCAACATCATTCTTGCTGGTGGCGACACCCTGGGCCAGTTCATCAGCTCCATGGAAGCGCAGCTTTCTGGCAACGTTCCTATCGCTCCAATTCTTATCCCGATTGAGCCTCTGATCGAACAAATCCACGTGGCGATTCAGGAGAAGGACTTGGTACCCTCCATCGCCTCTAAAGCCCCGGCGGCGCCGACCGAGACCGCCGCTCCGGCCGCAAGCGTGAGTTTGTCTCCTGAGCCCCCTGCTGTACCCGCCTCCACCCCGGCACTCGCATCCACTCCACCGGCCGGAGCGAAGAAGCCTGAGGCTGCCGCAAAGCAGACTCAACAAGCCCTGGTGGTCAAGGTCGACACCCAGAAGTTGGATAGCCTCATGGACCTGGTTGGCGAGTTGGTCATCGCCCAGTCCCTAGTGGCGCAAGATTCGGCTTTGAAGGAGATCCGCAGCCCCGTCCTCACTCGGAATCTGGCACAGCTGGGCCGGATTACGAACGACCTGCAGCGCAACGCCATGTCGCTGCGTCTGGTACCCATCCGGGCCACCTTCCAGAAGATGAACCGGTTGGTCCGCGACCTGGCTAATGCCCAAGGGAAAAAGGTGGACTTACTCGTGGAAGGCGAGGAGACCGAATTGGATCGAACCATCATTGAGGAGATTAACGATCCGCTCATCCACATGATTCGGAATTCAGTGGATCACGGAATTGAGAAGCCAGAGAAGCGAGAAGCCGCGGGAAAACCGAGCAAGGGCACCGTCTACCTCAAAGCGTATCACCAAGCAGGAGCCGTGGTCATTGAAATCCAGGACGATGGGGGAGGCTTGAACAAAGACCGCATCCTCGCCAAAGCCATCGAACAAGGCCTGGTGAAGCAAAGCGAACAGCTTGAGGAACGAGAGATCTACCGGCTCATTTTTGCCCCCGGCTTCTCCACCGCCGAAAAGGTGACGGAAATCTCGGGACGAGGGGTCGGTATGGACGTTGTCCGCCGGAATATTGAGAAGCTGCGCGGCAAGATCGAGATTCAATCCGTGCTGGGAAAAGGATCGACCTTCTGCATCTTCCTGCCGCTCACCTTGGCGATCATCGATGGACTCATTTTTGGGGTCGGACAGCATCGATTCATTCTCCCTACCCTCTCGGTGCGGGAATCCTTCCAACCACGCGCTGGGATGATCACCTTCGTGCAGGGACGAGGCGAGGTCGTGAACGTGCGGGGCAAGCTCTGCCCCATGCTACGCCTCCACCAATACTTGAACGTACCCCCCAAATCAGAGGATCCAACCCAGGGCATCTTGATGGTAGTGGAAGCTGGGCACGAAACCAGGTGCGTGCTGGTTGACCATTTGCTCGGCAAGCAAGAGGTGGTCATCAAGAGTCTGGGGGAGACCTTCAAGCACAACGTGGCCTTGGCCGGGGCCACCATCTTGGGTGACGGGAAAGTAGGACTGATCCTGGATCCAAATGCCCTCGTAAAACTCAAGTCCATGGGCCTTGCCCAAGCCACCTGATCTCGTCATACTGAGTCGCGCTGTGGATCTTGCTATGAAAAACCAGATACTGGTCGTGGATGACGAGGCTTCCATCCGGGAGTTGCTTACCTTTTACCTGCAGAAGTTTGACTATCACGTCACCGCCGCCGCAGACGCACAGGAAGCCCGTGCTCAGCTCGCCCAAGGCAGCGTCGACCTGGTCGTTTTGGACGTCGTTTTGCCAGATGCAGATGGCCTACACGTTCTGAGTGAACTGCGGAAAGACTATCCTGCCATGCCTGTCATCATGCTCACCGGCATTGGCTGTGACGACGAGATCCTCCAGGCAGCGGAGGCGAGGGGGGCAGCCGCTGTCGTCAGCAAAACCCTGCAACTGGACCAACTCCTTTTGGAAGTCCGCCGGGCCCTCTATCAGCCGCCCGCGAAATCGTAGCTTCGCCCGAAAAAGCTCCAACAACCGGAGTTCGTCTGCACAGGATCAAGGAAATTCTTTCCGAGCGGGCAGGCTAACCCTGGAGAGTCAATTGTTGAGATTCCGAGGCCAGGTCGCCATGGGAGGTTTTGGCTCGGCGAGCTTCTTCCCGGGGAACGGAAACAACCGACTTAGACTCCGTAGACTCCGGCTGGTCGTGGCACTTGCGTCCCACGAGAACTTCTAGATGGTGCATGGACTCGATGAGGGCTTTGGATTGCAGATCTAGATCCGCGGCAGAATTGGCGCTCTGCTCGGCATTGCCGGCTGTGGATTGCGTCACCTTGTCGATCTCACCGATAGCCGAATTGATCTGGCCGATGCCCTGACTCTGCTCCCTGGAGGCTGCAGCAACCTCGGCTGCCAGGGCGTCCACCTCTCGCGCACGCGCAAGAATCTCGTCCAGACTCGAAGCCACCTTGGTGCAAATCTGAGCGCCGCGAACGCTCTTCTGTACCGCCGCCTCGATCTTGTCAGCCGTTTCGCGAGCGGCTCCGGCAGATCGTTGCGCCAAGTTACGTACCTCCTCCGCCACCACGGCAAATCCCATTCCAGCCTCGCCGGCACGGGCGGCCTCGACTGCGGCATTCAGGGCAAGGATGTTGGTCTGAAAAGCGATCTCATCGATAGTTTTGATGATCTTCGCGATGTCCGCACTCGATGCCCGAATAGCTTCCATGGCTTCCACCATGGCCTTCATCTCCGCAGCCCCGTGGTCGCCTGCGATCCTGGCTTGGTTGGCCAATCCCTTGACCTTTTCGGCGTTCTCGGTGTTCCGCGCCGTCATGCTTGCCATCTCTTCGAGAGACGCGCCGGTCTCCTCGAGGGAAGCTGCCTGGTTCTGGGCGCCTTCCGAAAGGGACTGACTGGCCTGGGCGATGCCCTGCACGCCGACCACAGTCTTCCGCAGAGTAAGCGCCAATTCGTCAGCCACTCTCCTCACCGGCCGTACTACGTTCCGGCGCACAAGCAGCACAGACACCAGGGGGCCGAGGATAAGGACCGCCAGCGAGAGGCCTAGGATAAGTCGGTTCGCGCGCTCCGCTTTGGCCACAATTTGAGACGGTTGGGCAGCCGCAGCTTCCAGCGCAGCCTGCATGGTCAGTGAAAGCTTGCTGCCAGCGCGATCTTGAAGAGTATTCCCTTGAGTCTGCGCAAGCGCTGCCGCCTCCACCTGCTGAAACTCCTTCGACAAACGGAAGACATTGCTCGCACATTCGGCAAGGGCGGGCAGTTCGGCTTCAAAAGCCTGGATCTTGTCTTTCAGGGAACCTTGCGCATCGACTTTCTTCAGATCCAGCAGCTTCTGCCTCAGACTCTGCCCCGCGGTGGAATGGTCTTTGGCCAGTTGATCCAACTGCTTCAAGTCGCTTTGAGCTGGGGCTCGGCCCAACAATGTGCCCTGCTGCTCGAAAGCACGGCTCACTTCGTAGAGAGTACTGACGCTGGCTAGGCTCACCTCGCCCAACCGCTTGGAGGAAAGGGAAAGCTGTTTGACGCTCGTCCAACTGATCAGGGTCACCAGTGCAGTCCCCACCACTACCAGCCCAACGACCCCATAAACCCGTCCAGCCAAGGTTGCTCTCATATTCTGTGTCAGTCTCTGAATCTTAGGGTCGGGGGAGATGGATTCATCCGCCGAGAGTGCGCAGCCATTCGGTCACTTGATGGCGGACTTGGCCACCTCAATGGCTTTCTTCACGTCCGCGCTTGGTTCGCCCTTGGTCACAAACTGCATCGGCATGACCAAATCCTTGTCCACCGCCACGGTCGCCATGGGTCCCTCCACGTTCTTCACGGTCAGGATGGAGCATGATCCGGGAAGTTGGGCAATCACCCCGGCAATATCCTTGGCACTGTTTCGCACCACTGCTCCCTTCGCAAATTCGACCTCTTTCATAAGGCTCTCCTGCACGCTGATGCGGGCTCCATCGCCCGTAAACGGCAGCACCACTTTCACAGCTACGTCCGTCCCGCCTACTTCCTTCCAGTTGCTCACCTTCCCGCTAAGAACGTCACGCGCTTGGTCTGCGGTCAGAGATTTGACTCCAACACCCGGATGCGAAACGATCGCAAGTTTGATACTGCTCAGGGGCATTTCCTTCATGCCGGTCAAATCCACGCTGCCTGGCTTCTCCTTGTTGGTGGCATCTGCCACTCCCTTTAGCGAACCGCCTATCATCGCCACGTCCGCCAACCCTCCCGAAAGATCCGCCAACCCTCGACCGCTGCCGTTGCCCACGACTTCGAACTTCAGTCCGGACTTGGCCTCCAAATCCGCCTTCTGCTCCGTAAGCAGTTTCCCCATCGTCACGGCTCCGTGAAATCGGACGGTCTGCCCATAAAGCGTTGGAACAATGGCGCTTAAAAGCAGGATCGCGATAGATCGTTTGATCAAAGTGGATGGATTGGAGGTCATCATAAGCGTTTCAAAAGTCTGCCACATTATCGGCAAAAACGCCGAGTTCTTGAGAAACAAAGAGTCAAGACGCGGTTCCCAACCACAACTATTTCTTCCTGAATCGGTTAGGGTGAACCCTGTCATGGACCACTTTGATTTAGGCGGCCTAACCCATAAGATTCTTAACCAATAACTATCTCGTCATGAAGGTCTTGCGAGGTCATTGAAGCCATCTCTGGCATGAACGCCTCCACGGTGGTAGTCTTTCCTCCGCAGATGAAGCAGAACGCCATTCTGAACCTAGGCAAACCCCAGCTTCGGCACACCCGAAGCGATGTGGGTCGTGCCACTTCAGATCACCGGACGGTACTCCCCTGTGGAAATCCCCTGGCGACCCCGCAACATCAGGCTTCCCGCTAAGGGGTGGGTGTTGCTCTTCAATCAGGTCGTAACACACCACTGCCATTGCCTTCCAAGGACATTCTTACCGAGTTACCAAAACCGAGGACTCCTATGAGCGATCAAAGCAAACCCCCTCGCCGACGGCGACGAACTTCCCCACCCTCGGTGGAGATTCGGGAGATGTCGTTGCAGGATCTTCCCGCAGTGTTCGCTCTGGGTGAGAGACTGTTTACCGCCGAAGATTACCCCACCCTCTACCGATGCTGGGATGAGCACGAGATTGTGCAGTTGTTTGGCACTGATGAGGAGACCTGTTTGGTAGCCGAGTGCAAAGACCCTGAGCGAGTGGTCGGGTTCGCCCTGGGAAGGGTCATGGAGAAGCCACGCAGTGCCTGGCGGTACGGCTGGCTTGAGTGGTTAGGGGTGGATCCCAAGTTGAAACGGCTCGGGATCGCTTCGAAGCTGATGAAGGAATTGACCGGGCGTTTTATCGAACGCGAAGCCCGGATCATGCTAGTCGACACCGACGCGGCCAACTCGGACGCCCTGGCGTTTTTCCGAAAGTACGGGTTCGGACACGAGCTCCCGCATGTCTATCTTTCCCAGAACTTGGATGACCACCCCATGACGCTGGAAAAGCGCAACGGGAACCGGAACGGCAAAGCGGCGTAATCAGAGCGCTTTAAGATCAGTTTGCTTGGTGGGCAGTTTGTTCGCCTCCAAGGGCCCTTCCATCTTAATACCGCGCTCGCGCAGCGCTAATCGCAAGGCCGAGCGCATCGGCTCAGCCAGACGCGCTTGAGCCTGACTCAGGGCTCGTGTCGACTCCCTGCCGGGGATTCTCTGCAGGCAACAACGCGCCGGTTCGGCAAGCCCGGCATCATCCAATAGCTTAGCCACCGCCTGGACAACGCTACCATCCCCAATTTCCGAGAGCATCCATAGCACCTCGCTCCGCAAGGAAACCGGTCCTGCGGCCAATGCCGAAACCAGACGAGTCAGGACCACCTTCCGCTCTTTACGCGCATCTGGCCGACCCACCTGGCGCACAATAGCCCAAAGGGCCCGCTTGGCTGCCCGGGCCACCTCCGTGTCCGGATCGAGAGCCAATTCCAGGAGGGGAACCACGGCGCGCGATCCAATCCCAGAAGCCTCCTGCAGAGCGCGAAGTCTGGCGGCGTCATCCGAATTGCGAAGTCCCGAGAGAAAGTTTTCCAGATCGATATGGGAATTCATGGAGAAGAAATGGATTAGAGATAATACGGGTATCGCTGCGGCCGGTGGAGCATTCGGTTGGCTTGTTCGTCGTTCACCACCCTCTCCCTGGTACCGTCCCACTCCAGCTTTCTGCCGAGCATGTAAGCAAGATTTCCTAGGTTACATAGGGTTGCGGTCCGATGTCCGATCTCAATATCCACGGCTGGCCGAAGATGACCTTCGCGGATCGACTTAAACCAGTCCGCCTTGTGGTTCATGTTGAAGTCCTCGTATTCATCCGTTCGATACACCTCCTTGCCACCCGGAGGGAGTTGGAAGTCGATCGCTTCCTGATTCGCTGGACGGTAACCACCCTCCCATTCGAGAATGAGGTTCCCCCGCTCTCCCCAAAACACATTGCCGAACTCGGTCTTGCCAAGCTTGTTCCCTGGCTGCCCCCATTCGAGTGTCCAATCGGGGTTCTTAAAGGTATAGCGAACGTTCATGTCCACGGGGCAATCCCAAAGGCCTTTGGCAGGTGGAACTCCCGTGGCCTCCACGGTGAACGAGGTCTGATGGTCCGCATCCATAGCCCAGAGAATGGTACTGAACTGATGGGCACCCCGATCGCGAATCTGTCCCCCTCCCGACTCCAGCAACCACCGGAAGTTGGCGGGGTGATACCTCCGGTTGAAAGGACGCCAAGGAAGCGGGCCCAGCCAAAGGTCCCAGTCGAGACCCTCCGGGGGCTCCGAATCGGGCACCGGCTTCTCATCAACCGGGTTGGCGTAGTGCCAGCAAGTCACTTTCTTCACTTTGCCAACGATTCCGTTCCGAATGGCTCGGCAGGTGTGCCAACCACCCTTGGCGGTCCGCGCCTGGGCTCCCACCTGCACGGCTACTTTGTTCGACCGGGCAGCCGTCACCATGGCTCTTCCCTCCACGACCGTGACGGAGGCAGGTTTCTCGACGTAAACGTGCTTCCCGGATTGACAGGCATGAACGGTCTGTACCGCATGCCAGTGGTCGGGGGTGGCAATGAGCACGGCATCCACATCTTTCCGCTCCAAAATGTAACGGTAATCGCGATAGGGAATGACCCCCTTCCCCACGTTGTTCAAGGCCGCTTCCAGGTGGTTGTCGTCCGCGTCACAAACGGCAGCAATCCTGACTTTGTCCTCCTTCGCAAACCGAAGCATGTTCCCCACATGGGTCATACCCATGCCCCCGACCCCGATGTGGGCCACGACAAACCGCGAGTTAGCCCCGGGCTGGCCGGGCGCTCCGATGACCTTGGAGGAAACGAACTCGGGAAGGCTGGCCATCGCCAGGGCTAGCGTACCACCAGTGGACTTCAGGAATCGTCGACGTGAAACCGTGGAGGATGGGTCGTTCATAAGGCTGAGTGCTGCAAGGGAATTAGAGCAAAGCCACCCGGGCTTTTCCATCATAAACCACGAAATGTTCCGCCGCCCAAAGCACGGCGGCGGGCCAATGCGTCCACCCGCGAGCTTGTGTTCGGGTTCCCAGTCAGGTATAACCACACCATGTTTTCGAAATTCGGGCTTTCCCAAGCCGTCCTTCAAGGCGTCAAAGCCATGGGTTATGTCGAGCCGACCCCCATTCAACTGCGGGCCATGCCCCTCATTCTGGAGGGACGCGATGTCATCGGCAGCGCCCAAACAGGCACCGGAAAGACCGCCGCCTTCGCGCTTCCCATTCTCTCCAAGCTGGGTGAACACCAGCCTGGCCCCCGCGTGCTGGTACTGGAACCGACCCGGGAGTTGGCCGCCCAGGTGGAGACCAGTTTCCGTGATCTCGCCCGGTTCACGAAACTGCGCGTCACAGTCCTCTATGGCGGCGTGGGGTACGGACGCCAGAATGATGATCTCCGGAACGGCGCGGATATCATCGTCGCCACTCCCGGGCGACTCCTCGATCACCTGCAGCGTGGCACCACGAATCTGAACCAAATCCAATACCTAGTCCTGGACGAAGCGGATCGGATGCTGGACATGGGCTTCCTGCCCGACGTCAAACGGATCGTGCAAAAGTGTCCGCGCAAACGTCAAAGCTCCCTCTTTTCGGCCACGATCCCCCCTCAGATTGAGACCCTCATCCAGTGGGCGATGCATAATCCTGAGACTGTGGAAATCGGCGCTCGCCGGATGCCGGCGGAGACCGTCACCCACGCCGTCTATCCAGTCTCGGACAAGCAGAAGACAGAGCTCCTGCTTGCGATTCTGGCGAGGATTCAATTCGACTCGGTCATTGTGTTTTGTCGTACCAAGCACGGCGCGGATCAAGTGGCGCGCGTACTCAAGCAGAGCCAACATGCAGTGGCCGTGCTTCACTCCAACCGCACCCAGCGGGAACGCGAACAGGCCCTGCGGGGTTTCCGCGATGGACGATTTGAGGTCTTGGTGGCCACCGACATCGCCGCCCGCGGGCTCGACATCCTGGATGTGAGCCATGTCATCAACTACGATGTGCCGCAGCATCCTGAGGATTATGTGCACCGGATTGGCCGCACGGGCCGCGCCCAAGCCAGCGGGGATGCTTTCACCCTCATGATCGGGGAGGACCGGGCTCACATGGCTGCCATTGAACGCTTTATTGGCCGCAAGATTGAGCGGACGAAGCTTGAGGGGTTTGACTACCGCTACACGTCCCTGTTCGATGACGACAAACCGGGCCAAGCCGCCAGCATGACTCGTACACGGGGTGCCCGCGTCGGGCGCGGGTACTTCTGTGGCCCCGCCAAGCGCCGAAGGTAACCCATCTTCGCGAAAACCGGCCTAGCCCCGAAAACCTACTTTGCCTGCTGGGGGGCTTTCATCTTACGTTCCATCACCTTGACGTAATTCTCGTAGCGCTGTTTTTCGCTGGGATCCTGAGCCAGGCCCACCGCCTTCTTCACCAACTCCAGGCCCTCGGCCTGTTTGCCAGACTCAAAACGGGCAATAGCGCGAATACTCACGATCTGGGCGGTCTCCTTGCCGGCTGCCTTCTGAGCTTTGTCCAAGGCCTGTTCAGCCAAGGCATAGTCCGGGGACTCCGTTCCCGATGCCACGATACTAAACGCGAGGTCACACAAGGCCTCCACGTCGTCGCCTGCTTCGGTCACCAGTTTCTTTCCAAGTTCAGCAGCTTTGGGATCTTTCTTCGCGCTTAGGGCCTGGAATTCCCCCAACTGCATCTGGTAGGCCTGTTTTTGCGCGGCTGCTTTTAGGTCGTACTTGCCATCGAGCACCTGCTGCAGGACCTGCTCCATTTTGTCCATGGGATGCCCAACCCAGAGCACGTTCCCGTCTTTGCCGACCACAAAGGCGCAGGGGATTCCGTTTTGGCCATAGGCTTCCATATAACCTTTGGTCGTCTTGCGTTCGTCATCGAGCGCAACCCGGTAATCCATCTTTTCCCCCATCTCAGTGACAAACGGCTTCACCTTATCGGAGGTCTCGTCGCTGATCCCGACGAAGACGACCCCCTTCTCCTTGAACTTCTTCTGAAGCTCCGTGAGGTGGGGAATGCTGGCCTTGCAGGGGCCGCACCAAGTGGCCCAGAACTCCACCACATAGACATTCTTGCCGTCTTTGACGTCGACCGCGGTGCCTTTGACCCATTCCTTGATCTGCAGCGGAGCGGCGGGCTCTCCGAGGCGGGCGGCTAGAGCATGCGTGAGCAGCAAAACACTTGCCGCCAAACCGAGTACAGGGAGACGAGTTTTCATTTTTTCCTTCAATTCTGGTCCGGCAGCAAACGTTTCAACCCAACATCATGGGCGATGTCTTCAAATTCCTTGTGGCTCACTTCGTCCAGCTGCTTTCCTCTTGCAGCCAGCTTCTCGTTGATCTTGATCGCCTTCTCGGTCATGACTTCATGCGTCTCTTGGGTCCCGCCCACCAGCGCGAAGTTCGGCCCTGTGGTAACACGTTTGTGCCCATCAGTATCCATTCCTACCCCGAGTAGCATTGCTTTGCTTTTTTTGCCGGGCGCTTTCGACATGGGCACAAGGTAAGCTTCTAATCGGGAGGGTTCCAAGCGAAAACTGCCCTGGGACCCGTCAAAAATGAGCTACCGAGTGGGCATGTTTCCGAGTTGGGATGGAGCGGAGACGGGACCTGAAGCAGCCGCCTGAAGCCGTGCTCGCGCTTGTTCCAACTCACGCAGACGAGTCAGGGTATCTCTGAGTAGAATATTTGCTTCGGCAGATCCCATCCCCTTTGCCTCGTTCCCTTTGGGAAGCCGATCCCGTCGATGAAGGTAGCCAGCCAAGAGGTTTTGATAACCTTGCACAACTGGATAGGTCTGCTTGGCCGCAGAAGAACCCACGGCTCTGAGACGAGACAACACGCCGAGAAGCGCGGTTCTTTGGGGGCCGCGGCCCCAGTTCCTGATAACCTCTTCGAGAGATACACTTGACCTTTGCGGCGCTTCATTCGGACTGCGGCGAACCTCGACAGAGATTTGGAGGGCATCTCCAAGCCGTTCCAGGGTACGCGGAACAGACCAGGCGTACGCGCCGTCACGGCCCGTGAACTGAACCACGCTCAGGGCCCACCATTTCTCGGCATCCAACAACGTGGAAAAGCGCGCGGAATAGGCATGGAGAAAAGCCGTTTGCCAATTCAGAGCCCTCGGCAGTAGGGAAAGCATGTTCCAAATGGTCTGCGAGCCCTGTGGCATTCGCAGGAGTTCCTTGACCAACAGGTGCGCGCTGGCCCGGTAATGGGGCAACCCCTCTTCAGATAGGTGCTTCGCTGAGGGGAGGCAGAGCTCATCAAAAGTCAAGGCAGGTGACGCCAACAAAAACTTCCTCAACTCCAAGGTCTGTTCCACCAGTAACCGACTGCGGGCACTCGACTGCAACTGCCCCCAGGATTGCCCAACTTTGCCCACCAAGGGATTCTTCTGGAGAATCAAATCGGCTCCCTCGACCGTCAGCAGATCCCGGGCAAGCCCTTCCACCAACCAGAAAGGCAACTCCACGTTGCACGGGCCTGGATATCGGTTGGCGATTTCCAGAAGAAGGACCCGCACCAAACCACGCAGCACCTCTTCGGGCTCCACTTCCTCCGCAACATCCACCCCGTAGATCCACCCGTCCGAATAACGGCTGGAGGTCACCACGACGGCTGGAACAGTACGCCTCGCAGGACGAATACGAACCGCGATCTTGCCCCGCCATTGGTCCGAGACTCCCAAGCGAAGGAGGAGGGCAGTTTTGACGCGTTCACACGACACCGCTAGAGGATCGATCTCCAGCAGAATCTGCTTGCGGTTCGAAGACAGGGCGGTGTTTCCCAGACTTGGGGAGGTAAAGCGATCCCCGTACACTGTGAACTGACCCGAACGACTACGGGCACTGGGGTTCTTGGTATCCACCTCAGCCGCGTTAACCAAGCCCGACAAAAACACCCACCACGCCAAGCACCAACCAAGCGCTTGTCTGACTGCCAGGGTAGATGACTCAAGTCTCAATGCGCCCTCGCTTCACTCGGAAGCAGTGGCCTTAGCCGGTTTCGTCTCCGTCTTGGCAGGGCTGCTGCTCTCCTTTTTCGGAGCCGAACTCTCACTGTCCTTCTTCGCCGCGGTTTTGTAGCCTTCGCTCCGGTAATCGGTGACGTAAAATCCGCTCCCTTTGAAGAGTAACCCAGCGCCACCACTAATCTGACGGCGAACCTTTCCCTTCCCCCAAGTTTTTCTGGCACACTTGTTTTTTGGGCAAACCGAGAGGGCGTTCTCGGCAATCGATTGAACAACCTCAAAGTCGCTTCCGCATTTCTCGCAAATATAATGATAAGTCGGCATACTCAGTTTCACCGAAACAACGCGCCGCACTTTCTACTCCCTGCCGCGGAAACGCGCAACCCCTCGTTGGAGAGCAGGAAACGGGCCCAATTCGCGGAGTGGCCTCCTGACCAGGGGGAAGAGTCCCTAGCCCGGGTGAAGAGCCCCGGTTTTCCGGAGGCCACCCTCTCCGCGATCCCCATCTCTCACCCGTTCTCCTTGGCGTGAGTAAGACGTTTCGTTTGAATAGTAACGCAATTAATTCTTAATCAGTATGTTACACTCTAAAATCTACCCATCTCTCCTCCGAGTGCATATGCACTTCCTCCTCGAGGCGTTCCTGTTGTTGCTGTTCATAAGTAATATACGTGAGTAAGGCTGAATCCTTACAAACTCTTTTGCAGAAAAGCAGAAAAACGGAGGATATCGATTTGGGAGCGAGAACCCCTCCCCGGCCGGTCCTAGCGGTACTCACCGAGCACGCACCGTCCCGTGAGCACGCAACCAGAGCATGTCAGGGTTATTGGGGGATACTGACATGAACTCCCACTTCTTGGCTTGAGTCCCCATCTGCTGAGATCGCAGCACTTCGGGACTCCGCCATCGGTGGATCTCCGCATGGCTGTCGGCAAACGTCAGACCACCGGACCCACCGTGATAGCCAGCCGGCACGTTGGGAATCTGATTCCCCACCATATCGATCGCGAATTCGCCGTCATCAATACTATCGTCCCGCTCGTCCACCAACACGATCGCTTGGCTCGGTGAGAAAACAGACAGGTCGGAATTCTTGCGGAAGGTAACATACCCATCGTTCCACGGCAGTGTACGAGACCCCATCCAGACGCTCATGGAAACCGTGCGCACGACCCGATATCGGACACCGCCCTCCAAGGCGGTCACCTTGCTGGCCATGCATCGGTAAACGTCAGCCGACTTGGCATAAGGCCCGAGCACTCCATACCGCGAGTCCAGAAGGAGTTCGGTGTTGGTATTGTCCTTGTTGTTGACCTGCCGGGGATCGAGCCACCCGCTAACCCAGTTTGCCCGGTCCGGAACGCGACTTGCCTGATCTTGCCAGTGGTTTCCTGCCAGCGTATCCCGGTTGTCATCCGCATACATCAGCCAAGCCAATTGCAGTTGCTTCAGGTTCCCCATGCAATGGGTGGCCGTAGCCTTGGCTTTGGCCTTGGACAGAGCGGGCAGGAGCATGCCCGCTAAGATGGCGATAATGGCGATCACCACCAGCAACTCGATCAAGGTGAAGCCGAAGCGGCGCTCGCGTGGCAAATCGATGTGCCCAGCCCTCGGAACCGCCGGTCTTCCTGACATTGGATGGATAGTCATGTGCAGTTCCCCTTCGGGTTCGCGGCCGCAACCTACGACGGCGTCGTTGGGATCCCCCAAGACATCCCGCCATCCCTAGGCCGGGTCAAGGGAATTCGCTTTCCTGGCCATCTTTTCCTCGAAACCAAGAAGGATTTGGAGGGAGGTGGCGTATTCCTGTATAAAGGCAAAACAACATGAAGAAAAATGCAGGGTATTGGATCTGTGTCCTGAGTTCTACGATCTGGCTGGGATCGATCGGTTCGGTGGGCCAGCAGGGGCCACCCCCATCCGGGCCAGTGCTTCCGAGTCAGCGGGGGACGATCCCAATGGCTCCTGCCGGACAGGTGTCCGCGACCGGGCTCACCAAGTTCAACCTGGATTTTCCGGGAGGAACACCGGGCAAACTGATCGCCGCCATCGAGAAAGCCATGGGAAGGAAGTTGAACGCGATTGTCCCGGAAGATTCGGCGGATGTCACCCTCCCCGCCCTCAAGATGGAGCAGGTCGACGTCTATCAACTGTTCCATGCCCTTGGAGCAGCGAGCAGGAAGCAGGTGGCGGTGCCCAACGCCCGCGGCCCGGCATTCGGAAGCAACTACCAGCTCGTCGAGACGGGCTACAGTTTTGAGCCAGGATCAAGGGGGGAGGGCCTAACAGACAACACGATCTGGTGTTTCACCGTGATGAAGGCGGTACCGCCACCAGCGAACACGCCGGCAAGAGTCTGCCGGTTCTACTCCCTCGCGCCTTACTTGGAACGTCAATTGACGGTGGATGATATTACCACCGCGATCGAGACCGCATGGAAGATGCTCGGAGAGAGCCCGACGCCGAAGATCAGTTTTCACAAAGACACGAAGCTGTTGATTGCGGTGGGAGAAGCGGGCAAACTCGAAACAATCGATGCTGTGCTCCAGGCACTTGAGCTGCCCAAGGCGTTGAAACCGGTACCAGGCCCTAGCGCCCCGCCCATGATGCCAGAAGGACCGCCGACGCGCGGTTCGTAGTCGGACCTTGCCAGCAAACCATGGATCGATTTGGGTTTTCAGTTGCATCAACCGAAGGTTCACGCGAGTCCGGTGGGGTCGGGATCGGGCCGACCGCTGGAGGTGGCGGAGCTGACCCGGAACATGACCTCGGGGGACGAATCGGCCTACCGGGTCTTTTACGAGAATTACTGTGACCGTTTGTGGCGCTATCTGCTCGTAGTCTCCAAGGGAAACGAGCAGGCCACTGCCGAAGCTCTGCAGGCAACTATGGTCCGCGTCGTCCGTCATATGAAACCCTTCCCCAATGACCGCGTTTTCTGGGGCTGGCTCTCCGTGCTGGCCCGCACGGCACTGAGTGACCAATCCCGAAAACATCGGCGTTACCTCGCGTTCCTCGACCGGTTCTTCTGGCACAAACGCGTCGAACAGTCAGTAGCGCCACCGCAAGCAGAGCCGGACGATGCACTACTAGCCCTCCTCGACCGGAACCTGGCGACTCTCCCTGTGGAGGAGCAAGACCTGCTGGAATGGAAATACACCGAGGGCCGTTCCGTTCGAGAAATTGCCCATACCTTGAACCTCTCGGAAAAGGCCATCGAATCCCGGCTAGTGCGGATCCGACGGAGGCTCAAAGACGCGCTGTTGAGTGGATTGAAACATGAGTGAATTGCCAAACCAATCCCGTTTGCTGAGCGACACGCTGGCTGAAGGCTCCGACACGGCCTTCCGAGAGCTGCTGCTGGAGGAGACGTTGCGCCGGGTGCGGTCTCGCCGACGTGCTCGGCAATTCCGTTCCCCTGCGTTGGTTCTTGCGATGTTGGCCACCTCCGCAGCCCTCCTGTGGCATCAGCACAAGCGCGAGTCGGGTGGCCAAGGAGATGGGAATGCCTCCCTGGTCGTGACCACCCATCCCTTGGAGAAGGAAGCCTGGGTGAAGACGCAGCCACTTTCCGCCGAGCTCTGGGTCCACTCGCACCCGAGCGCCGAGATCGTGATGACGGCTGCAGGGGGGGGTAAGCTTCGGGAGATTAGCGACGAGGATCTGCTCTCCTTGGCCGCGCCGAATCCCGCGGTACTGGTGCGTCACGGCCCGCACCTCGCTGAACTAGTCTTCGCCAATCCCCCGCACGCAGAAGACTCCAGACTCCAAGACTGATACCGGTGGGGGTGGGCACACCAGTCACAGTCCGGCGTTGGGCTATCAGGGGCCGCGCCGCGTCTTACCCCCTAAGATCTTCTTGTCTTCGAAACCCAGTCGGTGCGGAATAGGGGCATGGTGCGTTTCTTCATAAGTTGCTTTTTGGCGACTGCGGTGTGTTTCGGGCAGACTCAGCCAAAGTCGGGCTTGGAGATTGAATCCGGCCGATATCCGTCCCAAGAACAGGCTCAGGCCGCGTGGGTGCCCGTAAGCGGATCCTCGCCCGTGTTGGTGCAGAAGCAGGGCGACCAAACCTCGTTGCAGCTGCGGTGCAATTTCGAGGCAAAAGACCTAGACCGCGGCTGTTGGGATCGGAAAGTGGCACTGGATCTGGGAGGATGCCGCCGGATCGAGTTCGATGTATTCTGTAAGGATCCCACTCCCGTCTCCTACTTCAGTCTCTATTTTCAGAGTGGAAATGGCTGGTATCACGGAATCTTCTATCCCGAGTCGCAAACTGACTGGAATCGAGTCGTCCTGGACAAGAAGAGCTTTGTCGAGGAGGGCCAGCCTGCCGGATGGTCGCAAATCAGTTGCATCCGACTGTCCGCATGGCGTGGCAAAGCCCAGAACACGGAATTCAACCTTCGGAACCTCCGTCAAACGGGCCTATTGGGACAGGACGTGGCGGTGGCCATCGTGCGGGCAGATTCCCTGAGCAAGGGCGACTCAGGCCAGTCACGACTGGTGGAGGCTCGATGCAAGTTCCTAGCAGAGGCGCTGGACGAAAGTGGCGTCGGATGCGCAGTATTGAGCGACGCGGATGCGAATCCAGTACGTTTGAAGGGAGCTCGTTTAGTCATTCTACCCCATAACTCGGAGCTGCCTGGCCCGATGCTTGAGAGTCTGAGGCAACGAGCTCGCGAAGGGGTGAAATTCCTGGTACTGGGCAAGGTACCCCCCGGGTTGCAGGAGGCGCTCAACGAATCGGGCGAAAAGGCGATCTCATCGGGCAACATCAAGCGGCCTGAGGTCACAGCGGGCCGCTGGACGGCGTTGCCCGAGGACCTGGTCCCCGGGGGCACACCGCAGGAGAAAAAGAGGAAGTTACTGCTGGCTGCAGGTGAGCTGGAGCCGTTGATTTGGAAGGAGGCGATCCAGTCGCGGTTGAGCAGTGTAGGAGTCATAGGGGGGCATAAGGACCTGGACTCCACCGCCAAGGCGATCAAGAAGGCCAAACCGGCAAACGCCAAAGCCAGGGCCGACCTGAAGTCGAGTCTTGATCTGCGCCGTCAAGCCGAGACGCTGTTGTCTCGAGGGAAATACGAGGAGGCACTGCAGCATGCAAACAATGCAGTCCTAACGGCGGAGCGAGCGTGGTGCCGCATCCAACCCTCCCAAACGCGGGAGTTCCGGGCGTTCTGGTGCCACGATGCCTACGGGGTGGCCGGCATGAGTTGGGACGAGGCGGCCAAGCGACTGGCGGAAGCTGGCTTCACAGCGGTGATCCCCAATATGCTCTGGGGAGGAGTCGCCTACTACGAGAGTCAGATTCTGCCGGTGTCGAGCGAGGTCAAAACGCGCGGGGATGCCATCGCTCAATGCCTGGAGGCCTGTCGCAAGTACGGCCTGGAGGTGCATGTGTGGAAAGTGAACTGGTACTGCAGCGGCGGCACTCCTAAGGAGTTTCTAGAGCGGATGCGAAAGGAAGGCCGACTTCAGGCCGATGTGACGGAAAAGGAAGAACCGTGGCTGTGTCCGTCTCATCCGGAAAACCAGAAACTCGAAATCGACTCCATGCTGGAGGTAGCGAGGCGCTATCCAGTCGATGGTTTGCATTTCGATTATATCCGGTATCCCTCGGCCGACCACTGTTTCTGCCCTGGGTGCAAGACCCGATTTGAATCGGCCGCCGGACAGGCCCTGGGGCAATGGCCCAAAGACGTTCTCGCAGGTGGCAGGCTTCGCACCGAATGGCTGGATTGGCGGCGCAAGAACATCGCCACCGTGGTTCGGGAGGTTCGCGAGAAGACTCGAGTCCTCCACCCCAAACTGAAGGTCTCCGCAGCAGTGTGGCCACTGTGGCCGAGCGACCGAGACACCCTGGGACAGGACTGGAAGGCGTGGTGCGACGCTGGATGGATGGATTTCGTGTGTCCGATGGACTACATGTCGGGACAGCGTCGATTCGAGAGTACGATCCGCGACCAAATCCAATGGGCTGGCAAGACTCCGTGCTATCCTGGCATTGGCCCCAGCGCCACGCCGGCCCTCAAAACCGACGGGGTCATCGCCCAGATCCAGGCTACCCGAAAAGCCCAGACCGGAGGATTCGTGATCTTCAACTACGGAAGGACGGAAGCCGAAGGCCTCCTGCCGCTCCTAGGACTGGGCTGTACCGCACGGTGATAAGCCGCCCGGACCAACCTGGCTACATCATCCAAGCTCGAATCGTCTCGATGGTTGCATACGCTGAGAAGATCAGCGCGATGTACCAAAGAGCCTTCCGTTTGGTAAGCAGGCAGAGCGATCCTAGCGCAATCGCAACTTGGTACACAGCAACGGCTTGCCCCATTCGCCCTCCCTTGGCGCTTGCCTGTGCTGCTTCCTTTCGGTCGGCGTCCCGCTGCTCCTCCAACTTCTTCGCTTGTTGCGTGATCTCAGCCTTTTCTTTCTCGTACTTCTCGATCTTGAGCTTGGCCTTCTCTTCGGAGGCCGGATCGGTCTTGCCACTTGCCTGTTCGCGCGCCAGTTCGTAGAGGTTCTGTTTGATGGACTTAGCCTGGTAGTACGCCCACTGGTCTGACGCCTGGGATTGGTTGTAGGTGGCATCGTTCAAGCGGACCAAAACCCGGCTGGAGTACTTGCCAGCCCACTGGTTTGCCACTGCCGCGAGCACCGCGATAAAGACCAGAGACAAGGATGTGTACTTTGTCCAAGCCTCCTTCTTTTCTTTTTCCTTCTGGGCGGAGCGATCGGCCTTCAGATCTGCAATAAACCCCTTCAGATCTCTGAGTTCCTGCTGTAGGTCGTTCATAGCTCAAACAAAAACGGGCTGGTAAATACTGGGTCCACAAGCGGCAGTAAAGGGGAATCTTCGCCGCCTCACGAGGTCATCGGGACCCGGTCGCACCCCACTCGTTTAGAGCTCGCTCCCCGGATCTCTTGGCAGGAGATCGAGGCGCTTCCAGCAATTCCAACGCCTCACCCACGAGGTACAGAGAGCCGGTCACCACGCGGAATCGCAGTTCAGCACTGAGATCCAATGCCTCCTTCAAGGAATGACAAACGGTCACCTGGCAGGGAGCACCGTCCACGAAACAGGCGGAGCGGAGTTCCTCCGGGTCCGCACTCCGGGTGTTGGCGACCGGCACCAAGAAGATCCCGGCGGCCACAGGCAAGAGGGCTGCGAACATCTTTCGCCAGTCCTTGTCCCGGAGAACCCCAATCACCAGCGCGGGGAGAGTGTTCGGGAAATGCTTGTCCAGGGCAGCTCGAAGTGTCAACGCCCCCGCTGGGTTGTGCGCTCCATCCAGGAGCGTCCGGCCTCCGTTTTCGTGGGTCATCACCTGGAGACGCCCCGTCCAACGCACCCGGCGCAGCCCTTCCGAAAAAGCCGCGTCGGGAATCGGAAGTGCGTGGGCAACCGTGCGGAGCGTGCGAAGAGCCACGGCTGCGTTGAGGCGCTGGTGATCGCCTAAGAGGGGGAGCTCAACTCGGCCCAGACGCGGCTCATTCGAATCCGACTGCCTCATCCCGATTAGGGGCGCCTGGTTCTCAGAAGCCAATCGCCGGGGGGCCTCCAAGCCCTCGGGCTCCCGCGCGCCTGTGATGACTGGGACTTTCGGTTTGATGATCCCGCCCTTTTCGTAGGCAATCTGGGCCAGCGTGTTGCCAAGCCACTTCTCGTGGTCATACTGGATATTCGTGATGACCGTGGCCAGCGGAGTCACGATATTCGTTGCGTCGAGGCGTCCCCCCATCCCGGTCTCCCAAACGACCAGGTCGCACCCCGCCCGGGCGAAGTGGATCATCGCCATCACGGTGATCACCTCGAAGAAGGTGGGGTACCCTGGGGCCTCGAAGTGCCGCAAATGCCCCTGCATCTCCCGGACCAGACGAACGATATCCGCCTCGGAGATCGGAATGCGGTCAACCTGGATACGTTCTCCGAAATGCACGAGGTGCGGCGAGGTGAACAGGCCCACCTTCCATCCGGCTGTCCGACAAATGCTTTCCAGCATGGCGCAGGTGGAACCCTTGCCGTTGGTGCCGGCCACGTGCAGGAATCGAAGCCGAAGTTCCGGATGTCCAGCCAGCGCTGCGAGCCTTCGGGTGTTATCCAGACCCAGCTTCAGACCGTGCAGTTGCAGGTCGTAGAGGAACTGAACCGCTTGGGAGTATGTCGTCACCGTATCCAAAGCGCGGCAAAGGTCTCGCGAGTCGGCTGGTCTGTCAATCGCTTCGTAAACATCAAAAAGCCAGCTGGCTCAGCCGATCCGGCTGGGCCAACTGGCAAAACAAGGGCTGGGGATGAAAGGCTACTTCCCGCCCAGCACAGCAGAGCTCGGTTAGACCTTCCCCATCTTCTTCAGAGCCTCGAAGCAACGTTTCACCGCGTCCATGGGGTCCTTGCTGCTCTCGTGCTCGACGATATACCATTGGGTCTGGCCCTTGGATTCGCAGAAGGCGAAAACCTCCTTCCACGGGACCTTGTCTTCACCGATCACCGCCTCGGCACCTGCTCCATTGGCCTTCAGGTGGATGGTGATGGCTCGCCCCGGGTACTTCTGCAGGACAGCAACAGGGTCCGCCCCGCCGTCGCGGCAATTGCTGGTGTCGAGCTGCATCACGACCTCGGCCTTGGTCGTTCCGAAGAACAGATCCCAGGCTGACTCACCTTCAAACTTGTCGAAATCGTGAGCATGAGCATGGTAACCGATGTACATGCCCGCGGCTTTCACCTTGGGAACAAGTTCATTGAAGAGCTTCGCTTTATCAAGCCATGCCTGCTTGCTCTTTCCCTCCATCCAGGGAACGATGAGGTACTTATTGCCAATGGTCTTGTTGAACTCGATGGTTTCAGGGAGTGCTCCTGGCAGAATGGACTCGTAAGGGGTGTGCGTTCCGCAACACACCAAACCATTGTCGTCGAGCATTTTTCGAAGATCTTTGGCGGTCCGCCCATGATAACCGGCGAACTCGACGCCCTTGTAGCCGATCTTCGCAACGGTGGAGAGGACCCCTGGCAAGTCCTTGGCAGCCTGATCGCGCACAGAATAAAGCTGAAGCCCAACTGGGATGGACTGAGCGGCAGCCTGCACGGCGGCACCGGAAATGCCGAGGCCGAGAGCTGTACCCGCAACACCCAGGGCGCTGCGGCCCAGGAAATCGCGGCGGGAGAGTTGCGTGGGAGGAACGATATTCATATTCGGTCTTTTCGTTAATATTGTTAATCAACCGCGGTCCGGAGATAACCGGCACAAATTACGCGAGCGAGGCCAGCCAGGTCAAGGTGCGGGTTCTTGCCAATCTCCGATCGGATTGGTATTATCAGCCCATCAAAAGATCCGCTGTGCGAGACCATAAGGACTGGCTTCTCTATGGACTTGGAATGGCCCGAACAAATTCAAATCATTGGCATGAATAGGTACTCATTACCCAGGCAGGAAACCCTCAAGAGTCATGGGTTCACACTCATTGAACTTCTGGTGGTCATCGCTATTATTGCCATTCTGGCTGGCTTACTCCTTCCCGCCCTGTCCAATGCCAAGGATAAAGCGGGCCGGACCAAGTGCTTAAACAACACCCGTCAACTGGGTCTGGCAACCATCATGTACGCCGACGACAACCGGGACCGGCTTCCCTATCCAAACTGGAATCCACCCTGGCTGCCAGGCTGGCTCTATACGCCCGATGGTTCTGCCGTCCCCAACATCTGGTCCGCCAAGTACTCCACCAACCAATCCAAAGCGTACGAAGGAGGCCAGCTCTGGCCCTTCATCAAGACCGCAGCCATGTACTATTGCCCTATCGAAAGGACGAATTCTCCCGATTTCAAGCCTCGGGCCAACAAGATGTCCTCGTACGTGATGAATGGGGCCGCCTGTAGCTTTGGCCGAATCCAAGGCACTCACGCCATCTCGGCTCTTCGACCGGACGCGATCACGATGTGGGAGCCGACCGAGAAAACCGTGAATGGGGTCAACTTCTTCAATGATGGCAGCAGCTATCCCGAAAACGCAGACCGTGGAGGTGATGGTGGCCCCAGCAAACGTCACAAGACCGGGAGTATCGTTCTGTCCATCGACGGCCATGGTGAGTTCCTGAAATTCACCGCCTTCGACAAAGAGACTCGGGTTGGGCCCAGCCGGGTGTGGTGGTGTCCTGATAGCAAAGACGGCCACTAAGCCGAGGGCGTCGGCGACGCTCTTGAGGCAACTGGTGTGCGGCAACCTGAAGGCAGGGGTTGAATGGCCGGCGAGGACCCGCTGCCTGTCGCAGGAACTAGCCATCGATGCGTGTTGTCAAACCCGAGCGGCAAGAGCATACTTCCCGGACGCACCATGAAACTCTTCAACGTCGGAATTGTTGGATACGGCTGGGCGGCAGGGGCACATCTGGACGCCATCAACCGGGGTGGTCTTGGACAGGTGACTGCGATCTGCTCCACCCGCAACCTGGATGCCAAGGAATTGTCGACGCGTCATGGCTGCCCCCTGCGGTGCTACTCGGACTTTGAATCCATGCTGCGAGATCCGGATCTGCACGCGATTTCGATCTGCAGTTACCACAAGCATCACACTGCTCAAGCCATTGCCGCAGCCCGCGCAGGGAAGCATCTGATCGTCGAAAAGCCCCTTGCTCTCTCCTTAGCCGATATGCGTGCCATCGAAGGTGCGGTGCGGGAAGCAGGAGTCCAGTTTTGCATCTGCTTCGAATTGCGATTTTCGACGCAGTTCCGGGCCATCAAAGCCGCGATCGATCAGGGGCTGCTGGGCCACGTCCACTACGGCGAGATTGACTACTACCATGGCATTGGCCCCTGGTATCGTGAATACGAGTGGTGCACGAGCAACGACGAGTGCGGCAGTAGTCTCCTCGCGGCTGGGTGTCACGCCATGGATGCCCTGCTGCTGTGCATGCCAGGAGAGGTGGAAGAAGTCTACTGCTGCGGCAGCAACTCCAAGAATGCCGTCTTTGCCAAGTATGAATACCCTTCCTCGAGTGTCACCCTACTCAAGTTCCGGGACGGCCGGGTTGGAAAAGTCGCTTCCGTCATCGATTGCTGGCAGCCTTACTATTTTCATACCCACCTGGTGGGCAGCGAGGGCAGCCTCTTGGACAACAAGTTTCACTCCAACAAGATCGCAGGCCTGGACAAACATGCCTGGAGTCAGTTCTCGTTTAAGCCGGTGGATTCGGGTGATGTGTCCGACCATCCGTACCAAACCCAATTTGATGCATTTTTCGAGGCGCTCCGGCGGAAGGAGAACATGCCCTTAACGGGGTTGGACGAAGCCATCCGCACGCACGAGGTGATCTTCGCCGCGGACCGGTCCTTGGCGGAGGGACGGCCAGTGAAGATCTCCGAAATCCGAACTCAGAATTGATCTGATGATCGAAGCCTCATGAGCGCCACGCCCCAGCCCGTTGCGATCGCCATTGGGGCGCACCCGGATGATATCGAGTTCGGCATGGCCGGGACTCTCCTCATGCTGTGCCGATGCGGGTGGCAGATCCACTACTTGAATGTGGCGAACGGCTCTTGTGGCAGCCGACAGTATAGCGCTGCGAAGCTGGTCCGGATGCGGGAGGCGGAGGCTCGGGCAGCCGCTCGTCTGCTGGGAGCAGAGTGGCATCGGAGCTTCGTCAACGACCTGGAGATCCTTTACACCATCCCTCTCCTGAGGAGAATTGCGGCCGTGGTCAGGGAAGTGCGGCCCACCGTCATCCTCACCCATCCGCCACAGGATTACATGGAGGACCACATGAACACCTGCCGGCTCGTAGTCACGGCAGCCTTTAGTGTTGGCATGCCCAATTTCACGACCACGCCAAGACGGGCGGCCACCGCTATGGACATAACTCTCTATCATTCCCTTCCCCATGGGCTTCGCGACGGGTTGCGCAGGCGCGCCACGCCGGGCGCTTTCGTCAACACCACTCCGGTCCACCCGATCAAACTAAGCGCCCTGGCAGAACACCGGAGCCAACAGGACTGGCTGGAAACCAGCCAGGGGATGAATTCCTACCTGAGAAGCATGGACCAGATGTCGCGGGAGCTGGGGAAGCTGTCTCGCCGCTTCACACACGCTGAAGGCTGGTGTAGACATTCGCATCTTGGCTTCTCACCCGTGGAAGCCGACCCGCTGCGTGAGGCACTGGGAAAAGACTATCTGACAAACCCTGCCTACGAAAAAGCACTTTAGAAAATCCTCCTTCCAACCAAGAATGCTCCTATGCCACGAAAACTGAGCGCCATCGCACCCGACTGGTGGGATTATACCACCCTCCCCCAGGACATCATCGAAGCCGCCTCGAGACTCTCTCCTCGCGACTTAGAGCGACTTTCCAGGCCGGGGTTCCGCGTCACCTTGCACGACACCCTGGAGGATTTCTACACGGCGGAAGCCTTAGAATACGTGAATGCCTGGCGCGCCAGCACCGATGACAATCCCGTGGGCATTTGTGGACCGATTGGCCCCACCGAGCAACTTCCCCTGGTTGCCCGCATTGTGAATGCCCTAGGTCTGAACATCCGCTCCGGTCATTTTTGGGGCATGGATGAGTGGTACTTGGACGGGAAAGAAGCCCCCGTGACCCATCCACTTTCTTTTGAGAAGGCCGATCGGGAAATGTGCTTCCATCGAATCGACAAAAAGCTGCGCATGCCCGATGCCCATCTCCATTTTCCAAAGGCGGACACAGCTCCCTACCGAAAGACTTGGGATTCAGGCGTCCGTTGTGCGGTGATGCAGGGAGGTCAGGGCGATGTGAAGCACTGGGCCTTCAACGACCCACCGCAGCGAACCGGACGCTACAAGGAAGCCCCCCCTTCTGCCGAGGAGTACCGTAAACTCGCAACCCGCGTCGTGAAACTCCATCCTCTGACCGTCGCCCAAAATGCACGCACAAGTGGAGGAGGGAACATCTCCCTGGTACCCACCATGGCGATCAGCGTTGGACCGCTGGAAACCTGGAAAGCCGACAAAGTCTCCATTTGGCAGGCTGGAAACCACGACAACCCGTTTGGACAGCGCCTCACCGCCTACATGATCTCTCGAAGGATCGTGGATACAGCGGTGCCCATGTCGCTGCTGGCCGACCATCCTGACGTTGAGTTTCACTATTTCCGTGGAGGACTGGGAAACTGCTCTGTCGAGATGCACTAGGCAGTGTCGTGCGAGAACCTTTCCTGAATGGCCGTCGCGCATCTTCAAACAATCACCAGCCATGGCACAACAAATACGATGGGGCGTGATCGGATCCGGGGGGATCGCCCGAAGACGCACGATCCCAGAGGGCTTGCTCCCGGCAGCGAATGCTGAATTGGTTTCGCTTTGCGGAGTCGATCAGACGGCCAACGCCAGACTCGCCAGTCAGTACGGAGCCATCGCGGCGAAGAGTGTCGCTGAGCTTCTAGATACCGGCATTGATGCGGTCTATATTGCGACCCCACCCCATTTGCACCTGGAACAGACCCGGGCCTGCGCGGAACGAGGAAAACATGTGCTCTGCGAGAAACCCCTCGCTTTGAGCGTGGCGGACGCGGAAATGATGATCGAAGCCTGCAAGGCCAATGGCGTGACATTGGGCACGGCCTTTATGATGCGTTTCCACGCCTGCCATCAGGCCGCCCAAAAGCTTATCCTGGACGGACGTCTCGGGCAGCCGGTCTTTGCCCGAGCCCAACTGTCGTGCTGGTATCCTCCCCTCCCCCATGCTTGGCGCCAGGACCCCGCAACCGGGGGCGGTGGCTCCCTCATCGATCTGGGTGGGCATTGTCTCGACGTTCTCGAAATGATGTTCGGCCCTATCGCCACGGTCAGTTGCCTCATTAACCGCACGGTCCACTCCTATGCCACGGAAGATAGTGCCGTGGTCACTCTCCGGTTTGCCAATGGTGCCTTGGGAGTGGTGGACTGTTTCTTCTGCATGCCGGACGAGGCCAGCCAGAACCGCCTCGAACTCTATGGCACTCTGGGGAGTCTGCTGGCCTCGGGAACCATCGGCCAGGAATCGGGAGGAGAGATTGTTGCCTGTCTCCAGGAGCAACTTGGTGCATACAAGGCCCAGCAAACTCGGGCACCAGGGAAACCAACGGTGATCCGCCCCACCCCAGTCAACACCTACCGCGCTGAAATCGAGGAGTTCAGCCAGGCTATCCTGGAACGTCGCGAACCGCTGATCAGCGCCGCGATCGGCATGCACAGTCAGAAGCTTCTCTCCGCCTGCTATGAGTCCGCCCAAACCGGGGGCATTGTGCGAGTCCTGTAGTGCTTCACCTAGTTTCCATTATGCAACTCAACTCGATTTCTCGCCTCACACGGATCGGCATATTCAACAACCTCCTGAGCGCGATCCGCCTTGGCCTTTGTCTCATCCAGGCTACCTCACTGATGGCGGCTGCTCCTCAAGACCCGGATGGCTGGACGACGATGATCAACGGCAAGGACCTCTCCGGCTGGCTGCCCATGACCGTCGCGCCTGACACCTTTCAACTCAAGGACGGCATCGTGGTGAGCACAGGTTTCCCCACCGGCATGTTGCGAACAGAGCGACAGTACGAGAATTTCGAAATGGAGCTCGAGTGGAGGCATCTCAAAGCCGGTGGCAATGCCGGGGTCTTCGTGTGGAGTGACGCTCTGCCCCGTCCAGGATCTCCGTTCCCGCGCGGCATGGAAGTCCAGGTCCTTGACAATGGTTTCAACATCCCAGGGAAGAACGAGTGGTATACGACCCATGGAGATGTTTTCCCCGTCCAAGGGGCCAAGATGACCCCCACTGGCCGCATCTCCAAGACTGGAGAACGGAGTTTCCCCATCTCAGATCGCTCCAAGAGCTCGCCAGACTGGAACCGCTACCGGATCGTTGCCACGAACGGCGTCTTACGCTTGAGCGTGAATGGGGAAGAAGTCACCGTGGGCAAAGATTGCTCGCCACGAAAAGGCTACCTTTGCCTGGAATCAGAGGGCTCCGAATGCCACTTCCGCAATCTGCGCATCCGCGAGCTGCCTTCGACACACCCAACACCGGAGGAAACCGCCGATGCGGCGGAAGGATTTGTCCCCCTCTACAATGGTGTCGACCTACGCGGTTGGAAGGAGGAACCGGGACACAGGGACCATTGGCAACCCAAGGATTACATCCTCCGCTACGATGGTAAGAGCGGGGCCGCAGACAAGAACCTTTGGTCCCAAAAGGAGTACGGAGACTTCGTACTGGTCTGTGACTGGAGATGGACAAAGAAACCGGTTCCCGTGGCCCGACCGGTACTCTTGCCAAACGGAAACGAGGCCACGGATGCTCAGGGGAAGCCTCGTTTGGAGGAGGTCATGGACGCAGGTGATAGCGGGATCTACCTGCGCGGTAGCAGCAAGAGCCAAGTCAACATCTGGTGTTGGCCAGCAGGTTCAGGAGAAGTCTACGGCTATCGCACCGACCCTAGCATGCCGCAGCAGGTTCGAGAGGGCGTCGTGCCGAAGAAGAAAGCCGACAAAGAGCCTGGCCAGTGGAACCGGTTTATCATCACAATGCGTGGGGACCGTCTCACGGTCAACTTGAACGGCTCCATCGTGATCGACAACGCTCAACTCCCCGGAATCGCTCCGCGAGGACCCATTGCGCTCCAGGATCACGGTGATCCTATCGAGTTTGCCAACGTATTGATCCGCGAACTGCAGTGAACGGAAACCCGTTTTGGCGACTCATTGTGGATGGGCAAGGGCCTACGCCAAAGCCTTTGCGTATGACCGGTTCCACGGAGCAGGGAATACCGATATGCCTTAGGCAGGAGCTGAGAATGGGCCGTCGATAGGCCTGTTCAGGATCAACTCGTGAATCTTTGCAAGGGCTTGCTCTGCTCGCTCCGCTACCGCCGGAGATAAGCTCTCGCCGTAGTCCAGGCACACCGCACGAATAGTAACGAGCCAAGCCTCTGGGCTATGCCCGTACAGCAAACAACTCAGGCCCAAAATCGCATCAGGCTTGGCCGAATGGCTCACAGAATCCTCAGCCTGAGCCGCAACGATGCGAGAGATTTCCACTCCATCGCAGTCAGCTCGAGTCGTGGCATCGATGAAGATGACCAACTGGGCTTCGGCGACGTCCGCAGCCAAGTCGGGCGTCAGTTGGTGGACCGCCAGCACCCGCACCCTGGGAATCTTCAACGCTTCAACCCGTTCGGCAAGGCAGGGGCCGACCCCATCGTCAGAACGGAGGGTGTTCCCATAGCCAATAACCAGGATGGAGGATTCAGACACGTGTTTCCTATACGAGGCGGCAAACGAATCCGCCCTCCAAGGAGGCCCGTTCCACAGAGAACGATGCAAAAGTGAGTAGGAAGCAAAAGGGCCTGCTACCGACTCCGCCGATCCAGAATCTGCCCTTGCCGATCGACCAATGTCACCTCCAAAGCCATGCGACCGTCAGCGTGAGTGGAACAACTGAGGCAAGGGTCGAAGCATCGAATCCCAGCCTCGACACGGTTCAGCATAGCCTCGGGAACCGTCGGACCCTGGATGTAGTGGCGGGCGATCTGACCAATGGTTCGGTTCATCGCGAGGTTGTTCTGGCCAGTGGCGATAATCATGTTCACCCGCTGGATCAATCCATTCTCATCTACTCGATAGTGATGGAACAGAGTGCCGCGAGGCGCTTCACTCACACCCACGCCTTCGAGACGATTGATCCCCGCGTCCGCGCGGAGCCGGGTTGACATGAGATCAGGATCCGCAACCAAAATCTCGATTTGCTCGAGAGAAGCGAGGATTTCGATGAGCCGCGCGTAATGGTAGAGGAAAGAGGAGGTCACCGCGCCCCAGCCGTGGCTCTTGAATATGGCCAACTCCGCATCGGCCAACGGGGTCCCCATATGGGTGCAGACGTTGAGGCGGGCCAGCGGGCCGACCCGGTACATTCCTTTCGGATAACCAAGCGTCTTGAAATAGGGCGACTTCAGGTAAGAATTCGGTTCCACCGCTTCTCCGATGAACTCCTGATACCTTGCGGGTTCAATCTGGTCTGCGATGATATTGCCGCCTCCGTCGGTAAAGCGAAGCAGGCCATCGTAGTGCTCCCAAGCCCCACCCGGCCCCACCAATCCCATAAACAGACTGGCAAAATTGCCGAAGATCTGGGTTTCGGCTTCATGGGACTTCAGGATCCCCTTGAACAACTGCAGAGCGAGGATTGCCGTCTGCTTGGCTTCGGGAAGCCCCCGGAGAATCGCCTCCTTGGCACCGGGGGTCATGGCGGCGCGAACTCCCCCTGGCACAGCCCACGCTGGATGGATCTTCTTGCCCCCCAAATGCTCGATGACTTCCTGGCCAAACTGGCGTAATCTGATCCCTTTGCGTGCCAGCGCCGGATCCTTCGCAACCAATCCGAGCACATTGCGCGTTGCGGGAGGAGTATCCCAGCCTAAGACAAAATCAGGAGCGCTCAGGTGGAAGAAGCTGAGGGCATGGGACTGCACCAATTGCCCGAGGTTCATCAAACGGCGCAGCTTGCTGGCCGCAGGTGGAATCTCCACCGCCAAAATGGCATCCCCCGCTTTGGCCGAAGCGAGCAGGTGGCTCACCGGGCAAATCCCGCAGACTCGTGGCGTGATGCCGGGCATTTCCGAAAAGGGGCGACCCTCACAAAAGCGCTCGAAGCCGCGAAATTCCGTCACATGGAACCTCGCATCCGACACGTTCCCGTCGTCGTCCAACTGAATCGTGATCTTAGCGTGACCTTCAATGCGGGTCACCGGGTCAATCTTTATCCACTGAGCCATAGAAAACTGGGGCAAATGAAGTTAGTGGTGCGCTGGACAGATGGGGTCAGCCGAATCGAATATTTTCACCCGTGAGGACCGGGATTTTGCCCGCCCCAACCTGTTCCAAAAGTGCTTTGATGCGGCTGGCGGGGGGAGGACAACCCGGCAGGAAGAAGTCCACCTGGACCGCCTCGTGAAGTGGCAGGACCCGGTCCAGCAGAACCGGAAGGACATTCCGATCCGAAGGGATCTGCGGATGGAGATTGGACGGGTCCAGGTAGGCGCGGGTCAGCACCACTTCCGCCTTCCCTAGAGGGTTCCGCATCGAGGTGACATTGCCGGTCACCGCACAATCACCGAAGGCGACCACCACTTTGGTCTGCTTGCGAATGATGCGGATTAACTCCAGGTTGTCGTGATTGGCAACGGCTCCCTCGACCAAACAAACGTCCACGTTCTGGGGATACTCTTTGATGTCGATGATGGGGCTGTAGACCAAGTCGGCAAGGCCAGCCAACTCGATCAGCCACTCATCCAGGTCCAGGAAGGACATGTGGCAACCTGAGCATCCGCCCAGCCAAACGGTGGCGATTCTTAAGCGATCCATTGTTTCTTCTCCCTTGCAGTAACGATAAAATCAAGTCGAGTCCGATCACGTTCCATCTCAGAAACGGTCGATCCTTTCCGGAACAGCGCTCCGGTGGGACACGCCAGCACACACTTGCCGCAGGAGGTGCAACTGTCCGCCGCGCCCCAGGGCTGATTCAAATCGGTGATCACCCGAGCTTTGGCTCCGCGCCCGGAATTGTCCCAGGTGTGAGCTCCCTCGATCTGGCTACAGACCCGACCGCAGCGCCCGCAGAGCACGCAGCGGTTGTGGTCAAGTCCGAACAACCGATGGGTGATATCCACCTCAAAGGCGGAAAACCGATAATCGAAACGAACATGATCCATGCCTTGTGAGACCGCGAGGTCCTGCAACTCGCAGTGTCCATTGGAAACGCAGACCGCGCACACATGGTTCCGCTCCGCGAACAACAACTCCAAGAGCATGCGCCGGTACTTGCGAAGACGCTCCGTGTCGGTGCGGACCTCCATCCCTTCCGCCACCTTGAGCACGCAAGCAGGCTGTAGTTTAGGGCTCCCACCGACCTCCACCAGACAGAGGCGGCAGGCGCCTGCATTCATCACACCGTCCAGCTGGCAGAGCGTGGGGATGGTGACCCCCGCTTCGCGCGCCGCTTCCAGTACTGTCTGGTCTTCGCCAGCAGCCACCGGGTGTCCATCTATCGTCAGCGTTTTTGCGGCCATAATGTCCTCTTGGTCGGTTTATGCCTTTCCAGACTTGGCTGCCTCCTGTGCCACCGCGTTCGGAGGCGGCCCGTCGTGACCCTGGCCGACCGGTTGCAGCAGATCCATGTACTCCTTGCGGAAAAAGCGAAGGGTGCTGAGTACGGGATTGGGCGCGGTCTGTCCCAAGCCGCACAGACTCGTGCTTCTCACCATGTCGCAGAGGTCCTCCAACAAAGCAAGATCTCGAGCGGTAGCCCTTTTCTCGAGAATCTTGGCCAGGAGCTGGTGCATCTGCACGGTGCCGGTCCGGCAAGGCACACAACGCCCACACGATTCGTCCATGCAGAACTCCATGAAGAATCGGGCCACATCCACCATGTGCGTGCCTTCATCCATCACGATCATGCCACCGGAGCCCATGATCGAACCCAGTTTCGTGAGGGATTCATAGTCTACAGGAGTATCGAGCGCGTCGTTGGGAATACAGCCGCCGGAGGGACCACCCGTCTGCACAGCTTTCACGGTCTTTCCGTCCGGTGCGCCACCTCCCATCTCTTCCACAATCTTCCGAAGGGAAGTCCCCATCGGCACTTCAATGAGTCCCGTGTTCTCGATCTTGCCAGCCAGGGCAAATACCTTGGTGCCTTTGCTCTTTTCGGTACCTAGACTGGAGAACCATTCAGGTCCCTTGAGGATGATAGGGGCAACATTGGCGAAGGTCTCCACGTTGTTGATCAAAGTAGGATGACCAAACAGACCGCTTTCCGCGGGGAAAGGCGGACGAGGCCGAGGTGTGCCCCGTTTTCCCTCGACGGATGCCATCAAAGCAGTCTCCTCGCCACAAACGAAGGCGCCGGCCCCGATGCGAATGTCGATATTGAAGGTGAAGGGTGAGTCGAAAACACCGCTGCCCAGGAGCCCATACTGCTTCGCTTGCCGAATGGCTGTCTGGAGTCGACTGATGGCCAGAGGGTACTCGGCTCGCACGTAAATGTAGCCCTGCTCCGACCCAACGGCATAGGCGGCAATCGCCATGCCCTCAAGCACTCGATGAGGATCACTCTCCAGCACACTGCGATCCATGAATGCCCCAGGATCTCCCTCATCCGCGTTGCAAATGACGAACTTTCTTGTGCTTTGAGTCTTGGCAACGGTAGTCCATTTGAGGCCGGTGGGATACCCCGCGCCGCCTCGACCACGCAGCCCGCTCTTCACCATGGCCCCCACCACCTCGGTGGGCGACATTTCCCGCAGAACGTGTCGCAGAGCCTGATACCCGTCCTCAGCGATGTACGATTCAATACGTTCAGGATCGATCACCCCGCTGTTGGACAGGACGACAGACAACTGATTCTTGAAGAAAGGATGATTCCAATCCCCTCGGGAGACCTCGGTCATGCCTCCCACCAGCGTTCCTACAACGGAGGAAGCGTCCGTGGATGTAACCCTTTGGTAAAGAGCTCCGTCAGGGTCTACCGCGACCAAAGGACCCTGACAACACAGGCGCATGCAGCCCACACCTCGAACTTCCACTTGGTCGCTCAGACCCGCTGCCTTCACCGCCTCGTCGAGAGCCTTCTTGACCTCCTCCCCACCCGAGGAAATACATCCAGCCGCCATGCAACACCGCAGCGTGAACTTCTTTCGGGAAGCGATCTCCGCCTCCTTAATTCGCATCAGATCGTCAAGAACCATGGCTCATCCATCCTTTCACTTTGGCCAAAGCCATTTCCGGCGTTTGGCGGGCCGTGACCAATCCATCATACACCACCGCCGGAGCGATGCCACACGCCCCAATGCACCGGGCTGTCAGGAGGGACACCCGGCTATCGGGGGTGGTTTCGCCAGCCTTGATACCCGTAAACTTCTCGATGGTCTCCACCACCTTGTCAGCACCCTTCACGTAGCAAGCGGTTCCCATGCAGACTACACAGCTGTGGGCCCCTTTGGGTTTCAGGGTAAAATAGTGGTAGAAAGTCGCAACCCCATACACCCGGCTCGGAGGAAGCTTCAGGCTGTGAGCAATATGCACCAGCAACTCGTTCTCGAGGTAGCCGAAGAGTTCCTGGGCTTTATGCAGCACCTCGATCAGCGCATCCTGCTTGTGCTGCTGACGCTTCATCAACGTGTCGAGGATTTTGTAGCGCTTGTCGGCGGCCGCTGGATTCTTGGTTCCCTGGCCAGGCCCGGCTGGAGCTGTTTGCGCGATCGCTTCCATAGGCGTCGTTCTTGCTCGAATCCCGCACTTTTCCTAATCCAGTACGGAGGTTGTTTGGTTAAAAGTTATGACTCCACCCTAGCGAAAGCCTCACCAAACAACTCCCCGGAAATTGTCAAAAGTCAGCCTTTTCTTGCTATCACCCATCTTACACATCAGCAGAGAACCTTATCTCGGGCGTACTAATAACTCCTCAACAATGACATGTGATGGCAAATTCACACAGAGCAGGACGCAATCGGCCACATCCTCAGGGCGCATCATTCGGGCGCGGGCTTCAGGACTGGGCGGCTCAGGTCGAAGCTTCAAGAGGGGGGTGTCAATATCGCCAGGAAAAACGGCGCAAGCGCGGACCCCATTCCCGCGTTCCTCTGCGTTGATGCTCTGCGTCAAGCCAGCCAATCCAAACTTGGACATCACATAGGCAGGGCCGGCCTTGGGACTGGCCTGTTTCCCGGCATCGGACACAATGTTGACAATCGTCCCGGACCGCCGTTCGCGCATCTGTGGCAGGAATGCCTGTACACAGTAGTAAGCGCCGTGAAGGTTGGTCTCGATGAGTCGGGCATACTCCTCCTTCGACAACACGGCCAGGCTACGCCCGGGGGTGTTGGTCCCCGCAGCGTTGACAAGAACTTCCACCGCCTCCAACCCGGCACACACCTCGACTCCCATCTTCTCTACCGCCAGGTGGTTGCGAATATCGCACGGGCAAACGAGTAATTGCCGGGCAAGTTCCCCAGCCATACTCACCGTCTCCCTCAGCGCCTCCTCCCGGCGTCCGACCAATGCAACCCGAAAACCCAAACGCGCCAAGCCCAACGCCACCGCTTGGCCCACTCCGCTGCCCGCCCCGGTCACTACCGCTGTTTTCATCATAAGATCAGATGGATTACCTGCGTCGTTCAGGTCTGGAAACCTTCTTATTAGACTCTGTGCCGAGCCTGAGTGTCAAACCAATGTATTGACAGCGGCCAAGCCGTTCCGCACGCTTGCCCCTCCGGTCTTGGATCGGGTTACTGTTTCTGTAGTATGCTGAAGTGTCATGAGTTATTTGGTTTCATGTCTCCCGCCCTGGCGCAGGAGATCTTGGAGTATGCGTACGGTTCGGACAAGCTTCTCTACCGCGCAATCCTGAGTGCGGTGGCGGAAGCGCGCCGGCTACGTCCCGCCTTTTTTGAGAAGAAGCCTCGGACTGAGCGCCACACCGACATGTTGGGAATGCTGAGCAAACCTCGTTTGGAAGAGGCCAGCGCAAACCTCCTCCGCACTTGGCTTCTCAAGAGTCAGACCGCCATGCTGGGCGACTTTCTCGATGCGATGGGGATCAAGCATGACAAAGGAGTGGTGAGCGATTTTCCGGCGACGGTGGAGGATGCGAAACTCACCGCGGCGGTGGAAGGACTCCTGGCTAAGTACCCGGCGGACAAAGTCACCGTCTACCTGAACACGATCACGGCCACAAGCGGAGTCAACTGGCCCAACCTCGAAACCATGCTACAAAACGATAGTCGGCTTCAGCCAGCGTAGTTACTCGTTCGCCCCTACAACTTTTCTCAAGGCCGCCTTTCGGCGGCCTTTTCGTTGGGTACCGAACGCGCCCTTGCTTGGCCGGAAGTTACCATTCCGCATAACAGCGGAGCAGTGCCAGGCCTGGGCGTTGTTCTCCCAGGCGTTAACGCCGTGTCACCGTGACCGCGATACTACTGGTGGCTGTAAGTCCTCCGGCGTCTGCAATCGTCACTTGGAGCCTGTAACGTCCCGGGCTCGGGAACCTCGCCAAGGTGTTCTTGGCCCTGTTTGGACCGTTCGCGCTGAACGTCACCCCTGCTGCACCGGAACCCGACCAGGTATACGTCAGGTTGGGCTCCCCTCCATCGTCCGCACCCAGTACGCTTAACTCAGTCGGTACCCCGCTCACTGGGTCTGCAGCAACACTCGCTCCTTTGGCAATCGTCGGCGGTTTGTTGGGTGGTGCGTCCGGTCTCAAGAACCACGGCGTGGCGCTGGAATCGGTCGTCATCTGACAAAGCAGCAGGTTAGCATATTTGGTGAGGCCGCTGAGCGATGGGTGCAAGCCGTCCGAGGCCACATCAGCCATGCTCCAGACGAGTCCGTCGTAGTGTCGAGGCGTGCCGTCGGGATAGCTCCAAAAGTAGGGTCCCCAGGCCAGCCACGGTGCTTTGACCGGTCCTCGGGCAGGATCGTAATTGAGATCCGGAGCACCATGGATCTGGTCCTCGATCACCCACTTGACTCCCCAAGCTGCGTCGTGATTGAACGGTTCGATAGGGCCACCGATAAATTCGACGTTCTTCGCAAGGGTTGCGGTCATGTACATCGCTGCTTTGGTGGAGCTGTAGATGATTCTGACGTTGGGATAACGCGTGTAGATGGCGTGAACGATCTCCTTCCACGCGAGCTTCGATTGTTGAGCATCCGCCGGGAAAGTCCTGGCCTCCGGGGGCAGATTGGTTCCCCACGATTTTCCCGACACAGGCATGGAGAGCCAAACGATTTGGACCTGCCGGGGGGTGACTCCCTGCTCTTTGAGCGCGTGGTCGAGCGACCTGTAAAAAGGGCTGTTCGGACCCGGATCGCCTGTGCCCCCATTACCTCCGTCTAGCTGGTATTCGAAGCCATAGGCGATGAAGAGCTTAGCGTTCCTGGCTGGGTTAGCATTCGCCCGGGTCATAAAGGTTGTGGAGGTATCGCTTTCGTCGCCACGATGCCACGCCCCATACCCGTTCGAGACGCTCACTGGCATCATGACAATCTTGCCGTTCATGTGGTCAGGTTTGCCATCGCCGTCCAAAGGCACGATGCTTTGCGCGATTTTTCGTCCCGCCGCATCGTGGGCGGCAGGGCGGGCATTGCTTGCGCCCGGATACAGGCCTCCCTCCTGTCCATTGTAGGTCTGTCCGGGACCGAGATCCACGAGGGGCGGCAACATCCCGTTCCCTTGTCCGGGGGCATCGTCGTCAGCATGGCGCTGCCCAAGATCTGATTGCGAATAGGCGGAATACACCAGGCCCAGGCAGAAGATCGCGGAAGCATCGACGCTTAGGGCTCTTTGCAGGAGTGGATTCATTTTCGAGAAGTCGTTGGCCAATCGAAGGGATCGGAGGCCAGGATGAATTCCCGCTCAGCCGTTTGGGCTTCCTGAGCCCCCGGTTTGGCCGTCGCTCGCAACGTGTAAATGCCCGCCGGAAGCGGAGCGGTTTCGAAATGGCCCTGCAAGAGTCCAGGCTCGGGTTTGCCTGCTTGCTCGGAGACGACCTGATTGCCCACCAGGAATTGAACATGGATTCGATCAATTCCCGGCGCGGCACTGACTTTCCAATGCAGCCTCTCGCCAATGTAGTATTCATCGAGCGACGTCGATATCGACAATGCCGGCTCCTCAATCACCTGGAGCGAGATGTCGTCGATATAGAAGAAGGAGTTGCGGGCCGACTCAACCTCAGGGACCGCAACCCACGTGTGAATGTCCACGCTCTGGAGGTCGGGACTCAGGCGGCCCTGGGTTTCAAAATGGTTCCAGGAGGCAGGGTCAGTGACACCCCCGCGATAGTAAAAACCTTCGCCCGGCCCATCTTTGAGAGTCTGACGCAAGCCGAGGCCCGGCACCGTTTGCCCGCCACCCAGTCTCATCCAGTAGCCGACCTGAAAGCGTTTTCCGCGCAGGCTCCTGACCGTCTCAGGATCGAATCCCACGTTGACCACAAGCCAGCGAGCGTCGCGTCCCGTCGCCGTTGGGTCGGCGACTTTACTCAGGTCCCATTTCAACGAGCACCGGCCGGAGTGTGCCGCCTCGTCCGTCACGATCAACGCTCCGGCGGGTTTTTCGTCCGCTTTCGGATAACCCAGGTTATAGCGCCCCGGAGGAGTGCCGTCAGCGTGGGACGCTTCCTCGAACGAAGGATTAGCCACAACATTGGAGCCCAGCCTGGTCGGCGCGGGAGGATTGTCGGCCACGGCCGCGAACGGCAGGGCCAACTGCCGGTCTTTGCGACGTTGCTGTAACGCAAGAATTTCCCGTGCGATGCGCCAGCGGTATCGCGAAAACGCGAGCGGGCTTTCTATGCCTGGCGCATCGGGATCCAGCAGCGGACGTAACACACGCTCGCCCCGTTCCGCAGCGGCGACTTGGCCCTGGGCTTTGGCCCGAGCGATCTGCTCCTGCAGCGTCGCTACATACCGGCAATCGTCGATGCCTTCCCGGCAAAGCTCCCAATAGATCGTCGGGGTCAACTTGTCGACGCCAGGGAACACCACGTTCCAATCTTTGTGCCCGCCGTCGAAATCGTTAAAAGGGTTGTCTTTGGTGCAATCGAACCCCCAGGCGGTAGCCACTTCCGCACCGGAGCGCAGAAACTCAAAGCCAGTCATGTTGCGCGAGCCGGTGGTGCTGCCCCCATAAAACATTCCATTGTCGTAGTACCAGAAAGGATGGCCCTGTTGCGCCTCTTGCAGAGCCTTCTTTCGATTGTAATCCCCATAGGCATAGATTCGCACATCGACGCGGTCGCCCAAACGCTGGACATCGCCGGCGCCGACGGTGGTGGCGGTTTGGCAGCCCGGCACGGCGTGGACGAAATCGAGCACGTTCTCCGCGAACTGCATGCGGTTTTCGGTCTTATTGTTGCCTGGCTCATCGATGGGATAGAAATAGATCCGGGGCCAGTTTCGGCGGGCCGCTTCCTCGTGAATATGCCGGACAAGGCCAGTGATCGCCTGGCGGGCTTTGGGACTGAAGGTACCGGGAACGTGTTTTTTGCCGGGCTCGGCGAATTCATATTCGAAGTTACGGAAAGTGTACTCGCAACCGATTGCCACCGGGGTTGTGGCGCCGAGCGTTTTCCAATAATCGAGGGTGCGAGCGAGCGCGGAAATATCATACTGGAAACTGCCATCCGGTTTCTCCTTTGCACCGAAATAGAAGTTGAAAATCGCCAGGTCGAATCCGTGAGCCCGGTAATCGGCCAAATCCGATCGGACCAGCCGGGTCTGCTCCGCCAGCGTGTTGCGTCCCCGGCGTTCCGGACCACTCAGGCCGCCCACCGGGGGGAAGCTTTCCAGCCAGGTTCCCCAGTGCCTGTCGCGCGGGCGAGTGAGTTCAAACGGCAGCACGAGCAAGCGGCACTCGACGACGCTTGGCGCGGCTTTTGTCGGCCGGATCGTCAGTGGCATCCGGTAGCGCCCAGGCGGCGTATTCGATGGCACATGGACGGTCAGCCACCACTGCTTGAGCTGCCCTGCTCCGACTGCGCTCGCGCGGCTCTCGGATGGGTCGATCATTTCGGGCACAACCACGTAATTGCCCTTTGCACCCCAGCTACTTTCCCGCTGCGGCCAGCAACGAACAACCCCGACTTCGACGTTTTCCGGGGCAATCGACTGTTTCGTTTGTTCATCGACGAAGTGGCCGGTTTCGACCTTGACCGGGCCCAGGTCGATCCGGGCGGAAAGACAAAAGCTGGCCGGCTCATATTCGCCGGGTGTCGCGAACGCCGTCACCGGTTTGCCTATAGCGCTCCGCAAAGGTACAAATCCCGGCGTAATCTGCTCTGTATAATGGACTGGAGAAACAACGTAGCCTTTTTGTTGCTCGGCCGGAGTCCATTCCAGCGCCGGATTGGCAGGAAGGTGCTTCCGCTCCTTCCAATTGGGCAGCTCCGGCGCCGTAAGAAAGAAAATGTCCCGATCCATCTCCGATACCATCTTGGCCAATTCCGGACCTTCCTTGCCGATGACAAGACCGTTGAGAATCCAGCCGTGGGGCCCTTTGAACTCGATCTTGAGAGTGCCATCCGTCGCTCGCGCCTGAAAAGGCTCCATGAAGACAAATGCCCGGCGCGGGATGCGCACGTCCAGTTTCTTCTCCCCGTTCGACCACACCTCAAAGAGTGGTGGGTCCCACTCGGCGTCACTCGCGATGAGCCAGACAGTATACTCACCATCGGGCATGGCTGCGTAAAAGGTATTATTGGTTGTGCCTTCGATGAAAGCGCAGGTCAGGTCGGATGTGGTCCGATACGCTCCGTACACGCTGGCCGTATATTCCTCCTTCGGGAGGACGATCTCAGAACCGCCCCGGTCAAAGGCCTCCAAGGTCTGCGTCGATTCAAAGCCGTACCCCGTTTCCGCGATGAAAATGTCTTTGACCGTCACCTTGGTAAAACCCGAACGAAGAACTGATTTGGGAGTGCCAAACGCAAAGCGCCTCAGTTCCGGAGTGTTCTCCCCTCCCCAGCTTCTGGAGTGTGACAGGTTCACCAGAGCCAGAAGAATCAGCATGTGCAAAGACGTTATTCTCATCGATATTCGATTGGTTCTGGAGGCGGAACGATATGGCGAATCCGTCGCGGCTGCTCGTAGCCGGAAAGACAGAGGTCGCGGGCTTCGCAGCAGGATTCCGAACATATCGTTTTTGCAATGTCAAGACTCGACAGACTCGATCGTTTTTGGAATCGACATGCACCGCTGACTTGTTTAAGAAGCACGCAGCAATCATCCACCTATGAGGCAAGACCGCTGGCTACGCATCATTCCGGTCGCGCTGATCATGTACACGATTTCGTACATCGATCGCACGAATGTTTCCCTGGCCTTGGATCCGCAGATCTCGAACATGATGAAGGATCTGTTGATGAACGATGAGCTGAAGGGGCAGGCGGCGGGCATTTTCTTTTTCGGCTATCTCCTGCTGCAGGTGCCGGGTGGGCATCTGGCAAGCCGTTGGAGCGCGAAGAAACTCGTCTCGATCTTTCTCGTAGCTTGGGGCGCGGCGGCGGTGGCCTGCGGCATCGTACAGACCTACCGGCAATTCGAGGCTGCCCGTTTCTTGCTGGGGGTGGCGGAAAGTGGCGTCTTTCCCGCAACATTGGTACTGCTCGCCAACTGGTTTCCGAAATCGGAACGTGCCAGGGCCAACGCCTACTGGAGTCTTTGCCAACCCCTGGCGGTGGCCGGCTCAGCCCCCATCACGGGCTGGTTGCTTGGGCATTACGGCTGGCGAACCATGGTGGTCCTGGAAGGCGCCCTGCCCTTCATCTGGTTGCCCATCTGGTGGTTCTTTATCAGCGACCATCCGCGTGAGGCGAAATGGATCACCCCGGAGGAGCGCGAGCACTTGGAGACGACGCTCAAGAAAGAGGCGGAAGAGCTGGAGCCGGTCACCCCGATTCCGCTATGGAAGGCTTTGTTGACTCCCACGGTGTTCATCATGGTCATCGTGTATTTCCTGCAGAACTGCTCCGCCTACGGTTGCATGTTCTTTCTCACCAGCGGACTGAAGAACCCTGCCCACCAATTCAGCGGAACGCAGTATGGCATTCTCTTTGCGATCCCGTACGCCTTTGCGGGAGTCATGATGATTCTGAACTCGTGGCACTCGGACAAGACCCAGGAACGCCGCGGCCACGTCACGGTTGCGTACGCCATTAGCGGCGCGAGCCTCATTCTGAGTGTGCTGGTGGCACCCTACTCGTTTTGGGGTTCCTACGCATTGCTGTGCTTGTCCATTCCCGGTCCGTTCGCAGGGCAAGCGCCGTTCTGGGCCATCCCTTCCGAAACCATGCCTCGGAGCGTGATGGGCTCGGCGATGGGCCTCGTGAACGCCATCGGGAACCTCGGAGGGTTCATAGGCCCGTATGTGGTGGGCTACTTGAAACAACGGACCGGCAGCATAACCCTGCCCTTCATTGTCCTGGGAACCGGCATGCTGGTGGCCGGTGCTCTGGCCTTGCTCCTGCCCAAGGCCAAAGTGGGTAAGCCAGGTGCCTGACCCTCAGCCTCTGTTTCCACCAGAAAGGTCCCTTGTATGAAATCGAGCTCTGCTTCTTCCGCCGGCGAAACCCGACGCGAATTCTTGCGAACCTCCACTCAGGCCATGGCGGGTGCAGCCCTTGCGGCGGCCCTGCCCCGGCCTGGTTACGCGGCGGAAAGCAACATGATCAAAGTGGCCCTGATAGGCTGCGGGGGACGAGGCACCGGCGCGGTAGCCAACGCCCTGGCCACCAAGAGTGGCCCGATCCAACTGGTGGCTATGGCGGACGTTTTCCCGGAGCGTTTGCGACGGAGCCATGAGACTCTCAAGGAGGCGAGTACCACGCTTAAGGACGCTCGCTCACCTCACGCCAGTCGAGCAGGCGGAGCTGGAGTACTTCCCGTCCATTGTAACGGTTGATCTCGGGGACACAGGCTAAATCGAACGAGCCCGATGGAAAAGGCTGGCCTGCGCCGTTCCACCAGACCACACCTGACTGGACGCACCCGTCAGAAACCTCGAAACGCAAGTGCTGTTGGTCCCGACCCATCCGCTTGGGAACTCCAACCAACGTTAGGCTCGGGACAACCACTTGCACTACAGGGTTGCCCTGGCCGAATGGCTGCAAACGCTCAAAGTCCAGAACGGTCTTGAGGGTCAAATCGGAGAGAGGAACCAGAGTGTCCAGGCGAAGGGTCGGCTTCAGCACCTTTCCCGCAAGGCGGCTGGCTGCGAGCCGATTCAAGCGGGCCCGGAACTCATCAACCCGCTCCGGCCTCATGGTCAACCCTGCAGCCATGGCGTGCCCACCATGGCGAACCAGGCAATCGCCGCATTCAGACAACGCCGAGGCCAGATCGAAGCCCTCGATGCTACGCCCGGATCCCCGTAAAAGAGGGCCATCGCCCCCCAGGATGAAGGTGGGCCGGTAGAACTCCTGAAGAACCCGCGAAGCGACGATCCCAACCACGCCGATATGCCAGGAGGGATCGGCCTCGACCACCACGTAGTCCCGGGAAGGATCGAATCCACCGTGTAACCGATCGATCACCGCGGCGGCGATGCTCCGCTCGATTTCCTGGCGCTCACGATTCCGTGCATCCAAGTCGGAGGCGAGACGTCGCGCCCGGGCGGGCTCAGGCGTCAGCAACAGGTCCAAAGCCGCCGAGGCTGTTTCCAAACGGCCCGCTGCGTTCAAGCGAGGTGCAAGTTGGAACCCGACTTCGAACGTCCCAATCGTCCCTTTGGTCCGCGAGATCTCCTTCAGCGCCACCAAGCCAGGTCGTTGCGATAGATTCAGGTTCTTGAGCCCACAAGAAGCTAGTATGCGGTTCTCGCCGGAGAGCGGCACCAGATCGGCAATCGTACCTAGTGCCACCAGATCGAGCGATGCCCTGATGTCCCGCTTGCAGGCGGCATCCACGCCGAGCGCCCTGCCATGTTTTACGAGCGCATGAGCCAGCTTGAACGCCAGCCCAGCAGAACATAGGTCCCTCATCCCTGCGTCCCCGCTTGCGGAAAGACGAGGGTTCACAAGCGCACAGCACCGAGGCAGCACAGGATCGAGCTCATGATGGTCCAGGACCACAACATCCACCCCGGCTTTCCCCAACCGGTCGATGGTATCCACGGCGGTAGAACCGCAATCCACGGCCACCAGCAGACGAGATGGGCAAGTCTGCAGACAACGGTTGGCAGCATCCCACGTCAGCCCGTAGCCTTCCTCAAACCGATCAGGGATGAAACACCGGCAGGAAATGCCGAGTGCCTGAAAGTTCTCATACAGGATCGCAGATGCCGACACCCCATCGACATCGTAGTCACCAAAGATCGTAACCGGCTCTTGCCGTTCGCGAGCTTCCCAGAGTCGGGCCACCGCAGCCTCCATGTTCGGAATCGTCTCCGGAGCACTCAGATCGCGAAGACGAGGTTCCAGGAATCGTTGGGCGCTGGCGAGGTCATCGAGTCCGCGGTTCCTCAAGCATCGCATGAAATGCGGCGACAAATCCCCGAGATCGGCCAGCGCTCCCGCCCCTTCCTCCCTCGCTTCAGCCAGTTTCCAGACGGACTTCATCTATCAGATGACCCTGCCTCGGGCGCCCGCGAGGAAGCTCGGTGGCCTGCGATGAGCGAGACGACGATCGAGGTTACAATAACCCCAGCAACAATGGAGAGCGAAAGCCCGATCGGAATGTGAAAGAAGTCCATGATCAGCATCTTGACACCAATAAACACCAAAACGACCGCGAGACCGTACTTGAGATAGCTGAAGAAGGCGATTGCGCCTGCGAGCACAAAATAGAGCGAACGAAGACCGAGAATCGCAAAGACATTCGACGTGAAAACGATGAAAGGCTTGGTTGTCACCGCAAAGATCGCGGGAATCGAGTCGAGCGCGAAAATCAGGTCCGTGGTTTCCACCATCAGCAGCACCAACGCCAAGGGAGTCAGTGCTCGGTGTCCGCGAAAGACCGTCATGAACTTCTGTCCCTCAAAGCTCGGACTCACCGGGAAGAAACGTCGGGCCAGCTTCAACACCGGGTTCTTCTCAGGCTCGATCTCCTCTTGGTCGCCGATCAGCATCTTGATGCCCGTGAGGACCAGGAAGACGCCGAACAGGTACAAGACCCAATGATAGTTGTTGATCAGTTCTGATCCCAGCCAGATCATCAAGCCACGCATGATCAGCGCTCCCAAGATGCCCCAGAAAAGTACGCGATGCTGGTAGGCCGGTGGCACCTTGAAGTACTGAAATACCATCGCGATGACAAAGACGTTGTCCATCGAAAGTGACAACTCGATGATGTATCCGGTGAGGAACTCAAGGGATTCCTCCCGACCCCGAAGCGGACGCAGGAGGAGGGCAAATCCCATGGCGAGGGCAAACCAGACTGAGGTCCAGCCCAGGGCCTCGCGGAAACTGATCACGCGGGCCTCTCGGTGAAAAACGCCCAAATCCAATCCCAGCAGCACGAGGACTAAAGCCAAGAAGGCCACCCAGTGCCACCATTGTATCTCGATGATCCCAAACATGAATCAGGGGGCACTATAACATAGAAACGCCCCGAGGCTAGCGAGAGCTATGCTTTCCGCCGTCTCGGGGCTTCGACGCCTTTCAGCGAGGCTCAGTTCTGGTTGTTGAAATCCAACACGAAGACATCCGCCAAAACCGGCCCCACCAGAGATCCAAACGCTTTGTGGTCCGGGTGAACCAGGTACGCATCACGGTCTTTCTCGGATTTGAAAGTGAGGACGTAGCCATGCGTGAAACCCTTGTCCAGTTTCTCAGGGCTGATGTTGGTGCCCCATTCGAAGGAGACAATCTGGGGAATCTGCTTCTGCAGGGCTGAAAAGGCTTCCTCCACTTTGAGTGTCTGCGCGCTCGTTGCCTCCGGTTTGAACTTGAACGCCACCATGTGCACTATCTTTCCCCGCTTTGAGCTGCGCACCGCCTTTCCTTTCTCAGCAGCATCAGCAGGCAACAGGAAAAGAGACAGCGCGAGAACCAAGACCAACCGAAGTAGTTTTTTCATGATGTTCAGCGATAATTTAGGCGAGGACAATAGCCCGGTCCTCACCAGACTGTCACGGATTTCCCTACCGGGTTGCTCCTGCGGGCTCGTACCGTTACATCGGAGGGACTATTCCCCTCAAGGGCGACTGGAGATCTCGAGCATACGCTCAATGGGAATGCGTGCCCGGCGAATGATCTCATCGCTCAGTCTCACCTCAGGCTTCAGGTCGTGCATGCAGTCATAGAGCTTCTCAAGTGTATTGAGCTTCATGTACTTACATTCGTTACAGCGACATTTGTCCGTGGGTGCGGCAATAAAGGTCTTGGATGGACACTCCTTCTTGAGTCGGTGAAGCATGCCAGACTCGGTGGCAACGATGAAGGCCTGAGCGGGGTTTTCGCGGCAAAACCGGACCATTTTCTCGGTTGAACAGACCTCGTCGGCAAGCATCCGCACTGCCTTGGTGCATTCGGGATGAGCGACCACCAGGGCATCGGGATGTTCGCGCCGGATCCGGGTGATGCTCGCATGGGTCCACTCGACGTGGACGTAACAGTTCCCCTGCCACAGGACCATAGGTCGGCCGGTCTGCTCCATCACCCAAGCCCCGAGGTTCTCGTCCGGAACGAACAGCAGGTCACGGTCTTTTGGAGCCGCTTCCACGATCTTCACAGCATTCCCGCTGGTGCAGATCACATCGCTCAGCGCTTTCACTTCGGCACTGCAATTGATATACGCGATGGTGTAGAAGTTCGGATTCGTAGCTTGGAGGGCCGCCAACTTCTCGGGAGGACAACTCTCCTCGAGCGAACAACCGGCATCTCGGTCGGGAACCACCACCGTGCGGGAGGGACTCAGGATCTTGGCGGTCTCCGCCATGAAATGCACCCCCGCAAACACGATCACCTCGGCACCGGTCTTGGCAGCCTGCTGGGAAAGACCGAGAGAATCCCCCACAAAATCCGCCACATCCTGAATTTCCGGCACCTGATAGTTGTGGGCCAGGATGACCGCGTTCAAGCGGGCTTTGAGATCGAGGATCTCACGGGAGAGAGCATCAACCCGCTCTGGGGGGAGAACGGGGCGGACGGAACCTTCCGGGACTTCGACCTGCGAGCTATTCAAATCAAGACTCATACACTTCCACCTTAGCTGGCCTTCTGGAAAGCTGCAACAAGACGAAAAACGGTGTCCAGTCGCCCTGGACACCGTTCTGAAGTCTCGACCGCAGGCGTTTGGAGCGCCTTGGCCTCAGCAAGTTGCGATCACTGGCCCATTTCGCGAACCCGATAGAAGAGCGACTGGGCATCCACCTTCGGGCCATCGACATCCAAGAGATCGCCTGTTCCAGTCACCGATCCGCCTACGGGCAGCCAAGGACCGTTAATGGAATCCGGGGACGCCTCAATGAGATACTTCTTTCCGGGCTGGCCAAACCAGCGCAGGTGGAACGCGTCGCGCCGGGCTTTCCACTCGGAGTTGAGCATATGGAAACGCAGCTTCGCGGGACCGGTTCCGGAGAGGAACTCCTGAAGGTTGTTCTTCCCATCGCCATCGGGATCGGCATACGGATCAGCCAGAGGATTATCCAGACTGCCGAAGAATTTCATCTTCCATTCGTCGGACAAAACGCTGGGAGGACGCAGCATGGGAGACTGCACCCAGACTGAGCCAGGGAGAGACTCGAAGTTATAAGCGGCATACTGGCCACCGGCTTTGGTCCTTGATCCGCCCGTGTGAGACACACGGATGACGTAAGCCTGGCCTTGCTTGGCCTCGGCGGGGACCGTGAAGAGGATGTGGCCGATCAGAGTCTCGCCCGTAAGTGCGGGTTTGATGGTATCGATCACCCATCCGCATCCGATGGTGTTACCCCGTTTCAGGGTCATTGCGGGAGGAGGGATAGTTCCCTGAGGGACGAAAACGGGACCCGTGGCGATACTTGGAGCATCCCTTTCGGCGATGACCGTAGCGCGGAACTGGAATCCGGAAACAGGATTATCGCCGTGGACTTTGAGGTAGAGGGGGACGTCCACGGTGGAGCCAGGCTGAGCATTCTCCACGTAGCCGGCCACGACGGAGACCTGAGGCTGCCAAAGGCCGCTTGGAGCGACAATTTCCTCTGCGGGAGTGAGCGGCAAACCGTTCAAGGTGGTGTTGATCACACTATGCACACCGCCGGGTCCCCAATAGCGGCGCCAGTTATTGCCGTCCACTCGCAGCGAACGCTCGAAGGTGGTAACCCAGTCCAAGTACTGGATGATCCCGTCTCCCCCGACAGTACCCAGAGTGTCGAACGGCCAAGCATCCATGGAGTCGAAAAGCACGCTGCCCTCGTACGGAATGTACAAGCCCAACGACGCTGTGAACGCGTTGTTCACATCGTTGTTGTTCAGGTTGCCGTTTCCGAACTCACCCGAGTTGTACCAGGAAGACTGAGCGGTATCGCCCACCACGTAGGAAACATCCATGTCTGCCAGGGTGGTGTCTCCAGGGAGAGTAATATTGGTCGAAACCGTAATCGAGCGGTTGGTGAGCGTCGTCAACTGGATGTAATCCTCGCGGCGGTCCGAGGTGGCCGAGGGGTACATCACCGAAACGGTATACTTGTCGCCGTGTTTGGCGCTCGCCGAGATGGGAACGGAGAGAACGGCAACGGTGGCCGCCCCTTGTGCCAGAAGTGTGGAGTCCACTCCCAAGTAACCCACCTCGATACCGGTCGAAGCCGCCGTCGAATAAACCTTCTTCACTGTGGTGATGAGGTTGGTGATGGGGGACGCAGCGGGATCGATCGGCAGGGTAAGCGGGACGAAATCCACCGGGGTCAATGTGTAGGCGTCCAAGACGGCCGGAATGAGCGGGGCAGTCCCGACGGGGCTCACATCCAGGCGGAATTGGAGTGAACGGAGCACGTCGTTGGTGTTGAGTTTCACGTCCACCGGAATGATTACGGTGGAGCCTGGACCTGCGATAAAGTCGCGCACCACACCGATGGAGCTGATCTGCAAGTTCTCATACTTGTAGACCTGGGACACGATCCGGCTGGGATTGTAGCCCCTCTTGAAGGCCCGAACCTTCAGGGTCACATCCGCCGTACCATCGACTATGTTCAGGCGATCCCCGAGGGGATAAACCTTGGACACCCCTTCGATTGGATCCGACCCGTCCGTGGTGTAGTACATCACCGCACCCCGAGTGACACAGTCGATCATCACGGAACCAGGGTTGTTTCCGATGGTGGCTGGATTCGCGACCTGGAATGTGACCCGGGCGGAGACCACGGCACTCGCCTTGCGGCCGGAGGCCGAACTGATAGCCTTGATGGTGAAGCTGGGCACGGCACCCGCAAGCGACTGATCCACGAAGCTCGGGGGCAAGGTAGGTTGGCCCTGGTAGAAAGGCGGAGGCGTAGAGCCGGTCGCACTGCTGGGCTCACTCCCGTCGGTAGTGTAAAAAGTCTCCGTGCCGGACTCGGCGAGAATCCCCATCACCACGTCATTGTTGAAGGTAGCACCCGTGATGGGGAAGAGGGTGGCGGAGGTCTCCCCCGTCAAAGGATTGGTGATCAACTCCACGGTCCCAATCACCGGGTCGCCTACTGGTTTCTGGGGAAGTGTCGCCACGAGTCGGCGAATCGCATTGGCCCCACTGTCAGCAACGAGAAAATTCCCATCATTATCCCGGGCCAAACCCACAGGGATAATCAAGCCGGCATTCACCGTTGCTGGAATGGTCTCGACGGTGTTCGTGAACGCAAGAGTGTTATAGTAAACCTTGCGGAGCACCCGATTCCCGGAATCGCTCACCAGCAAACCGGTTGTCCCACCCACCCACAGCAAACCCCGCGGGTTATTGAACTTGGCTTGGGTTGCAATAACGGCGTCGTTCGTACCACTGACAAAGGGCGACCCACTGCCGGCGTAGAGGTTCACCGTGCCATCTGTCTCCACCACCTTGATCGAGTGGTTTCCACTGTCTGCGACAAAGAGGCGCCCGCCGTCCCCGTAGCTGACTCCCGAGGGCCGGCGAAAACCGGTTGCCACCGTCGTAACCTTGTTGGTGCTGTCGAGTTTGCGGATGGAGTTGTTGAGCAGGTCAGCGACATAGATGTTACCCGAACTATCGGCTGACAGGCCGGCGGGTGAGTTGAAGCTGGCGTTGGTTCCGACTCCGTCCACAGATCCCTGCTTTCCGCCAGCCAGAGTGCTCACCGTACCATCCAAGGCCAGAAACCGGATGGCGTGGTTGCCGGAATCAGCAATGACGTACCCGCCGCGCGCGGGAATGATCCCCTGCGGATTCGAGAAGCGGGCGACGTGCCCGGGACCGTCGACAAACCCCGCCCCCCCCACCCCGCTGAGACCTGCAACATTGGTTCGCACACTCGTCTCCACAGCATAGCGGATGATCCGGTTGTTGGAGGTATCGGTGATATAGTAGGCGTTATTGGCGACATCGACCGCAACACCAGACGGTTCAAACATGTCACCGGTGAGAGCGTAGTCCAAAGACTGTGCCAGCGAGGCAGTTGCGCACAAACTGGCCAGGCCAGTCAGCATAGCTAGGTACTTTTTCATAACGGAGTGTAATCGTGCCATTACGGTTTAGCGGCAGTTCCAGGTAAATGCTTTAGTGAAAACCGCCCCCCGCCCCAAAGGCAGGGGGCAGTGAAACTCTCAGTTCTTCGGTCGAATACGGTAGAACTTCACCGTGCCGGGCGCACTTCGGTCAACAAACTCGCGGGTATCGGTGCTCCCAGTGAGATTATCAGCTTCGATCTTCCACTCAGGATGAGAGAGATCGAGGGCCGATTCGACGACGAACCTCTGGCCGGAAACCGCCGACCATCGCATGCGGAAACCACGGGAACCCTTTTGCTCCGTTCCCGTTGCGGCTGCGGCCCCCACGGTCGCCGATCCAGCGTAGGTGGCAAAGTCATACTGCGTCGTGAAATCAGGCGCGCCATCCGCGTTGAGCAGTTCGATTCGGTATCTGTCCCCTGCCCTGGCTGCTGCGGGCACGGAGAACTTCACGAACCCAACGGTCACGTTCTTCTCCAAGGGTGCTTGGAAGGGGTTGAGCAGCGGATTCCATCCGTTCCCGACCTGATTCAGGGGCAGATCCGTGATTTGCAGAGGCGAAGGGATTCCTTCCGCCGGCACAAACTGGACAGGTTGATCGAGGGACGGGGCGGAGGCGTCCGGTTTCACCACCGCTCTGAATTCGAGCCCCGTGAGTCCCACGCCCTGGAGCACATTGGCTTTAACCGGGACAGAGATCTCCTGCCCAGCCTGCAGTTCACCGACGTTGGCTGCTTCCAGTTCTGCGTCAGGCCAGAATTCCACAACCACCCCGGCCTTGGTATCCTTGGCCGGCATTTGCGGCACCCCGGAGAGCAGCGCGACCGGTTTGGCGACCCGATAACCATTCGTGCTCCACGCACGTTGGTAGTTGTCCAGGTCGTTGCGCAGAGATCGGAACAGGATCAAACTCCAGTCCAAATACCGTATCTGCCCGTCGCCTCCGGCCCCGACGTCCGTATCCAGTGGGAACGCGTCCATGGCGTCAAACGCATCGGTGAAGGAATACGGCACCCGGATGCCGAGGGATGCCAGAAAGGCAAGATTGACATCGGAGTTTTCAAGGTTCTTGTTGCCGAAATCGCCCGCGTTATACCAGTAGGCGGAGGCACTATCGCCCACGGTGTACCAAAGGTTGGATACGGTGATGGTCTTGGCCGAAAGCGAGGTCAGGGCAATCGGCTTCTGGATTCCATCCGTTGTGCCCGAAGGATAGGTAAGTTCCACCAAATACTGGTCCCCTTCCTTGGCGGTGGGAGGAATGTGCACCGCCAGGAGCGCCACCGTACTGAAAGACTTGATCTTGAAGCTATTGGTCGGACTGATCAGGGTCTTCAACTCGTTGGTAACCACCCCGCCTGTGCCAGGAACTGTCAAAGACCACGTATAGACTTTGGTGGAGAAGGCACTGTCCGGACCTCCAATGGCAGGGATGAAGTCGTTGGTACCGTAGGACAGCATGTGCAGCTCATTATCCAAGTTGGGGGCTCCGGTCTTGGGAGACACTTGTACGTTGTACTGAAGCGTGGAGAGTTCATCACCTGGCTTCAGGTTCACCACGACGGGCAGGACGATGGTGGAACCAATCCCCGCCAGAATATCTCTAGGCACACCCACCTTGGAATCCGCCACAGGTTGGCCACTCACGATCTCACTAGGCTCCGTACCCGGTGCGAACGCACGAGCACTCACACTGCGTAGATCTGAGCCAGGCGCGTTGAACGCGTTGAGCTTGAACGGCTCCGTGTAGAGGCTGGACTGCATGGTGGGCGTCGAGCCATCCACAGTATAGTAGATCGAAGCAGCAGGGTTGGTAACCGCGAGAGTAATGACCGTCCCGTCCGGGAAGAACCCATCGTTGGGGCTCATGGTGGGAGTATCGACCTGGATGCGGTAGTCTCGCGAGACCGTTTCGCTCTGCAAGAATCCAGCGCGAAAACCGACCACACGGAGATCGACGTTGGTCGTGATCTCGAAAGCCCCTGTATACAATTCGCTCGACAGAGTGGGCGCTGACCCATCGCGCGTGAAGCGCAACTCTGCCCCCACGGTACTGGTAGACATGCTAATCGAATGGTGGTTGATTCGCGTGCCGGAGGCAGGCGCGACCACTGGAGTGCCGACGATCAGGTCAAAGGAAGCGCTCGCCGTAGGGCTGGCGAGGAAACCATCACGATACGCCCTCACCTTCAGAGTGCCGTTTGTGGACAACACAAAGGGCGCGGTGTAGAGCGCGGCGGCTGGAGTTGGCTCGGTACCATCGATGGTCCAATAGAGTTTCGCCTCCTCGGTCTCGGAAGAAAGGCTCACCGTCACCGGGTTGTCGGACCGAGCTCCGTTCGGAAGGATGACTGGCTGTGCCACCTCCAACTTGAAGACGGCCTGTGAGGTGGGGCTGGGGACGAACCCTGGCCGGAATCCCTTTGCCTTTAGAACGCCATTCGTTCCGAGAAGGAAGGGTCCGTTATACAGAAAACTGGCGGTGGTAGGCTCCGATCCATCCAAAGTCCAATAAACGGCCGCGTCCTCAGTAATGGTATTTAGCGAAACGAGTACCGGGTGATTGCTCTCCACGTCGCCGGAGGGAGTGATCTCCACGGGCCCCACGGAAAGGGAGACGATGTTGGTCGTCACGTTGCTGGCGTAATAGCCGTCCTTGAAAGCCCGCACTCGGACGATGCCGTTGGTAGCGAGATCGAACGGACCCGTATATGGAATACTATTGGTAGTAGGAATCCCCCCATTGAGCGTCCAGTAGATGCTTGCGCCGTGGGTCGGGGTAGCGAACTCGAGGGGAACGGGGTTATTGGAGGCCACGTTGGTGGCCACCACTCCCATGGTATAACTGGTGGGGTCCACAACGATGAACAAATACTGAAGGGTTATGGGAACAGTCTGCTGGTAGCCATCCTTGAAGCCAGCGATGGTGACAGGACCCGATTTTCCGTACATCCCATTGACCCAGATTGGGCTTCCGTTGGTGGGCGCCACTTCGTTCGTCGAATACCGAATGGAGGCTCCCAAAGTGGCGGTGGAAATCTGCACGAACACATCATTGGTGTAGGTCCCACCCACGTTGTTAAGCGCAAGGGGGTTCACCTGGAATGCAAAGTTGTTGCTCACAACCTCGCTGAT
>CAYPNF010000022.1:0-51355 GCA_964411985.1 uncultured Verrucomicrobiota bacterium
CGTAGCTCAGTTGGGAGAGCGCGTGAATGGCATTCACGAGGTCAGGGGTTCGATCCCCCTCGGCTCCACCATCTCTAAGAGATGGTGCTCGCCAGAAGACAAAGTCGAGACGCTCCAGACCGCATCAAACGGGAACCTTCCCTTTCTGCTGGAGCCGACTCCCTGACGCAGAAGGAATCACTGGGTACCAAACCAGAGGAAACGGTCAGTTTGCGGGAGTCACTAGGGAAGCACTCTGATGTCGCGCCACCGCTTCGACGATCGAGGAGACATTCTGGAAGACGACTCGAGCAGCCTCAGGATCGGGGATTTTCAATCCGTAATTCTTATCGAGGGCGACTACCAGTTGGAGCGCGTCAACAGAATCAAGTCCAAGACTGCCCGGCCCAAACAGGGCAAGATCGTCCGTGATCTCGTCTGCAGTTACCTGCAGCATCAGAGTTTCGACCATGATTCTTTTGATGTCTTCTTTGAGTGTCATTATCAGCGTTGCGGCTTTAAACTGCACCAGCAAGGGCATTACCTCAAGCCCAAATTCGTGGGAGCAGGGGGTCAGCGGGGGGGGCGTACGACATGCACGGGAGTGAGTCCGCTTCGGCGTGCAAGCAAAGTTTTGACAAGGACTCTTGTTCAGCAAGAATACTCCGGTCCATATGCGAGCGTCTCAGCACTCATCCACTCGCACCATCCTTTCGATGGTGCTTCTGGCGCTCATGTTCCTGAATGCAGGCTGCCAGACAACAAAACGCTCCCTGTTCACCACCGCCGGGCCCGGTTGGAAAACCTTAGAAGGGCAGGCCCTGTGGAAGCCGAACTCGGATATCCCAGAATTGGGAGGGGAGATCGTCATAGCGACTCATGAGGATGGTCGCTGTCTGGTGCAGTTCTCCAAGACGCCTCTTCCTTTGGTCATGGCGCAGACCACGGAGCGGGATTGGTTGATCACTTTTCCTCCACGCGACATGGCTTTTGCCGGAAGAGGTTCGCCCCCGACTCGGTTTCTGTGGCTGTATCTCAACCGGGCTTTAAGCGGACAAACCCTGCCAGCTGCGCTTCGCTTTCAGGCCAAAGCGGATGGGTGGCGATTGGAGAATACCCACTCCGGGGAATCGGTTGAAGGGTTTCTGCAACCGTGAGAAACCTCCTTCGAGCTTGGTGGTGGGTGCCCTTGGCCCTTCTCGTGATCGTCGGACTCTTTCGGCTCCGGCTTGACCCGGATATCTTGAATCTGCTGCCGTCGGATCAACCGACGGTGCAAGGGCTCAAACTCTACCAGAAGCATTTTGCCAACGCTCGCGAGCTGATCATAACGCTGCGTGCTCCCGACCCGGAGCAGGCTGAGCGGCTGGCAGCCGTTCTGGGGAAGGGGTTGCACAGCAAGACCAATCTCGTCGAGGAGGTCACCTGGCAGCCACCATGGTTGGAGAACCCCGGCGAGTTGGCAGAAATGCTGGGGTGCATCTGGCTTAACCAGGCTCCCTTCCTCTTCGCTGAGCTAACGAATAAGTTGGCTCCCTCCAATCTCACCCATTTGCTGGCAGAGACAAAAGAAGTGCTCGCCACCTCCCTGTCCCCCGTCGACATCGCCCGGCGCGCGTTTGACCCATTCGATCTTTCGAATATCCCCGCGCTCAGCGAGTTTGGCGGAGTCTCGATGGACCAAGGGCAGAGGCTCTTTGCATCTTCGGATGGCACCTACCGTCTCCTCTTTGTTCAGTCGAAGGCGCAGTTGGAGAGTTACTGGGAATGTGACCAATGGATGAAGGCCATCAAAGCGGCGGTGGACGAGTATTGTGGCGATTCCCACGACTGGGAGGGTGTCGTCATTCGCTATACCGGACGCCCTGTCTTTGTGACCGAAATTGCCGCGAGCATGCAAGCCGACCTCAGCGGGTCGGTCATCGGTACGGCTGGGATTATTGCACTCTTGTTTTGGCTGACCCATCGGCGCTGGCTGCCGATGCTCTGGCTCCTGGCTTTGTTGGCGCTTATTCTGTTGGCAACGCTCGCCCTGGGGGGATTGGTGCTGGGCCCGATCTCCGTCGTGAGCATGGGGTTTGCCGCGGTTCTGCTGGGTCTGGCGGTGGACTATGCAGTGATCCACTACCAGGAAGCCTTGGCGCACCCCAACCTGACGGTACCCGAAATTCGGAGGGCGATCGCACCCAGCATTCTTTGGGCAGCGATCACCACGATATGCGCATTCCTCGTGCTCAACCTGGGAGGCCTTCCTGGATTAGCCCAGCTGGGTACGCTAGTGGCGATCGGGGTGTCCGTTGCCGCTCTGGTGATGGTTCTCGTATATCTGCCGCCATTGTTCCCAGAGCGTCGAGGCCCGGGAAACACTCACCACTGTGCTAGGTGGTGGACTTTCCTTATTCCTCCCCGCGAAACCCTAGTTTTGCGCCTGAACTCTCAGGACCGAGGCAAATGCTGGTGGTCGGTGCAGATCACCGTCTTGACGCTCCTGCTCTCCGCTGCAGCCATCTGGAACTCGTGGCCGCACTTAGACCGGAGCGGGGGTGCACTCCAGCCGCAACGAGGCGAGGCTCAGTCAGCCTTGGAGGAAATGACTCTTCAGATGGGAATCCCGAAGGACACATTGTGGGTTGTTGTTCCCGGTTCCGATGAGTCGGTAGTGCATCGACGTCTCACTCAGGCCGAAGGTCTTCTACATCGAGCCCAATCCGAGGGGCTCATCGGGCAATATGTATTGCCAACCTCCTTGTGGCCACACCCGGAGAACCAGCACACCAACCGACAGACCGCTGCCGCTCTAGTCTCCATGGGGGCGGCGTTGAAAGACTCGGCCCGGAAAGAAGGGTTCAGCGAGGACGCGCTGTTCTTGACAGACGAGTTGATGCGGACTTGGGGACGAGCGGCCGGTCCTGAGGCTGTGGTCTGGCCCACTAACCGGGTGGCCCAGTGGCTGTTGAAGCGTTTCGTCGCGCGTGCCACCAACGAGTGGTTTGCCATGGGTGCTGTCTATCCTCAAACCAACGTTGCGATCTCATCGCCGTTGACGAAACTCTCCCAAGACTTGGCCGACCAGCAGATTCTCCTCTCCGGCTGGGATCTTTTGGGAACGACTACGCTCAAGCGAGTGCAAGAACGGTTATGGTACATCGTCGCCCCCATGGTATTCCTGGTCTTGACGTCGCTCTGGCTGGCCTTCCGCCGTCCCACCGAGATTCTCCTTGGGGTGGCAGCCTTGGCCCTGGGAGGAGTCTGGTTGCTCGCCATCATGTCCCTCGCTGGATGGTCATGGAACCTGCTAAACCTGATGGCGGTTCCTCTCATCCTTGGAACAGGAGTGGATTACAGCATCTTCATGCAGATGGCCTTGCGGCGTCATAACGGAGACGTTCGTATCGCGCGGAGTTCCATCGGCCGTGCGCTGCTCCTATGCGGGGGCACTGCCGTGGCGGGCTTCGCTTCGCTTGCATGGTCGAGTTATCCGGGCATGGCCAGTCTGGGGAAAGTGTGTGCGGTAGGCATCGCCGCGAACGTCTTGATCGCGGTCTTCCTTCTGCCGAGTTGGTGGCGGCTTTGCAGTGGTGCCCAGGAAAATGGTCCCTCCGCCGACGGCCAGTTGCGAAAAGGTTTTCCAGCGTCGTCGCTTTATCGCGCAGGAATCTGGCGGGTGGGGTTGTTCTTGGCTCGAGTTATCCCCCGCTGGGCAAGCAACATGGCCTGTGTCGCGATGGCAGAAGCCCATTTCCTGCTCGACGCCCAGCGGCGCGAAATCGTTGTTCGCAACCTACAGCCAGCCTGCGGAGAAGACCGGACGCTCGCGGGGAAAACCGCGCGCCGTCTTTATCGGAATTTCGCCATCAAGCTTGTCGAACTGTGGAGGCTCGAGGCTGGGATTCCAGCAGATCAATGGGTGGCGGACCCAGGTGCACTTAGGATCATCGAGGAGGCTCACCTAAGAAAACGGGGAATCTTGTTTGTCACGCTGCACCTCGGGAATTGGGAGTTGGGTGGCATTTTGCTATCGAAGCTTGGGATCCGCCTGGGAGTGCTCACTTTGGCTGAGCCTGATGAAGGCCTGATGGAGATTCGAACCGCATCCAGGGCTCGCTGGGGAATCGACACCGTCGTTCTGGGGAGGGACAGCTTTGCACTTCTGGACGTGGTCAAGCGTCTTGAAAACGGGGGCACGCTCGCTGTTGCGATTGATCGTCCCTCAAAGCTGGACCACTCGCAGGTGGAGTTTTTTGGGCGATCCTTCGCCGCATCTCCCTTGGTGGCAGAGTTAGCAAGGATGACGGGCTGTGCCCTGCTGGGGGTTACGATCGTGAGGCGGCCGGAGGGTTTTGTCGTGCATGTGCTTCCCGAAATCACCTATGATCGGCGAGCGATTGGTAATCGAGATGGCCGCCTGAAACTAACACAAGGAATCATGCATTTGATGGAGCCCGAAATCAGGAAGGACTTGGATCAATGGTACCAGTTCACGCCGCTATGGCCCGATTCATGCCCATGAACACTCAAAGCCCCTCATTCTGCCCGGCCAAACCCGCGAAGCGCCCCGGTTGCTCTCGTACCAATCGGTTTGTCGCTGTCGAGGGTTACCACCGCTTCCAAAGCATTCTTGGGGGGATTCTGGCTGCGGCGTTTGGGGTATCTCTAGCGGTTCTGCCCGCAAGGGCTTCCGACGCGGATAACATCGTTGATCGCTGGTGTGCTGCGCAGACGAATATCCACACCTGGACGGCGGACCTCACTCAGACTCGCACTCTTAAAGTGCTTTCTCAACCTCTCTATTCCACGGGCAGCGTATGGGTTGCCATGCCCAACCGGTTTCGGTGGGAAATCGGAAAGCCTCCCCAGACCATTGCACTGCGTCAGCCTGACCAGTTAATGCTGATCTACCCAAGACTCAAGCGCGCTGAGAAATACCCTTTGACCGAAGCCCAGAGTGGCCCTTGGAAGGATGCAATGGCGCTGCTGGACGCCAGTTTCCCCAAGAGCCGTCAGGAGCTCGAGTCGCGATTCTCCATCCAGTCCATTAGGACAACGAATTCGCTCGTCGAGCTTTTGCTCCAGCCAAAGAGCCCGGCCGCGCGGAAGTTTATGACCGGAGTACTTGTGTCGTTCCACACGAATGAATTTACGCCCGTGGCGACAGAGCTGAGGTTTGGCGACGGGTCGTCGATGCGAAATGATTTCACCAATGCGGTTCTCAATGTGCCTATTCAAGAGGATTTATTTGAGGCCAAACTCGGACCTGACTACAAGACCGTAGAACCTCTGAAACAATGACTCCAAATCCGGAACTCCTGAAGAGTGCAATCGGAGCTTTGCCTCACGGCGAGGGTTTCCGCTTTGTGGATCAGTTGGTTAGCCTGATTCCTGGCAAGGAAGGTGTGGGAGAATACCGAGTCCGCGCGGGTGAACCCTTTCTTTTAGGCCATTTTCCTGGCAATCCCATGCTTCCCGGCGTCTTGTTGGTTGAGGCTGCAGCTCAGCTGGCAGGCATTGTGGCGCAAAACGATCCCCACATTCCCCCCGTGGCAAATCTCAGGCTCAGTGCTCTTCGCATGGTGCGAATCTACGGAACCGCCAGGCCAGGCCAGGTGTTGAGGATCGAGGCACAAGTGGTGGGAAGGCTGGGCCTCATGATTCAGGCAAATGCGCGTGCGTTTGTGGAGGAGAAGCTGATTCTGGAGGCTGAACTCACTCTCGGGGGGCGAGCCGACTAGTTTGGTCTCTCACGAGAGTCGTGATCTTTTGCCCTTCTTTCCAGATATCGTCGGCGCCACTCTGCCCGAGGCATTTTCCCTCGTTCGTTGGCTGCTAAAGCCTCAACAAACCACCATTCGCGGGGCACCTGCCAACCCGGAAGGCTCTTGAGAAGGTGCTGCTTGAACCTCTCTGAATCATGCGGTCCGCTGGTCGCCAGGCAGGCGACAATGATTTCCTTTCTCGCCTCGTCCCGGCTCGGAACACCAAAGACCAAACAGTCGGCCACATCCGGGTGGCACGCCAAGGCTCGCTCGATATCGCCGGGCGACACCTTGCGCCCCGCTACGTTGATCTGATCCCCGATTCGCCCTCGAAGGTAGATGCGTTCATCGAGGATATCCGCCAAATCGCTCGTTGTGAAACAGCCATTGCCCAAGGATGCGTCCGGAATAGGCCAGTAGGTGGCACCAACGGCCCTGCTGCGCACCTTCAGGCAGCCTTCCTCCCCGACTTCAACGTGAACGTTCCGCATGGGCAGGCCGGCTAGATCCTCGGAATGGCGCGGGCTTTCGCTGGCATCATAGGCTATGCCGCCACATTCGGAAGAGCCGTAGAAATTGTGGATCTTCAGTCCCAAATCCTTGTAGACCTTCTCCTCAAGGCTCCTTTGCAGCGGAGCCCCGGCTGAAATCGCCAGTCGCACCAAACCTGGCCGGAGGATCCCAGCGTCCGACCAGGTGCGCCACAGAGCGGGCACAGCGGGAAGGGTGACATGCGGATGATCTCTGAGGGCCCGGCGAACCACCTCCGGCAACGGCGATGTCGTCAGGATCAAGGGTATTCCGTGAAGGACCAAAGGCAGCACCAGATTGGAGAAGCCATAGGAATGAGCCATGGAGATGACCCCTAGGTTGGGCGATTCCGGGACGAGTCCCATGGTGGTGACAATGTTCTCCGCGTCGGCCACCAACTGCTCCGGCGCAAACGCAATCATGCGCGCGATTCCTGTCGTGGCTGACGTCATCTTCAAATGGCAAAACGGAATTCCGGGGTTCGGTACCGAGATCGCATCTTGGTTTTGTTCCAGCGGACAGACCACTGCTTGGTCTCGCCAGGCCCGGAGCAGGGTGAGAATGAACTCTGGACCATGCCCGTGGGGATAAACGACCTCTCCCTTCAACCGTTCGGAGTTTTCGACCGCAGCCGCCAACTCCCTGAAGGTCCACCGGCGACTCGAGCCCGCATCCCACAGGGCACACTCTGTGCCGTGTCTGCGAGAGACCTGTCGCCAGTATTCGTAAAGCATTTACAGCTTCCTAACTCATGGATAGTTTAGCGGGCAAGCATGAAGTTGGCCTCTGAATGCGCCCCTGCTAGTTTTTCCTTTGAGAGGGATACGTTTCCTTTTGCGAACGAGCTGGTCTGGCAGTACCACTTTGATCCCGCCACGGGAAGGATGCCCACCTTTCAGACCCAACCACCGCCTACCTATTCGCACCGCTGCTTCGTTTTGGTCCGTTCCGTCAGACAGTTCCTCTATCACGCCCGTTTTGATTCGTCTAAGCCGCGCACCAGTTCGTCGAATTACCAGCGGCTTGTTTCCGAGGTCGTGTCACGCAGCCCGCGTCGACGCAGCGCACCTGGGCGCGAAATCCCAATTCCTGGCTTCGTCGGTTTGCGCGAGTTTAGCCGTGAATGTGAATCGATCCTCAAAGCAAACTGTGGGGGGCCAGTTCAATCCTATTTTGTCAGAAGCCATTGGCGCATGGTGTTCCCCATCACCAGAGCCCATCAGGAGCGGATGGCACGGCAATTGGCTGCTAGCCTGGCGAATGGAAATACGCCGATCGTTCACCTGTTCCGTTTTCCCCGGATCACCATCAACCACGGCATCCTGCTCTTTGGAGTCCGTGAGGAGGATGAGAGGAGTGTATTTGACGTGTACGACCCCAACATTCCCGAGCATCCCCTTCAACTGTACTATTGGAAGGCCAAGAAGGTGTTTGATTTTCCGCCTACCAAGTATTGGCCGGGTGGCCCTTTGAACTTATTCGAGATGTTTCTGGGAGGACTCTACTGAGCAGTAGAACGGAACGGAGTAGGGTCTATTTCTCCGACTTCTTGGGCTGACGGAAGGCAACTCCGAAGAAGAACATGCCGCAGGCATTGATGCCCGCGATATACCCAATCTTATAGATTTGTGGGGTTGTCCCTGACGCATATATGGGCACGTCTCTTCCCATCAGAAGCGCGGGCAACGCGGTTGGCATCAAGGCCCCGTGGAGCATTCCTAGGGCAAAAGTGCAGGGTTTGTCGGAACCGTAAAAACGGGGTACCGCCCAATCGTAGGCGAGGCCGAGAATCAACCCCATGGAGACCAAGGTCGCGATCTTGACGATCCACCTTCTTAGCCAAGGTCGAGTTGCCAGGACTCCCTGGAGAGTTGGTTGCGACTGCGGCATGACTCACAACCATGTCTGTCCAGCCTGTTCACAGGCAAGTAGATTATAGTGAGAAACGTCTATCGTCCCTCGAGCCCATTCCACCATCGTAACCAACGCAGCGTATCCGTGAGTGGATTGATATGGCTCCGGGTTCCGCGTGGGATGACTTCCACCGGTACGAACTCCACCTGGTAGCCAGCCAGCACGGATGAGATGAGCAGTTCAGACTCGATCTCGTAACGGCGGGTCCTAAGCCCGAGAGAGGACCAATGGCTCAGCTTCACTAGGCGGTACCCACACTGCGAATCTGCCAAGTGGCGTCCCGCATAGGCGGACAACCGCCGGCTCATCCAGAGGTTCACGAATCGTCGAATCCATGGCAACGATGCCGCTTGCCCCATCCTGTTGCCAATGATGAGGGTGGCTCGGGTCCGTACGGCGCATTCGAAGAAGTTGGGCACATCCTCTGGCCGATGCTGGCCGTCTCCGTCCAGGTTAAGCATCCACTCAAATCCCAAGGCGAGCGCCGTGCGCGCTCCTGACTGGAGAGCGGCTCCTTTTCCGACATTCGCCTCGAGCCGAATCACTTGCGCGCCCGCCCCCGCCGCCTGTGCCGAGGTTTGATCAGAGGAACCATCGTCCACCACGATGACGGTTGGGAGAAACTGCCGGACCCCCGCCACGACATCGGCGATAGAGGCTTCTTCGTTGAAACAGGGGATTACCCCAGCACATGTAGTGCACCAATTCACGTGGGCGAATCCTAATGCGATTGGGAGGAAGATCCCAACAGAATCCGCCGCAAACTCTTGAGTCGGGAGCCATAGAGGAGACCTTCGTGGCACTTTTGCCTTTGCAAGGAGCACTTGGAATCCTTATGATTCCTTCACTTAATTTGAACTATCACCCTTCAGCGGAGGATGTTAGAGCCCGGAACGGGACACAGGTGGCTTTGCACGAGCGGGCAGGGGAGGCAACTAAGGTCCTCTTCGGACGCAAGGTCTTCGTGCGCGGCGTGGTTGAGGTGTCCAATTACTGCAGGCAGAATTGCCACTACTGCGGCATGCGCCGGGATAACCGCTCCCTGGACCGAGCACGGGCTGAAACCGACCGAATCGCGGACCTGCTGATACACCATCGGCCATCGTCTATCACCGATATTAATATCCAGGCCGGGGAGGATCCCGTAGCGGTACGGGAGGTGGTCTTGCCGCTTCTCCGCATTCTGGCCAGAGAGACATCCCTTGGCCTCAGCGTTTGCCTCGGGACACTGGATTACCGTCTCTACGAAGAACTCAAAGCGGCCGGTGCCTCTATTTACGTGATCAAGTTTGAGACCGCGGATCCCCACGACTACCGACATTTGCAGGCTCCCGGCGACCTAGATGAGCGCCTCCAGCACATACGCTGGCTGGCAGCTAGCGGTTGGGCGGTTAGTTCGGGTTTCATCGCGGGGTTTCCCGGGGATACCGAAGTGGACCTGCTGCAGAATTGCCAGTGTGCGGCCAGGCTGCCCCTGCGAGGGTGTAGTGTGAGCCCATTCGTGCCTGGTGAACAGACGCCCCTTGGGGACGCCAGCGCCGGGGATGTGGAATCGGCTCTGAACTGCATGGCGATTCTGCGGCTGATGCGGAACGATTGGGTCATCCCTGCGGTGAGCGCGCTCAACTCTGGCTGCAATACGGATGGCTATCAGCGTGGTCTGAGGGCTGGAGCAAACTTGGTCACCATCAACTTGACTCCACACGATCTTCGGGAGGATTATGTCATCTACAAACGCGACCGGTTCATCATGAACGAGGAACGAGTGCTTCGCGCCATTGAAGCGGAGGGTCTGTCTGCCAGCAGCGAACCGCTCAAGAGTCTGTACATGACCCGCCCTGACTTGAAGCAGGGAGAGGAAAGGGCAATCCTGCCAAACTAGCACTGCAAATGCCCGGCAAGGTCCTCCTCATTAGCGTCAACCGGTGCCAAAACCCGGATCCGGTCTTTCCTCTGGGATTGACCTACCTGAACGCGGGTCTGCGAGCAGCTGGTCATTCCACCGAGTGGCTGGACCTGCTCCATGACGCGGACCGTTTTGATGAGCTTCTCCGCGCCAGCCAAGCCAGTTTTGTCGGCATTTCCATCCGGAACATCGATGATGTTCTGATCCGCAGACAGGAGTTGTTTGTCCGCGACCTGGCCGAGTTGGTCGGGCGGGTGCGGTCTATCCTCCCCGTGCCAGTGATTCTTGGCGGCAGTGGTTTCAGCATCTTCCCCAAGGAACTCCTTGCCTTGTCGGGTGCGGACTTTGGCATCTGCGGGGCGGGGGAGTCAGCCTTTCCCTCTCTGCTCGCGGCTCTGGAGAAAGGCTCCGTGCACCGCGAGATTCCCGGGCTTGTTTTCCGGCAGGGAGGCGAGATCGTCACCAACCCACCCTCAACCGAACCTCCCCGAGTTGAGATAGCCCCGCAGGACAGGCCGGCGCACGTGGTAGCCCGCTACCTGGAGAGTGGCGGCATGCTGAACTTGCAGACGCAGCGCGGATGCGCGTTTCCCTGTTCCTACTGCACCTATCCTCTGATCGAAGGGAAACGCCATCAATCGCGCCCTCCAGAGGCAGTAGCGGAGGAATTGGAGCAACTGCGGAGCCTTGGGGCAAAGTATGTCTTCTTTACCGATTCCATATTCAACTCTGCGAAGCAACACGTCGCTTCGGTGTGCGAGGCGATTCTTCAGCGAGGAGTCAAGGTGGATTGGGGTTGCTTTCTGCGTCCTCAAGGATTGACGCCGGAACTCCTCGCGCTCATGGCGCGTGCCGGCTTGGCCCATGTGGAATTTGGATCGGATAGTTTCTCGGATACCGTCCTTTCTGCGTACCGGAAGGGGTTCTGCTTCGAGGATATCCTGTATTCGAGCGAATTGGCTCGCGCTGCCAATCTGCCGTTCTGCCATTTTCTCATCGCGGGCGGGCCAAAGGAAACTCACGCAACTTTGGCGGAGAGCTTTCACAACTCCCATCGACTCCGCGACCCGGTCATCCTGGCCGTGATCGGGATGCGGATCTATCCGGGTACCTTCCTCCACGAGCAAGCCATTCGGGAAGGGGTGGTCGAACGAAGCGCAAGCCTGTTGTCGCCTGCCTACTATTTGGCTCCGGGCCTGACCGAGGAGTCGGTCTTCGCCCAACTCCAGGGCTTTGCTCGATCTACCCCAACCTGGGTGGTGGGTGACCATGGTCCGCGCTATGCCGAGTTTGTGAGCCGACTGCGTAAGCGCGGAGTCGCCGGGCCGCTCTGGAGCTACTTTGCTGCGATGCAGCGTTTGTGGCCTCAAGGCCCGGCTGTCGGCACGAGCACATGAAACGATTACTGCTCATCCTGCCGCTCTCGAAACACACCCTGATGGGAGGGGGGTTCTTCTTTCGCATGCCCTCCCTGAGCCTTTTGAGGATTGCTGCGCTCACTCCATCGGGTTGGCAGGTGAAGATTGTGGATGAGAAGGTGGAATCACTGGATCCGGCTGAAGAAGTTGACCTGGTGGGAATCAGCGTGATGACCTCCACCGCGAGCCGCGCGTACGAGATTGCCCATGGTTTTCGGCTTCGCGGGATCAAAGTCGTGATGGGGGGAATGCATGCCTCCGTCTTGCCGAAGGAGGCACTCCAGCATAGTGACTGCGTTGTCATCGGAGAGGGCGAGGGTCTGTGGCCAACCCTGTTGCGCGACTTCGAGAACGGGATGCTTCAGTCCATCTATGCCCACAAAGAGGGCCTCCCGGAGTTGGTGCAACTTCCGCGTTCGGATTGGGGCCTCTACCAAAACAAAGGATATCTCCCTGTACACTTCGTCGAAACGACCCGTGGCTGCCCGATCGACTGCGAATTCTGTTCCGTCACCAGCTCATTTGGTGGCAAGTACCGAAACCGACCGCAAGACGAGGTTCTCGGTGAACTGCGAGGCCTAAGACCCTTTGAAGGCCTTTTTGTCCTCAAGAATTGCGTCTTCTTTGTCGACGACAACATTTTGAGTAACCGGGGTTATGCCCGCGAGTTCTTGTCGAGAATCAAAGGCATGGGACTGCACTGGTTTGGACAGGCGTCCATGAATATCGGTAAAGATCTCGAAATGCTCAGACTATGCCGGGAGAGCGGCTGTAAGGGGCTTTTTCTCGGTTTTGAGACTCTTTCCCCTGACACGCTGGCCGCGGTGGGGAAGAGAGTGAACCGGCCCGTGGAGTATCTAGACATTGTGAAGAGGATTCACGACCATGGCATAGGGATCGATGGCTCCTTTGTATTTGGATTTGATCAAGACGATCCTAGCGTTTTCGATCGCACCATCGAGTTCGTCCACCAAGCCAAACTCGAGGTGGCCTATTTCTCCATCCTGACGCCTTACCCGGGTACACGGCTCTATGCACGCATGGAGAGCAGCGGAAGGCTCCTAACACGGGATTGGTCCCTCTATGATGGACACAATGTTGTCTACCGGCCTGAAGGGTTGACGGCGGACCAGTTGTTGGACGGCTACCAGCGCGTGTTTCGGGAGGTCTACTCCATTCCCTCCATTTTTCGAAGGCTTTGGGGTACCACCGCTTGGAAGGCGTTCTTCTACCCCATGAACTTCGGTTTCCGCCAGAGCACACGGAACCTGCGATGGGGTGCCGGTCCAAGGTTCAAAGCAGATCCGGAGGAAGAGACGCAACTGTCTCACGCTCCCAACTCCACCTAGATCTCATGCTCTTCCCAACCCCGCTACTTCCCGAAAAGAAGCCCCGTGTCGTTGTTACGGGAGCTGGAATTGTCACCGGTCACGGGGTCGGGTGGTGTCCGAATGCCGAGGGCTTCCAGGTTGGACGCCCCGTTTTTCGACCCGTGTCGCTTTTCGACGTGAGTCGGCAGCGCGTGCAATTGGCTGCCGAAGTCGATCTGCCGGTTTCACTCCCCACGACCAGGCTGTCCAGTCGCCAGATTGCCCGGCTTGATCGTGCCAGCCGCATGTTGTTGCTGGCTTCGCTCGAGGCGTGGAATCAGGCAGCAACCTGTGGCTCGGAGTCTGTGCCTATTGTTCTCGGCACCACAGCGGGAGGGATGTCACTCGGGGAGGATTACTTCCGCTCCGCGACAGTTCCCCCTTACCGACACCCACACCAGCTTTCTCGCGCGTTGCTCTATCAGGCCCAGACCCAGGCACGCCTTGTTTTGGAGGCGATCGGGATCATGGGGCCCGTTACGGTCATCTCGAATGCTTGCGCCTCCGGCAGTAACGCGATCGGCCATGCCGGAGAGCTGATCCGTCGCGGCCTTACCCGCCGGGTTCTGGCCGGAGGTTATGATGCTCTCAGCCTCCTTGTGTTTTCGGGATTCGACTCCCTGCAGGCCTTGTCCTCGAGGGCCTGTCGCCCCTTCGATGAGAATCGAGACGGGCTTTCCCTCGGGGAAGGTGCCGCAGTGGTCGTTCTGGAAGACCTGGAATCTGCCCGATCTCGCGGTGCCACGATTCTGGCCGAGCTGATCGGGTACGGGAGCTCCCTGGATGTGCACCATCTCACCCAGCCCCACCCACAGGGTGATGCGGCTCTGGCCGCCATGAACCAGGCCTGCCAAGCGGCGCAAATCGCGCCTGAGCAAATCGATTACGTGAATGCGCATGGCACAGGAACGCGCTTGAACGACAGCGCGGAGGCGGTGGCTATCACTCGGTGGGCAGGCAGTCACGCTCAACGAATCCCGGTCAGCTCCACCAAATCGAGCATAGGACATCTCTTGGGAGGATCCGGGGCGGTGGAGGCGGTGGTCTGCCTCATGGCACTCCGCGAACAGTGGCTGCCTCCCGAACCCAATTTGGAGAGAGCCGACCCGCTCTGCAAGTTTCCCATCGTTCAGAAGCCTTGCCGCACGACGGTCAACATGGTCCTCTCGAATTCGTTCGGGTTCGGGGGAGCGAACGCGACCCTGATACTGAGGAGGTGGGCATGAGTCGCATTTACATCAGCGGGCTGGGGGCAGTCTCTCCTGCGGGTTGGGGAGTGGCTCCCATGTGTGAGGTTCTTGAGAAGCGTGAAGTGTTGCCAGTCCAATCGCTTCCCAGCCCAGGCAGGCGTGGAGCCTCGGAAGTTCGTCCGGTACCACCTCCAGCGGTGCGCCCGGCATTTTTGACCCATCCTCGCTTGCGTCGCGCCAGCCCAATTACCCACTATACGGTCGCGGCTGGACTGGAGGCGTTGTCCCTGCTTTCGGGTGAAGCCCGAGCTCGGGCTCGGATTGGCTTGCTTACGTGCCTTCAGTCGGGCTGCGTGCAGTACTCCCATCGATTCTTCGAGGAAACGCTGAAGGATCCTTCCACCGCTAGCCCACTCCTCTTTCCGGAGACCGTCTTTGCCGCTCCCGCCAGCCATCTCGCTGCGCTCCTCGGAACGCCTCCTATGACCTATACCCTGATGGGTGATCCTGGCACTTTTCTTCAGGGTGTAGCAACTGGCATCCAGTGGCTCGAGGAAGACCGAGTGGATGTTTGCCTGATTGTTGGGGCGGAAGAGACAGATTGGCTGCTGGCAGACGCTTTGTGGAAGTTCGAGCACGCCGCGGTCCTCAGCTGCGGAGCCGGTGCTCTCTGTATCACAGCGGATCCAGCCCTCTCCATGGGGGTCGAACTGTTGGCTATCACCGATTCCCACACCTATAGCTCGAAAGTAAGCCGGTGCCAAGCTGCCGCTGCGGTTTGCGCGCAGCTGCCCCCAAGCCATTCCGACCTGCTCCTCGTGGACGGCCTTAGTGAGAGCCTGCGTGCCAACGCGGCTGAGGCCAAGGCCTGGCGTAATTGGACCGGACCTCGGCTCAGCCCGAAGCGCTACCTGGGTGAAGGGTTGATGGCCGCTGCGGCCTGGCAATGTGTTACTGCGTGCGAGGCCTTAGCGAGAAGAGGCCTGAGGGGAGCCAACGTCAGCCTTGTGGGATCCAACCAGCAGGCCATTGGAGCCCATTTCGGACTCCACCGGGATGCAGGAGACCGGGATTGAGGGAACACTGGCGCTTTACCTGACTTTCACCATGCGTGTCATACTTATTACAGGAGCGAACGGAGGAATTGGACAGGCCGTGGCAAGGGCGTTCCTCTCCGAGTCCAGCGATAACTTCGTCTGCGTGGCCATCCATAAAGGAAAACAACGGGTGGATGACCTGGTCGCTGCGCATCCGGGCCGATGCCTTCCGGTATCGCTTGATGTTTGCTCCCTCGAGTCCTGGCAACAGGCTCTGGCCAGGATCATGGAGGTTCAGCCCCGGTTGGATGTACTGGTGAACAGCGCGGGCAACCACAAGGACGCTCTGCTCGCCACCATGCCGGTCGAAACCTGGCATGATGTCGTCTCCACCAGCCTTGATGGAACATTCCTTGGGTGTCGCACCGTGCTTCCGACCATGATTTCACAGCGGTGCGGACGAATCGTGAATATTTCCAGCCTCAGCGCTCTTTTGGCACCTGCGGGACAGGCCAACTATGCCGCTGCCAAAGCGGGTGTCGTAGCCTTAACTCAGTCCTTGGCAAAGGAAGTTGCCCGCATTGGCATCACCGTAAATGCGGTTTGCCCGGGCTTCATTGAAACGGAGGCCCTGTCAGATCTGCAGAAGGAAGAGCGTGCAGCAGCCCAGATGCGCGTACCAATGCGGCGCTTCGGCCGCCCCGAAGAGGTGGCAGCGGTGGTGCGGTTTTTGTCCTCTGACGAAGCCAGCTACGTGACGGGGGCGGTCATCAAAGTGGACGGTGGAATACTATGAACTCGCCTGGTAGATGAAGCGATGGGCATCCTAAGCAAACTAACCATGCAGTTGGTCGGCGATTTCTAGGCCATGGCCTCCCGGCTCCTCATCATCCAGCCTTCACACTACCGTGCTAAAGGAGATTCGACTCTCTTCAAAGCCCGGCGCCTGAGCGTTGTGCCGTTGACCCTTCCCTATCTGGCCGCCATGGCTCCTAAGGACTGGGATATCCAATTGGTTGATGAGCGGCTCGAGTCCGTGAATTTCTCCTCTCGCCCCGACCTGGTGGCCATCAGTACCTGGACGCTGAATGCCAACCGCGCCAACGATATCGCCGATGAATTCCGTCGGCGTGGAGTCCCCGTCGTCATGGGTGGACCCCACACTTACTTCCACACCGATGAGGCTACAGCCCATAGCGACGCTGTGGCGGTTGGCGAAGCGGAAACCACTTGGCCCAGGATTCTGGAGGACGCGCGGGCTGCTCGGTTGGCCAAGGTGTATCGAGGCGAGATTCATCCGAATCTGTGCGGACTGCCACTGCCTCGCTATGAACTTCTGAACCTGCGCCGGTATGGTCCCTTCCGCACCTCCGTCGTGGTATCCTCTCGGGGGTGCCCTTTCCACTGCGAGTTTTGCTCAGAGCGGTTCCTTCTCGGTGAGCACTATCGATCTAGACCCGTGGAAGAGGTGGTTGCGGAGATCAAGCATACTGGAGCGAAGAGCATTCTTTTTGGAGATAGCAATTTCGGAGGAAAGAGGAGCCATGCCATGGAGTTGATGGAGGCGATGATCCCCCTCCGGATCCGATGGTCGGCCCTGTGGTCCTTTTATCTTTGTGGCGATCGGGAGTTCATGGACCTGGCTCAGAGAAGCGGGCTCCTGCACTTGAACGTTGGCATTGAGAGCCTCAGCGACAACACTCTGCAGGGGATGAACAAGCGCTTCAATAAGACAAGTCGGTATGCTGAAACGTTTGCCGATCTGCGTCGCCGTGGAGTTAGCTATTCCGTGAACCTCATCTTTGGGTGGGATGGAGAAGAGCCTTCTTCGTTCGCCACCACGCTGCAGTTCCTTTCTGACCATAAAGTCCCGGTCGCCTACTTCAATATCCTGACTCCGGTGAAGGGAACACCGCTCTACGAACGCCTTCTGAGCGAAAACCGAGTGATCAATGCCGAGGACATCGACCGATGGCCTGGGCAGATCTGCTACATGAAACCAACCAATGGCACCCCGGCCGACCTTGAAAGCAACGTTCAGCGGTTGTATCGCGACTTCTACAGCCTGGGCTCGATCTTCGCCCGGTTACCGCCTCCATTGACCAAGTCCAACATCGCCTCCTGGGTGATCAACCTCTCACAGCGGCGTATGGCCTTGGCTCAGAATAATAACTTTGATGGGTATTAGTTCAATTCCCTTGGTCCCCTCCTGAGTCGGCGCTATGCTAAGCTCATGCGACACGCAGATTCTCGCCCTGGGACCTGGATCCTGGGAACAGCCTTGGTTTTCGCCTTATGCATGGCCTGGCCTTTGGTTTCGGCGCAATCAGGGATCACTGTGGAAGGCATTACGGATCGAGCCTATGACCTCTATGATGACCACGTCTCGTTCCGCGTCCCGGCTGCTTCTGGCTGGACTTACCGTGTTGAACTCGACGGGCAGAGAATGCCGACCGACCTCTGGATGGAGGTGAATCGGGTCGGTTACCACGAGGTGGACGTCTGGCGAAGCAACCTCCAGAGTGGAGAAACCGAGAGCCGCAAAGTCCGTTTCATCGTCCAGTCTTCGGAGCGGAGCGCGTCAGGCGCTACCGAGAATGGACTTCCCGCCTGGACTCCGTACCCGCTGATCGATTCTTCGACCAAAGAGTTCGTGGGAGCGCATCTGGACGTCGTGGTGCCGAAAGCCTATCCGGCAGGCATGGAGATTCCCGTGGTGGTATGGGTGCGAAAGGCCTCTCAAAGCCCGGTCCGAGCCAACGGTCCCCTCACGGCTGCCGACCACCCTTCCATCCAGGTTCGTCGCGGGGTGGGATCGGGATTCCTCACGACCAACCATCCCCCTGGGATCATCGACTACCGTTGCCAGCTTGCCGGCCTCGAGGCCGCCAAGAGCATCACGGTTGAGGATGGAACGGATTGGACTCAGGTCGCAGGAGAGTTGACCGGCGAAGTGATTTGGCCCGATAACGCGCGGATTTCAGTGTTGGGAAACCTCACGATTCCGGCCGGTTCAAAACTGATCGTTGGCGCAGGCGTCGTTGTGCGACTGCAGCCCAAGGTGAATGTTTACGTCGACGGGTCGGTCCAGATCGAGGGTAACATAGAGCAACCGGTGGTGTTCGCGCCCGTCAACCGGACGCAACCATGGGGCGGCTTTTTTCTCAGAGCGTCAACGTCCCAACTGGACGCCAAGGGCACGATCTTTACCGGCAGCGGTGCTGATCCACAGGGTGGAGCAGGGCATCGCTCCGAACAATGCCTCTTCTTCTTGGATAACCATGCTGGCCTCTCCCTCACGGATTGTGCGGCGATTGACCTGGTCGGTCAGTTTGGTCACGGGGTGGACAATGGGCAGCCCTGGAATCGAATCGTGATCACCCGATCGCTCATCCAGCGTTGCATAACCGGGGGCGAATGGAACGGCTCCTCGCTGCGGTTTCTCAACTCTGCCTTGATCGAAGTACCGTATGCCACGCCTGTATTTGCGAATCGTGATGAGGACGGAATCTACTTCACCACCGGTGAATTCGAGGTGCGCGATAGTCTGATCGGCTGGACTCGTGATGATGGCATTGACTCCGGGAGTGGCGGAGCCGGATCCGTGACCGTCAGCAATACGTGGATCGAAGCTACGTATCACGAGGCGTTCGCTTGGTCCGGAGGAGGGCGCACCACTACGAACATGAACACGGTCAGCTTGAACTGTGGCCAAGGGATTGAGTGCGGATGGAGTAGTACGGCCAACTCACCGCTGGATTTCGTCGACCATTGCCTCAGCATTGGCAATGCGGTGGGTGCACGATTTGGAGACAACTACGACTGGACATTCAACGGATTCCTACGGGTCACCAACTCGCTTCTGCTCAATAATGATCGTGATGTTTGGGGTATGAGTTGGCAGACCGATAGCCAAGGTTGGATCTACCGTACCAACCAGATGGACATTCGCGGTAACTTCCTAACCACGGCGCATCCTCAACACCCCACCAACAAGGTGTGGAACCCGGCCTTGGATGGCTGGCGCTTGGGAGCCTTCATGACCACCCCTGCTGATGCCTCGGTTGGATTGGGATTCGCCGTATGGACCGACCACTTCGATTTGCCTTCACTTTTCCAGGGAGTCCCTGTGGGACTGAGCACTTTCACTACGAATCCGGTAACCGTGGAATATGTTTTCGAAAGTGCTACGGGACGGCTTTCGAATGGCACGTTGACTTTTTCCCCAGGGGAGGTTGTGAAGCGAATCTACCCACTCGGTTTCGATTTATCCCGTGAAGAAACCGTGCGTTTACTTTTGAGCAATCCTGGCATCGCCGAGTTGACGGGCATAACTGAGGTTGGCTTCTCAGGGACGGTGCCATCACCCCAGGTGTCTTGCTTGGTAGGTAGTTCGCAAACGGATTTGGCTAGGCTAGGGGAGGGGATTGCGCTTGCGTTGAGCGCCCCTTCGTCCGAACCGGTCCTCGTCAAATACGTCTGGGAAATGCCTGGATCCACTCCCCAGAAGGGAGAAGTCGTGTTTTCACCCGGCGAGAGAATCCAGTGGGTGGCATCGCCGAGTTTTGAACCCGCCACCGCGGGTTTGGTCCGGTTTTCGCTGACAGATGCCTCTTTAGCAAGGCTGGGTAACACCACCAACCATTACTGGGTGAAGACTCCCTTTCTTCCAGCCCCGAACCAGATCCTCCTGCCGGTCGGTGCGCTCTGGAAGTACCTGGATACCGGCATAAACCTGGGCCAGGCTTGGTCTCCTGCCAATCCCAACGGATGGACTGGGCTCAGTTTCGACGATGGCAAATGGCTCGCCGGCCCCGCCCCGCTTGGATATGGCAACGGGGGTGCCGAGGCCACGACCAACAGCTACGGCGGGGTCAGCAGCGACAAGTTCATCACTTACTACTTTCGAGGGGAAGTGATGGTGACGAATCTGTCGAGGATCAAGAGCCTCACTTTCAACCTGCTGCGAGATGACGGCGCAGTGGTCTATCTCAATGGCAGCGAAGTGTACCGCGAGAATATGCCCAGTGGCATCATTACTAACCTGTCCCTGGCCTCCACCAACGTCGGGGGTACCGCCACCGCCTACTACTCACGGGAACTCAGCGTCCATACGTTCCCACAGCCTCTGAGGGACGGAACGAACCTCGTGGCGGTCGAGATCCACCAATCCAGCAAATCGTCATCCGACATCCTCTTCGACTTGGAGATTCGGGCAAACCTTGTACCTGAATCAGGCACGGAAGGGCCGGAATTACACCTCGCCAAGTTCGGTGAAGAGATCGTGGTGGGGTGGGGAGATGCGGGCGCCCAGCTACTACAGAGCACCAATGTTGTGGGTCCCTGGGAGATTCTCTCGACGCAGAGTCCTTTGCTAATCAAACCAACCCTCTCGGAAAGCTTCTTCCGGTTGTCAACGCCCTAGTGAAGATGGGGGGAACTCCGTCAACCGGGTGCCGACTTAAACAAGTGGAAGATCAAAACACTCTAGCCTTGCTACGTACCTGCTTCGGTTTGCTTTACCGTTTGGCTCCGTTTAGGCGCTTTGATGAGAACGACGATGAACTGCCTTTCACTCATCCCAAGTCCATGGGCATTGACTTCGGGCTATGGATAGAGTTCGCTATGATCAGCTTTTGAGATAGGAGTCACGACGAGTATGGGGTCATCTGTTGTTGGTGGGACCGTCAGGCTGCTGGCGGCGTTACTAGGATGGGCGATGGCTTCGCCGCCCTTGCAGGGAACGACGATTCAGGTCTCGGCCACGCCTGCGGAACATGCGGTCGTTCTGGGAGGAGGTGAGTACGCTACTGGCACGCAGGCCCGGCTCATGGTTGGGCCGGAGGTAGGCTATCGCTTCGACCACTGGGAAGGCGATGTGCCCGTCGGCCAGGAGAAGACCAACCCTCTCACTTTCGAAGTCACTTCCGACGGTGCGCTGCGCGCCGTTGTGGTGTTGTCGGAGGATCCCAAAGAAGGGTGGTTTCGCGGGGGAACCGTCGTGAGTTGGGGAAGCAACGGCGGGCTGAAGCCTCCGGTCGGGTTGAGCAATGTCGTGGAGGTCGCTACTGGTGAGGGTAGCGGCCTGGCCCTGAAATCGGATGGGAAGACAGAGCAGTGGGGGTGGACTTATGGAACGCCTCCGGAGGGACAGAGCAACCTTAGTGCGGTGGCTGCGGGCTCTTCGCATATGCTGGCTCTGAGCGCAAATGGAAGGGTAGTGGGGTGGGGAGAGGATGATCGTGGACAGGCCACGCCTCCATCAGGTCTTGGCGATGTGGTTGCCATAGCTGCAGGTGATGTCCACTCGTTGGCGCTGCAAAGAGGAGGCACGGTGGTGGGTTGGGGGGACCGTCTGGGGGGCCAAGCGAAGCCCCCGAGAGATTTGAGCAACGTAGTGGCTGTTGCGGCAGGCTATGCGCACAGCCTCGCCCTGAGGGCCGATGGGAGCGTGGTGGGCTGGGGGTGGAACGAGAGCGGCAAGGCTACGCCCCCGGCAGAGCTGAACAACGTGGTGGCTATCGCCGCCGGCTATGCGCACAGCCTGGCCCTGAAGGCGGATGGGACGGTGGTGGGTTGGGGGAGTGACGGGGACGGAAGGGGAACACCTCCACAAGGACTGAAGAATGTGGTGGGCATCACGGCAGGTTATAGCCACAGCCTGGCCCTAAGGGCCGATGGGACCGTGGTAGGATGGGGGGGCAATTGGTTCGGGCAAGCCGAACCTCCGTCCGGGTTGAGTAATGTTGTCTCCATTGCGGCGGGCAATGTATCTAGCCTGGCCGTGACTGCGGGCGATTGGGGCCTTAAGTCTGCCGTCCCTCGGGGCTTGGTTCAGAGGCAGTCCGCACCGTTCCGGCTTGCCTCTGGATTCGCCGGGGCCAGTTCCTGCCCTCGCTCATATCAATGGTATCGGGATGGCATCGCGTTGGCGGGCGCCACCAATGGGACCCTGACGGTTGATTCGTTCGCGTTTGAGGATATGGGAAGCTACCGGCTCCTGGCGGCCGATTCCACCAGGGCGGTGCTCACACCCCCGACGGACGTTTACGCCTATCTTTGCGAAGTCGCTGGCGAAGGACGGATCGAGACGCTGGTAGATCAGGCTGCTGGCAGGGTGTTCGTTTATGCAGTGCCAACGGCTGGATGGAAGTTGGATCATTGGGAAGGGGGGCTTAGTGGAACCGAGCTGCAAAAGAGTTTCGTGCTTAGTCAGGAGAATCCAAGCGTGGTAGCAAGAGCAGTGTTTGCCCCCGCGATGAAGATAACTGTATCAGCATCGGTGTCGGGAGGCCTGGTAATTGGATCTGGCGCGTACGATGAGAGGAGAGAGGTTCGGGTTCTGGCTGCTCCAGATATGGGCTATCGCTTCTCCCATTGGGAGGGGGACGTGCCGCCTGGGATGGAATCGACCAACCCACTGCTTTTTGAGCCAGCCTCCAACTGCACCTTGAGGGCCATCATGGTTGTTTCCGACGATCCCAGAGAGGGGTGGTTCAAGGGCGGAACCGTGGTGGGTTGGGGAGCCAATGCTTATGGGCAGGTCGATCCTCCTCTGGGACTCAGTAACGTCGTGGAAATCTCTGCTGGCGGGTACCATGGTCTTGCTCTTACGGCCGAGGGCACCGTGGCAGGTTGGGGTGGAACTGCTGAACTCAAGCCTCCGTCGGGGCTCAGCAACGTCATTTCCATTGCTGCTGGATACGGACACAGTCTGGCGGTAAGAAGGGATGGAACCGTCTTGGGTTGGGGGCAGAACAGGGGAGGGTTCATGTCGTTCTACATCGGACAAGCCGTACCTCCCGAAGGGCTTAGCAACGTAGTTGCTGTTGCCGCCGGTGATTTGCACAGCCTTGCTCTGAAGACCGACGGGACGGTGGTAGCGTGGGGTATACATGGAAACGTGTTCGGCGAGTTCTTCTGGCCAGTAACTCCCCCAGCCGGTTTGAGCCACGTCGCCGCGATCAACGCCGGTGGCAGCTTAAGTAGGGCACTCTTGGATGACGGAACAGCGGTCGAGTGGGGGTCCGGATGGTCTGGCTTGACGGATTCCTTGGTTGAATCCAGCAATATCGTCGCCATCGTACCTGGGGCGATTCTCAAGGCGGATGGGTTGATCGTGGGCTTGGGGCAGGCTGTGTCGTTCTTGTATCCATTGACTAATATTGTCTCAATCAGCGCAGGATGTTGCCATGGCCTGGCGTTGACGGAAGACGGCATGGTTGGGGGATGGGTTCCCGGTGTAATCGGTGCCAACCAGGCAACCGTCCCTCCGCCTGGACTATCCAATGTTGTCGCGATCGCCGCCGGAAGCGGATTCAGCTTGGCGATCACCGCCAACACCTGGGGGCTCCGGTCGCCCGCAAGCGCCGCGATGATCAAGGGGCAAGGAGACCTGCTTGAATTAACACCCAAATTCGCGGGTTTCGGCGATGGCGGCCGGACCTACCAATGGTGCCGGAATGGGACTCCGATCAATGGGGCTGCAGCTAGGACGTTCCACGCTCCGGTCCTCGGTAGCGAGGATTCGGGAAGTTACCGGCTAATCGCTTACGACTCAACCAAGGTGGTACTGACCCCCGCTACCCAGGTGTTCGTGTACCAAACCGAAAGGGTCGGTGAAGGCATGGTTAAAGTCTCTGTTGAGGAAGTATCAGGCACCGTGAGTTTTCGGGGGGTGGCAGCACCAGGGTGGAGACTCGACCACTGGGAGGGCGGGGTAAGTGGGACAGAAATGTGCAAGACCTTTTCCTTCAGCAAAGAAAACCCGAGCGTGCTGGCAAGAGTGGTGTTTGCGCCAGCGGCGAAGGCTTTCCAAGTGTCAGCGTCAGTGTCGGGGCATGGAGTGGTGATGGGCGTTGGAGTGATAGACGAGGGGAGGGAAGCACGGTTGATGGCGGCACCGGAGGTTGGCCATCGGTTTGACCATTGGGAGGGCGAAGTGATTCCGGGGCAGGAGAAATTGAATCCTCTCGTGTTTCCCGTGGAGTCTGACATCCAGGTGCGGGCGGTGGTCATTCCGGACGAAAACCTGGGCACGGGCTGGTTTCAAGGCGGCAGGGTAGGGGTGTGGGGCAGTTCTCTTGCTGGGCCGTACGGATGCTACAGGAGGTGTGCGCCACCAGAGGGGCTGAGTAATGCCGTAGCTTTAGCTGCGGGTGACAAGCATGGCTTGGCACTGAGACTTGATGGAACCGTGGCCAGTTGGGGCGACAATTCTTATGGGCAGGTGAGTGACCCTGGTTCGGGCGCCCCAGTCTCCGACCTGAGTAATATCGTGGCGGTTGCGGCGGGCCGTTTGCAGAGTTTTGCTTTGAGCAGGGAGGGAACGGTGACTGGTTGGGGAGCCAGCAGGTTTCCTATCAAAGACGGGGGATGGTCTAGCACTGGGCCCAAGGGCCTGATTGACATTACCGCCATTGCGGCGGGTGGCTATCACTGTCTAGCGGTCAAGAAAGACGGTACGATCCTTGTATGGGCGGACGACTCGCGCAGCCAAGTGAGTTTGGCTGCGGGAGTAAGTAATGTCTGCGCGGTTGCGGCGGGGCGGTTTCATAGCCTAGCGCTGAAGCAGGACGGCACTGTGGCGGGGTGGGGGATCCAAGATCGAGGACTAGCAACACCTCCGCCATCGCTGAAGAACGTGATATCCGTCGCCGCGGGTGGTGACCATAGCTTGGCGTTGACTGCGGACGGCACCGTGGTGGGGTGGGGAGACAATAGTTGGGGACAGGCCTCCCCACCGGACGGACTGACCGATGTGGTGGCAATCGCAGCAGGAAACACGCATAGCATCGCGCTTCAGGATGATGGAAGGTTGGTCGTATGGGGTACCAATGCTGCGGGCTGGCTAAAACCTTTGCCTGGGATCGTCGATGTCGTAACGGTTGGGGCGGGGGTGAATTATAGCATGGCACTAAGTGCAGACACCTGGGGGCTTGAGTCGGTTCCGTCCAGCCCGGTAATCTGCGATGGGATGGCGCCGCCATGGATGGCGCCCAGATTCGTTGGGATTGGGGCCAAGACTCGGCGATATCAGTGGTTTTGTGATGGAAAGATGCTGGATGGGGCTACGAACCGTGCTCTGAATCGGAACCTGTCGCTCCCGATTCGGCCCGGCACCTACCAACTGGCGGCAGCAGTTGCGACGAACGCGATCCTAACTCCGGGCATCGACGTTTTTACCTACGAATGCGAGGTCGTTGGCCAGGGGGCTATCCAAGTGTCAGCCAACCCATCCTCGCTGTCGGCGCAGTTTGAAGCTGTGGCGGCACCAGGGTGGAAGCTGGATCACTGGGAAGGTGGGTTGAATGGAAGTGAGCTGCGGAAGGTTTTTGCCTTTAGCTCAATCGAGCCGACGGTTCTGGCGAGGGCCATTTTTGTGCCGGCGAGTCTTGTGAAGGTCTCAGTCTCCGCTCTGGGAAATGGTGTAGTTCTCGGCTCGGGAGTGTTTGATGAGCGCGCCATTGTTAGACTTACGGCGGCTCCGCAAGTTGGCTATCGCTTCGATCATTGGGAGGGCGACGTGCCAGAGGGGCAAGAAGGGGTTAATCCCTTAACCTACGAGGTGAGCTCGAACAGGGTCGTCCGCGCCGTGATCTTGCCGTCGGAGAATCCGCAGGAAGGACGGTTCCGGGGCGGCAAAGTGATCGGTTGGGGCAGCGACTGGCGTGGGGAAACGACGATTCCTCCTGGCCTCGATCAAGTTGTCTCAATCTCCGCAGGGCGAGCGCACGGTTTGGCGTTGAAGGCCGATGGCACGGTAGTAGCTTGGGGGGACAACGCGGCTGGACAAGCATCTTCCCCGCAGGGGCTGACGAACGTGATTGCGATCGACGCAGGCTACGCGCACAATCTCGCCTTGAAAGCCGATGGAACCGTGGTGGCGTGGGGAAAACACGTCGATTCGCTGGACCAGTGCGCAGAGTTGGCAGCACCCCCGAAGAACTTGAGCAACGTTGTCGCGGTGGCAGCGGGCCGTTCACACAGCTTGGCGCTTACCGCTTCCGGAACCGTGGTGGGCTGGGGAAGTGATTTGAACTGGTACGGGCAGTGGGGCGGACAGGCCACCCCGCCAAAACTGAGCAACATTGTTGCTATTGCTGCTGGGGAGTCTCACAGCTTGGCTCTTACCGCTTCTGGAACCGTGGTGGGATGGGGCGACAACTACTACGGCCAGGCTACGCCTCCTGCGAACTTGACCAACGTTGTTGCGATTGCTGCTGGGGCGTTTCACGGTGTTGCGCTGAGAGCAGATCGGACCACAGTGGGCTGGGGCAGCCTAATACCTGGTCAGAGCACATCTCCTCCAGGGGTTTCGAACGTGGTTGCCGTTGACGGTGGCGGTTTTCACAGCTTGATGCTGACAGCCGACGGAAGTGCGGTGGTTTTGGGGCGTGACTACGAGGGACCAGTCTCACCGCGGCCTGCCTGCAAGAATGTTATCGCGGTTGCAGCTGGCCTGTCCTTTAGCTTGGCGCTGATCGCAGAGGAGCTTGAGCTGCTTTCCGGCTCGCCGGAGTTCGTAGTTTCTGAAATGCTCAAACCCGTTACACTTACGAACGTAATGGCTGGCGGGCCGGCGCTTCAGTGGAAACTCAATGGTTCGTCCATTGAGGGCGCCAACCAAAGCACACTTTCGTTCGACGCGGTCGAGTTCAGCGATGCGGGATCCTACCAACTCCTGGCTACTGGGAACGCCGACGCCCTTCTCAGCCCAATGACGGAACTGGTTGTCTACCAGCGAGAGGTTGTTGGCCAAGGAACCATTCAGGTTTCTGTCTCGGAATCCACCAAGACTGTCGCATTCGAAGCCGTGGCGGGAGAAGGTTGGAGACTGCATCATTGGGAAGGTGGCTTGAGCGGGAGTGAGTTGCGCAAGACATTCGCCTTTAATGTCGCGCGGCCGACCGTCTTGGCGAGAGCGGTTTTTGTACCTGGTACGACGCCCAGTGTTCCCACCCTTAGCGTTGTTCTGGCCGGTTCCGAGGATTCGATGACTCTCCGTTGGCCATTGAATCCTGATCAGGCCTTCCAACTCGAGTACAAGAACGATCTTAACGAAGGAACTTGGATTCCTGTGATCACCGGCGTTACCACGAACTTAGATACGGCTTCGTTCATCGGTATACGCAACGAAGCACAACGTTTCTATCGCTTGCGATCTACCGCCGAGTAGCCTTCGAGGCCCTGGGATCCGAAATCGTTCATGCTGATCGGAGGGGTGATCCCTTCTGAGGAACCAGCCAAGGTTTGCGAAGGCGGCTTTGGTTACGAGTCTCGAGGTTGTCTACGGTAGGAACGGATAATCAGTATACCCCTGAGCTCCGGGAGCGAACAAGGCCGATGGATCTGGTTCGTTGAGCGGGGCGTTTTGGCGGAATCGCTTTGGTAAATCCGGGTTCGCGATGAAGGGGACACCGAAAGCCACCGCATCGGCTTCGCCTGCGGCCAGCACTTGGTTAGCTGTGGTTTGGGTGAATCCCTCGTTTGCAATATAAACGCCGCCAAACGCTGCCTTCAACTGTGGCCCGATGCGTTTTTCGCCCAGGGATTCCCGCGCGCAGATAAATGCGAGGCGTCGTTTCCCCAGCTCGCGTGCAACGTATCCGAACGTGGCCGAAGGATCGGAATCTCCCATGTCGTGGGCATCACCGCGCGGTGCCAGATGCATCCCTACACGGTCGCTGCCCCATACGGAAACCACCGCATCGGTGACTTCCAGCATGAGACGGGCGCGATTCTCCACGGGACCGCCATAGGCATCACTCCGGTGATTGGTTCGGTCTTGCAGGAACTGGTCGAGTAAGTAGCCGTTGGCTCCATGAATCTCCACCCCGTCGAATCCAGCTTCTTGCGCGTGGATTGCCGCCTGGCTATAGGCAGCGATAATTCCCGGGATTTCCCCCGCCTCCAAGGCGCGGGGCGTGACGAAGGCCTTCAATGGGCGGACGTGACTCACGTGTCCGTCGGCGGCAATCGGGCTGGGGGCCACCGGGAGCGCGCCATTGAGGAACATGGGGTCCGAAATGCGTCCAACATGCCAGAGTTGAAGCAAGATGATCCCTCCCGCCCGATGAACCGCCTCGGTCACGAGTCTCCAGCCTCTCACCTGTTCCGTTGACCAAACTCCCGGAGTATCAGCGTATCCTACACCCATCGGCGTCACCGAGGTTGCTTCCGAAAGGATCAGGCCGGCCGAGGCCCGCTGCACATAGTACTCCGCCATCAAAGCGTTTGGAATGCGCTCCGTCCCGGCTCGAGCCCGAGTGAGGGGAGCCATGATGATACGGTTAGGCAGGTTCCAGGCACCGATGCGTATGGGATCGAATAAGGTAGGCATTTTGCGAAGCCGCTGATTATCTCTGGTAGTTTGCTTTGCCAAGGACCTGCGAGGAGTCGAAAGGAAATCCCTGCGGTCTGCAGGCTCGCCTAGTGGGCTGAGAGCGAAACCACGGAGGCGTAGGGGTTCTGAAACGCGGGTTTCAAGGTAATGGTCAGGGAATCACCTTCGACTTCCAAAGGTAGCGCGGTCCCCCGGGGATCCGCCATCATACTTGCTTTCCCGAATTTGAGACTCTTGACTGGGACTTTGAGCTTGTTGTCCTTTGGCCAGTCGAAGACATGCAGGTAAAGGTTCCCCTGTTTGGCAGTGATTCGCCCCCAGGGGACAGCCCCCACCGGGTTGGCGGTGGTTCCACGGATGGACTTCCCATACTCCTTCATCCATGCCCCCAGCTCCAGGAACCGCACCCGGATGGCTTCGGGGATCGTTCCGTCGGCGGTTGGGCCGGCATTGATCAGGTAGTTTCCACCTTTGGAGGCGATGTCCACAGTATTGCGGATGAGGTTCTCCGCCGTTTTCCACTTCATATCGTGCTGACTGTACCCCCAAGTCCCGTTCAGCGTCATGCAGGCTTCCCAGTCGACGCCGGGCAAGCCGGAGGCTGGGATGTGCTGTTCGGGTGTGGTGAAGTCGCCTTTGGTCGTGTCAAAGATGCCCAGGTTGTCTCCCTCGACATTGGGAGACCAGTAAAGCCGGTTATTCATGATGATCCGGGGTTGGTGCTTCTTGACCAGGTTCATCAACTCTGGCGATCTCCAGGAGTCGCCTTGGGTTTCCTTGCTGCTCCAATCCCACCATAGCACGTCGATCTTTCCGTAGTTGGAAACGATTTCCTCGACCTGATTATGCAGGAAGGTTACGTAGCGACTCATGTCCCGTCCCTGATCGGGGTTCGTGATGTTCTTGTTACGCTCATGACGTAGCGGATGGGGAAGCCCCGTTCCGTTCACCAGATAATCAGGATGATGCCAATCGATGACGGAATGATAGACGCCGACCCGGAGGCCTTCCTTGCGCAAAGCCTGGACGATCTCTTTGTAAAGGTCGCGTCCCGTAAAATCCTTGGCATCGAAATCTGTGTACCGGCTGTTGTGGAGCGCGAATCCCTCGTGGTGTTTGCTGGTGAAGACCACATAACTGGCTCCCATGGCCTTGGCCATCTTGGCCCATTCGGTAGCGAAACCGGGCTTGGGTTTGAAAAGCGGCCGGAGCCGATTGGCATACTCATCCGCTGGAACACCCGCATAGTCCTGAATCCACTCCACACCGCCCCCGTATTGTTTTCCATCCCAAACCCCTTCAGCGGCGCTGTAGAGCCCCCAATGCACAAACATCCCCAGCCTGGCCTCCCGCCACCACTGCATTCGATTTTCGCGCTGCTCTTTGGTTTCTGCCTGTACAGTGAACGTATTAGATATCAGTAAACAGCAGTAGGCTACTACTGCCGATACGGTAAGCTTGCGGTGCATATTCAATCGGGTTGTTGTTCGCGCCTGCTTCCGCTTTGAACAAGGACACGCGGGCGCTGGATCGAGCATAGACTAACCTGAACTCTGGCGTTGTGCAACGCCCGGGAGTGCGCAATCTCCGGAAAAAGGGCAGCATGCTGGTTGGGCCACGCGATCGTGTTGCCAGCGCTTAGCGACGAACGTTATTCCTCATCAAATCACAACTCTTCTCTTGTTTAGCGGACTGCCACTTGCTAGTTTCTCCCCCGTACCCAAGGAAGGAAGGTGCTGTGGGGCGGCGTTTTGGGAGAAAGGGTGAAGTGGCTGCTCCTTGTTTCGTATTCGCATTGACTGTCGCGTGATTGAGCATCTGGACATCACCGTGTTTACCATCATCCTAGTGTGGTTGGGATGGGGGATAGTGTTCTGTCTTTCGCTTGCACGCGCTGCCCGAGGAACCTTACCTTCTCCGGTCGGGAGTCATCCTGAACGTACGGATCCGACTGAAAACAGACCAGCTACCAAAACTCCGTGAATACGGATGCCCCGGAAATATGAGTAATCCCGAATTGATCCACCCACGTAGCCCTCGTGAAACCATGTGCGGATGGATGCACCTGCCTCGCTTTATCGACAAGATTCGCCTCCACTTGGCGGGCCGGTTGCACCCGGATTACCAACCGAACTTCACAAAGGGATTTGATGAATGGTGGCTAAAAGCAGCAGGGGTGGAGGCGTCCGTGTTCATGGACGTCGTTCGCGGGAGTATCACCGACGGCCAAGTCGCCGATTGGGTGCGGCAGAACGTCTGCAAGAGCGAGGCGGAGAAAGCGGCTCACCGGGATCGGATGCTGAACTACCCGCCTGCAGGTGATGAGGCCGGCTTTGCGCGTCTCCAGTCCCGTAAAGAGGCTGCAGGAATGGGGCATCGGGCCGACGTCCGGACTTTCGTTGACTTTATCGACGCCGACGAGAAGCGCATCTGAGCCAGCCTCCCCGCAAGTGCTAGTGGTCAGGAGGCCGCCACCAGGCTGATCCGGTGTTGCTTGACCAACTGTTCAACTTCCTCCCTTTCCAGCAGGAGGGTCTTCCCGGGCTCAAAAGCGAAGATTTGTACTCCAGCCTGCGCACACACTTCGATGGTCTTTTTGCCGACACACGGGACGTCGAAGCGCATATCATGGTTTTCCTTGGCCACCTTGATTGCCACAGCACCACCTTTGCCCCCGGCCAGCTCACCTCCCCGAGCCAGGCAGCGGTCCGTTCCCTCGAAACCTTCCACCGCCAGCACTGTGCCCTCCTTGACCACTACGGTCTGACCTATCTCCAGGCGGGAAACCTCTTTGGCTATGCGAAGGCCAAATTGAACGTCCTCTGCCTGTTCTTTGGTTAGCGAGCGGCCAAGGCAAAAGCCCGTCGTCGGCATGATCGGCGTTAGCCAGGGGGTTGGATCGATCAGGCGCACCCCGTCCTTTTCAAGTTCCAAGGCGATTCCGCCAAAAATGGTATGCGCGTTCTTCTCCTTGAGCCGAAACAGCAGGGCCATCGCGCGGAAATCAGGACGCACATCAAACAAATTCTTGGGGGCAACCTGCCCCAACATGACACACTCTTTGATCCCGCGTGAGGTGAAGGCATCGATCATTTTCCCCAACTGACCTACCTTGAGCCAGATCACCTCGTCGACAAGGGCAGCGAGGTCAGGAGACGTCTCGCCCTCAACGGCGGTGGCAACGATGCGTTTCACGCCTTGCTGGCGGGCCAAACGTGCGAAAGTGAGCGGCAAAGAACGGTTTCCCGCGATCAATCCTATGCTATCTCGAGCAAGATCCATGGGCCGACGATAGCGGCTTCGCGCCGGACTTTCCAACGAGGAAATTGGAGGTGGCGCCTTCCTGGAGAATCCTTTTGACAGTGCGTTGCTTTGGGGATTTGGTGAGTCGGATGGTTCGACGCGCCATAATCAGCCTCCTGGGTGCCCTGGCTTTTCTCATGGCCGGAGGCACATTGGGTTGGGTGGCTGGGCCACTGGAGGCGGTCTGGGCCGTGCGCTCGCTCAGCGACCCTGCCAAACTTGCCACTTTGGGACATCGGGGTGCTAACCCGCGCCTCAACAAAATCGTCTTTTGGCTGGCACAAGCGCGGGATCGAGGAATGGAACCGGCCACCGCCCTCCATTTCTCCCAGCTCCTGAACGGTGAACTGCCTGCTCCTGCGGCCCTGCGATCCACCAACCTCCTGCGTAACGTAAAGATTGCGGATGAGCTGGGGCTGCTAACGCTCGAGAACCAACCCTCCCTGCGCGCAGGCAAAGCCGCTACGATCACCCAGGGACCTTACCGAGGGCAGCTTGCCGAGGTGGACCACGTTGTCCCCGTCAGCCTCGCCCCAGAAGTCGGGAATGAGCTTGCGAATTTGGAGTTGATGCCAGCTCCCCTGAACCGGCAGAAATCAGCCCGCATCGGGCCTCGTCAGCTTGCACATGCTGAAGCGATGCAGGCAGCGGGGCTGTTGAAACCAGGCACGCTGCCCAGAGTGCGGTCGGTTGCCAAGCCTCGCTGAGTCACCTTATACCAGCTTCTCGGCCAGTATCTTTGCCGCCTGTTGATCGCGGTAGTCTTTGATTTTTGCCCGAAGCTCGGGGCGCTGGTTTGCCAGAATAGCAATGGCCAGGAGAGCGGCATTGATGGCACCCGCCTTGCCAATGGCCAGAGTGCCCACCGGTATCCCCGCAGGCATCTGGACGGTCGAGAGCAGTGAGTCCATTCCCTTGAGAGATTGACTTTCCATTGGGACCCCCAGCACGGGCAGCAGGGTGTGGGCTGCGGTGACCCCCGCGAGGTGGGCCGCACCTCCAGCGGCCGCGATCAGCACTTCCAAGCCGCGGGATTCCGCTGTCGAAACGTACTCTGCGGCAGCAGCGGGCGTCCGGTGGGCCGAAAGCACCCGGCACTCATTTCCGACCCCAAACTGATTGAGGGTCTCATGGGCGTGACGCATGACTTCCCAATCCGATTTGCTCCCCATCAAGATTCCTACGAGGGCTGGTGATGTTTGGCTCATATTATGGTCTTTAGTCTTAGTCTCAACGCACTTTTGTGCGAATAACCTGGGGCAGGGGCGCGAGATTGTCAAAAATTCTCCTCCCGGTTTCGATTGCTGCCTGTCCCGAGAGTACCTTGCTTACGCAGCCTCGTGAGGATAGAGTGGGCCCTACTACGACGATCCATCACGAAATGAAAGCTTTAGCTCGTATCCTAGCCGCGCTGGTCATCCCCTTTTTCGGTGATTCAAGGACCCGTGCGGCCGAGTCTGAGGAGGGTTTCGTGCCCATCTTTGATGGTAGCACTTTTGCAGGTTGGGAGACCCCGGACCACAGTTACTGGAAGATCTCCGACGGAGCCATCGTCGGGCAAATCACCAAAGAGCACCCGTGCACCGTCAACCAATACCTAGTGTGGAGCGGAGCTGAGGTCGCGGATTTTGAGCTCAAACTCAAGTCCCGGCTGACGGGAGAGGGGGCCATCAACAACGGCTTCCAGTTCCGCAGTCGGCTCCTGCCGGATCACGACATCTGCGGGTATCAGATGGACAACAATCTGCAGACACCATGGTTGGTAAGGCTCTACGATGAATACGGACGTCACACCCTTGCGCTGCGAGGGGAACGCACGGCCTTTGCGTCCGATGGCAGCCGCACCACCACGAAGATAGGGGAGGCCGAGGAAGTGCCCTGGTTTCGTCTGGAGGACTGGCACGAGTACCATCTGACATGCGTTGGGCCACGGATCACTCTTAAAGTGGATGGACGGTTGGCGGCAGAGGTGGAGGACAACGACTCGCGAAGGTTCGAATCTCAAGGGGTTCTGGCTCTCCAGCTGCATAGCGGCCCCCCCACCCAAGTCGAGTTCAAGGACATCCGGTTGAAGGTGCTGAGGGAGGCCGCTGCAAAACCGAGGGTATCCCTTTCGGCCCTCGACCGGGAGCGAGAGGCGTTGCAGCGCGAGGCGGTCGCCTGGTGGCCGTTGGATACCGGCGGACACGGTGCTAAGCCGCGTTTGCGGCATATCCCCGACTGGGAGAAGTTCGAACTGAACGTGCGTTCCGCTGGGCCAGGGGCGCGTCCAGGGAGCGACGTGGTTCTCCTGGATGGAGCGTATTTTGACGCCGGTCCCGAGCTGCCGGCGGCGGAGGTTGCCTTGACGGTCTACTTGCGGGCTCGGGATCCTCGCGGAACCTGGGATGGCGGGCTTTGTGCCAAGGGAGCTACGCCAACCGGGCTCCAATTCCGTCTCTTTGGCTCAGATCTATCGGACACCCCAGGCCCTGACATTGGGTTTGAGGTTCGGACTGACCAAGGGCTTTTTAGCGTCAGTTTCCCGGTGACTCTGGTGGAGCCCACTGCATGGCATGATCTGGCTGGACGCTTTGACGGAAAGACGCTTGAGCTTTTCTGCGATGGCCTTCGGATGGCTGGCAAGCCTTGCACGGGTGTCCTCGTGAAAAATCGGGAGCCGCTGCTCCTCGGAGCCGAGACCGATGGCGGCAAGGTGGTACGCATCTTTCGCGGAGAAATGGAGGAAGTTGGATTGTGGCGTCGAGCCCTTTCCTCGCAGGAGCTGATCTTGCTTGCAAGGAAGGAGCCGCTTCCGGGTTGGGAACGACGGCCAGAACCGAAGTGACGCTGCCTCGATCGAGTCACGGCTGCTTCGCGATGGGGACAGAAGCGGAGCGCCGATCCAAGCCGTCGTGCCAAACAAGCGGGGCCATCGCCACTGGACCGCTCATCCATCCAGCGTGCGTGATGTACCAGCGGCCATCGAAGTTGCGGATGATCTCCGAGGCGTGGGAGTGAATCCTGCCGACTTGGGAGCAGTACTCCCAGTGGAAGGGATTCATGGAGAGATACACATCAGTCCAGTCGTTATCACAGACAAAAAGGTAATAACTGGAGCCCCGCTGAACGACGAAAGGCGACTCGGTGGGCCCGCCAAAGGTACCTGCCCGCGGATGGGTAAAGACGACCCGCCGGCTAGCCCAATGAATCAGGTCCTTGCTTGTGGCGCAGGCGACCGTGTGGTTCCCACCTTCCGGGGTGCTGGTCGCAGTGTAGTACAAAGCCCATCGATCCCGGAGTCGTAACACCATGGGATCCCTGCCATCGAAGCCATCGACGAGCAGCGGGCCTCCCGGATGGCGTTCCCAGGATCTTAGATCAGGTGAGGTCAGGAGATGCAAGGGGTACTGGTGACTTTGCTTGTCTCCCGCGCAGACGAACATATAGTAGACGCCCCGGTCATGGATGACATGGGGTGCCCAGAAGAAATACTCCCGGTACTTTTCCCAGTCAGCCGTGACGGCAGGAGCCTGCCCCTGCCACGGGCGGCTCAGTAGGGTCGGACCAGTGGCATGAGCCAGCCTTCGACCCGGATCCTTGAAGAAGTCCAAAGGCTTCGGGTGGGTGATCCCGAACAGGTGCCAGCTTCGGTCAGGACCCTGGACGAGCGTGTGATCGTTGATGCACCAGGGTTCAGGGGCGGCGTAGAACTCCGCAAAGGCTCCAGCCTCCACCAGTTGCATCGGGGTTCTCCTTCGCTTGGTTTTCTGCGTGCGCGCCTCGAGCATGACTTGCGATCCTTCTCCTAGACGAATTGCCTGCTTCCCATCCCCCTGTCGTTTCTCAACTCGCAGGAGTTGGTAAGCTCCCGACTGTTCCGGTTCAATCGGCACGATCCAGTTGCTCTGGCCTGTGTAGACTGCAAAGGCCCACGACTGTTTTCCGCTCGGCTGTCTGACTTCCGCCCAATACTCCGAGCTCGGATACTCGAGCTTGACCTCAGGGAGTTGGATTGAGAACTGCGGCAATGACTTCCCGCCTCCAAACGCCGAAAGCATGGCTATTGCGCAGAGAATTAAGCAACACCACCGGGCGGATTCACAAGAAGTATGCACTGCGAGAGCCTTGCCGAATTGCGCTTGAAGATCAAGATCGGCCAGCACAGTTGTCTTTACTCTTCCAGAAGCACGAGCTAAATATCTATAGAACATGCAAGCTTTGTCCCGCCACTTTGCTTTCCTCTGGCGAGGTGTCTTTCAGGAGTGTCGAGTCGGCCTCCTGATTTTGGTATGTCTGCAGGGGATGATTGCGGCCCAGGGGCGCGACATCGCCTTCGGGGGATTTCAGAACCCTCCTGACACCGCTCGCCCATGGGTGTATTGGTTCATCATGGATGGCAACTTCAACCGGGAGGGGATCACCGCTGATTTGGAAGCCATGAGCCGGGTAGGGATTGGAGGTGTCATTCTGCTGGAGGTGGATGTAGGGATTCCTCGCGGCCCCGTGGATTTCATGAGTGACTCCTGGCGCGCCCTTTTCAAGCATGCTGTTCGGGAGGCAGAGAGGCTTGGTATTGAAATCACCCTCATTGCCGGGCCGGGGTGGACGGGGAGCGGCGGTCCGTGGGTCAAGCCTTCTGAGTCCATGCAACATCTGGTCTCCAGCTCGCTGCGCGTCGAGGGACCCACGAATTACGTTGGCATCCTGCCCCAGCCCAAACGGCGGAAGGCCTATTTTGGCGAAGATGGTTTGCCGAAGGATTTAGTTCGCGTCCTGGATGGCTTCTATGAGGATGTGGCGGTGCTCGCGTTCCCTGGGTTCGAGGAAAAGGCCGCGTTGCCAGATCTCGATGAGAAAGCTCTTTATTTACGACATCCTTATTCCTCCATGCCGGGCGTCAAGCCGTTGTTCGTTCCTCCCGACCGGACGGTCCCTACGACGGCGAGCGCGGCGCCGACCAGAAGTCAAATTGTTGATCTGACAGGTTCTTTAAAAGAGGGAGGACGATTGGAGTGGAGTGTGCCGGCCGGGGAATGGACCCTGATGCGGTTGGGCCGAGTGAGTACCGGGGCAAATACTCGCCCAGCTCCGCTAGCGGGGTTGGGCCTCGAGTGTGACAAGTTCGACAAGGCTGCGTTGGATGCTCATTTTGATCACTACGTTGGAGCGCTGCTGCGAGAGGTTGGCAAACGTTCCCAGAAGGGTCGAGGTGGTTGGACCATGTTGCATATCGATAGCTGGGAGATGGGGGCGCAGAACTGGACCCGAAAGTTTCGGGAGGAATTCCGGCAACGTCGTGGGTACGATGCGTTTTCCTATCTCCCGGTGTTGGGTGGCCGTTTGGTCGAGAGCAAGGAAGTGTCCGAGCGCTTCCTGTGGGACCTGAGGCAAACAGCACAGGAATTGGTGATTGAGAACCATGCCGGTCATCTGAAGAAGCTGGGCAAGGATCACGGTTTCGGACTCTCGATCGAACCCTATGATATGAACCCATGCGCAGACCTGTCGCTTGGTGGCGTCGCGGATGTGCCGATGTGTGAGTTTTGGGCCGCTGGGGATGGGTTCAACACCGTTTTCAGCTGTATCGAGGCAACCTCCATCGCGCACACACTGGGCCGCCCCATCGTCGGCGCTGAAGCGTTTACCAGTGCCGGTGGCCAATCCTGGGTGCGTCACCCTGCGACCATGAAAGCACAGGCTGATTGGGCTTTCTGCATGGGGATCAACCGCTTGGTGTTCCATCGCTACGCCCACCAACCCTGGCTAGATCGTGTGCCTGGCATGACTATGGGCCCCTATGGCACCCAATACGAACGCACTCAGACTTGGTGGGAATTCTCTGGGCCTTGGCACAAGTACTTGACCCGCTGCCAGTTTATGCTCCGGCGCGGCGAACCCGTTACCGATATCCTCTACCTGGCCGCCGAAGGGGCACCTCACGTTTTTCGGCCTCCACCGACCGCTTTGGCTGGAAATTCCGTGATGCCAGACCGCCGAGGATACAACTTCGATGGGTGCGCTCCGGAGACTCTGATTCGGGAGGCGAAGGTCCGCGACGGCCAGATCGTTCTTGCCGGTGGATCTCGTTACCAGGTACTCGTGCTACCCGAGAACGACACGATGACCCCGATCCTATTGGGTAAGATCAAGAATTTGGTGGAAGCGGGAGCCACCATTATTGGGGTGCCTCCCTCGCGGTCTCCCAGCCTGAGCAACTATCCCCAGTGCGACGAGGACGTTCGTCGGTTGTCAGCTGGACTCTGGGGGGATGCCTGGGCGGGTTCAGCCAGTCCCGACAGGGTAGTGGGAAGAGGCAGGGTCATCACCCGGAGCGTACTTGGCGATTCGAAGCCCTCTACTTCTCAGCCGAGCCAAGTCCTCACCAACGCTCACTGGATCTGGCGCGGGGCGGGGAACCCGGCCGCAGACGCGCCTGTTGGGCAATGCATGTTCCGACGCACCTTCAGCCTGCCCCTAGCCAGCGCAGTCAAGACGGCACGGTTAGTGATGACAGCGGACAACTCGTTTCAAGCGCTGCTGAATAGCGAGGCCGTAGGTGAGGGCGACAACTTTCACCGAGCTTACGAGTTCGACGTGAAGCATCTACTCCGTGGCGGCCCCAACGAACTCCGCGTGGTAGCGGTGAATGGTGGGGAAAAACCCAACCCTGCTGGCCTGGTAGGAGTTTTGCACGTGGTGATGGACAATGGGTCGGTGATGATGGTTTCAACGGACGCCGCCTGGGAAGCGTCAGACAAGGACGGTATGACTTGGGGGCCGGCCTTGGTTCTCGGTTCCTTTGGCATGGGCCCTTGGGGGCGGGCGGAGGACGAGGGTGCATCATTCCCATCGCTCTATGTGGGATACGACGTGGTGGCGTCCCTGGTGGCTTCCAAGGGGGTGCCGCCGGACTTTGAAGCAACCCAGCCTCTTCGCTACATTCATCGCCGCGAGGGAGTTCGAGATTTCTATTTTCTGGCGAACCCTCAAGCGGTTGCGGTGCAGGCCGAGTGCAGATTCCGGGTTGGGGAGAAGACACCTGAACTGTGGGACCCTCTCACGGGAGCGTCCCGTGGCACCCTTGCCTTTCGCCAGGAGCGCAAGCAGACCGTCGTTTCCGTGGGGCTGGAGCCCCACGGGTCGGTTTTTGTCGTCTTTGAGCCAACCAAAGGAAGGAAGAAGGGTGTGCAGGTAGAGAGGGTTCGCGAATCGTGGAGCGCTGAGGAGTGTCCAGGCCCTTGGGAGGTCACCTTCCAACCAGGACGTGGAGCGCCGGATGCAGTCTTGCTGAATAAACTGCAGGACCTTTCCCTGCATCCGGACGCAGGAATCAAGTACTTCAGCGGTATTGCGACCTACCGCGCGGCCTTCACCCCGCCCCAGTCCGGTCCGTCGGAACCGGTCTTCCTCGACCTTGGGGAAGTGGAAGTGGCGGCCCGGGTCTTAGTCAACGGCAGCGACTTGGGCGTGTTGTGGAGGCCCCCCTTCCGGGTGGAGATATCCAAGGCTCTGCGTCGCGGTCAGAATTCTCTGGAGATCCAGGTGGCTAATCTCTGGCCCAATCGCTTGATTGGCGATCAGGGGCTTCCTCCTGGCAAACGAGTGACCTTTGCCACGTTCAATCCATTCCAGGTCGATTCGAAACTGCCCAAGTCCGGGTTGCTTGGCCCGGTTACCGTTCAGGTGGGCAAACCGGGTTCGAAATGAGGAACGTGATGAGCCACGTTGATCGCCTCCTTCGATGACATTCCATGAAAGCCTACTCTCCTCCTAGCTGCCTCAAGGTTCGACTCGATCGCGCACTTGGCACCTTCCTTACACTCCTCTTCCTATTCGTTGCAGGGGAGCAGCGAATGACTGAAGCGGCTGAAGCATCTGTTGCTTGCGATCGAATCCCCACTCTTGACGGGGATCTCTCTGTTTACCCCCTGCAGCACGCGACACTCGCTCTCACTTTGAAAGAGCACACTCTGTACGTGGATCCGGTCGGAGGAGCAGCCCGATTCGCGGGCCTACCGAGGCCCACTCTCGTCCTCCTCACTGACATCCATGGCGACCATTTGAATGTCGACACGCTCAAGGCCCTGGTCACCGACAAAACGCGGATCATCGCCTCTCCAGCGGCCATGGCCCAATTGCCTGAAGACCTTCGCGTGCGAACTACTGCGCTCGGAAACGGCCAAACGACGAATGCGAGTGGAGTCTCAGTGGAAGCTGTCCCCGCCTACAACACCACGCAAGGTCGGCTAGACTACCATGCCAAAGGCCGAGGCAACGGGTATATCCTGGTCATGGGAGGGAAACGGGTCTACATCAGCGGTGATACTGAGGACATCCCGGAAATGCGTGGCCTGAAGGACATCGATGTGGCCTTCCTGTGCATGAACTTGCCCTACACCATGACGGTTCAGCAAGCAGCCGATGCGGTGAGAGCCTTCAAGCCGAAGGTCATTTACCCCTACCATTCACGGGGAAGTGATCTCGGGGAGTTTACGCGGTTGGTGGGAACCAATTCTGGAGTGGAAGTTCTTCTGCGAGAATGGTATATGCCTAAGTAGGTTGGGTGCGATGAGAGTGGGGGGCTTTACAGGGATGTGGTGCTGCGGCATGTTCTCGGTATGAAGAAGACAATCCTGATCGGTTTGACTGTGCTCTTTGCCCTTGGTTTTGTCGCCATCCTTTTCATCGCCAGCATGCTTGGCTCCATTATCAAGAAGGGAGTCGAGACGGTCGGTCCCCAAGTGGCAAAGGTCCCTGTGCGGTTGGGAGGGGCAAGCGTTTCATTTGCCTCCGGTCAGGCCGCTTTGACTGGGCTCCTCGTGGGTAACCCTGAGGGTTACAAAACTCCATCATCGATAGAAGTTGGGAAAATGAGCGTGGCTCTTAAGCCATTGTCGGTGCTTTCGGATAAGGTGGTTGTAGAATCAGTCATCCTCGAATCTCCCCACCTCACTTTCGAGGGCGGCATTTCCGGCAACAATCTGAGCAAAATCCTCCAGAACATTCGGAGTTTTGCCGGCAGCAGTGCAGAGGCCTCGGAGAAAGAGCAGGGCGCAGCAGGTAAGAAGCTCGAAGTTGGATTGATCAAGGTGACCGGTGCCAAGGTCAGTGTTAGCGTTTCCGGCATGAAAGGCGCGCCGATTGAACTAGCTCTGCCCGATATCGAACTTCGTGATCTTGGCAAGGGCAGCGATGGTATCTCCTCCACCGATTTGATCTCCCGTGTCATGGAAAAAGTGGTAGCCATTGCAGTCAAGGCAGCTACTGAGAACGTGGGCAACTTGGGAAAGGGCCTGATCGACGGCGCAGGTGATGCGGGAAAAGAGGGCAGCGACACCCTCAAAAAGACAACCAAGGGCATTAGCGATTTGTTCAAGAAGTAGGAGGTTTCTGTCTTTGAAGGAATCCCACATTCTGTCGGGGGCTAACGCCAGAGAAAGCGGGCACGAAGCACTGTCAAATCCTTGGATTTGACGAATAGGGCTAGGGACGGCAGGTTACGGTAATGAGCGCGACTGTTTGGCTCTGAAGAAGGCACTGATTTGTAAGGTCTTGTTTACAAACACGATATATCGGATCACGATACTCGAAAGTAAGTATATTTAATGCGGAGCGGTGGATGCTCTTCTGTTCGTATTTGGGTCAAAATACTCGTAAAGTTTCTCGTCCCAGCTGCCGAATAAACTAAGGTGAGCTGCCTTCATCGAACCCGAGTGGGTTGCACGCCGGTTCTGAAGCGGCTCGGGTGGGGATGGGTACCTGATTGAGGTGGGAGACTGATGGCTCGGTGAGACTAACTGGATCTGAATATGAAAAAGCGAATTCTCTTCGTTGACGATGAGCCACTTGAGATTCAGCAGATACAGCGGGCTGTATCAAACATGGGCACCATCTGGGATGTGGCCTATGCCGCAAGCGGGCCTGAGGCTCTTCAGCAAATCGAGAGTTCACCTTTCGATGTCGTGGTGAGCGACATGCGGATGCCGGGGATGGACGGCCTCGAGTTTCTGAATCGGGTTCGTGCGGACCAGCCTCGCACCCTGCGTTTCATTCTTTCCAGCTTTGCGGACAGAGAGATGATGATGGCTTGTGTCTGGGGGTCTCACCAGTTCATCTCCAAGCCGTTTGCCGCCTCGAGCTTGATCAACACCATCCAGAAGGCCCTGGCTTTGGATGCATGGCTTTCCTCCGAGACGGTCAAGAATCTGGTGGCCCAGATGCAGAACTTCCCAAGCCTTCCTGCGGCCTACTTCGAAGTCCTGAAGCGATTAGAGTCCCCGAACGCGTCAGTTCAGGATGTGGGCGAGGCGATTGCCAAGGACCTGGCCATGACTGCAAAGCTGCTTCAGATGGTGAACTCGGCTTTCTTCGGGCTATCGCAGAAGGTTACCAACCCCTCCGAGGCGGTCTCGATTCTCGGGGTGGAGACGGTCAAATCCATCCTGCTCTGTATCCAGGTTTTCACGCATTTTGACAAAATTTCAGCCAAGAACCTCTCGTTGGATCAGCTTTGGGCGCACAGCTTGAGTGTCGGCAACATAGCCAAACGCATTACGATGCTGGAGACGGGTGATTCCAAGCTGGCCGATGAAGCTTTCACGGCAGGTTTGCTTCATGACGTCGGCAAATTGGTCTTTGCCAGCAACCTTCCTGATCAATACAACCAGACGTTTGAACTCGCTCGCCAGAACACACTTCCCCTTTGGCAAGCGGAGGAACAGACCTTTCAGGCTACCCATGCTGAGGTGGGGGCTTACTTGCTGGGTCTTTGGGCGATGCCAATTCCCCTGGTGGAAGCGACCGCTTTCCATCACCGTCCCGGGATCCAGGAGGTAGATGGCTTTTCCTTGCTGACCGCCGTCCACGTCGCCGATGCCTTGGACTATGAACTCCGGCCGGATGCCCAGACCCTGCCCTCTGGGGGCATGGACCAGGACTATCTCTTGAAAGCGGGCCTCCACGAGCGCATCGAGGACTGGCGCAGGGCGGCTGCGGGCGAACCGGTGGAACGTCCCGTGAGGTCCAGTCCGACGCCATCAGGAGCACCTGATCCGGACGCCACAGTAAGTTCTTCAGACGAAGCCCCGAGTCCAGAATTGCCGTGGTGGAAGACTTCGCTGATCCCGATCGGGGCAACCATGGTACTGGCACTGGTCATTTGTCTCCTGGTCTACAAGACCCTTCGACCGCCGCAAGTGATTGTGGCGGGTGACGAGGAGACCAATGCCGTGCCTGCGTTGGCCACCAGCCAGTCTGATCAGGACGCTAACGCTGCTCAGGCATCCTCCGAGCCGGCGAGTGTCGTTTCGGAAAATCCTCCCATCGTTTCTGCGGATGTAACTAATGAAGTGGTTGTCAGCGAGACTGTTAACGCTGCGAAAGTCCAGTTCCCAGAACTCAAGTTGCAGGGAATCATGTTCCGGCAAACAGGCAGTACAGCTCGCATTAACGGGAAAACGTATTCCAGGGGTGACTCAGTGGAAGGTGCCACAATCACGGCAATTAGTCAGTCGAATGTGACGCTGGAGTTTGGTGGCGAGACTCGCGTTTTGGCCATGCCCTGACTTGGGCTTGGACACCGCGTGGCTTCGTGGGCTAGAGTGAAGCCAAGGGCTGGCACGGTAACTATGCCGTATGCCCTGTGGCGAAATGGGTTTGTCGCATTCCTTGGTCTTCATTGGAGGCAAGACCTGCAAACATGCAGGGGCTCTTTTGGCGTTGGCCGTTGGCATTTGCGTCAGCGGTAGCGCTCGGGCCCAGGGCCTGCCCGAGTGGCAAACGTATCGAGCTGCGGACGGGCTCAGCGAATCTCTTAGCACCTCGGTCAGTCTGGGGCCGCGTAACCACGTTTGGATTCGTCATGGCGAGTTCAACGCCTTGAGCTTGCTTGATGGTTACGTTGTCCAGAGGTATCCCGCACCAGCGCAAAGAAGCCACCGCCTGTATGAAAGTCGCGCGGGAAGGATCTTCTCCACTTGTGAGGAGGGCTTGCTCGAGTTCAAATCCACGGACTGGGTCCTCTACCCCCTCGAATTGCTCTCTTCGGAGTCACGAAAAAATCCCCTGCGACAAGCCCGTCAGCCGTTCATCCTCCCTGCTGAGCAGGACCGGGTCCTGATTTTAGCCTCGGAGCAGTTTTTTGATTACCGGCTTCTGAGTCATGAAATCACGCTATTGAGGCGGGCGGAACCCGAAGGATTAGGTAAGTACTCCAGCTTGTCGCTTGCGCGCGATGGTGGTGTATGGATCACCGCTGGCAACGGCATAGCCAAAATTCCCGGTCCACTGCGCCAGATCCGGGGGGATTCGCTTTGGGAGGAGCATTTATTGCCCCCGGAGCTCATGATGACAAACCTGAACCGCTGTTTTGAGGACGACGAAGGAGGGGTGACCACCGTCGGGGAGTCCCTTTCACTCGAGCGCAGGGTTGTGCTGCGACTTCAGGGAACGAATTGGACTATCCGTCATTTGCCAGGAGAGAATCCCCGGCTGGCTTGGCGAGATTGGCGCAAGGACCACTACTGGGCCATTACTCAAAACAGTCTGCTGCGGGTCTCTCCAACTTCTGCCGAGACCGTGCGATGTGGGCTGAACGCGAGCCAGTACTATGACGTGGCCGTAGAGCCAAAGGGGGCGTTCTGGCTGGCAACCCTGGAAGGGGTGGAGAGGTTCGCCCCACCGGTTTGGAGGACCCCTGCCGAAGTGGCGGCCGACCGGGGACCCGTGCAGAGTATGGCCATGGCCTCAAACCGACTCTGGTGTGCCACTGCGGAAACGCTGGCCATGCTGGACGGTTCGGTTTTCCGGTCCTGGTCCTGGCCCCCACCCATCGAGAGGTCCATCCGCGATCCAGGAAAGCTGATGGTTCTGAAGGATGGGCGGGTGCTATGTGGTGTGGGCGGGGAGGTGCTCCTGTTCGATCCCACCTCCACACTTTTTTCTCCGCTATCGCCCGGGCCTGATGGGCCCAAGCTCAAGACCATCCTCGGTTTGTTGCCTGGAGGCACGGTTTGTCTGCAGGCACAGGCGCGGATTGTGGATCGCAAAGAGAACTCCTTTTGGGTTTTTGACGGAGAGTCCCTGCAACCCTATGAGAGAGCCCCTTTTCCCCTGCAAGGGAGTGATGAGTTGTCGTTTTTACGGGAGACGGAGGCAGGGGAGGTCTGGATCGGCGGGCCGGATGGGCCTGCAGTCTGGAGGGATTTTCAATGGCAACGCTTTGGATCCGCCGAGGGATACAGCGATGATGGGGCTCACTGTTGGCTGGAAGTTGGCGAAGGCAAGATATGGGTTGGTGGGTTGCGGAGGATTAGTGAGTACGATGGCCGGAGGTGGAGCATTGTCCACGCCGGCTTGGACCACGTTCATGCCATGGAAAAATCGGCGAATGGCGGAGTCTGGGTGGCGACTGGGAGCGGTCTCTATCGGCACGGCAAGGACTCCTGGGTAGGGATTGGGTTGGAAGAAGGCCTTCCTGCTTCCTCCGTACTGTCGCTTCTGCGCGACGGCGCTGAAGGGATTTGGGTGGGGACCTCTCGTGGGCTCAGCCGCTACTTTCCGCAAGCAGACACCGAGGCGCCCAAAACCCTCGCCGTCAGGGCCGATTTTGAGGGAAGCACCGTGGAATCTCGCCCGGTGACTCTCTCCTGCCAGGCGGTGGACCGTTGGAAATTCACTCCGGTCAGCCGTCTGCTTTTCTCACACCGGCTTGACGACGGTAATTGGTCCTCCTTCGTTGCTGATAGCCGGGTGGTTTTTCAGGAACTTTCCGCTGGACCTCATCGCATTGAGGTGCGGTCCATGGACCGGAATTGGAACGTGGAGGTTTCCCCGGCGGTGTTCGAGTTCACGGTTGTGGTACCCTGGTTTCAGGAACCACGGATCGTGGGGGTGGCACTTGCTGGAGTGCTCGCTGCTCTCTTCTTCGCCGGTTTGGCGATCAACAGGCACATTCAGTTGCGCCGGAGTTACACTTTGGTGGAAAAGACTGTGCAAGAGCGAACTCGTGAGCTGGAGGTCGCCATGGAGAAGTTGGGGCACAGCCAGAAAATGACCGCCCTCGGCACACTTGCAGCAGGAGTGGCTCATGATTTCAACCACATCCTGTCGATCATCAAGGGCTCGGTCCAGATCATCGAATCCAATCTCGATAATCAGGCCAAAGTACGTACGCGCCTCGAGCGAATCCAGGCCATGGTGGATCAAGGCAGCGGCATTGTGAAGGCAATGCTCGGATTTGGCAGGACCGGTGAGTACCGGGTGGAAGTCTGCGATGTCCGGGGTTTGGCCGCGCAGACAATTCGGGTCATCGGCGACCGAGGGGTGAAGGGGGTGCAGATCAAGTTGGATGCGCCTCCCGTTCCGGTTCTCGCGCGTGGCATTCCCGATCTCATGCAGCAGGTCTTTCTTAACCTACTTCTGAACGGAGCCGACTCCATGCCAGAAGGCGGTCGCCTGACGGTCCGGGTCCGTCCCTTACAGCACCCGCCGGAAACCGCGGTTCTTGCCCCCACTCCCGCGGCCGCCTACGTGGTCGTTTCTATTCAAGACACAGGCTTGGGGATCTCCCCAGAGGTTCTGCCCAGGATTTTCGAGCCGTTCTTCACGACGAAGTCATTCTCCTCACGGCATGGGGTGGGGCTAGGTCTCTATATGGTCTACGAATTCTCTAAAGAGATGGGGCATGGCATCGTAGTGGAAAGTCAGGTGGGTCAAGGCAGTACCTTCTCTCTCTACATGCCTGCAGCATCCCCCTTGCAGTCTGATGGAACCGATCTAGCAGAGGGCGACCGGTTGTGAATTCATCACGAAGCTTCCAGGAAGTGCGCTGACACCGGAAATAGAAAGGGCGGCTGTGCGTGTCACAGCCACCCTATCGAATTTTACCTGGCCAACAACGATCTTCTGGTCAGAACAAAGGATAGACTGGTTTTTCCCACTTACGGGATTTGTCAGCCTTATAGGCGGCTTCCATGACGCTAACCCGTGCTGCCGCCTCTCGGGGGGTGACGAGTTGTGGGTTACCTTTTCCGAGCACCGCGTCGCAGAACATGTGCAAAGGAAGGGCAGGGGCAGCAGGGAGTTTCTTCCAGGGCTTGTTTCCGTCCGCGCCTTCCACTTTGTTGGCTTTGAAGTAAAGTTCCCCCTTGAAAATCGTAGCGTGCGCCTCTGTGCCGCTGATCAAGAGAGTCATGGGATCGTCTACGTCCACCCAGCCTGCCGCGAGGGTCCCGGTAATACCATTATTGAAGCGCATAATGGCTTCGCCAGACTCATCACATTCCCCGTACCGGCCGTTCACGACCTTGATATCGGCAGAAATGGATTCTACATCCCCCAAGAGCCACATCATGATATCCAGCGAATGAGTGCCCAAGTCGCCAAACGCACCTACGCCGGCGATCTTCGGATCTGCCATCCAGCGCCATTCAGTATCGAACCATCCACCCAGCGATCCGCTGTGACAGTTGCTACCCCGAACTCGGGTAATCTTTCCGAAGGTGCCCTTCGCGATCTCCTCTTTGAGAAACAAGTGCTTGGGGTCGGTGCGCATGAAGTACCCAGTTGTGAACAGGAGCTTGTTGTTCAGGATTGCACTTGCCATCGCGTAGCTGTCCTTGGCACCGAAACCAAGCGGCTTTTCCGCGAAGATGTGCTTCCTGGCCTTGGCTGCCGACAGGATCAATTCCAGATGACGGTTGGTTTCCGAGCAGATGACCACGGCTTTGATCTCTGGGTCAGTCCAGATATCCTTCAGGTTGGATACCGTTTGGGTGTCCAACTCCTTGGCGCGTTTTTCGGCCCGAGCCGCATCATGATCCCAAACTGCCTTTACCCTGACGTCCTTGCGGCCCTTGAGCAGGTTCACGAAGCTGGGTGTGTGGATGTGGGCACAACCCACGAAAGCGATGGTTAGTTGGGTGGCCCCATCGGCAGCCATCAGGCTCAAGGGTGCTGTGGATGCCAACACGGCGGCCGCGCTGGTGTTCTGGAGGAAACTGCGTCGGGATAAGGAGTTGCTATTCATGTGAAACGTAAAGGCGCTATTCATTCTTTCCGCAGGTCTCATGTTTTGTGCATGCTTTGCCTGCCGATGGGAGGATTCAAACAAGGTTGTGACCAGAAATCAAGATTAACGCTTGCTACAAATCTTCGGCATGGTTACAGGTTGGGGGAAAGAGCAACTTTAAGACGCCATGTTTCTGATACCAAAGAGTACCTGCCGCGGCCTAGTCGGAGCTGCCTTCGCCGCATTCGTGTCATTCCAAGCCGTACAGGGTGCCCCAAACCCTCCCGCCGGTTTCACCGCTTTGTTCAACGGCAAAGACCTGTCTGGCTGGCGCGGTGGCGACACCTTCGATCACCGTCAATGGTTGGCAATGCCGGAGGAAAAACGGAAAGCGACCGACGCAGAATGGACGGCGGACATGGCAAAGCACTGGAGTGTGGAAGGGGATGAGTTGGTCAACGACGGCAACGGCAAGTACGCCACCACTACCAAGGATTACGGTGATTTCGAGCTTTTGCTGGAATACAAGACGGTGGCCAAAGCCGACTCCGGCATCTACCTCCGGGGCTGTCCGCAGGTACAAATTTGGGATTACACCGACCCAAGCAAATTCAGCATCGGCTCGGACAAGGGATCAGGCGGGCTCTGGAACAACTCGGCTGGTGCCCCTGGAAAAGACCCCTTAGTGAAAGCTGATAAGCCATTCGGTGAGTGGAACAAGTTTCGCATCCTTATGGTGGGTGCGCGGGTCAGTGTCTGGCTCAACGGAAAACAGGTGGTTGACCACGCGCTCATGGAGAATTACTACGATCGCAAGTCTCCCATTCCCGCCAAGGGACCGATTGAGCTTCAAACTCATGGCGGCGAGATCCGTTGGAAGAACATTTTTGTGCGCGAAATCGGAAGCGAAGAGGCTAACAAGATTCTAGCCAGCCACGGGGAAGACCCTGGGTTCAAGTCCATTTTTAACGGAAAGGACTTCGAAGGATGGGCAGGTCCGGTGGATAACTACGAAATCAAGGACGGTGCGATCGCCTGCAAAAAGGAGAAGGGCGGAACGATCTACACCAAAGAGGAATTCGCCGATTTTGTGGTGCGACTGGAGTTCAAACTTCCCCCTGGCGGCAACAACGGTCTCGCCATTCGCTATCCAGGCAAGGGTGATACGGCCTACGACGGGATGATGGAGAACCAGGTTCTGGATGACAACTACGAGAAGGTGGTAGGCGACAAGATTGACGCCAGGCAGGCCCATGGTTCCGCCTACGGAATGATCCCCGCAGCTCGCGGATACCAGCATCCCAATAACGAGTGGAACTTCCAGGAAGTGACCATTCGCGGATCCCAGATCAAGGTGGAACTGAACGGAACGGTGATTCTTGATGGAGACTTGGCGACTGTGAAGGAATTCATGGGGAATAGCCCGCATCCTGGGAAGGATCGGAAGTCCGGGTACTTCGGGTTTGCCGGCCACAATGATCCGGTTGCTTTCAAGAACATCCGGATCAAGAAGCTCTAGGGCTTCGACGGTTTTGGAATGGCACCCTTGTCTGAACTAGGCATGGGTGCTCTTTCTTTTTGTTGAAGTGTCCTGGGGAGAAGATTTGCGATGACGGAGCAGTCATGGTCACGGCGAAATTGGATCCGAGCTACTGCGTGCGCAACGGCGTGCTCCATGGCGCTCCCCGGGTGGGGCAGGGCAAAGAGCGCGATTAGGGATTATCACGTCTGCCTAGCTCCACCCGTGGTCGAGGGGGAGCCTGAGCTGCTCGACATCGTAAGGGAGGCGGGAGTTGGGTGCGTATGGCTGGCCGGATATTTCTATGGGCACCATCCTTACTCCCAGGAGTTGGTTCAGCGAGCTTTTCGGAGGGTCGAACGAGCTGGAATGGAGCCCTGTTTGATCACGGTCCCCCTCGGGCATCCTGGTGATTCACTGGGAGCAAAGGATGGTGATTTTCCACTCACGCCACCTTCTCACTGGCGAGTGGGTGAGCGTCCAGATGGCAAATCCTTCACGGGAACATCTCTGCACCGGCCCGCCACTGAGGAAAACGCCATGGCACTCAAGCAGCTTCGTAGGTTGGGATTCCGTCGAGGGTTTCTTGACGATGACTTTCGGGTGGCACGGGGCCCTGGGGAGATCGGGGGCTGTTTCTGTGCTGGGCACCGGACGAGCTTCCTTCGGAAGTTCGGTCATTCCGAGTCGATGTGGAACGAGCTCTTGGATGACGTTCGATGCCGTCGGTTGACAAGCGTCCTAAGGAACTGGCTCGAGTTTACCGGGCTGGAAATGACAGCGTCTTTCCGTTCGCAAGAAAGTCGTTTTCGCGGGCAGTTGGGAGTGATGGTAATGTACCTGGGGTCGGAAAAAGCGGGGTTGAGGCTGGGGGACTACCGGGATGTTCCTTTTCGAGTCGGGGAACTGATGTTTGAGGATGCTGCCTTTACCCCGGTCAAGGGAAAGACGGATGAGTTGTTCAGCGCGCTCTTTCACCGTCGGTTTGCCAGTCCTGAGCGTGCCTATAGCGAGACGACTGCCTATCCCGCCAATCGGCTCAGCGCGTCGAACCTGGCGGCGAAGTTGGTCATCTCTACCCTTGCGGATGTGCGTCACACCATGTTTATGAGCGGTTTGACTCCCTTTCCCCGGGGCCATTGGTCGGTTCTGGGGCCAGCGATGCGGGTTCAGTCGGACCTTCACCGAGAGATCGCGGGGCAGCGGATGCAGGGTCCCCTGAAGCACTATTGGGGGGAGGCGCAAAGGTTGGTGGGAGACGATCTGCCGTTCAGTCTTTGGCTTGCCATGGGTGTTCCATTTGAGGTCGTGGACCGCATTCCTGGCGAGGGTTGGGTATTCCTCTCTGATTTTGATGTGCGGGAATGGACTCCAGCAAGGAAACAAGAACGGCTGATCTGCCGGTCCACCGCACCTAACTGTCCACCGACGGCTGAGAAAGTGGAGGAGACGCTGGCAGGCATTTTCGCCCTCAAGAATCGGCTTCGCCCGCAACTTGGCTCCATTCCGCATATTGAGGAAGACCTGCCTGCGGTATGCGCATGGTATCCGGCGGTTGGGAAGGTTCTGGTTTGGAACCTGAGCGAGCAGCGCCGTCTTCTCACCGTCAAGAACGGAACTCGGCGCATCGCGGATGATTTCAGCGCCCTCGAGGCTAAGGTGGTCAGGATTGCAGAGTCATAGGAAGTGCCCAAACGGGGCACTCCCCTATTCTTGCGGCGCGGAGACATCAGTCCTCACTGGCGCCGCTGACTTTCGAGGAAGGTCAATCCACGCGTTGGACTTTATAGAATCGGGTAGTCCCCTGGGTAGATGTGTCTTCGAAGTAGTAGTCGCTCTCAGTGGATGCGATTTCCTTAAGCACGGCCCAAACACCTCCCCCCAAATCGCTCGACCAGAGGATCCGATAGGTCACCCCGGGATCAGGTCGGAAGGTGAAACTGACCGTGCCGTTGGAACTGATCTTGGGATTGACCAAGGTAAGGGTGGCGGAGGTCTTTTTGCGAACGATGACCGTGAATGACTTGGCATCCGAGAGCGCGGGCGAGGCGTTGTCGCTCACCTTGACTGTGACCTTGTTGGTGCTGGGCCCTTGGACC
>CAYPNF010000022.1:51455-126965 GCA_964411985.1 uncultured Verrucomicrobiota bacterium
CGAGGCGTTGTCGCTCACCTTGACTGTGACCTTGTTGGTGCTGGGCCCTTGGACCTCTGATGGAGTCCAGGAGATAAGCCCCGTGGAGGGATCCAGGGTTAGGCCTTGAGGACCTTCCACCAAGGAATAGGTGAGAGTGTTGGCGGGAAGATCGCCATCCGTTGCATGAAGAGTGACCTGGAGAGTTTGGAGTTCGTCCAAGGCCTCGTCGGCGATGGTGGCCAGAGTGGGCGGCGTGTTCGCTTCCTCGACCTTGATACTCATGCTGGCGACAGCCGACAAAGCGGGTGCGCCATTATCGCTCACCGAGACGGTCACACTGTAGATTCCAGGTCCTTGGTTTTCCGTTGGTTCCCAGCTGATCTCTCCGGTCTGGGGATTGATGCCCAGGCCTGTGGGAATGCTTCCTTGAAGGGAGAATGTGAGAGTCTGTCCTGGTTGATCGGGATCGGAGGCTAGCACGGTGTAGCGCAAAACGGAATTCTCCATCACGAGTTGGGGAGGAATGGTGGCGATTTGCGGGAAAGAATTGGTCTTGGTGACGGAAATGGTGAAAAGTGTGGAGGCTTGCAGCGGCGGTGTACCGTTATCCGTTACCGTCAACTGGATCGTATAATCATTTTCTCCCTGAGCGTTGGAGGGCGTCCACGCAAACAGCCCGCTGCTTGGATCGAGCGAGGCGCCTTGGGGAAGGGATTCGGCGCTAAAGGTGAGCGCCTGAGAGGGCAGATCTGGATCGCTGGCGTGGGCTTGGGCCAAGTAGGCCGTGCCTGCAGGGAGGCTGATATTCGGGATGGCCTCCATCACCGGGCTCGAGTTCGCTTCCAGTATGGTCAGGGAGAACTGTGCGGACTGGCTAAGGGTAGGCAGGCCGTCGTCGATGGCGCGGACGCTGATCGTGTAGGAGTTTGGCCCCTGGGCTTCGGAGGGAGTCCAGGTGATGACCCCGGTTGTCGGGTGAATCGTCATTCCGTCCGGGAACCCTGCATCGAGTGAATAGGCAACGCTCTGTCCGGAGTCTGGATCTGAAGCCTGCACCTGGAGCGAGAACTGGGAACCCTCTGTGCTGGACTGTCCAGCGATCGGCGCGAATACCGGGGCATGGTTGGCCCCCGGAATGAGATTTGTGGTTCGCGGGGTTGGGATGAGCATGAACGAATAGTTCGTGCCGAAAGCCCCGTCCGGATACCGGCCCTGGCTTACGTCGTTTGTCTGCCCACCAAAGACCACGTGGTCGACAAGCCGTCCGTCAGAAGCATTCATTAAGATCTGTTCGCCGCTTTGGCTAAGCTTGAAGTTGACGTGTAGATCCTGGACGTTCGTCTTGTTTTGGCCTGTCTGTTCGTCGGCCCAGACCAGGAGATGGCCACGGGGTTGGATAACATAACCCGCCGGGATGGTGAACTTGCGAGGTGCGGCGGGATCATCCGAAAGGAAGAATCCGTCCAGGTCCAACGGCTTTTCGCCACCGTTATACAGTTCGAACCAATCTTGGTACTGCGCGTCGGAGGGGTCAGGAATGGTGCGGGTGTTACTGGCCATCCATTCGTTGATGAAGAGAAGCCCTGGACCGGCGTCCGGGTTGTTGGTCATGCCCGGTGTGGGGTAGTAGAATGGCTGACGCCCTCCGGGTCTGGCATCCGGATAACTTCCGTAAGAATAGTCCGGTCGGACCTGAGAATAGTTCAGGTAGTCCACTATTTGCGAGCTTGAGGCTTCGAGACGGGAGAGGAGGACGCTGCCTTGCGTTGGCGCAAGAGTGAAGTTTGCGTGAGGCTCAGCCAAAGTACCCTGGGACTCCTGGCCATCGAGCCACACCACCATGACTTGGCCTGCGTCAATCGCGGTGCCCGCAGGGAACGACCATTTTGTGAGAGATGCGTAATCGTCGCTGAGGTACATCCCGCTGAGGTCAACACTGTTCGAGCCGTGATTCATGATTTCAACCCAGGATCCATGCTCACCGAGATGATCGACTGGCCCGGTCAGATTCTCCGGTTGGACCTCGTTGATGCGGAGGGTTGGAAAGGCCGAGATGCTTCTCACGAAGGAATTGATAGCTCCTGGAGTGGCCAGGCTGGAGGAGGGATCGGGAGGCAGACTCGGTGGAGCCGGGGGGGTCGCGGGGAGCGTCTTGGTGCCTGCAGGCGTAACGATCGCGTCGAGGCTCATCGCGAAGGTGATATCCGTACTACTACTGTTGATTTGGTGAACTTCAACCGCCATGACGTTCTCTCCCTGGACCAAGGCGGTGCTAGGAATCGTGAACGGCCCTTCGTAGGTTGCATTTCCCACACTGGGATTTTGCGCAGTGGTGCTGTAAGCGAAAGTGTCGGGCATTCGAAGCAGGTAGACTCGTTGCCCATTGAGGTAGAAAGCGGCCCCATCATCGATCAGCACCTTCATGGAGAGTGCAGTTTGTGTCGGGGCTGAAGTGCATGTGAACTTCTTGCGGAAGTAGTAGGTCGTTTTCCCGAGTGTCAGGTTTTGGGAAACGGGTAGGGGAAGAGGGTCCGGTTCCACGGCGAGCACGGAGTTGCCAGAGGGCCACGCGGTATCGGAGAAGGCAGACGTCTGCCAGTTGGGGTATTCTTGACCGTCCTGATTATACTTCCAGGAGGTCTGCATGGCGATGAGACTGTTGGTAGTAGGGATTGCCGGCGGTTGGCTGGAATTGGTCACGGTGACCATGAAATAGCGGCTCACGCTGAGCGGCGGGTTGCCGTTGTCGGTCGCGGTGTAGATGAGGTAGTAGTAGTCCATCGCCTGAGCTGCGGTGGGAGTCCACTGGATCAGCCCGGTTTGCGGATGGATGCTTGCGCCCGCTGGGACGGGCTGCCCCAGGCTGTAAGTCACAGTCTGACCAGGGTCGGGATCGGATGCAGTGGCAGTCACTTGGAGGCTTTGTCCAAGGTCAATTCCGCGGTTGGCGATGCTCTGAAGCACCGGAGGACGGTTATCCGAGGAGGCCGCCCAATTAGCTACGCGATTGTTATCCCTGGCAGAGTCTACCAACTGCAGCGAAGGTCCATATCCATTCGCATTGGTGGGCCAGGGCGGAACGCTGCCATAGGTAACTTCGTCGATTAGAACATCCATTTCATTCGTGCTTGGGGCAGGTTTGACTAATCGGAGAGTCTCGCCGCCATTCTGAAGCTTTCCGTTGAAATGACCCGCCACAGGGATGCCGCTGCCGTATGTGGTGGCGAAACTGACGGGATCCGATGCCATGACCAGGTACTGCCCTGGGTTAAGGAAGGTGGCGTTATCGAAGGTGCCATCGGCCCCTTCGAGGCGGCAGTCGGTGAGGTCGAAGGCGGTTCGCAAGGAACGGTTGTACAGTTCCACGAACCCTGCGCTGGGGTTCGCTGGATTGTACATGATCTCGTTGATGACGATGAAATCCTCCGGCAGTTCTTGAGGCCCCGTGTAAGTGATGTTGATGGATTTGGTGGCCCCGGTAATCGGTTGTCCGTCGATGCCATACCCTTGGATGGTGATGGCGTTGACGCCTGCCTGCAGGACGACCTTCAGGGTCCACCCGGTGACGCTGTTCCAGGTGGCAGGCCATTTCTCGCCATTGAGTCGGAAGTATTCGATGGCAAAGGGTGCTGTTCCCGTCAGGGAGATCACGTTGGTGGAAACCGAATAGTCGGCACCACCGCCGGAAGTGATGGCCAGTGGCGCATCCAGTCCGCTCACCTGCGAGAGGATATAGCTCTTGCGAGTGTTCATGTAGGTCTTGATCGGGCTTGGGGACTGAATGTTCAGGCCGAGCATCTGAAACGCTCGGTATTTGGCGTCGAGAATCTCACCGGCTGCACTGCTGCCCATCATGTCGTTGGCGATCGCCAACAAGGCGCGCATATAGGCACGACGATACTTGGGTGTCGCGAGAATCCTGGCAGAGCCCTGATCCCCCCCGGGGGTGGCAAAGAGGTTGTCGCCGGTCGGGCCGTGGCATCCCGAGTTGCCAAGAAGGATGTTGAGGTCGTACACGAGGAGCTTCCATCGAGCATCGTCCGGCTTAAACCCATAGGTATTCTGCGCGTTCTGGTAGCCAACGCTGTCCCAATTGCCCACCGAGTGGTTCATCGCAAACAAGCGAACCCACTCCTCGATGTCAGCAATGGCATCGGCTTTTTCGACGAACTGGGCGTCGGGAGTCAGGACCAAGGTATCCACCAAAGTGGTGACGTTTGTGTAATCGTTGGCAGTGACCTGTTCCATGCGAGAGAGCCAGTTGGGACGATAGCGCGCGATCTTGTGCTGCCCCCCGGTGGTGGTGTAGCGGTTGAAAAGGCACCATGACTGGTTATTGAAGTTCAGATACGGTGCAGCCGCGTCGTCCATTTCGAACCAGGGCTGCAGTTTATAGAGTTGGCCCTGGGGATGGTCTGGGAAATAGGATCCCACAAAATCCGCGTTAGGGGTCTGCATATCTTCCATGACTTCGCCCTTCCTGGTGCCATTGAAGTAGACCGTCACGTATCGCCGATAGCTCCAGGGACAGTCCAGTTGACGCAGCAGCCAGTAGCCCATTTGCTCCCGTTGAACCGTCGAATCGTCGAAAGCCCCGTTTCCAGGAGCATGCAGTTTGTTGAGATTGTCCGTTCCATAAAGCCGGTTGTCCGAGGGCAACCCGATCGTAAAGTGCGATGACCCTTCCGGCGAATTCTGGCCCTGGTGATAAGGGCTGCCGGCGAATCGGCACCCAATACCATGGATCGTACGGAAATTGCCATAGACGAGGGTGGCTTCAAGGGGTTCGTTACTGAGGGTGTAACGACTATTCCACTCGTTGCGATTTGCCTGGGTCATCCAGATGTGGTAGCTCCCGAATTCCGGGCGTGGGATTGAATCGCCAAAGCGGAGAAGGCATTCGGTTGCCAGAGTGGGTCTGGGGTACTGCGAGCCTGCCGGGGTCGCAGATTGGTCGCTGGCGGTGACAACGTAGGCAACGAGTGTGCCCGCTGTCTGTCCGGGTAGAGTTGCGGAATACACCCTGTCATTCGCGATGGAATCTCCCCCAGTGCCGTCGTCTCGCATAGCGATCGAGTTCCAGGTCGTGGCTGGATCAACGCGGTACTTCAGCGCAACAGAGGCGACTCCGTCCTGATCGGTGACCTGTGCTGACACCACAGTGGCCTGGCCAGCCGCAGGGAGCATGGGTGAGGCCGAGACCAACCCGATTGCCGGACCGATGTTGCCGACGGCTTTGCTGTTAGGCGCGCCAGGGGTCCCCAAACCTTGCGTAGGTGTGATGCGAGCCACCGCCTCCAGGTAATTCCCTTTCAATCGCAGGATGATTTCCGGCCAGCCGCGAATCCATCTTACCCTCGCGCGAATCGTAGCCGTTCCCCCGGCCGTCAGACCGGTCCCCAGAGTGCCTGAAACGCGATTGGCCATCGTGTCCAGCCGACTGCTCGCCCTTAGATAGAGCGACTTCGTCCCGGCATAGCCGCCGTTGTTTACGGAGGATCGGATATGGTTTCCCATCGGGCGCCAGTTGGTCAGTCCTGACTCAAAACCACCATTCGCCACCAGGTTCGAGCCAGAGGCCCCACTCCGGACTTCCACCTCATCGACCAGGCACTCTCCTTCTCCCTGCATGCCGATATCGATTCGATCGATTGCGGTTCCGTTATAGCTGGCGCCTAGGTCGAGTGTGCCCGTGGCTTCTACCAACACCCATTGGCCTTTGGAGGATTCATCACTGTCGCCCCAGTTGAAGGCTTGGCGATGATCCTCATGAGCGTCTATCAACTCCAGGCTGCTGCCTCCAGCATCGATCCAGCGCCCCCAGTTGCCACCCTTTTGGTAAGCGACTTCGTCGATCGCGACCCAGACCCAATTGGTGGTGAATTGGCCTGACTGATTGGTGGAGATGATATCTTCAGGCATGGCCAAAACGATGCGTTCACCACCGTTGGCGAGGCTTCCCGAGAAATCCCCCACCGTGTTGTCTGCGTTGAGGGAGGGGTATTTCGCCATCAGGTTTGTCCGGTTTTCGGTCACGACCAGGAACCCGTTGGCGGGGAGCATGGTATTGGTGGGGAACACGTAGGAGATACCACCTTGAAGTCTCCATCCGCCAATATTCACGGCAGCGGCGCTCCGGTTATAGAGTTCCAGGTACTCGTCGTTGGAGCTACCCGAGATCGGCTTGAACATGATCTCGTTAATTGCCACGACGCTGACCTTGGGTTTCTCGTTCTTCAGTCCAAGAGTCTTTGCCTGGAGAGGATAGAATTCTTGCCCTCCATCTGGGTAGCGTCCCAAGGAAACGCCATTCGCCTGTGGCCCATACTTCACCGCGTCCAGGATGCGTCCCGTCGCTGCACTCTTGAAATAGACGGTCTCGCCGGCCGCACTCAAACCAAACCCAAGTTTCGTAGAGTCAAACGCGATCCAACCACGTGAGGGGATCTTCGTGCCCGAAGGCAGTGAAAACTTGTTGGTAAGCGGATCGTCAGTCAGGACGCAGCCGCTAAGATCCAGCTCCGTGTTCGAGTGGTTGTATAACTCAATTGAGTCCAACTCAGGCGGATCCGTATGGGCGAGCAATTCGTTGATCACTACCGCACGAAGGACATCCGGACGGTACCCGTCCACCGTTCCGGGCGAGCCACCAAGGAGCTCGCTCATCCTCCAAGCCAGCGGATCGTTCTCCCCGAGCGAAGGGCGGGCGAGGATAAGGGAATGTCCCGTACCGTCTGCAGCGACGGGCCAGGGTGGGTCGTTCGAGTAGCTCACCTCCTGCAGGACCGCGTCTTGTGCATTGCGGAGTCGGAGAGTCCCCTGTTTGCCCAGGCTGTTGGTGTAGGGTCCAAACACGATCGAAGCGTCGACGGAGTATTGACTCAGGAGATCCGCAGGAGACTTGGCAACCACCAGGAAAGCACCTCCAGGCAGTCGCGTTCCTTTGGGAAAAGTATAACTGATTTCCCCAGAAAGTCGGTATCCACCCAAATCCTCGAAGAAGGGGTTGGAGTTGTAGACTTCCACGAATTCCAGAACACGTCCGTCGGCTCGGGGAGCAGGTCGGTACATGATCTCAGTGAGAACGAATGGACTGGTGCGCGAGGATGGCCCAAGCGGTTCATCGGGGAAACGCACTGTTGCGGCGGTGGATGAAACCGTGTTGGCAAGATCCTGCAGGAGAGCCACGGTAGCGGTGTTCGGGTCTGCGCTGGTGACGGCAAACCCCAAAAGGATTTTCGCCGGCATAGCGATCGTGGTACTACCGAGGAGGGCCCATGCTTGGCCGTCAATTCCCGCGTAGGCGGAGAAGGTGTTACCTGCTCTCTGCAAACGCAGCCAGGTGTTGGGGTAATTGACAGGGGAGAATCCCGTAGTGGTTGACGCTGCGCCTTGGGTAGCCCGAGACTGGAGGAAGCAACCAGCGAGGCTTGGCGTGGCGAAAGCGCTGGCAAAACGACTGCCGGGGTCCATGGTTTCGCGGGCCATGAGACCTGCTTTTGCCCAGGCGTCAGACCCGAGCAGAGAGGCTACCCTCATTTGAACGTCGAAGTCGCCAGAACGCTCCTGGTAGTCGAAGTGGAACTGATCAGATGTTCCCGAAACTCCCGCTCCGGCCACCCTGGTTGAATACCCGCCCGGGACAGTTTGGGTTGTGCCTGGTTGGGTGAGCCCAATGTCCACGGGAACATACGCCGTTGCGGTGAAATCAGTGGAGGATCCCGGCAGCAAAGCATTAGGGGATGCCGCCTGATCACGGATGTTGCCCGCTATCAGGGTGTAGCTTGTTCCGAACGTGAGCGGGGCGGTGGTGAGGAGGATGGTGGCTGAGTCTGCTCCCATTACGGCTCCCACCACTTGGATGCCGCTTTGGATGGCATAATTGCTGATGTCCTGGCCGGAGAGGGGATCTATGGATTCCGAGAAGGTAATGCGAAGTTGGGTGGCCCCGATGTTCTGTACCGCAGTGATGGTAGGCCGCTTCAGGTCAGGCGTCACGGAAAGGACTGCCTCAGCCGACGTGTCACTGCCCATGGAATTCAGGGCAATGCACCGATAGCGGGCGCCGTGATCCGTCAAAGCTACTGGATAGAGCGTCAGAGTGGCATTGGTGGCTCCAGGAATGCTCACCTGGTTTTTCTCCCAACGAAAGGTTGCCGGTCCTACGTTCGAGAGACTCACCGAGAACGAGGCGGACTCATTCTCCACGGCTGTCAGGTTGGAGGGCTGGGTGCTGATCTTCGGCGCGGAAAAAGCGGTGCCCCATGGGTAAAGCCGGTTCGCGGGGATCGGTTCCTCGATCGTCCCTCCGGGTAATTGCCAGCGGACCGCCAGGTTGTCCCCGCCTCCGCCCTCGCTCATGATGGCTTCGATGTAGTAAACCTGACCCGCAGCGAGATTCACCGGGCTGGATTGCTGATTCGGCTCTACCGACCAATTCAGGGCAGGGGTCCAACTATTCACCCGCGCGATCGCGACTTTATGCGTTGGTTCCGCATCGGTGCTGAGATAAAGGATCGAATTATCGTCACTCGAAATCCAGAAAGTGTAGCTACCGGTCGTGGGGGCGATGACGTATCCGCGCATGCGTTGGCCATAATTGTCTTTCCAGTCGGTAGGTGCCACGAAACCCGTGGTGACTGTCTCCGTCAGATCTGGCTGCCCGGGGTAGGTGGGTAACGCCAAGAGACTATCAATCGAAGCCGTTGTCCCGTAGAAGACTTCCCGAGTAATCCCGTTGGAGGTGCCGCTTCCCACAACCTGGACATTGTCAAAGACCGCCGTACTGGTAGTGGTGTTGTTGTGAGCGGTGACGCATATCCCGATCAGTACCGTACCTGGAAGGCTCACGTTCGTGGAGCCGGCTTGAGTCCAGGAGATGCCATCCGCCGACTTATACCCGGTGAGGACGTTACCCTGCCGAATCAATCTCACCCAGTAGGGAGGAACTAGGCCATCGCCGGCTCCCGCATAATCACTCGCCCCACCTGAGGTCGTGCGCCATTGCATCGAGGTCCCGTTTCCTGGGGTGACTACCATGATGGCATGTCCGGAGCCGGCATCCAAGGACTCGCGGATCATGGCGCCGGCTTTGGCCCAAGGATCGGTATTTCCTTGGCTGACGACCCGCATTCGGATCTCCCCGTCGCCCGAGAGCGATTGATAAGCGAACCGAAATGCATCGGCGGTTCCCCAGATGTCGGCTCCTGACCCGGTAACCGTGAACGTCCCGCTGTTTAGGCTGGAGGATCCGGCAACCCCTACGGCACCAACGTCAGCTTCTGACCATGGCGAGGGCAAAGCGGCCTTGGAATCCGATTGGATGAGGGCGAACAGGAAACAAAGGGTGAAAAGGAAAGACCCGCCGGAGCAATGCGAAGTTCTTGCTGCAATGCGCATAAGAGTACTGATCTGGAACCTTCTAGGTTTCTAACCTAAGGGGACGCAACCTGCTCGAGGGAATCCCCCTCCGAAACACCGTGTGTTCAGGACATTAACGTCACTGGACTATCGGTATTCAGGGAAAAACCTTAAGCACTTTGTGTACCAAGGCCGCAGACCTTGGGACTTAAGGCGCCCATAGTGCGCGGGACTTGGGAGGAGTGTCTAAGTACTGGACAATACCCGACTGTAAATTCGAAAGCTCGACACACACCGGGCGTGGCACGAGACGGATGTCAGCCGTGCGTCGCGTGAGAATCGAGCTCGTCAATGACTGACCGCTGCCTCTCAGCGGTTTTTGTCTGAATTCCAGGGCGGCTTCGGAGGGCTCACGTCAGATTGCCTTCAGCATCGAACGCCAACGCGGTAGGTGAAGCCAATACCTCGAGATTCTCAAGCGCCCGGACTTCCGTCTGAAAGGCAGTCGACACAACCATCCGCTCCAAGCTCAGAGTATTGGCGATTCGGACGATCCGCGCTGCACGCGGGTTGCTGAGCCCAAGCGTTCGCACGGCAGTCTCAATAGCCTCCAGATCCGTGGCGAAGGAGAGGGGAATCTTGGCCCCCTGTAGCGACAACGCAGTAAGCGAATTCAGGCGAGTGATGTCCCAATTCACGCTTTGGACCAGGCGGTGAGTCGTGAAATCTGCCATCCCCAATCCAATCGCGTTCCCGCCACTTTCAGGGCTCAAGCCCCTGACGAAAAGGCGGCGTACCCAGGGCGAGCGATGGGGCACGTCCTCGCGCAGAGAGTAGCCGTGGATGCACCGGCCGATGACGGCAGGGTCCATGCCGGTCCCACTGAGATTCTTGCCCATCTGATCGACGATGAGGAGGTCGATCTCATGGAAGGGCAGGGCGGGGACCCGTTTGGCAGCTTCTTGACACAGGGCCGTTTCGCGCTCCAAGAGCTCCGCTGCGGGCACAGCGTTCAGGGAGCAAAGAGCATGACTCTGGTCTTCTATGATCGCCACGCCTCCAAGAATTGGAGCCTTCGCCAGAAAGACCTGCGCCATTTCCCTCAAAGTAGCTTCATAGCCCAGGCGAAATGCGGCTGCGTGAAAAGCGGTGGCACCTGCTTGCTTACCCAAACCGACCACCATCATCTTCAGGAGACCGCTGCCCAATGTGCCATGGAAGTCGGTATGGGGTTTGATACGGTTAACCAAGACAATGTGGTCCGCCTTGAGTGCCTCCTCGGAACAGTAGACCGGCACTCCGCTTGGGGTGGTACCGATCAACTCTACCTCCATGGAGGGAGCGAAGGGGACGCCCAGTGACTGAGGAGTCAGGCCGTAACCGGCCAAGAGTCCCATCTGCCCCTCGGCCGTGGCACCCCCGTGACTTCCCATGGCGGGCAGTACGAAAGGTTTGGCTCCTGACGAGGACAGCAGTTGCAGGGTCTTCCTGGCGATCAGCTCAATTTGGTCGATCCCTCGGCTTCCCAGGCAGAGGGCGATTCGAGCACCGGGTTTGACCGCTGGCAACCAGGAAGCGAGGCCCTGGTGAAGGCATGCTGCGATGTCCACACCAGGACTGGGCGCTAACCGTTGGCGGATAGGGAACACCTGCGGCAGTTCCATGGTTATTCTCATATTCATCAGCCGGATAATCTGCCACGAATACAGCATCGAAACCCGGAAACAAGAAGTAGAAAATGTCGTGGAATCCCAGTTGACAGCGGGCGCAAAAACAGAACAGCATGCCGACATGAATCAAGCCAAAGAAAGTCTTTCATCTCGTCGTGAATTCATTGTGAGTACGGGCCGGGTGGCAGCGGTGTCTGCCCTGGCTGGTGTTGCCCTCCCTCATGTCCATGCAGCCGACAGCAGTACCATCCAGGTTGCGCTGGTTGGTTGTGGTGGGCGCGGCACGGGCGCGGCCGCTAATGCCCTTTCCACCAAGCAAGGCCCTGTCAAGCTTGTGGCGATGGCGGATGCGTTCGAAGATCGGCTCCGGTCCAGCTTCGAAAACCTGAAGCAGAACGCTAGTTTTGCGGGTAAACTGGATGTTCCCGCCGACCGCCAATTCGTGGGTTTTGATGCCTACAAGAAGGCCATGGACTGCCTCAAGCCTGGGGACGTCGTCATCTTTGCGACTCCGCCGGCTTTCCGTTGGGTGCACTTCACCTATGCGATTGAAAAGGGTCTGAACGTTTTCATGGAGAAACCGGTGACCGTGGACGGCCCGACATCGAAACGCATGTTCGCCTTAGGGGAGGCCGCGGCCAAGAAGAACTTGAAGGTGGGAGTCGGGCTCATGTCGCGTCACAGCCGAGCACTCCAAGAGCTGGCAAAACGAGTTCACGACGGTGAACTTGGCGAGATCATTCTTCAACGAGGCTACCGCATGGACGGCCCGATTGGTTACTTCGCCTCTCTGCCGAAACCTGCCGACATTAGCGACCTGAACTACCAGATCCGGAGGTTCCACAGTTTCCTCTGGGCCAGTGGCGGCAATTACAGCGACTTCTACATTCATATCGTCGACCATCTGGGCTGGATGAAGAACGCCTGGCCCGTGAAAGCTCACGCTTTAGGCGGTCGGCATTACCGCCAGAGCCCGGAAGGGATCACGTATGTTGATCAGAACCTAGACACCTATGCGGTGGAGTACACCTATGCCGACGGTACTAAGTTTAACTTCGACGGCCGATGCATGACGGGGTGTGCGAGCATGTATTCGAGTTACATGCATGGCACGAAGGGCAGTGCCATTGCTTCCAAGAGCGGCGATTGTGGCTATCCTTCTGCGATTTTCAAGGGCCAGACTCCCCGCCGGTCGGATATGGTTTGGGAGTCCAAACTCAAGCCCGAAGATCAAGATCCTTATCAGAACGAGTGGAATGATCTCATGGAAGCAATCCGTGCAGACAAGCCCTATAATGAGGTCAAGTATGGCGTCGAGGCTAGTTTGGTGACGTCGATGGGACGTATGGCGGCCCACACTGGACAGGAAATCTCCTACGAGGACATGTTGAACTGCGACCATGAGTTTGCCCCTGGTCTGGACAAACTGACCAAGGACTCTCCAGCACCGTTGGTCGCTGCGGCCAACGGCAGATACCCTGTGCCCCAGCCTGGTATCGTTCGCAACCGGGAATACTAAGCAACCGCTTACGCTGCCTTCTCTTAAAGAAGCAGCAGAGAGACCTTCTGCTGGCTTGGCTTGAGGCCAAGCCAGCTTTTTTTGCGGTGCGCAGGCAAAGACTGTGGAGTCGGAGAGGCGTGTTTTCGCCTGATTAGGGTGTAACAGAACTCGGAATCGGGGAGCTATCTTTCCCCATCCATTTCACCCTGCGCAGCAGCAGCTTAAAGAGTTTTTAGCTGAGCTTCTCACGCCTAGCGTATCATGCCGTGGAATGGGAGTCGTGTGACACTCCATGTGAGATTAGATGAATGAATCTTGCTGATTTTGGAGGATCCGATTTCACTGGCGTTTTCCTCACCTACGGTTCCACTATCCTTAGTTGACGGGTAAAAACCCGCTTTTAACGATGAAAATCATTCAGCGTTTGTTTGACCTTCAGGAACTGGAAATGGGATCGCAGTCGGCGTCTCCGGAAGCCCGGCAGTTGATCAGTATGATACGCAAGGAAGTGCCGGAACCGATCTTGGGTCACTACGACCGGCTCTTGGCGCGGGGCAAGAAAGGGGTCGCACAGGTTCGTAAAGGCGTCTGTTCTGGTTGCCAGATGAGACTGGCCTCGGGTTCGTATGCCACCTTGCTGCGCGATGACGACATCGCCATGTGCGATACCTGTGGAAGATACATGTTGCTGGTTCCCGAATCGCCTGTAGCCGCGACTTCCGCTCCTAGCCAAAAGCCCACCAAACCCCGCGGGCGCAGGAAGAAAGCCGCAGAGGTGCAGACAATCTAAGCCACACCTAGTTCCCGCTCCAGGGCTTCTGCTACGGTTGCCCGTTTCCGTGACAACTCCCATCAGGCATGCGAGCAGGTGGGTTCCTATTGGGACGCGGTGCTCGGGCAGGTCAAGGCCGTTTTGGAAAGGAAAGCCCACCAGCATGTTGGAACAATCCGAAACAAACCCGGCGTGGACGCAAGCTCAAACCATGATGGCCGGACCGATCGCTTCGAGGCCTGAGTCCCTTCAATCCTGTTTCGTTAGGCTGCATTCTGGGTTGCAGTCGGGACTCGGGTCGGGTACTTAAGCCGTATGCGCTTTATTGGCAGCGTTATAGAAAAACTGCAGCGGCACCCCAAGCGGGTCGTTTTTCCCGAGGGTACCGAGCCTCGGGTCCTTCAGGCCGCCCGCCAGTTTCACTCGCTGCGGTTGGGTGTGCCCATCTTGCTCGGAGACCGGACGAAGGTGAAAGAGGCAGCAGCTCAACTGAACGTTTCACTGGAAGGAGTTCGTATCATCAACCCGGTTGAGAGCGATGAACTGGATTCTTTTGTGAAACGTTTTGAGGCGTTGCGCCGCTCCAAAGGTGTCAAAGAGAAGGAAGCGCGCGAGGCCATGGTGAAGCCCAACTATTTTGGAGCGATGATGGTCGCAATGCACCAGGCAGATGGCCTGGTGTCTGGCACGAACGAAATCACCGGCAGCGTCCTTCGGCCTCTTTTCCAGGTCATCAAAGTGGCGCCACAAGCCAGGACGGCTTCCAGCTGCATGGTGATGGAGGTTGAGGATTCCCGGTTTGGGGAGCAGGGCGTTGTATTCATGGCCGACTGCGGCGTGATTCCCGAGCCCACGGTGGATCAGATGGCAGATATCGCGGTGTCAGCGGCTCAACTCGCAAGGCAGTTGCTGAATGTGCGTCCACGCGTGGCGATGCTGTCCTACTCCACCAAAGGGAGCGCGACTCACCCCAGTATCATGAAGGTACAGGCAGCCGTGGCGCTCGCGGCCCAGAGAGCTCATGAGAAACGCTTGGAATGCGATTTCGACGGCGAACTCCAAGTGGATGCAGCCCTCGTGCCCGACATCGCTGAGAGAAAGCTGCCAGACAGCAAGGTTGCGGGACGAGCCAACGTGCTGATCTTTCCCGATCTGAACTCGGGAAACATCGGAAGTAAGCTGGTTCAGCATGTGGCTCGCGCGAACGCTTATGGGCAGATTCTGATGGGCTTGGATCGCCCTGCCGCTGATGTTTCGCGAGGCTCGAACGCCCACGACATTCTCGGGGTCGCCGCCATTGTGGGTGTGCAGGCGATCGAATATGGTACCCTCTACCCCGGCTCGGGACAGACCCTTCCCGGGGACTGAAGAGGGAAGACAGAAGATACCCGTGAACTCATCGACCCCCAGGCTGTTTATTGCCGCCACCCGGCAGAATGATGGCAAGACCACCACCTCTCTTGGTTTGGTGTCTGCGCTCCAGCATTTCTATCCGCGGATTGGATACATCAAGCCCGTCGGCCAGCGTTTCATCCAGGTAGAGCAACAGAAGATTGACGAGGACACGATCCTCATGGACCGGGTCTACAAATTGAACTGTCCCTTGGTGGACATGAGCCCTATTGCGGTGGAGCCCGACTTCACGCGGCGGTATCTGGAGTGCTCCAACTATGAGGCCTTGGTGAAGCGGATTCAGAAGGCTTTTGATCGAGTCTCTTGGGAGAAGGACTTCGTTCTCTGCGAAGGTTCTGGCCACGCGGGTGTGGGGTCGGTATTCGATCTCTCCAACGCCACCGTGGCCAAATTGCTTGGCGCCAAGGTCATCATAGTCTCCCAAGGAGGGATCGGGCGGCCCATTGACGAAGTTGCCCTCAACCAGGCGCTTTTTGAAAAAGAAGGCGTGGAGATCGTCGGCGTCATTATTAACAAGGTGCTGCCAGAGAAGATCGATTTCATTACCGAATTCGCACGCAAAGGACTCAAACGCAAAGGTTTGGAGTTATTGGGAGTTTTGCCGCACCAGCGGATCCTTTGTAGTCCCACAATCGATTTAATCTGCGAAGAATTGGATGCTGAAGTACTGAACGAAGGCATTCATAAACAGACACTTGTGGAAGAAGTCGTGGTGGGAGCTATGGGGGTGACCCAGGCGCTGAACTTCTTCCGCAAAGGTGTGCTCATCATTACGCCTGGAGATCGGGAAGACATTGTGCTCGCCGCTGCCACCACGCTTTTTGGTGAGGAGGGCGAAGGCCTCGCAGGGATCGTGCTTACAGGTGATGCGCGGCCTTCCGCCAGCGTGATGAAGGTCGTCAGGCAGTTTCCCTTCCCAGTGCTCTTGACAAAAGCTGATAGTTACCGCGTGGCTTCTCGGGTGCACGACCTCACCGTCAAGACCCGCCCCGGTGATGCGGAAAAGATTCAGCTTATCCGTGACCTGATTGCGAAGCACGTTGATGTGAGAAAAATCCTACGCGCTCTCTGAACGCCGGCGGACCCACGATTCTGCATATGGCCTCGGAGATCGCCTTCTTGAAAGGTACACCCATGACAAAGAACTTGATTGACCGCCTTAACCGCTCGCTCGCTCAACTGCCGGTATATCAGCCTGGAAGACCCATCGAGGAAGTTGCGCGGGAGTTGGGCATGGCACCAGAGGGGATCATCAAACTGGCGTCGAACGAAAATCCGTCGGGGCCTTCTCCGAAAGCGGTCCAAGCCATGCGAAAAGCGGCTGATCAGATGCATCTGTATCCTGATGGGAACGCTTTCTACCTCAAAGGGCGCTTAGCGCGCCACCTGGAAGTGCAGCCCACGAATCTCATCATTGGCAATGGGTCGAATGAGATCTTGGAGTTTCTCGGACACGCCTTTCTCCGAGACGGACTCGAAGCCGTCGTCTCGCAGTACTGTTTTGCGGTCTACCCGATCGTCACTCACCTGTTCGGGGGGCGGTTGGTGGTGGTTCCAGCCAAGAATCTAGGACACGACCTGTGCGCCATGCAGAGAGCGGTCACGGCTGATACCTCGGTTGTCTTCATCGGCAATCCAAATAACCCAACAGGGACACTCATCCCTGAAGACGATTTGGTTAGGTTCATTCAGGAGATGCCTCCGCATGTCCTGGTTGTAGTCGATGAAGCTTATATCGAGTTCTTGGACAAACCCCTCAACTTGATACCTGCAGTCAAGGATGGACGATTCCCGAATGTCCTGCTGATCCGTACTTTTTCGAAGATCTACGGCCTGGCTGGCCTTCGAGTGGGATACGGTATCGGGCAAACCGATTTGATCGCCGCGTTCGAGAAGATTCGTCAACCGTTTAACAGCAACGCCATGGCGCAGGCTGCCGCTCTAGCCGCCCTGGAGGACGACGAACACGTCGAGCGCACACGGAGTCTGAATCGCGCTGGGCTCAAACAGCTTACTTTGGGATTCGCTAAGCTGGGGCTCGATTTCGTGCCTTCATACGCCAATTTCATTCTCCTCCGTGTGGGGGATGGCCAGAAGGTCTTCGCTGGCTTGCAGTCCCGGGGGATTATTGTTCGCCCGATGGCGGGTTACGGTCTTGGGGAATACATCAGGATCACCGTCGGCACCTCTCAGGAGAACGAGCGATGCCTCCAGAGCCTTTCGGAAGTGATCTCGGTAAGGTGAGCTTGAACGGGTTTCCCTAGCAAAACACTAGGGCGAAACCACTCCTTCGAAAAAGGAGATTCGGGCAGCAGACGCCAAGGAGGTGGGGGTGGGGGACCCCGCTGAAGAAACGTACCGCTACCCGAATCAAAACTAAACGGAATATAGTATGGCGAAGCGGGAGTGTCAACTAGCAGTTCCGAGGCTAAGTACTGTAAAAGGAACATGTCCATGTGGATCTATTGGCGGGAGGCAAGAATCCTCGCGCGGGTATGCGATGATTTCGGATTCCCGGCACCCTTCACCGAAAGAAAACGAGCCTCTTCTTCCCTCAGCAACGAGGGTGCTGAAAAGGGATGGTGACTCTCTCGGAAACCCATTCACTTGGGAAACTTGTGCTTGACGGATCAAGCCATTCCTGTTGGATTCAGGCCCATGAAAAGCAAAGTCTTAGCTTGGATTGCCTGCCTGGCACTGACAGTTGTGTTTAGTGGATGTTATCGCTCTGTCGAGGGGCGTACCCGCGCGGGAATGCCACTTTCGAAGGATCGGATCGAAAGCCGCTACGAACGATCTGTAGATCAGCTGTTTGCCGCCGCGAAGCAGGTGTTAGGCTTCAACGGGACGTTGACCTTGGAGAATACGATCAACAAGACGCTTGAGGCAAAGATCGATACGAATACCGTATGGGTCAGGGTGGACGAAGTAGAACCGAACATCGCGCGGATCATCGTTCAAGCGCGCAAGAAGGGCGGGACTTCGAATATTGCCTTGGCGAGTGAGATCGATAAGCAAATCGCCCTGCAACTGAAATAGCAGTTGTTCCTGAGCCTTTCTAACCGCTGCGCTCATCCCAGGACTGATTGGGTCGGGGTCGTCCTCGTTTAAGTCCTAGGTCGCTTTCATAAGAGCCGAGCTTCATCGCTCGGCCCTTTTTTGTGGCCCTAGCCTCAACGCCCAACGTCGCCAGTCTACGTCTTGCCATCTCGGCTGCACTGCCTTCGGGAGATTGGATGACAATCTGCTCCAGGATACTCGCTGCTCGCGCCGCGTCTCCAGTTTGAGTAACCAGGATATCGACCATGTAATTGAGCCAGCGGTGTTTCTGGGCGAGCGGAGCAAAGGGCTGGTCCACGAGTTGTTGCAGTTGGTCCAGAGCAAGTTCTGGCAATCCGAGATCTTGCGCGTAAATCATCGCCAACTCCTCTCGGGTCTGGTTGTCCTCAGGAAACTGTTCCAGCTGCGCTACCATTTCGCGAACGCGGCGATCAACGACGGTTTTCTGGAATTCCTTCTCCCGAAAGGGATTCTGCAGACTGAGCCCCTCGGCAGCCTGGGGAACGGCCATCCTCACCGGCGCTTCCCCCGATTTCGAATGAAGATGCGCCAACCGTTGTGTTGCGAAGTGGGCTTCGCTTGAGTTCGGGTAGAGTTCCATGATCCGCTCGAAGGTTCTGCGGGCGGGAGCGAGGTCCGTGAGGTATTTGATCTGCCAATCCGCAAGTCGAGTCAAGGCTGCCGCCGTGTTCTTTGGACTGTGCTTGTTTGGCTGCACGAGATGTTCGATGCTTCGCTGGGCCGATTCGAGATCATGCAAGTCCTCGGCGTAGATCTCTGCCATCATCATCCAACAACCGTAATGATCAGGAAAACTCTCCAGCTGTGTTCGGATCGCTTCAACCGCCTCATGGTATCGGCCCTGTTTTCGGTTTGCCTCGGCGATGGAGAGTAGTGGCTCCGGTGTCAGTTCGGTGTCTCCGCCGTCGTACAGCTGTGCAAAGAACTTCCCGACGGCTTCGACCAGTGGGTTGATCCAAATTAGCGCGAACAAGACTCCTCCGACCGCTGCCAGAGGCACACCTCCAAAAGCAGCGACGTAGTCGCCACGCAGGAGCAGAGGACCAACGCAGAAAACCAAGAAAGCGACCACCCCCAGGCTCAGTCCCCAGCGCTTCACCAACGTGCCAGGGTCATCGCTTTTTCGCAGTCGCCAGACGCAGAAATAGATCACCGCCGCTACCAGGCCTGTTAGTACCAGGATCGCCAGAACCACTTCACCGGTACTTCCTGAATCCTCCCGCTGCATAAAGGTGGATTGAGATGGGTTAACCGTTGCGCTTCGCAATCCGCTCGGGGTTTCTAGCGCGAGACAGAGCCGCGTCGTAACTGATCTGGCATCGGCAGTACAGATCGTGCAGACAAGCGTCGAGCAACATCATTCCGTCCCGCCCTCCGGTCTGGATGATAGTCTCCAACATATGAAGTTGATTCTCGCGGATCACGTTCCTTGCCGCGCTGTTAGCGACCAGCAGTTCATAGGCCAGCACGCGTCGGCTACGGTCGAGGCTGGGAAGCAACTCCTGGCTTATGATTCCTTGCAGGCTGTTCGCCAGCTGCAGGATGACTTGCCGCTGGGCATTGCCTTCGAAGACTCCCACGATGCGCTCGATCGCTTGAAACACGCTTGGACTGTGGAGCGTTGCCAGTACCAAGTGGCCGGTCTCCGCCGCCGTGAGCGCGGTGGCGATGGTCTCATGGTCTCGCAACTCCCCGACAACGATTACATCAGGATCCTGCCGCAGCACGTGGACGAGCGCCCGGTTGAAAGAGTGGGTGTCCGTTCTCACCTCTTGTTGAACCACAATCGCCCGTTTGTTCGGATGCACGAATTCGATCGGGTCCTCAATGGTCACAACCTTGCAGCGGCGCTCAGTGTTGATGAGCTGGACGAGGTAATTCAGGGTGGTCGTCTTCCCTGAACCGGTCGGTCCCGTCACCAAGAGCAGCCCATTGGGACGCTGGGAAAGCTCATCCAGTTTGGCGGGCAGGCCGAGATCCTCCCGCGACATGACGTAATCGCCACAGAAACGAAAACAGTACTCCGGGTGGTTTCCGCAACGATACATGGTGACCCGGACACGTCCTATCTGGGGACGTTCGATCGAGAAACAGAGCTCCCACTCCCGAGCGAAGACCTCCAACTGTTCACGAGGCAGGAGGTACTGGGCGATCTCGTCGAGGTCCTTGGCCGTCAAAGGTTCGTCGTCTGCGAGAATGATCTCTCCGTTGATCCGGTATGCTGGAGGTACGCCCTGCACGATGTGCAAATCGGACGCCCCACGGTCCACGGCCTGGATCAGCATTCGGTCCACGTCTCTCATAGGCCCGGGTGGAATAATCGCCGAAGGAACCCCGTCATTCGTTTGTGAAGTGGCAGACTCTGGACTTCCAGAGTCAGTTCCTGAAGTCCCACTAGGCGAGGATTCAGTTGCCTGGTTTGGAGAAGGGAATGGTGGGCTGCCTCTCCTAACCCAAGCGCGATCTGGCACCGTGTGGTCTCTAGCCAGATTACCGCCGCAGTCGTCTCACGTGCCATTGCGGCTTTCAAATACTTAAGCGCACGAACGAATTGCTCATGGTATGCGCACACCCGGGCGATGAGCCAGCCCCAGAGCCAATCCCCTTTGGCGTATTCCAAGACCCGGGAAAAGCAGTGCTCGGCGCGATCTTCATAGTGCCCAGCGAACACGGCCCCTCTTGAAAGCCAGACGAAAGGGTTTTCCTTTCCCTCCTCGACCGCTGAGTCGGAAAAGGCCATAGCACTCTCAAATTCGCCAAGACGAGCTAAGGCAAAAGCCTTAGCAGCCAATAAGTTAGGATTCTGTGGGAAACGCTCCAAGGCTTGATCAGCCCACCGCTTCGCTTGCTCTGCATCCCCCAGTTCCAGTAGCATGTGCACCTGACCCGCCCAAGCCTCTGCGTCACTTGGGTTCTCGGCTTGCGCACGCGAATACCAGCGCAGGGCTTGCTCAAAATCGCCCTCACGTAGCTTCTCCTGGGCGAGCCGATGCGATTCCCCCTGTTTCGCGCCAAGCACATCCTCCGCCCCCTTACGGGAGCGATTCGCATCTTGGAACTCCAAATGGATGAACCTGCTCACGGCTTTCCTTGCCTCAATCCGATGCATCCGCCGACATCATTCGCCAGCATCGCCACAGAGCAGATACTCGATGGGATCGTACCGGCTTCGCTACAATATGATGCAAAACAATGGGCCAATCAAGGGTTTAGACAGGACAATCCAGATTGGCTCACGGTTCAGGCCGAAGGAACCGCTCTGCTGCCAGATCGGCGAACCGGAGGCCGGTTCGCGTGAGCCTGAATCCATGCCCATCCAACACCCCGAATCCCCGCTCACAAAGCCACGCCAAGTCTGCATTCCATTCCTGCTTCAGATCGAAACCGGTAATGCTGTGGAATTCCTCGAATTCCCACCCTACATTCATCCGCAGGCCAAACGCGCCGATCTCTCCCGCCCTGGCCAACGGCGACAATTCCTCTGAGGACTCAACGGGGGATCTGCCTTCTTCAAGTAGGTCGCAGTAAAGGAGGGTATTAGCCCACTTCCGGCTCCGGACCCCCCCACAGTAGCTGGTGGCACTGGGCCCAAGCCCATGAAACTCACCTCCCCGCCAGTAGTTTACATTGTGAAGTGATGCGCGAAGTGGGATCCGTCCAGTCTCACCCGCAAGGAGGCGAGCAAAGTTTGCAATTTCATACTGCTGATACCCAGCATTTCCCGAAACGTCCACCAGTTCCTCGTACATTCGGCAGGTCAGGTCCTCATCAACATCGATCTCACCCGCCTCAAGTTGGGCAAACAGAGGGGTATCCTCTTCATAGGTGACTTCATAGCAGGAGAGGTGATCCGGTCCGAGGTTGATTGCCTCCTGAAGGGTCGATTGCCACGTCTGAAGGCTCTGACCTGGGATCCCAAACATGAGATCGAGGCCAATGTTATCAAAACCGACATCCCGCAACAGTTCGTAAGTGAGGAATACCATTTCGCGGCTGTGAACTCGACCCAACCTGGCGAGCAACGGAGAATCCATCGATTGTACTCCCATGGAGATGCGGTTGACTCCATGATCCTTTAGGAGACTGGCTTTTTCCTTGGAGAGGGTGGCTGGGTTGCACTCCACGGTCCATTCTGCCGCTCCCCCAAGTCCCTGTTTGTGAAGCGCCTTCAGGATGCGATCCCATTGTTCAACAGAGAGAATAGTGGGTGTACCCCCTCCAAAGTAGAGCGTGGTGGGCGGGCGACGCGGATGAAGTGTATCCAGTTCCCGACTGAGGGCAGCGACGTAGCGATCAATGATGCCGCCGACCGGAGGCGCTGAGTAGAAAGCACAATACTCGCACTTGTGTGCGCAAAACGGCACGTGGAAGTAATAGCTCCCAACCCCCTCTGCAATGGCTCTCGTCACCCGAGAACTTTACCGAACACCCCGCAAAGAAGCTACATCATTGGTACTCCACCAAAATCGATTCAGCCACGGAACCCCCAGGGTAATCCAACCACCATCGCCCGTGCGAACCAGCTTCCGCGACCAATCCGACAAGCGTCTCCGCTTAGGCGGCAGCCGCCTGCACATTCTGGGCGCGATATCCTTTGGGCGACTCCATCAGCTCATATGTGACCAGTTGTCCCTCTTTGAGGGACTTATACCCGTTTCCTTGAATGGCGCTATAGTGCACAAAGATGTCCGTCCCATCCTCTGGCACGATGAAGCCAAATCCCTTTCGGTTGTCAAACCACTTAACCTTGCCTGTTGCCATATGACCAGTGACGCTAGAATCTTCAACTTGAGACACGACCCAGACCCCGATGGGCTGGTTGGGTACTGGCCCATCGCGTCCAACGACAAGACCATTGCACAAAGGATGACTAACGTCAAGTATTAGAGTTACTCAGTCTAGCCGTTCTCCATTTTGAGAGAAAAGCTCCGCAGCGTTCTGTAAACCGGCCCTTGCGGAGTGAGTTGGCTGCTGATCAGTTCGGCTCCTGAAGGGGACCATTCTCCCAGCAACCCCACGCGCGACAGGGCGGAATCCAAGTCGGACGTGAAAAGTGAGTTCCGCCGCTGCAGGCGAAGGCGACCGATGGTGAGATGCGGCCGAAAAGGCTGGGTTTCCTCGTGGCTACCAACTCCTCGAGCCGCCAGAGCCACCGCATTCCGCAGATCGACTAGGGCAGCGAGGTCGCCAGAAAGACCTGCCCAGACAACACGCGGAGAGGATGAGTTTGGGAAGCACCCGGCCTTCTCGATCGTTAGGCGTGGCACGTCTTTCTGGCAGAGAGCCGCCGCCAGGGCCTCAGTGAGGGCTGGCAGGGAATCCGACGCAACCTCCCCGAGAAACGAAAGTGTGAGGTGCACCTGCGCTGGATTCACCCACCGCACCTCGGTGCCCGAGATGCCGAGCTGAATCTGCCGTTGGGTCTTCCGAATTGCAGCTTGGAATTCTGCGGGAGGCCATAGGGCTACGAATGCCCGGACCGATTCCATACAAGGAGTGGCTCTGGTTGTGACGATTCGTCGAACACGGCTGAAGGCAGCCATGTGCTCAAGGTCGCCGTGGCTGCCGGTCGTGCTGGTCCCCGGCAGGGGCGGCTCCCCGCCTCAAGGAAGTCGTTGCCCCAGCGCCGCCTCGTAGAGGCGGTACCACTCCTCACGCGAAAGTGAGATGGATGGGCTGTTTGCGGCCTCACGAATTCGGTCGGGGTTGGTGGAACCGACGATTGGAATGATGTTGCTCGGGTGTTTGAGCAGCCAAGCAAGCGCAATAGCAGCTTTGGGGGCGCCATGGCCCCGAGCGACTTGCTCCAAAGCAGCGTTGAGTCTCTGCTTGTGGGCGTGATTTGGATCCTGCATATCTACGCCTGAACCGCTTCCGAGCCGTCCCCCAGCTAGCGGGCTCCATGCCATAGGGGTGATTCGCTCCGCCAAACAGAGATCCAGGGCTCCATCCTGGAACGGATCCAGGTGAGCTAGGCTTATCTCGATTTGGTTGGCGATGAGCTTCATGGGGCAAGCTCTCTGTAGCGTTGTCACTTGCGATGGCCGGAAATTACTGACGCCGAACTCCCGGACTTTTCCGCTCTGTTTGAGTCGATCAAACGCCTCTGCAACCTCGGTCGGCTCACACAGCAGGTCTGGCCGGTGCAGCAGATACAGGTCAATGGTCTCCACTCCCAATCTCTGGAGGGACCGTTCGCAAGAACCCACGATGTACTGAGCTGAGAAGTCGTAACGGTAAGGAGCCTGAGGATCCGGGTCGCCAGGCACTCGGATTCCACACTTGGTGGCAATCACGATCTGCTTGCGCATCGCGGGAGCCTGTTTCAGAGCTTTACCGAAAATCGTCTCTGCGACGCCAGCACAATAGACGTCGGCAAGATCGTAGAGCGTGTAGCCGTGTTCGAAAGCCGCGAGAACGGCCGCCTGGCCATGGGCTTCCTTTTCAGGAGTTACTAACTGCGGATCCCCGGTTCCGGCGAGGCGCCAACAACCGTATGCGACTCTGCTGGATTGGAGCGAACTGGTTCCGAGATGGACCGTGGTCATAGGTTTCACAGACTTTTAGTCCCATTTTTAGCGGTTGAAAACTCTTTTCCAACGCGATATGACGATTGTGTTCATACCAAGCACCCATTATGAGGATTGAGGATTTGAGATTTGGTCAACGAGTTAAGCACCCCGGCCACGGTCTGGGGACCGTCAAGGCTATCAGTGAGCATACCATCGACGTGCGATTTGATGATGGAGTGCTTCGCACCATCTCCCCCATCGCCAGTGGGCTGACGCCATCGGAGCCAACTATCACCGCCAATGGGCTTGACGTGCCCATGGCCACTTTCATTCGTCAAACGGTGGAAGCAACAGCATCTGTTCTGGGATTACAGAGGCCGGAGGGGATAGTGGAACAACTTGCTTCTCGGTGGCACGGAGGGCGGATCGTGATGCACCCTCACGACCCAACGCTTACCACCAAGGAGGTGGAACTGGAAGTTTTCTTCCACAAAATCGTGATGCTGCGAAACAACCTTCGGGTTCTTGAGCAAAAGGTCAATGCGCATGCCGGGCTAGCTGACTCGGAGAAGTTTGAGCTTCAGCAATACATCACCAAGTGCTATGGATCGATGACAACGTTCAATCTTCTCTTCAAAGAAAAAGAGGATTACTTCTGACGCGGTTGCAGGCGGTCTTGAAAAGAGACCGCTACTTTTCGATATACCAGCGACAAGTACGCATCGGACGATTCGCCGAGAGCCGTGGTGTAATTACGGATTACGGCGTCCTGGCAAAGCATGGCGGCCTCCTCCTTTTTTCCGGCCCTCCAAAGGCCGTCAATCACCATCCCCAGCACTCGTTTCGGCGTCTCCGGGGAGATACTGAAGTCCGGAGGACCAGCTGCGTCGGTATTGGCATCGAAAGCAGCCTTTGCCAGGTCAAAGCATCCCATGTAGTCGCCCAAGTCGGATCGAAGCTCAGCCAGGTAGAGTTGATAGACGCGTCGGTACTTAGGATCATACCGAAGCAAAGCCGTTAAAGACTCTACGAGATTCGTGGAGGAGGGCGTAAAGAAGACGGCCCTGTGGTTGCGGTAGGCATTCATGGCGTGGTAGGTGTAGTACCGTAGCAGCCTGGGATCAGTGGCGGCCTCCTTGACTAGCAGCGGGTAATGGGGGGAGAGCCGCACTGTTTCTCGTTCCGAATCGGTGTAGGTGCTTGCAACGCGGGTCGATAGAGCCAGCGGTTCGACGTTGCCCGGGTCCTCCTGACTCCAACGGGAGAGCAAAGCGCGGATGAGAGCTGGGCGCACATCCCGGTTGTCGAAGTAATAGTTCCGAAAGGCATCGTAGTCGGCTTTGGGAATCTTGCGATCGCGGTAGTATTCCCGCAGGAGGACTGTTCCTTGCGGTGATTGGTTTTCATCGAGTTGAAGCCACTCTTGGGCATCCTGACGCAGGAAGAAGGCCTTTTGGGCTGCATACTCGAGTACTGGGTAATAGTCGCTGTGGATGGGGGTATTCAGGGAGGCAAGATAGGGAGCGTTCTCAGGAGAGAGGATCTCATGAGCGAGGAAGACGCCGAAGCGCTCGAGCTTCATGCGGCGGCAGTCTTCCAAAACGCCCGGCTCCTGGAAGCGACGCTCCATCCTTGCCAGGTCACGGTTCAAGGGTTGAGAGGAACCCAAGAGCATAACATCCCCCGTCGCGCCCTGCCAGACGGATACGTGGCGAAAGACGGAAGCGAAAGTCGCGAGCATGATATCGAAGACCTTATCGTTGGTTTCGTAGGTTTGAATCCACTGCACCATCAGCCCGTCGGGCTGGAGTTTCGAGCGGCAGGTCTCGTAGAATTCACGGGTGAAGACGCCGGCCACGCCTGCCATCCAAGGGTTGGAAGGTTCACTGATCAAGACGTCATACTGCTGTGAGGTCAGCTGCATGAACGTTTTGGCGTCTTCGAGGTGCAAGTGCGTTTTGGGGTTTTCGAGGACGTTATCGTTGTGAGCTGCGAAGTATTTAGCCGCCGCGGCGACTTCTGGTGAGATCTCCACGACGTCCAACCGCTCCACCGAGGGATGGCGCAAAGCAGATCCGCAGGTGACCCCGCTCCCCAACCCGACGACGAGCACCTGTTTGGGTGCTGGGTGCTGGATGAGCGGCACATGGGCGACGAGGATCTGCGTACCCATGTCCAGCCCTAAGCTGGCGTCGGTCTTTCCATTCACTTTGAGCCAGAGTTTCATAGGCGAGGATTTGTCCTCGATCACGGCAACGCTAGAGCCTGCTCCATCTCTGTAGTAGGCTAGGTTGATATTGCGTACGCTCCGCTTGTACGCGGCTACCGTCTCAGGTCCTTGCCCGATGCGAAAGAGGCCCAGCGAGAAAGCCCGCTCCCAGCGGAAGGCGAAAAGGTTCCCCGCCCCCCAGACCACCAGCAACCCTATGAGCAAAGTGATTGCGGACCACCCCCAAAACGACCGAAGACGGTGCCGGGCGAATATGGCAGCCGCGATGCCGACATTGAGCACGAGTCCCAGTGCAAAAGTGCGGGCCAAGCCCAACGCGGGAAGAAACCAGAGCCCAGTCATGGCTGCACCCAAAACTGTCCCTAACGTGTTAATAGCAAATACTTTTCCTACTGAACTACCCGTGGTTCCAACGGTTTTCGTCGCAATCCGACTTGCCAAAGGGAGAGTCATCCCCAAACAGATCGCCGGGACTGCCATGACCGCGAAACAGATCAAGGCCTGTAGCCCTTCGTAGAGCGGATAAGTAGCCTCCGTGCGATTCATGAACGAGGACAGGCGCGAAAACCAGTATGGAAGATACTCGTAGAGGAACATCGATAGGAATAGGGTCAGCGCAAGTGCCAGTTCCGCCTTCGCGAACGCTTCCATGGTTCCTTGTTCCTTCCAGCGATAGATCAGCCAGGCTCCGACGGCGATTCCAGTAATAAACGTGATGAGCATGAGCGAAAATGCGTGAGTGCTTGAGCCCATCACCAATGCCAAGAGTCGGGTCCAAGCCACCTCGTAAAGCATGGCCACAAATCCGGAAAGACCGATCCCAATCAGGGCCAATCGCAAGTCATGCTGACTGAACTGCTCTTCTGGATTTGGGTCGGTTCTCCCCGAAGAGGGCTTCAGCGATGGCAGCGAAGACTCACTCTCCAGCGGATCCGCCTGAGACTCTTTCACCCAGCCGCTTAGGAGCAGACAGGCCGCCCCTGCCGCCAAGTTCAGCGCGGCACCCGCCTGGAGGGTCGATGGCAGACCCATGTCAGGTATCCAGACAAAATCCGCAACAACACACCCGGCCACCGCGCCGGCGCTGTTCACAAAATAGAGCACCGCCACGGAGGGGCGTAGTTCGCCAAGCGACCGGGTGACCAGCCGCGCGAGCAAGGGAAGCGATCCTCCCATGAGGATGGTTGGAAACAGGATGGCCGCCAAGCTGAACAAGAACTTGAGAACCACCACGTAGACCCCTCCTGCTTCCGCGCCCCTCGCAACCGAAAGGAAGGCTGCCTGGCAAAGATCGTAGTAGAAGGGAAAAGCGAGCGCATACGCACCAATGCCGAGTTCGATCCACGCATAAAAGGCCAGAGGCCGCCGGGTGTGATCAGCACGGTTCCCAATCCACCAGTTTCCCAGGGCGAGCCCACCCATAAAGGCAACCAGCACGGCCACGACGGCGTAGCTGGTGTGCCCCAGGAAAAGCGCGAGGTACCGGGACCAGACAATCTCGTACACTAACCCGGCCATGCCGGAGACAAAGAGGCAGGCGGCAACCACCAGAAAGACCAGTCTCGGTGTTGGTTTCATGGAGGGCGATGATACCCACACTTGGCTTCGGGGCAACCCGTTTTAAGAAAATCACCTGCGGAGTCGGATCCCCGGGCGCCTGGCAAGGTATTTGCATTTCACCCAAGGCAGTCTAGGGTCTAGTGAAATGGCCGTGATGGGACACAATTCCAAACGCGACAGGCCCCCTTCCCAGAAGGGTGCAGGCCAACGTTCGGCCAGGCTCCACCCCTGTTTGGTTCGGATTGGTCGGTGTGCGCTTTGCCTCCTGCTCTCCTGGTCCCTGGGAAGCAAGGTGGTTGCAGACGTATCCGGCGACCAGGACGAGGATACTTCCACACCTCCCGCCGTTCCGAACCAGTTCCTGATCCGATGGAATCAACCTGGCGGCACCCTAAAAAGAGAACCGGAGGCGGGGGGCTGGGGCGATGGGCTTCGCCTGGTTCGGGAGTTGGCCGCCATGCCAGTCAAGAGCCAGGTGCAGGCTATGCCTCTCCGTCCTCCCGAATGGCCTCGTTTCACTCTCGTCGAGGTGGTGGAACCTCAGTCTGGGGGCGCCCGTCTCCAGCGCCTCAGAGCTGATCCACGGGTGGCCTTCATTGAGCCGAATTACCAACTTCATTTGCTTGCAGGCTCAGGCGAACATCCAGCCCCGAACGACTTCGAATTTGGCCGCCAGTGGGGACTGCACAACAGCGGGCAGGATTCGGGGATGGTCGGCGCCGATATTCATGCACTTGAGGCCTGGCAGTACGTGCAGGGGGACCAAGGAATCACTGTGGCCATCATCGACACGGGTGTCGACTACTACCATCCGGACTTGGAGGCGAACCTCTGGATCAACCCAGGGGAAACCCCTGGAAATGACCAGGATGATGATCAAAACGGATACATGAACGACATCCACGGCTTCGATTTTGTCAGTCGCGACGGCGACCCCATGGACGACCTGGGACATGGCACTCATGTCGCGGGCATTATTGGCGCTGTGAACAACAATGGGATTGGCATAAGCGGAGTTTGCCGAAGTGTCCGACTTATGGCAGTCAAAGCCTTTGATGCTAGTGGATCGGCCACGCTTGCCGATGTGGTGGAGGGCATCCGTTATGCGGTGGACAACGGGGCAAAGATCATCAACGCCAGCTGGGGTCAGAGCCAGAGCAGTCGAGCGCTCGAGGAAACCGTTCAGCAGGCGACCCGGGCTGGGGTCCTGATTGTGGCTGCAGGAGGCAACGAGAGGGCCAAGAAGGCGTCCTATCCAGCGGCGATTCCTGAGGCGTTAGGGGTGGCGGCGACCGACAACCGCGACCGCCGTGGCGATTTCTCCAACTATGGCGAAGGCATCGACATTGCCGCGCCTGGGGTGAAGATCTTTTCAACACTTCCCGATGCTGGGTACGAGAACATGAGCGGCACTTCCATGGCGGCGCCCTTCGTCTCCGGAGCGGCTGCCCTGGTACTCCAAATGTCGCCCGACGTCCAGGTAGGGGATCTGGTGGAGGTTCTTCGCAACGCGGTGGACCCAATTGAGGCGGATCGATACATTGGTTTAGGCAGATTGAATCTGGCCAAAGCGTTACGGACGAGAGCGCCCTTGCCAATCGCTCGCCTTGCTCCATCCGCTTTCTTGCAGGGGCGTGCAGCCATCTCTGGCACGGCATCGGGGGCCTCTTTTCACTCTTACGTCCTTTCGGTTGGGCAAGGAGTCTATCCAACCAACTGGACCGAGATCCGCAGGGGAAACCAGGCAGTCGTCGACGGAGAACTGGTACGAGACTGGTACACAGGTGACTTGGACGAAGGCGAGCACTGCATCAGGTTAGTGGTGTTTGATCTGCAAGGGCAGACTGCGGAAGAGAGGATGCTGGTGGAGGTTCGTAACGTGCATCTAACGGCACCTGCGAGTAACGACATCCTGCCTGCCGGGAAGGTGGTGGACCTCACCGGCTCTGTTTTTGGGGAAGGGCGGACGTACCAGCTGGAAATCGGTCTTGGGACTCAACCCCAACACTGGTCGACCACTGGGATACGGACCGTGTCTGACGGCACAAACCAGGTGCTGGCAGGGAAACTCGGCGAGTTGGACACCTCACTACTTCAGCCGCACTACTTCCATGCGCTGAGGTTGACGGCCTGGCAAGGAAGCAGAAAAATCAAGGAGACTGGCTCTTTCCTGCTCTATCCGGAGGACCGTGCGATTCCTGGCTGGCCGGTCCACCTGCCTACCACGCGCATCCTCCAAACGAACGATTGGCGAGATTTTGCCGTAGTGGACCTGGAAGGAAGAGGTAAGAACAACGTCGTGCGTGTCAGCCCTGGTGATCCTGGCATTAGGCTTCCGGAGTTGCTGGTCTTCGATCCCGACGGCAGCGTACTCTGGAGAAGAGATTTGGAGGAAGGCAGCGATACGCTGGCGAATGTGGTCTGCATGGATCTGGACGGGGATGGGAAGCAGGAGATCGCCGTGTGCAGCGGCTCCCGAGGCGCTCTTTCTGTCTTCCGATCGGATGGAAAGCCGCAATCCGGAGACTGGCCGGTGTTGCTCGGACCGCGCCTAGTCGGTCTATCGGGAGCCCGCCTTCTCCCATCTTCCGAGTCCCAACTGCTCGTCCATGCAATGGAACGAACGGATCGCCCTGAGAGCCTGAATCGGCAACTTCTTGTGCTCGATTCGCGGGGCGCGGTTCTGAAGCAATGGGAAATCCCCGGGAGTTCGCTTGTTTTCGAGGTGCCTCCGATTCCGCCGGTGGGGTTCCGTCGCGGAACCGACCACTCGGGTTGCATCGTTGTCCCGTGGGGTGATAATGAGCTAGCCCTGTTTTCCTTGGACATGTCGAGCGGACCAACCTGGCGGCGTGCTGTGGCCGGTCGGATCGTGACTCCCGCGGTGGTGGGTGACCTCGACGACGACGGCACCTACGACATCGTCCAGGGAGTCGCGAACGACTTGCCCTCGTGGGTGAAGTCCTCCCGTGGCGGTCTGTACGCTTTTGATGAGGAGGGAGGACTTCTCCCAGGCTGGCCAGTCCTCAAAGGCGAGAGCATTTCCTCGGCCTTGGCGCTGGGAGATTTGACTGGCGACGGGCGATTAGAAATCGCCGTGCCAGGATGGGATGCGGGGCTCTTGCACTTGATCCAGCCCAATGGATTTGAAATGCCCGGATGGCCCATCATCCCTGGCTCTCAAGGAAGTTGGAAATCGGGAGTTTCGCTCGGGGACTTGGATGGAGATGGCAGGTCCGAAATTTTGACGATACGGCCGGGAAGATGGAAGGTCTACGTGCTCTCTCCCGACCCTCGCCTAGCCGGGGGGGTTGTGGCTTACCGATCGGATGGCACACTGCTGGACCTGAACGAAAGCCCCGAATTGTCGGCTCTCACCATGGAGTCCGCTGGCGCGAATCGCTTGAAGGCTCTCGCACCCGTGGTGGCAGACCTCGATGGGGATGGAAGCACGGACGTTCTCGCCGCTACGATCGAAGATGCAGGCTATTCTCCGGCTCCAACAACCCTACCGAAGAATCGCTACTCCATTTTTGCCTGGCACAGTCCGGCGGGGCTGGCAGCGGAAACGGGGCCATGGGGCCAGTATCAGCGTGACGCCACCCGAAACGGCTGGCTCCAGAAGCCGATCCCGATCCCCCTTCCGCCCTCAATCCGCGACTTGCCCTCCCAAGCTGTTGCCCCTGGGAATCCATTCTTCTCGATCCAATTGGACCAGTTTGTCACTGACCCGGACACGGAGCCTGCTGAGCTAACCTGGACGGTCACGGGCAATCAGGCCCTGTCGGTACGGATCACCGATAGCCGCCTCCTGATCGTGGAAGCACCCTCACCTGCATGGATTGGGCTCGAGACTCTGTCGGTTCGTGTGGTGGACCCTTCCGGGCTTGAGGATCACAGGGAGGTTCAGTACGAAGTGAGAGCCGGTTACCAGGGGCCTCGGGCAGCACCAGATCAGGCGGAGATGCTGGAAGAGTCCTCGGTAGTCATCGATGTGCTCCGCAACGATAGTTCCCCTGCAGGATTACCGTTGCAGCTAATCTCAGTAAGTCGACCCGGGCACGGGAGCGCGGTTGCCCTTCCTGGAGGCGGAGTGGAGTACCTACCCGCCACAAACTTTTTCGGAGAGGATTCCTTCCAATACCAGGTAGCGGACGGGCAGGGTGGGGTAGCGGTGGGGCAAGTAAGCCTGAGTGTGGTCTCTTCGCCGGATGCCCCCCGAGCAGTACCCGACTACTTCATCATCGATGAGGACTCTCCCGTGTCGCTAAACATTCTGGCCAACGATACCGATCCCGATGGGGATCCTATCCGCATCAAAGAACTAGGGCAACCTTCCCACGGGGTGATTCGACCGGACGGGCTCAATGGGTGGATTTACGTTCCTGAGACCAATTTTGCTGGAACCGACGGCTTCGACTATGCGGTGGTCGATTCTAGTGGCTTGGCGGGTAGTTCCACGGTATCAATCCTGATAAAACCGGTGAACGATCCGCCGGTGGTGGAAGCTCAGTCCTTCATGATCAACCGGAACACATACCAGAATGTCGACTATCTGGGATCCGACGCCGAAGGCGGGGACCTGTCCTTTGAGATTCTGAAGGGGCCTGAGCATGGGGAACTCTGGAACTACCCCAGGACATCGACGTATTACCCAAAGAAGGGCTACTCCGGGGAAGACAGCTTCACCTACCGGGCGAAGGACGCGGAGTCCGTCAGCGAGCCAGCTTTGGTACGGTTTCAGGTGCTCGACAAGAATAACCCGCCCAAAGCAGATGCACTCAGCCTGATTACCAGGGTCGGTCAAACGCTGTCAGTGGGATTCTCGGCGATCGATCCTGACGGAGATCCCGTCACTTTCCGAGTGGTTCGGGATCCATTCCATGGCACCCTCGTCGGGGAGGGCACCAATTACCTTTACAGGCCCATGGCCGGTTTCGAGGGCGAAGACAGTTTTCTGTATGGGGCGCAGGATTCACAGGGGGCTGCTGGCGAAGCCGAGGTCAAGGTCCAAGTGACAGATCAGAACACCGCTCCGGTGGCGGTTTCAGAAACGGTAGAGATTCGGATCAACGTTCCCACCAAGGTGACCTTTCGCGCCAGCGATCTGGAAGGCAGCCCTCTTTCCTTTATCGTCCTGACCAACCCGGTTCACGGCGTGCTATCGGGCGAGGGCGCAGAACGCACCTTCAGTCCAGAAAAAGACTTTCTTGGCTGGGACAGGGTTACGTTCCTAGCCTCCGATGGCGAGACTAACAGCCCGGCGGCAACTCTGACTCTTTCCATCGTTCCCTTGAACAGGCCCGCAGTCGCAAAGGATCAATGGCTGTCCTTCGTGCAAACCAATCTCTATTCTGTCCCTCTGGATTTGGTCGACCCGGATGGCGACCTGTTGCGTTGTGTCATCCTGAATGGCCCCAAGGCTGGGCTTCTGTTTGGCAGCGGCACCAACTTCTCTTACGTTCCACATCCTGGAGCGCTGGGACCCGATAGCTTTACTTATCGCGCATGGGATGGGCGCAAGTACAGCAGCGTGGCCAGAGTGAATCTGCTGGTCCTTTCCCCGCCATTGGAGAAGCCCGGTTTTTATGGCATTCAAGTGGTGGATCAGCGCGACGTGCTCCTCCGATTCCACGGCAAGGGAGGAAGTCGATTAGAGGTCCAGTGGTCTGCCGACCTGACCCAATGGCAAACATTAGCCCAAGTGGAGGGTAAGGGGGAAGAAATGAGCTATCGAGATACTGGGGCAGCCGTGGAGGGCATGAGATACTACCGGCTGCTGCAAAGGGATTGAGTTGGGGAATGGGATCTGGTTTGGTTGGGGGGTGCAAAGCACGCGCGCGCGGTTAGGCTGGATGCGAGCCATCTCCCCATCCCAGTGGCGAGTTGGGATCGCGGCTTGGCTTGGCTGGCTCTTTGACGGGCTCGACATTCACCTTTACACTCTGGTGGCTGCGCCCTTCGTGATGCAGCTCCTCCAGGCAGACGCGCTGTCCGATGTGGCGGTAAAACAGAAAAGCAGCTGGATTCAAGCGGCTTTTCTCATCGGTTGGGCTGGGGGAGGAGCCTTCTTCGGGTATCTCGGCGACCGCCTGGGCCGGAGCCGGACGCTGATGCTGACCATCCTCACCTACGCTTGTTTCACGGGGCTTTCATGTATGGCCACGACGTGGTGGCAACTTCTTTTGTTCCGCTTTCTCGCCGCCTTGGGCATTGGCGGGGAGTGGGGCGTGGGCGCAGCGCTTCTGGTGGAAACCTGGCCTTCTCGGTTCCGTCCCTGGGTTGCAGCCGTGCTGCAAACCGGAGTGAATCTGGGAATCCTCGGCGCGTGTTTGACCGTCTATCTGTATGCCGGCGCTACCGCTTGGCTGGGGGTAAGCTATCAACCTAGGTGGGTCTTCCTGGTGGGAATCCTGCCCGCCCTGTTTGTCCTATGGATTCGAAAGAATGTGCCCGAACCCGAACTCTGGGTGGAGGCGAAGAATCAAGGGAGGAGGCTATCCAGCGACCCCATTGCCGGTCCTGGTGGGACGAACCCTGGCTTCGCTGCCCTCTTTGCTCCCTCCTGTCGCGGCTTGACCTTCAAGACCGCCTTGGTCTGCGCGCTATCGTTGACCGCGTGGTGGGCTTTCATGTTTTGGCATCCGCAGCATCTCAGGAACCTGCCTGAACTAGCCGCCTGGCCGGTCCCCCAGCGAGAGCAGTTGGTCAGTCAAGCCTTCTTCCTATTGATCGCGGTGTCGATGGGAGGCAATTTCTTCGCCGGTTGGCTCGCCCGCAAACTTAGCTATCCGAAGGCGATTGCCTGGATGTTTCTGGGTTTCTTCCTGTCGATGGCGGGTTCGTTCTCCTTCCACTTCGAGTGGCGCATTCTCGTCTGGTTTTGGTTTCCGCTGGTCGGTTTCTTCTCCGGGGTATTCGCGCTCTTTACGATGTACCTGCCTGCACTGTATCCCACGCTCCTGCGTACGACCGGCGCCGGATTCTGTTTCAACGTCGGGAGGGTAGGGGCAGCCATGGGGACTGTGGTGTTCGGACTTTTCTCCCGCGTAGGGGATTTCCGTCAGGCGCTGTTCTCGGCAAGTTTTCTGCTGCTGGCGGCATTTTGCCTTTCCTGGTTCTTGCCTTCGGTGATATATGTAGATTCGGGTAGAGAACGACATGAATGCTGATTGCTCCCCGTTGCATCCCAGCAAAGCTCGACCAGACAACAGGATACGTGGACGGGGCAAAAGAAACATGCACCGAATTCTGTTTTGTTTCATGATTGGTTTGCGAATCCAACCCTGGATCGGGTTGGCGTCATGCGGCCTGTTCCTGCTCTGCAAACCTCCATGCACCGCTCATGCCGAAGGCGAGCCCTCCCGCTCGAGTCGGATGCCCATTCAACCCAGGACTGGAGTGGCCTTGCATTCCCCGGCTTCTCCGTTGCCAGTGGTAAGGCTGAAATCAGAGGAGTTTGTGGGGCTCGGTTCGCCTTTTTCCAACTATGAGCAAGCATTGTCGGACGGACAGGGGTCAAGGGTCCATGTGTTGCTCCAGGTGACTCAGATTCCAAACCGGGAAACTCAAGAGAAACTCCGTTCTTTAGGGATCCAATTATTGGATTATATCCCCGATCGCACCTATTTTGCCAGCCTCCCTCGGGGTCTCCAAGAGGGCGTGTTTTCAGATGCGTCCATCAGTTGGATAGGCAAGGTCCTCCCGGAGGATAAGGCGCCGGCGCGGATTCTCGAGGCGGGCTTTGGAGCTTGGGCCACGCAGGCCGATGGGGCGGTAAAACTCACCGTGTTAGTTTTTTCTGATGTGTCCTCATCAGAGATGGAGCTGAAGTTTCGGGAGATTGGTGCTCAGTCTCTTGTCGAGCCCGGAGTCTCCGGATCCAGGTGGATCATTAGGATCGTCCCCAACGCGCTTTCGAAGCTACTCCAGTTGGACGGTGTGCGATGGGTCGAGGAGGTTTCGCCTCCGCCGACAGAGATGCTCGACGGCTTGCGCACCAACATTCAAACGCACCTAGTCCAAGCGGCTCCTTACGGGCTATCGGGGAGCGGGGTTCATGCCGGGGTCTGGGATATCGGGCTGGCGGATGGTGGGCATCCCGACTTTGCGGGAAGGCTAACGCAAGTGAATACAAACAGCCCTAACGGGGTCAGACCTCACGCTACCCATGTCGCCAGCATTTTGGGTGGCGACGGGGCGGACAGCGTAGCCAGCGGCGGATACGATCGGCAGTGGAGGGGGGTGGCTCCAGGGATTCTCCTATTCTCTTACGATAATCTCGACGAGATTGCTGAGATTGCCCAAGCCAGCCGGGACCACCACGTGGTGCTCTCCCAGAACTCGTGGGGAGTGACGATCGATAGTTTCTTCGGGAACTGCAGCATGTTCGGGGACTACAGCGCGGACTCAGCCGCCTATGACCGGGTCGTCGCGAGTGGAACCGGAGATCGCGTGAGTGTCTTCTTCGCAGCCGGGAATTCCAGGAAAGATCCGACAAACACCACTGGTTGTGTGACTGGAAGCTACGGAAATGTCGGTCCTCCGGCCAGTGCAAAGAACGTGATCACGGTAGGCGCCGTCTATTCAGACCAGGACCGGATGCCTCTTTTTAGCAGTTGGGGGCCCGTGGATGATGGACGTATCAAGCCCGAGATTGTCGCACCAGGGGCCGAGCTCTTGGGTGACGGCGGGATTATGGCTGCGGCGCCGGGTAGAGCCTATCGGGTTGCCATGGGAACCTCGATGGCAACACCAGCTGTCTGTGGCGCAGCCGCCCTGCTTGTGGAGGACTATCGGAGACTCTTTCTGGGGCAGGACCCCTTGCCCGCAGTCGTGAGAGGGCTTCTGCTTCATTCTGCCAGGGATCTGGTGGCAGGGGACCCGGGTTTTCAACCTGGCCCTGATTATGCCTCGGGTTACGGCCTTCTCCAAGTCAAGGAAGCGGTGGATCAACTTCGCAGTGGTGGTGTCCTTGTGGGCGAAGTCGCCCACCACCAGACCAATCGTTACGTGCTCCGAGTTCCGCCAGGATCTGCCAGCGTCAAAGTGACGCTCACCTGGGATGACCCTGCGGCAGCCGAAAATGCCAGAGTGGCTCTGGTCAATGATCTGGACTTGGTAATTACCGATCCTTTGGGAAGACAGCATTTTCCCTGGACACTTGATCCGGCGAATCCCTCTAGGCCTGCGATCCGAACCAAGGAAGACCACCTGAACATTGTCGAACAAGTGGTGGCCGACGGAAATGTGGAGCCCGGAGAGTGGCTGGTATCCGTTCGTGGGTACAATGTTCCGGTGGGTACGGCCCAGTCTTTTGCCTTGGTCCTCACTCCCGCCTCCGTGCCGGCTTTTCCGAATATCCATGTTTTGGCAGCCGATTTGGAGGATACCTCGGAAGGGAATGGTGATGGCTGGCTTGATCCTGGCGAGACGATTCATGCCTGGGTACGTTTGTCGGTGGCCGATGGCCCGGTCGCCCGGGAAGTGCCTTCGACGCTTTCGTGTGAGAATCCCGAGGTGGCGATGGTCGGGGGCGAGAGCTTTTACTCGGAACTGGCTCCGGGGACCGTGGCGACGAATGCGTTAGCCTTTCGTTTCCGGATAGGAAGGGCGGTGCCATGCGGCACAATCCTCACTTTTCATCAGCAGGTGCGCTTTGACGGTTACCCGGTTGACCGCCAGTTTACCTGCGTGGTGGGAAGACCAGCCACTCTGAATAGTGGAGTTGTTGACCTCGCGGGAAACCCCTCGGCAGAGGCCATTCCGGATAATGGGGTCCTGGAGAGTGTCGTGGACGTGGCCCATCCCGGATTGGTTACGGACACCCGAGTCGCAGTTCGTATCCACCACGCCTGGATCGCGGATGTGGGGCTGGAGTTGGTGCACCCGGACGGGGAAAGAATACTCCTAGCCAAGGCTAACACCGTGACCGGCCAGGACCTAGGCGTGGGTGATTGTGGCCTGGAGGTCCTTCAGACTGTGTTCAGCGACGCGGCGAGTGGGCCCTTGGCTGGGGCGATTGCTCCGTACGCTGGTGAGTATCGGCCTGAGCGATCCTTTACCAACCTCCAGGGAAAGCCATTGGCTGGTGCGTGGAAACTGCGGGTGATCGACGCAGCTGCCGACGATGCTGGGAGCCTCCTTTGCTGGAAGCTTCAAATCGGGTATGAGGAAAAAGGGCATGTTTGCAGCTTCTTCAATCGCCCACCTCTGGCGAACCCAATGGCACTTCAGGTCAGCCATTCACTGCCGCTAAGCATCGCCCTAGCTGGAGAGGATCCTGACGAGGATCGCCTTACCTTCCAAATCACCGAACTGCCGAGTCACGGCACCCTGTCTGAGTTGGACACCACGACTGGCTATTGCGTGTACCGGCCCCAGGAGGGCTATGAGGGGCAGGACCGCTTCCGTTATGTCGTGAACGACGGGTTTACGAACAGCGCTTCTGGAGAGGTGACTTTGCAGGTCTTGGAACCTCGGGCTGACCTAGCTCTGCTGGGCGTGGAGTCAACCCCTCAAAAGGTGGTGCTGGGTGACCTCTGGCGAGTCAACCTGATACTGACAAACCGCGGACCCAATGCTGCTGCAGGCGCGGTAGTTCGAGACTCACTGCCCGGAGCCGTTCCACTCGCGGGCGTCATTGCGTCCCTGGGAGAGGTGACTCAGGCGAGCGGTGAGCTGCTTTGGCGTCTGCCAGAGTTGCCGTCGGGGAGCAGTGCCTCACTTCAGATGGACTTCAACCCGGCAGAACCGGGCTCGTTCACCAATTTCGCTGTCGTGGAGGCCCAGACGTTCGATACTGGGTTGCCCAATAATCGCGCCGCATCTGTGGCTGAGGTGAACAGACTTTGTGATCTGGTTGTATCCTCTGAATCCACTCCCACGTCGGCGCTCACAGGTCAGCCATTTAGTCTGATTTTTCTCGTCAGGAACCAAGGCCCCTCCGCCGCGACGGCTGTTTCGGTTGAGAGTATCTACTCTCCTGCTTTCCAATTGAAATCCTGGCCTGCCGCTTTGACGGTCGTAGACAATTCGCCGGGGAGATTTGCAGCCCTGCTTCCTGACCTGGCAAATGGAGAGGCAAGGGAAGTAATCTTGACCTTCGCGGGTGATCTGCCAGGCGAGTTCGCCCACCGCCTCAGCGGCTCGAGTCGTGAGTTTGATGCCGATGCCATTAATAATGCACAATCAGGTAACTTCCTGGTGGCTCCGGCAACCGATCTCTCGGGTAGAGGAGAGGTTCTCACGGCTCAGATTGTGGCCGGTCGGCCTTTTGAGGTTGCGCTGGAACTGACCAACAGAGGACCCGTCGCGCTCACCGGCGGCCAATTAAACGTGGTCCTTCCGGCGGGAGTCGAACTCGTGGGGAGCAAGTCCGGTTCGGCTATCCTGCAGCAGCAGGGGAATGCCCTCACCTATGACCTGAGCGAACTGCCGGTCGGCGGTCAGTTCCGCAGTCAGTTGACCTTGAAGGCATCGGTGTACGGTCCCGTGCAGATCGCCTGGGAGGCCCACGGAGTCGAGGCCGAGTTGGCCCTGACGGACAACGCAGGTGCTCTGTCCCTGCAGGTTCTGCCACTGGCCGATTTGATGGTCCGAGGCGATTATTACCCCGTTCCGGCCGCCGTCGGGTTTGAGTGCGTCCTTACGTGGGTCGTCACCAACCAAGGCCCTTATCCCGCCCCTGCAGCCAAGTGGTCTGCCGCTTTGCCGAATCGTTTCGTGTTGACTCAATTGGCACCTGACCGCGGGAATGCGAGCTTGGATGGCCAGACGATGAATTGGGAGATCGGCGATATGGCGCCAGGGGAAGCCGCTTCGCTCCAGGTTCACGCAACTCCCGAGGAGTTGGGATTCTTCTCATGGACCGGGGCAGTCAGTTCCAGCGCATTGGACGAGAGCGAAGCCAACAATGACGCCAGTTTTTCGGTTGAGGTCCGAGCTGCGGCGGATCTGGTTTTGCGTTGGGGAGTATCCCCAGGCGAAACAGTACCGGGCCAGTCTATTCATCAGAGGTTGGTGTTGACGAATAAGGGACCCTCTGCGGCCACCAGTGTGGTTGTGTCCAACTTCATAGGTTCCCTGGCGAGCGTTGCAGAAGCCCAACCCAACCAAGGAAGTGTTTCGGTCGAGAATGGAGTCCTCCTCTGGAACGTGGGGACAATGGAAGCGGGATCCGAGGTCTTTGCTGAGTTGACGCTCCTGAGAGAGGAGCCAGGGCTTCAGTCCTGCCGCGCCATTGCGTTCTTAGGCGAGGCGGATCCCCATCCGGCTGACAACGAGGCTACTGCGGTCACAAACGTCCGGCTGCAGGCAGAGGTGGCCTTAAGCCTGGGAACCTCCGCAAGCACGGTGTTTCGCGGTGAATCGGTAGAGTATTACCTGGAAGTCACAAACCAAGGACCTTACGCGGCAACTGAGTTGAGGATTACGGATCGTCTGCCCGCCGGATCTGAGATTCTCAGTGTTCAGCTGTCGCAGGGAGAGAGCCTTGTGGAGGGCACTTCGTTCGAGTGGAAAGTGGGTGTGCTACCGCCGACGCTGGTGGCGACGGCAAAGATTGTTGTTCGACTGAACGCCGAGGGGGAGATCTCCAATCTCGCCCGAGTGGATTTCCTCGAACGAGACTTGAACCCAGCCGATAACGAAGCTTCGATCTCGACCACGGTGGTTCCACGAGCCGACGTTGAAGTGTTGGGCGGAGCGTTCATGGATCAGCCGCTGGGCAGTGCGTTTGGGTATGACCTGACGGTGACCAACGCTGGACCGAGTGCCGCCACGGATGTACTGATCGAGATCGCGCCCGAGGCCGGTCTGGATCTGCTGTCGCTGGCTTCCCCTGAAGGAAGCACCGAAATAATCGATAAGAGGGGAACGGTTCGGATCTCGAGACTCGAGGCGGGGATGGCGGTGAGGGTGCATTTGGAATCATCCGCACCCGGCGCAGGTCACTTCGCGTGCGTGGCTGTGGTGAGTGCGCTGGAGGTAGATCCTGTCTTGGAGAACAACCGACTTGAGCGTACGGTGAACGTGCGGGTTCCAACGGATCTCGCACTGTCCTGGTTGCCAGAGGAGAAGCCCGTCGTGGATGCCCTCCCGTTTCGCACGTCCCTGACAATCGTAAATCACGCGCCGCTCACCGCAAGTGGGGTTGTGCTGGAGGTCGCGGTTCCTTCGTCTCTTACCGTGCATGACGTCGAGGTGGTGCGTGGTGAGGCCAAGGTGAATGGGTCACAGATCCTTGTTTCCATAGGCGAAATGCTGACGGGAGAGCCACTCGTTGTAACCCTGATCCTGGAGGCTCCCGCGCCCGGCTTGGTAACCCTGACCGGCGCCGTAACATCGTCCGACCTTGAGTTGACGATAGTAGATAACTCGGTTAGCCACGCGATTGAAGTCAGGCAGAGAGCGGAATTGGGATTGGTCATGGACGGATTGCAGTCGGAGCACCTGCTGGGCGTGTCCAGCCAAGTGTTTGTGGGAGTGACCAATGCAGGACCGTCAGCGGCACATAACGTTCGGATGACCGTGGGCTTCACCGGAGGACTGCAGCCGACCTCATTCAGCGGTTCCGACGAAGTGCGGACGAATGAGATGAGCCAACTCGAGTTTCTCTGGCACCTACTCCCCACCGGCTCCCACACGTTTGTTACTTTGAACCTCGATGGGACCGGGGTTGGAGCGAGCGAGTTTGCCTGCCGCGTGGAAGCAACCGAAGCCGACCTTGACCTTTCCGACAACCATTTCCAGCAGAGCATCCAAGTCTTGCCTGCTGCCGATCTGGGGCTAGGCGTGTCGACCGATACTCCGAGCCTCATCACCGGCAGCGAGGTGCGGTGCGCTTTGCTGATTACCAACCAGGGACCTAGCGAGGCTTCTGGTGTGGTCGTGTCCGTGCCATTGCCCCCTCAGCTAAGTCTGATTTCAGTTGATGCGGAGCGAGGGAGTGTAGAGGAATCGCCAGGGTTAGTGCGGTTGGCATTAGGAGAGATGCCCCCAGGGAGCGTCTTGAGGGCAGAGTTGCGATTCCGCGCGAATGGCTCGGGGAACGTCCCCCTTAGGTTTCAGGCCGATTGTCTCCAAGGCGATCCTAAACCACAAGACAACCAGGCATTGGCAAGCCTCCTGATCAGGAATCAAGCGGACTTGGTCTTGCTCCCGGGCGCGCTGCCCGCCAGCACTCTTGCGGGTGTCGGGGAGCGATGGAACTTGGTTGTGAGCAACCTGGGCCCCCAAACGGCGGAACAGGTCCATGTCCTGATCAACATCCCGGATTCCATCGAGCTGACGGTGGAATCGGTGTCCCAAGGAAGCGTGCAGCCCACCCATGAGCGCGTCGAGGTTGTTCTTGGGGACATCGCGGCGAACGGGGAGGCCAATCTCACGGTTTTGGTTCAAGCCTCCAGTGCGGGACGTTTCGAGATCGACGCGCAGCTCATCGCCTCCAGCCAGGAACTCGATGTTTCGAATAACGCCGCGAGAGCCAGTCTGACGGTGGTGGAGTCCGCTGATTTGTTGCTGACTGCCGCGATTGCCCCGGCTCCCGCTGGTTTGGGTGAGCTGTTCACCCTAACGCTGGCCGTCACCAATCAAGGCCCCTACGCGGCCGAGGGAGTCGTACTCCAGGACCATCTGCCTGCGTCCATCGAGTTAGTCTCGACGGAGCGATCGCAGGGTCAGGTCGTGGTGACAAACGGAATAGTGGAGTGGCAGGCGGGACGCATGGAAAAGCAAGCAGAGGCAAGGTGCACCCTGCACCTGAGGACGGCTCAGCTGGGAGTCTACACGAACTACGCCAGCCTCTTGGCTATCACTCCTGATGGCGCTCCAAGCAACAACCAAGCTACGAATGCATTTGAGGTGAGGCCAATGACTGACCTGGTCCTGTGGGAGTACATCGACGAGAGCGGAGTGGTACCAGGGACTCCTTTGGTGGCGACTTTCCTCGTCACCAACGCCGGACCTTCTCGAGCCACGAGTGCCGTGCTCTCGGTGGACTGGTCACTCCCTTGCGAAATCTCGGCGGTCGATTTCCATCCGGGCAGTTTCACAACGACACCGCTGGGGGGCACCTTTCGGACTCCGCCCCTCGACGTGAACGGCATTTCCCTCATTCGTCTGGTCCTGCGCCCGAAACAGGCCGGTTGGCTGGTTTTTCGTAGTGTTGCCGCCTGCTATGAAGTGGATTCGAATCCCGCTAACAATACGGGCACTCGCAGCATGATTGCTGGTCCCCATGCCGATCTGGCGCTCGGCGTCGTGGATTATCCCAAGGTTGTGCATCAGGGAGAGGCTTTCACCAACGTCCTTCAAGCCGTGAACAAAGGTCCTGGGCTTGCTGAGGGGGTAAGACTCCGGCGTGCTGTTTCGGCGGGGGTAACCCTGGTTTCCGCATCCCTGGATGGTTCAATCCTGCCGGAGGATCCAGAGGGGGACCTGATTCTGCCCAACCTGCTCGCAGGTCAAAGTGTGACACTCCAACTTGTCATGAACTCAAAAGTGGCGCTCCAGTGCACGAACTCGCTGGATTTGCTGGGATATGTGATTGACCCAACTCGAGGCGATACTCACGCAGAATTGCTCACCTCTGTCCAACCGAGTGCAGACGTGTCGGTCGCGGTGCGCGAGGTCCCTGCCAGAGCCTATCTGAATCGTCCCTGGGCTTACGAGTTTGTAGTGACAAACGAAGGTCCCGGGTCGGCTGTGGATGTTCGAGTGACCAACTCGCTTCCACAGGGCTTCACCTCTGAAACGGTGGTGGCGTCCCAGGGTGTCTCGCAGTTGGTGGACGGTTTCCTGTTGATTTCGCTGGGCGAGCTCAAGCGAGGTGCTAGTTGCACGGTCAAAGTCACCGGCCGCTCTGCGCTTCCCGGTCTTACCCCCATCGGTCTACAGGTTGCCAGCCCCACCTTCGATCCTCTCCCAGGCAACAATCGCGCGTCCGCCCAAACCACGCTTCTCGTCGATGCAGATCTAGCTCTGACCCTGCGGCCTTCCTCTCGGGGTACGGGGGTGGGTTTGACCAACAATTTCGAACTCAGGCTCGAAAACCTGGGTCCCGACGATGCGCGGAGCGTCAACATCATGCTGAACCTTCCTCTCGGGGCTGAGCTAACAGGAGTCACCTCCGTCGAGGGAGCTGTCGTGCTTCCCGGCGCCGGGGGATTGACTGCGGAGTTTCCGATTCTCAAGGTCGGAGCCCCCGCGGTCTTGGAGTTCTCGCTCCGATGCCAGCAGGAGGGCGCACTTACTCTCTCGGCTGATGTCATCGCCTCGAGCGACGACCCGGACTTGCTCAACAACCACGCCGAGGCTGTGCTGACCGTCTTGCCAGCCGTGGATCTGGTGGTAGAGCAGTCTGTGGAGGCCGATAGCGCGATTGTGGGGGAAACGCTCGTCTTTGTGAGCAAGGTGATGAATGCGGGACCCCAGGCCGCCGATCACGTTGTCTTGACCAGTGCGCTGCCTCCCGGTTTTATCGTCAAGGGCACTTCCCCAAGGGAAGGTAGTTCGATTCTGCCGGATGGCAGCGTGATGTTCTTGCTTGGTAGGCTGGATGCCGACCAGTCCTCCGAGGTGCGTGTCGATGGGATGTTCACCTCCGCTGGCACTTATCAAAGCCGAGCTGTTGTTTCTTCTCGCGGCTTCGATGTCCAGGCCGCCAACAACACCTCCGAAGTGGGATTCCGCGCCTATGAGGAAGCGGATTTGGATCTCAGTTTTGAGGCTGCGCCTCGCTTAGCCACGGTCCACGGGCCACAGTCCATTCGCTTCGTCATTGCCAACTCGGGAAGTGCCGTCCTACCGGGTGCAGAGGCCACTTTGTCGTTCCCAACCTCTTGGAGGCTTGGGACGACCCACGCAACGGAGGGAACACTATCCCCAGATGAGTCTGTTATCCAGTGGAGGGTGGGGGATCTCGCGGGAGCCGCCAAAGCCGAGCTCATGGTGACAGTCTATCCTGAGCAAGTTGGGTTGTTCACTTATCAAGCGACGGTCGTGTCGCCTGCCCTCAGAGGCTCCAACCCGCATCGCCTTGCCCAGGAGTCGGTCGAGATCATCGGTTCCCCCATACTGAGTCTCCAGAGGAGCGGGAGCCGGGTGATCCTAACCTGGCCATCGGCCGTCAACGACTGCACGTTGGAATCCACAGATGACCTTCTTGCAGGCGTTTGGATCGAGAACCGGGCGGCCCGCGTGATTACGGGAGACGAGGTTTCCGTGACCTTGAAACCAGCGGGAGATAACCGGTTCTTCCGCTTGCGCAGGCCATAGGGCAAAGAGACTCCAGGGGGATGGGTCGTTGTGTCACTTTCGCAGCCTTCTCATCCACTGCCTCCAGGGAATTACCGGAGGCTAATGTGCAGGTAAACGCACACTTGCTATTCCGCTTGGGATTTAGTAAAGACTATTCAAGATTAACGCACTTATTCTACAACCCAATTCAGTATGAGCCAAAGAATCGACGAAAATGCAAGTAGATCAGACGGCAAAGGAAGCTCTGCTTTTACTCTGATCGAGTTGCTGGTGGTGATCGCCATCATTGCCATTTTAGCGGGAATGTTGCTGCCAGCACTGGCCAAAGCCAAAGAGAAGAGCCTTCGCACGTTCTGCACCAACAACAACAAGCAATTAGGCTTGGCGATGTTGATGTATTGCCAGGACAACCGCGACCAGATGCCCTGGCCAAACTGGGGTGTGGATGCGACGCATCCGGGTTGGCTCTATTTGGACAAAGCAGGCGCTCCTCCCAATCCGGATCGCACCAACGATTGGACGAACATCACCGCCGGCGTCTATTACCCGTTCGTCACGGAGCGTAAGATTTATCGTTGCCCCGTTGACAAGACCAATACCGCCTTCTTCCGAGGCCGAGCGAACAAGGTCAGCACCTACATCATGAATGGAGCGGTTTGTGGTTACGGAGCTCTGACCGGTGGCAAAACTTACAAGATCTCCTCCTTTAACCCGGGTGCATACTCGAACTGGGAGCCCGACGAGAAACTCGGCGGCATCGGTTCATTCGCCTACAACGATGCGAGCAGTTTCCCTGATCGTAACGAGGGTGTTGGACGGTTCCATGTCAAGGGTGCCGTCATTCTTGCCTTTGCTGGGCACGTGGAATTCATCACCTTCCAACAGTTCCAGCGGGAGCAAAACCAGAAGCCTGGCATGCTCTGGTGTACCCCCACCGCCACGGGCCAATAGCCGCCCGCAGCCTAGGCCTATTCTCTAACAACTCGTTATGCTACGGGTTCTCTCACTCTACGCGTTGCTGCTGTCGGGTCTTGTCCTGACCGGATGTTCCAGCAAGCCCGACTCCCTAAGTGCCAAATATTCCAAGCAGTTCAGCTCGGCGGACCCCGAGACTAAGGCGCTCTGGTCGGTCGTTGTTTCTGCCACCAAGACGAATGGCTACCTGCAGGCAATGGTAGCGCTCCAAGGGCTGCGGGCCAGGGATCTCACGCCCGACCAGGACAAGGCAGTCTACGACACCTTGACCTCGCTCAACGCCCAGCTCGTCGCCAAGGCGGAAAAAGGCGATCCGGTGGCGAAGCAGACTCTTTCCGACCTGCGCCAGAGCCAAAGACGCTAACTTTCTGGAACTGAATTTGGCTCTGATTCTACGTCAGGCCCTCCCGCTTCGGCTGGAGGGTCTGTTTCATTTTGCTGGTGCCACAGTCTAAGCCCACTAAACTCTTGCCGATGAACCGAAGTTCGTTCAGTTCCATAGACTCAGTCCTGGCGGATATACGCAAAGGCAGGATGGTGATCGTTGTCGATGACGAAGATCGAGAGAATGAAGGCGATCTCGTGATGGCAGCCGAACACGTCACTCCGGAAGCGATCAACTTCATGGCCCGTTTTGGTCGGGGACTCGTATGTGTCCCCACCACCTCTGAACGTCTGCAACAACTGGGAGTCGAGAGGATGGTGGTCCAGAACCGGGAGACCTTCAAAACGGATTTCCAGGTGAGTGTGGATGCCAGCATCGGTATCTCCACCGGCATCAGTGCAGCGGACCGAGCCCGCACCATCCAGGTCATGGCGGAGCCAACCACCGTTCCTTCCGATCTGGTTCAACCTGGACATGTTTTTCCGCTCCGTGCGAAACCAGGGGGCGTCTTGCGCCGGGCCGGCCATACCGAAGCTGCCGTCGACCTTGCTGTCCTTGCTGGTTGCCGTCCCATCGCGGTGATCTGCGAAATCATGAACGACGATGGCAGCATGGCGAGGTTGCCCCAGCTTACGAGATTCGCCAAGAAACACCGGCTCAGGCTGTTCAGCATTGAGTCCCTCATCAAGCATCGACGCACCAATGATCGTCTCGTGGAGAAAGTGGAAACGGTGAGAATGCCCACCGAGCACGGCGATTTCGACCTTCATCTCTATCGCTCGAAGTTGGACGGGCAACACCACATCGCTCTGGTGTGCGGCGAGGTTTCAGGGAAGAAGGGGGCCTTGGTGCGAGTCCATAGCGAGTGCCTCACTGGCGACGTCTTTGGATCTTGCCGATGCGATTGTGGGCCCCAGCTCCGATACGCCATGAAACGAGTGGCGGAAGAGGGCGCAGGGGTGATTCTCTACATGCGGCAAGAGGGGCGGGGCATCGGCCTCGAGCCCAAGATCCAAGCCTACAAGCTGCAGGAAAGAGGATATGACACTGTTGAAGCCAACCTCAAGCTGGGGTTTCCGATGGATCTGCGGGACTACGGTTTGGGAGCCCAGATTCTCGCGGATCTTGGCTTGAAGAGAATCCGCCTGCTGACGAACAATCCCAGAAAGATCGTCGGGCTCGAAGGGTACGGCCTGGAGATCGTCGAACAAGTGCCGATTCGCGTGCCATCCAACCCACACAACCGGCATTATCTGAAGACCAAGAAGGAGAAGATGGGGCACCTGATCTGAGCCCTGGGATCCTTGCAAGTATATGTTAAAAGAGAACAGTCCTAAAAAGCTGAACGGAAAGAACCGTCGGTTCGCGATTGTCGCCTCGTCCTATAACTCCGTGTACGTGGATTCCATGCTTCAGGGCGCCTTGGATTGCCTCCATGAGGCCGGTGCCAAGAAGACACGGGTGGTCCGTGTGCCGGGGGCTTTTGAGATCCCCGTGGTGGCAGCTCGCCTGGCCCGCCTGCGGCGGCCTCGGTTGGATGCCGTGATCTGCCTTGGCGTGATCCTTCGCGGCGAAACCACTCACGCGGAACACATCGGCACCTGTGTCAGCCAGGCACTGACCGATATCCAGGTCCGCGAGGGCGTCCCCATGATCCATGAAGTGCTCCTCCTCGAAAGCCCCCAGCAGGCAGAAAAGCGTTGCCTGAATCCCAAGCATAATCGAGGTCAAGAGGCTGCGCAGACCGCCCTCATCATGGCTCAAGTGATGCAGAGTCTTGGGTAGCGTCGAATTCCCTGGTTTCGAGCAGGCAGATGAACAGGCCAAAGGCTCATGGCCGGGGATGGAGGGACGATCCGCCGGACCGGAGCAGGGGCTGGCCTGTAAGGAAATCGAGTCTCCCGCTTGTGCACGGGGTGGATGTGCGCTATGGTAGTGTTATTAGTAAGAGAGTAACCATTTAATTACTGACTTAGAAATAACATCAATTCTTATCGAACTATGGCACACGAATTACCTGCATTGCCTTATGCGAAAGACGCGCTAGAACCCTACATCGATGCCGCGACGATGGAGATCCACCATGGCAAGCACCACAACGCGTACGTAACGAATCTCAACAAAGCCATCGCCGGGAATGCGGCATTGGAGGCTAAAACGATCGAGGCCCTGGTCAGCGATCTTTCTTCCGTTCCCGAGAACATTCGCAACGCGGTCCGGAACAACGGCGGTGGCCACCTGAATCACTCGATGTTCTGGAACCTCATGGCTCCGAAAGCCGGCGGCGCTCCAAGTGGAAAGCTGGCAGAAGACATCGCTGCAGCCTTTGGAAGCTTTGACTCCTTTAAGGAGAAGTTCGAGGCGGGCGGTGTAGGGCGTTTCGGAAGCGGTTGGGTTTGGCTGATGGTGGGCAAGGCTGGTAAGCTGGAGATCGCTTCCACGCCGAATCAGGATAACCCGATCATGGATGGCTCTGGAAAGCCCATCCTGGGTTGTGACGTGTGGGAACACGCCTACTATCTGAAATACCAGAATCGGCGACCCGACTACCTGAAAGCCTGGTGGAATGTCGTCAGCTGGGACCAAGTGGCGAAGCACTACGAGGCCGCCAGGAAGTGACAGGCCTCCCCCTCGTTGGATTTTCACTCAGACAAGGCCGCTCCGTTGGGGCGGCTTTGCCCTTTTCAAGCCTCAGTCCTGCCTCGGTTTCAGCTGCGGGAACAGGATAATATCACGAATCGACTCCTGACCCAGCAGCATCATACAGAGCCGGTCTATTCCCATCCCCATTCCGCCTGCCGGGGGCATTCCATGCTCGAGGGCCACCAGGAAGTCCTCATCGAGCTTCTGTTGCTCGCCGCCAGCCTGATGTTCCAAACGTTCGCGTTGCTCGATAGGGTTGTTCTGCTCCGTGTAAGCCGGCGAGATTTCCTGGCCGTTGATGCAGCATTCGAACACTTCAACCGTGCTCGGATCTTCCGCCGCGAGTTTGGCCAGCGGCACGAGTTCTTTGGGTAGGTGTGTGACGAAGGTGGGCTGGATCAGGGTTGGCTCAATCAGTTTCTCGAAGACCGCCCCGGTCACTTCAAAATCCTCGTACTCTTTGCCAATTTCGGCACCGAGACCGATGGCGCGTTCCCGGCGTTGTTGCGGGGTAATCTCGAACCAATCGCTGCCTGCCTTCTCACGCACTAGGTCCTTGTAGCGGACCCTGCGCCACGGCGGGGTCAGATTGATGGTTTTCGTCACGTTGCCTTCGGCGTCTTTGTGCTCGATCACCTCCGTTCCGAGCACCTCTTGAGCCACATGGGCGATCATGGACTGCACAAGTTCCATCATGGTTTCGTAGTCGCCGTAGGCCTGGTAAGCCTCGAGCATCGTGAACTCCGGATTGTGCTTGCGCGAAAGTCCCTCGTTTCGGAAGTTGCGGCCAATCTCAAATACCCTGTCCATACCTCCCACCAGCAAACGCTTCAGATAGAGCTCCAGAGCGATGCGCAGGTAGAAACTACAGTTGAGCGCATTGTGGAAGGTGACGAATGGCTGCGCTGCGGCACCTCCGGGGATGGCCTGCATCATGGGGGTTTCGACTTCCAGATAGCCTCGAGTGTGAAGGAAGTTCCGGATCGCTCGGATCACCTGACTCCGCAGAATGAACACGCGCTTGACTTCGTCGTTGGCCATGAGATCCAGGTACCGTTGGCGATAGCGGGTCTCCGTGTCGGCCAGCCCATGCCATTTCTCCGGAGGCGGGCGAAGCGCTTTGGAGAGGACCACGAGCGATGCCACTTTGACCGTGATTTCCCCCATCTTCGTCACAAACAGCGTACCGCGAACCCCCAGGAAATCCCCGAGATCCAGCAACTTGACGACCTCAAAAAGGTCATCTCCCAGCGCCTGCTTCTGGGCGTAAATCTGGATCCGGCCGCTTTGATCCTTAATGTCGAGAAACTGGCTCTTCCCCATGTCGCGATGCGCGGTAATCCGCCCGGCGAGGCACACCTCGCGTCCTTCGGTGTAGTTCTCGCGCGCGTGGACGCAGGATTCCGTGGGGGTAAACTTGTTCGCAAACGGGTCGATACCCCTGGCGCGTAACGCTTCCAGCTTCGACCGCCGCTGTTGGATGAGAGAATTGGTGTCGTCCATAGCTAATCCGCCAACATGAAATACCGCGTCCGACCGGTTTCCAAGCTTTTTACGCCGAAAACCTCCCGCTAATCCCAACGCAGCACCACGCGCGATCCCGGTCGCAGGCCCATTTGATCCGCTGCGGATCCTCCGTGCACGCTGATCTCCAGGAGCCCACACGATCCGGCGATGGCCAGCGGATGTCCCGTCGGCACGGCTTGGTAATAAGGTGCCATGGGGATGGAAACGCCCGAAGTCAGCAGAACCCTTAATCTAGGCTCCTCTTTGGGGATCAGTTCGGAATCAAGACTGGTGATCGCATTCCCAAAGCGGTCGACATAAACCACTTCCGTCTGAATCTGCTTCTCCGTTCGCTGGGACCCTGGCCAAGGCAGTCTGACCATTTCCTCCAATCCGGGCCCGAGGTCCTCCCAAGGCGCTCCCCTCAGGAGATGTGCCGCAGCTGGGGCGAAGATATCCCTCCCATGAAACGTTCCGCTCATGGGCTGGAGGAAGAGGGCAGGGTTCTTCAACTCCCGGATCGCGAGGACCTCGTCGGGCGCAACCGCCCATGACAATAGCCCGTTATCGGGCCCGACGAAAACGCCGTGGCGCGCTTGCACGGCGATGGCTTTCCGATCACTACCCACCCCCGGATCCACCACCGCGATGTGTACTGTTTCGGGGGGGAAGTAACGGCAACTGGATCGCAGGACAAAGCTCCCGGCACGAACGTCTCCAGGCGGCACATCGTGCGATAAGTCCACGATACTGGCGAAAGGCTGACTCCGCAGAATCACGCCTTTCATCACGCCTGCGAACCAGTCCTTGGTGCCGAAATCAGTCGTGAGTGTTGCCACAGGCATAGGCCACGTTAGCACGGCTTTGTATCTATCGAAATGGAAAACCTCGGAAGGTTTGGTTGGCATAGTCATGCAGTCTGAGGCATAATCTCCTTGGTCCGCCTGACCGGCTGGATTCACACATGAAGAAACCTCTACGCGCGTTGGTGATCGAAGACTCGGAATTTGATGCCGCCCTGCTTGTGAATATGCTGCGGCAAGGGGGCTACGAGGTGTCTTGGCGCCGGGTGGATACGGCGGAAGGAATGCGCCAGTCCCTAGCTTCGGAGGACTATGACATCGTCTTCTCCGACCACGAAATGCCGCAGTTTAGCGCTCCGAAAGCCCTCCAAATTCTCCAGGAGACCGGGCACGATCTGCCGTTTGTCATCGTGTCGGGGGGCATCGGGGAGGCGACTGCAGTTGCAGCCATGAAAGCCGGAGCGCATGACTTCGTCATGAAGGGGCAACTCGGTCGGATGTTGCCCGCCGTGGATCGTGAACTGCGCGAAGCCCAAAACCGTGAAGCCCGCCGTAAAGCGGAAATGTCCCTCCGCGAAAGTGAGATGCGCTACCGCCTCCTCTGGGAGAGTTCTCCCGATGGCGTCGTACTCATGGATTCAGAAGGATCGATGCGTTTTGTCAATCCAGCGGTACAGGAGATCTTTGGGTATACTCCGGAAGAGGTCTTGGGCCGCCACCTGGAAATCCTAGCTTGTGCCCCGTTGGACCCCTTCGACCTGGAGAAACACATCTCTCCCTGGCCCATCATGGGAGGACTGTCCCGCCGACGTACCGTGGAGACCCTGGGGCGCCGCAAGGATCAGACCGAGTTCGAAGTGGAAATCGCCTTCAGCGAGATGGAGATGCACGGCCGGGGCTGGTCCGTTGCCTTCATCCGCGATATCGCTCAACGCAAACGCGACGAGCGGGTCCTACGGGAGAACCAGGAGCAGTTCCAGGTCGCCCGCGAGATCCAGCAGCACCTCTTTCCCAAAAACCCACCTCAACTCCCTGGCTACGACATCGCAGGCGCCTCCGCCCCCGCAGAAGCGGCCGGCGGGGACTACTTCGACTTTCTCCCCATGCCCAACGGCGCCCTCGGACTCGTGGTTGGGGACGTGACCGGACACGGCATCGGTCCAGCGTTGCTGATGGCCGAAACCCGCGCCTATCTGCGGATTGTCGCGCTCAACCGTGACCTGGTGAGTGAGGTCCTGACCCGGGCGAATCGCGTCCTGGCCGAGGATGTGGGGAGCGAACGCTTTATTACGGCCCTCTTCGCCCGCCTGGATCCGGGCCAGCGGCTGCTGACCTATGTGAATGCCGGGCACCCGTCGGGGTTCGTCCTGGATCGCCACGGAATGCTTCGGTACCCCTTGGGGAGATCCGGAATTCCTTTGGGCATGCGGCCCGATACCACATATGCAGAGTGTCCCACCATTGCCCTGGAAGCGGGCGACTTAGTGCTCATCCTGACCGATGGGTTTGAAGAATCGATGGCGCCCGACGGCTCATTCTACTCGATGGAAAGGGTCCTGCAGACGGTCCGGGAGCATCGCCAAAAGCCGGCCAAGGAGATCCTGGACGCCCTCTTTAGCGCGATCCGGGATTTCTCGGGAGGAACCCCTCAGCTGGATGATTTAACGGTGGTCGTGCTAAAGGTGTTGGAAAGTTGTTGAAATCGTTCAGCCGCTCCCTAGTATAGCCCCCTGCACCGCCTAAGGTGCGACCTGGTCGGGACGTAGCGTAGCTTGGTAGCGCGTCTGAATGGGGTTCAGAAGGTCGTGAGTTCAAATCTCACCGTCCCGACCATTTTCTCTATCAAGGACTTACAGAAGAGGACACCCCAGCTAACAACACTAGCTAACAACAAATCCGTAGAAGTCCGCCAATATCCGCCCCTGTTTTTCTACCTTTCTGCATTCCCTTTGACCTCATGCGAGAGGGGCGTGTCGCCGTTATATGCACTGACTGAGTCAGCCCAAGATGCAGACCAGTTGAAGGGTGACATCGTCGTTCGCCAAGCATTCCGCATCCTGGTAGCTACTTCGCCAACGCAGCAGGGGCCTCGGCACAGAAGAAAGCGATGATTGAGGATGGCATGGTCGCGCTCGGGTACAAGAAGACCAAGTAGTCATCCCACCGGATCCGCATGACCCGCTCCTTCACTGGGCGGGTTTTTCTGTCGTCCTGCTTCTACCCCCCCCATTGCGCTCTCGACCTGCTTGGCATCGTGAACCTAAGGCAGATCGTCCTCGAGAGTGCCCTTCCTTACACCCCCATAGAGAGATCCCAGGCACTTTGATTGGCGGCGAGGGTCACGATAGCTGTTAACTGAGACACAGGCCTCCTGGACCCCTCCGCCCCGGTGCTACTGCTTGCAAACGCGGCCGTTCTGGGCAAGTCTGTTCCTGAACTTCTGCCATGAGAACGAAGCTCGTTTGGGGCCATCGTCTTTCCTGGCAGTGAACCGAAAGCTCAGGAGTGAGATACAGGGCCTTTCACAGGGTTGGACCGGTCGGGAGACCGGGGTTCAGGTGCCATCGCCTGAAGGAGGGATGGAACTGCGTCTTGAGTGCTTTCCTGCAACAACCCGGAACGGAACCCGCATACCTCTTGTGAAAGCACCGATCATGCGCATTAAGAATCTGGGAATCCTCAGCCTGTTGTTCCTCTGCCTTTCGGCATCAGCCCAGGCAGCGGACTACTACTACACGATCAGTGGCGGCACCATCACCATCACGGGATACAACGGCCCCGGCGGCGCGGTGATGATCCCTGACACCATCGACGGCCTGCAGGTCACCGGCATCGGACAAAAAGCATTCTCTTGGTGCACCGGCCTGACCAGCGTCACGATCCCCAGCAGCATCACGAGCATCGGGGGGGCGGCGTTTGTTGGTAATTTCAGCCTGGGAGCGATCACAGTGGATGCCAACAACCCTGCTTTTAGCAGTTTGGATGGGGCTTTGTTCAACAAGAGCCAGACCACGCTTGTCCAATATCCTGGGGGCAAAACCGGAAGCTACACCGTTCCCAACGGCGTCACCAGCATTGGAGTCTGGGCGTTCTCTGCCTGCAACAGCCTGACCAACGTCGCCTTCCCCGGCAGCGTCATCAGCATTGGGGACTGGGCGTTCTATTCCTGCACCAGCCTGACTGGTGTGACGATTCCCAACAGGGTCACCGGCATCGGAGGGTATGCGTTCAACTCGTGCAGCAGCCTGACCAGCGTGACGATCGGCAGCGGCGTCACAAGCATCGGGAGTGGAGCGTTCGAAAACTGTTCCAGCCTCAGGGGAGTCTACTTTGTGGGCAACGTTCCTTTCATCGCACTGAGTCCGTCAGGTTATCGGGGGATTTTCAACGGTGCCACCAAAGAGACTGTTCACTACCTACCGGGAACGACGGGTTGGGGCACAACCTTTAGTGATCGTCCGACAGCGGTATGGAAACCCCAAGTGCAGACCAGCGATACCAGTTTTGGCGTTAGAACGAATCAATTCGGGTTCAACATCTCTTGGGCCAGCGACAAGGTCATCGTGGTTGAAGCTAGCACGACCCTGGTCAACCCCACTTGGTCCCCAGTGGCAACGAATACCCTCAGCGGTGGAACAACGTACTTCAGCGATCCTCATTGGACAGAGTATCCAGCCAGGTTCTACCGGGTACGTTCTCAGTAGAGATATCGCGCAACGGGAATCGGCGTCTGGTCGTTTGATCCAGACCCCCTTGTTCATAACGACGCTGATGTGCCACAAAGCAAGTGGGGCAATCCGACCAACTCCGTCGCGGCTTTGCGCTTTATCAGCCCCGGTACCGAGCTGGCCTCGTGATTAGGAGCGTCTTGACCGTCTTTACCCTCCCAAGCCGTGAACCAGGATGGCAAGGCACCACCAGACGCCCCCGCCTTCATGTTGGGTGGAACGATTCTAGGCGTTTTGATCTGCCGCGAGGGTCACCATAGCGAACTGAGTGCATCGATGTCTCCTAGAGACCGATGTAAAAGAAAGGATCAGCTGCTCCGCTGGGTGGGAGCGGCAGGGGTCGCACCCCTTCAGCCGACCTTATCGCGACGCTTCACCAGTCTACTGTCCGACGCGCAGGGATTGACCCGCCCCGCCCAAGCTGGCAGGGTAACAACCAGAGCTAAGGGACAAACCATGCGAGCATCTTTGCGCCACATCCTCACCACCATCGCCGTTCTCCTTGGCCTCTGGTCTGCTGGTTGTTTCTGCGCGCTGCAAGGCCAAGAAGTCGCCTGCCCAGAGTACTTCGACTGCGGATTCGATTCGGTTTGGAGCAACGGCAGGACAATCGGTTATTCGACGAATGCCTATGATTTGAACTTGGATGGGAAGGTAGATTTCCGGTTTATCCACTGCGTCTTTGGTGGCGATAACGGCCAGCAACTACCCTATATCATCTGCAATTGGCGCGACGAGACCCAGGCCCTCTTCGCCGAACCACATGTGCAAATGTACCTGAGTAAGCAGGAGGCAGACTGTCTTGCCCTTCCTCCCGAAGCACGGCTCGTTACACAGCAGCTTATCCCCGCCCAACCTCCCGCCGACAGCACTTGGCATTGGATTCAGCCCACCAATGTCGCACGATTAAAAGGGATTGGGTTCGGGTGGACACTGCGGATTTTGCGATACGGAGAACCCTCGGGGAACACCATTCCACTTGAACCAGGGTATATCCAACGAAATACCATACTCCAAACAACGAATGCTCTGTTTGGTTTTCGCATCCAGCAACCCGATGGCTGGCACCTGGGATGGCTCAAACTCATATTCTTCTACTCCCCGACTGGAGGCGAAGTCCTCCAAATCGCGGAATCCTCCGTCAACCCAGTCCCCGACCAAGATGTCTTCGCGGGAGTGAAAATGGGCACCTTCCTGGATGTGGGCATGAAAGGCACCAACAGCCTCCAACTGTCCTGGTCTACCAACGCCACCAACATGGTACTGGAACAGAAGCTCAGGCTAACCGATCCCGCCTGGACGGTGGTGGCGGGCGTTACCAACAACCTGTACGCGGTCTCCCCCACCAACCCTGCGTCGTTCTTTCGACTGAAAGGCCAGTAACAGTTCCGAGGTGTTTTATGAGCAACCTGAAGAATCCTTGCGGTGAGGTAACGGTAACCGCCCCAGGCGCGGGACCAGCAACGGGCGGTCGGAGCAGTTGGGAACGGAATAGCATGAGACGATCCATTCTCAACGCAGTGGGATTGGCGCAGATTGCGGGCGTTCTCGTTTGCCGGAGCGCATTCCCGCAAGGGACGCTACTCTTAAGGAATTTTGGCGATGGACTGAATGCCCCGATCTACGATCTCAATGGCGAACCCTTGTCTCCATTGCCCAATTACAGAGTGGCGTTGTACGGTGGTGGCATTGAATCATTAGCTCCCCTTGGCTACGCATCCCTGGTTTCCCCTGGTTATTTTGGCACCCCCGAACCCATTACCGTTCCATATACTGCCCTGGATTTGCTACAAATCCGTGTGTGGGATTCCAACGATGGAGCTACCTACGAGGAAGTAGCGCTCAGCGGGAGCCGTAAACTTGGCCATTCTGAACTCTTCAGAGCACCGTATCCTTTGGGGGATCCAAGCAAGGATCCGCCAGTTCCAGCTCCCGAACTGCTGGGTCTGAAAAGCTTCACCTTCCCTGTGGTGAATCCATCCATCAAAGTCAACGCCCCCACCATCGGGACCAATGGTTTCACTTTTGCGGTGACTGGACCTGGCAACGCGCCCCTGGAGATCCAGGCCACCACCAACCTGGCCAGCCAGAGTTGGGTGCCACTGCTCACAGGCACACTTACCAATGGGTCCTACACCTACACCGAGGCCCAGTGGACGAACTCACCTGCAAGGTTCTATCGGGTGAAGTTGTGGTAACGATGAAGACTGCACACCCGCATCGCCTACGAAAACGGTCCTTTCATTGCTCCTCATAGCGTCGGCCTGTTTCGCTGCTCAGGTGGCTCAGGCGCAGACCTCCTTTGAGCTAAGGAACAAGGACATCGTCAGCGGCATCAACGCTCCTGTCTTTGACTGGAACGGCAATCGTCTTTGGGGGCCAGACTGGAGGGTAGAGGTTTACGGGGGGCGTACGGCGGATTCCCTGACGCCATTGGTGTTGTTTGACTCCGGCGAACGTATCAGCGGACCCCTAGCTGCTCCCGGTTACTTCTGGTTAGCGCGGAGCACCGGGGGAATCGTTCAAGGATCTCCGCCTATGGGTTGGGTATGGCTCCAGGTGAGGGTATGGAATATGGAAGTTGGGCCGAATTACGAAGCGGCGGTAGGAAGTGGCATGGGCGGATTCGGCCAGTCACCACTTTTCTACGCGCTGGGTGGTTGTCCGACTTGCGACCTTCCTGAAGTTCCGCATGCCCTCATCGGCCTACAATCCTTCAGTGTGCTCCAGCCTGTGCCTGAACTTTCCACATCCGCTCTGCTGGCGATGGGACTGGCATGGCTGGTGTATGGCATTCGAAGCAGCAGGTCGGGTGTTTGATGAGTGGTAGCTTAACGAAAACAGCATAATGAAAACGCTCTTCAGGTTCTTGGCGGTTTGCATGCTTGCTCACACTGGGATGCCGCAGGGGATGGTGTGGTTTGCGAACAAGGATTCGACATGTACATGCGGCCTAGTTGATGCACCTTTCTCCGATTTTCAGGGGATACGCCTCGCTGGTCCCAGTTACGTTGCCCAACTATACTGGGGAACTGAGGAAACTAGTTTATCCCCCATCGGGGATGCTCTGCCCTTCAAGATTAACGGATACTTCGTCGGGCAAACGCGGACGCTGCCAATTCAGGGCGGATATCCTGCTTGGGTTCAGGTTCGGGCTTGGGAGATTGCTGGCGGCAATTCCTATGAGGAAGCGAAGGATGCTGGAGTCTATACTGGGGTATCCAATGTTCTTTATCTGCCAAGAACGGGAAACCCTTACCTAAGTGGTGGGGACGGGCCTTATCCAATGGTCGGTCTCAAATATATGGGTATCCCAGAACCCGCCACTTATGCCCTGATGCTGATGGGCGCCTGCGCCTTAGGTTGGCTGGTCAGAAGCGGAAGGCATGGCGGGTGATTGTGATGCCGTCCGACTCACCCAACAGGTAAAATCTCCCGTCTGGAGAGTGCAGTGCAATCTGCTCGCGCCTCTCGTCTCGCTCTAATACCTCGATTACCTGTCCGTGAATCGGGCCAATGCCGACTGCGTTGCCAGCATCTGGATAAGCAAGCTCGGCATCGCGGGCAACTCGCTCCCAAGTACCAACCGCAAATACTCCACGCCCCGAGTGGGAAACCGTCAGGAGAAACCGCCCGGTCGCGTCAAAGCCCATTGCGACCAGTCCTCCGACGAAAAGATGCTTGGGCTGAGTCATGGCGTCTTGACCGAGCAATCCGGACCAGCGACTCGGCATCGTTGGTCTTTGGTTTGAGGTTCGGTGTTCATGGCGAAGATCGCGGCGTTTGCGGGCATTGGTTCCACTCTGCTCCGCAGCAATACACCCTTCTGGGTTAGGCCAAATCACCTAGTCCTCCGAAATACCTTCACCTCGTTACTCGACACAGACACTCCTTTCGGACTTTCAGGCAGGATTCGGAGCTCACTATCAGTCAAACTCACAATCCGTGCCTGATTTGTCATGGGCACTGGTGCATTTGGGCTACTATGTTTAGTCGTGACCACAGTCAGCAGCCCGTTTTTGGCTTGGAGCATTCCTTCCAAGTCCGAACTAACTGACTGCCCGTCTGGACTGTGACCGGTGGTGTGCTGCACATAGTGCCCGTCATCCGAAACCTTCATTGTGGTCTTGAACTCCGACCCGTCTTGATTTGACGTGTCCATAGTCCAAATCCCGGCGCACTTCCTCGTCATATCAACATCACCTGAACGCTTGCATCCACCAAGCACCAGAACCATGACGGCAAATACGGAATAGAAATACGAGATCATGCTGGCTTAGCCATATCAACGCTCCGGCTCAGGCACGCCGAGTAATTCTTGTCCAGCCAGCCGAAGCCTGATTTCGGCGCTGCCTGAAGCGGGATGGTTGGGCATTCTTAATCACTCCGCAACACAACCGCTCCCGTATAAACGCCAGCCACAACCAGGCACAACACCTCGACAATGGCAAGCACACGAGCCACTCGCTCCGGCATCAGTGATGTCACGAAATTGAATGTGGCGACTGCCGCAAGCGGCACGGCTGCCGAAAAGCCATCCATCAGACCAATGCTCAAAGTCGAGAGCGTGAATAACCCGCCGAGGCCAAGCGCAAACTGTCGCGCTGTTGCCTCCGGCATGATCGTTCGAATGTTCATGAAGCGTCGCGACGCCCAACTGTGCTTATACGATTGCCAAACGTTGATTGACCGCCGGAAAAAGGCCAATTCTCCCGTGTGTAACTTGTTCCAAGGCAATCATGATTTCTCGAAACGTCCCATAGCCAAACGTTTATTGCAATCCGGAAAGAGATGCACCGACAGGCCTCCATCACGCCTCCCCCGACTCACGCCAAAACCGTACCGAGCTCCCCCAGCCGTCACATAGCAGCCTTGGAGGTCAGCAGGTGCGGTAGGGGTGATAACCGTTATCGCTCGATCCTCCCGGGCGGCCGCAAACACCTCTTTTGAGAATTTTTTCGCGAGGGGAGACCTACCCACAATTTCGACGACCTGGAATAGTCTCGCACCCGCTTATTCCCCTCAGCCCGGCCATGAATACCGTCGCCGACCAAACCCAGGCTCGATCACTCGCTAATGGGAGACAACGCTTAACCAATACCGGGAGGCGATGGCAATCCGGACATGCCAAGCCCAGATCGGAGCTTAAGGCAAAAGAAGGTAAGCACGTTGTCATGGGGAAACCGGGGCGAGGACGACGCGAAAGCCAATGTCGATGCTCTGGACGGCTGGCGTAGCGTAATTTCTAAGCGCCGAACGACAGTAAGCGGCGTAGCTGTTCCAGCAGCCGCCCCGCAACACGCGGTACGAGCCAGCCCCGGCACCCTTCGGATCGGTAACGCTCCCGCCGGGATACTTTCCATACCAATTCAAACACCGATCGGAACACCACTCCCAGACATTCCCGCTCATGTCATATAGCCCCCAAGCGTTCGGCGGTTTCTGGCCCACCGGGTACGTGTTCCAGCCGGTATTGCCGGTATACCAAGCGTAAGATCCAATCCCGGTGTACGACAAATCATCGCCCCAGTAAAACCTCGTAGTGGTTCCTGCCCGGCAGGCATACTCCCACTCCGCCTCCGTAGGTAACCGATACTCGTACCCAGCCGGGATCAACCCGGCTTGCCGGTCTTGCTGCGTCCGTTTGTCACAATAGTTTGTTGCATCCAGCCAGCTCACTTGCTCCACCGGCTGTGTCAAATCCCCTGTGAAATGAGACGGGTTGCCGCCCAATACCGCCTGATATTCCGCCTGCGTTACCTCATACCTGCCCATCCAATACCCCCTGGTCAAAGTCACCGTCGTCTGGGGACCTTCATCTGGATATCGGTCTTTTTCCCTGCTCGGGCTGCCCATCACAAATGTGCCCGGCGCTATCCAGGCGAACCGGTTCGTATCAGGCTCCCAGGGCTTTGCACTCACCCGATAGTACCGTTGGGATCGTGTCGCTACCGAGAGCGCGTCTACCTTGTTGGTCGGACTGCCCGTGCCCGCAATGCCTGACTTGAGCACTTGCCACTGCGGCAAAGTATCCGCGTAATCGACCTGGTAGACCCAATTAGACGCAGTGCCAAAGCCAATTACAAAGTCGCTGCCTGTTCTGGTGCCTGTGGCGGTTACCGCATCGCTTGAGAGACAAGGTGGTAGCCAGAGCCACAGCGCCAAGAATCCTACGAGGCTAAGGCCCCGGACCAGTCCTAAACCGGCTCCGATAACACCACCTGCTCTCCTGAACATAGCTCTTGTCCCCACCAGAATGACACACCCCAAATAGGTCCATCGCCGTTTCTGCGTCAGAGTGAGTCTACGCCTGCCGTGATGTGGGAATAAAGCCCAAATCAGGAACAAGGCGAATCAGAGTCGCCTTTGCGGAATTTCTTTCATTTGGGAAAACGCGTCCACCCTCCCACCCACCCGTACAAAAGCGCCCCCCGACCCCCGGTAGCTCAAACCTTCACTATTCGCACCTAATTGATACTGAACAACTAATCGCGTTACCAAAAACCGATTAAACATTCCCTAGATTGTACGAAGGAATGGGTTTCTTTCCGAGGATGCAACAGAAAACGGCTGGTCATCAGGAGACTTCGCATACCTGTTTCCGTGAAACGAGGTAGCAGCCAATGGCGGGACTGAGTTTGTTGAAACTGGCCAGACCCGTGCAGTTACGAATGGTGCACTGTAAGCCACAATGGCGTCGAACACTTCGCTTTAGCAGTGCTGTGCCGTTGGTCTCTCGTTTGAAATTCAATCGCGGCCGCGGAGATCGCTGCGTTCGGGTGATTGGGCTCGCGGTTCGTCACCTTCCCGCACGCTCGGGCCGGTCGACTCATAGGCCCCGTCGAACCGCCGTTCAGGAGCCTGAGAGCCAAGCATCTCCCGGCTATACAAGAGGCACACACGCCAGTCACCTTTAGGAGGAGAAAGCATCGGGAACTGGAGTGAACCACCGGCCGGAATGATCGAGTGTTCCCCGCCCCGGATAATCGCTCTGCCGCGTTTCCCACACCCTCGGGAGGCCATCCGGACGCGGCACGCAGACCTGCTGCCTCACGTTCCATACCAAGACCGGGCGGCCTCCCGGATTCGTCACCCGAAATACGGCGTCCCTTCCACCGACGGGGCTATCCGACCAAAGGACCAACTCCACCCGGAGCCGACCACGCTCTGCCTCCTGCTCCAGGTGGTTCACGGAGTTCCCGATCCAGAGATCGCAATTATTCCTACTGACCTCCAGCGAGAGCAGCAAAAAGAGTGCAATTCTGCTGCTGATAGGCTACCGTCTGCTCGGTATTTGTTGTGTGGCTGCAAGCAGCCAGGAAGAATCATAGAAGCACCCGTGCCCCCTTTATCATCATTGGAGGAAATAGCCCTCGCCTCGTTGGAGGCGGGCCGGTTGCTTATGGAAAGCGGCGCGGGTGGGAGCACCGTGGAAGAGCATGTGCATACGGTGGCACGCAAACTGGGGGCGGAACGGGTTGACCTCCGGATGGGCTACGCTTCCCTGGCTGTCACAGTGGAGGCCGGGAGCCGTACCATCACGAGGATGCGTAAAGTCGGGCCTCACGGGGTGAATCATCGGCTTGAGCACGCTGTGAAGCTTCTGGTGATGCGCATGGGTGAGACGACCCATACTGCGGTGTCCGTGCGAAGAGAGCTTGACCGTTTGGTCCGCGAGACTCCGCATCATCCACTTTGGTTTACGTCGGTGGCCGTGGGGATGGCGTGTGCGGCGTTTGGGAGGTTGCTGGGGGTGGACTGGATGGGACTGGGGCCCGTGTTCGCAGCGGCAGCGCTGGGGCAGTATTTTCGACGTCGTCTGGCGCTTCGCCAGGTGAACTTGTTCATCACCACCGCCATGATCTCGTTCCTGGGATCGGCCGTAGCGGGTTTGGGAGCCCGGTGGCTGCACAGCCAGACTGTGGACACCGCCATGATCGCTGCCGTGTTGTTGCTGGTGCCGGGCCTGCCTGCGGTGAATGCGCAAAACGACATCCTGGAGGGGCGTCCGACGTTGGGAAGTGCACGGGCAGTCTGGGTGGCGTTCGTTTTGATCTTTCTCACGCTCGGCCTCTGGATGAGCCGGGCGCTTCTTGGGGAGGTCTCATGAGCGCGGTCCTGGGCCAATTTGCTCAGCAGATCCTCTGTGGCGCGGTGGCGGCGGCGGGCTTCGGAGTGCTCTTCAATTTCAGTCTTCGCCGACTTTCCTGGTGCGCCGCCAGCGGAGCCGTGGCCCTGGGGATTCGCACCTGTGCGCTGAACGCCCACTGGAGTCTCGAGGCGGCCTCCTTTGTCGCCGCACTGGCGTTGGGGTGCCTGGTGCAATTAACTCGCATCCGTTCCGGGATCTCTCGTAACACCCTCGCCGTTACGGGCTGCATCCCCATGGTTCCGGGCAGCTTTGCCACGAAGGCCATTTTGGGTCTCTTCGCCCTGACATCACCGACGCCGCAGGACGCGAGCGCGACCCTCTTGATGACCTCTGAGTACACGTTGCGGCTCGTATTCACCATTGGCGCCATTGGGACGGGCCTTGCCATCCCCACCTTTCTGGCTCGGATGAAGATCGGTCCTTTGACCCCGTCTGTGCCGCCCGGTGGGAGTCGCCCATGACAGGGCTACAAGTGCCGTCAGGGGGGAAGAACAGTGTCATACGGCAGCGAGTCTTTGGGCAAAGCTCGGTGGCGCGCGCCCCGCGGAACAGTTGGGCCCTATTCCCCGACCGCTTCCCGGCCTAGATATCTCTTTCCGGCGGTGTCAACGCGGACGATCTCGCCGTTGGCGATGAACAGCGGCACCATGATTCGGAGGCCCGTTTCGAGCTTCGCCTCCTTCCATTCCGCGTTCAAGCCGCCACGAGCATGCGGAGCCGTATCCACAACTTTGAGCGGTAATTGTGGCGGCAAGACAAGGTCGAGCAGTCGGCCATCGAGCCGCAGGGCCTTGTACTCCTCGTTCTCCTTGAGAAACCAGTGGCGCTCACCGACTTGTTCGGTGCTGAACTCGTACTCGTCGAACGTCTCGGCATCGCTGAAGACCAGCATATCGGCCTTCGCGTAGCTGTAGGTCACGCGACGAGTTTCCAGTTGTGCCACGGGGACGCGCTCGCTTTCGGCAAACACCCGGTCCGTGAGGCGGCCTGTCGTGAGATGCCGAAGGCGGGTGTGGAGCTTGTGTCGGGTCTGGGCAGTGCCGCTGGTGTGCAAATCCTCGATGACGTGCGGGCCGCCTTCCAGCATCAGAACCATCTGGCGTTTGAACTCGGATGACAGGATCGTTTGCATATTGGCGTCCCCGCACAAATGGCGGGCTTCTTTCGCTACTACTCAGGCTACTGCATTGGAGCGTGAGCGTAAACCATGCGCCGCGTCAACTCTTAGCGCTGTTAGCCTAAAGAAGGCCAATCGAAGCATTTGATCGCACATTTTCTCACTTAAAACCTTTGAGAAATCCGGCATTCAGGACGATAGAGTAGGTAGAAAGCGGCGTTGGTCAGCGGGACCACCCGGACGATCTTTGGAAACTGGAATCAAGCATTAGATTTACCCCTGCTTGTGCTCGTGTTGAAGAACTAACTCCTCGAACCTTGAATTGATCAAGAACGGTGGACCTCCTCGACCGGTGGCCGAAATGCCTTCAATGGACTTCGAAAGCCAACTGAGTGTCCTTACCACTAAAACCTAGTTCAGAGGATACTTCCACCACGGCATTTATGGCGGGGGTACTTTTTTTGCCCAGACCTCAGGTTTTCTCTCAACCGACGCTTTGCGACCCATCTCCTGGTCAGTCTGCCAAGCTTGACCCTCACATCATCCGGGGCATAGGCTGCCTTCATGTTCCCGATTGTGCATCCATACCGTCAGGATTCCGCCGTTCGTTCGTCATCAGGCTCACTTGTGTTCTCGATGGTGTTCACCTTCCTCTGGAGCGCTACAGGCTGGATCACCACTACCGCTTCCGAAGGCACCCTTGGGCGAGTGTCCCCAGGTAGGGGGAAGCACATGGAACTGCCGGCGCTCCGCTTGGGCCCTAAGCCAACCGACGCAGCTTCCGAACGGCGCGCGCGCTCGCAACCGCCGGTGCCAGACGGCGCGAAGGAGATCCCTTTCATCGAGACTGCTCCTGAGCCGGCCCTCACCGGGCCAGAGCTAGAGCGAGGATACCTTCTCTTCCAGCGTCCACTTACGGAAAGCGTTTATCCGAACACGCGTCCTCTTTCCGATGAGCGGGCAGAGGTCCTGCTCGCCTTTGGTACACCGGGAGAGTTTGAGCCCGTGACGTTCGCGTTGTATCCCGTGCGCCCGTTACAGAATCTGAAGGTCAGATCTTCCCCGCTCACCTGCTCCTCTGGCGAGATTCCCGCCAGCAGTGTGGAGGTGCGCCTGGCTACCTACTGGAACGTCGGATATCCCGCCTACACCACCGTGAACACGTACCGCCGCGTGCCGGAACTGCTTGAGCGCGTCACGGTTCACAGCTCGCCCGCAGGAGAGTGCCAGTGGTACTGGCTGACGATTCACGTCCCGAACGACACCAAGCCCGGCCTCTACCGAGGGACGGTTTCTCTCTGGGACGACGGTTTCGGCCAGGCCGTCGAGATTCCTTTGGTCTTTCGCGTCCTCGGCTTCCCGCTCCAAAAGGATCCACGCAAGCACTTCTCAGCCTATTTCTACGTGCGGAACAAGGCGCTGTACAAAGGGCGCGATGAGGCGTTCATCCGCGGGGCCGCGGACAAGGATTATCAAGCCATGATCGACTTTGGCCTGGACATGCTGCCGACACTCTACCTGCGTTGCGATGACGGCAAACGGATTGTCCTTTCGGAAGCGGGCGAGCTGGATCGGATGCTGGCGGTTGGCTTGAAGGGGCCCGCAGCGGTGACAGCCGATGGGGTGATTGCACGGATTTACCGTGACACCACGCCTGGCGGGAAGCAGGAGAACCACTGGAAAGTCAACCCCTTGCCCCCGCCGGCCTTCTACGCCCGACTCACCGAACTCTTTCAGGCTTTCGAGACAGAACGCAAAGCCAAGGGCTGGCCGGAGTTCATCTGCTGTCCGATTGATGAAGTGGATGCTTCCTGCAAGGAGTTCGGCGCAGGAGTGTACGCCGCGGTGAAGGCCGCTGGTTTGCGGACCTATGCGACGAAGGATCCCATTGGCGCTGACGCTGCGGATTACGCTCCCTATCTCGACGTATGGTGTTCACAACCGTATTCCATGTCCTATGAGCGTATCGTCTCGCAGAACCGTTACGAATACTGGTGCTATCCAAACCACAACGCCGGCGAAATCAAAGACCGCCGGACGATGTGCAAGGGCGGGCGGATGACGTACGGGTTCGGACTCTGGAGGAGCGGGTATACCACACTGATTCCCTGGCACTGGTGCTGGCCGTCCGAGCCAGATCCTTTCGATTACCTTCGCGGTCGCTTCTCCGGATGCGGGCAGCGGGTGGATGACGACGGCGAAGTCATTCCGGCGGTTTACTGGGCGTGTTTCAGGGAGGGCTATGACGATGCTCGCTATCTCTACACTCTCCAGCAGGCGATTGTTCAGCGCGAGGGATCGAAAGATCGGGCCTGCCAGGAGGCGGCTCGCGAGGGACGCAAGCTCCTCCAAGAGACATGGGATTCCATTGCAGTTCAGCCACGGTACCTGGCGGATGGTATGTGGCCGTCGGACGAGTTTAACGCCATCCGGTGGCGCATGGCAGCCCAGACGGCCAGTCTACTCACGTTTCCAGCGTCAGGAAAAGCCGCCGCACCCTCCGCCTTGGTGGACGCCTCCCCCCATTCCAAGCCAACCGCTGGGAACCACGAGGCCTACGAAGCCGCGGCGCGCGCGGGAAGCCTCGAATCGTTCGATCTCGGCCAGGACTTTCTCGGCTGGAAGAACGGAACTGCAGAAGGGAAGACGGAGATCACCGAAACAGCGCGACACGCAAGCAACACCGGATTACGCTGGACGGTTGAAATTGACCACAAGAACGATGGCGGCGAAGGTGGGAAATATCCGGTAGGTTGGCCCCGGCTGGCGCGGGAGTTCAAGCCGGGCGGGCTTGATATGAGCCGGTACGATACCCTCGAGTTCTGGATTCGGATTGACTCCAATCGCGACGAAGTGGCCGACGATCACACAGCCATCGGCTTGGGCATCTCGTCGCACAACAAGAAAACCGCGCTCTATTCCACAACGAGGGACCTTGGCGGCGAGCAGCGTGCGTGGATCCCGGTGCGCTTCCCCGTGAAACAGATGATCGAAACATCGGATGCCGGGGAGGAGCCGTGGAAGTCCATCAGCCGCGTGCAACTCTATCTTTCCGAACACGACTATGCGCACGGAACCAGGCTTGTCTTGGAGGTGGGGAGGGTGTCACTCCTCAGACTCACGGCACCGGTCATCGCGGGGATGGATGTGCCGCGCCACGTGCTGCTGCCCCGTCCGACACTTGCTTTCACCTTCGACCTGATCGGAACTATGGGTCCTGAAAAGGGGAGCTACACTGTGGCAGCGACGCTGGAGGGTGAGGGAGGAACGGTGTGCTCCGAGGCCCGACAGGATCTGACGAATCGCCACCGGATGGCCTTGCGCTTGCCGGCAATGGAGCCGGGGGCCTACACGTTGCGACTGGCGATACGGGACTCCACCGGCAAGCAGTGTTCGGAGTCGGCGCAGCCCATTAGGATGGAGGCCGGCCCCCTCTATTAGTGGGTGGGAAAGGCGAGCGATCAGATCTTATAGGGAGTGTCGAACGCATCACACCAGTGGTAGGCCTCGAGCAAAGCGAGCTCGCCGGGCTTGCCTTTTTTGCTTTTGCCATGCTCCATGCCCAGCACGCCCTGGAAGCCTTTTCCATGCAGGTACTTGAAGATGCTCCGGTAATTGATCTCACCGGTGGTCGGCTCGTTGCGCCCAGGCGAGTCCCCTAAATGGTAGTGAGCGATATAGTCCCAGGACTTCTCGATGTTGGGGATGAGGTCGCCCTCGGTGATCTGCTGGTGGTAGAGATCATTGATGATCTTGCACGAAGGGCTCCCCACGGCCTTACAGATTTCCATCGCCTGCGGGATCTTCGTCAGAAACAGGCCGCCGTGATCCCGCGGGTTCAAGGGTTCGAGCGTCAGAATGCAGCCCGTAGGCTCGACCGCCTTCATGATCGCCTTGAGGTTTTCGATCAGATTGGCGGTCATCTTCTCCATCGTCATGCCTTTGACCAGTTCGCCAGGGACGACCAGGAACCACTTACCGTTGGCGCGCTTGAGCTTCTCACAAACGTCCTTGTAGTACTTGGCGTAAGCCTCCTGGTGTTCCGTTCCAGCTACGAGGCTCTGACCACCGATAGTGGTGCTGCAATAAGGACCGCCCAGCGTTATCCCAAGCTGCTCCATCTCTTTCGCCAGCTTGGCCTGCATCTCCGGCGGACGTCCGAGGAAATCCCCGTCCAGCAGGGCGGTGAAGCCCGCTTCTGCCATGAACCGCAATTGGGCAAACAAGTCTTTGCCCGCGTGGGCCTCAAACATGCCAAAGGTGGGGGCATACTTGAGTTTGAATTTCTTTCCTCCTTGGTTGGTCAGCGTGCTCGGAGTCGAATCGGCCGGCGCATTCGCAGCCGTCAAATGCGCCACTGAAACGGCTGCCAGTAGGCCTGCACCCGTAGTGATGCCAGCACCGAGAAAGCTCCGGCGGTCCATGGGTGAATGCCTAACCTGGGAAGAGTTACTAGATGTCCTTTGCATGCGGGAGATTTTGATGACCCGAGTTGAGGTGTCAAGTTGCGATCCACCCAGAATTTGATAGCTTGAGAACAAGGAACAATTGAAGAAAATCCGGGCATGCCCATGCGACTCTGGTGCGAGCCAACAGGCGGATCCGGAAAGCGCATGCTCGGAGGCAAACCTCTTCCATCCTCGCCTCTCTTTCTTGGCAAAGGGCTGCCGCAAAGGGGATAGGTGTTGGGGCGAGGGGTTCGGGGGCACCGAGTGGCTTGCCTCCCAATGGTTAAAGGAAGAGAGAGCAGGTTCGAGAAAGAGGAGGAACTTCTCGCTTGAAGGCTGCATTCCGGTCGTCGTACCAATCCCAGGATGTCTGTTCGCGTCGGCGCACTCGGGTAATTCCCTACACATATGTCTGGATGGACAGGGGCGTGCATGTTAGACACACTCCAACAGTCGCACCGTGGGAATACGCCGTCTGGCTGAGACTCGACGGTAGCGCCTCAAGGCAGGAGAAGAGGATGAGTGAGAAAAATGAGATAGGCATGGAACCAGCGGCGAGTCCTTTCGCCCTACCCCGCAGCTTTGCACTCCAGGCAGGCTCCTGCGAGGACTTGCGGCTGCTGGCAGAGCAGCGGGTGACGGAGGAAGAGCGCGCCGCCCAGGAATCGTTGTCGGTGGAAGGGTTGAGGAAGTTGATTCACGAACTGCGGGTGGAACGACTTGCGCTCGCGATGCAGAACGAGGCGTTGCTCAAGAAGGAAGAAGAGCTGGAAAGTTCCCGGGCACACTACTTTGATCTCTATGAGTTGGCCCCGGTAGGTTACCTCGCTCTGGGTGAGGACGGACTTGTCTTGGAGGCCAATCTTACCGCCGCGACCATGCTCGGCGTTACCCGAGTCGAGCTGAACCATCAGCCACTGTCGCGATACATTCACCCTGAGGATCAGGATCTCTACCAGCTGCGCTGCAGGCAGCGTGCCGCTGCGACCGCCGCCTGTGAGTTGCGGTTGCTTCGCCCAGATGCGGCTCCCTTCTGGGCGAGGTTCGAAACGCGAGAAGATCGGGATGTGGAGGGAAAGCCAGTGCTGCGCATAGCGATCAGCGACATCAGCAAAACGAAACAGAGCGAGCAGTCTCTGCAAGAGAGTCAGGCGCTCTTTTCCACCTTCATGTTCCATCTTCCCTGCGCCGCTTTCATCAAAGACGCGAATGGCCGCACCCTCTTCGCCAACCGATACCTTCAAGACCTGCTCAGCCTTCAGAAATGGGAAGGTAAGACCACGGAGGAGCTGGTGCCGGACGAGGTGGCAAAAAGGATGGTCGAGGATGATCGACAGGCACTGGCGCAGGGACTCTTGAAGGTGCAGGAAACGGTGGTCGATCTGCAGGGGAGGAAGCGCACCTTCGAAACCATCAAATTCGCGATCGCAACTGGGGCGGAACCTGCGCGGCTGGGTGGAATCGCCTTTGATATTACGGAGCACAAACAGGCCGAACAAGAAAAGGCCGCGCTGGAGATCCAGAATTGGCATCTGCAGAAGTCCGAAAGTCTGGGCCGGATGGCTGGTGCCGTCGCTCATCACTACAACAACCAGCTAGGAGCAGTGATGCTGAGCCTCGATCTGGCCATGCAGGTGCTCCCTCAACCGTCGGATCTTGCCGAACTCCTGGCGGAAGCGATGGAAGCGACCCGTCGGGCAGCCGAAGTAAGCCGACTGATGCTGGCCTACTTGGGGCAAAGTCCAGGTCGAATCGAGCCTCTCGATCTTTCGCTACTGTGCCGCCAGACCTTCCCCATCCTTCAGGCCGCCACCACGGAAAGTGCCCTGCAGGAACCCGATCTTCCATCTCCAGGACCGCGCATACGTGCCAACGCCGATCAGATTCAACAGATTCTGACTAATCTGGTTACCAATGCCTGGGAGGCTGGAAAGGCCCGCACGAACACCATCCTGGTGAGTGTCACGACGGTGCCTGGCAGGGAGATTCCCACTCAGCACCGGTTTCCCATCAACTGGCAGCCGAGTAGTACCGAGTATGCCTGTCTGAGGGTGAGCGATACGGGTGCGGGGATCGACCAGAAGAATCTCGGAAACATCTTTGATCCTTTCTTCTCAACGAAATTCGCCGGTCGCGGGCTGGGACTGGCGGTGGTTCTCGGTATTGTAAAGGCGCACTCGGGTTGTGTCACGGTCGCGAGCGAGCCGAACCGAGGAAGTGATTTTCAGGTCTTCCTGCCGGTTTGCGCAGAGGCGGTCTCCTCGGAGTCGAGCCAATGCGGCCAGCACCCGCAGTTCAGAGGCCACGGAACCGTGCTATTGGTGGATGACATGTCCATGCTGCGCACGGTGGCCTCCAGATCGCTGGTAAGCTTGGGGTTCCGCGTCCTCGAGGCAACCGATGGCGTGGAGGCGGTGGAGGTGTTTAAGCAACATCAGCAGGAAATCCGATTCGTTCTTTGCGATTTGGTGATGCCCCGAATGGATGGGTGGGAGACCCTGTCGGCGTTACGACGGCTGGCACCCCACATTCCGGTGATCCTCTCGAGTGGATATGAGGAAGACCAGGCGATTTCCAAGGAGCACCCCGACCAGCCCAACGCATTCTTGGGTAAGCCCTACAAGATTCAACAACTCCAAGCAGCGATCGCTCGAGTCTTGCCCCTCGACCAAGCCTAGTCCCCTCCGAGCAGAATCAGGGAAAACCAGTTGAGTCCGCATTGCAGGTAGACTAAGGTGTTCCATTATACATACTAACAGGACGGCTTAGTCGTGGGAAAACCAGCAATATGGGCATGAACAGTTATCGAGGCCTGCCGCCCCTGGCGGGTCTTTGCACTTTCGAAGAAGCCTCCCGTCCCGGGCTGGGGGTGGAGGCGTGCGTGGCCCGCTTGAAGCGGTACCACTATGCATTCAAGCGGTTGCACGAGATACTCAACGCCCGGATCACGGCGGAGCCTGTTTATGAGCTGAAAACCGCTTTCAGCCTGCACGCTTATGGTTGCAGTGAGCAGGTAATGGCCCTGCGCGGCCGAGTGGGGGAGATGCGCGAGCCCCCGCTGCGGTTGGAAATGGTGCCCGATGCGCATTTGGCCGCGTTCTTTGACGAAATCCTTGCAGCACCCACCACCGGGGAACTGCTGGTGGGGGTGTATGAGAAAGCCCTGCCGGCCCTGGATGCGGCTTTGGAGCGGCACCTAAGGCAGACCAACCATCTGGCCGACGCTCCGACGGTCCGCTGGATCCGCTTTGCCAGGTTGGAATTGAGCGATCTGATGGCGTTCGGACGCCAGGCGGTGGCGTGCTTGGTGGATGCTCCTCGGCGCGCCGCGATGGACGGCTGGCTGGCACTGCTGGAGGACTGCCTGGCTGCAGCGGGTTCAATGGATGGTGCCGACGCCCCCTCAGGTCGGGCCTACTCGCGTCGGTATTCGGAGAAGGGGTATGTTTACAATCCCGTACCCCAGCGTGACGAGCGCTTTGAAGACCCCTGGAATCAGGGAGTGAACGCCGAGGCGTTTCTGTACGACGAGACCTTTCCGGTCCGGGCCAAGACGCTCATGATGTACTTCAAGCGGCTGCGGGAGATCGACGTCCCTGAGATGATGGCGAGCATTATCGCACAAACCGCTGACAAACCCTGGGGTTACTATCGGGACTTATCACGTCAACTGTGGGATGAGGCCCGCCATGCTATGATGGGCGAAGTTGGTTTTGTTGCCAACGGTGTGGATTGGAAATTGGCCCGGATCACCTGGAATTGGTCGTATCGACTGAATACGGAGTGCACTCCGCTGGAGCGGCACGCGGTGCTTTACTTTATCGAGCAAGGCCTCATGGGGAAAACGGGCAAGCGTTACGAATGGGAGGTGGGAACGCAGTCGGGCGACGCCTTGTGCGCTACGTTCCAGGACTACGACTGGGCGGACGAAGTGTTGCACGCGCGCATCGGGCGTGACTGGTATGTTTCGCAGGTGGGGGACGCTGCGCAAGCGGTGGCCTACGGCGACACTTGTTGGGCGCGGATCCTGGACAATTGGCGAACGGTTCAGGACCAGGGTTTGACCCGGCACGAGAACTGGTGGCCGGTGCTGTACCGTCGTGCTTGCGAGAGTTGGGGGGTGGAGCCAGACCCCAAGGCCTTGGCCTACAATGTCACCTACGAATCGAGGCGCGCCGACCTTAAGAACGTTTCGGCGTCGGCCTGAAAGAAAGCAGGGCTATGAAACTGCTTTTGATTCGTCATCTCTGGGGCGTGGCTGGCCGGTGGGAGGATCTGTTTCCGAAGTTCAAAGCATGGGGCTATCAGGGAATCGAAGCGGGTCTTCCGCCACGAGAAGACCAGGAGCGGCTGCGACGGCTGTTGGATGAACATGGATTAGAGTACGTAGCCCAGATCTTCACGCAGGGAGGCGATGTCCGGGACCATGTACGGTCTTTTGAAACCCAGCTAAAGGAAGCCCACAACGTCCGACCTCGCCTGGTGAACGCCCACAGCGGGCAGGACGCATGGGGAGAGTCTGAGTCGGTGCGTTTCTTCGAAGAGGCGTTGCAGATGGAATCTGTCCAAGGGCTGCCAGTTGCGCATGAAACACACCGGGGCCGCATCCTCTACAACCCGTGGATCACTCAACGGTTAATGGACCGTTTCGCGGATCTCAAGCTTTGTTGTGACTACAGCCACTGGGTCTGTGTCTGCGAACGTCTGATCGAGGATCAGTTGGAGGTGCTGCAGGCGTGCGCTGCGCGATGCCTGCATTTGCATGCGAGGGTCGGCTACGAGCAAGGCCCTCAGGTTCCGGACCCGCGGGCCCGCGAGTATGCCAGGCATCTTGAGGCACACGAGCGTTGGTGGGGGATGATTTGGGACGCGCAGATGTCGCGCGGGGATCTGGTCTCGACGCTCACCCCGGAATTTGGGCCGGTGCCTTACCTGCACAGCCTTCCGTTCACCAATGTTCCCGTAACCGATTTGTGGGAGGTTTGTGACTGGCAGGCCCGACGCCAGGCGGAGAACTTCGCCCGTCGTCTTGCGGCTCGGTCTAGTGAGGGAGAGGAAACCAGGTAAGAACTTCCCCAGCAGAGGGGTGGTCTTGTGCTCTTGGGGGGGCAGGTTACCTTGACCATGAGGCTTTGTACTCTATAGTGCCGTCATGGCAAAAGAGCAAAGAAGCATGAGGACTGGACTCCGAAGTGGAAAAATGTCTCCGCCGAGGGTCACCACGGCGCTTCTGGCTGTGTTGTTTTTGACCGCGACAATCGCGCGCGCCGCCGATCCGCTCCCTTCGTGGAACGAAGGCAAGGCCAAGCAGTCTATCATCGCCTTCGTCGAGAAAGTGACCAACCCAAGCTCGCCCGATGTCGTTCCCGTTGCCGAGCGCGTCGCCACGTTTGATAACGACGGTACCCTCTGGGCTGAGCAACCGATGTATTTCCAGTTCCTCTTCGCGGCCGATCGCGTGAAAGCGCTCGCGCCAAAACACCCAGAGTGGAAGAAAAAGGAACCCTTCGCCTCGCTCCTCAAGGCCGATTGGAAGGGGGCGCTGGCTGGAGGGCAGCGAGCCCTGATGGAAGTGGTGATGATCACGCACACCGGCACCACCACCGAGGAGTTCGAGCAGATTGTGAAGGATTGGATGCTGACCGCAAAGCATCCGGCAAGCAAGCGGTTGTACACAGAGATGGTCTACCAACCGATGCTAGAGGTGCTGGCTTACCTGCGCGCGAATGGCTTCAAGACCTACATCGTATCCGGCGGTGGCCTGGAATTCATGCGCCCGTGGACCGAGAGGGCGTACGGCATTCCCCCAGAGCAGGTGATCGGCAGCAGCATCAAAACTGAGTTTGAAATGCGTGCTGGCAAACCGGTGCTAGTGCGCCTGCCTGAGATCAGCTTCCTCGACGACGGGAAGGGGAAACCGATCGCCATTCAGCGACACATCGGTCGGCGCCCCTTGATGGCATTTGGCAATTCCGACGGCGACCTGGAGATGCTGCAGTGGACCGCGGCTGGCTCCGGGGCGCGGTTTTGTCTCTACCTCCATCACACCGACGCCAAGCGGGAATGGGCTTACGACCGACAATCGCTGGTCGGCAAGCTCGACAAAGGGCTCGAGGAAGGGCAGGCTAGGGGCTGGACCGTAGTCGACATGAAGACCGACTGGAAAGTCGTCTTCCCGTTTAAGAAATGAATAAGAAACCACTCATCTGACTGATGAAAACCCGCGGTGGCCGGGGCCGGCCGTCGAACGCCGCGCTCGATTCCGGCACTGTCTTGGTTTCACTCCTACTTCACGCTAATGAGCCAATCAAAGAAAGGAAAACGGAATACCCCGCGCGTCGCCCCTGCGGCGACTCCGAGGAAAGGAGCGGGCGTCATCCTCCTGGTGGCGGCCACTGCCATATTGGCCGCGG
>CAYPNF010000023.1:0-126929 GCA_964411985.1 uncultured Verrucomicrobiota bacterium
AGGCAGTCGTGGTTTGTGGCATGCAGGCCCGGCTGCGCGGTTCGGGAAATGCATTGAAGAACCGAAATCTTCTACACCTGAAATCATGAAAGCCCCCCTTGATCCTTCACCGCGTTGTGGCCGCGCCAGACCAGCGCAAACAGCAGTCAAATCTTCACTTGCGGTTATGAAAACCAGAGAGGCTCTCACCTTTTTGCTGTTGTCAGCCCTGCTGCTGACACAGCCTTGGACAGGTTCAGCTGGTGTGGTCTATGGCACCATCGCTGATAAGGACGGGCAACCGCTCCCCAAAGTCAAAGTGGTCGCGTACGACTACGACTTTAACGACCTGACCAAAGGCGATCCGCGTGCGAGCGGCGATTGCGAAGAGGCGGTGTGGATACTGGGTGCGATTTGCCCGGGAGATGAGCCCGACAAGATAGGCGAGGCAATTACCGACGCCAACGGGAATTACCGGATCGACTACGGGCTACCCGGCAAGTGGCCGGAGGCTCCGGCAAACTGGGACCGATCCTCCGGCTGGCCGGGGGACAATCGCTGGCGGCCAGACATCTTCATCGAGGCCTACATTCCCACCGAGGGATTCTGTGAACCGACGCGAAATGGCGGCTACAATTGGCGGCTGGGGGGGTATTCAGCCATCGTCGTTGACAATCCACCCGAAATCGATTGCCCAATCAGCCTGGCGGTGAACGAGTCCTTCGACCTCACCTGTGGTACGTTTACGCCGCTCACCCCATACATGAGCAGCACCAGTGGCGAGTTGCGCGGTTGGGTGGATATGCACGCCCATCCCATGTCGCACCTGGGCCTCGGGGGCAAAATGATCCATGGAACACCTGATGTCGGGGCACTGATGCACTCCGGCACCCGCTCGTGCGATATCCTGTCACCCACCCGTGCCGATGGCCTAAGCGACGTCCTCACCCACTGCGGTCCTACTCACATGTGGTGGGAACCGGGTTTCAGGGAGTGCGGCGACATTCTTCGTTACGCGCTTGTCAAGGTCCTCGAGAAAGAGAACGAAGCGGCCTCTCGCCATGGTCCCGGTTTTCCGAAGTTTCCCCCGCCGGGCGGGTCCGGGGTCGATGGAAATGGTTGGCGGCCGCACTGGTCCGATATCACGCACCAGAAGATGTGGATCGATTGGGTCTATCGCGCTTACCGCGGTGGGCAACGAGGTATGGTCGCCCTGGCGCTCCACAGCCGGACGCTCGCGCTGGTCAGCAACGGCCCGGATTTGAGCTACGATCAGGCTGCCGGAGACTTGCAGATCGCGGAAATCAAAGAAATGGTCAAGCGCCATGGGTTCATGGAAATTGCGTACTCACCGGCGCAGTTTCGCGATATCGTGGGCCGCAACAAACTGGCTATCGTCCTCGGCCTCGAGCTGGATGATCTGGGCGACTTTACGAGAAACTCGTCATCCGAGGACGCCATTCGCACGGAGATCGATCGTCTCCACACCCAGGGGGTACGCTATGTGTTTCCCGTGCATCTGACCGACAACCGGCTGGCCGGATCCGCCGTTTACAATGAGCTGTTCAACGTCGCCACCTTCATCCAAACCGGTCAGTACTGGCAGCTTGCCACCGCAACAAATATTTCCTTCCGGTTCCCCAACTTGCGTTCGGAGTACACGAACTTGGTCTCCAGCATCAACACCATCATGAGCTTGATTCCCCTCTCCGAGACGGTCACGGGCCCGGCCTTGGGGGACTTGAGCGAGGCGGACCGGCAAGATCCCAAGAAAGTGCTCGAGGCTTACCTTCACTACATCCTGGGGGATGTGTTCGGGCAGCGATTGATACTGCCCGACTCGTCGCCGGAGTGCCCTACCGGCCACGGGCACGTGAATGCGAAAGGCCTGACTTCATGGGGCGCCACCGCCATCAACCACATGATGTCCCGGGGAATGATGATCGATACCGATCATATGTCCAAGCTGGCTTTTGACGATGCTCTGGCGCTGACGCAGGTCAGTGGTTACGCGCTGAATTCCGGACACAATGGCTGCAGCACGACCGAGGTTCTCGCCAACGAGAACAACCGCACCGCGCAGCAGTATAGCATGCTCACCGCGCGTGGGGGTATGCTCGGGGTGGGTTTGGGTACGAACGCAGACGACTTCATATCCGCGTACACCAATGCCGTGGCGGCGGCGGCGAAGGGAGACCCGTCCAACGTGCGTCTTGGGTTGGGCACGGATATGAATGGGATGTACCATGGCCCACAGCCCCCCACAGGTGCCGTCAAGGCCCTGGATTATTCCCAGTTGCCTCGCGGCAAGACGGGTCTGGCGACCTGGGACTACAACCTCGACGGTGTCGCCCATTACGGTATGCTCCCCGATTTCCTGGTCCACGTCGGACAGCGCCCCGGAGGTTCTACCGTCCTCACCAACATCTTTGGCAGCGCGGAAGGCTTTGCCCGAATGTGGGAGAAGTGTCTTGCGTCGGGAGTGCCGGCGCCCGTGATTGTGGTGGAGCATCCCACGGGAACCAAGTTGAGCAACGGCGGGACGGAGATCAACTGTGGCCTTGCGGAACTCGGTGCGGCTTCCATCGTTCGCACGTTCACCGTGCGCAACACCGGGACCGCGAGCTTAACCGGATTGGCGCTGAGCAAAGACGGGGCAAACCCGGCTGATTTCACGCTCGGCGCGCTCGGTGCCTCGGAGCTTGCGCCAGGCGCCAGCACCACCTTTAACGTCACTTTCAAGCCCACCGCAGCCGGACAACGTAGGGCGGTGATTCAACTGGCGAGTAATGATGCTGACCAGAATCCCTTTGAGATCCTTCTGCTGGGCGAGGGGGTTCTAGCGACAACCATCACTACGGAGAACCCCCTGCCTTTGGGCACGGTGGGCTCATCCTACCGCTTGCCTTTTGGCGCGGGAGGAGGCACGCCGCCCTGGACCTGGACCCTCTCCGCCGGAGCTCTGCCCCCAGGGCTTACCCTGGGCGTCGACGGAGTCTTGAGCGGCACTCCTACTGCGGCGGCGAGTGCCCGCTTCACGGTACGGGTGGATAGCGCGGGCAATTCCTCCTCAGCCAGCCGGGAGTTTGATCTCAGGATTCTGGATGCCTCATCGCCCGGTGCCCTCGATGCCGGCTTTGGCAATAGTGGAAATGCGATTACGCCGCTGGATGGTGGATCGGCCCGTGGCTACAGCGTGGCCGTGCAGAACGACGGCAAGATCGTGGTGGCGGGTTCCTGCGATACTGGCGCCAAGCTCGAGTTTGCGCTCGCCCGTTACTCGGCCAGTGGTGAACTGGACCCTGCGTTTGGGACGCTGGGCGTGGTGAAGACGGACTTCGGTGTCGGAAAGAGTGAAGCTTACAGCGTTGCCCTCCAACGCGACGGCAAAATTGTGGCGGCGGGTTACCTCTGGAATGGTTTCAATTACTTCCTGGCGGTCGCCCGGTACCAAACAGACGGCACTCTGGACACCAGCTTCGGTGGCGACGGCATGGTTAGCAGCGCCGTCGGCACCCAGACCGACGTGGGTCAATGTGTGCTGGTGCAAGCCGACGGCCGTATCGTGGTTGGGGGTCGTTCCTACAACGGTACCAAGAATGATTTTGCGCTGGTGCGTTATCAATCCGATGGCCGGCTGGATGCCAGCTTCGGCAGTGGCGGCAAGCTCACTACATCCCTCGGTTCGTATGATGATGAGATCCGGGGCGTTGCCATCCAGGCCGATGGCAAGATCGTCGTCGCGGGGTCATCCCGCAAAGCCAGTGGCGATGATATCGCGGTGGCTCGCTATCATGGGAACGGGACCTTGGACACGGAGTTCGGCGTTGGTGGCAAGGTGGTCACCAGCGTTGGCAGCCTCAGGGACTCCGGTCAGGGCCTCGTCCTGCAAAGCGACGGCAAGATCGTGGTGGGGGGATTTACTTTCAATGGGAGCGACACCGATTTTGCCCTTCTGCGTTATCGGGCGGACGGGACCCTCGATACGGCTTTTGGCAACGATGGTCGGGTGGTGACCCCCATCGGCAAATACGGCGACTTCGGCCTGGGCTTGGCGTTGCAGAGCGATGACAGGATTGTCCTGGCGGGCTATTCGGTGGGGAACGGCAACTACGATTTCGCCCTGGTTCGCTACTTGGCCGATGGGAAGCTGGACCCCACGTTCGGCAACGGGGGCAAGTTGGCTACGATGGTCGGGAAAGGCAACGACGTGGGAACATGCGTATCGATGCAGGCGGACGGCAAGATCGTGGTAGCAGGTTATTCGGAGGACACCAGCGGCCGTGCCGGCTTCGCCCTGGTGCGCTACCTGGGTACAACCGAGCCGGAAATCGCCGTCGAACAACCGGAGGGGAACAACCTCGTTGACGGCAGTGGAAGCGTCGGTTTCGGGAATCGGCCCGTCCCGGGCGAGGCGTCAGCCCGCCAGTTTACGGTGCGCAACGCGAGTTCAGCTACCTTGACGGGGCTGGCCGTGAGCAAAGATGGGATCAACGCGGGCGACTTCACGCTGGGCGCTCTCGGCGCCACTACGCTTGCTCCAGGGGCCAGCACAACGTTCACCGTGACCTTTACGCCGGGCGCGCTCGGGCAGCGAAGCGCGTTGCTTCATATCGTTAGCAACGATGCTGATGAGAACCCCTTTGACCTGGTGCTGACTGCCAAAGGTGTGCTGCCCCCGCAGATCACAACGACCACTCCTTTGCCCTCCGGCATGACCGGTGTGCCGTATAGTCTCAACTTCGCGGCCAGTGGAGGAACCGAGCCCTACACCTGGTCGGTCAGCTCCGGAGCGTTGCCCGCAGGCCTCAGCCTGAGCAGCCTGGGCACACTCAGTGGCACTCCCACCGTTGCCGGGGATGCGACTTTCTCCGTGCGTGTGCTGACCGATGAGGCACTGGAGGCGGTCAAAGAATTTGCGGTTACCATCCAGGAATTGATCACCTGGACGAATGTGGCAGGAGGCGACTGGATGGACAAAGCCAACTGGAGCCCCAACAAGGTGCCGACTGCAAAGAGCGTCGTGCTGATCACTCGCCCTGGCACCTACACGGTAACCCTTGACTACAATGCCGAGTGCCAGTCCTTGCTGCTGGGGGGCGCACCTGGGACTCAGTCGCTAGACTGGAAATATGGCGGGTTCACCGGATCGATGGTTGTGGAAACGAACGCGATTGTGAACCTCGCGGGCTCGAGCTTAACCCTGGACGGAACGGTGGAGAACCGCGGGCGCATCCTCTGGCCGGCCGGCCAACAGGTGACCTGGCGCTTCCTTGACAGCTCGAGCCTGATGAATCGTCCAGCGGGCTTGCTGGACCTGCAGGGCCACGGTTCGTTCTACGGTGGAGCCGCATTGACCGCCGCGTTCCTGAACGAGGGCACGGTCCGGAAATCATTCGACGCTGGTCAGATCATCGTTTACTCCGCCATTGGCCTGACGAACGCCGGGTTGATGGAAGTGCAAACCGGCATGCTGGAACTTCAAGGTCTGGAAAGCAGCAACATCGTAACGGTCGCCAGCGGGGCGGTGGTGGAAATGACCAAGGGCACCTTCAACTTCCTTCCAGGACACCGTTTCGGAGGAACCGGCACATGGTGGGTGCACGGCTTTCCAACGATCAACGGGGTGCTGGACGGCAATGTGCTCTTTGCCGTCGAGGGCGATCCCCAGCTCAACGCTGACTTGGCCGGTACCATGTGGTGGACGAACGGCACTTGGTCCGGGAATCTCACCGTGGAAAAGAGCGGCCTGCTGAACTTCGAGTCGATGAAAATCTTGGGAGTCATGACGAACTATGGCCAGCTTAAGTGGACAGGTCGGCCAGGAACGTGGTACTGGGAGGAGAAGGGTCGCCTGGAGAACATGGCAGAGGGATTGGTGGAGGTGACGTTCGACAGGGACCTGTACGTGCCGCCGGGCGCCTCGTTCAACAACTATGGCACAATTCTGAAATCGGGAGGCACGAATCAGAGTTCTTTCCGGGGCCAATATGCATATACGAATTATGGACTGATTGACGTGCGAGTCGGGCAGCTGGAATTCCTTCACGGCCTGACCAGCAGCGGCACCATCCATGTGGCTCGGGGCGCCACGGTCGAGTTTCACGGCTACGATGTCAATCTCGGCCCGAACCACAAGTTCACTGGCGAGGGCACTTGCGCCTTTGGTGCTTCAACCTTGCACATCAACGGTCCCCTGGATGGCACGGTAACCCTGCTCATGGATTACGGGACCGTGTTTGACGCCACCTTGAACGCTCCGATGATATGGAAGTACGGCAATCCGTCTGGCAATTTGACCGTCGGACCCCGTGGGGTTCTTACCATGCTTGCTCCCGGGGACTTCGCAGGGAATCTGACGAATTACGGCTCGGTGCTCTGGCAGAGTCCCCAGGCTACCTCCTGGCGTTGGAGCGCCAACGCCCGGTTTTACAATGCGAGCGGCGGGCTTTTTGATATGCAGGGCGATCATCGGTTCTATGGCTCCTTTACAAATATGGTGTTCGAAAACGCGGGCCTATTCCGCAAGTCGCAAGGCACGGCCACCGCCGTCTTCGATTCCGGCTTTGCGTTCACCAATTCGGGCACTCTGGAGGTGCAGTCGGGCAAAATCTGGTTCCGCAACCCCTACTCGCAAATGGCTTCTGGGAGCATCAGCGTGTCGATTGGCGGAGTGACTCCCATTACGCAATACAGCCAGGTGCAGTTCGATAAGCCACCCGTATTCGCCGGCCGGTTTCTCGCCAGCACCTCCGGCGGGTTCCGCCCGTCCGCCGGCGCCTCGTTCACGGTGCTCAGCTACCCCTCCGCCATGGGCGGCTTCAGCCCCTTGAACAGCATTGACCTGGGCTCCGGGCTGAGCCTGACGCCCAAGGTCTTGCCCGCCTCCCTGGTGCTCACGGCAGTTCAGGGTGTCACGCTCCCGTCGCTAGTCGTCACCGGGCTCCCTGGCAAGCTGAGGATCGCCTGGCCCGACGGCTATTCGGGTTGGCGGCTCTTCTCGGCCACCAACATTGCCAATCCCGTATGGGAGTTGGTGCCCCTCACGCCGGGCACATCCGTGGATCTGCCTACGCTCAAGAGTCAGGAATTCTTTAGGTTGCAGGAACCGTAGCCAGCGGGCGGGAGAGTCCCCGTCCCATTCGCCCAAAATAGCAGGACAACTGACCCCGCGCGTTCTGCCCTGCAAAAGTAGCCTAACCAATCGCTGGCCGCTTCCAGGGCTTTCGGTACGGGCGTTGGAGCAGGTGTGTGGCTGCTTTGTCGCCCACGACCTCGCGCTTGACGGGATCGTAAACCAAGGGGCGGCCCAGTTGCATGGCAAGGTTGGCCAGGATGCAGCTGGCGGTGGAAATGTGGCCTTGCTCGATATCTGCGACCGGCTTGGATCGTTGTTCAACCGCAGCGAGGAAGTCCCGCATGTGGAGACGCGTGGCGGGGGCCGCGTTCAACTCGATGTCTTTCTCCGTTTGATCCTCAGGGTACTTGTCTTTCTCGAACAAGCACTCGAAGTGCAGCGGCTTGGCTTTGGAATCGTTCGGTATGAAGTCTGCGCGCATGGTGCTGGCCTTGAGCACGCCTTTCTCCCCGTGGATGAAAACAGCCCAAGGATAGTCCGGGTCCGTGGGGTTCCCCCAGGTTCGATGCTGCCAGACCGCGGAAAGCCCGTCGTACTCGAAAGTCGCCGTCTGGGTGTCACTGATATTGGATTTGCCATCTTTCTGGACGAAGATGCCTCCGAAGGAACTGATCCGTTTGGGCCAACCCAGACCCAGCATCCAGCGGGCCGTGTCAAACATGTGCACGCACATATCCCCTACGATTCCGTTGCCGTATTCCGTAAAGGTCCGCCACCAGCGAAGGTGGGGAATGCCGTCGTAGGGTCTGAGTGGAGCGGGCCCCGTCCACATTTCGTAGTCGAGATAATCCGGCACCGGTTCCAGGGGCGGATTGCCATTGGCGCGCATATGGTAGTAACAGCACATGTCCACATGCGCGATCTTGCCTAGCAGACCGGCCTCGACCACTTGCTTCTTCACGTCGATGAGATGGGGTGTGCTCTTGCGTTGGGTACCAATTTGCACCACGCGCTTGTGTTTGCGGGCAGCCGCCAGAATGGCTTCCCCCTCCAAAACATCCACACTGATGGGCTTCTGCAGGTACACGTCCGCACCGGCCTCGATCGCCGCGATGGCCTGCAAGGCGTGCCAATGGTCCGGAGATCCAATGAGCACGATATCGAGGTCCTTTTCTTTCAGCATTTCCCGGTAATCCGAATACCCACGGGGAGTCTTCTTCGATTCCTGGCGTTGGCTGGCAATCTCGAGCGCTCCCGCGAGCATCTTCTTGTCAGGATCACAGATTGAAACCACCTCGACCGGGGCCACCTGGATGAGACGCCAGAGATCACTCTTCCCATACCATCCCGCCCCAATGAGTCCCACTCGCCGCTTTTTCGGATCCCCTACGGCCGCACCCAACACTCCCAGGCTCGAGAGGGCCATGGAAGCGGAGATCCCCTGGAGGAAACGTCGACGGTTCACGTTGAAAGGACGGGAGCTAATAGGACTGGAAAGTGGTGCTTCCATAAATTTGTTTGTTTCGCTTCTCGGTCGGCTTCGCGAGAAGTTTAGCGCAATGGGCTATGGCTTGTCTATGCCGGACAAAGCCAGAATCGGACCAAACTCGATAGCTGAAGGCTAGCTTCCCAGACCACCTGCGAGCAGCCTCTTCAGGCTTTCAGCATCGTGCACGGGGGGAAGACACGATGTGCCTGTGCAGACGTAGGCGGCGGGTTGCGCGGCGGCAGGCTTTAGACCTGGTGCCGTGGCTTCGACTGGACCTTGGTTTCCCATGACCACCACTTCATGCCCGAGGTGTGCATGGGCAACCTGTAGCAGGCTCCCGCAATCACCGCCCTCGAGCCCGGGGACAATCACGACTCGTAAGGGTTCATCCACGTACATCATGAGCCCTTGAAGCAGATGCGGTACGGCATGGGGAAGCCGTTGCAGTCGGTCCGAGAAAAGTTCGAGCGTCTTTCCGGCAGCTTCGCGATACTCAGGTCGGCCGGTGATGACGTGGAGGCGCAGCAGGCTCAGGACCGCTACGGAGTTACCCGCCGGTTCTGCGCCATCATAGGCTTCCTTGCACCGGAAAAGTACATGGGCGGTATCGAGAGGAGTCTGCCAGAATCCCCCCTGCTCACGGTCATAGAAACGCTCGATGAGGCTATCTGCCAATTCGACACTGAACTGAAGATCCTCTTGGGCCAGGGTGGCCTGGTAAAGGTCAAGCATGCCAGCGAGGTAAAAGGAGTACGATTCCAGGATTTGCGTGTCCTGACGATCTCCCTCCCTCCAGCGATGGAAGAGAGCCTTCTTGGAAGCATCCCATAGGTTCTTTCGGACGAATCCCGCATTGGCCCGTGCGGCTCGCAGGTACTTCGGCTGTTGGAGCACGATGGAAGCACGAGCCAAGGCCCCCAGCATCAGGCCGTTCCAAGCGGTAAGAATCTTGTCATCCCTTTGTGGGCGAATACGTTTCTCGCGGGCTTCGAGCAGAACCTGCTTGATCTTCGGCAGGAGCGCCGACTCCGCCGACGATAGTTCGGGCCCCGCCACGTGCAGGACGTTTTGGCCTGGCAGGGGATGAGGGTCGCTGTGGTCGACGAAGTTACCTTCCTTGGTGATGCCAAAATATCGGATAGCGACCGCTGCGGACTTTTCATCAAGGAGTCGCGTCACTTCGTCCAGGGTCCAACAGTAGAATTTCCCCTCTTTGCCCTCACTATCGGCGTCTTCGGCGGAGTAGAATCCACCTCCAGAATCTGTCATATCGCGGAGCACGTACTCCAGGATTGACGTGGCCGTGTCCCGGTGGATGGAGTCTCCGCTGGCCAGGTAGGCGTCAAGGTAGAGCTGCGCTAGCTGTGCGTTGTCGTACAGCATCTTCTCGAAATGGGGCACGAGCCACTCCGCGTCCACCGAGTAGCGTGCAAATCCGCCTCCGAGCTGGTCTTGAATACCGCCGCCGGCCATCGCCTCGCAGGTTCTTAGCACCGCATGGACCGCATCAGGGTCGTTCTTCCGAACTCCATACCGGAGCAGCAAAGCGGGTTGGGTAGGGCGGGGGAACTTGGGCGCACCTCCGAATCCTCCATGCACCGGGTCGAAATCGCCCTTCAGGCGGTCGATGGCCGGGGCAAGCAAGGCTGACTGAAGAGGCGCGGTGGTGCGGTGCTCGGTCTTGAGCGCCTCTTCGATGTGCGCGCAGACCTCGTTGGCGGATCGGTCAATGTCCTGCCGCCGGGATTCCCAGGCATTTTGGATCTGCTTCAAAACGGAAAGGAAACCAGGTCGGTTCGCCACGTTGGTGGGTGGAAAGTAGGTTCCACCATAGAAGGGCTTTAGGTCTGGAGTGAGAAAGACGTTGAGGGGCCAGCCCCCCTGTCCACTGGTGGCTTGCACGAAGGTCATGTAGACACGGTCAATGTCCGGCCGCTCTTCGCGATCCAATTTGATGCTGACAAAGTGCTCGTTGAGGTACTTCGCGACTTCCTCGTCCTCGAACGACTCCCGTTCCATGACGTGGCACCAGTGGCAGGTCGAGTAGCCGATGCTTAAGAAGAGGGGCTTGGCCTCGTTTCGGGCCTTAGCAAAGGCTTCTGAACTCCAGGGAAACCAGTCCACTGGGTTGTGCTGATGCTGAAGGAGATATGGGGATTTTTCCTTGGAAAGGCGATTGGGCTTCATTGGCGAGGAGAGGTTGGACATAGGGCACTCAGCTGAAACGGAACCGCTTTCTGGTTACCCTGAGGAATCCCCTGAGGGGTTCGGTGTTGATGGCTTTCCCGCAGATTCCTACTTCACAATTCGCCAGCCTTCGGCAACAAGCCCCTTGAAACCGCCGATGAGCGAATAGACCCGGCGGTATCCCATCCTTTGGGCTACGTCACAAGTCAGGGCAGACCGGAAGCCACCGCCGCAATACATGATGATCTCGGTCTGGGGATCGGGGAACATCTTCTCGATATCGCGCTCCAGGATTCCTTTGCCAAGATGAACGGCTCCTTCTGCATGCCCCTCCAACCATTCATGATCTTCACGAACGTCCAACAGCACCGCAGCCGGACTGTGCGACGTCTTGGTGCGGGCTTCGGCGATGGTAATTTCCCTGACTCGAGTGCGCGCCTCTTCTACCACCTTCAAGAATTGCGGTGAATGAATCATGGAGGGAAAGCTAACACGGGCCTTTCGCTCTCGCCACGCCAATCTCCTTCCGCCTAGTCATCTGAAGGAGAGGCGTTTTGAGGCGCCCGCCCTCTGAAGTTCTTGACCCCATCCGGGGAGGGGGCTCCGCTCCGCTCCCGGAAGTACTCAAGTATGCAAGAGATTGCCAGGTATCAGCGGGAGGTTAAGGTTGCTTGTGCAGGTGATTTTTTCTCTTTCGCGCGGTTCCCGACGTCGGCACAATTCGGCCCAGGTATGGATGTCATAAATCTGGCCAATGCACCGGCTTTCATAACGAAGGACGGATCCGAGATTCGCGAGCTGCTCGCGCATCGCAACTCCTGCATCAGGAATCAAAGCCTGGCGGAGGCGAGACTCCCGGTCGGAGGCGGCACGCAAGAGCATCTCCATCCCCGCTCCGAGGAGATCTACTATATCACCCATGGCACTGGGCGTATTTTCATTGAAGGGGAACAACACGAGGTTAGGCCAGGCGATGCGATCGCCATCCGTCCAGGCCAGCGGCACAAACTGGTGAATACCGGAGCCGAACCCTTACGGCTGCTCTGTTGTTGTGCTCCCGGTTATGAGCACGAGGATACCGTCCTCAGCGAGGAACATCCACTGGGTTGAACCCCGACAACAAGATGAATTCCAGCAAGATAAGGCTCTTCATAAAGCCCTATTGCGGTTGGTGCCACGAGGCCATGGCTTGGCTCGACTCTCGCGGAATCGCCTACGAGACTCTTGACGTTATCCAGGACCAGAAGGCCTTCGCCGAGATGCGCAAGATTTCGGGGCAGACCCGAGCCCCCGTTCTGGATGTTGATGGTCGGGTGCTCGCCGATTTTGGAGTGCCTGAGTTGGAAGTCTTCTGGAAGGAACTAGCCTCTGGGCATTGATCCCTTCTTTCTCGCTTTTTGCCATGTCAGAAATCACTGCACCTTCCTCTGTCACCCCACGAGTTGGTCGACGCCTCCCGGACTGGTTGCGAATGCAGCTACCTGTCACCGCCACTTTTGCCGGTACCCGCTCCCTGATAGGCGAACTCAATCTGCATACGGTCTGTGAAAGTGCGAAATGCCCAAACCATTGGGAATGCTGGGACCGCGGCACTGCAACTTTCATGATTGGCGGCGATCGATGCACTCGCTCCTGCGCATTCTGCGCGGTGGACACCGCCAAACCGCTTCCCCTGGATCCGCTTGAACCAGAACGGGTGGCTGAAGCCAGCCGACGGCTCAAGTTGCGTCACGTCGTCATTACCGCGGTGGCTCGGGACGACGTTCACGATGGTGGGGCCGAACACTTCCAAAAGACGATTCTGGCCGTGCGATCTGCATTACCTGGCGTTACCGTTGAGGTCCTGACCCCTGACTTCAACGACAAGGACGCTTCCTTACAGGTGGTTTTGGACGCAGCCCCTGAGGTTTTTAATCATAACCTCGAGACGGTCCGCCGGTTGACACCTCAGGTTCGCTCCCGGGCGACCTATGATCGCTCGTTGTCTGTGCTCCGGAAAGCCAGGGAACGAGGTCCTCGGGCGATGCATACCAAGTCTGGCTTGATGGTGGGCTTGGGAGAGACCCCCGAAGAAGTCATTGTTGCTATGCGCGATTTGCGGGCTGTGGGATGCAGCTTTCTTACTATCGGCCAGTATTTGCAGCCGACGAAGACGCATCTGCCTGTGGTGGAATTTGTTACACCGGCTCAGTTCGTATTCTATGCCCGTGAGGCCAGAGAGTTGGGATTTTCTCAGGTGTCCAGCGGACCGCTAGTTCGGAGTTCCTATCATGCGGGGGAGTTCGTTTCCCCGCCTGTTCCCGGTTAGAAGGGTGTCGGCGGCGATAACGCTGCCCAATCTTTACCGTTCCGTCACACGTCTGTAACACGGCTTTGGTAGGTTGCTTCTCGTATGAAGAATCCATCCTCAGCTTGTGCAGGATTGGTTGTGACACAATCGTCGAAGGTCGACGATGTTCAGTGGCCGGAGGATTTGCGCGCATGGCTGACGGAAGAGCGGCTCGTGTCTTTGATCCTCGACACGGTCTCCTCCTTGCCAGAGTTCGGGCTGGGAGTGCCGAGGGCGATCCACGAAGGTGATGACGTCTATTCAGGCCCCTCGTTGCTGACCTTACTCGCCTACGCCTACCTCACCGCCCGCTGCGGATCCGAGCACCTCGAAAGTGAATGTCGTCATGATCCGATACTCGCTTACCTTTCTTCGCGCCGGTGCCCGTCCTGGCACTCGTTGCGCAAGTTCCGGAGGGCGAATCGGCGGGCGCTGCAAACTTGCTTGGAGATCGTCCTGTTGAGGGCCTGGCAGGAATCCCGTCCTGGTCGAGAACCGTCTCGCTTTGGCTCGTCAGCCAGGCTTTCTGCCATTCTCCCTGGACCGGAATTTCTTCTAGATCTATGTGCCAAGTCCGCTCGAGGGCGACTCGATGTCGCCGTTCAAATCGATAGTATGGCTCTGGATCTCTGATTTCCCTTCGGGTTGGGCTGACATTGAGCTAAGGTCCGCGTGTGCGAAGGCTACGAAACGGACTTTTGGTGGCAGTCCTCCTGGCTGCGATCCTTGGGGTGGTCTGTTTGACCACGATCGATAACCAGCCCTTCTTCCGGACTCCTGCCTACCAGACTACGCTTGCCTCATGGCAGGAGAAGGCAACGAATCTTGCCATCCCTTTCGGTCCCTTGAGAGCTGGCTTCGGACGGGCACTACTCACTCCGAAGCTAAACTCGGATGCGGAGGATCCTGCCCAGGGCCAGTTTCGGAGTATTCCTCTCGCCGGATATGGAAACCGGAAGGGCCAGCCAGCGACCGGGGTTCACGACGATGTATGGGTGAAGGCGGTGGTTTTCTCGGTCGAGAACCGGGTGGGAGTCATGGTCAGTGCGGACGCTCTCATCATCCCGCGCGAGGTGGCACTCTTGGCTTCAGACAGGATTCGCAAGGAAACGGGGTTGCAGCGGGATCAGATCTATTTTGGAGCCACTCACACTCACGCCAGTTTGGGGGGGTGGGGTGAGGGGATCATTGCTGAAGCCTTTGCAGGAAAGTACCAACCAGGGGCTCGAGTCTGGTTCAGTGACCGGTTGGTGACTGCCGTTAAAGCCGCCTTGGCAGACCTTCGGCCCTCCGCCGCAGGGCAGGGGAAAGTGATGCTACCCCAATACACACGCAACCGCTTGGTGGGGACTTTGGGTAAGATCGATCCAGAGCTCACTTTCCTGGTGGTGAAGCAGGATGATGGAGCCACCGGAGTGATCGGAAGCTATTCAGCCCATGCCACTGTACTTTCGTCCCAGGTCATGGAGTTTAGTGGTGACTATCCAGGCCAATGGCAAAGGGCGGTGGAAAAGGCGGTGGGAGGTACGGCGCTCTTCTTCCTGGGCGGTGCTGGAAGCCATTCTCCTGTGGCTGGCGCTCCTGGATACCAGGGAGTCCAAGAAATGGGCGACGCGCTCGCCGCCCAGGCGGTGGCACGCCTGTCGGACCTGGCCATGACCAACCGACTTCAGTTTGGCGTCGTCGGGGCGGACCTACTCCTGCCCGAACCCCACGTTCGCCTCACAGACACCCTGCGTTTACGGCCTTGGCTGGCGAAGCGCTTGTTACCAACGGGACCGAGCGCCTTTGTTCAAGTCATGCGGCTGGGGGAATGGTTTTGGATTGCGACGCCTTGTGATTTCAGCGGGGAGATGGCTCTCGAGATCAAGGACTTTGCGCGAGCGCGAGGTCTTCAGGCCACCGTTACCAGCTTCAACGGAGACTACATCGGTTACGTCATCCCCCATCGATACTACCATCTTGCGGGGTACGAGCCGCGTGTCATGTCTTTCTTTGGTCCAACCGTGCCCGACTCCATGGACGACCTGATCCGGCGGATGTTTGTGGACCTTGCCCAAGGGGCGGGAGCCCCACGAGACTATCGGAGGTGAATGGGATTGGCGTAGACCCAAGGCACCCATTCATCGCGAATCTTCAGTTCCGCTTCCACCCGGTATTTCCCAGGTTCGGCCGGAGACCAACTCACTTCCCAGCCCTCCTCTTGGTGAACGAGTGTGCCATTTCGGAGAATGGAAAACCGGCAGCGGTGAGGGCTTCGGGCTTTGAGGATCGATGCCTTCCCCATGGAAACACTTTCTCCCATGACGACGGGGTGGGGACCTACCTCCGCAAACCACTGAAATCCCGTGCTGTCGGCAAGCATGTCGAATCCGACAAATGCGCGGCCAGACTTGAGAGAATCCAGGATGGACCGTTCGTCAAGGTCCTTGGCTAGTACGTGTGTGGTCACGTGCCGCACCATACGTTCGTAAGGATCCAGTTGGAGTTGCCAGAGGACAACTCCTGGTGACAGGGCTCCAAAAAGGAAGCGCGCGATGGGCTTGGTGAAGGAGTTGAGGGGAATTTCTTTCAAGGTCTTGGGGCTGGTGTCTTCCACACGCAGGCTTCCGGAGGATGTGCAGACAATTCTGACCCCGGTATTCTGATGGCAATCGTTCCCTCCGATGCCGGTCAAATGCCGGGTGAGGTTCAGCTCGTCCCATCTTCGCAGATTTGCGGTTGGCCGATCGAAAAAGGTGCGAAAAACCTGATCGGGATACCGCCTTTGGTTCACCAGGAGTTCCGGCATGAGACCCAGCAATCCGCCTTTCTCATCCTTGAGGTCCGCATGGGTATTATAGATCTCCATCCCCGTCAGTTCTTCCCGATTCCATTCCCGAGGTTCCTCGGGATGGGCATAGAATAGGAGTCCAGCGGCCTTCACGATTCCTTCAGCAAGTGCCGCCGGATCCATCTGGTTGCTCAGCACGGTGCCACTGGCCACCCCGAAAGGCATGAATCCACCCTTCATCTCGTACCCGGGAATGAAGAGCACCCCGTCATGAAGGCCCCGCCACTGCGCGCTGAAGTCGGCACGGCCTTCGTTGCAGTGATCGCTCATGCAAATGAAGTGTCTGCCCGACCGCTTGAGCACTCTCAGGATCTCTTCAAAGGGCACCTCGGAATCATGCGAAAGGTGGGAGTGCGAATGGAGAACCCCACGAAATTCCCTCCAGCCCGCAAGCTCTGGAGGCACGCGACGGTCTGCTTGGATTGATTTCCAGACTCTTTCCTCTTGGGGAAACCGCACGAAGCGATTGTAGACGGCAGATCGACAAAAGAACAGGAGCCCCGCTGCTACCAGCAGGACTCCTGCAAAACAAACGACCAAACAGCCCCGACAGAACTTTTGCACCTTACCTGACCGGGTGGTCTGGCTCACCCAGAGCCGTCTCACCATCGCACCTTAGGGTCGTCTCGGGAGTAGGTGGCTTCCCTCAGGCGAATGAGATCCCGGTCTCCCTTCTTCGTGGTCGCGTTCAAGCCCTTTTTGGCCATGGTTTCGGGTTCCCTCCAAGCCCAGTTTTCCGCATGACCATCGGAGAATGAGCTCTGGGCTCCTCTACCATGGCGACTTGCCATCGTATTCCGCCAGTATCCTACCTGACCGGCATCGACGGCAAAGTAGCCGTCATCGATACTATCCTTGTCTTCATCGGCAAAAAATTGGGCTTGAGAGGGTCCCGGGCTACTGATGTTGGCAAATCTCGTATTTTCCTTAATCCCTGCATGTACGGAATCGGCTGCCCAAGTATCGTTGGCGCCCATCATTCCATTCAAGGAATACGTTCTCACCCGAGTTACCGTCCTCCCTCCCACTTTCGAGGGGAGCTTGTCTCCGGGGCATTGGTAAATCTTCACGCTATTGTTGTAGTTCCAGAGGCGCCCCGCCATGATGTAGATCTCGTTGGTGGCGTCTGGCATGGCACTGACGTTACCCACGATCCAAGCGTTGTTCGTGCTGGCGTCTAGGGCGGTCGTGATGCCATTCGGAATAATCCTGTCGGCATTATCGGTCGCGTAGATCTGGGCAGCCAAAGTCAGTTGTTTCAGATTATTAATGCACGATATTCCTTGAGCTTTTGTTTTCGCCCTCGATAGAGCGGGCAGGAGCATGCCCGCCAAAATGGCGATAATGGCGATGACGACCAGGAGTTCAATGAGCGTAAAACCCTTGTTTCGAATCTCTTGTAGATTTGGCGTTTTCATGATGCCTTCTGCTTGGCTGGTTGCTGACGGCTTTTTCTTTAGGATGCTAATAGCACAGCTCGGTGCCCTGTGCCTTAACAAAGATGCATCAAAGTAGCATGAAATTGCCAGTCTGGGGGTGGGTGTTGCGCTGCACACCGCCCGCGCCGCGCAGAAAAAGGGGAAAATTGGTGTTGCGAGCCCATGGGCATCTGCTAAATTCTCGCCTCTTTTCGGCAAGGTCTGCGGAACAGAATACTCCTTGCTGGGAAGGTGAAACGGCCACCAATCCGGCCCTGTGTGGGGTCGGGCGGCCATAACAACATCTATTATAAAGAATCCCGTGTTCCGCGGGATGGCTTCCTCCTCAAAGAGGTGGCTCTTATCAACGGAAAACTGTGATCACTATCGGTATCAAGGAACTCCTCGAAGCAGGAGTCCATTTCGGACATCAAACCCGTCGTTGGAACCCCAAGATGAAGCAGTTCATCTTCGATGCCCGGAATGGCATCCACATCATCGACCTCAGCAAGACGCTTGGCCAGCTGGACGCCGCGTGTACTTACTTGGCTGACACCGTGCGGGATGGCGGGCAAGTTCTCTTCGTCGGCACCAAGAAACAGGCTCAGGAAGCGGTCAAGGAATCCGCCAAAGCTTGTGGTCAGCCCTATGTGGCAGAGCGTTGGCTCGGAGGTACGCTGACCAATATGAAGACCATCAAGAGGTCTTTGGGGCGTCTGCGTGAGATCGAGAAGATGGAAGCGGATGGCTCTATCAACCAATACGTTAAGCAGGAGCAGTCGATGCTCCGCCGTGAACTGGCACGCTTGGTCAAGAATCTGGACGGAATCCGCGCCATGGAGAAGTCGCCACGCGCCATGTTTGTCGTCGATATCAAGCGCGAGCATAACGCCGTGGCTGAGGCGCGACGTCTCAAGATCCCGGTGGTTGCGATCGTCGATACCAATTGCGATCCAGACCTGACCGATTATCCCATCGCAGGCAACGACGACGCCATCCGCTCGGTTCGGATGATCCTGAGCGTGGTGACACAAACGATTACCCAGGCCCGTGCGGAGTATGAGGCCAAATATGCGCGTCGGCGTGCGGACGAAGAGAAGGCTGCTGCGGCGACTGCCGAGGTTGCGCAGGCTGTTCCGGCAGCTCCAGCGATGCCAGCGCCCGTACCTGCGCCCACGCCTGTGCCGCAGGTTCCTCCTGCCTCGGTCTAGTGTTTGTTTTGCTCGGGCGTCGATGGACGTGGGTGTCCTTCGGCGCTCTTTTTTCGCTTTTCTCCTGTTCTGTAAAACTCTGAACCTTGAATTGTAGAATTCTGAAAACTGTATGGCCGACATTACATCCAGCCTGATTGCGAAACTCCGCGAGATGACGAATGCGGGAATGATGGACTGCAAGAGGGCTCTGACTGAAACCAATGGCGATCTGAACGGGGCGGTTGACCTACTTCGCAAGAAGGGCATGGCAACGGCCGCTAAGAAGGCGCTCCGAGACGCGCGTGAAGGGATTATCGTTCAGCACATTCTTCCTGGCTCCAAGGCCGGCGTGCTCGTGGAGGTCAACTGCGAAACGGATTTCGTCGCTAAGAATGAAAAGTTCCGCGCTTTTGCCGATTCACTCGCCAAGTCGTTGGCTGTCAACCCTGGAGCCGACCTTGAGGCCATTCGAGTCGAGCAGGTTGCCAAGACTGGGGAGAATATCCGGATCCCACGGCATGCACGTCTCGAGGTTACGGGAAACGGCATCGTGGCCGCCTATATCCACACCGGTTCCAAGATTGGGGTCCTCGTGGAAATGAGTGCCGGCCAAGCTGCCACCACGGAGAACGACATCTTTAAGCAACTCGTGCGCGACATCACCCTGCAGATCGCTGCCGCCAGTCCTCAGGCTATCAGTCGGGAACAACTCGACCCTGCGGTGATTGCCAAGGAGCGTGAGATTGGCGCTGAACAGGTCAAGAACAAGCCTCCCCAAGCCATTGCTAAGATTGTTGAGGGGAAACTCGAGAAGTTCTTCCAAACGGTCTGCCTCCTTGACCAGGGGTTCGTAAAGAAGAACTCGGAGATCAGCGTGAAGGAACACCTCGCTTGTGTTGCGAAAGAGTTGGGAGACGAACTCGCCGTCAAGCGGTTCGTTCGCTTCCAACTTGGCGAAGCGATCGCCTCCTAACCTGCTCCCCCCGAATGGGGAAGTAAGTTCCTGGCCTCTGTGGGCCATGCGATTTCAGGGCCGAGAGGGCCGTTGGCTCTCTCGGCCTTTCCCATGCCTGGGTTGTGTGTGCGACGTCTTCGTGGGGACGGGCATCCGGGCCTGCTATCGGGGCTTGGGCGCGGTCCCTGATCTTGGTACCGAGTGAAGGGAAAACTGCGCCGGAGCCCTTCCTGACAGATCCAGCACCAGCGAGGCGTAGGCTCCGTCTTTGAGCAGTTCCGACCCTGCTAGCGATGGGCAGAGCTTGGGCTTGAAAGGCTGCCATTGGCGGGCTTCGCGCAGTGCGGTACTCATGCGGCGGATGGCGGTTCCAAGGCAGCGGATGGCGGGCATGCCGGCGAGAACCCGGCTTTTCCAAAACACCAGGTGGGTGTGAAGATGCCCAATGACCGAGATCTCAATCTGCTCCATTCTCTGTCTTACTGCCGGGAGTCTCCACAGGAAAGGGAGGGCAGAGGGATCATGGCAGAAGAGAACCACTTTCTCCTCAGGGCGCAGGTCTGTAAAGGCCTCTGAAACCAGTTCATTATGTTGATGTTGCAGCTGGGTCCATTGAGGCCTTTCTTCGGACAAGGCCTCTGGCTCATAAATATCCCACGCCGCCAGCGTGGAGGTGATACCCAAAACAACATAAGGGCCAAGGCAGAGCTTCCAGAATGGCTCCAAATGGAGCTTTTCGCACGCGGCAGCATAACTCGCCAGCCGAGGCCCTCCTTTTTCCCCCGCAAGACTGGTCTTTCCCAGTTCATGATCGCCGAGCACCGCCCGAAAGCGTGCGCCGTGTCGATCCCTGATTTTTCCCAGTGCCATCCCTGCGCTTTCGAGGCTTGCCGGATCGCTCACCCCTATGAAACGGGTATCGCATGAATAATCGCCGTTGGCCACCACCCAGTCTGGTTGGAGCTTGAGGCTGTTGTGGAGGAAGAAATCCAGGAGATGGTTATGGGCAAAAGGATGCCTCAGCCAGATCGTATGGCGAAACGCTCGAATCATGAATCGGAGAAGTGGATTGGTAATGATGACCGTTTCATGCCCCTCTCGTGCCTGCTCCGCAGGGCAGGCGAAATGAATGTCGCTGACGATCGCCAAAGTGCAGTGTTGGGGGGGAGGCGGCTTTTGGGGTGGAATTGGTTGGATCGTGCGCACTTGTGATGGTGTAGCGCATGTCGCGGAGATTGACAACGGTGGCCGCGGAAGGTTCTTCCAGCAGAACAAGTGGTGCTCGCTTTAGACAGGTTCGGCATGGGGAATGCTGGTTTTAGGGTCGTCCGCGAACCGAAAATGCGCGAGAGCGGTCCAACCGTATGGTTGAGTCTGCGCTTAGGAAGTCCTCGGTGTTGCTTGGCAGAAATCGCTTCCAACCTGGCGACAATTGCCGTTACGCTTGGGGTCTTCGTTGACACGAGGGCTTCGCCCGTTACTATCGGGGCGGTCCAAATTTAGAATCCCCGGATTGGGGGAAAGGTTTTTGTGGCGGCCAGAGACGATTTTTTGATCGATGGTTTGGTTGACATGGGTTACGTCACCAGCGAGCAGCTGGGGCCTATCCGTCAAGAAGCTGATGCTGCGGGCGAAGGGGTGGTTGACACCTTGGTCGCCAAGGGCGTTATCTCCCCGGCGATCGTGGCTCAGGCCAAAGCGGCCCACTTCAGTGCTGAGTACATCAGCTTGGGGGACATTCGGTTAGCTGACGATGTGATCGCGACCGTTCCCCGGCATATCGCCAAGCGGTTCAATGTGGTTCCGGTCCGAAAGGAAGGCGACACGGTCATGATTGCCATGACTGATCCGTCAGACCTGGACACTCTGGATGGCTTGCAGCACTCCCTCAACGTCCCCATCACCCCCGCCGTGGCTACAGCGGACGAAATTGAGGCCGCGATTGCCAAGTACTATGGGGTCAAGGACGACTCGGTGAGCAAGATGATCCAGGATATCACCGAGGGAGAGGTCGAAGTTGGGAGGATTACGGCGGTGGAGTCAGAGGATGGGGGAGTGGTGGATGCGGACGCCCCCATCATCAAGCTGGTCAATACTCTCATTGTGGAGGCGTTCAAGGCTCGAGCTTCTGATATCCATTTGGAACCTCTGATGAACCGCTTTCGGGTCCGCTATCGGATTGACGGGATGCTTCATGAAATGAAGAACCCCCCCAAGCGGCTTCAAGGCTCAATTATCAGCCGTCTCAAGATTCAGTCGAACATGTCGATTGCCGAGCGGCGCATTCCTCAGGACGGCCGTATTCAGGCCCAAGTGGGCGGGAAGACGATCGACCTTCGCGTTTCCTGTCTGCCCACGACGCACGGCGAAAGCATCGTTATGCGTATCTTGGACAAGGAGGGGTTGCGCCTGGGTTTGCCGGAATTGGGATTCTTCTCCGACGACCAGCAGACTTTCGAACGTCTGATTGCTCTGCCAGACGGCATTCTCCTGGTTACCGGCCCCACTGGTTCTGGCAAGACCACGACCCTGTACGGCGTGTTGAACTACATCAACCGCCCCGATCGCAAGATCATCACCGTGGAGGACCCGGTCGAGTACGTGTTGTCTGGGATTAACCAAGTGCATGTTCAGGAGGCGGTTGGACTTACATTCGCGATCGCCTTGCGCGCGATGTTGCGCCAGTCACCCAACGTCATCATGCTGGGGGAAATTCGTGACTTGGAGACGGCTACCATCGCGATCAACGCCTCCCTTACCGGTCATTTGGTATTCTCCACCCTGCACACCAATGACGCTCCCAGCGCGGTCACTCGTCTCATCGACATCGGCGTGAAGCCCTTCTTGGTGGCTTCATCCTCTCGGGCGCTCATGGCCCAACGTCTGGTCCGCAAGGTCTGTAAGCAGTGCACCTCGCCCTACCAGCCGACCGAGCAGGAGTTGAGGGCGCTCAACATCGACGCTGCTAAAGCGGCCTCGGCAACCTTCAAAAAGGGGAAAGGCTGCAGCAACTGCAACAAGACCGGCCATCGGGGCCGTATGGGTATCTTCGAGATTTTCGTGATCGAGGATGAAGTGCGAAAACTCATCTACGAGAAGGTCTCCGCGACAGAGCTGCGAAGCCGGGCCCGCGAATTGGGCATGCGCACTCTTCGCGAGGATGGCGCGCGAAAGGCGGTGGCGGGCCTCACGACTCCCGAAGAGGTGATTCGAGCCACCTCCACCGACAGCGATTAACGGAAGGCTGGCCGCAGGAAAGATTTTTTACGTCATATGTCCTATTCGATGTCAGATCTCTTGCAGTTGGTTGTGCAGGAAAACGCCGCCGACTTGCATATCCGGGTGGGGGTTCCGCCTGTCATTCGTCTCCACGGCGTTCTGCATAAGGTGGAAGGTCCTGCGCTGCGCCCGGAGGATACCGAGGAGTTAATGCGCACCATCACCTCCGAGGAGAACATCCAGCACGTCCGCGAAAGAGGGGGCGCTGACTTCGGGTTTGCGTTCGGTGAAATGGCGCGATTCCGTGTCAGTATCTTTAAGGAAAAGGGTAACTTCGGAGTGGTTGCGCGTCAGATTCCCACCAAGCTTCTGACCCTGGAGCAAATCGGCATCCCACCGTCGGTGCGGGAGCTGCTCTACAAGCCTCGTGGACTGGTCCTGGTCACCGGCCCCACCGGGTCCGGCAAGACCACCACGCTGGCGTCGATGATCAACATCATCAACGAAGAGCGCGATGATGCCCACATCATTACGATCGAAGATCCCATTGAGTACTACCACAAGCACAAGAAGGCGGTGGTCACGCAGCGCGAGGTGAACGTCGATGTGCCGAGTTTCGCGGAAGCGCTCCGGCGCGCATTGCGACAGGACCCGGACGTCATCCTGGTCGGCGAAATGCGCGACTTGGAAACCATGGACGCGGCGATTACGGCTGCCGAAACGGGCCACTTGGTCTTCGGCACGCTGCACACCACCGGCGCAGCCAAGACGATCGACCGTATTGTGAATGCCTTCCCGGTGACACAGCAGGAGCAGATACGCATTCAGTTGTCGACGGTGTTGCAGGCGGTGATTTCCCAACTTCTCTTGCCTCGTTCGGACAAGCCCGGCCGGGTGGCGGTTTTTGAGATCATGGTGAACACCCCGTCGGTAGCCGCTCTCATTCGTGACAACAAGACTTTCCGCATCAACTCGGACATTCAGACGGGTGCGAAGTACGGCATGGTGACCTTGGACGGTTTCCTGATTGAGAAGTACCAAATGGGCCTGATTTCTCAGGAGGAAGTCATCACCAAGGCTCAGGATCCTTCGACCATTCTGCAGAAACTGCAGGAGTTGGAGGCCGCCCGCGCCCCGCAAGCCTAAGCTTTTAGCCAACTATGGCCGATCTCTCGAACCAACCGCTTCTGAATCTGCTCCACCAGAGGGGCATGGTCGACGACATGCAGACCGAAGAGGTCATGGCGGAGCATACGCGCAGCGGGCGCCCCATGTTCCAGCTGCTGATCGACTTTGGGCTGATGGATTCTGACATGCTGCTGCAGGTGCTGGCAGACCACCTCAGCACCGAGGTGGTTAACCTGGCCGAGACGGAGATCACTCCCGAGATCGTGGAGGCCGTTCCCGCCAACACGGCTCGGATGTACCAGTGCATGCCGGTGGCTCTCTACGGATCGATGGTTCGCCTGGCCTTGGCCGATCCGCTGAACCCGCAGATCGCCGATGAACTTAGCTACAGCTTGGGCAAAGAAGTCCAGTTTGTCGTTGCGGACCCGTCGCAGGTGGAGAAGGCCATCGCCAAGTACTACCCCCAGGAAGCGGATGGCGTCAGCCAGATTCTGAAGGAGTTGGGCGAAGACGACGAAATCGCCAAGGAAGTCAATCAGGCGATGAGCGGGCAGCTGAACCTCAGCGACCTTGCCAGCGGGGCTCCGATCATCAAGTTCGTCAATATCGTCCTTTCCCAGGCCGTGCAGGATCGCGCGAGCGATATTCATTTCGAGCCCTTCGAGGATCAATTCAAGATTCGCTACCGTGTCGACGGTGCGCTCTATGAAATGTCGCCGCCCCCCCTCCATCTGGCTCTTCCGGTGATCTCCCGTCTCAAGGTTATGGCGAACCTGGACATCTCCGAGCGGCGTCTTCCTCAGGACGGACGTATCTCCGTGGTGATTTCCGGGAAAGAGGTGGACTTGCGCGTCTCAAGCCTGCCAACGCAGTTTGGTGAATCGGTGGTGCTTCGCGTGCTCGACCGTTCTGCGATGAGTCTGGACATCGAAAAACTTGGCTTTCCCAAGTTCGTTTACGAGTACGTCAGCGAGATCATTCAGCAACCCAACGGAATTTTTGTGGTCACCGGTCCCACGGGCTGCGGCAAGACCACCACTCTCTACTCCTGCTTGCGCCGGGTCAACAGCCTCGACTCGAAGTTGCTGACCGTGGAGGATCCTGTTGAGTTCGACATTGAGGGCATCATGCAGGTGCCGGTCAACGAAGCGGTGGGGATGACTTTTGCCAAAGCCCTTCGCTCCTTCCTGCGCCAGGATCCTGACATCATCATGCTGGGGGAAATGCGCGATCTCGAGACTTCCCAGGTCGCCATTCAGGCATCGCTCACCGGGCACTTAGTGCTAAGCACGCTCCACACCAACGATGCCCCCGGCGCTGTAACCCGTCTGGTCGACATGGGGGTGGAACCGTTCCTGATTTCGTCCACGTTGATGGCGGTGCTTGGCCAGCGCTTGGTTCGTACCATCTGCAAACGTTGCCGGACGCCTTTCGAACCGACGGAGACCCAGCTGAGCCACTTGAATCTCTCCCCGCACGATGTGGGTGAGAAAGTATTCTACTATGGACGGGGTTGCCGCGAGTGCAACGATACCGGCTACAAAGGCCGAAAGGGTATCTTTGAATTGTTGCCCGTGAGCGATGCCGTTCGCATTCTCATTAACGAACGCGCCCCTACTGTGGTCGTCCGCCAGAAGGCGGTCGAGCTGGGAATGATCACCCTGCGCGAGGACGGTCTGCGCAGCATTTTTGACGGAGATACCACCGTCGAGGAGATCCTCAAGTACACTTAATCAGTCGAGAGCCACTATGCCAAAGTTCAACTACGTCGCCATGGACTCCCGTGGCAAGGAGACCAAGGGCACACTCGAAGTCGGCAGCCAGTCCGAAGCCATTGGGCGGCTCAAGGAGATGGGACTGTTCCCCACCAAAGTTGCCGAGGCGGAGAAGGCGAAGGAGAAGTCCGGCAAGAAACCAGCGCAGCCTCAGTCCGGCGGCGGGGGCGGCAAGAAGAAGGGCGGTGGCTTCAATATCAAGATTCCGTTTCTGGGTGGCTCGGTGAAGCCAAAGATCATGTGCACCTTCACTCGCCAGTTGGCGACGCTGGTGGACGCTGGTCTGCCGCTTCTCCGCGGTCTTCGGGTTCTAGAGAAGCAGGAACGGCATCCGACTTTGAAGCGCGTGATTCAGGACCTCTCCGTGGCGATCGAGGGTGGAAGTACTTTCTCCGAGGGGTTGGCTCAGCACCCTAAGATATTTAACCGGTTGTATATCAACATGGTAAAGGCAGGTGAGCTCGGTGGTGTGCTCGAAGTGGTGCTCAATCGTCTCGCGGAATTCATGGAAAAGGCGGAGAAGATCAAGGGCAAGGTCAAGGCCGCTCTGTTCTATCCGGTAGCCGTGCTCATCGTAGCCACTACCATCTTGGGCGTGCTGATGGTTTTCGTGGTTCCCAGGTTCGAACAGATCTTTAAGGACATGTTGGAGGGGCGGCCTTTGCCCGGGTTCACTCGCCTCATCCTGGATATCGCCAACGTGATCAAAGACCACTTCATTCTTACCGCGATTGGTGTTGTGGTGTTCGCTGTTGTCTTCCGGCTCTTGCTGAAAACGAAGCTGGGACGCAGGCTGTTTGATCGTTTCAAGCTGAACATGCCCGTCTTGGGGGCCGTCATCAGCAAGGTGGCTATTGCGAGGTTCACGCGGACTTTGGGTACCTTGGTCTCCAGTGGCGTTCCGATTCTGCAGGCCCTGACCATCGTCAAGGAAACCTCCGGTAATATCATCGTATCCAACGCCGTTGCGAAGGTACATGAAAGTGTGAAAGAAGGAGATACGATCACGGCACCCCTCGACGCCTCCCGCGTGTTTCCTCCCATGGTGGTGTCCATGGTGGACGTGGGTGAGCAAACGGGTGCACTCCCCGAAATGTTGATGAAGATTGCGGATACCTACGAGGAAGAGGTCGATAACGCTGTCGCCGCTATGACTTCCCTGCTGGAGCCGATCATGATCGTGTTCCTCGCCGTCATCGTCGGTAGTATCGTCATTGCCTTGTTCCTGCCCTTGATTGATCTGATCAACCAACTGGGTGGCACGGAAGGTGGTAAAGGCGGCGGGGAAGATTAAACTTCCGACATCTTGGTTTCCCAAAGGGCATCGGTGGTTAGGCCATCGGTGCCTTTTCTTTTATGCGAGCAAGAGTATGGGGTAGTAACAAAGAGCAGAGTACAGTACAGGCACACCACCCTAAAGCAGCCCGTTTTTGGGGGCAGAGAAGGCGGCATAAGGAGCAGGTAGCAGGTCATCTTACTCTGTGATTGTGTCTAAATCACTTTCGTTGTGTTGGATAGGAGCAGACTAATGAAGAATCATCTTTCGTTTGACAGGCATGAGAAATGCTTGTAAATACAATGTAATTACAAAGCATGGGCTATGAGATGACGTGAACGTGTTATGGAGTTCGATTGGAACCAAACTCAGGTCGATCTAGACGAGAGCCTCAACCCTCAGGAGGTAGAGGAATCGTTTGAGGATCCCTTTGCGGTCAAACTCCTCCCCGATTCGCCTCGTTTCTCGGTCCAGGCCCGGTTCTTTAATCTTGGACGGGCGTCCGACGGTTCGGGTATTTTCAGCCTGTACCGAGCTAATGGGAAGATGGTGAGAGTCATTTTTGCTCGCCATTTTACTCCCGAGGAACAGTTCTTTTACCAACGGAAGGTCAACCAGATGTTGGCCCAATAAATGCAAACGTTGACCCTAGGGTCCATTTTGTGCCACAAGAACCGCAGCGATGCACTCGATTACCAGTTGGGAAGAAGTGCCGCTGTTTGATGGCGAGGAAGCGGAAGCTGCCTATTGGGCAGACACGATGATCGACCTCCGGTTGATGGAAGCTGCGGTGGCCGCGGGGACCGAAGGCGGGGACTCTGTCAGTATCACTTTGCGGATCGATCCCCGCATGCTAGCCAAGATCAAGAGGTTAGCGCGGACTCGGTATCTCAATTATCAGAGCATGATCAAACAGTGGCTGAGCGAGCGGTTGGAGCAGGAATTCCGCGGCCGCTGAAGGTTGTGTGTGGCCGGTTCAAGACAAGTATGCGATTTGATGGACATTATGAGCAGGAATAGAGCAACCAGTCTCAAGGTGATGGACACCCGTTTCGAGGATCGGGAGATGGGGCTGCGGTTTTCCTTCGCGGGCTTTACGCTGATCGAGTTGCTGACCGTCATTTCCATCATCGGAATGTTGGCGGCGATCGGCGCCTCGATGACCACGACTGCCATCCAGAAGGGGCGTGAATCGCGCATCAAGAGTGAGCATGCGGCTTTGGTGACGGCCATCGATCTATATCAGCAGGACTTCAATCAGTATCCGCCGGATAACGCCGTCAACGGGCTGAACGTGAATCCAGGCGTGAACCAGCTTTATTACGAGTTGGTAGGATGTATCTCCAGCAACCAGGGGAAGGTGTACTTTACGACCGACCGCAAAGAGGTTATCCGTACGGAGTCAATCCAGAGCACTTTCAATACGCAGGGCTTTATTCATTCGGAAGAACACCCCTCCATCCCCAAGAAGAACTATATCGTTGGCTTCACCCCGAAGGCGATTCGTCAGATCAAGGATAATCCCGACATCGATGTGCTGGCGGTTGCGATCGATTGGAAGACCAAGCCCGGATTCCCGGCTGCACCCCTGAACGGGGTGGCGGACAGCAAGTACCTGATGGTGAATCCTTGGCGTTATGTCTCGACGCATCCAACGAACAACCCTACGACATACGATCTCTGGGCAGAGTACCCCGCCGGCAAGGAGATAAAGAAGATTGGCAACTGGAAATAGATGCTAGCACACCCATTACGAACCATGAACCTAGCCCCTCAAACCCCGAAACCCATGCCAGCACGCCAAGGCTTCACGCTGGTGGAATTGCTCACCGTGATCGCTATTATCGGCGTCCTGGCAGGGATGATTGTTCCTGCATTGAGTGTCGCCAAGAAGAAGGCGCAAGTGGCGGTCGCCAAGAAGGATCTGCAGATCATCATCGGTGCGATCAACGGCTACTACGCCACCTACAGCCGGTTTCCGAGTTCTCCCAAATCGAGGGCGGCGCTGAATGATGTGAATCCTGATTTCACCTATGGCACCTACCTCGGGGATGGGTCTGCGAAGACTCTATGGGACCGATACGGGAAGGCGCTCAACACCCCACCGGTGGGGAATTTTGATTCGAAGATCCCGAACGCAAATAACTCGGAGCTCGTTTCCATCCTGCACAACTTGGAGCGCTTTGCCGATGGCACTGCCACTCCGAACAAAGGGTTGGTGCTCAATCCGCAGAAGCAGGATTTTCTGGAAGGTTTCAAGGATCTGGACTACCTGCGCAAGCCGGTTGGCGGGCAGCAGGCTCTCTATCGCCCGGGCGGCACCGGACCCGATGGTGTTTTACGCGATCCTTGGGGCAATCCGTATATCATCACCCTTGACCTGAACTATGACAACAAGTGTCGCGATGGCTTCTTTCGCCGCGATGTTGTGACTGCCCCCGGCTCGGGGAACGTCGGTGTCAATGGGCTCCGGTCGGCTGGTGCCAAGGATAGTTGGGAACTCAGTGGCACCGTGATGGCATGGTCTTTTGGGCCTGATGGCAAGATCGGTCTCAACAACGCGAACACGGGTTTCAACAAAGACAACGTCCTGAGCTGGAAGTAGGTGAATATGCGGATGTACCATAACTCCAGTCAGATTGAGAGTAGGCGGTTGGCACTGACCGCGTTTACGCTGCTGGAGCTGCTCGTGGTCATCGGGATTATTGGAATTCTGGCCGTCTCCAGCGTGCCGGCGATCCGCAGTCTGAGTCAAAGCAACACACTCGCCGCTGGACACCGGCAGATTCTGGATGACCTATCGCTGGCTCGCCACCATGCCATCACTGGGCGTCGCACCGTGTATATGGTGTTTGTGCCTCCCACGGTTCGCCACCATTTCGCTAAAGTCATGGCGGCGTCTGGCTTAAGCGTGCAGGAGAAGCGGTATGTTACGAACGGCTTGAACTCTCTGATTCCGCGGCAGTATAGCGGCTACGCCCTCTATACGGCCAAGGCCGTTGGCAGCCAGCCGGGCCGTTTCACACCCAAGTATCTGACTCCTTGGAAGGAACTGCCGGACGGAATGTTTCTCTCCACCAACAAATTTGTCGACTTGGGCGAAGCTGCCTGGAGGCAGGCTGCCAAGACCATGGTGGACACCAATCGTCCTCTCCCGTACGCGATGTTTCCTTTTCCTACGGCGGAGAGTCCGGAGATGAGGTTGCCCTTTATCGCCTTCAACGCCAAGGGCCAATTGAGTTATGATCTCATGGGTGGAATGGTCGATTTGCCCGGAGAAGCGGTGGCGTTGAGCCGTGGAAGCATTTTGTACCCCAAGGATAAGTCTGGGACCTACCTCCCCAACGGTGTGCCCGATGTGGTGGAGACTCCTCGGGGCAACTTCATCAACGTTCGCGTCAACTGGCTGACAGGTCGCGCGAAAGTCGAACTGCCAGAATTGAAATGAGGATTCCGCAACATAGGACCTTGCATTGTTTGGCGTCCTTCCCGGCGCGTCGGCGCATCGAGGCGGCCTTTACAATGGTTGAAATCGCCATCTGTATCGCCATCGTGGCTTTTGCTCTCGTCGCCATCGTGGGCGTGCTGCCTACGGGGGTCGAGGTGCAAAGGAGCAACCGGGAAGATACGGTAATCAACCAGGATGGCAACGTGTGGCTGGAGACCATCCGTTCGGGCGCAAGGGGTATGGATGACCTGACCAACTACGTGGATCTGATCCAAATCACCAGCTACCGGTCGGGGGTTCCTGTTGGCCACGGTTCGTTCGTGTTTGGCAATGGTCTGCCGTACCGCGGCACGAACACTTTTACCAATGGAATGGAGGTGGTAGGTTTGCTCTCCACCCCGAAGTACTTGCCTGATGGGCGGAGAGACAATTGGATCTCCAATACCGTGACGGCTTACGTGCGGGCCTTTAGCGGGTCCGCGGTGGAAAAGCCGGACGGGGCGCACCCGACCAGCCGCGATATTGCCTTCCGGTATCGCCTGACTGCGGAGCTTCTGCCATTCAGCCCCTATGCAGCGGTGCAAACTAACTTCAGCGAAACCGGCCTTTCTCAGCTCGAGCAGCTGAGCCGCTCCAATCTCTGGGTGAAGGCCGTGAATACCAAGGATAACTTCTACGACCTGCGACTGACCTTCGATTGGCCGGTGTTCGTTTCCAAAGGGACTCTTACCGTCGGCAAGAACCGGAAGACTTTCAGGACTCTCGTGAGCGGGGAGGTTCAGGCCTTTACCTGCCGTCGCTGGGGACCGGATTCCTATTTCTTCCTGGTGCGGCGAAACAGCTTCAACCTGGCACAATGAACTTCTTCCAACCCAACCCCCAGGTCCGGTCAGGCGCCCGCACCAACACAGCGTTTTCGCTGCTGGAGTTGATGCTGGCCATCTCGATCATGACGGTCATCGTGCTGGCTCTCTACGGGACTTTTTATTACACCCAGCGAGCCCTCAGGAGCAATGTGACTCAGGTGGACGTCATGGAAAGTGGCCGAGCCACGATGGACATTCTCACTCGTGAGTTGGCACAAGCGGCGGCGTGTGGGTTTGACCAGGGGATCAATTTTCAGGTCGGACTGAGTCCCGTCTACAAGCCTGTGCGTCAACCTCTCCTCGGCGACAAGGCTTTCCGGACGAATGTCCTTCAGGAGGTCTTCTTTGTCACTAAGTACAACCGGGAGTTCGTGGGGACTTTTTACCGAGTGCTTTATGCGGAGAACGGAGTGGGGACGCTGTCCAAGTTTTCCACCAACATCCCCGCCTCCGCTCTGAATTATACGAACTTGATCCGCACCGCGTTGTTGCAGCACGCCACTAATTTCATGAGGATCGCGGATGGGGTGATTCATTTTCGCATCAAGGCCTATGATCCGGATGGCTACCAGTTGGCCTATTACCTTACCAATGGCTATCGCCACTACCAGATGTACCGGGTCAATGCGAGCGGTGGGATTCTGGAGAACGATCCCTTCCCGAACCTGATGCAGCGAGGCGAATCCGCCGGGCCAAATTGGTATCCGGAGACTCGGTACGCTTTTCTCGGGGAGGCATTGCCAGGAAGTCTTGACTTGGAGTTGGCAATCCTCGAACCGCAGGCCTTGCAGCAGTTCAAGTCATTCCCCGCAGGTTCTGCGGCGGCGATGAATTTTCTGTCCAATCGGGTAGGTCAGGTCCATCTGTTCCGTCAGAAGGTGCCTGTCCGTAACAACGGTTAGCTTTCGCTCTTGACAGCAATGAAGGTTCAATCTCAACGCGGCGTCGCTCTGGTCATCACGCTCGTCATGCTTTCTGTCGTGACGTTTATGGCCATCACCTTCCTCGCCGTCAGCCGTCGTGAACGAACATCAGTGGGGGTGACTGAAGATCAGACCACGGCCCGACTGATGGCGGACACCGCGGTCGCGCGGGCTCAGGCCGACCTCATCTCGCGCATGTTGTCCGAGCGGACTCTTCTGGCCTATGACTTCATGGCCTCGACCAACTTCATCAGCCCCTATGGCTTTGTGCGAGGGAATACGAGTGTCACGAACGTGAACTATAACTTTCTCAGTTCCGGGGGCACTCTCGGGGCGGATGATCGTTTGCGGAACATCGCCAACCTTCAGTACTACGCGCGGCCGCCGGTGTATATTCGGACCAACTCGAACATCACTCTTCCCCTCGATTTTCGATTTTACCTTGACCTGAACAGGAATGGCCGCTTCGAGACCAACGGCAAGTTGCCGGTGGTAGGGCGTTTTGGCGGTTTTGTCGCTTCCAACGGCACGGAAATCAGCATGACCGGCCCAGGAGTGGTGAGCAACTTCTTCACCGGCGACCCCGAATGGGTGGGGATCCTTCAGAATCCAGATGGACGCCATTCGGCCAGCAACCGGTTCATTGGTCGTTACGCGTTCTTGGTGTTGCCAGCGGGCAAGAGCCTCGATCTTAATTATACCTACAATGCGACGCGCACGGAGTTGGTGACAAACTCCTTTGGCTACTATCGCAACCAGGGAATCGGATCCTGGGAATTGAACTTGGGGGCCTTCTTGCGCGACCTGAATACGAACGTATGGCGTACCTACAACTATAATGGGTTCGGAGCCCCGATCGGCACCGAATCGTCCGAGGATGCTGTCGGCTTTCTTCGCTATCGCTACGGCAACGATTACAGGAACCTGAGCAGTGTTTTCACCCTCTTTGGGGCGACTGGTTCGCGCTGGTTTGAGTTTGATTTGATTGATAGTTATGCGGACGGTCCTTTGCCCGTAGTCGCTTCTCCGGATTACCTGCACCTTTCACCGACGGAGGTGGATAATCCTAGAAACCCATGGGCAGGTTCGGACAATCCAAACGGCTACTTCGATATCTCGGAATTGTTCGACTCCACCAAAGTGCCGAACACCGGACCCGCTGGCTTTCGATATCTGGACCGGCTGGCCCTGGCTCAGTCTGCGGTCTCCTCCTATGACCGGTACACATTCTATCGTTGGCTGTCACAAATGGGGATGGACTCGGCTCCTCCTGCGGCGGATCAGATTCATCTGAATTTCAACAATCTTCCGCCCAACAGCGCCACAAACTTCATTCCTTGGACTGCCACGGAGTTCTTTACCACGACAGCGGAGCGGATACTTGAGGTTGCCAAGGTTACCAACATTTTCCGTACGACCTCCGGTAAACTTGCTACGAATTGCATCGTCGGGGACACCTATGTTCGCACCGGTTTCTCCCTCACCAACATTTTGATTTATCCGACCAACGAATACACCGCCTCCGTGCACCGCCTGCTTCAGGTTGCGGTCAATATTTATGACGCGACGACCAACCGCCCGGCCACCCCGTTCCCGCATCTTCCCTCGGTGTTTCGGCCTAAGTTCGGCGTGAATGGCACCAACATTTTCATCACGGGTTTTACCGAGGTCACAAACGCGAACTTCGTATCCAGCATCACCCCCAGGAACCTCACTTTGGCCAAGGATCGCAGCGGGATTGAGACGGACCCGAACCCGGTGGTCTACGGTGTGCCTTTCCTCATCGGGGCGAAGAAGGGTTTTCCCAACTTCAACGAATTTGCGTTGCAGAACGTCACCCAGATCGCGCGAAAGATGGAAGTGCGTAAACTGCGCGCGACCGATGTCTATCCAACGCAGACCAATCTGATGTACCTGCTGTCGGTGTCGAACATGTTCGGTATTGAGTGCTGGAACTCTTACACCCAGGATTTCAATCGGTCGCTCCGCATCAGGGTGGGGGGGCTTTTCACGGAAATGCTAGCGACCACCAACCCTGCTGGTGGCTACCAGAGCCTCGTGCAGTCTGCGGTTCCCTACGCTACGAATATTGCCCTTTCTCGCTGGCTCTCAAACCAGTTCCTCCTCCCCGTGGTTCGTAGCGTGACGTTCCTGCCAGAATCCCGATACGACATCAACACCCGCCGGTTCTGGCCGATTTCCACGAATGATGTGTATGGCATAGGTGGAAACCTCTTCGTGCCCGATTGGAGCCTCTTTGTTACCAACCAATTTTACTACGCCTTAGTGGACGAAAGCGTGAAACCAGAGCGACTGGTGGACTTCGTGAGTTTCGCTAACATCGGGACCCGGCTCGATCTGACCAAGGAGATTGCTTCGACTTCGGTCCTACCGACGATGAGCGGAGGGGGCGAACCTCCCAATTCCTGGCTTACCAACCGTGTAGGGGGGGCAACGGTGCGGACTCCCACCGAGGGGATGTTGAACCAGATCTGGATTTCGCTGGGTCAGCCGTCTATTAGCGAACGACAGTGGGCCAACTACAGCCGAAACGAGGTTGGAGGCATGGATCGGGCTAAGAGCATCGATTTGCTGCGAAGGTTCGTTGGGTTGACTCCCTTGGTCTATACCAACAACGGGGCCGTCGATCCACTGAGAGCGGAGCTGACTGGGAAGCTGGCCTTTCAGGCGGCGTTCACCCCCATTCGCAAGCTTTACCAGCAGATGAGTTGGCAGGCCAATGACCCACTCGTGCATTACATGACCTCGGATCTGCTCGATCCGGAGAATTCCCCAAACAACCCTGCCCGCACGAACTCCGTGCGCTTCGCCGATCCTCCCCAGATGCGGATCACGAACGACAACCTGGGAGTCCTCAACGAGCGGTATAGGCCTTGGGGAGGAAACCCAGGAAAGTCCTCTGATGAACAGGCTTACGGCTGGCGGGTGAAGGATCCGATGGTGAGAAGCTCGAGTGACTGGGATTTTCCCGGCCATCCGCTTCCCAGTGTGGGATGGATCGGGCGCGTTCATCGCGGCACACCTTGGCAGACTGTTTACCTTAAGTCCGGTATCGAGCCTGCGACCAATTGGGTCAAATGGGCTGGCAGCTTTGGCACGCATCCCACGAACGACTGGAAGTTGGTGGATCTCTTTACTGCAGCGCCGAACGACAACGCTTCCCGCGGTGCACTGGGTGTCAACCAAGCCAACCTGGCGGCCTGGTCTGCCGTGCTCAGTGGAGTCTCGGTGCTGACGAACACGACTCGCAGCACAGAGTCGGTCACCAACCAGAAAGTGGGAGTGCGCGAGCTGTTGATCCAGCCTGATGGTATGGCAGGGGCGACCCAACTCCGACGGATCGTGGATGGCATCAACCGCACGCGGCAGCGGGAGACGAATGGACTTTTCCAGAGTCTGGGGCGGATTCTAGCGACACCCGAGTTGACCGCGACCTCGCCGTTCCTCGATACGCGGCAGGGCAGCCAGAGGGATTTTGACCACTTGCTCAATGATGCGGTGATGGAGCGAATCCCGCAGCAGATCCTCTCGTTGCTCAAACCGGACGAGCCGCGGTTCGTGGTCTATGCTTTCGGGCAGGCGCTCAGGGAGGCGCCCAATTCGGTGTACCTGGGTTCGGGCGTATTCAATAGGCTTTGCACCAATTACCAGGTGAAGGCTGAGTTCGTCACCAAGACTGTGATCCGGCTGGAAGGCACTATCGCCCAGCCTCGTGCCGTGATCGAGAGCTACAACGAGTTGCAGGGAGAGTGAGTATGAAAGCGAGAATTTGGTCAGTGATCAGCCTGCTGCTCTTCGTGGCAGCGGTCCTGTTGTGGCTGCAGGGCAACCGGTATGAGAAGCGAAACCACCCGGTGGCGCCGCCTGCGGGTGTTTCCCGCCCCAGCGGCAAGGCTGCCGCCCCACTCCTCACCCAGCCGGAGTCGCTGCAAGGGCTTGCTTCGACCCGGTTGAGCCAGCCCAGCGAGGCTTCCAGCCTCAAACCAGGGGCTCAGCCTGGCTCCGACTCCACAGCCGACACCACACAGAATTACCGGTTAGCGAACACGACCCAGCCCCTCAGCGCTCTAGCGCACTCCTCCACTGCGGTTCTGCTTCGGAATGCGTTCATCGACACAGCCAGCGGAGAATCATTGGCGATTCCTGATTCTTTGCGGAGCCAAGGCGACCCTGGAACCTACATCGTCCAGGCTCGTGGTGCGATGACGGTGGCTTTCAGGAGTGCGTTAGCCGGTGCCGGGGCCAAAGTGGTGTCCTACATTCCCAACAACGCGCTTCTCGTTCGCATGGACCGGGTGACAGCCGAGCGCCTGACCCAGGACCAGCGCGTGCAGGCGGTTTTGCCTTACGAACCTTACTACAAACTTTCTCCAGCCCTGCTGCGGGTAGCGCTGGAGCCTGCCGAGCAGACTGGATGGCTTACGGTGACCGGCTATCCTGGGGAGCGTGAGGCCCTGGTGGATGACCTGAAGAGCGGCGGTTTGCAGGTGCTGGGTGAGGGGAACACTCCATTCGGCCCCCAGGTGGTGGTAGCTGCCAACGTGGATGGACTGAGCGCTCTGGCCCAGCTGGGTACGGTCCAACTCTTGGAGCGTCATCAGCAGCGCATGCCTCTTAATGACCTTACCCGTACCCGCATGGGAACCGTGGAAGCGGGGAGCATTTCCAATAGCTACCTCGGCCTCAGCGGATCCAACATCTGGGTTAACATCAACGACTCCGGAGTGGAAGCAAGTCATCCGGACCTGAAGGGCCGGGTCTTCGGCGACACCCCGGTGGCGGTGACCGATACAAATGGACACGGGACCTTCATGGCGGGTGTGATTGCGAGCAGCGGTGCGAACGGTCCTATCGGCACCAACGCTTCTGGCTCGGAAGCGACCGCTTCCTTCCAAGGGATGGCTCCTGCCGTCAAGTTGTTGTCGTTGCCCATCGATCTGTTAACCGGGCCGACCCTCTCCGATGAGTATCTCATCACCACTGCTGCTCGTTCGAACTACGTTTCCTTGGGTAAGACTAACCTTCTGATTTCGAATAACAGCTGGGGGTATCCCGAAAACTTTGACTACGATAGCTCAGCGTCAACCTACGATGCTGCGGTGCGAGACGCTCTTCCAGATGTCACCGGTTCCCAGCAAATGCTGTACGTTTTTGCCGCGGGGAACTCGGGTGCGGGCAATGAGAGTGGCTTTGGTGGAGAACCTGGCAGCATTACCTCTCCCGGTACAGCGAAGAATGTCATTACCGTAGGTGCCATCGACCAACCGAGGAACATCACCAACGAGGTGATCTATGTTTCCGGTGGGACTTTGCAGACCAATACCGCATTCCTGGGCGAGACGGATAGTCAGGACGAGGTGGCCCCCTTCTCCAGCCGTGGCAATGTGGGGATCGGGCTGGAAGGGGTGGCTGGGCGTTTCAAACCAGACGTTGTGGCTCCGGGCGCGTTTGTCGTCTCGACTCGGTCCTCTGGCTGGAACGTGAGTGGAACAGCCACCAACGCCAGCGTTGAAAACTACCCATACCAGACTCTTGTGCCAGGCGAGTTCAACGACTATGGGCTCTTCGTTTCCAGTAACGCGACCCGCCTGGTCATTGAGGTTCTCTCCAACAACGCCACCCCGAGGCCGATGCCCCCGATTCCGATCTACGTTAAGAAGGACTCTTTCCCGGACGTTGCCGACTTCAAAGGGACCAACCGTGTCGTGATTGATCGTCCGGGGGAGGGGAACTGGTTCTACAGCCTGACCACCTTTGCGCCCGACTCGATCGTGGTTGATCTGCGCATCACTTTGGAGATTGCTGGCCAGTACGGCAACTACTTTACCGTGCTTTCGAACCTGAACAACGGTCTCAAACCTTATTACCGGTATGAATCGGGGTCCAGCGTATCCGCGGCGGCGGTCTCGGGCATGCTGGCGCTCATGCAAGAGTTCTTCGAAAGGCAGAAGTATCCGTATTCAGCGACCTTGTTCAAGGCACTGGTGATTAACGGTGCCAGATCACTCGGACCCCAGTATGGGCTGCAGGTGGACAACCCTATCAACTACCAGGGTTGGGGGCTGCCCACTCTGACGAGCATTCTTCCAGCTTCTGCAACGAACACGGTCGATACAAAGTCGTGGCCAATCCAGTGGGTCGATCAGAGCCCAACGAATGCCCTCGTGACTGGGCAGTCCCACTTCTATGAGATTTCCATTCCCGAAGAAGCACGCAATTCAGACCTCAAGGTGACGCTGGTCTGGACCGATCCTCCTGCCAACCCTGCTGCTGGCTATAAACTGGTGAACAACCTCGATCTCGTCGTATCGAACAAGGTGACTGGCGAATTGTTGATGGGGAACTATATCAGCAAGAACAGCGATTACAATCTGGCGAGCCTCACGAATGATCTGGTCTATTACGACTCCGTCAACAATGTCGAAAATGTGCTCATCCGGCGCCCGGTCGAAACCAACTATGCGGTGTTTGTGATTGGCCGCCAGGTGAACGTGAACGCTGTCACTGCTCACACCAACGGCATCGCTCAAGACTATTCGTTGGTGGTGTCAACGGTGGGGGACACGAATGCGATCAGCCTGACCCAGGTACCAAGCACGTGGGGCGAGGCCAGTTTGAGTGGGACGATGACGAACGCCCACCCGATGTTGTACCAGCACGTTGGTGCTAACTCCCCCCTGACAGGTGGATCCAACGGCACCACCAACCAATGGCGCTTTTATGTCTTCACCAACATTCAGACCGCGGATGTAGTCGGAATCACCAACGGGCCTTACGTCGCCTTTGCCACGTTTATGCCGGTGAACATGTCCAAGAGCCGAAATCGCGAGCCTGATCTAGACCTCTATGTCACTCGCGGCGATGCCCGGCTTCTCGATCTCGACCCGGCCGCGATCACGGCCAGCTACAAGGCACGCACTCGAGGTGGCACGGAAACGGTGGCCTTTACCAACGCGGCCATCGGCGAAGTCTTCTACGTAGGGGTGAAGTCGGAGGATCAGATGGGTGGCGAGTTTCAGATTGTGGGTTTGTCCAGCGAGATTCCGTTTGAGCAGCAGGATGAGCAAGGTAACACGGTTCTGAACGGAATGCCGTTTAGGGTGGCGGTACCCGATGGATCAACGGTGAAACCTGAAGCGGGCTTCGTCTTCGCCATTGGAATCTCCTCCACGCGTATTCAAAGCGTGCGAGTGATGCAGGAGATCGTTCACGACCAGTTGGGCGATTTGCATGGTAACCTCTCCCACAACAGCGCATTCACGGTCCTAAACAACCACACACTCAACAGTGTCCCCTTCAACGGAGTCCACTATTTCCACTACGCCGACAGCCGGTCTACGTACTCTCGGAGCACTCAGCCAACGGATGGGCCCGGCAGCTTGATGAACTTCGATGGGGACTATAGCACCGGCTCTTGGATTCTCAGCATGGTGGACAATTCATTGGGTCACACCGGTCTGGTGCAGAACCTGAAAGTAGTGGTAGAACCTGCCATGGACCTGTTCGCTGGCTCCAGTTTCTACGTGCTTGCGAATGAGTTCAAGGATCTGCCGCCCATCGACGTCCCTGCTGACGCCAGCGCACTCATTGTCACGGTGACTTCCCTGACCGGTCCGCTGGATGTCTACCTGCGATACGGATCTCCTCCTAACCTCACCCAGTACGACAAGATGGCCAAGATGGATCGCCCCGGGGGGACCTTGACGCTTACCGCGAACGACACTCCGCCGCTTCGAGCCGGGAAGTACTATCTGGCGCTCTACAACCCGTCAGCCACGACCGTGAACGGGTTCGTTCGGGTTCGTTTGGAACGGAATCTCTCTAGTCGTTTCATCAGGGAATATCGCGCGACGAATATAGTGGCCCTCGGTGATGATGTGCTAACGATCGGGACGAACGCTGTGGGAGATCGCCGCGTTGTTTCCGACCTTAAAGTGGGTTTGCGCATCAACCACCCCAGAGCCTCGGATCTTTCGGTTCACTTGGTGGGCCCTGACGGTTCCAAGGTGCTGCTGAGCGAGAACCGGGGCGGGACCAATCGAACCTCCTATGGGTACGACCAGTTCTATACGAATTTCCACCATGTGGCGCTGACGTTTGCTGGCCTAAGCGCTTCCAACGGGGTTGCCGCGCTCTATTTGGATGGCGAGCTGCAGAAGACCCAGGCAATTGCGGCGGGATCCTTGCAGACGTCGTATGATCTGCTTCTGGGGCGCAAACCCAGGGGAGCGGGCACCGCCTCTCAGTACTTGGGGATGCTGGACGAGGTTGATCTCTACAGTCGCGCTCTCAATTCAGCGGAGATTCGCGGCATCTTCAAATACGGGGGAGGTGGGAAACCGACGAACAGCCTGGTGAGTCGATGGCCACTCGACGGTTCCGCAACCGATTCCCGGCCTGCGGGTAACAATGGTGAGGTTTCGGGCGGCGTTTACGTGGGTGGTAAGTTCGGTCAGGCCTTCAAGATCTCTGCCGCTGGGGAGCAGATTCGGATCACGAATCACTCGGGTCTAAATGTGGGCACGGGCGCGGGATTTACCCTGGATGCCTGGATCAATCCGGCAAACCTCTCGCTCGAACAACCCATTGCTGTGTGGTCTGATGGCACAAATCGGTCCGGAGTTGAACTCTACCTGCGACCTGGCACCGATACCAACACCGCGCCTGGTTTGCTTTGTGCCCGGTTGGTGGACCTAAAGGGGACGGTGTTCGATGTGCAGTCTCCGCAACAAGGCTTGATCCTCACGAACGGGATTTCGTTGAGACCTCAGTATTCGATTTTTACCGAGGACACCAACATAGCTCTCGTTCCGATCAAGTTTGCCTCAGATCCGGCGGCTCCTTCTGCAACGTACACCAACCAGCTCCTGAGCGGATTTGAGTCGGTGGCCGCCAACAAGACGGCGTCGTTCAGGGCAGGGGACCTCCTGGAGGGTTGGACTGTCAGCACCGGGAGTGTCTCGGTGTTACAGACTCCGGCTCTCGCTCACACGGGCACCAACCTTCTTGTGTTGGACCGTGGGGCCCTGGTTCGCACGCTGCCCACAGTGCCTGGACGAGCCTATCGGGTCCAGTTCTCGGCCCGGCAGCAGCCATTCTTTACCAACATGATCAGTTGGTGGTCCGGCGAGGTTTCAGGCAGTAGCTACCTCGACATTCTTAGCACGAATCACGCCTCAGCGGACGGGGTGGTGGACGTCGTGCCCGCCAAGGTGGGGGATGGGTTTGGCTTCACCCGCAGGGGTTTCCTGAAAGTGGCTTCGAGTGCGTCGCTCAACGCGCCCAAGGCAATGACGATCGAGATGTGGATGCGCATGGACCCTCTCGTCCCGGTTGGAGGGGGATTCCTGTCCAAGCTCCTGCCTGGAGATAGCCGTGGCAACTATTCGCTCAGCGCCCGGCCGCTGGGATTGGACCTGAGCTTCAACGATCCCGCGAGTGTGGATCCGAGCTCCGATTCAGGAGGGTTCCTTGAATTAAGCCGGTACGGGACCCTTCCGACGACCGGGGCCTACCACCATGTCGCCGGCACGTTGCGTCAGGTGAGTGCGTCGCAAATCGAACTGGCGACCTACTTGGATGGCGCGCTCGTGAAGAGCAAGACGCTCCGGGGCGCCCTGACAAATTCGATGAACAGCGCCCCGCTGCTCATCGGTGCGGTCCTCGAGGGCACCGAGCTTTTCGGAGGTATCCTGGATGAAGTGTCCATCTATGACGGTGCATTGGACGCCTCCCAGATTCAGTCCATCTACGCCTTGGATTCGGTTGGCAAGGCTCGGCCGCCCGCGCTGGCGGGAGGCACCTTGCTAGTGAATCAGAGCATTCCCCTGCGTTTCTTTGCCGATGGGCAGTGGCGCACCAACGGCATCTCCTTCGTTGCCACAACCAACCAGACACGACTGGATCTCCAAGGGGTCTTCTCGGGTGCCATGGTGGATTCAGTCGAGATGGTGGAATTGGTCAACAAGGATTACCTGCCCGAGGAAACGCTGGCGGACTTCATCGGGAAGGCCGCGATCGGGAACTGGAGGCTGGAGGTGGTGGACGTTCGCACCGGCATTACTAATCCTATACCCGCCGAGCTGATCAGTTGGACCCTCCAGCTCTACTTTGCCCCTCCGGTCATTCCTGCGATCACCCTCACGAATGGGATCCCCTACACCAATGTGGTGGATGTGGATGCAGCGAAGTACTTCATCGTGGAGGTTCCTCGCAGTGCCACACGGGCCACCAACACCTTGATGGCATCCACGGGCCTCGATTTGATCTTCAATCAGAACGGCGTTCCGATGGGCGACCTTGCGACAAGTGACATTCGCTTGCTGACCAATGCGACTCTAGGTATCAGCGTCATTACCACCAATGGCACCAAGCAGGTGGACACGAACGGGCTGACCACGGTGCCACTGAGCGCGACGCCTCAGTTGGTCCCAGGCCAGCGGTATTACTTGGCCGTTACGAATGCAACCGTCCTCAACACTTTCGTGATGCGCGTTGACTTCGACGCGATGGACACGAACGTGGCAGGACTGACTCCCCTTGGTTTCGGTGAGACCATTAGGACGAACATCGCTGTTACAAACGCGCTCCATTATTACCGGTACAACGTCACCACGGGCGCGGTAACAGCGTCCTTTGAGGTCTACCCGACCAATGGAAACGTGAACCTCTACATCCGCCGCGCTGAGCCGGTTCCCGATCCACTACCCAGGCCCACCGCCTATGACTATGCCAGCGAGAAGGGCGGCACCAACGCGGAGGTGATTCTGGTTGGGATTGGCTCTTCCCCCGTCTCTCTCTCGGCGGGAGATTGGTACATTGGCGTCGCGAACTTTGACAGCGTCCCCGTGGATTACTCCATCCGGGTCGTGGAATCCACGTCCGCAACGAGTCTGATTATACCCCTGAGCGACGGTGTTCCTGTGGCCCAAAGGGTGGTGACCGGTGACAAGATCGAGAAGTACTTCCTCTTCACCGTGGCCGACGAGGAACCTGCGATCCAGTTCGATTTGTACAATCTGACAGGCCGCGCCCGGGTCTTGGTTCAATTGGACGGCCAGCCCACTACGACCGACTTCTTTGTGGATGATCTCGGCGCGCCAGGAACTCCTTCGCGCATCGTCTTGAGAGCGGGCCGCGACCTGCCCAGTCTGGTGGGAGACTGGTACCTCAAGGTCATCCCCGAGGGTGCATCAGTCAATTTCAGCATCAAGGCGAGTATCCTGCCTGCGGGCATTTTCGTCACGCCTCTGGCGAATGGCGTCTGGCAGACGAATACCATCGCTTCTGATTTTTACGGAAGTGATGAGGGACGGGAGTACTACAGTTTTACCGTGGTGGATCCTGGGGCCCTTTACGCCGACTTTGAACTGGCGCCGATCAACGCCGACGGCAACGTAGACCTCCTGCTTCGCAAGGGCTCGCTTCCCACCGGTGGTGACTTCGATTATGCGGGAGGTGCCCTTGGCACGACTCCTGAGTTGATCCGTGTCCGGGCCGGCAGTGGCCCAGTGCCTCTTACCCCGGGAGAGTGGTTCCTCGCGGTGCTCAACACCGAGACGACTTCGGTGACTTATCGAGTGCGTGCGACCGAACTGACTCCCACCATCGGCACGCTGGTGAACGGTGTGCCCCAGCCCGGCGCTTTGGCAGCACCCTCCGGGACGGTCTATTACAAATACACCGCCAGCCCGACCGCGAACCGCCTGGTCTTCGCCTTGACGGGTGTGACCGGGAATCTTGAGGCTTACGTTCGCTACGGGTTGCCGCTGCCGGATGCTTCCCTGAATGATTACTCGGTTAGCACGACCGCCGGAATTCCAGCGCAGATCCGGATTGGTCCAGGCTCCTTGCCCCCTGCCCAAGCGGGAGACTGGTACTTGGCGGTGCGGTCGCCCGACAGTGGCCTGGTGATGTTCACCGTGGTTGCATCGGAGGTCACTACTACCATCGTGCCGATGTCGGATGGCGTTGCCACGAATGGAACAGTTCGGGTCGGGGATACGGTCGAAAAGGTCTACGCGCTCGAGGTTACGAATGCGATCGCAGCGATCCAGTTCGACCTCTTTAACCTCACCGGCAAAGCCCGGTTACTGACGCAAGTGGGGACTCAGCCAACCCTCACGGACCTCTACGCAGCTGACCCTGGTTCCCCTGAAGCACCAGGAAGAATTGTGGTTCGCACCAACAGCGCTCTTCCGAGCCTGGTCGGCACGTGGTATATGACGGTGTTCCCTGAGGATCTAACCGTCGACTACAGCATTAAGGCCACCGTTCTGCCTGGTGGCATCCTGGTGCAGGGCCTCGAGAACGGAGTTTGGTTTACTAACACCGCGGCTGCCGACCCCTATGTCACCACAGAGGGCTTGAATCACTACAAGTTCACCGTCGTGGACAGTCTCTCCCTGATTGCGGATTTTGAGTCCGAACCGGTGAACGGCAACGTGAATCTGTTGCTGCGGAAAGGGGATCCCGCCAGCAGGGCGACCAACGACTACCGAAGTGAGTTGACGGGTCTTGAGCCCGACCTGATCCGAGTGCGGGCGGGTGGCATACCCGTCTCCTTGGGCAAGGGCGATTGGTACCTGGCGGTCGAGAACCTCGAAACCAACTCTGTCACCTATCGTGTTAGAGCATCTGAGCTCTCGCCCACCATTACCGAACTCAAGAACGGTGTGGAGGAGACCGGCGCGGTAGCGGCCCCTTCTGGCCGGGTCTACTATCGCTATGTCGCTACCACCAACGCGAACTATCTCAACTTCAGCATCACCGGCACTGGAAGAATCCAGGCTTACCTGAAGTACGAATTGCCGCTTCCCGATAGCGGGATTTCCGACTATGCGGGTTACGCAAATGCTGGCATTCCGTTGCCGTTCAACCTAACGCCTACCTCGGTGCCTGTTCCGGCTAAGGCTGGTGTCTGGTACCTCACCATCGAGTCACCTGAGTCTGGATTGGTGACCTACACGATCAAAGCGTCCGAGAGCAAGAGTACGGAAGTCGGGCCCATCACTCTCAACCCGTCGGTGACTGTCACACCGGTGTCGGTCACCCTGTCATGGACAGCGGATCCAGGACTATCGTTCCAGGTGGAATACTCCTCGTCGGTGATCGGACCCTGGACGGCGGTGACCAAGGTGATTACCTCTTCGAGTGGATCCTACAATTTCACCGATGACGGATCTCAGACCGGTGGAGTGGGGGTTGTTCGCTTCTATCGGGTGGTTCTAATCCCTTGAGTTGTTACCTGCGCCGAGACGAACGATGTTTCGGCGCAGGGTTGTTTCCTTTCGGGGCCGAGGTAGTTTTCCGGCCCCCGCACCTCCCTTATTCCCAAAAACTTCGGAAAAATAGCTTGCACACGTCCTCGCATTTTCGATAAGGATTTCCTTTTTCCGATAAAGGCACTGGCAGGATGAAACATTTGTTGAGTATTGAGTCGCTCCAGCGGAGCGAGGTGGAGGAGATCCTTTTGGAAGTTCCCGCATTTAAGCGGGAGAGGAATGCACCCACACGGCTTCCCTTGAAAGGCCGTACTTGGGCCATGGTGTTCTCCAAGGCTTCCACCCGCACCCGAGTCTCTTTTGAGGTGGGCATTCGCGAGTTGGGTGGCAACGTCATGTTCCTCAATGCGAATGATATCCAACTGGGTCGGGGCGAACCAGTCAAGGATACCGCTCGGGTCTTGGGGCGGATGATTCACGGGGTTGTCATCCGCACGTACGCGCAGACCGACGTAGAGGATTTCGCGCGCTACTCAGGGATCCCGACCATTAACGCACTCACGGATCGTGAGCACCCTTGCCAGATTCTGACAGACATTGCCACCATTCAGGAGCTGCAGGGACCGATCGCCGGTAAGGTGGTGACTTTCATCGGCGATGGATCGTGTAACGTACCGGTTTCCTGGGTCTTTGCGGCTGCTAAGCTCGGGTTCGAGTTGAGGATCGCTGCTCCCAAGAACTATCAGCCTGCTCCTGAGATACTCGCCCGGGCAGGAGGTCGCATCCTTTGCACCGAGGATATCCGTTCTGCTGCTGCTGGGGCCGACGTTCTTTACACGGACGTTTGGGTCTCCATGGGCAAGGAAGCGGAGGCCGCACAACGGTTGGGTGAGTTGAGCGGCTACCAGATCAACCGGAGCTTGGTCAAGCTAGCCAAACCCGGCGCTTTGGTGATGCATTGCCTTCCTGCCTATCGTGGCAAGGAGATCGACGACGAGACGTTCGAGGACCATGCCGTCACGATCTTCACCCAGGCGGAGAATCGCCTCCATGCGCAGAAGGCGATCATGGCTTGGTGCGTGAGCTAAGGAGTTGGTGTAGCGTCTCCCAGTTGAGACACACTACAGTTGATAGCGAGAAGCTTGGAAGGGTTGTTCCCTTTTTCATGGCGCGTGCGCGCTGCTTCTGTTTCAATTGTCTGGTGTTCAAGCACCTCGTGATATGAATTCGGTGGTTGGTCCAAAGCAGAAGAACGTGAATCTTCGGAGGCCGGACATTATGGCGGCCGTTCAGGCCCAGGTCCTCTCTCACTATCGGAGCGAGATGGTGGAGCGGATTCGGGCCAACGGGCATGTCGTTCATGTTCCAGGCAATCTTACCGTGAAGTTGGCGAAGGAATTTGGCTTTTGCTATGGCGTGGAGCGAGCCATCGATCTGGCCTATGCATCCCGCAAAGCCTATCCCGACAAGCCTATCTACATTCTTGGGGAGATTATTCACAATCCTGACGTGAACGATCAGATCCGCTCCATGGGAATCCGATTTCTTTCGGGCAGGGAGAAGAACGCGGAGATGGATGATCTGCGGGAGGGGGATATCGTGATCATTCCCGCTTTCGGGACCGAAGTTGAGACCCGTTCCCGGCTGGAAGCCCAGGGATGCGTCTTTGTGGATACCACCTGCGGGGACGTGATGAGCGTCTGGAAGCGAGTCCGCCAGTACGCACGGGAGTCGGTTACCAGCATCATTCATGGCAAGGCCTGGCACGAGGAAACCAAGGCTACCAGTTCTCAGGCGACGGGCACGAATGGTCATTATCTGGTCGTTTTCACACTCGCCGAGACCGATTACGTTTGCGACTACATCCGCAGAGGAGGTGACCGGACGGAGTTCTTGGAGAAATTCAAGGGCGCCTACTCCGGGGGGTTTGATCCGGACCTGCACTTGGTGACGGTGGGAGTGGCCAACCAAACCACGATGTTACGGGGCGAGACTGAGGAAGTGCAGCATCGCATTCGCGCAGCCATGAGCGATCGCTATGGCGCGGAGAAACTGTCGGAGCACTTCCGCTACTTTGATACCATATGCGGGGCGACCCAGGATCGGCAGGACGCGTTGCAGAAACTCCTGCATGATCCACTCGATTTACTTCTGGTGATCGGCGGTTACAATTCTTCCAACACCTCCCACTTGGCGGAGATGGGGGAGGCAAAACTTCCTACCTACTTCATCAAGAATGCCACCAAGATCATCTCTGCCGAGGTGATCCTTCACTACAACCAGCACCTCCACCAGGAGGTGGAGTCCCATCATTGGCTTCCTGGTCGTCCACTCACCGTTGGGATTACCGCAGGGGCCTCCTGCCCGAATAACCTAATCGAGGAGACGATCCGTCGCCTCTTTGAGCTACGGGGGATCTCTGTGACACAGTTACTAGGCTGAAGCGCGGTCCAGCCCAGAGACTCGACGAGCACCTATCGTTATGCCATGCATGCGTGCGGAGTTGGAGGAGAGGGAAAAGCTGGCCTTGGCGGTCTATGCCCAGTTCAGCTCCCAAAGCCGGGGGCGTGAGCATGACGAGACACCGCCGGAATGGCGTACGGATTTTCAGAGGGACCGGGACCGCATCATTCACTCGCGCGCGTTTCGCCGTCTTGAATACAAGACCCAGGTGTTTCTGAACGGGACTGGCGACCATCTCCGCACCCGTCTGACTCATACGATGGAGGTGGCTGCTATCGCCCGCAATCTCGCGCGGCCTTTGCGGTTGAACGAAGACCTTGCCGAAGCCATCGCGCTGGCTCATGACCTGGGGCATTCGCCTTTTGGGCACAATGGTGAGAAGGTGCTCGACGGCTTGCTCCGCAAGCACGGCGGTTTTGAGCATAACCAGCAGAGTCTTCGGGTGGTGGAAGTCTTGGAGCAGAAATACCCGCGGTTTCCAGGCCTCAACCTGAGCTGGGAAGTCCGTGAGGGCCTAGCCAAACATCACACGTTATGCGACAGGTCAGGCACGAAATTCAGGAATCACTCCCTCGAAGCCCAAGTGGCCAACGTTGGCGACGAGATCGCCTATTACAGTCATGACCTGGATGACGGTCTGGATGCGGGACTCCTTTCTGAGAAGCGTCTGACTAGGGAGGTGGAAGTCTGGCGCCTGGCGGCCAGAGAAGTCCAGAAGGAGCACGGCAAGCTTCCTGATGAGTGTCGACGTTTCTTCACCATCCGCTGTCTGATCGATGCTCAGGTACGGGATGTGGTGGAGACCACCGAGCGTGCCATCCAAGCCGCGAAAGTGAGATGTGCTGACGATGGGCGCGCCCATACCCGCCCTCTGGTGCGGTACAGTCCTCAGCGCCGCGCGCTGAATCTGGAGCTGCGAAAGTACCTCTACCAGCACCTTTACTTCAACCGGGCCGTGCACGCGGTCAACCAGAGAGCAGCGGGCCTCCTGAAGGACCTTTTTCAGCACTTCTTACAGCACCCAGCCCAGTTGCCTGAGCAGGCCCTTCGGAGAGTAGAAGCCGACGGACTTCACCGCGCGATTTGCGACCATCTGGCCGGCATGACGGATCGCTACGCCTTGCAGGAGCACGATCGGCTGTTCGGCTGAGGCGTGAATGGTGTGGCAGCGGCCATGGGGATGAGGTGCGCCCGAGGGAGCAGGCGCCCCGCACCCTTCATTTGGGTTTGGCGGTGACGCTGACGCCCCCGTCAGTGACCTCCACTGACTCCAGTTGCTGCATGAACTCGGCTTGTTTGGGGTCACGATAGATGTCCTTAGCCAGGTTCTCCGCGCGAAATGCGGTCATCATCTCCTCGGGCGCGCTCTTGCCGCCTACGGACAGGGAATCAAGCGTGACAATCAGAACACCGCCCTGAAGGGAGACCTTAAAGGTGGCCTCGCCGTTCACGTATCTGTTGCGGAGCGCGGGGATGGGCAACTTATCCAGAGGCCAGCTGACTTGGCCGCGGACCCGATTCTTATCGATTGACACATAGACCTTGTCTTTGAGTCCTTGGAGTTCAGGAAGCGTAGCTATCATGCCATTGATCTCCTTCTCGCTCAACCGCAGCACATCCGGAGTTTTTCCGGCTTTGAGGTCTTCCGAAAAACCCTGAACCCGTTTCTGGAGGCTCTCGGATTCTCCGGCAGTCATTTCCACCTTGGGTAACTCTGTCGACTTGGTATCGGTAAAGGCCAGAAACCGGTTTACCGCGACACGATAGACGAAGAAGAGGGCTACTACGATGATCAACGCGAACACGATGGCTCCCAGGCAGCCATAGAATAAACATCCGCGCCGTTGTTTTCCAGGTTCCGTACTCATGGTGATGGGCGAGAATCTAGGACACAACGGTCTGCCTGTCCAGTCGGGATCCAAGGCGTTCTCCGACTCAGACTACGCCTCACAACTGGCTTGACGTCCAGTACTCCGGCTAATCATCGTACTGTCCATGAAATCAGCTCTCTCCCGTCGCAACCGCATCCTGGCCATCTGCTCTGCTTTCCTGGTCCTGACCTGCGCCTCCATTTTTGGAGAGGAGTACGCGGCGAAACCACCGGACGAGTTCTTTGCGAAATACAAAGTAGCCAAAGCGCCGCCCGCAGGCCCGCTCCTGCTCAGTCGGGGGGATCGGCTCGCCATTTGCGGCGACTCGATCACGGAACAGCAGATGTATTCCCGGATTATGGAGACCTACCTGACCGTTTGTGCGCCCGAAATGAAGATCCAAGTACGGCAATACGGTTGGGGAGGGGAGACTGCTCCGGGATTCCTGGCACGGATGACGAGTGACTGCCTGCGGTTTCGCCCCACGGTTGCCACCACCTGCTACGGGATGAACGACCATGGGTACCGCCTGTTCGAGCCTGCCATCGGTGCGAAGTACGTTGATGCGTCCCGGGCCATCCTGCGCTCGTTTCGGAGTGATGAGGTGAAAGTCGTGCAGGGATCACCCGGGTGTGTTGGCCCATTTGTCCCTTGGGCCAAGGGAACTGCCGAGGAGATGAACCTGAATCTCTGCGAGCTGAGGAACCTGGGTCTGCAGTTGGCCCAGGAGGAGCGAGTCCGGTTTGCGGACGTGTTCTGGCCCATGTTAACTGCCTCCTACTTTGCAACCCAGCAACACGGTACAAACTTCGCCGTGCCCGGGAAAGATGGTGTGCATCCGGACTGGGCTGGTCACGTGATCATGGCGCACGCATTTCTGAAATCCTTCGGCTTGGATGGTGACCTGGGTGAGATTAGTTTGGAGTTCCTGCAGAAGAAGGCGAAAACGACGAAGGGCCACCGGGTTGAGGGAGTGCAGGGTGCTCCGAAGCGTGTGGAGATTACCGTGGAGAGTCGGCAGTACCCTTTCTGTGCGGCGGGTGATCCCACGAGAGATAACACGATTCGTGCGGGAATGCAGTTGGTCCCCTTCAACCAGGATCTGAACCGCCTCATGCTGGTGGTCAGGGAAGGGGATGCGAAAGCCTACAAGGTCACTTGGGGAACCACCGTGCGCACCTTCGCCGCCGAGGTGCTAGCTAAAGGGATCAATTTGGCTGAGGAGTTTGAGGTAAACCCCTTTTCGGAGCCTTTTGCCAAGGTGGATGAGGCGGTCCGAGCGAAACAGGAGTACGAGACCCGCCAGGTCAAAACACTCTTCCATGGGCCGGAAGGAAAGACTGACATGGAGGGAACGGTCACTCTGACCGAGAAAGTGAGGACTTCACTGGCGCAGGCCATCGAGAAGGCCTTCGTCCCGGTCAAGCACACTCTGGTGGTCGAGGCCGAATAACCTGGGGGATTCTATCACCCTACCCATATGAAAGAGGGTTCACTCCGCCAAAGGGCTGAGGTTAGGAACGGGCCTGATTTGATCCGTTGGGTGGGGGAGAAGATCATAATTTACGCGGGGAGGGAAATGCCCGAGTGGCAGGTGCGTGAGTTTTCCCGCCCGGGCATCTTTTTTGAAGGTCAGCTCTACTATATCCGAACCCGGGAACCGGCGAAGAAGCCCTATCGTGTGCGCTACGAACTCTGGCCTTGGCCGGAGGAGCGGAAAGATCCCCCTAGCCGATTGATGACGTACGATGTGGCGACCGTTGTCGAAAGGGAGAGATCCTCGCGAGAGAACGGGATCGCCGAGGCGGAAAGTCGCATGCTGGCCTTTCTGTATCCGATAATCGGCCTGACAAGTTCCGCCTTCAAACTTCAACTTCGGGATCGGTATGGGCTCTGTCCTCGCCGGGCTACCTACTGGTCCTTTGCGGGCGAATTTCTCGTTTTTCTGCCCTTCTGGATCTATTGGAACTTCACCGGGGGGTTTATTGTCATGGTCTTCGGTGTAGGGGGAAGCTGGTCGAGGGGAGAAGCTACCGGTCTTTTCTTATTGCTAATGACTTTGGTCCTCGATGTGGTTCTTCGATGGGATCAGCTTCTGCGTGACAGCGAGAGCCCTGGCGGCCTATTGGAATGGTTGTGGGGCCCACTGCGGAGGGCGTGGAGAAACCGTAAAGGAGATTCGCAGCGTCCGCCAGGCGGTTGACGAGACGGCCGGGCAGGGATAGCGTGCTTCAGCCTGAATGATGCCAGCCATGGAACGTTACTACGCCGCCGCCTGCCAGATTGATCTGCCCAATCCTTTGGATCGCTCTGGCATTGCCGAGCGCACCTCCCGCATGCTCGAGATGGTTGATTTGGCGGTTCTCGGGTATGAACCTTTTCATGATGTCCGCCTGGTGGTCTTTCCGGAATTTGCCCATGCCGCCCCGGTATACCCTAGCTCGGCGGAGTTGATCGAGAAGCTGGCGCTGCCGATTCCCAATGAACACACCGAACGTTACCTCCGCAAAGCGAAGCAGCATGGCGTTTACATCCAAACCGGGACGTTCTTGGAGGTTGATGCTCGTTGGCCTGGCCACGTTTTTAATACCACCTGCCTGATCGGCCCAGCAGGGATCCTGTCCAAGTATCGCAAAGTACACCCCTGGCTTCCTTGGGAAGTCCACACCAGCCCTCATGACCTTCCGAATTACCCCGACGCTCTTTTCCCGGTGGTCGACACCGAGATCGGGAAGCTGGGCGCCGCCATCTGCTACGACTGGCTGTTCCCGGAAGCGATCCGCCAACTGGCCTTGAGTGGCGCTGAGGTTCTGATCCGGGTCTCCGCGTACATGGACCCGTGGGGCACCGCTCAACCCATGGACTGGTGGACGCTTGTGAACCGCACGCGGGCGATGGAGAATACTGCTTTCGTCGTGGCCTCGAACCAGGGTTCCTCGCTGAAGAACTATCCCCCATTCAGTTGGCCCGGGGGGAGCATGATCGTGGATTACGATGGGCGAGTGCTTGCGCAAGCCGAGGCAGGGCCGGGCGAGCGGATCGTCGTTGGCCCCATCGATCTCGCCGCACTGCGCTTCGAACGGGCACGCCGACGCGGGCACGCAATGCTGCCCCACCTACGGACGGAAGCCTACCCACGCTACCAGACTTCGATCTATCCCCCAGGGAAAGGGGCTAGCCAACCAATCACCGTAGGTCTAAACGAAGCCTCCACTCTCGAAGGTCGACGGGCGTTGGAATCTCCTCCCCGCCCCGACGCGGGTTAGGATTTTACCCCTGAAGCAAGGACTACGGACCGAGCTCCGAGAGTGTCTTACTCAGCGGTTTGATGCGGTTCGTCGGAGTGTATACTGTCCCACCCAGCGTGTGTTATAGCGTGACATCAGATCGTCCGCTGGGAACCTGGGGCGCACTTCCTTCCCGTATAGTTGGTCAGTCATTCCATGCCACGGGAGAGGATCCACTTTCCAGCCCAATTCGACATGGAAATCGGAGTCCTTGTCCCAGCCGACGCTATACAGAAAGAAATCGCGGTCCAGTCCAGCGCTCTTAGGCGGCATCCGGCTTTGGTCGAAACCAAGCGTGAGTTCGTCGCCTCCGTTCAAAATGACGACGGCGTTGTCCTCCTTCTCAAGCAGCGGGTCTACGGAGCCGTAACGGGTGCACCAACCCACTGGAGTGATGGCCCAGTGAGGAGTTTGGAACGTCTTGTCATAGACCGGTGTGAGAGGAAGTGTCCAGGGCAGGTCGGCAAACTCGCTGAAGCCCCGCCAGTGCAGGTCGGTTCGGGTCGGTTGGATCACGGTGATCGTGGTATCGTTTTCCTGTCGGCGTTCGAAAAGGGCGATCCGGTCCCAATGGATTTCGAAGGCGGTAGAGATCCTTAGCCGACGGGTGCCAGGGGGAAGCTTCCCTTGGAGGTCGACGAGGATCGTTTTGGTTTTGCCACATGGCGCCCCCACAACGAGGTCCATGGGCTTCCAACTGCCATCGGCGGCTTCGACTTCCATCTGCGGGAATGGGAATGGAAGATCCGGGTTGTGGGAGGATCCGACGTTGGCCATGCCTCCACCAAAGCGGAGCCAACCTGTCAGGGCGAGGACCAGTGGATCCCCTCCCTCAAGAGGGCCAAAATCCAGGATGACGCCGTGCGGTTCGGCCAGGCCTCGCAGTTGCGGTTCGCGAAGGCGGGTGGGTGAAACTTGCCGGGAGTCGATCGCGGTCAGGAGTTCGGTGACGTCACTGCCGTCCAATCGTTGGGCGTTTCGCAGGGGACGCGGCTTCTGGAGCGTCCAGATTTCGCCACGCGGGAAGGGCCTCATGGGTAGAAGCTTGTCCGTGGTGTGGACTTCGGTGCCTGGGGCGTGGTCAACAACGACCAACCTCGCCTGGTCCAAATACAAGACTTCCCGCAATTCTTCGGTGATCTGGATCTGGTACTCATTTCCCTTCGGAGGAAAGTTCTGTTCATTGCCGATCCAGACGTACTCATGCGGTTCGGCCTCAATGAAGAGGGTATCGGTGAGCCTCAGGCCCACCGGAGCCGCCCCGAGGATATCCGTGATGAAGCGGTAGCCTCTGCCGTCCCAGGCGTAAAGGTAAGGGCAGGAGCCGGTGGGGAGAATGGGTTCGAAGACCTCCAGAGAGGCCTTGGGATTGGGCTTCACGTCGACCACGTTGTACGCAAGATCAAACCAGCGCGCGGTGAGGGAATCCAATTGGGCGCGTTTTCCGACTCCGATCTCTACTGGAAGCTGAGAAACCGTCCGGTGCACGCGGAAGCCGGCCGAGGCTAGTTCCACACGGATCCCCAGCCCGCTGGCGTTCGAACGATTGCCCAGTAGGCGCAGCTTGATTTGAAGGTTAGCGTTTCCACCGTCGTTTCGCAGCAGCCGAAGTCCCTTGCCTGCAGTGCTTACTACGATGTCGGTGTCGCCATCCTGGTCGAGATCAGCAGTCACGATACCATCGACGGCGTCGGTACCCAGTTTGTCCAGACTGGTCTTGGCCGTTACGTCCTCGAATTTCCCGTCGCCGCGATTGCGCAGGAGGCGCAGGCCTTCGCCGGCGGCTAGGATGTCGAGCCAGCCATCGTTGTCGTAGTCGACGAGCAGGATCCGACTGAGTCCTTTGAGTTGGATCGGAGTGCGAAGGAATTGGTGAATACCACCCAGGAGCAGGTCGAGGTGATCGGGTGCCCCCACCAGGAGGTCAGCTCGAGAATCGTTGTTGAGGTCGCCCGCCGCATGGATGGTGCCCTCCAGTTTGCCTGCGGGGAAGTTGGTCGGCACAAGCGGACCGCCGCGCTGCTTAAGCAGGAGCAGAGGGGGTTGGCCGGATCGCGAAACAATTACGTCCATCAAGTCGTCGTTGTTCCAGTCCTCAATCACAACCTGCTGAGCTTCCTGAACCGAAGCGGGTACTCCGGAGGTGGCGGTCATATCCTTGAAGTAGAGGTTGCCGAGGTTCCTCAGGACGCGAATCCCCTGTCGGTCTGGAGTGACGCCGAGGAGGTCCAGCTTACCGGTGAAATCCAGATCTGCAAATGCGACGCTTTCCCCAGCGAAGCTCTTCAGGCCGGCGGCAGCAGTGACGTCCCGCACGAAAGCGTTGGTCGCGAATCTGAACAGGTGAACCGCTTCCTTGCCCGCTACCAGAACGTCCTCGAAACGATCGTTGTTTACATCGGCCACGAGACACTGACTGTAGTTTCCTGGAGCAGCCATGGTTTCGCCCAAGGGCGAGAAAACCCCGTTGGTGTTGGAGAGCAGCTGGAATCCTCCCCCGTTTGCGTGCACGAACAGGCTGTTTCGGTCGTCGTGATGGTAATCGATCACGGCCAGCGGTGCGCCATAGCGGTCGGCCTTGCCGCCGAAAGCCGTGGCGGTGGCATCTGCGAAGGATACCTGGATGCCTGGCGTCTCCGGTAGTTCCAGCTTCTGAGGCGCCCGGGCGGCCGTGTGTTTGCATTTCTCAAAAGCGTTGGGGTTAGTGGCTCCGCCGGGCGCTCCGGCCTGCTGTTGCCGATGCGTTTCCAGGGCCTTCATGGCTTCCTCCTTACGTTCCAGTCGCACTAAAGCTTGGCTCAAGGCGTAGTGGGCCACCGGATGTTTCGGCTCGAGGCTGGTCACTTCCGAGTAAGTAGCGGCAGCTTCCTCCCAGCGGCCGAGTTCCTGGTAAGCCCGGCCAAGCTGAAAGCTGACGGCAGAGACGTTGGGATCGAGATCTTTGGAAACCTGCAGGTTTTGCACCGCTTCCTCAAACTTGCGCAAACGCAGGCTGGCGCATCCCGCCACATAATAGGCAGCAGCAGAGTTGCGGTCGTACTCCAGGCATTGTTGCGCGTACTTGAGGGCACTCTCGGCCTGGCCGGCCAGCAGGTTGGCGTTGGCGAGATTCAGGAGCGCGTCCGAGTTGGACGGTTTGGCCGCCACCGCCTGTTGGAACATGGGAAGCGCCTTCTCCGCCTGTCCCTGGTCCAGGTAGTTCTTCCCGGTGTTCATGAACCGGGTGAACTCGTCACTATCGGATCCTGACTTGCCGCAACCGACCAGCAGCAGGACTAGGCACCCCGCCAGCAGGCTGGCCACCGACAGGATGCGGATCCGCGCTGCCCTTACACTATGCTGTGAAACTGGCATGAGCCGAATCTACGCTCCCTGCGCTGGTTGGAAAAGGATTTTGGTTTGTTCGTTTGCCTTGGCCAAAGTGGGCGTCGTAAGCTGTGAGGAATGACTGCAAATGAGCGAGGCCAACTCCGGGTGGTGATTCTGCTTCTTGGCTGGTTCTTCGCTGGCACTGTCCTTGCCCAAACGGATCTGCCTCGTGGCCAGGTGTTTTTCCGGAGTGACTTCAATTCCCCTTCGGCCACGAACGATTGGACGGGGCAGCCTAACTTGGACACCCCTGCGGACGGCAGTCCTTGTCTGCGGGTGGAGAGCAGTGCTGCGGAGGGTGATGGCAGCTGTATGGTGGCCCACCTGCTTCCAGTGGAGGCGATGCGCGGCTACACCTTGCACCTGCGGGCTCGTGTTCAGGCTCGCAACATTAGCCAGAAACCGGCCCCTTGGAATGGGGTGAAGTTCATGCTGGAAGTGGACAGCCCCGATGGCAAGCAGTGGCCAGCGGCTCAATTCGACGCTGGCTCGTTCGGATGGAAGGAAGCCGGCTTCTCAGCGCGGATCCCCGCCCATGCCACTCAGGTACGGCTTTGCCTCGGCCTCGAGAAAGTGACTGGGACTGCCTGGTTTGACGACCTGGTGGTCAGTGTCGGAAAACCTCCGCGGCGTCTCCCACCACAAAGCCTGCCGAGCGAGGAGGTCGAGTTCTCCCGTTGGCCTCGTATGCGCGGGGCCATGGTGAGTCCCTCTTCGGTCACGGAAAAGGACCTGCAGGTGCTTGGGAAGGACTGGGGCGCCAACCTGGTCCGCTGGCAACTCATCCGCATCCCTAAACCCGATGAATCGGTGGAGCTGGGCACTTTCGACGGATGGCTGGAGAGCGAGTTGCATAAGTTGGACCAGATGCTTCCCGTCTGTGAGAAGAACGGACTTAAGGTGGTGCTCGATTTGCATTCTCCTCCCGGGGGCAGCCGGATTGTGAGTGGGTACATTGCGGCTGACGCCGGCTTCTTCACCGACCGCCTTGCCCAGGCGAAGTTCCTCGAGGCTTGGCAGCGCATCGCCAAACGGTATAAGGAGAACCCCTCCATCTGGGGTTACGATCTCGTCAACGAACCCGTGGAGGGGATGGTGGCTGACGATTGTCTCGACTGGCATCAACTTGCCGAGAAAACCGCCCGCGCCGTCCGTGCTATCGATTCTCGCCACGTGATCATCATCGAGCCCAACGAATGGGGTTCGGTGGAATCCCTTGCGGATTTTCTGCCCGTGAATGTGCCGGGTGTGGTCTACAGCGCACACATGTATGTACCATCGGAGTTCACCCATCAGAACGTTTTCAACCAAGGTTCAGCTGTTTCCTATCCTGGTGTCATCCAGGGAAAAACCTGGGACAGGGCGGCTCTGGAAAAGGTACTGAGTGGAGTCCGTGATTTCCAGAAGTTGCACCATGCCAGAATCTATATCGGCGAGTTCAGCGCTATTCGGTGGGCTCCTGACCAAAGTGCCTACCGTTATCTGCGGGATGTGATCGAGATCTTCGAAGACAACGGCTGGGATTGGTCGTATCACGCCTTCCGGGAATGGCAGGGATGGAGTGTGGAGCATGGCGAATCCCGGTCTGACACCCGGCCGACGAAGGACCCAACCCAGCGGCAGCTCCTGCTTCAGGAATGGTTCAAGAAAAATCTTAAGGCACCATGATTCGGGAGGATTACATTCTGGGCTGGATCAAAAGGTACATCCAGTTTCTGGCGGAGATCCTCGGGTTGATGAAGGGCGAGCAGTTCCAAGTTGCCATCCAAAAGATCGACGTAGTTCTTCAGGGTTTGCTCGGGGTGGATCAGCAAGCCTTGCTCACTCTTTCGGAGGGGGAAATCATCGCGCGACTTGCTATTGACGAGCCCATTCCTGTCATCAACGAAAAGTGTGCCTATCTCGCCGCCTTGCTCAAGCAGTTGGGATTGGCCCTTTCCACTCAAAACCGACATGAGGAAAGCCGCCTCTGCCTGCTCAAGAGTCTACATCTTATTCTGGGACTCAAGCTTCAGCAGATTCCGAACACTTTGGGCGACTACACGCCGACGATCGATAGTCTGATGGATCTGCTCCAGGAGCAGCCCTTGGCCCCGCGCACCTATGCGGCTCTCATGCTGGACTACGAGCAGGAAAAGCGTTTCGCCAAGGCTGAGGATATGCTCTTCGCGATGTTGGAGTCGGCGCCCGCAGATAGGAACCTTCTCGAGATCGGTTTCGGCTTCTATCGCCGACTCCAGGCATTGAGCGATGAGGTCCTGATGTCGGGCGATTTGCCGCGTGAGGAAGTGGAGCAGGGGATCGTCACTCTGAAGACGTGGGCCCACAGTCCCCCTGCGTAGTAGTCTAAACGACCTGCCCGCTTTGACACCCCCGGGAGAGGCTCACTTGGCGAGGACGAGTTTCCCCGCCGAGGATTCTCAGTCCGCTGCCACATGCTGCTCTGTCCACAGCAAGATCCGGTGAGTGCGAGCCCTTCGGATTCCCAGGATCATGGCTTGTAAAACGACTCCGCGCGAGTTAGAATATTTCCTAATCACTACCACCAGAGCGAAGCTCGTCTTGGGCCGTCGTGCTTTTTGGCAGTGATCCAAGAGACCGGAGTGACGTACAGGAGCTCATGGCAGAGGCAGAAGGGGCTGGCGATTGGAGTTCAGGTGATGCCTGACGGAGGGGCGGACTGCGCTTCGGGCGGACCTCGGGGACTTTCCAGTAGCCACCTTGCAGGGATTATCCACACTACCACCCAACACGCTTTCCTCCAACGACTTATCCCTTACTAGCGCTCCGACCTCATTGAAGTCCGGTGAGAAAAAACAAAAAAAGAAGCGCCAAGTGTTAGAACGGTCTTTGGCGCACGTTTGTATAAGTAGAGACCTCTAACGAAACCATGCCTGCATGAAGACACGATTTGGCAGACTCCTTCGGCTCGCTTCGGTGCCGAGCATAGCCGCTTGGATCGTCGCGGCATCCGGCTACGCGCAGTCTGACTGGGTGACACTTGAGAAAGTCGCGGCCATTGATCTATCAGCGGACCTTCCTGAAATTCAACCCGGTGGAAGCTCGCAGATGGTGGGTGACCACCTGCTCATAGCAAAAAGGGACGGATCGGACCGTGGCGTGGTCCTCGTCGTTGGAGGTGCAACACCGGCACAAATGGGGGTGGTCGGGAGACTTTCCCTGCCCGTGAGTCCACTTTGTCTGCGGGTGATCGATAGGGACTACGCCTTGATAGGGTGGGTCGGTGAGGAGGCTGCGTGTGGCATTGCAGCAATCGACATCCGAAACGTTCGAAGTCCGATCTGGGTTGGCGGCATCGAGACCCCCGGATCCGTTGCCGTGTCTGTGAACGGGAATCACGCCTACGTGCTTGGGGTTGCAGACCTAACAGTGATCAACATCAGTAACCGGACGAAAATCCTAAAGCTGAGCACTGTACTATTAGAGGGAGAGTGCTGGAGCCTTGCGGTCGCCGGGGACTACGCCTACGTATTCTCCCGCAGAGGCGAGTGGAGCGAGGAGGTTGTGCCGTCGATCTTCGTCAGCGTACTAGATTTGAGCAATCCCAGCGCTCCCAAGTTCGTAGTGGACTACAAAATGCCAACTGGCACCTGGCCGCCATTGTGCTCCTACCTGCGTGGCAGTCTTCTCTATGTCGGCTCCGGTAGGGCAGAGACGGAATATGATGGCTGGCTTACGGTGCTCGACGCCAGCAAGCCGTCCGCGCTGACATTCGTGAGCAGAATGGAGACCAGTTGCCGCGTAACCGACATGGACTTCTCTGGCCGATACGCCTTCGTCGCACCTCATCACGGAGTAGCAGTGTTCGATACAGCCAAGCCACTTTCACTGCGACACGTTGGAGACATTGGACTCGACGGTGGTACATCAATGATCCACGTCAGAAATGGCCTTGTCCACGTCGTGTATGGTCAAAAGCTCGGTGTTCTGCGGATCACTGAACATCCTGCGATCACCGATCACGCGGTTCTGGGTGACCGACAGACGCTCCAGTGGAACGACCCGGCGAACGGAATGAAGCTCCAGCGCGCCACGTCACTCACTGCCCCCGACTGGCAGGGTCTGCGGGCTTCGGAGAACACGAATGCCGTCACGCTGCCGGTGTGGGGTGGAAACGAGTTCTTCAGATTGGTAACCCCGTGAGTACGGCGTAGTGACTTTAGTCAATCATAACGACCCTATCCTACAGAACCGACAGCCTAGCCAAAGAATCTCGATCCACCACAGACGCTATGAAGCCGCACACTTCCAATAACCTCCGAATCCTCACCGCCCTGTGCCTATCCCTTTGGGCGGCAGGACCACGAGCCTCAGCCCAAGAAGCGGATTACACCTACACGACCGCTAACGGCGCTGTCACCATCACCGGATACAAAGGTTTCGGCGGGGCGGTGACCATCCCAGACACCATCACTGGACTGCCGGTCACGAGTATCGGGCCGCAGGCGTTCAGAATGTGCACCAACCTGACCAGCATCACAATCCCCAACGGCGTCACTAGCATCGGGTACGATGCGTTCGGTTTCTGCAGAAGCCTGACCGGCGTGACGATGGGAAACAGCGTCACCCGCATCGGGAACTGGGCGTTCAATTGCTGCAGCAGCTTGATCCAAGTCACGATTCCTAATGGCGTCACTACCATCGGGTCGTATGCGTTCGATTTCTGCAGCAGCCTGACTAGCGTCACGATCGCCAACAGCGTCACCAATATTGGGGACGGGGCTTTTTCGCATTGCACCAGCCTGACCAGTATCACGATCCCTGACAGCGTCACCAACATCGGGGACTCTGCGTTCCGTGAATGCACCAGTCTGACCAGCATCGTGATCCCCAACGGCGTCACCAGCATCGGGTCTCAGGCGTTCGCTGTCTGCACCAGCCTGACCAACGTCACGATCCCCGACAGCGTCACCAGCATCGGATGGGGGGCGTTCAATTTCTGCAACAGTCTGACCAGCCTCACAATCCCCAACAGTCTTCTGAATGTCGGACTCGCCCTGCTGCGAGGTGTTGGCCACCCCGTTGCGGCTAGCGGCTTGAGAGCGATCAAAGTAAACGAGTCGATTGTGATTACCGGTTACGTTTGCTCCACCATTGCGGTGAACATCCCAGACACGATCAATGGCCTTCCGGTCACGCGCATCGGGGCCGAGGCGTTCAGAGCCTGCAGCAGCCTGACCAGCGTCATCATCCCCAACAGCGTCACCAGCATCGGGGACGCGGCGTTCTCGGGCTGTGTAAGCCTTACCAACGTTGCGATCCGCAGCAGTGTCATTAGCATCCGAAGCGGAGCATTCTCTGAGTGTAGCAGTCTGGTTACTTTGGACCTCAAGGGCAACGGACTCACTCACTTCACGTTCCCTGATGGGCTGACTAGTCTCGTCAGGCTCGATCTTTCGTCAAATCAGCTTACGAAGTTTACCTTACCCATGGGGTTGACCAACCTGAGAGAGTTGTACCTCGCTCACAACCCGCTCACCACCCTCGGTTTGGTCAGCGATCTGCAGAGTCTGACCGTTCTCGACCTCCGGGAGACTTCGCTCACGACACTCGTGTTGCCGGAGGCATTGGTTGCGGTGTTGAACCCGCCTCTGGAGACCTTGAGGAGTCAAGGGGTGGCAGTCTACGTTTATCCTTTGGAAACCCCTATATACGTCTCGTTGGAGAGCACCACCCCGGTGCCGCCCTATATCAGTTGGGCTATGGCCGCGAACGTGATTCAAGATGCCGTGGATGTCGCCAAAGCGGGGGATACGGTGCTGGTTACGAATGGGGTGTATCGGACAGGGGCGAGAGAGAGTTTCGTTTGGCATTCGGATGATGATCCGCCGGAGGAAAGCGTGGGACTGAGCCGTGTAGTACTCACCAACGCCGTAGCATTGCGTAGCGTAAACGGCCCGGCGGTCACCGTGATCGAGGGGGCACCTTTCGTCATCAAGGACGGCACATACGTAGGGGGAGACGTCCGCTGTGTGTTCGCGGTCACCAATGCGGTGGTGAGCGGGTTCACGCTGACGAAGGCAAGCCTGTATATCTCCTCGGGCGGTGGCGCGTATGGTGGCACGTTGACTAACTGCGTGGTGACCGACAATTCGGCGCTCGGCGGCGGAGGGGCGTATGGAAGTACCCTCTACAACTGCACGGTAACCGGCAATTCAGGGGCAGGTGCGGGCTACAGCACTCTTTACGGTTGTACGGTGGCCGACAATCCAAGGGCTGGAGTCCTCTACAGCACGCTCTACAACTGCGCGGTGACCGGCAATAGGGGAGGCGGTGCCGTCCGCAGCACGCTCTACAACTGCACAGTGACCGCCAATTCGGCGCTCCTCGGCATGATCGCACAATTCGGCGGTGGGGCTTATCGGAGCACTCTCTATAATTGCGTACTAGCGGGAAACAAGGCGCTTCTTAACGGAGGCGGTGCTTATCGAAGCAGTCTTTACAGCTGCACGGTGACCGGCAACTCGGTAACGTCGGAAGACGGTGGCGAATCATACGGGCAAGGGGGCGGCTGCTATGGGGGCAGGCTCTACAATTGCATCGTTTATAACAATCAGGCTCTCAATGGACCCAACTGGGCCAATGACTCCAATTTCGAGAAACCCATCGCCTTCGCCTACTCCTGCACATCACCGCTTCCCACCGATGGGATAGGCAACATCGACGCCGATCCACGGTTCGTGAATGCTGCTGGCGGGGACTTCCGGCTGCGACCGGATTCACCCTGCATCGACTCTGGTACAAACCTCATGGGCTTCCCTGTAACTGGATGGAGCGACGAGCTTGGGGACTGGGTGGTCCTAGCCCAAATCAGCGACGCCACCGACATCCTCGGCCACCCCCGTGGCGGTGACGGCAACGGCGACGGCAAGAGCGGCTGGGACATGGGTGCTTACGAGTACGATCCGACGGTTCCCATCATCACTCAAGCCTCGGTCACGGCTGTGGGACTCACGATCCAGTGGAACGTGGGGGCGATAGGAGCGAAGCTTCAGCGGGCCACCAGCCTCACGCAACCTGACTGGCGGGACTTGCAGGGGTCTGAGAAGACGAACCGTGCGGTGCTTCCGATCTACAGCGGGAGTGAGTTCTTCAGGCTCGTCAAACCGTGAATACCTCTTGTGAAAGCACCAATTATGCACGCCAACAATCTCAGAATCCTCACGGCCCTCAGCCTCTTCCTTTGGGCGGCAGGACCACGAGCCTCAGCCCAAGAAGCGGATTACACGTACACGACCAACAACGGCACGATCACCATCAAGGGATACACCGGATCCGGCGGCGTGGTGACCATCCCAGACACCATCAATGGCCTGCCGGTCACCAGCATCGGGGAGGCGGCGTTCGAGGGCTGCACCGGCTTGACCAGCGTGACGATAGGAAAGCGCGTCACCAGCATCAGGCGGAGTGCGTTTTCGGGCTGCGCCAGCCTGAGCGGCGTCGAGATCCCCAACAACGTCACTAGCATCCTGAGTGAAGCGTTCATTAACTGCACCAGTCTGACCAACCTCACGATCCCTGACAGCGTCACCGAAATCGGGGATGGGGCGTTCGCGGGCTGCACCGGTCTGTCCAACCTCACGATCCCCAACAGCGTCACCTACATTGGGGGTTGGGCGCTCTCTGGGTGCACTAACCTGACCCACCTTTCCATTGGCACCAACGTCACCAGCATCGGGGAGGCGGCGTTCTCGGGTTGCACCAGCTTGACTAGCGTGACGGTTCCCAATGGTGTCAGTAGCATCAAGGACAGAGCGTTCTACGGATGCTCCGGCCTGACCAGCATCACGATCCCCGACAGCATCACCAGCATCGGGGAGGCGGCGTTCTATTCTTGCACGAACCTGACTCACGTCTCCATCGGCAGCGGCGTCACCAATATCGGGAACGTCGCGTTCTATTACTGCTACAGCCTGACCAGTATCACACTCCCCAACACCGTCATCTACCTCGGGGGCAGTGCATTCAATCGCTGCACTAGCCTGACCAACGTGACCTTCTCCGCATCCGTCACCAGCATTGCGGATGGGGCATTCAACGGCTGCCGCGGGCTGACCAGCATCACGATCCCCGACAGCGTCACTATCATTGAGCCTAGGGCGTTCTCGGGCTGCAGCGGCCTGACCAACGTCACGATTCCAGACAGACTTACCTACATCGGGGCAGGGGCCTTCTCGGGATGCGCCAGCGTGACGAGCGTGACAATCCCCAAAACCGTCACGGGCATCGGGGACGGTGCGTTCTCCGGCTGCACCAGTCTGACGGCGATCACGGTGGATCCGCTCAACTCCGTCTATAGGAGTTTGGATGGGGTCTTGCTCGACAAGAGCCAGACCACGCTCTTCCAGTGTCCGGGGGGTAAAGACGGCAACTACACGATCCCCGACGGCGTCACCGAGATTGCGAGCGGAGCTTTCTCTTACTGTACCAGCCTGCTCAGCGTCACGATCCCGAACAGCGTCACCAGCATCGTGGAGTGGGCGTTCTCTGGGTGCACCAGCCTGACCAGTGTCACGATCCCCAACAGCGTGACCAACATTGGGGGCGGGGCGTTCTATGGCTGCAGCAGTCTGACCAACGTCACGATCGGCAACAGCGTCACCAGCATCGGGTACATCGCCTTCTATCAATGCGCCAGCCTAACCACCATCACGATCCCCAGCAGCGTCACCAGCATTGGGCATTTCGCGTTCTCTGGTTGCAGCAGCCTTACCTCAATCACGGTGAACACAGACAATCCCGCCTATAGCAGTGCGGATGGAATCGTGTTCAATAAGGACCAGACAACGCTCATTCTATGTCCGGAGGGCAGAGCCGGACGCGTCACCATCCCCAACAGCGTTACCAGCATCGAGAGAGAGGCGTTCTCGAACTGCACCAGCCTGCCCAGCGTGACGATCCCCAACAGTCTCACCGGTATTTGGTATGATGCGTTCTCTGGTTGCAGCAGCCTTACCTCAATCACGGTGAACACAGACAATCCCGCCTATAGCAGTGCGGATGGAATCGTGTTCAATGAGAACCAGACAACGCTCATTCTATGTCCGGAGGGCAGATCTGGACGCTACACTATCCCCGACAGCGTCACCAGCATCGCGTGGGGGGCGTTCTCGGGATGCGCCAGCGTGACGAGCGTGACAATCCCCAAAACCGTCACGGGCATCGGGGACGGTGCGTTCTCCGGCTGCACCAGTCTGACGGCGATCACGGTGGATCCGCTCAACTCCGTCTATAGGAGTTTGGATGGGGTCTTGCTCGACAAGAGCCAGACCACGCTCTTCCAGTGTCCGGGGGGTAAAGACGGCAACTACACGATCCCCGACGGCGTCACCGAGATTGCGAGCGGAGCGTTCTCTTACTGTACCAGCCTGCTCAGCGTCACGATCCCGAACAGCGTCACCTACATTGCGGAGGCCGCGTTCTCTTGGTGCAGCAGCCTGACAGGAGTCTATTATCAGGGTAACGCCCCCGTCGTTGATGCGCATGTTTTCGACCGTGACTCCAAGGCGACCGTCTATTACTTGCCGGGCACAAGCGGCTGGGGATCGACGTTTGGCGACCGCCCGACAGCGCTATGGGCGCGTCCACATCCAGTAATCCTAACAAGCGCCCCCAGCTTTGGCCTGCAAACCAACGGCTTCGGTTTTCGCATCTCTTGGGCAACGAACCTCTCCGTCGTCGTGGAATCCAGCACAAACCTGTCCAACCCCACTTGGTCTCCGGTGGCAACCAACACGCTCGCCGACGGCTCATCCTATGTCAGCGATCCAGAGTGGAAGAGGACTCCTTCCCGGTTCTACCGGATCCGGTCACCTTAAACGACAATGCGTACTTGTTGACTTATGAAAGATCCAGCATTCACACATCCCGGTTTCTTCATCAGGCTGTTGTTCTGTCTCTTGGCCACAGGGCTACGGGGCCTAGCCGAAGGCCAAATCACCTACTACGTCAACCTCAACAACGCCAACCCAATGCCGCCGTACATCAGCTGGGCCACGGCCGCCACCAACATTCAGGATGCCGTGGATGTAGCCAACGGGGGTGATACTGTTTTGGTAACGAATGGGGTCTATGCCGTGGGGAGGAGGGAAGCCACCGTCTGGCATCCTGATTGGAATCCACCGCAGTTCGAAACCACCGGACTGAATCGTGTGGTGTTAGCAAAAGCTGTTGTACTGAGTAGCGTAAACGGGCCGGGGGTCACAGTGATCGAGGGAACACCTCGGGACGAGAGCCTCGGAGGAGCCGTCCGTTGTTTGTTCGCCCTCACCAACGCTGTAATCAGCGGTTTCACGCTGACGAATGGAATAGCTGCGCCGCACGCCTTGGGCGGTGGGGCGTATGGCGGCACGCTGACCAACTGCGTGGTGACCGGAAACGCGGTCGGCGGTGCTTTCGAAAGCGTTCTCCACAATTGCACCGTCATCGGCAATTCAGGTTTCGGAGTTACCGGTAGCACTCTCTACAACTGCACGGTGAGCGGCAACTCATGGTCGGGGGCGGTTGGCAGCACTCTCTACAATTGCACAGTGACCGGCAACTCACGTTTCGGAGTGTCTGGCAGTACCGTCTACAACTCCATCGTCTACGATAACCGCTCGGGACAGCATAATCGATGTACGTTCGCCTATTCCTGCACCTCACCGTTACCTCCCGGCCTCGGCAACATCGATGCGGAGCCACAAGTGACTCCAGACGGGCACCTCTGGCCTACTTCTCCTTGTGTGGCTGCGGGGAGCACGCTATACGCTGCTGGGGTGGACATGGACGCCGAACTTTGGGGCGACCGACCTTGCATGGGGTCTGACCAACTGGTTCCGGGTGCTGTCAAGGGTGACCTTACCATGCAGATCCACCCAGACGATTGCCATGTCGACCTCGGCGATACCGTAACGTTTGTGGCAAACAAGACCGGACCCATCACGGGTTTGCTGTGGGATTTTGGCGATGGTTCGGTCGCAACTAACCAGACGTCCGTCAGTTACGCGTGGCATGCAACGGGAATCCACACGGTCCGCTTGACCGGCTACAACGACAGTCACCCGGAGGGAGTGATCACCACAGTGCATGTGGATGTGGTCGAACGACCGACCTACTACGTCAACCTCAACAACCCCAACCCAACCGCCCCGTACATCAGCTGGGCCACGGCGGCGACGAACATTCAGGATGCCGTGGATGTCGCTAAAGCGGGGGATACGGTGCTGGTGACGAATGGGGTTTATCGGACGGGTATGCGGAGCCAGACAAACGAATGGGGAGAGCTGGAAGCGAACAATCGAGTGACCATCACCAACGCTATCGTGCTCCAGAGTGTCAACGGGCCAGCGGTCACCGTGATCGAGGGGGCACCTTTCGTCACCAAGGACGACACATACGTAGGGGGAGACGTCCGCTGTGTGTTCGCGGTCACCAATGCGGTGGTCAGCGGGTTCACGCTGACGAAGGCAGGCCTGTATAACGGGTCGGGCAGTGGCGCGTATGGGGGTACGTTGACTAACTGCGTGGTGACCGGCAATTCAGGTCAGGCCGGCGTGGCTTTCAGCATCCTCTTCAACTGCACGGTGAGCAGCAATTCACGCTCGGGGGCGGTTGGCAGCACTCTCCACAGTTGCACAGTGACAGCCAATTCAAGGGCTGGAGTATTCGACAGCACACTCTACAACTGCACGGTGACCGCCAATCGGGGAGGCGGTGCCGTCCTCAGCACGCTCTACAACTGCACGGTGACCGCCAATTCGGCGCTCCTCGGCATGATCGCACAATATGGCGGTGGGGCTTTCCGGAGCACTCTCTATAACTGCGTACTCGCGGGGAACAAGGCGCTTCTTAACGGAGGCGGCGCTTATCGATGCAGTCTTTACAACTGCACGGTGACCGGCAACTCGGTAACGTGGGAAGACGGTGGTGAAAGCTACGGGCAAGGGGGCGGTTGCTATGGGGGCATGCTCTACAATTGCATCGTCTATAATAATCAGGCGCTCAATGGACCCAACTGGGCCAGTGACACAGATCGCGAGGAACCCATCGCATTCGCCTACTCGTGCACCTCTCCACTGCCCACGAACGGAACAGGCAACATCGACGCAGATCCACGTTTTGTGAATACCTCTGCTGGCGACTTCCGACTGCGACCAGACTCACCCTGCGTAGACACGGGCACAAACCTTGTGGGCTTCCCGGTGACGGGATGGGTCGACGAGTTTCAGGATTGGGGGGTGATAGGGCAAATTACCGACGCCACCGACCTTTTCGGCTACCGCCGTGGTGGTGACGGCAATGGCGATGGCGAGAGTGGCTGGGACATGGGTGCTTACGAGTACGATCCGACGGTTCCGATCGTTACCAGCGTCTCGATCACGGCGGCAGGTCTCACGATCCAATGGAATGTCAGCGCCATAGGGGCAAAACTCCAGCGTGCCACCAGCCTCACTCAGCCTGATTGGGAGGAAATGTTCAGATCTGAGAAGACCAACTTTGTGGTGCTTCCGATCTGGGATGGCAACGAGTTCTTTAGGTTGGTGAAACCGTGAATACCTCTGCAGAGACCAACCAGAAGACACCCCTGACTGCGCGCTCTTAGTCGCCAGTTTGTAAACCGCACAGCAACTGCCTAGTTACCCGTGAAAGCCATCATCCAAACGACTCTCCTCATCCTCGCACTGGCATCTGGGACGTTTCTGCACGCCGCCAGCACTATTCAGTTCGGCGCGGCCAGCTACAGTGTCGCTGAAGACGCTGGCACCGTCGTGCTCAATGTCCAACGCCTGGGGGACGCCAACACCGTCGTCAGCGTGGATTACGCGTCCACCAACGGGACCGCGACTGCGGGGTTGAAGTACACGGCGGTTTCCGGAACACTGACTTTTGAGGCAGGCCAGACTAACCTGGACATCACCGTTCCCATTCTCAACGACAGCGAGATTGGGAGCATTGAGACTTTCCAGATTCTGTTGAGCAACCCTTCGGTTGGCGCGATCCTGGGCGGTCGTAAGACCGTGACCGTCCGCATCATTGACAACGACGTGGGGTTGGAGATGGAGTATGGAACCTACCGCGTCGGTGAAGATGGCCAGACCGTCACGATCGGGGTAGTGCGCGGCGACGATGGTAACTTTCCCATCACGGTCGACTTTGCCACCGTAGACGGCACTGCGAAAGCTGGCGCAGACTATGCTGCAACCAGCGGTACTTTCACTTTTGCGCCCGGCAGAGGTGTTCAGACCGTCAAGGTGGACATCCTCAATGATGGACTCAAGGAAGGCCTTGAGACCTTCCGGCTAACGCTCGCAAACCTCTCGGCGGAAGGTGCCTTGGGCACCCGAAGTTCGGCCACGATCTCGATTCTAGACAACGACCCCGGCGTAGGCTTTGACCAAGACCTCTACAGTATGAGCGAGAATGAACCGGTCCTGAAAGTTCGCGTCCTTCGAGGTAATGACATGGAACTAGGGCCTTTCACGGTGGATCTTTCGACCACCAACAGCACAGCCACCGGCGCGGTGGACTACGTCGAGCTGCTCACCACGCTGGCCTTTGCTGAAGGCGAAACCGAGAAGGTTGTGGAGGTGCGAGCGATCGCGGATGAGCGACTCGAGAGCGGGGAAACGTTCCGCCTCGTGCTAGAGAGCCCAAGTGGTCCTATCCCGCTCGGCCTGAGTAAAGCCACTGTTTTCCTCTTCGACGGCACCGGCTTCACACCTCAAGGATTTGAGGGGGTGAGAACGCTGCCTGGCGGCGGGATCGAACTGACCCTGGGCGGGAGCGTGGCAAAGGTATTCCGAAATTACTTCGACCTCTATCCTGTTGAGACATCGCTGAATTTGGTCGACTGGAACCTGTGGATGATACTGCAGGGTGCCAACAACCGTAGCAATGCGCTGGCCTGGATCGATTCAGAGGCTGCGATCGCACCGATGCGCTATTACCGCGTCAGCGGCAACCACTTCGTCACTCCCTACCCCAAGCCGCCCGGACCTTTCCCCGTGGGCGTGGTCTCTCGGCTTATCAACGATCCCTCCAGGCGGGATCGGTATCCCCGACTCCCCGGAGAGTCAGCTTTCATGATCACCGTTTGGTACCCTGCCATACCGGAAGCTGGGAAACCGCTTGCGCGGCTGGAAGATGAGTTGGTGGTATTGAAGGTCGACTTCGGCGCAAAGCAGCTGCGCCACTTCTTCAGATCCTATGCCCAGGCCGATGTAGCCTGTGCCAACTCCGGAGCACCTTTTCCAATCCTGGCGTATTCGCCGGGAGGATGGGGTTTGCGGACGGAGTTGGCGGAGCGCGGCCCCTTCCTCGCCAGCCATGGTTTTGTGGTTCTCGCTTCGGATCCGATCGATGCTCCGGGGACCACTTTCCCTGACGGTTCCCACCTGGCAGGCAGGAGCGATAGCGTCTCAGGAGACAGTGGGTTTCAGGATCGAGTTCGTGACGTTCAGGTGGCGCTGGATGAACTTGCCCTATGGAACCAGGAGGATCCGCTATTCAAAGGTCGCCTAGATGCGAGCAACGTGGCGGTGGCGGGATGGTCTTGGGGTGGAGGCGTGGGCGCGGAGATGTGCCGCATTGATTCTCGCTGCCGGGCCGCGGTCAGCTTCGAAGGGTATTATCAAAACGCGGCCACCGTGCTCAGCGCGGGGCTCGATAAACCCTTGTTGGGAATGTACGCTAGCGAGTTATACAGTTCGACCACCGCGATGGCACTGCACAGCAAGGCAACCCGTGATTCAGTCTGGTTCCAGATCCAAAGCACGGTGCATCAGAGTTTTTCGGACTATTACTGGAATGACTTTCCTGCGAGAGGGATTGAGACGGCAGCGATCCTCAACACCTATACACTTTGGTTCCTGAATAAGTACCTCAAGGGACATGACGCCGAGATTCCTGATCCGAAAGCTTACCCACGGATTTTCAATTTCAAGCAAAAATAGACTTTCGAATCTGTTCCAGGTGCGTTCGGCGGCTGTTATGCTGGCCATGGCCCCAACGCCAGGTACTCTCGGTCGGCGTACCGCGGCTCCTACGGCTCCCCGAACAACTGGAGCCTCAATTTCGGCTTCTGGGTTGTCCTGGGCCCAGGTCGGCCGTGAGGAGAACAGAAACGTCTGCGGAGCTCTCCGGAGCAGGCTGGCGGAGCTCGCCGTCCCCGATCGCTGGATGCTCCCTCTTTGTGCTCACGCCAATTGCGTGCAGAATTCGTGGCGGTCACGTGCACCAACTTCATCGTGCCGGGAACAAACGCACAACAGTTATTCCGGTTGGGCGACGAGGTGGACGCCACCATGCTGAATCGGAAGTTGTTGATGGGCTATCAAGGCTGGTTTGCCTGCCCGCAGGATGGTTCGTCCCTTAACTCCTGGGTGCATTGGCTTCGCATGCTCGGCGTAAGCGGGCGCGAACGCTGAAAGCGAGGGGAGGCTGCGGCTCGGCCTGCCTTTCCTGGTGGATTGAAGTGAGCAAGGGAGTACACAAATCTTGCTTTCAAGGGAGCAATTAGTGGTCTATTGGTTTTCTTAATAAAGAGTTGCTGTGAACTAATAAACCTATTGACAGCAGTGATGGTTCTTTTATCCTCCGGATCACTGCCCCAGCCCAGTAACAGGTTTGTGCTTAGTCAACGCAAACCCTATGCCATTAGGTACGTCCACTGGATGGATGGCAGAACGAAAGTCAACCACCAAGAATAGCCGTGAGCCGATTCCTTACATCTGTCGCCGCTACGTCGGCGCTTCTGAGTACTGTCGCTGCTGCAGCCGAGACCCAGCCAGCCGCCCCCGCCGCTGGAGCTGCTGCCAGCTCGCCACCGAGTCCAACCTACACCAGCAAGTTCGACGAGGTCGTGCACGAGTCGAAGCAACCTACCTCCTGGTGGAAATGGGGTGCTGACCTGCGCGTCCGCGACGAGTACTTCAACAATGCCATCACTCTCAACAGCGAAACTCCCTACCACGAGCAGAACTACATACGGATTCGTACCCGGTGGTGGAACACCTTCACTCCGGTCCAGAATCTTGACTTGGTCACGCGGCTGACGTGGGAGGGCAGGGAGTGGACGAAGCCATCCTTCCGCGCGGGCCACATGGAGGGTTTCGATTGGTCAGAGGGGATCTTTGACTCGATGAGCCTGAAGTGGAAGGAGATCGGCAAAGCTCCCGTGAGCATGACGGTGGGCCGTCAGGACCTCACCGGATTTGGCGATGGCTGGCTGATTCTCGATGGCACGCCTTTGGACGGATCGCGTACGATCTATTTCGACGCCGCCCGGGTGACTTGGGACCTGAAGCCGCAGAAGACATCGATCGATTTCATGTATATCGACCAGGGTGCTTGGAACGACCGCTGGCTGCCGCCCATCAACCACCAGGTGAAAACGCAGATCGAGAACAACGAGCGAGGCGGGGTTGTTTATGTGACCCATAAATCGATCCCCAAAACGCAGTTGGACGGGTACCTCATCTTCAAGCAGACCGAACAAGAAGCCAAGAACGGATACGATTCCAAGCTTTTTACGATGGGCGCCCGTGTGGCTGGTGATGTGGGAGAACACTGGAAATACCGATCTGAGTTGGCCTTTCAAATTGGCGATAAGACCGACCCGATCCTGCATGATGCCTACTCCGCGGCAAACGGGATCACGGAGCGTGATGTATTCGCCACCGGCTTCAACAACCGAGTGTCCTACTTCTTCAAAGATCCTCGAAACGCGCAGCTCCGGATTAGTTACGAGTACTTGACAGGTGATGATCCGGACACCAAGCGCGACGAGATGTTCGATTCACCTTGGGGTCGATGGCCGCAGTGGAGTGAGCTGTACATCTACTCGTTCATTAACGAGACTCGCATTTCGCAGATCGCCAACATCCACAAGGTCGGCCCCGGATTTACTTTTACGCCGGTGAAGAAACTGGATTTCATCGCCGATTACTACCTCCTGTTCGCTGATCAAGAGGTTCCCACCCGCGCTACCACGGCGGGGAATCTATTCACGAATGATGGTAACTTCCGCGGCCATATGGTCAGCGCTGTTTTCAAGTACCGCCACAATGAACACCTGAGCGCGCACCTTTGGAGTGAGTTGGTTTTCATGGGGGATTACTATACCCATCGAGACATGATGAGCTTTATTCGGGCCGAAGTGAACCTAACCTGGTAGCAGGTTCTCGTTAACACAGTCTCTCCGCAGGGCGCCGGGTTTCCCCCCGGCGCCTTGTGCTTCTGCGGGCTAGCAGGCCGGACTGCCCGAACACACTGGTCTGATTGAGGCTGACCCGGAGGTGCTGGCCTCCCGCCGCCGGTTAAGAACCTCGATGGTGCGATTAAGTACGTCGCTTGGCAGGCCCTCGGCAGAGATGCTGACTAACAAACCCTGATCTCGGTAGTAATCCACCAGGGGAGCAGTTTGTCTCGCGTAGACTTCTAACCGGGTACGTACTGCCTCCGGGAGATCGTCCTCTCTCTGGCAGAGCTCATCCCCGCAGAGGTCGCAGAAGCCTGGCCTCCTTGGGGGACAATTCCACACGTGATAGGAAGCGTTGCAGCCTATGCACGTTCGCCGCCCTGAGATACGTCGTACGACCTCGTCAATTGGAAGGGTGTAATCCAATACCGCATCGAGAGCCATTCCCTCACTCAAGAGGAGACGTTGCAGCGCCTCTGCTTGCACTACTGTGCGGGGAAAACCGTCCAGAAGGAAGCCGGTGTCGCAGTGAAGGCAGTGGACCCTCTCATGCACCAGTTCGAGGACGGTTACATCGGGGACCAGGTCTCCTCGCACCATATGTTGCACAGCGGACTCCATGGCGGGACTTCGTTGCGAAGGTGGCAGGTTCTTACCTGAGCGGAACAACTCACCCGTCGAAAGGTGGCAGGTACCGTATTTCTTACAGAGAAATGCTGCTTGAGTGCCTTTCCCCACCCCTGGGGGGCCGAGCAGGATAAGACGAAATGGGGAATGACCCGCCTCGGTCTGGGGACGGACAGGCTTTCGGCAGAGTTTCCTCTGCTCCCCCGGCTTTAGCCACATCAGCCTCTCAATCTGCACACTCATGCCGACAACCAAATCTACCCGTGGTTGCGATTGGAACCACGTTTCGCACTACAGATACAGCATCCTGCAGTGGATGCAATCTGAGAAGTAGGGTTTGTGCAGAGTAGTAGATCTTATTAAGCCAGACTCCAACCTTTACGGTACTCTCGCCGGATGTACTCGTTGGCTTCGGGCAGGTTTGCAATCTTGAGATTCGCCGGGTCCCAGTTGAGCTTCTTCCGGGTCAGAAGCTCCCGCAGATGAACTCTCAAAGCGACGTTTCCCAGCAAAACCACCTCAGTGAGTCGGGCCGCCCAGTCTGCCATGTTGGAACCGCCCTGCTTGCCACCCTTGCAGGCTTCGATCCATTCCTTGTAATGGCCGATGGATCGGGGAAGGGTCTTGGAAACCTCGCCAACCTCCTTGCGACGACTTTCCGGGTAAACGGTGTTGCCAAGGATGAACCCTTTCGGTCCTACGAGCATCCGTCCGTTATCACCCATAACCTCTCCCTCGGGCAGCCCTTCGGGACGCGGGGGGCGAAGACCTCCGTCGTACCACACCAGTTTTGTAGGTGGCATGTCGCCACGGGCTGGGAATTGATACGTCACCATGGAGGCGAGGGGGTACGTCTCCTCGTTAACGCGGCTGGATGCGGCCTCCACCGTGAGAGGATGCTCCAACTTCAGGGCGCGGAAGACCGGATCAAAGGCGTGACAGCCGATATCTCCCAGAGCGCCCGTGCCAAAATCCCACCAACCACGCCAACGGAAAGGATGATAGGCGCGGTTGAATGGCCGCTCGGGGGCGGCCCCGATCCACAGGTCCCAGTCCATCGATGCAGGCACAGCCTGGCTTTCCTTGGGTCTTCCTACGCCTTGAGGCCAATACTCATTGAAGAGGCCTTGGGAGGGCCGGTCCGTCCAGATATGGGCTTCGGTAACTCCACCTACAGCTCCTGCCGCGACAATCTCGCAGAGTCTCCGAGTCTCTTCGGATGCTTGTCCCTGATTCCCCATTTGGGTGGCGAGCTTTGTCTCTTTTGCAACGATGCCCAGCTGGCGAGCCTCATAGACAGAGTGGGTGAGGGGTTTCTCGCAGTAGCAGTGCTTGCCCAGCTTCATGGCGTACATTGAGGCGAAGGCGTGCATGTGGTCCGGCGTTCCCACCACGACCGCGTCGATGTCCTTCTGGGTATCGAGCATCTTCCGGAAATCCTTGTGCTGCTTGGCATTAGGAAAGTGCTTGAACGTGCCCGCTGCGTTGTCCCAATCCACGTCGCAAAGCGCCACGATGTTCTCCGTCTCCATCTGACGGAGGTCAGCCCCCCCCTGTCCACCCACACCTATCCCAGCAATATTCAGTTTCTCGTTGGGAGACGTGCCCGCGCGGAGACCGACCACACTGCTGGGTAAGACCAGCATCGTTGAGGCCGCTAGGGTCGATGTTTGGAGAAAACGCCGCCGGTTAAGATGCGAAGGACTGTTTATGTGGGATTGCATGCCCCACTTGATTCCAGCCTTCGGGGTTTTATACAACAAAAATCACTTACTGAAGCGGAAATTCACCACGTCGTAGTCCTGCATGATATACTGCTTCGTTTCGAGACGTTGTTTTCCGGCTCGTTTGGCCTGGGTCTCGCCCCCATTCGAACTGAAGTCCTCGAAGCTGATGATTTCCGCTCGGATGAACCCTTTCTGAATATCAGTGTGAATAGTCCCCGCGGCGTCCCAGGCGGAAACCCCCTTTCTTACCGGCCAAGCTCGGTTTTCCTTTCCTCCTACCGTGAGGAAAGAGATGTAATCGCTTTGCTGGTACGTCCGCACCATCAGCGCGTCTAGATCCTCAAGATCTGCCTGCTGGGCGACGGTAATGGGTCTGTTCGTGGCAAAACGGTAGGCGGCCGTAGCTTCGCTTTCTTCAGGTGTTAGATCGACACCATACAGAAGCTGTTCCGATTCCAGACGAACTTTGAACTTCTGGAGTGCGCTCAGTTCGCCTGGTTGAGGGTCTCTGCCGAGTCGGGTCTCCACAAATTCAAGATCCTGCAAAATGAGATCTGGTTGGCGGTCGGCGTGAACGAGCACCGCATCCGCCTCTTGCACTTCTTCCTCTCCCACGACGTCCACTTGCACGTAGGTCTTCTTCTTGGCCTCCACCAACCGATCCGCCTCATCCAGGCGCGGATCTTTGATGTTGCATTTGCCCAGATTGACTCCGGGGATTCCGATGACGCAGATCTTCATAAAAGGGGCTGATTGTGACAACCAGTCCGATTTAGCCAAGGAGTTTGTTTAGGTCCATAGCGCCTAAAGCATTGATTTGGCGTTGCTGCAGAGCTTGGATGGCTAATTCGGGGCGGTCGAAGCGGAAGACGAGCACACCACGGTTCTCCTTCTTGAAGGTAAACGCATAGACGTATTCCACATTCACGCTGGTACCTTCGAGGGCTTCCAGAACCCGCACCAGACCACCCGGTTTGTCGTCCACCTCGATTGCCGCCACCTCCGTCACCTTGACGAGGCAACCGCTTTGTTCCAGAACCGATTTGGCCTTCTCCCAGTCGGTCACAATCAGCCGCAGAATGCCGAACTGCTGGCTGTCTGCCAGGCTGAAGGTGATGATGTTGATTCCCGCTGCTGCAAGGACCTTGCAGGGGGTGGTGAGGGAACCTGGCTCGTTCTGAAGGAACAGGGAGAGTTGTTTGAGGATCATAGCGGGTACCTTTCTTGCGCGCTTACATTTTTCGTTTGTCCTGGACCCGGCGAGCCTTGCCCTCACTCCGTTGCAGGGTGCGGGGAGCCATCAATCTCACTTCAGCTCGAAGGCCGGTGACCGATTCGATGGAATGAGAAAGCTTGGCTTGGAGGGTCTCCATGGCCCCCACTGTGTCGCTGAGCACTTCTGAAGTCACCTCCACCTGCACTTCCACCGTGTCCAATCCTTTCACCCGGTCGACGATGATCTGGTAGTGGGGTAGGGTTCCTTCCACAGCCAGGAGTGCGGTCTCGATCTGCGACGGGAACATGTTGACGCCACGGATGATCAGCATGTCGTCACTACGCCGCGCGATGCGGCAAATCCTTCGAAGGGTGCGCCCACAGCCGCACTTTTCCGCTGCGAGCGAGGTAATGTCGTGGGTCCGGTAACGGATCATGGGCATGGCACGCTTGCAGAGGGTGGTGAGAACGAGTTCCCCTTCGGCTCCGTCTGGACAAGGTACACCAGTTTTTGGGTCCACGATCTCCGGGTAAAACATGTCTTCGAAGATGTGGGGGCCTGCCTGCTCCTGACATTCCATCGCGACCCCAGGCCCAATGATTTCGGAGAGACCGTAGATATCGTACGCCTTGATGCCGCTTTCAGTCTGGATTCGCTTGCGCATCTCCTCGGTCCAAGGCTCAGCCCCAAACACTCCGGCCTTGAGCGGAAGGGATTTCATGTCAACTCCCAGTTCCGTGGCCCTCTCGATGAGGTGAAGGAAGTAGCTGGGAGTACAGCAGATTGCCGTTACGCCGAAGTCCTTGAGGACCATGATTTGACGGTCCGTGTTTCCACCTGAGATAGGGATGACGCAGGCACCCAGGGCCTCTGCACCGTAATGAGCACCCAGCCCTCCAGTGAACAGGCCATACCCATAGGCGTTTTGGATGATGTCGCCGCGGTGGAGTCCGCAGGCGGTGAAACTCCTCAACATCACCTGGGCCCAGTCGTTCAGGTCCTCCTGCGTATAGGCCACTACGATGGGTTTTCCTGTTGTGCCGCTGGAGGCATGAAATCGGACGATGTCGGAAAGAGGGCTGGCGAATAGACCGAAGGGATAGGACTCTCGCAGGTCGTGTTTCTCGGTGAAGGGCAGGCGCGCAATGTCATCCAGGGATCGAATGTCGCCGGGAGTTATCCCCGCCTTGTCCATGCGTTCGCGGTAGAGCTTTACGCAGGTGTAGGCCCGGTCCACGATGGCTCGCAATCGGGCTAGTTGAAGTTCACGGAGTTGCTGCTCGGGCAGGTAGTCGAGAGCGCTGGCCGTGTGGAATCCTTTACCGAGAGTGGAGTAGTTGACCATAGACAGCGGGTTCAGGTAATGGCTGGCATCTGAGCTTTACTGGCACCGAGATCAAAGGCGCTTTTATTGGCCGAAAAATGCTCAGCTGGCAGGTTTCGTTGCAGGGCCTGAATCCAGCAATCCGCAGGAAGGTTCAAGTGAGCGCTGAGGTACCCCAGCAGGGCCACATTCAGGCTTTTGCGATTCGGCAGGTTGATGTCTTCCAGCAACTCGGGCACCATGAGCTTGCCCCCTGATTTCAGTTGGGTGCGGTGCGGCTCGACTTGGTCCGGGGTCAGCACGACCAGAAAATCGGCTTCTCCATCCGGGATCATGGGGCTGAAGACCTCGCTTCCATAGCGAACGTCGCTCCAAACAGACCCGCCGCGCTGGCTCATTCCGTGGAGTTCACTCTTCTTCACCTCGTGGCCCGCCAGGAAAACTGCATCAGCCAGAATATCGGATGCCTTGAGCACACCTTGTCCGCCAAGGCCTGCGATGATGACGTTAATGGGTGGCACACTCGGCCTTTCTTTCGACTTCACACTTTTCGTACTCTTTCAACTGCTTGATAATCAATATGCAAGGACGACGGACGACAATGACGCAAAGTTGCCCGCTGTCCAGGCAGTCCTTCAGCAGCCGGTCGAAGTCATCTGATCCGACTCTCGGTTCCACCACATGCACTCTGGGGACACCCACGGCTCTGGCCACGTCCTCGATGATGAACCGATTCGTTGTCTCATGAAGGAGCGAGCGTCCTGTACCCGGATGCTCCTGATGCCCCGTCATCGCGGTGGTGGAGTTGTCGAGGACGATCACGACGTGGCCCGTCTTGGGAGGGTTATAGACCATTTCCACCAACCCGGTAATGCCGCTGTGAACGAACGTGCTGTCTCCGATCACGCTCACCACTCGCTTCTGCTCGTCTTCCGGGAGAACGTGTCTTAGGCCAAGCCCCACGCCCAGACTTGCTCCCATGCAAACGATGGTATCAATAGCCTCAAACGGGGCAAGGACGCCTAACGAGTAGCACCCGATGTCCCCAGACACGATGCAGCTCATCTTTCTTAGTGCCGTGAAAACTTGCCGGTACGCACAGGCATCGCACAACTGCGGAGCCTTGCCACTTGGGCGAACTGGGTCAGGAGTGTTGTCGCCCGAGATGATCTTGCGTACCCGAGTTACGTTCAGCTCGCCAAACCGGAAGGGCTCCGGCTTTCCCTCGACGGGGATGCCAGCAGCTCGCAGGGCGTCAGCGAGGTAGGGGTCCCCTTCTTCGATCACCAGGCAACGCTCCACTGATTCAGCAAACTTCTTAATCCGTTCCAGGGGCAGGGGATAGGTGACGGCAAGTTTCAGCACGGACGCTTCCGGTGCCGCTTCTCGAACGTGCACATAGGAGATGCCAGACGTGATAATCCCAAGTTCCTTTCCGCCAGGCACAAGTCGGTTCAACTCGGAACCCTCGTTCCAGCGAGTGATTTCTGACAGTTTCTGTCGAAGCCTCCGGTGGGCGGGACGGGCATTGGAGGGAATCATCACTCTGCCCGCCACATCCTTCGTAAAGGCTAGGGGAGGTCTGACGATCATGTCAGCCTTCGGTTGAACGACGGTCTTGGAATGGCAGACTCGGGTTGTGACCCTGAGAAGCACCGGAACTTTGTAACGTTCAGAGAGCTCGAACGCGGCGAGGGTGAACTCATATGCTTCCTGGGAGTCCGAAGGTTCCAGCATGGGAACTGCCGCAGCCACGGCATAATGCCGGTTGTCCTGTTCGTTTTGGCTCGAGGCCATGCCTGGGTCATCAGCTGAGACGATGACCAAGCCACCCGTAATGCCCGTATAGGCGACCGTGAACAGAGGGTCCGCGGCCACATTGAGCCCCACGTGCTTCATGGTGGCGAGCGCTCGGGCTCCGCCGAAGGACGCTCCGATCGCCACCTCCAGCGCCACCTTCTCGTTGGGAGACCATTGTCCTTTGCCTCCGAGTTCAGAGAAGTACTCCAAGATTTCTGTGGAAGGGGTCCCGGGATACCCCGATCCGAGGGCTACCCCTGCGTGTAGGGCTCCCAGAGCGATCGCTTCGTCTCCGCTCAACAGTTGTCGTTTCTTATCAATCATGCAGAAAGTGAATATTTTGTTCAGTTCAGGGGCGATCGTCAACGATGGAGGGAGGGATGGGCCACAGGAAGGATCTTTGGCGTGCAAGGACCGTCTCTTTGTCGATGAGCGACACGCGCCAAGCGATGACCTCTCCCACAGCCGCCATTTCGTCCGAAGCCAGCGTGATGGCGGACCATCGGCTCCAAGGGCTGGACGCTTTGACGGGTCGTTCGAAGACAAGAGGCTTGTCCACACCCGATTTCGCCGTTACAAGTTCTATCCGCAAAAAGAGAGACCCCTGACTGGCGGCTTCGGCCTTCCATTGAATTTGAAAGCGGGTTCCACCGCACAGCTCGGGTTTTTGGCGTAACAAGAACTGGTAAGCGTCGCGATCATAGAGGCTGGGAGATACGGAGGTGCGGCCCTCTTTGTCGATTCGTTGCTGGAGAACCTTGATGATCTTCGCCGAACCAGCAAAACTGGCGGTGCCGCAGATCATGAAGGCCAACGCTACAACCAATGGCAGAAAACGCCGCATGAATGCCATGTTAGCTGGACTTTCGCGTGGGCACAACCACTTTGGCGTCAGAGGAGAGCCTACCGGTTCCAGCTCTCGTGGAGGGCAGGGTGAGACTCGCCAGGTTTTTGGGCTGCGGCGTCCACAGACGTCGCGTTTGCCCTCCAACCCCTGGTTTCGACGAAACGGTGCATGATTCCTTCCGCACCCCACTAGAATGAAATCTCTCCTCCGAGCCTGGCAGTTCTTCCGCGCTGACGCCTTCCTCGCGGGCGGGGCGATTCTGCTGATTGCGGTTTCCAGCTTTGTCGGTTTGCTGAAGCCGTGGCCGATAGCCGTCTTGGTGGATTCTATTTTGGGCGACTCGAAGTTGCCTACTTGGGTGGTCGGATTGGCGGATGGCATCTCGAAGCCGGGCCAGGTTGTCCTTGCCGCCTTGGCCTTGGTGATTATTCATCTTGGGCATGCCCTGGTGGGTACTGTTGCCCAATTGGTTTCGATCCAGACCGGTCTGCAAGGCCTGCGTCGGGTGCGCCAAGCAGTGTTTTCGCGATTGCTCGACCTTTCCCTTCGCTACCATCAGTCATCCCTCCGAGGGGACATTGTCTACCGGGCGACCTGGGATACTTATGCCTTCCAGACGCTCTTCCAACAAGGGGTGATCACCTCGTGCAGTGCCGGCTTCGCGCTCCTGATGATGGTGGGGGTGATGTGGAGACTGAATCCGGGACTCACATGGGTCTCACTGGCTGTAGTTCCTTGCCTCGTTGTTTGTATTCAGGGCTTTGGAAAAGTGATGAGAGTGCGCGGGGCAGAGGCTCAGAAAACGGACGGACTCCTAGCTTCCGCTGTTCAGCAGTGTTTGGAGGCGCTTCCCGTCCTTCAGAGTTTTGTCCGGCAGAAAGAGGAGCGCGACCGCTTTGCCGTGGCGGCTGTCGATGCGCAAAATCGTCGCATCGCCCAGCATCGCTCGGAGTTGGTCTATGGTCTGGCGGTTACCATGGTCTTCGCCGCCGGGACCGGTGGAATCGCCTGGTACGGAGGGCACCAGGTCCTGCAGGGCCAACTTTCCATCGGGGAGCTGCTGGTCTTTATCGCCTACCTCTCCCAGCTTTATGACCCCCTCAACCAGCTGTCGCATGTCGGCGCCACCCTCTCCTCCGCAGGCGTAGGGGTGAACCGTATCTTCGAGATCCTGGACACCCCGGAGGAGGTTTCTGAGCCGAAAAGCCCACGCGCCGTCCGTTGGAAGGGCGAGACCGGTGAGGAGCCTGCCTCGGTTCGCCTCGAGGGGTCAATTTCCCTGGAGCGAGTCACCTTCGGATACGATTCGCAACGGCCGGTCCTCCTCGATTTGAACCTGAGAATCCCAGCCGGCCAGGCGGTCGCTGTTGTGGGAGCCAGTGGTGCTGGCAAGACAACCCTGCTCCACTTGCTTCCCCGGTTCTTTGATCCCAATGAGGGTGTAATACGACTGGATGGTGTGGATCTGCGGGAGTTCCGGTTGTGCGACCTTCGGCGCGCGGTCTCTTTCGTGCAACAGGAGCCCTTGCTGGTACCCGGCACCCTTCTCGAGAACATCACCTTGGGGAAGCCTTCAGCGAGTTCGGAGGAGGTTGCCTCGGCCGCAGAGGCTGCTGGGGCCTTGGGTTTCATCCGGGCATTGCCCTCAGGCTTCCAGACGGTGGTCGGGGAGGGTGGAGCCCGATTGAGTGTGGGTGAACGCCAGCGCATCGGCCTGGCACGAGCTTTCTTGAAAGACGCCCCAGTTTTGCTTCTCGACGAGCCCACGAGCGCATTGGACCCATTAACGGAACGGTTGGTCTTCGGCAGTCTGCGCAGCCGATTCGCCTCCCGCACGATCATCCTCGTGACTCACAGATTGCACACCGTGCGATCCTTCGATCGCGTCGTGGTGCTGGACGGGGGAAAGGTCGTGGAAGATGGTGCTCCCCTCGAACTGCTGGAGAACAGCCAGAGCTGTTTGCGCCGGTTGCAGGGACACGAGCCGCAAACCCCGGGCACTTAGCCCTTGTGGGTAGCGGTGCGCTGGTCGGGGCGTTAGCGATGCGCACCTGGCACTTTTATGCTAGTCTGAGGAATCTTTGTGAAGGCGGCCGTGTTCAGTTCATGGTAACGATTACTTAATCCCAGGTTAAGAATCTGGGGTGGAGAAACGGATTGGCTATGAAACTCAGATTTCAAACTCTCAGCACCAGAGCCTTCACCTTGATCGAACTCTTGGTGGTGATCGCCATCATCGCCATCTTGGCAGGCATGCTCCTGCCCGCGCTGGGCAAGGCCAAGACCAAAGCCCAAGGCATCATGTGCCTCAACAACATGAAACAGCTCCAGCTGTCTTGGTACCAGTACGCGCTCGATAACCAGGATCGGCTGGTGACGAATGCCGATGGGATGAACCGCGATAGCTGGGTCGGTGGTTGGCTGGAAATCGAACCACCCACTACTACCAACAACACCAACATCCTCCTGATCATGTCGCCCATCGGGAAGCTTTGGCCCTACAACTCCTCCCTCGGGATCTACCGGTGCCCGGCTGACAAGAGCATGGCGGTCATCGGAGGCAAGCAGATGCCACGCACCCGTAGCATCTCCATGAATGGCAATATGAATGGGTCGGTGAATTGGTCTTTCGACAAAGATTACTATTATTACCACAAGCTCTCGGACATTACCCGTCCGGGGCCAGCGCAGGCCTGGGTGTTCATCGACGAGCGGGAGCAAAGCATCGACGATGGCTATTTCCTGGTGTTCACCAGCACCAAGTTTGGCAATAAAGCCAATCAATGGGGCAACCTGCCTGCCACCTACCACAATAATGCGGGGGGTTTGGCCTTCGCCGATGGTCATGCCGAAATCCATAGTTGGAAGGATCCGGATACCACGAAACTCATCCCCCGCAACAAGCGTCCCTCAGGCACATTCATCGCGCCTCGCGACGTCCCCTGGATTCGTGAAAGAACGTCCGCTCGGATTCAGTAACCGGCTTCTAGTCGTGCTTTTGCCTTTGCGGTGCCTTGCGTTTTGCTAGGATCAGGTCGTGAGCATGAGCTCCGAATCGTTCCCTCGGTCAATATCTTGCGGTTGGGCACTCCAACCGGTTGAGCGATGTGGGACAATCGCAGCCGCGTGAAAGCAAGTATGGACAAACTGATATGTGCCCCGTGCAAATGGGAGCACCTTTTACGGGATGACTTTCGACTTTGGGCTGAGCGACTACGCCAACCCTGGCTGCCTCGGAGAAAGCTCTGGGAGTGGTGCTACATTTGCCAAGCCCTATATGAGCGAGGAATGGTGGCACCGGGGAAGGTGGGGCTAGGTTTTGCCGTGGGTAAGGAGCCGCTTTCTGCCTTGTTTGCCTCATATGGGTGCAGGATCCAAGCTACCGATCTGCCAAAGTCGGGAGTTGCTGAGGCTTGGAGCCAGACCGACCAACATGCCGGGGGGGTGCAGGATCTAAACGAGTTGGGAATTTGCTATCCCGCCGTCTTCAAGGAGAACGTGCAGTTTCTTCCCTTGGATATGACAAGGATACCAAGCACTTTTGTGGACTTGGACTTCTGTTGGTCATCCTGCGCACTCGAGCACCTCGGGAACCTGCGACGAGGAATGGACTTCGTCTTGAACGCGATGCGATGCCTAAAGCCGGGCGGCATTGCAGTCCATACAACTGAATTCAATGTCCTTTCTAATGATTTTACACCCGACAATTGTGACTCCGTTCTTTACCGAAGGAGGGATTTGGAGGAACTAGCACATAGTCTCAGGAGTGCTGGTCACGTTGTCTGCGAATTGGATTTCACGCTTGGGGATACCGAAGCGGACTGTTACGTGGACATTCCACCCTACAAGCACAATCCTCACATCAAGCTTTGGCTGCAAGGGTTTGTCACTACCTCCTACGCCATTATTGTGCAGAAGGCGCTTGGTTCCCCGCATTAGCAGTCGGCTGAGGATCCCGGTTCGCAGAGTGTCGAAACTCAAGATTCTGGTTGAGTCTTCGTTATGATTTGTCATAATTTGGCGTGGCGACATCAACAAATGCTTAGTGGCACCTTAGGTTCCTGATGCATACCAACGGAAAGAGCGTTGTCGAAGCACTGACCAATTCCAGGATTTTCCTGGATTACTCTCAGGCGTTCGGTGACATGACCGGCCTTCCGGTGACTCTTCGCCCGGTTGATTCCTGGCAGTTGCCTTACCACGGACGCCCCAACGAGAACCCTTACTGTGCCCTGGTCGCCCAGAAGAGTATGGCCTGTGCCATGTGCCTTCAAACCCAGCAGCATTTGTCAGAGATAGCTTCTGTGGATCCCCAAACGCTCACCTGCGCCTCGGGTCTCTGTGAGACTGCGATTCCGGTGAAACTGGGGGAGCAGTTGGTGGGTTTCCTTCAGACCGGCCAGGTTTTCAGGAAGAAGCCCAACGCCGCCCAGTGCGACCGCGTGGCCAAGTTAGTGAGCGAATGGGGCTTGGAGGCCGATCCCGAGAAGCTGAGGCGTCTGTATCTGGACACAAGGGTGGTTTCGCAGCGGGAGCATGAGGCCATCGTGAAGATGATGTCCATCTTTGCCCAGCACCTTTCCCTCGTGAGCAACCAAGTGGTGGTCCGGCAGGAGCATTCCGAGCCCGCCATGATCGCTCGGGCGAAGGAATTCATCCAGGAACACCAGGGAGAAGACCTCAACCTGACTCAGGTAGCCAAGGCGGTGAACACCAGCACGTTCTACTTCTGCAAGGTGTTCAAGAAAACCACCGGCATCAACTTTACCGACTACGTCTCTCGCGTCCGCATCGAGCGCGCCAAGAACCTCGCGCTCAACCCGAATCTGCGCATCAGCGAAATCGCATTCGAAGTGGGCTTCCAGTCCCTAACCCATTTCAACCGGGTCTTCAAGAAAATCACCGGGCTGTCCCCGACCGAATACCGAGCGCAGCTGCCGACGACTTAGGGGTGGCTCACCCATCGCCACCGTAGTCGCCTTCGGAAGAAGGCGAGAAGCCTACTCCGCTACGAACAGGTCAGCGCGCTCTTCCGAGCACGGCTACCCAGTTTTCCTCAACCTTGTTTCGCTTCCATGAGAGCTTGGCTGATATTGTCGGCCACCTCGGGCAGCACCTCACGCAGAGTTTCGAGCCGACGGTTCAACGCCATGACGACTTCGGCGGTTCCCTGACGAATGAGTCGGGAATACCATTTCAGGAGCTCGCGAGTTACCGCGTCCCTTTGCCCAGGTGCGATGGGACTTAATGGGTATTCCGAGACGATCTCGCAGATCAAGAGCGCAGCAGCGTGCGCTGGCAGATCTCTACCCTGGACCTGACGCCAGAGTTGGATTGCATCGGGTACCTTTCCCGCCAGCAAGAGCGCCTGGGCCCGAAGGAGTTGGAGGGGCTTGTTGTCTGGGAAGCGAGCAAGCCCCACCTGGGTCCAATCGTTGGCGAACTCAAGGAAGTCAGGATTACTGAGTGCGATGTGTCCGCCAAATTGCCACGCCTCCAGCGAGTCAGGTGTGATTTCCACAAGCTCGTTGAGTGCCTTCATCGATTCTAAAGGCTTCTTCTGCTCGAAAAGGAACCTCGCGAAATCCAACCGTAGCCCGCTGGAATCGGGGAAGGCCGCAATTCCCTCCACGAATGCTTGCTCCGCTTCCATGAGTTGTCCGGTCCTTCCAAGACAGACTGCGAGACAATGGTTCGCAGCTGGGCCATGGATTTGCTCCACGGCAGGGGTTAGTGCCAAATCTTCACGCTTCTGGATGCACGCCCGCAGGTGTGGAATCGCCTCCGCGAACTGCTTCAGTTCATAGTGGGCAATGGCCTGGCAGAAGTGCATTGAGGGAGTTGTCTCAATGGTCTTGGCCAGAGGAGAAGAGAGGATGGTTAGCATCTCTTCATGCCGTTTAGCCTGGTTCAGATGAGTCGCGTATTGAGTGAGTAAGGCCTCGCGGATTTCTGGCGTGATCTCGTCCGGGGGCATCTTGCCCAGGATCTCGAACGCGGTATGGTAATGGCGCAGCCCCTCCTGCAACTCTCCGGATCGCACTAGCTCCAACCCCAGATTCATCTCCAGGCTGGGATCGCTCGGCCTCTCCACAATCGCCTTGCGGAGGAGGTGAAGGTTGCGCTCGATCTTGTTGCGATCTTTGACCACAGCTGGGTCATAGCCGTGGTGCAACAGAACAGCCGTCCCTAGAGGCGCACTCATTCCCCACTCCCTGCACCTTGCAGCCACGCTGTAGAACACCTGCTCATGCACTCTGGAGACGAAATGCAGTCCAGGAGCATTCCGGAACAGACGTGGAACATACGAGACACCGTCTTTCTCGCGTCCTTTGTTCACGAGAGGTAAACGACAGGCCATAGCCAGTGGTGTCTTCAGATGATCCAGTAGAGAGGCATGCTGGGTGTGGTGAAGTTCCTCATCGGCATCCAGCATGAGGATCCAGTCGCCCCTGGCATGCTCCAGGGATACATTGCGCGCAGCACTGAAGTCGTCGCACCATTCGAAATGATGAATCTCGGCACCGAGGGCCTTAGCAATCTCCACCGTCCGATCGGTGCTCCCCGTGTCCACGAGAACAATCTGGTTGGCAATCGGTTTCACCGAAGAGAGGCAACGTTCAATGAACTGTTCCTCGTTCTTCGCGATCAAGATGACTGAGAGGGTAGGGGATGGGCGCGTTTCAACCACATCCAGACCGAGCACTGCGGGCCACTGTCGAGATTCGCTTGGCGTCGATATAGATGCAAGGTGCTCGGAGAACTCCTTGGCCGCTCCCCAGTTCGGAGTCATTTCCAGGAGTCGATGGCCGCATTGACGGGCCTTCTCGATATCCCTCGCCGCCTCGGCAATCTGCCCGAGGAGAAGGAAGGCTTCGGGATGAAAGGGGCGTAGCGAGATTGCATCGGTAGTTGCAGCCCAAGCACCGGTATAGTCCTGTTTCGCCAACATGGCGTTGGCGGCTTCCAGGTTGCTCACTCGGGCCACCTCCCGCGTTTCGGGTTTTGGTGGTGAAGATGTGGGACTCGGATCGGACCGCCGGACTGTCTCAGGCGATGGAGCACGGTTTGCCAGTGCATGCAGGCGTTCGCGAACGATCCGGACCGGCCTTTCCCAGGTCCAGTGGGTGCGAACGTGGCTTGCTGCGGCCCTCCCGCGTTCGGCCGCATCCTTCTGATGCTCAAAGAGCCAACGCATCCGGGCAGAGAAGAGTCCGAAATCAGGCTCCAGCAACCAACCCGTCCCCACGAGCTTGCGATCGTCCACATAGCCGTTCAAGGGCTTGCGTGTTGAGGGCACTCGGTAGGCGTACTCAGCCGTAGCGAAGTCATCGGTGGCGCCACCGGCCGTGACGATCACTGGCAGGCCACAGGCCATGGCTTCCAGGACTGGTAACCCGAATCCTTCACCCCGATAGGGATGCACGAGGCAATGGCAGGCGGCATAGAGACTCGGCATTTGATCCGGTGTCCATTCCTCATCCAAATACAGAATCTCCGGGCGGGTGGGGTCCTTGATGATGGGTGCGAGTTGATCGGCCAGTGTTTGGCCTTGGTAGAACGTTTTGCCGCCGAAGTCTTTGATGACGAGGCAGACATCATCTTGGGCGCTGAAGCGCTGCAAATAGGCGTTTACGGCAATGTCTGCTCCCTTGCGGCCGATGGTTCCACCCACAAACAGAAAGCGGAAAGACTTCCGCGTGGGGAGGTGCATTGGTTTGATACCCGGATGGAACAGGATGGGGTCAATGCCATGGGGAACAAGCTGCAGTTTTTCCGCTGGAACTCCGCTATCGGTGTAGACCCGGCGCAAATACTCCGTATGGACCCAGACTTCATCGACATTCTGGATTTGGTTTACCCACTCCTCAGGAAGGGTTCCAAATTCCCACGGCTGAATCAGCACCCATTTCCCGTGAGGCGGCCGTTGCCAACTTGGGGGATAGAAGTGCCTCACTGTGATGTCCGGGTTCGCTGTCCCCTGAGTTTGAATTGTCCGAGCTAGACTCTGGAGTTCGTTGGACTCGGCGGCCCTGCCCACAAAGGGAAGATCGCTCACTCTGGTGAGCTGCAAGTCAGGATTCGATTCGAGCCGTTGCGTCAATTCGCGGTTCACATGGGATAGGCTGGCAAAATCGAGAAAGGATCCTTCCCAGTCGACCTGGATGGCACCGGGCTTTTGGGGAGTTGGTGAACGTTCTGAGGAGATGGTATTTCGGGCTACATCGGCGGGCAGTCCCGGAGTAAGGAGCTTCTTCTCGATGGCTTGAAGCCTTTGGAAGAGGATTTCCCCGACCGGTTCTCGGCTGAAGTGCTTTAACACGTGGGCCCTGGCACGCTGGCCTCGGGCCTTCGCCTCTGCGGGGTTCTGTTGTACCCTCCGCATCAGTTGCCTGAGGTGCTTTTCGGAAGGGTTGGCCCATCGATGCCCTTGGTAATGCGCCTGTGCTTTCTCCACGCGCTTGATCTCCACCAACTCGTAATCGAGTAGGTACGAGTTCGCCTCGTTCATGAACTCAGTATTACCACTCCAGTTCGTGGCGATGACTGGAGTGCCCATCATCATCGCTTCGTGGTGCGGGCGTCCCCAGCCCTCCCCTCGGCTCGGCGCCACTAGGCAATCAGCTGCCAAATAGAGCTGGGGCAAGTCCTTTACCCCAAACTGTCGCGGAAGAATCTTGATTCGGGGAAGAGGCTTTGACCCGAGGGAGAGCATTTGTGCATATTGACGGATTAGATCCTCCACGACTTCGGTGGGGTCCTCATCCGGACAATTCATCAAATAGGTGCGGAGATGGAGGCAGACATCGTCCTCAGCAGAGAATTCCCGAAGATAGGCTGCAAGGAGGACGTCCCAGCCCTTCCGGCTTGCCCATTCGAACACGGAAAGAAAATTGAAGGCAGCCCGGCCTGGCAGAGGATAAGGCTCGTGTTTGAGCGGATCGTAGAGTATGGCATCCACAGCTCCAGGAATGACATGAAGCCTGTCCCTGCGTATACCGCTGCGCGAGAATGTTTCCAGGTTGAACTGAGTGGGGACCCAAATCTCATCCATCTGAGCGCAGTGACCCACCCATTCAGGTGGCAGGCGATCCGTCTCAAACATCGCCCGGCCCACGTGATATTCCGCATCTGGTAGACGGCCGAAGCCAGGCGCTGGGTTGTGGCAGACCACAATACCTCCCCGAAGGTTACGGAACTCCTCGCGCATCGCCATCAGTTGGCTTTGTTCCTTGGCCGGAAGACTCTCCACAAACGATTGCGAGTAGATCGTGGTTGCGTGATAAAGCCCTACTTTCGCTCTTTGGGCGAGAGGCAACACAAAGCTAATGGCTTCGCTGGCAAAACCACTCGGATTAAAGAAAGGTGCCAACCACCGTATGGGGAAACTCAGGGGATGTGGTGTTTGCGAAGGGGAGATTGAAGGCCTACTGACGTCGCTAGGGTTGGTCGAAACCGTCTGATGTTCCTCGCGATATGGCGTAGCAGCGATCTTGGATTGGGCTATTTGATTCGCCTGAAGGAGTAGCGGATGGTTTGGCCACTTGTTCAGCGATTCTGTTAGAAGGTCTAGCGCCTCCCGCAGTTCTCCAACCTGCATGAGGCAAGCGCTGAGTCCCGCTGCTGCAGTGGGGTTTTCTTGTTCCTGCTGCAATACAAGACCGAAATTCCGTGCGGCCGAAGCGGCATCTCCTTGTTCTAACTGGAAATTGGCCAAAAGGAGGCGTGAAGGCAGATTCTCGGGATTGGTTTGGAGAGTGGCCAATAGCGAGGCTATCGTGGCTTCCTGGCTAGGAGCAGAGTCGAACCCGTTTGCTTGCTGGATGGCCGAGGAGAATCCGTCGGTCCTCGATGTTTCTGCTTGGGCAAATAAACGCAGCAGCGAGTATTCGCGCTCAGTTGTCTGACGAACCTCCGACGGGACAAGGTCCAGTAAGACACCTAGATCTCGTTGCTCTTGGGCAGATTCAAACAGCAGCTTGCAGGCTTCCCTAACTGGGTTCACTTTGCGGAGCGCACTCACCAAACCAGTCCAGTTCGAGAGGCTCTTCGTGACTCGGGTTGATTCAGGATCCTTCCTTTCCAGCAAACGGTGGAGGTAGTACTCCTCCCAGAAAGCAGCCTGTTGCTCCTCAGAGAGATACCTGTGAAACGGCAGAGTGACATTCCAATGGCTGAGAATCTGATCGCCCTCCGTGTCAATGGACTTGGAATTGGCCCGAATGCGTGCGTTAGAGCATATACGGTTGAGGTGGACAAACGGGTATCGCAAGACGACTCGTAACCAATACTCAAGATCGATGGAATAATGGAGATCTTCGCTGAACTTTCCACAGTCATCCAAGACCTGACGTGAGAAGAACATGGAGGGCTGATGAGGCTGAATGGGACAGCGCCACCACCTTACGAGGAATTCAAGATCAACGTGCGGCTTGCTTTGCTTGATCCATAATGACTTTCCGTCTTCATCGACCATTCGCGTGTTGCCGTACAGCACGTGAGGGTCAGGTCGATTGCGAAAGTGCTCAACAACCTCCGAGAGAGTCCCTGGCTCAAGCCAGTCGTCTGCGTTCAGCCAGCATACGACATCGCCGGTTGCCCGCTTGAGCGCTTTATTCAAAGCATTTGCCTCGCCACGATCCGGCTCGGAGAACCATTGCACTTCTGGATGCTGCTTCAGTATATCCACCGTGTCGTCGCTTGAACCACCGTCAGCCACAATGTGCTCGATGGAAGTATTCTCCTGGGAGGCCACACTTCTTATACAGTGTTCCAAATACGTGCCGCAGTTTAGTGAAGGGGTGACGATCGTGATTCTCGGAGTCAGGAGCCCAGGATTCGATTTGCAGCGAGACTTGTTGGGTCGGATCCCATGATCACTCTTCCCGATGGCGTTGTTCTCCGAGAGAACGGACTTTGAACCCTGGATCACACTCCTCCAACTCTCCACCAGCACATGAGGGGAGTGCTTCTTTTCGATAGCATCGCGCGCAGCTTGACCCAGGCTGCGGCAAAGGGCTCTGTCGCGACTGAGTCGGATCACATGGGAGGCAAACTCCTCCGCGTTTGCCGCGATCAGGCCGTTCTCCCCATGTACAATGGGCGAGGCGCAGGCAACATGATTCAGGGCTACGACGGGTACTGCATGAGACATTGCTTCCAAGATCTTGATCTGAACTCCTGTTGCACCCAATACCGGGCAGATCGCAAACGGGGCTGTTCTGTAGACCAGAGAAATGTCCTCGAGGTATCCAAGGAGTTCTATGCCATCCACGGGAGTAAACTGATCGCACGCCGTGCCTACGACGTCCAAACAAAAACTGGGCTGTTCACGTCGCACAAGAGGAAGGACTCTTTGTGTGAAATAGCAGTAACCTTGTGCGTTTAGAGGATACTTCGAGATAGCTAGAAGCGGATGCCCGGAATAATCGTTATCAAATCTTCTGATGGGGGTGGAGAATGGCACGTGCTGAACATAGGTGTGGGGAGAATGCGCTCGAATCGCATAAGCGTCTCTTTCTGTGATTGCGGCTGTACCTTCATACCTATCATGGATCGAGAACTCTTCGCGCTGCATGTCGGTCATCTCGTGACCGAGAGGAGCGAAGAGCCCTTCTTCGAGCAAGGCTGGCGGTACTAATGAGGGGTTGATCTTTTCAGATCGCAACGGAGTGAGTAGCCGCAGCATACGCTCGTTCAACGCGAGCAGATCTACACTGCGGAGAATTCGCGGGACCTTGGGAAATCCATCTCCTAGAGCGATTCTTCCCCAAGTTGCATAATAGACGACTACTAGATCAGGCTCCACTATATTGGAGATTCTTTGTAAGTCCGATTCCAACCAGGGCGTGGAGTTCTGTTCCCATCCCTGGGGTTTCGCCAGCCCCTGCCTTTGGCGGTACAGGGCATCAATCAGACCACCTCTGTATATATGAACAGGTTTGCCACAAAGCCCACTTGTATGCGCGACATTCTGATCGTCCCAATGGGCCCCATTCGCATCCTTGAATATGTCCGCGCTGAAGAGAGTTACTTCATATCCTAGCTGTCTGAGTGCCTCAAGGTCGGCAAGTTGCACCCGCTGAGCGCCACTGCGCGTGGGGGTTGAGGGATAAGGCCAGAAGACGATTGCTCTGCCAGGTTTCCCGGATTGTGGAAGACTCCTCATAGCCAAGTTCGTAGGTTCTAGGAGAGGGAGTGGGTCCCAAATCGGCTTCTTGCTCTGGGGTCTCCAGATTCCAAGGCTAACCCCCAATCGAATGCTTTTGCTGAATCCTGTGCAAGTCCCGCGTTATGTAATGCTTCTGCCAAGAACCCTAGGAGATTCGAGTCCACGGGATGTGGGAGCGTAAAAGCAAGTTGTGCAGCCTCCTTGAGGTCATAGCCCACCGACTCCTTCTTTGCGAGGAAGTAGCCGCAGAGAGCCAGAGCATCTTGTGGCATCTCAAGCTGTTCTCCTCCATAATAGGACTGAGCCATTCGGATCCGAAACTCGTAAAAGTCCCTCCAGAACTGCAGCTTCTCCCCTGTACTCCAGTTGAGTTGATAAGATAGGCTGATAGATAGCCATTCCTTTGCCTTCGTCGAATAGGGCGTTTCGGTCTTGCCTCCACGGCGGTAAATCATCGACCTCGAAAGCGCTTGGTCGAGATAAGTGAAACTGAAGCCCCTGGCCGCACACCTAAGCCAATACTCATAGTCAGTGCCGTACGTAAGATCTTCGCGATAGGGCCCAAGTGTTTCAAAGAGGCTTTTCCTAAAGAAGATCGACGGCTGAAAGAGATTTAGTTTGAACCAGCGGGTCAGTACCGTGAGATTGATCGGACATGCTGGTATTACCCAATGGGTAGGTGTTCCCTCGTCATTGATGAATAGCGTTTTGCCATAAACACAATGGACGTCTTGCCCCGACTCAAATACTTTCATTACTTTGTGGAAAGCCCCATCGATATAGGAATCGTCGGCGTTCATCCAGCCGATTACATCCCCGGTGGCCATTCGTAGGGCTTTGTTCAGTGCTTGAGCTTCCCCATCGTCTTTTTCAGAGATCCATCGAATATGCGGACAATTCCTGAGGATCTCTATCGTTCCGTCTGTTGAGCCCCCATCCACGACAATGTGTTCAACATCGGGATAGGATTGCCGTTCAATACTCTCGATGCAAGTGCGTATGAACTTTGCGCAGTTCAGAGTGGGAGTAACCACGGATAATCTTGGCCGTAGGCTAGTTGTCATGGCTTCAGCTTCTTAATTATGGCCCGGGTTCTGTCTGGCAGGGTTGCGCCAACAATCGGAACCGGTGCTTTGGATCCCTGGACACACAGGGTCGCGCTTCGGCATTGCCTTTCACCGGGGTGGTGGTTGTGCTCAACTCTTGGCCTACGAAATTGAAGCAGCGAAACCACAGCATCAACCGATTGGGGTTGACTTCAACCAGTTGATCATTTCTGTCAAACCCTCGTCAAGAGGCGTGGATACGTGATGAGGTAGGGCACTCCTCAGTTTCTGAACGTTCAAGAGCTTTGATTTTGCCCCCACATATCGGTCCGTGTCGTACACAATCCGGCCTGCATCGTATCCAACTAGTGAGCAGATGAGCCCTGCGAATTCACGAATCGTGTAGTCTCTCCCGGCACCAATGTTGACGAGAGTGTTCTCAGCAGACTCACTAAGTGATATTGCGATACTGGCGAAGTCTTTGACAGATATGAGTTCTCTTCTTTGGTGTCCATCACCCCAGAGGACTACTCCGGGGCCTCCCGAAAGGGCTTGTAGGATTTTCCTCGCCAAATCGAAGATAAAATGCATTTGCCTGCCATCTGTATGGTATCCAGGTCCATAGAGGGTCGAGGGGACCAAGGTCAGGTGCTTCAATCCATATTGCTTCTGAAGAGCCACGAGCCCGACGTACATCATCCTCTTGGTGTAAGCATAGCTAGAGAGGCTTTCGACCGGAGTTCCGAGAAGGTAGTTCTCCTCCACCAGTGGGAGGGAAGGATCGTAGGCACAACTTGTGCCGATGGTGATCATCTTTGCCTGGGGTTGATGTTTCTGCCACCACGCCAACACGTTTGTGTTAATCCGCTGGTTGATGACCCACTGTTCTCCAGAGTGGCTTAGGCAAAAGTCACCGGCTTGTGTCCACGCGGCTAGATGAAAAACCTGATCGTAAGCCGTATTGTTAAACGGATCGAGGGCGTTGGGTTGGGTCAGGTCCGCCAGCTTCGAACTGAGTGGGGTGATTGAGTGACCTCGAGCCGCCAATTCCCTGCATAAAGTGGCGCCGAGAAAACCAGTGGCCCCAGTCACAAGAATCTTCATGAGGGTATGTCCTCTCTAGGGTTCACCGGAAAATAGAATTGAAGCCCTGCTCGGATTAGGTGATCGTTGTTCAGAAGAATCTCTCGCTTGAAGTTCCAAGCAAGCACATAGTAGATGTCTGGCTGAGTCGTCAGCTCCTTCTCTATGAGAACGGGGATGTGCATTCCTGGCGAATAAAGCCCCCGTCGCAATTCGTTCTTTTCGGCCAGGCATTCCAAGTATTGTGTTCCTACGCCGAAGTAATTCAACAGCGTGTTGCCTTTGACCGGTGCTCCCATCCCAAAGAGCCGCTTGCCTTGGCCCTTCATTCTGTCTAGGTAACCCAGATTCTCCTCCTTCATGCGCTGGATCCGGACCGCGAAGTTGCGGTACGTCTCCTTAGCGTTGCTTTGCTCAAGGTCTTCCGCAGCTAAGAGGGTCTGCAGACGTTCTGAGGGTGGTCGCCTTCCAGCATGCGTCGAGAAGGCAATCATCGAGCCACCGTGGATGGGAGCCAGATAGGCGTCAAAGACTTCGAGACCGTGGCGGCTCAGTAGTTTCTGAAGTGTTCGCAGGTTATAGTAGAGCAGATGTTCGTGGTAGATCTGGTCGAATGCTCCATTCTCGACAATCCGCTTCATGTACAGAAACTGGACGATGAAGACCCCATCTTCTGCCAAGCAGATTCTTATCCCCTCAGTTACGGAGTGAAGTTCCTCTAAGTGAAAAAACACCCCCGCCGCGTTGATCAAATCAAAGGTCTGGCCGATGTCGTTGGCCGTTGCTTCGTTGAAGAATTGGTTTCGCGTCGGCACGCCAGCTTCATTCGCTAGTTTTGCCGTTGTCTTGGAGGATTCCACGCCGAGGACGTTCCATCCCAGCTTCTGGAAGTGCTTCAGCTGGGTTCCGTCATTCGATCCAATGTCCAGTACCTCGCGACCGGACTTTTCGGGGTGGAAGCGAGAGTTTGCCTCCTCGGCGATCCGGCAGAAGTGGTCACTCAGGGAACGCGTCACTCCGGAAAGGTAAGTGTGGTCCCCAAACATGATCTCTTTCCTCACCGTGAAATCCAGCTGAGCTGTTGTGCACTCGTTGCAGAAAACGACTCGGAGGGGGTAGTAGGGTTCCTTCCCGAGCTCCTCCTTCCGCAAAAAGTGGTTGCACCAAGGCTGGTTGCCGAGGTCGATGACAGGATCGAGATCGGGAGAATCACAGACTCGACAGATCATAGTGGGGTTTGAGAAGTGGACGAGGTTTCCATCGAGCCAACCGTCACGAAAGTCAGGGTGAGGTGTGCTCGGTCACTTGGCTGAGCTCGCAGAATTCCCGAACGGAATGCTCCTGTCGGAACTGCTCTTCTTGGTCGTAGCCACGTTCTGGTTGATAGAAGATGATTTGCGTTCCGGCGGACTCGAATTCAAAGGGAACGTGGATTAGCGACGTTAAGGAATCTCTTATCGTTTTGTGGCAGGCAGGAGGGGCGAAGAGGAGCATGAATCCTCCCCCGCCAGCGCCCAGAAGTTTTCCCCCCAGAGCGCCTGAACGACGTGCGGTGTCATAAATAGTTTCCACGTGGCTGTTGGTGACCGCAGAGCTGAAAGAGCGTTTGACTAGCCAAGCCTCGTGCAACAGGTCTCCAAAGCCGTTGAGGCTCCCGTTCCCACTGAGGATCCCGAGGCTTTCTTCAAGAAGATCCTTCATTATTCGTAGCTGGCGCTTCTTTGACTCGATGTCATTGGCATAACTTGCAGCGACATCGGAAGCAGTGCGTTTGACACCAGTATAGAACAGCATCAAATGAGAATTGAGTTCAACTAGCCGGGTAGGGGAGAGGGGCACGGGATGTACGGAGATGTCGCCACTTGGATGGAATGAAATGTGATTGAACCCCCCATATGCGGCCGATACTTGGTCCTGAGAGCCCACATTCTCCTTGATCATGTCCTGCTCAATGTGAATGGCTTCCTGGGCAAGCTGCTTCTTGCTCGCGATTTCTCCTCGCAGCGCGTGGAGTGCGTGGAGAAGGCCCACCATGAACGAGGAGCTTGAGCCCATACCACTGCGAGCTGGAAGATCCCCCTCGTGGTGGATCTCTACCCCGCGGCCGAATCCGAAAAAGCGGAGACCTTCACGGACGGCTGGATGCTCAATCTCATCAACCGTCTGGCAGTTCTCGACCTTTGAATAGACGACCCTGTGTCGATTCTCGAAGAACGGGGGAAGATAGCGGCACGTTATGTAGCAGTACTTGTCGATGGTAGTCGCCAATACTGCTCCGCCATGGGCCCTGTACCAACCTGGATAGTCCGTGCCACCTCCAAGAAAGGAGATCCGAAATGGCGTTCTTGTTATGATCATGGGGTCTAAGTTAATCGTTCAGTGCTTCCATCCGGCAAAGAAAGTCTGTGCTTCGGCAAAAGATTCCGGTGTGCCGATATCGATGAAGCGTGTTTTCGTTGGAAAACCATGGATTCGTCCAGTCAATAGCTTGGGTAGCAGGTCCCGTTCCAGGGACGCAGCACAACCTTCCGGAATGGAGTGAAGGGTCTCTTTCCGGATCAGGTAGACACCGGCGTTGATCCATCCCGCACCCGATCCTGGCTGCTTTTCCCGGAATCCGACGACTTCCTTAAGACAGGACAACTCAACCCGCCCATAACGGCTTGCGTCGTCCACCCAGGTCACTGTCATGCTCAGAGGAGCATCAACCTCGAGTTGGGAGTTCCAGAATGCTCGGAGGTCCACATCACAAAAGGAATCGCCGTTAACGACCAGGACTATATCGCGCTTAAAGTGGGCGCATGCCTGGCGAAGGGCCCCAGCGGTTCCAAGAGGCTGATTCTCTAGGGAATGGATCAAGGTGGCCTTGCCGAAGCGGTCTCCAACCGTCTGTCGCACCTTATCCGCTTGGTAACCAGTGCAGAGGACAATGCGATCCAGGCCCAGGGAGGTGAGGCGATCCAGCCAGTAATGCAAGAAGGGACGCCCGCATACTGGAGCAAGAACTTTGGGACGGTCAGAAACTACAGATCGAAGGCGAGTGCCTAGACCTCCTGCCAGGATCGCAACGTCAACACTTTCAGCTAGTGTTTTCATCGCGGCTTCTGCCAGTCGTTTAGACGTTGTGGAAGTGCCACCGCCCTGCCATCCGATAGAACTTCAGTAGTTCGCGGATTCCGTCGTCGAGAGAGCGTTTTGCTTCAAATCCAGCCTCACGCAGACGTTGATTCGAAACGACGTAGTTCCTCTTATCAGGATCGGTGCCAATCTCAGAAGTTTGAATACAGAAGTTGGGCAGATGTTCCTTGACCTTGAGCGCCAACTCTTCTTTGGAGACGTTTGCTGCGTCCAGACCAAGATTAAAGGTCCGTCCTAGCATTTGTGTCGGACTGGTCAGCGCATGTAGGAAGCAGTCCGCAACGTCCCGGATATGAACGAAATTCCGTTTGAAGTGCTTCTCGAAGAGGATAATGTAGCCATCCCTGACTGCCGTGTGAACGAAGTGGTTCACCAGCAGGTCGAGCCGCATGCGCGTAGAGACCCCGAAGACGGTAGCCAGTCGAAAGCAAATCGCATTTGGTGAGGAGAGTAGCGCGGCCTCTGCTTGGGCCTTGGTCTCCCCGTAAAGCGATATTGGTTCCAGAGGGGTCTCCTCGGTGCAGAAGATTTCTCCTGTCTTACTTCCGTAACCGCTGTTCGTGGTGGGGTAAACTACTAACTGGTCTTTAGACCGTAGGCGGTTCAGCAAAAGCACCGCATCAAGGTTGATGGCCTTCGCCGTCTGTGGGTCCCTGTTGCAGGCCCCCACACCCACCAATGCTGCCAGGGGGATGATGGCGTCGACGTTCGCCAGCAGTGGCTTGAGTATCGCAGGATCCCGGGCGTCGCCGAGTACAAAGTCGAATTCAGGATGTGCGCAGTACTGGAGCAGGCCGCACTCGTTGTAATAAAGATTGTCCAGAGCAAGAACGCTCCAACCCGCCTCTAATAGTCTTCCGCAGAGGACGGAGCCAAGGTAGCCCGCAGCGCCCGTCACCAAGACTTTTCGTTTCATGCTCGGAATCCTTTCCACTATAGGGCCTGCCTTTACCGCCTGGCGGTTCCCGCGGGCTGCATCATGCGTACCACCTGGAGCAACTCCGGGTGCTTGCTGTCAAGAGAGTGCGCTTGGGAGAGCAGTTCATTGGCCGATTCGAGGTCGTTGAGCATGAGCTTGGCCATGGCCAGCTTGACGAGGAAACTGACATTCTTTGGCTGAAGTTCGCAGGCGCGGCTCAGGTAGTTTGCCGCAGCACGGTGATTCTTCCCCACATACTCCAGGCTGCCAAGAGTGGCAAGGATCTCCACCGAGTTCGGCCGGAGCTGTAGGGCTTGCCGCAGGGCGGCCATCGCCGAAATCGTATCATTTCGGGCATACGCCGCATCGGCTTCGGCAAGGTATTGGTCAAAAGACTTTGTTTCCGACTTTGGTGCCGGGGGAGTCGGCGTAGCCGGGCGATATTCCGCTCGGCCGGTGCGGATGATCGAAAGACTTTCTTTGGCGATCTCGTTCTTGGGATCGACGATGAGGGTCTGTTCGAAGACGGTGACTGCCGTTTCCACATCGCCAATGTGGTAGAAACATTTGCCCAGGGAAAGCAGGACTTCGACGTCATTCTGGCGTTGGGGCAGGAGCCGGCCATAGAGTTGGGCGGCTTGTCGGTAGTCTTTCTGGTCTCGATAGTAATTGCCCAATTGATGCAGAGCGTCCGGTTCCTGAGGGTTGACCTTGAGGCAGAAGTGAAGGATGTCTAGGTACTCTTGGGTGTGGCCCAGGCGCTCGTGAACGATGGCCAACTTGACATAGTTCTCCGTCTCCATCGGGGTCAATCGGGCGGCTGCCACGAAGGCTTCACCTGCTTCCGCAAACTGTCCCAGTTGGAAGCGGACACTGCCTAGCGCACTGGCGATGTCAGCCCTGTCCGGCATGGTCAGGTTGGCCAGACCCAGGAAATCAGCCGCAGCTCCCAGTTGGCCCTCGGCGAAATAGCGGTCTGCGTGGGCCAGGCTGCGTCTTGTGGCGGTTTCCAGCCGTTGGCGAGCGGTTTCGACCTCGATCGAGATGGTCCCTTCCCCTTTGCCAGCAGCGGACGGGCCGCCGCCCCTCATGGCCGGGCCATCTGCTTTTGAGATGGGGTGGCCGGCTGAGGTTTTGTTGGCTCGTTCCACGGTGGGCATGGCAAGGGCGGTATTCATGGTAAGTTCGGTAGAGATTGGGGTGGGACAACCTTTCAAGGGTCCTAGCCTTGGAGCAGTTGGAGCACGCTTTGGGGCATTTGATTGGCTTGAGCCAGCATCGCCGTACCCGACTGCACGAGAATCTGGTACCTCGCGTACTGCGTGGCTTCCTCCGCGACGTCCACGTCTTGGATCCTGGAGCTCGCGGCACTCAGGTTTTCTTTACTGATGGTTAATTGATCCGAGGTGTAATTGAGGCGTGACTGGTAAGCGCCGATGGTGGCGCGATCCATGGAGAGTTGGGTGATCGCCGACTTCACCGTTGCGAGCGCCACGGCCGCAGATCCGGCCGAAGCCACCGAGATCGAGGAGGCAAGCGCGTTCGCGTAGATGGCGGTGCCGCCCATGTCAATGCCGCCCATGGCGAAGGTCACCCCTTCGGCATCCATGTTTACCGCCAGAGTGGTGGCGCTAAACAGCGAGACGCCGTTGAAGTCCTTGGACGCAGTGCTCGTGATGTACGCTTGAAGCTTCTTGAACTCGGCATCGTACAGGGCGTCGTCACCGGTCGTCTTGGTGACGTCCTGGGCCATGATGGAAAGCTCGCTCATGCGGTCCAGGGCCTTGGCGATCTTCTTCAGGTAACCATCCTGGGTCTGCGTGAACGAGATGGCGTTGCCGACATTCCCTTTGGCGGCATCCGTGCGCTTGATCTGCGCATCAATACGGGAGGCTACCGCCATGCCTGCTGCGTCGTCCGATGGTTGGACGATCTTCGAGCCGGAGCTGAGGCGGGCGAGAGATTTGGCAAGCATCGCGCTACTAGCCGAGAGGTTATTGGAGGAGACGAGCGCGGTGGTATTAGTATTGATGACCATAATCCTATTCCGTGGGTTTAAGTTCCTGGGTTACTACTACTATCTTTCTTTTCTGCAGGGGGCTGCTGGGCTGGGGAAGAGCCCGCATCGGGCGCAGTGGCGGTTCCCATCCCTGAGGCTGATTGCAGCTTGGGAACGGCGCGCTTGCCGCGGTGGAGAGCTTCCTTGTTACTTCTTTGGATTTCCTCATACACCTCTTGCCGGTGTACGGGGACTTCGGACGGCGCTTGAATCCCCAGTTTCACGACTTCCCCTTCAAGACGCACAATCTTCACTGTGATTCGTCCATCGATCACGATGCTTTCATTGACTTTGCGTGAGAGGATTAGCATAGGTCGACGTGCCTCGGATCAAAATTCCTGGGAGACGGGCAAGGGATAATGCAAATCGTAATCCGCAGCATTATTGGGCACGATCTGCTTAGCCACGAGCGAGGTGCGGTTGATGACGATGGGTCCCTTCAAATTCACCGTCGCCCTGCCTCCGCTACGAAGAGTGACGATGTTGTAAACGAGTGCGTCCTGCTGATCCTTCAGATTCAGCGCCGCCACTTCTGCGTCGGGGATGTCCGGCTGATAGTCTGGGCAGACCAAGAAAGGATTCACCACCAAGAAGGCCAGGTTGTCATCATTCACTACCTGCAGCCATTGGAACGGTGCTTCCTCCGGGTTTGCGAGCAGCACGTACTCTTTGATCTCCTCGAAGCCGAGTAGGCCTGAGGGCATCCGTACGATGTTTTCCGGATTCACCGGAACTCTCCGCGTATTGTTGTGCTCGCCGAATTTCATGGTTCGCGGAAAAACTGTGTAGCAAAGCCTATGCCAAGCTGTGCTACTTGTCAACAAGAGGCTGATAACCAATAGTTTGCGGCTGTTCGGGTCACCAGAGGCAGGATAGACCCTTCCTCCGAATACCGTCAGGACTTGCCTGGTCTAGGCAAATTTAACCCCTTCTTTCGCAGTGATCCATGGCGGCTTCTGCTAAAGAGTTAGGCGCTTTTTGCCGATAGAACGAGTGATGGTCGTTCTGCGGATTCCGGTACCTTGGACCCTCCGTAGGCGCTGGAGAGGCAGAATTCGGATTCGCCCTGAGAAAACGGCACGCGGACTGGTGCCATAACAATGGCTGAATGGAATAGGCGATGCAGGCACGAGTTGACGAGACAGAGGACCTGAATTTCATAATCGACCTCATTTATGAGCGATCCAGGATCCGGCTCCACGAGGGAAAACAGCAGTTGATCAAGGCTCGGCTGGGCAAGCGCATGCGCCTGCACGGCTTTGGATCACTCCACGAATACTGCGATTTTCTGAGACGACAGACCGACGACGAGGAGATCGGTCACGTAGTCGACGCGCTGACAACCAACTTTACCCACTTTCTTCGCGAGCAGGAACACTTCGAGTTTACCGTCAAACAGGCTCTTCCGTCCCTGCTTCCCCCTGGCCGCCAACGCTTCCGGATTTGGAGCGCCGCCTGCGCAACCGGGGAAGAGCCCTACAGTATTGGGTTCTATCTCTCCGAGCATTTCCCCCCCGTGGCCGGCTGGGATTGGCGCATCACGGGCACGGACATCTCTACGAAGGCGCTGAAGCACGGTCAGGCAGGCATCTACCGTCAGGATCGGCTCAACGGATTATCTGCTGAATGGCAACGTAAGTATTTCCAGCGCGGGGTGGGGGATTGGGAAGGGCACTTTCGCGTCAAGAAGCAGGTCATGGAGCGAGTTCAGTTCCAGCAGCTCAATCTGCTGGGAGATTACCGTTTCAACGAGCAGTATGAGGTGATCTTTTGCCGCAACGTGATGATTTATTTCGACCGCCCAACCCAGGAGACGCTGGTGAACCACCTGAGCCAGTACCTTATGCCCAAGGGCTATCTGTTGGTTGGGCATTCGGAGAGTCTAATCGGGCTTTCCATCCCCCTAAAATGCCGAAAGCCAAGCATTTACCAAAAGGACTAGCGTGGCGAACCTGACCGGTTTTGAACGAAAGGTGATTGTAGGGATTGCGGAATTCGCGGTCTCTAACAATCCCAACGTGATCCTGACCACGTATTCATTAGGCTCCTGCATTGGTGTGGGGCTTTACGATCCTTTGGTGTCCGTGGGTGGGTTGGTTCACATCATGCTGCCGGACTCGACCATTTCCCCTGAGAAGGCAGCAACGAAACCCGGCATGTTTGTGGATACCGGTATGCCGGCCATTCTGCGTGCAATTTCACAGATGCGTGCCGATCGAAACCGGATAATCGTGTCTGTGGCGGGTGGTTCCCAGATCATGGATACCAGCGGTTATTTTAATATTGGCCGACGCAACTGCGAAGCCCTCGCTAACCATCTCCGTCAACTCGGCATGCGCGTCCACGCCGAGGATGTGGGAGGAACCGTCAATCGCACTATGTACTTGCACGTGGCGTCCGGTGAAATCTGGATGAAAGTCTCTGGTCAGGCTCAGGAGGTGAAACTATGCAGAAGATAGATGCCATCCTCGACAAAGTGACCAAGCTTCCGCCGGCTCCGAAGATCCTCCCTAAGCTCCTGAAGCTCCTATCTGATCCGGACGCCGGTAGCCACGAGATTGTTCGCCTTTTGATGGTCGAGCCTGCGTTGACCGCCCAGCTCCTGAGGTTGTGCAACAGCACGGTCTTCGCTGGGGGGCAGAAGGTGGACGACCTGGAGGAAGCCGTGGTCCGTCTTGGCTTCCGTGAAGTCTACCAGTTGGTGAGCGCTGTCTGCTGCGCGGGCATGGTGACCCCGCCTCAGAAGGGCTATGGAATTGATCGTGGTGAACTATGGACACATTCGCTCGTGGCTGCGATTGCCGCCGGGGTGGTGGGGGACACCTCCGATGTCGATCCCAACGTCGCCTTCACCGCTGGATTGCTGCATGATTTAGGGAAGATTGTGTTGTCGGAGAGTCTTACCGACCAGTATGCGCTGATCCTGGATGAGATCGAGAACAAGAAGCTGAGTTTCCTGGAAGCGGAACGAGACCTGCTTGGGGTTCAACACGCGGAGGTGGGGGGGCGTTTGCTGCAACGCTGGGAGTTCTCTGAGCAATTGGTCGCCGGTGTCTGGCACCATCACGATCCCCTGGCAGCCGAAGGACATAAGGTGTTGGCTTCGGTGGTGTACCTGGGGAACGCCATCGCCCATTTCCTCGGGCATTCTTCTGGTTATCATCCGCTCGCGCTGCGTGGACAGTCTTCCGCTTTGGAGATCCTTCACATCACGTCGTCCGGGCTCGACTCGTTGATCATCAAGACCTCGGAAAGGCTCGAACGCGAGGCCAAGCTGCTCAAGATTGAACTCTAATCGTGCGCGGTTGTAACGCCGATCCTACGGACCATCTCGTATATGACATCACGCACAATTCGGGTTCTGGTGGTCGACGATTCTGCGTTGGTTCGGAAAGTGATCACCAGCAGCCTGGAACCCTTCAAAGACATCGAAGTGGTTGGGACAGCGCCCGACCCCTACGTGGCGCGTGACAAGCTTCTCGCGCTCAACCCTGATGTGCTCACGCTGGACATCGAGATGCCCCGTATGGATGGTCTGACCTTTCTTAGGTTGATCATGAAGCATCGTCCAACGCCGGTAATCGTTTTCAGCTCGCTAAGCGGTACCGGCTCTGCTAAAGCTCTGGAGGCTCTGCAAGCAGGCGCGGTGGATGTTCTCGGGAAACCGGGCAATTCCTATTCGGCATTTCAGGATGGTAGCATCCTTGCCGACAAGATTCGCGCTGCTGCGCAAGCTCGAATTCGGATGAAATCTGCGAATAATCCCGAAGCTGCCCAGGCAACCGGCGCTAGAACCGCCTCGTCTTCTGCCAGGGAGACCGCTTCTGTTGCCTCTGCCCCTTCAAGATCACCTCTTCCTACTCCCACTTCGGGTTACTCGCGCGATATTCTGCTGATGGGGGCCTCCACGGGTGGGACCGAGGCGCTGAAAGCGGTACTGACGAAATTGCCTGCGGGCTTGCCCGGCATTTGCATCGTTCAACATATCCCCTCCCCGTTTTCAAAGGCTTTCGCCGACCGTCTCAACGAGCTTTGCCAGTTTGAGGTCCACGAGGCGGTGCACGGAGATGTCGTGCGGCCCAGTTCCGCCTTGGTCGCCCCAGGCGGTCGGCACATGTGCATTCGTTGGCGCGGCACTCACTATGTTGCCGAGCTCAATGATGGGCCGCCCGTTCACCACCAACGCCCGGCTGTGGATGTGCTATTTGATTCCGCCGCCAAGGCTGGTGCAGGGCGGCACTCGTTGGTGGTGCTCTTGACCGGCATGGGGGCAGACGGCGCGATTGGAATGCTCAGCCTTCTCAAGGCAGGTGCCTCAACGATTGCCCAAGACGAGGAAAGTTGTGTGGTGTTTGGAATGCCCCGCGAGGCCATCCGCCTTGGAGCCGCCCAACAGGTGCTCCCGCTGGATCAGATTCCGGCCCGTATCGTGCGGCATTTCGCCAGTTACCGGGCCCCGGCTGCGGCGAAGTGATTCCGGCCCGCAGGATCTGCCCGTTGCGGTTCAGCCTATCGGAGGAAGTCCAGCAGGGATTGATTCAGGACCTGAGCTCCGCTTTGGAGGGCTGCTTTATAGGCCGTCTGAGTTTCGTTCAACCGCACGAGGGTCTCGGCCAGGTCGGCATCCGACTCCTTCGACACCAAGCCTTTTAGGGAAGTGACCCGGCTCTTGATCCAAGCTGCAGAGGTCTCTAATCGTGCCTGAACCGTGCCGTTCTCACTCATGTGATTTACAAGGCCCGACTCGTCTTTCGTGAGCGCGTCCCGGTCAGTCGCTGCGATCGCCGCTGAATCACCCGCTTGTAGATGCTGATGTAAGCTAATGAGGTGTGCGAAGAGATCCGTGCCATTTCGGGAGTCGGCCAACAGGCCGGTTGGACCAGTACCGGTCGTGTTGCTCCCGATGACGTGGTTGGACACGGTGACCGCCTCGCTGATCTCGGTCGCTGCCACCGTCTGGTTTCCTGCGTAGGTGACACCGGTGATATTACCGTCCGCATCGTAGGTTGCCTGGAAAGGCGGCTTGTCGGTCTGAGTTCCTGCGAACAAAAAGTCCCCTTGGTGCTTGGCGTTGGCAATCTGCACCGCATGACTGATCAACTCTGCGATCTCTTTTGCGTAGGTCTGGAGCTGGTCCTTGGATTTTACACCATCCGCAAGGGTTGCAATTTCGCCGGCACGGTCAGTGACTTGCTTCAGAGCTTTCATGCTCGCGAACGAGGCGGCAGCGAGATCCTTCTCTCGGGCGATGTTGCTTTGATACTGCGCTGCGGTGGATAGTTCGCTCTGCATATCCAGCACACGCCGCACAGCTCCTGGATCATCGGAGGGAAACTGGATTCTTTGACCCGTCGCCGCCTGGTTTTGGAGGCGATTTTGCCGAGAGCTGAGGCGGTCCAGCTGGTTGACGAGCGTTTCTGGGAAGGAACTGGCGGTGATACGCATATCGAAGGTTCCGCTGAACTAGCGTTTGAGATTCATGACGTCGTCGAACATCGAATCGATGGTGTTGATGAAACGCGCGGATGCTTGATAGGCGCGCTGGAACTTCACCAAGTTGGTCATCTCCTCATCCATGGAGACCCCACTGACAGATTCCTGCTGGCGCTTCAACATTTCGGTTACAACCTTCTGGTCCGATGCCTCAGCGTTGGCGGTCGATAAGGCCTGCCCTAGCCCGGCCACGGTCTGCCCGTAGCTTTGGCTGAAAGTCAGGTTCCCTAGACCAGCCTGAGCCTTGGTGCCGAGTTGTGCCAGTTGCAACATCACTTGGTTGTCACCAGCCGCACCACTGATTCCTGCTGCCTGAATCCTGCGGTTATCTGCCACCAATGAGGCATTGACCCGGATATCTGCGGCGTTGGTGCCCACGAAAAAAGACTCACCGCTCGTGCCATCCAAACCATAGCCTGTCCCATGGATGGCGTTGACGGCACCGATCAAACTCGAAGCGACCTTATCGATGCCATCTTGCAAGGCCTTCAAATCGTAGTCTCTTGCCTCGATGGTTCCTTGCATGTGCCCTCCGGTGAGGGCTAGGGGAACTGAACCAATTTTGGTGCGGAGCAGCATTTGGCCGCCGCCAGCATCGTAGACTTCCACCTCATCCTCTAATTTGCTTCCAGTCACCAGGGTCGTGCCATTGATGGAGATATCGACCATTCCCATGTCACCTTCAGATACCTCGATGTTGGTCAGTTTCGAGAGCTCTTCGAGTTTTCCCAGCCGAGCGTCCCTTAGGTCATTGGCACTGGAACTGGCGTTTTGTTCTTCTCTGGAGATGGCGGCGTTCAGGTTGGCGATATCGCCTAGCAGTTGGTTGACCTGCTTGGTGTCGTCAGTGAGCGTGTCGTCGAGAGTCCTTTTCAGGTCGTTGAGTCTTTCGCTGGTCTCACGGAAGGTCCCCGAAAGACTTTCCGCCTGTTGGATGACGAGAAGACGTTCAGTTGGATCCGCCGGCTTGGTGGAGAGACTCTGGAAGGTGTTGAAGAGTTTAGTCAACCCCTGGGAGAGGCCGTGCTGCCCGCCGGATCCCGAGGCTGCCGTGCTGCCCTCAGCACTGGTGGCCATGCTGTCGATCAGTTCCCCTAGGTTCGTTTGCGCGAACTCGAGCGCCGTTTGTTTGGCTTCGAGGTAACCGGTCGTGCTGGCCTCAGTTTGGAGCTGCCGATCCACGAAGCTATTGCGGAGCTGCGTGATCGCGGCCACTTCGGAGCCTGTCCCCTGAATCCGGTCGGGATAGGATAGGGCGTCCCCGGAACGGATCTCCACACGCTGGCGGGCGTAGTTGGGATTATTGATGTTGGCGAGGTTATGGCCCGTTACCTCCACCCCCTGCCTCTGAACCTGCAGGGATCGCTGGCCCATTTCTAATGCCCCAAATAGACCCATCATAAGCGAGATTCTTTAGACTACAGCTTCGTAAAGCGAGTGCATTGGCAGGGCAGGGGCGTACATCTTGCCGGCCCCGTCATAGGTCTGGCTCCGACCAGGTGGAAAGAGCGAACTCAGGAATCTCTGCATCAACTCCAGCGAACGGCTCAGAAGTAGGTGATTTTGGCGCGCACGTTGCTGAACTCGCACCAGAAGTTCGTTGTTCTCCTCCACCAACGCCTGGACAAGCGGGCGGTACTCCTCAGGAAGGCGAGGAAGCAGGTCCACGAACGCAGTGTCTTTCGGTAGTCCCAAGGCGATGGCAACCTCCCGACGATGGACCTCGCGGTCTCGGCGAGCGACTTCGATCACGCTCCCTTGGGCATGAATGGCTATGACCGAATGCAGCACCTCATCCGCGGCGCGTGCCAGAACCCCCTCCTGTTGTTGATCCAGAAGGGCCAGCATTTCGCCGTATTGTTGCAGTTCATCGCGCAAAGCGTGGATGAGAGTTTCAAGGCTCGCTGTCATGGGTGGATACTGGCTCATTCGTTGTTGCGGAGGCGTCTCCCCTGGTGCCAAGGACTTGGCGGGACATTTGAGCTGCGAGGCTGTTGGCTAGGCCAAAACCACCAGAGCGACTGATGCCCTCCGCTAGTTGACTCGAAATCATGTCCTGGTAGACGGAGTTGGCGGCACCCCGCATGCTAAAACGGGAAGGCACCACCGTTTTCTGCGCTTCCTGGAGCATCTGCCGCAGGAGCATGGCCTCAAACTGCTGCCCCACGACCCCAAGTTTCTCCTCTTCCGAGACAGTCTTGCTCGTGGCCAGGCGATCCAGTGGCAGATTGCTGGGACGAACGTGCGGCGAAATGGAATGGGATCCTAGATTCATTGCAGGATCAGTTCCGCTTGGAGTGCTCCAGCCTGTTTCATGGCCTGAAAGATCGACATCATGTCCCGGGGAGTGACTCCGAGGCTGTTCAGGTTCGAGGCTACCTTCTCGACAGTCGGCAGATCAGGGAGAGTGATCAGAGAGGATTTCGATTCCGCCACGCTGGTGTTCTGTTTTGGCAGCACAACGGTTTCACCAGTCTGGCTAAGCGCATTGGGTTGGGAGGCTTCAAGGGTGGTCGCGATGCTGATCGTGAGATTCCCGTGGGAAACCGCGCATTGCGCAATACGGATCTTACTGGTAGCCACAATCGTCCCTGTCCGTTCGTTGATGACGATCCGGGCAGCGGTGTCCGGGGTCACTTCGATGGTCTCCACTCGCGCAATGAAATCCATGGGAATCGTTTCAGTCCCATCGGGAAGATGCACGGTAATCGACCGGGCATCCGTCGCGATCGCACTCTTGGGAAACTGGCTGTTGATGGCGGTTGCCATCCGCACCGCCGTCGTGAAATCTGGCTCGCGAAGCTGGTAAGTAATCGACTTGTCCCGAACCACCTCCATCGCCAACTCACGTTCCACCAACGCGCCGCCGATAATCTGGCCAGTCGTGGGGTGATTTTTTTGGACTGAGGCTCCAGCTCCTCCAGCCGAGAAACCACCTACCGATACCGGACCCTGTGCGGCAGCGTAGATCTTCTTGTCAATGGCGTACAGGGGTGTCTGAAGGAGTATGCCTCCCGACAGAGTCTTCGCATCCCCAATCGACGCCACAGTGATATCCAGACGAGCTCCCGGTTTGGCGAAGGGGGACATTGTCGCAGTGACCGTGACGACCGCCACGTTCTTGGACGAGATGGACGCCGCTGGGATGGTGATCCCGTAGGTCTGCAGAAGGTTCGCCACAGCCTGCACGGTATAGGTCGGATTCTTATCGCCATCTCCATTGATGCCCGTCACCAATCCCACGCCCACCAACTGATTGTCGCGGGCTCCTTGCAGGTTGGCTAGGTCCTTGACCCTGGATCCGGTGCCTGCTTGGGCCTGACCCCATGCTATCGCCAAGGCCAAGAAACCCAATGTCAAACCCCTGCGAAAGTGGCGGTGGGCCAGTTCCTGAGCGACGATTCTACGAGGGGAAAAGTCTTGTTTCATTGCGTTCTGTCGATCGATCGGTGTCCTAGAACGGCGTGAACTTATCCCACACCTTGGTCAGAAAACCTTTCTTCTGGCTGTCGGTGAGCGATCCCTTGGAGGCATATCGGAGGGTCGCGTCGGCGAGGCTGTGGCTGAACACGGTATTGTTGGCGAGAATGTCCTCGGGCCGCACGGTGCCACGCAACGTCACGTCCTGCTTCTCCCCGCTGGCCAACGTTTGCCGGGCGCCCTCTAGAACCAGGTTGCCGTTGGGTAGTGTGTCCACCACCCGGACCGTGATGCGGTCCACGATCTTTTCCGAGTTGTCGATGGAACCACCACCGGAAAAGTCGCTGTTGGAACCCCACTTCACTGCAGGCATCTGACCCCCTTTAGTCAGGAAACTGCTCCCCTTGGGACTGTAGAGAAAGGTGTCGAGGCTGGCGTCTACGCTCGATTTCTTAGCCGTTTTCGTGCTGTTGTTCTTCGAGGTGGAACTGCTTTGCTGAACTACGATGGTTACGATATCGCCCACCCGGTTCGCTTTCTTGTCCGCAAGGATCGGTTTGCTGTCGTCACGCCAAAGGGAATCGGACGCCACCAGAACAGCCGGCGTCCAGAGTGCCACCCACAGACAGGCTGCACCGCTATAGAGAGACAAGAACCGTTTGTTCATCGCGCACCTTTCCTCTGATTTCTTTCTTTGTGATCGGATTTCGCACTCGGACCGACTGGCCTGGGGCTCCGCTTTCTAATGCCTCCACCTTGACCGTGATGGAAAGCGATCCGTCCTGGACAAGTGCATCCAAGATGTCTCCACGCTGAACTACTGGCCTGAGCCTCAGGGAGCGAGCTTTCAGGATCGCGCCGGTCGGCACGGGCTCGACCAATTCGATGGCTTGTTCGTAGGTGGGCAGTTCGATGAGAGCGTCGCGACAGACCAATAAGTCACGTCGTTCTCGGATGAAATCCACCGCCTGTAACGGGTCTCCCTTTCTGAGATTCCTCTGAGCAATGAAAACGTCCCGCAGGACCTGGAGCTTTACGAATGTGTTCCAGGTTCCGACGAGTTCCTGGCCGGCTACCAGCTCGAAGCGGAGTGACATGTTTGGCGAGAGCGATCCGGGGGGGAGGCCCACGACTTTGCCGTGGATCGGGCCTTCGGGCACTTGGATGGGAGGAAACGCGCGCAAGAGTTTGATTTCCACGTCACCGGCCTCCTTCACCCACTCGGCTTGCAGGCTCGCAGTGAGCAGTTCGAGGAGCTCTGGCTCCGTTAACAGCCGACTCTTTCGAACCACCCGGACTCTGTCCGCCCCTGTCCAGTTTGTGACGTGCAGGCCAGGCGCGAGTTTGGCAAGCCGCTCTTGAATCTCTCGTTGCGTGAGGAAAATGGGGGCACCAACCCCAGGCGCGTCTCCGATTTTTATGGCAGGCAGAGACACGCCCGGAATGGGGTTGGCGACTCGCGGAAGGAGTATCCCCTGTGCATCCACCGCAACCTCCGCGACGAGTTGCAGTTGGTGGATGTCCTGGCTTTCCATGACCGCTTCGGCGTTGGCCCGCCCGGTAAGGGGCAACAGCGCGATCGCAGCCATGAAAAGGAAAACTGGAGTGGGAAGGGTCATTACCGTTTCAAATTGTTGCTCATCTGCATCATCTCGTCGGCGGACTGAACGGACTTGGAGTTGATTTCATAGGCCCGCTGAGCCATGATCATGTTCACCATTTCTTCCACCACCTTGACGTTCGACATTTCCAGGTGGTTCTGCGAGAGCGAACCCAAACCCATGGCATCGTCACCAGGATTCCCGACTTCCGGCTCGCCTGAGGCTTCCGTAGCTTTGAAGAGGTTGCCGCCGATGCTCTCTAATCCAGCGGGGTTAGCAAAACGTACGAGCTGTACTTGGAACGTTTGCACGCCTCCGGAGGTAGCGCAGCTGAATTGCCCATCCGCGGAGATGGTCGTGCTTTTGGCATCTGACGGGATGGGTTGAAAACCGTTCTGGTATCGTAGCCCGTTGGAATTGACGATGTTTCCATCCTTGTCCTTCTTGAAGGCTCCATCGCGTGTAAAAGCCCGTGAACCGTCGGGCATTTGGACTTCGAAGAAGCCGCTTCCCATGATCGCTACGTCGAGCTCGCCATCGGTCTGAACCACTTCGCCGTCAGTGAAGACCTTGGGTGTGGCGATCAACTTGGAGCCATGCCCCACCTGAATGCCGTTGGGAACCACCGTATTGTTGCCTTGCTGTGCCCCTGCCGCACGTTCGTTCTGGTAGAGAAGATCCTGAAACTCGGCTCTGCTCTTCTTGAACCCGATAGTATTGACGTTGGCTAAGTTGTTGGAGATGACATCCAGATTTGACTGCTGGCTGTTCATTCCGGCCGCGGAGGAATAGAGGGCTCTTAGCATACGCAGTTAGGTTAGGCTGGACCAGCCAGATCGCGGATTGCCGACCCCATCCGCTCATCGGTGGTGGTGATGATCCGCTGATTTGCCTCGTAGGCACGCATGGCGGAAATCATGTTGACCATCTCGGTGGTGGGGGTCGTGTTGGCCGCTTCCAAGCAACCCTGCTTCACTACGGCGGTCGAAGGCTGCTCTCCCGCTTGGACCGGGTCGGGTACTTGGAAGAGTCCGCCTCCGAGCACCGTCAACCCTTCCGTACGTGCAAAGTCAGTGACTTTGATCTTTCCCACTACCTCTGCACCTTGGGATACGGTTCCGTCTTCGGTGATCTGAAGGCGCGCTGGGTTCTTTGGATTGGTCTGAATCGGACCCTTTTCCCCCATCAGCGGGAATCCCTGCTTGTTGACCAACAGGCCTTGCGCGTTGGTTGCAAACCCACCATCCCGGGTGTAGGCGATCTCACCACTGGGAAGTTGTATCTCGAAGAAGCCGGACCCCTCCAGAGCTAAACTGTTCGGATCCCCGGTGGGAGTTACTTGCCCTTGTGCAAAAACTGTTTGAATGCTGCCCTGGGGCAGATAGACCAAGGGGGCCGTTTGAGGATTCGAAGCCGCAGTCCCTTGGAGCACTCCCGCCTGAACGGCGCTAAAGCTGTAATCCTGCCGCTTGAAGCCCGGCACACTCGATGCGCCGATATTCTCAGCGATGACTTCCTGCCATCGCGAGTTAGCATTCATGGCGGCGGCGGCCTGGTACATACTGACATTCATTCAAGGAGGAGGCGAGCAGTACCTGTGCCAAGAGCATAACACGTTCTTTATCAATGGATTGATTGCAGATTGGCTAACGCCTCAGGCAATTCCTGCCCCACTGGGAGTCCGCGTAGAGCACTTTTTTCCGCAGTTCGAGTACGAGAGAGCACTGCCCAACCCCGGCCACTCCATCGCTGGAGGATGGCCCGTAAGAGGACAAAAAAAGGGCTGACAGTTGACTGTCAGCCCGGTGCAGAAGAATCTATCTACGAATTGCTTAGCCCTTGGCTTCCTTCTTGTCGACGCGCGGCTTGGCGCCTCGGGCCTCTCGTCCCGCTCGTCCAGCCTCTGTCTCGGTCCTGGCGTTCTTGCCATCAGGTGCCGCAACGACCCCTGGAATCTCGACTGGCTTGGAACTCTCAATCTTGACCTTCAGCGAGGTGGTGACATTCGGATGAAGCCGCAGTTCCACGTCGTGATCGCCCAAACCTCGAATTGGCTGGTCCAGGTGAATCTTCCTTCGGTCCAAAGTAACATCAAATTGGTTCTTCAGCTCGTCCGCGATGCTTCCTGCAGTAACCGATCCAAACATCTTTCCATCAGCGCCGGTTTTGACGGTGATTTTGATGATCATCTTCGAGAGAGATGCACCCAGCTCGGTCATGGTGTTGAGCTCGTGAGCTTCGCGTTCGGCTCGGCGCTTCCGGAGAGACTCGATCCTGCGCTTGTTGGAAGCATTCAGAGGTATAGCCAAACCCTGGGGAAAGAGATAGTTACGCGCATAGCCCGCAGCAACTTTCACGTGGTCAGACTCGGCACCGAGTCCGACGATATGCTGGGTAAGAATGACTTCAGTTTTAGCCATAAAATCAGTGGTTTTATCTTTGGTATTTCAGGGGGAAACAGGTTGAAGCGATTTCAGGTCTCAAAAGGGAACATCGTCGTCCTCCACGGTGGGCCCGTCAGCTTCGTGGTTCGCTGCCGGTGGAGGAGCCTGAGGGGCGGGTGGCGCAGTCCTCGCCGCCGGGGGGTCCGCAGGTTGTCCTTCTGCTTTCCCTGAATCCAGGAAAGTAAAGGACTCAAGGACGACCGACAGCTTGCTCCGTTTTGCGCCAGATTGTTTATCATCCCATGTATCGTAGCGCAGCCGGCCCTCCATCAAGATGGGGCGCCCTTTTCGCAGGTACTGCGAAAGCACTTCTGCTTGCCTGCCAAAAGCTTCAACATCAATGAACGCAACCTCGTCCTTACTCTCGCCGGACTCGGTTTTGAAGGTCCGATTGACCGCGAGTCCCAGCTTCGCAACAGCTGTGCCACGCGGTGTATATCGAAGCTCCGGGTCCCGTGTGAGATTGCCGGCAAGGATGACCTTGTTGAAGCTGGCCATGGAAGACTAGGCGACGACGGGTTCAGGCTTGGGAGCGGGAGCAATCGAGAACATCACCCTCATGACGTCTTCGTTCAGGGCAAATCGCGACTGAAGTTGAGCCACCGTCTGGGGTTGGGCTTCGAAGATGATGTTCGTGTAGAACCCAGAGGAGTAGCGTTTGTCCGCTACGCGCGCAAATGGGCGCTTTTCCATCTTCTGGACCGTTTCAATTTTGCCACCGAGGGCGGAGATTTCTGAGCTGACCTTATCGATCATCTCCTTGATCCCTTCTTCTTTTCCCGCGGTATTCAGAATAAACAAACCTTCGTATCGTTTCACTCAACTATCCTTTTTCTTTCGGGGGTATTACGCCCCCGTTAAAGCGATTCATTGCTGCCTGTATCCCGTGTCGCATCCAACATTCTACCTGGCCCGCTGCATGCTCCAGGACTTTCCCAAAAATGGCTTCTTCTTCTGCGTCGAACCGGCCAAGCACATAGCTGCTTATCCGGCGATCGTCTTCTGCACGTCGCCCGATTCCCATGCGCAGGCGAGCATAGGCCGTAGTGCCGATGCACGCGGCTACGGATTCAAGTCCGTGATGTCCGCCTGCGGACCCATCAGGGCGCATCCTGACTTGCCCCAGTGGCAAATCCGCATCATCGACGAGAACGAGCAAGCGGCTGGTTGGCAAACGGTAGTATTGAACTACTGCCGCTACCGCTTCGCCGCTGCCATTCATATACGTCATCGGCTGACAAAGAATCCGACGACTTCCATCGCAAAGAACAGTGGCCAATCGCGATCGGAATCGCGCGTGCGCACTCCAAGTCGCTTTCCAGCTCATCGCCAGCTTCTCAGCTAGCAAATAACCTGCATTATGCCGCGTCGACTCATACTCTGAGCCCGGATTCCCCAAGCCAACGATGAGAAAGACGTCCTGCATGGACCGATCCCATCGACTTGAGAACTAAGCCAAGGCCTGCGTCGACCGTGAAGTTTACTTCTTTTTCTCAGCCGGCTTCTCGGCAGCCTTTTTCTCAGGTGCCGGTTTTTCCGCACCCTTCTTGTCCCCACCTTCAGCCGGCACTTCGTCCTTCTTCTCTTTGAGGACCTCGGGCTCGGCTGCAGTACCTTCGGCAGCCTCAGCTTCGGCAGCGGCTTCCTGAGCTTCTGAGATAGGCGCAGCTACTGCCAAGACAACAATGCTCTTCTCGCCGAGAATCTCCACTCCTGGGGGCGGTTGAATTTCCCCAATGTGAATCGATTTTCCGATATCCAAATGCGAAACGTCCACCATGAGTTCCTCTGGCAGATCTTTCGGGAGGGCACGCACCTTGAGCTTGAAGCGGACGTGCTCCAGGGTCCCGCCACCGACTTTAACGCCAAGGGCTTCGCCAGTGGCCTCCACCGGCACCGTGATCGTCACTTTCTCGTCCGCTGCGACTTCGTGCAAGTCCACGTGCAGCACTTTTCCGCTAAGTGCATGGTGTTGAACCTCTTGCATTAGGGCAAGCCGGGTGGGTTTGCTATCTCCGGATACCGTGAGATCCAGCAGCACGTTCTCCGAGGCACCACTATGGAATAGCTCCTCCAAGTCTTTGGCGCTAATCTCCAGGTTCTGCGGTTTGCAGATCCGGCCATAGATGACCGCTGGTACACGCCCGGAGGCACGTAGTTTCTTCGCTCCGGAACGTTTCGATTCCGTTCTTGTATATACAGTCAAAGGTACAGATTTCATGCTTCTAAAACTCGTACGCCTAACCCGGCATTTTCTTTCAACTCGTTCGCCCGCCCTTAAACTCAAAGAGCGAGGTGACCGAGGAATTTGTATGGATTCGCTTGATCGCTTCGCCCAACAAACCAGCCACGGACAACGTGGTTATCTTCACCCCGTCAAAAACAGGGCGCAGTACACTATCAGTCGTGATTAGCTCGTCAATAGTAGATTTTCGCAAGCGCTCTACCGCGAGATCGTTCAGGACAGCGTGGGAGACGCAAGCCAGAACCTTCTTGGCTCCCTTCTTCTTCAGAAGGGATGCCGCGTTCACCAACGTTCCCGCAGTCTCCGTCAAGTCGTCTACCAACAACGCGTTGCGACCTCGAACGTCTCCAATGACGGTGATGGCCTCGACTTCGGTGGCGCTCTTGCGTCGCTTGGCCACAATCGCCAGGTCCGTATCAAGAACTTGCGAATAGGCATGTGCCATCTTCAGTCCTCCCACGTCGGGACTGACCACGATGAGATCCTTGATCTTCTTGCTTTTAATGTACTTGTAGATGACCGGGGCTGCGTAGAGATGATCTACGGGAATATCAAAGAAACCTTGGATCTGCTGGGCGTGCAAGTCCATGGTCAACACACGGTTAGCCCCAGCAGCGACCAGTAGGTTGGCCACCAGCTTGGCAGTGATCGGCACCCGTGGTTGATCTTTTCGATCCTGTCGGGCGTAGCCGTAGAAGGGCAGAACTGCGGTAATCCTGGAAGCGCTGGCTCTTCGCAGTGCATCGATCATGATGAACAGTTCCATCAGATGATGATTCGTCGGTGGGCTGGAAGACTGAACCACAAAAGTGTCTTCTCCACGAACGCTGTCCTCGATCTTCACAAAGGTCTCACCATCAGGGAACGTATTGACGATGGATCTGCCCAAGTCGATACCCACCGACTCGCAGATGGATTTGGCCAGAGACGGATTGGAGTTGCCGCTAAATATCTTCACAAAGCAAGTGCCAAGATTCGGACAAAACAAAAATCCACCGTGCTCGGTGGAAGTACTTCGCTAGTTTCGCTTCAAAAATACAAACCCGGAGGATCTGTCCGACAAGCGCCGAATTTAGCAATCCTACCTTCGTCTGCAAGTGGAAACTCCCAATTTTGCATATTGAGCGGAGGAACAGGGGTTGCACGGTCCGGAACATCGGACTATGGTACGGTAAGGCAACGAAAGGATAACACGATGAAAACCACTGAGGATAAAGGGGTGGCACAGACCAAGCCCTTCACTCCTGGGATCACTCCCGGAATGGTGCGCGACCATGCTTACAGGATCTTCAGGGACAAACTTCCTGATCATCCGCTGACTCTGGAGGATTGGATACGAGCCGAGAAGGACCTCGTAGCCACTATGGAGGCTGAGAACCAAGCGATTCGCTGAAGCTTCCCTTGCTGTGCATAGGCTGCTTGCTGGCCTCCAGCAATGGGGAGGAGTGGATTTCCAGTACGCCTTGGCCTCACTCCGCGGAGGAGCGTAGGTTTCCGGCGAAAGCGAGAAGGGTGGGGCGTGCCGATGCCTCGATACGCCCTGCGATCAAGGAGGTTTCTCAGAGCCCCTTCAGCATGGCGAAGGCATAGTCGCGATTCATCCGAGCGATGAAGGCGAGGCTGACTTCCTTTGGACAGACGGCTTCGCACGATCCTGTCACCGTGCAGTTCCCGAAACCCTCCTGATCCATGGTGCTCACCATGTTGATCACTCGGCGGTCCTTTTCCACCTTTCCCTGAGGCAGCAGGCCCAGGTGGGAGACCTTCGCTGAAACGAAGAGCATGGCCGAAGCGTTCTTGCAGGCGGCGACGCACGCCCCGCATCCGATGCACGCCGCTGCGTCCATGGAAAGATCCGCATCCGTCTTGGAGATGGGAACCGCGTTGGCGTCAGGCGCCCCCCCGGTGTTGACCGAGACAAAGCCCCCTGATTGGATGATGCGATCAAAGGCGGTGCGGTCTACGACAAGATCTCGCAGCACCGGAAATGGCTTGGCTCGCCAGGGCTCGATGGTGATGGTCTCGCCATCTTTGTAATGCCGCATGTGGAGCTGGCAAGCGGTTGTGCCCTTATGGCCTCCGTGGGGGATTCCATTGATGACCAAGGAACACGTTCCGCAGATCCCTTCACGGCAGTCTGAGTCGAACGCCATAGGCTCCTTCCCCTCGGCGATCAGCTCCTCGTTCACCACATCCAACATCTCCAGGAAAGACATGTCAGGAATGATGTTGCGAGCTTGGTAGGTCTCGAACTTACCGGGCTGGCTTGCGTTCTTCTGCCGCCATACTTTAAGTGTCAGATTCATGCAAATATCAACGCTGTTTTGACCAGAGCGACGACGACTGCGCGGAGCGGAGCCTCGCCACCAATTGCGGCCAGTTCTACTTGTAGCTACGAGTGCTCATGTGCACTTCCTCGTAGACCAAAGATTCTTTGTGCATCACTGGGGGCTTATCCAGGCCTTGGTATTCCCAAACGCTGGCAAAAGCGAATTTCTCGTCGTTGCGTTTGGCCTCGCCTTCCTCCTGGTATTCCACGCGGAAGTGTCCGCCGCAGGATTCCTCACGGGTGAGGGCGTCCAACGCCAGAAGCTCCCCAAACTCGAGGAAGTCCGCCACCCGCCCGGCGAGCTCCAGATCCTGGTTTAAGGAAGTGGTTTCGCCCGTCACTTTCAGGTTCTTCCAGAATTCGGCGCGAATCTCAGGAATCTTCTTGAGTGCTTCCTTGAGGCTCTTGTCGGAGCGGGCCATGCCGACGTTTTCCCACATGATCTTACCCAACTCCCGATGGAACGAGGTGGCGGTTCGTTTGCCATTGATGGCCAGCAGCTTCTTCAGACGATCTTCCGTCTCCTTTTCGACCTGCTTGAATTCCGCGGCTCCGGCCGAAGGCTTCGGTTGCTTGGATGTGGCGAAGTAGTTCCCGATGGTGTAAGGGATGACGAAATACCCATCGGCCAAGCCTTGCATGAGAGCGCTGGCCCCGAGCCGGTTCGCGCCATGGTCGGAGAAATTGGCTTCCCCCAGCACGAACAACCCCGGGATTGTGCTCATGAGATTGTAGTCCACCCATGTACCGCCCATGGTGTAATGCACCGCAGGGTAGATTCGCATGGGCACCTGATAAGCGTTCTCGCCAGTGATGCGCTCATACATGTCGAAGAGGTTGGCATACCTTTCGCGAATCTTCTCGAGGCCAAGCCGTTTGATGGAATCGGCAAAGTCCAAGTAGACCCCCAAGCCGGTAGGGCCCACCCCGCGACCGTCATCGCAGGCTTCCTTGGCGGCACGCGAGGAAATATCACGAGGCGCGAGGTTGCCGAAACTGGGGTATTTGCGCTCCAGGTAGTAATCGCGATCGGCCTCGGGGATGTCCGCCGGAGCCCGCTTGTCTCCGCGGTTCTTGGGGACCCAGACGCGGCCATCGTTGCGCAGCGACTCCGACATGAGCGTCAGCTTGGACTGGTGATCGCCGCTGACCGGAATGCAAGTGGGGTGGATTTGGGTGTAGCAGGGATTCGCGAACGCCGCCCCGCGCTTGTACGCGCGGTAGGTGGAGGTGACGTTGCAGCCTTTGGCGTTCGTGGAAAGGAAGAAGACATTCCCATATCCGCCCGTGGCAAGGATGACCGCGTCGCCCGCATGGGAGGAGATCTTACCGGTGACCATGTCCCGAACCACGACGCCTTTGGCGTGGCCATTGACGAGGACCAAGTCCAGCATTTCGGTGCGGGGGAACATCTTCACGGTACCCAGGCCGATCTGGCGAGCCAGTGCCTGGTAGGCACCCAGAAGCAGCTGTTGTCCGGTTTGGCCGCGAGCGTAGAACGTGCGTGAAACCTGCGCCCCACCGAAGGAACGGTTGTCCAGAAGCCCACCGTATTCACGGGCAAAGGGCACGCCTTGGGCTACGCACTGATCGATGATATTCGCGCTGACCTGAGCCAGACGGTAGACATTCGCCTCGCGCGCCCGGAAGTCGCCTCCCTTGATCGTGTCATAGAAAAGACGGTAGACGCTGTCGCCGTCGTTCTGGTAGTTCTTGGCGGCATTGATGCCACCCTGGGCGGCAATGCTGTGGGCGCGTCGCGGGCTATCCTGGTAGCAGAAGCATTTGACGTTATAACCGAGTTCCGCCAAGGAGGCTGCTGCCGAAGCTCCTGCCAAACCGGAACCGATCACGAGAATATCGTACTTCCTCTTGTTGGCGGGGTTGATGAGCTTCAGGTCAAACTTGTGCTTGTCCCACTTCTGAGCGAGCGGGCCGGAAGGAATGTTGGCGTCAAGTTTCATGCTACTTCAGAATCTCCTTACCGTATCCAAACAGCTTGATCGCGGCGGGGACAGCGATGTACCCGAAGAACAGAGCGATGGCGGTCAGCTTGGAGAGATGGTGGATGATGGGAGCCCAGGTCTTGTTCTTAAGCCCGAGAGATTGAAACAAGGCTTCGATGCCATGGCTGAGGTGCCAGCAGAGGAGCCCGATGGCGATGGTGTAGAAGAGAGCCACCCACCCGTTGCCAAAGCCGGTGATCACCATCTTATACACATCCGCATGGTTGCTGGCAGTGTCGATGAGGGTCTTGAAATCCGTGCCGGTACCGTTGATGGACTGCGTCTTGACGGTGAAATGGAGCAAGTGGTACACCACGAAGGCGGTGATGATCACCCCGCTCCAAATCATGGTTCGCGAGGCGTAGCTGGCGGCGGCCAATTGAGGCTGGTCATATTGGATAGGTCTGGCAGCACGGTTTTCTAACGTGAGCGCCGTCGCAGACCAGATATGGAGCCCGATCAGCGCAATCAAGCCCAGCCGAGCTGCCCACAGGAGTTCCTTGGTGGACTGCAAGAAATGCGCGTAGGCGTTGAGTTCATCACGACCCACAAAGATTTGTAGGTTTCCGACCATGTGACCGAAGAGGAACATGACCAGGCAGACTCCGGTCACGGCCATGATAAACTTCTTGCCAATGGACGATTGAAACAGGCGTTGCAGGAATTTCATGAGGCAGCTGGACTTGAGCCGAAACGGAATCTTCTTAGCTCGCTTGCCCCCCTTGAACGGGAGCGAGAGAACAAGAAAACGGAAGCAGAGTATGCCGAATCTCTGCCCTGCGCTTCGACTGTTGATTCGAATTCATTTCGAACGTACGGGGGCCGAATGTAGGGGACCGTGGAGCAAGCCGTCAATCGCAGAGTACCAAGTATAAGACAGACTGGAGCTATGACTTATGCTTCCTGTTCTCTGGTGATGTCGAAAAGCTATTCTTATCATAATGCGCGCGGCACTGTTCTTTCCCCTAAACCGATCCGTTCCGCGGGTTGTCGGCTGGCAGCGTGAGCGCAGCAAGGTGACTCGGGTTCAACGATAAGCCTTATCGAGTTGCTCGAACCGCTTGTACACGGGAGATCCAGGTTTGATTCGTTGTCCTACTGCGTTGAGAACGCGACGAGCTTCCTTGGGATCGGTGATTCCTACTAGGAGCGCGTAGTCCATCTGAATATCGGCCAAACGCGGATCTTGCACTTCAGCAAGATGTTGGCGAAGCCAGCTACGAAGGCCATCAGGTCCGCCTTTCTTGGCCGATTCCAGTGACTCTTCTAATTGAATGGGCATCCCGGGTACCTTCCCCGGGGCGGTTTCAGGCGGGGCTTCGGTCTGCTGCTTACTCTTCTTCAGGGAACCATCCACATAATCTTTGAACATCAGGCCCAGCCAGATGATGGCTCCGACCATCAGAACGGTTAGGAACTGTTTCATAGTCAATCCTGAACCCGTTTTACGTGGCCGCCGAGGCGCCCCAGCTTTTCGTCGATCTTCTCGTAACCTCGGTCCAGGTGGTAGATTCGTTTGATTCTGGTGGTGCCTTTGGCGACCAACCCCGCGATGACCAATGCCGCAGAGGCCCGTAGGTCGCTCGCCATGACGGGGGCGCCGCTCAGTTTGCTCGCGCCTTTGACGACGGCACTCGGACCTTCGATGGTGATGTCCGCCCCGAGCCGAGCCAACTCACTGACATGCATAAAGCGTGCCTCGAAGATGCGCTCCGTAATAATGCTGATGCCAGGGGCCTGAGTCATGAGAACCATCATTTGCGCCTGGGCATCGGTTGGGAAACCTGCGTACGGCTGGGTCACGACATCGACCGGCTTTAGAGTTCTGGTACCCTTGACAGTGAGGAGCCCTTCCTTCCGCACAATTCGCGCTCCGGACTCCTGCAGTTTGTCGAGCACGGCATGGAGATGATCGGGCCTGGCTCCCCGCAGCGTGACTTCCCCCCGGGTGGCGGCTGCCGCGATGGCAAAGGTGGCCGCCTCAATACGGTCCGGGATAACCTCATGCTCCGTTCCGTGGAGTTCCTTCACTCCGGTGATGGTGATGGTCGGACTACCAGCCCCGGTGACCCGTGCCCCCATGGCGTTCAGGAAATTGGCGAGGTCGATGACCTCTGGCTCGCAAGCGGCGCTTTCTATGATGGTGACGCCTTCCGCAAGGGTTGCTGCCATCATGATATTCGCTGTTCCCAAGACGGTGGGGCCCGCTCTGCCTCCCAGGAAAAGGTCCGCTCCGACGAGCCGGCGTGCTTTGGCGAAAACGTATCCACTTTGGATTTCGATCGAGGCGCCCAAGGCGCGAAAGCCCTTGAGATGCAAGTCGATAGGTCTCGATCCAATCACACAACCGCCAGGCAATGAAACCTGCGCCTCTCTCAAGCGTCCCAAAAGGGGTCCCATGATGCACACGGAACCGCGCATCTTTCGCACCAATTCATAGTCACCGAAGGCTTTCACCTTGTCAGCCTGGATGGTCACAGCCCCGGCTTGGAAACGAACTTTGGCGCCGATCGAAGAAAGGATGCGGCCCATGAATTCCACGTCACTTAGTGAAGGGACATTCCGAATCACGCAAGGCTCGCGGGTCAGAAGGGTTGCCGCCATGATGGGGAGTACGGCGTTCTTGGCGCCGCTGATGCGGACGTCGCCTTCCAGCGGGCGTCCACCTTGGATTTCAAGACTGTACATGAGACAAATTTGACTCTGGCATTTTGCTACTCAGAGAATTCAATTCAAGACCCCTGAGGAGCCGGGTGTCATAGCCTTATTTAGCAGTGACGATCCTCACCGGGGCTGAGTTCGCGAGCGCGCAATCTCCCATTTTCATCTACGGCGCGCAACAAGGATTCGGGGGCGTTGGGAATAGTCGGAGATCCACTTCTCAAGGATCCAGGTATCTGCGGAAAAGAGCTTCGGCAGAACCAATTCCTGACCATCCCCAAACTCCACCATCAGGAGGGCTCCTGGCTTTAACCATGCCGGAGACTCCGTTGCCAACCTTCGGTACAAGCTCAACCCATCCTCTCCCCCGTCGAGTGCCAACCGAGGGTCATGGTCGCGTACTTCGACTTGCAGCGATGGGATTACCGAAGTGGCGATATAGGGGGGGTTGGAGACGATGAGGTCAAAAGTCCTACTTTCCGGCAAGGCCGCAAAGCCGTCGCCAGCGCATAGGGTGACTCTGGTGCCCAATCCGTGACGGTCCAGATTCTTCCGAGCCAAAGCAATCGCGTCATGGGAAACATCGAGTGCCCAGACTCTTGAGTTGGTTGCTTTTGTGGCCAGGGCGATTGCCAGGCAACCCGTTCCTGTTCCCCAATCCAACACAGCGGGTTCGCACTGCCCTCCCGCCCCGTTGGCAAAGTGGGTTTGAAGGTGGGTCCATCCCTCCTCCGCAAGGAGTTCGGTCTCAGGTCGGGGTATCAGGGCCCCCGGTCCGACTGCGATCTCGAGCCCGCAGAAGCTGACGGAACCGACCACATGCTGAAGTGGTTCCCGTTGACCACGGCGTTTGACCAACTCCCTCAAGTGATCGGTTTCGTCCGTTGCCAAAGGTCGCTCGAACTCCAGGTAGAGCTGAAGCCTTGGCATTCGCAGTACATGCGCCAAAAGCAGTTCTGCCTGCAAACGCGGAGAGTCCACGCCTTTCCTGGCCAGGTAATCCGCACTTTTCTTGATAGCCTCTAGCACCGTCACGGGGGTGGTTATAGGGGTAGCACGCAAGAAATGCTTCAAGATTCTTGCTGGAAGGGTTTTCAACCGGATCGTGTGGGTATGAGTCGAACTCGCAGTGGCGGAACCGCGCCAGGTAGATTATGATATGGGCGGATTCCAATATCTATGCCAGTTGCACCAACCGAACTGGACACGGTTCCTCAGCGGCTCGAAGAGCGCTACCAATTGTTGTTTAATGGTTTGGGAGACGCTGCATTTGTCTCTGAGGTCCCCAGTGCCGCCTCTCTTGGCCGAATTCTCGATGTCAACGAGGCGGCGTGCAAGCGCCTGGGTTACTCGCGCGAGGAGTTGCTGAGCATGGCCATACCTCAGTTTGACTCGCCGGAGACCCACGTGGCCTTGCATGCGGTGGTAGCGCGGCTCTTGCGGGAGCACCGCGCGATCTGGGAAGGCGTGCATGTAGCCAAAGACGGAACTCGTATTCCGGTTGAGGTGAGCGCGCAGCTCTTCGAATTGGACGGACGGCCCGCGATCCTGGCGACAGCGCGAGATATCACCGAACGTAAGCGGGCCGAAGAGGCGCTGCGTTTGCAGAGCGCTGCTCTCGAATCCGCCGCGAACGGAATCGTGATTTCCGACCGGACTGGCAACGTTATCTGGATCAACCGCGCCTTTACCCAGATGACGGGGTGTGCGCGGCATGAGGTGCTGGGGCAGAACCTGGGGTCGCTACGATCCAGCCAGCCTGGCCAGCCCTTCTACGAGCAGTTCTGGCAGACTGTCAACACAGGGAAGGCATGGCAAGGTGAATTGGTGAATCGTCGCAGGGATGGGACCACGTACGTGGAACAGGTGACCATCACCCCGGTTCGCACTGCAGGAGATGCGGTGAGCCATTTTATCGCCATCAAGCAGGACATGACCCATCGACGTCGTCTCGAGGAACAGTTTCGACATGCGCAGAAGATGGAAGGGATCGGAACGCTCGCGGCTGGCGTGGCTCACGACTTTAGCAACATGCTGACGGTGATCCAGGGCCACACTTTCCTGGTATTGGAGCAACCGGAGCTGAGTCAGGAATCGCGCGATTTCATGTTGCAGATCGCTGAAGCGTCGAAAAGGGCGACCCACCTGACCCGCCAGTTATTGACCTTCAGCCGCCGGCAGCCGATGCAGCCCCAGGTGGTTGACCTGAATGAGGTGGTGACGAATCTCAGCAAGATGTTGAAGCGGATCATCGGGGAAGACATTGATCTGCGAAACGGTTTAGCCACAGGCTTACCCCCAGTCTGGGCTGACATTGGCATGTTGGAGCAAGCGATGCTCAACCTGGCGGTGAACAGTCGGGATGCCATGCCTCAAGGAGGTTTCTTCGAGCTTTCAACCTCACTAGCGGTGGTGGATCGCTATCGGTTGGTACGGCATCCGGCCGGGCGCGAGGGGGACTTCCTCTGCCTTGCCGCCCGGGACAGCGGCTGTGGCATTCCAGCAGAGGTCCTGCCTAGAATCTTCGATCCCTTCTTCACGACCAAGGATTCAGGTCATGGCACGGGCCTGGGGCTTTCCACGGTGTATGGGATCGTGGAACAGCACAAAGGCTGGATCGAGGTGGAGAGCACAGTGGGAACGGGCACCACCTTCAGAATCTACCTTCCCGCGCACCGCACCCAACCCTCCGCTGCCCCCGTCAGCAAAACTCGTCCGGCGGTTCGGGGAGGAGACGAGAGCATCCTGGTGGTGGAGGACGAGGGCCAGTTGCGGGTCCTGATGTCCTCTTGCTTGCAGCGTTATGGTTACCGGGTCTCGGAGGCTCCCGACGGCCCCTCCGCACTGAGATTGTGGGAAGAGAAGAAGCACGGTTTTGACCTGATGATTACCGACCTGATCATGCCTAATGGAATGACCGGCCGGGAACTGGCGGAAAGGTGCCTTCGCGACAAGCCGGACTTGGAGATCATTGTTGTCAGTGGCTACAGCGCCGACGTCGCGACTGGCTTTCGGCTGGAGGAAGGAGTGAACTACTTGCCCAAGCCTTACGAGCCGACCCGCTTGACCCGCCTAGTCCGGGAACGTTTGGACCAGCGCCGGTCTGCCAAGGGCCCATGAACGGGCCGTGGCGTCGCACCGATGTTACGGCAACGGACAGGGAGCCAGTTCCCCTTTTGGACGCGCTCTGCAACTCAGACACTGGGGAGGGGGCCTTTGGAATGGCCCCAGGAGGGGCGGTT
>CAYPNF010000024.1:0-124859 GCA_964411985.1 uncultured Verrucomicrobiota bacterium
CTTCCCCAACATCAGCCAAGTCGGTCGAGGCAAGCTTCTTTGACGACGAGACGACGCTCCGCGGTCGGTAGGGGCTCCCTTTGGAGAAGCGACTCGACTTCGCGGGCAGCCAGCTGGATGTAGAGAATCCATCGGATGCAGGATGGCAAGGTCCCCGGGACACCATCCTCAGGCTTACCCCCCGATAGGGAGGACCACGGTGAAGGTAGTGCCTTTTCCAGGCCTGGAAGCGATGCTCACCTTCCCCCGGTGCGCTTCCACCACCCGGGCGACGATCATCAATCCCAGCCCGGTCCCGCGAGGTTTCGTGGTTCCCAAAAGGGAGGTGAAGGCTCGGTTCCGCTGTTCCGGCGTCATACCACAACCCGTGTCGGAGATCACCACCGCAAGGTGCGTCATGCGTTGGCTTCCCCGGCTCAACCGCACTGTCCGAGTGCGTATCGTCAACTCGCCTCCGTCAGGCATCGCCTCCACGGCGTTGAGAGTCAGGTTGAGGAAGGCCTGTGCCAGCTGCGAGGAATCTGCCATCAACAAGGGGACCAAAGGCTCGAGTTGAAGAGCCACTTTGATACCATGCTGGTGCAGCTTGTGGCGAACCAGAAGCAGGAGTTCTTCGAGCAACTGATTCACGTTGACCGGACCGGGCCGGGGTTCGGATCCTCGCGAAAAGTCCAGGATTTGTTCCACGATCCGGTTGAGATGGTCCATCTTCTCCCGCATGACTTGGGCGTCCCGCGCACGAGGATCTCCGGAGGGAAACTGTAAGTCCAGAGAGTGAAACATCATCTTCATGACCGCCAGAGGATTGCGGATCTCATGCGCCACCTCGGCGGCCAAGAGCCCGACGGCGGAGAGTTGCTCACTACGGCGAAGATGCTCCTCCAGATCCACGACCCTCTGGTAAAGGCGAGCACGCTCAATGGCGATCGCCGACAACTCGGCCAACATGGAGAGGGTCCTGACCTCCTCGTTGGAGAAGGCGTGCAACTCGCTGGTATAGACGCTCAGCACCCCGATAGGGTCTGCCTGGTAGACCAAGGGAACGCTGAGCAGCGAAACCAACCCTTCCTGCCTCGCCACGTCCACCCGCTGGTAACGGTTGGAAGTCTGGACGTTTTCCACCTGAATCGGCTTGCCACGCCTCACCACGATCCCCACCAGGCTTTCTGCGACGCTCAGTCTGGGTTTGGCGATGTAAGAGGCGCCGGCACCGTAACTGGAGCGCAGATCCAACCAATCCCGCTTTTCATCCAACAAGAGTAGGGAACACATCTTGCCGCCCATCAACAGGCAAGCCTCCCGTGTGATCACTTGAAGCGCTTCGTCCAGATCGAGAGCAGAATTGATCGCCTGCCCGACACTAATCAGGGCTTCCAGGAGGCGCGTCTTGAGGCGCAGCTGCTCGTAAAGCCAGGTGTTGTGAATCGCCCGGGCCGCCAAAACCGCCAACTCCTCCAGCAAAGCCTGATCCTCTTCCGTAAACGCCGCGCGCTGACTGGAGTCCACATTCAGTACCCCGCGCAATTCCCCATTCACCTCCAGCGGAACCGCTAGTTCCGACTGAACGGAAGATTGGACCATGATGTAGCGCGGATCTGCGGAGACCTCGGCCACGCGGGCGGGTTTACCGGTTCGCGCCACCCACCCCGTGATTCCTTCCCCCACTTTCAGTTTCAGGTCGCTGGCGTGAGAGGGCAAACCATGCGCAGCATGAATCTCGAGGAATTGGGTCTTGGGATTAATGAGCACCACCGAACCGCTGGAAGCCCGGGTGAGCCTGACGGCCTCGCGCAGAATCAGCTGCAGGGCCTCCTGAGGTTCCAGAGTGGAGTGAAGCACCTGACTGACCTGATACAGCAGCTCGAAACGCTCACAGCGCCCGCGTACCTTTTCGAGGTCCTGGCTCATGGGGTCAGCGAATTCGATTGGTCAGAAACACCCCTGCAGCCGCAAAAACCGCGTTGGGCAACAGAGCCGCCACCCAAGGCAAAAGGTAGCCCCCCGTTCCCAGGGCGAGGGAGAAGCGCATCATGACAAAGTAGGCGAACCCAATGAAGATGCTGCTGGCCACCCCCACGAAAACATTACGTCGTCCGCTCGGCGCACCGAACGGAAGAGCGATGAACACCACCACAAGACACGTTAATGGCTCCGCTAGACGACCGTAGAACTGGGTCTGAAGCCGCGCCCGGTCATGCGATGCCAAGTGCGGATGAAGCGTCTGGTAATCCAGAATCTCTTGAAGCGAGAGTCGAGCTCGCTTGGCCATCGTGAAACTGCTGAGTTCCGAATAGCGGATCTCGCTTTTAATCTGGGCCGGAGTCTCGGATAGTTCCGGAAATACCACCTGATTCGTCTCTCCCCGCTCCACGGGCCGGGGGCCGCCCTCGGGAGCAACGGGAGCATAGTGCAAAGTACGCACCCCTTGAAACACCCACACCCCATTGGTGAAGTCCGCACGGTCGGCGGAAAGCCGCAAGCGTGAGCCATCCGGTTTTTGCCAGTCCACATTCGGTGCCACCATCGCCCCGGTATCCAGATGAAACGCCCCGATGGTCCAAATACGCAGCCCGGGTTCATTTCGAAAAGAGAGATTCCGGTACCACCGCGCGTTCTCCCCCACCCCCGGCCCACCCACCCGCCGGTTCAGGATCCGCTGGGCAGCGTCGTTACCGTCCGGCACGGCAAACTCATTCAATAAAAACAAGGTCCCGCTCAGCACCATCCCCACTCCCAGATAGGGCAGAGACAATCGCCACATGCTCTGCCCCGCCGCGCGCATGGCCGTCAACTCCTGGTGCCGCGCGTGGTTGGTCAGACTGTAGAGCAGAGAAAGGAGGAAGGCGACCGGGAGTATCGTGACGAGCAATTCCGGGGTCTTCACCCCGTAATACTCCACCACGTCACGAAACAGGAGCCCCTGGCGGCGAAACTGATCCATCTCCGCAAGGAGGTCGAAACTGGTCCAGAAGAGCAGGAATCCCCCCAGGCAATAGCCCAGCGGGACCAGCAGTTCGCGCATTAAGTAACGGTCCAGCAGCCGCATTGACCCGCTCATCCTCCCGCCTTCTCCCGCGAAAGTCGAGAGCACACTCGATCGCATCCCAACTCCCATCCTGGTTGAGCGGTGCGAGGAGCCGCTGGCAGACAAAGCCCGACACCCCAATCAGGTTCTGCAGCCCCAGAAAGCTTCTTCCCAAGCCAGGCGAAATGCTGCAAGATCTCGGCCAGACATGAATGAAACTTCATCCTGGAAAGAGAAGTTGGCTCTCAAGTTCGGCGACGCGGGTTTATTGCGCGTATTGCTGTTCAACGTGTGGTTTCGCTGGGCACTGTTCTTTGTCCTGCTTGCCATGCTGTTGATGTTCGTTGGGTTGTTCAAATTCTGGAAAACCTCACCCCCTGGATTTGCCCCTGTGATCAAGGTCAGTTGGCTGGACCTGATTCAAGCGCGGTCGATGAAGAAGTCGGCCCTGGAGTACGCCAAGTCGGGCAAGCACGAAGAGGCCGCCTACGCCTGGCAGGTCGCGATTGCCAACAACGCCGCGGACCCTGACCTCATCCGAGGCTCCCTGGAGCACCTCCTGCAGTCCGAAGGGTTGCGTCCCAAAGCGATGGGACAAGCAGTCGGAATCACCTTTTGGCTGCTGCGCCTGAGTGGGACTAATTCGGTGGATGTCGATCTCGCTGCCCAGGTCTACGACAAATACAATCTGGCGGAATACCAGTATGTCCTTCTGAAGGGCCGGGAAGCGCAGCTGAGCGCAACTCAGAAGTCGTTCTACCTCAAAGCCCATTTCCTGCTCGGGAAGATGGATGATTTTGGCAAGAAGTGGCCGGAGTTGAGCCCCGCCGTCACAAACGACCCGGAACTTGCCCTCTACCGGGCTGCGTACGAAGCGGGATGGGGCCCACCCGAGACGCTCACGGAAGGGAAGGCGCGCCTGGAAAGCGCACTCGAGAACTCCCCTCACCGGGCTCTCGCCAACCGTTTGCAGCTGATGCTCAGCACCAGGCTTGTCCAACCGGACAGTTATCGCGACGCGCTCCGCCGCCTGCAAGGCTGGCACCAGGATCGTGTCCTCGACCATATAGGATACTGGCAATTGCTCCTGGCGGTGGGACGCCGCGCCGAGGCTCGCCAACTGGCCGAGGATTATCCCAACCCCCCGGCTCTGCCCTGGGAGGTCGTCAGTCTCGCTCGAGTGTACATCGGCCTCGGCATGGAGGAGTATGCACAGAAGTTTCTGGCCCGTTACGCCCCGGAGTTTGCCAAGTCCGCCGCCGCATGGTCCACCGCCATCTGGGCCATGTACGCCAATCTCCTGATCGAAATGCGGCGCTGGGACGAGCTAAAACAAATCGCTCTGCAGATTCGGTTGATTGAATCCCTCCAGCTCAGCATGACCGCTTACAGCTACTATCTGGAAGGCCGCGCCCTGTATTCGATGAACCAGCACATGATCGCGACGCAGGTCCTGAAGAAGGCTGCCTCCGCAGAGTTCCAGGATGCCCGGCTTGGCTTGGAAGCCGCAGTGGGAATGTTGCGGATGAACCACGCGGAAATCGCGCTCCAAATCCTGACTCCCCTGGAAAAGGATATGGAAAAAGAGCCCTCCTACTGGCAGACGATGTTCGAAGCAGGTTACGCTCTGAAGTCCCCCGGCACCCTGCTCCGGGCAGCGGCAAAGTGCTACGAATTCCAGCCGGAAAACCAGGTTTTCCAGAACAACTACGCCGCTGCCCTGCTCATCAGCCGTCAGAATCCGGAATTGGCCTCCAAACTGACGTTCTCCCTCCTCAGCAGGAATCCGAGTTCCATCGCCGCCAACGTGAATCACTCGTTCGCCCTCACCATGAATGGCCGCCAAGATGAGGCAGAGGCGTTGTTGCGCAAGGTCAACCCCGTCTTCATGAAAGACGTTGAGATCTCCATGTACTACCTCAACTGGTTCGAAGTCCACCTCCTGAAAAAGCAATACGAACTGGCAGCCAAAGACCTCAGCCGCATCAACACCAATCATCTCTTTTCCAACCAGTTGGAGTGGCTAAACCAAAAGCAAAAGGAACTCCCCTCCGCTGAACCAGCCAAATAGACTATCATGACACCCTCCCCTGGCTTGCGCCGGCTTGTTGGAACCATCCTATTGGTGGTGTGCTGGAAGATCGCCACCCTCCAGGCCGGACTTCCCGCCCCCTGGCGATTCCTTAATCCTCTGCCTCAAGGAAACGACCTCTTCGCCGCCTGGGCTGCCGCCACAAACGACGTCTTCGTAGGCGGACATGGCGGAACCATTCTCCGCTGGGACGGCAACGGATGGACAACTCAATCTACCCCTACACAGAAGACGGTGTTCGGCATCCATGGTACATCGCCGAACGATGTATGGGCTGTGGGTGGGGACGGGTATACGCTCGATCAGACCAACCGCAGCTTGGTTCTTCACTTCGATGGACAGGCATGGAAAGAGATCAAGCCCCCAGATTTCAACGGTTACACTTACGTGCTCAACTCCGTCTTCGCTATCGCCACCAATGACGTTTGGGCGGCTCAAGATGGGGGACCCTCCTTGGTCCATTGGGACGGAAAGTCCTGGCAATTCGAACTACTTCCGCTCCCGGTAGAAGGCAGCTTCCGCTGCGTCTTCGCGGTGGGTTCGGGCCACCTTTTCGCCGCAGGCACCCACGGCCAGATCATTCACCGCTATCAGGGCAAGTGGTCGTTGGAACAGAAGATTGAAAGCGGCGGATTTTCCAGCGACCTCCTGCAAAGCATCTGGGCCTCTGACCCAGAACATGTCTACGTCGGGGGCAACTGGGGACAACTCTATCGGAGAAACGCCGATGGAACATGGAGCGACACGGGACTCGAGAGGACCCTCTCTCAGGATAACACCATCCGGTATCTTTGGGGGAGGTCGCCCACCGAGGTCTACCTGATGGGTAACGCCTCGGTTCGCCTCTACTCCGGCTCCCTGCCCCCGGTCCGATACGATTTTGAGTACAAGAAGCGTAGTCAATGGTTCGTGGGCACGGGGCTCGGGGATTACCTGCTCGCCGCCGGTCCGGGGGGAGTTGTGAACGAGGTGCTTCTGGGGGACCATCCCCAGGCTATCCTCTCAGCCCTCACGGCTGGGGACACCCGGGAAGCCCCAAGCATGGTGACCTCAGACGCGGTCGGCTGCGGGCAAGACGGGGCGCTGGTTTATGGCAGTTCCCTCTATTCTCAAGCCCCAAGCCCTCTTTGCTATTTCGACGGGTCCACCTTCTACCCCTTCAAGAGCCTGCCAGCGGAAATGCGCAGCCAGTCGAAGGTCAATGCGTTGATCTGCAGCGGGTTGAATGACATCACGATGGGCTGGGATAATTGGATGGAACCGGGCCATGGAGTCCACCACTGGGACGGAACCTCTTGGTCGTTGGTTGGGATGCCGTACAGCATGCCAGGGACTCTGGTCGGCCTCTGGCGTTCACCTACGGGAAAGCTCTATGGTTGCTCTCCCTACAATGTTCGCAGTATCGAGGCCACGAACGACTGGGTCGACGTTCTTCCTTATGGCCAACTGCCCAATGAGATCGCCATCACGGCGTTCGCCGGAAGAACGGATTCCGAACTCTACATCGCTCTGACCGGAGGGAGAATCCAGCGTTACGATGGTTCGCGTTGGATCGAGGAAACCACCCCGGGCGCGGGCTCCATCACCCGCCTCGTGGTTTCTGAAGGAGACACCTACGCACTGGGCCAGAACGGCCTGGCTTGGTACCGCACCGCTTCAGGCTGGCAGCAGTTCGCAGCCATCGAGGCTCGGCAGGGGGATACTCTTCAAGGGGCCGTCGTAACCAGCAACGGAGTCTACGCGACGGAAGCCACTGCCGGAGGTTTCACGGGAGGTGGACTAGGCCGCCTTTGGCTGCTAAAAGGTTCGCAGGCGACAATCAAGATCGAGGGCCTCTCCTCACCCATGGTCGCTCTGGCACAAACCGGCCAAGGTCACTTGTTCGGTTTCACTTCTTCATCCACGGTACTCACTGATGCCCCGCTGCCCAGCGGTCACACGCAGCAGTTGGTCGACCTGGCCAACACCAACTTCGTGGCACTTGGCAATTCGGGTGTAAGCCTCCGACCCGCCCAACCCGCATCCGGCAAAGTCATGGTGGCCGCCTGGCCAGCAACGACCAGCGAAACGCCGTTTGGTCTCACCAACGACCTCGCGGTATCAAGCCAGCAATGGGTGCTCAGGTCGGATACCTATTATGCGGGCACGGTCCTGCCCCCCGTCCTGCTGGAGTTCAACTACGACCCCGCGTCCCTCCCGAGCGACTTCACTCCGGAAACCGGGGTGCTCCTGCGTTTTGTTGGCACCAACTGGGCCACTCTCGCTGCAACGGCCGACCCGAGTCGCCACATCATCGCCACTACATCGCCCACGGGCTTGTCGACGTGGAGATTTGGTTCTGCTGAGATACCCGCAACTCCGCCAGCTTTAACAGCGGTGCTGGTTGCAAGCACCCAACTCCGGCTTCAATGGCCAGCTTCCATCGCTGGCTATGAACTCGAGGTTAGCCCTCAATTGGGTGAGGGCGCCCAGTGGACTCGATACTCCCCCGCGCCGAACAGTGAGGATGGGTGGTACCGTGTCACCATCGGGATGTCCGACCAGCAGCACTTCTATCGCCTGCGGAAACCCTGAGGTATCCCATCCGTTGAGGAAACAGCCGAAACCGTGGCTGCCTGAGGCTCAACCCCTGCCATGGCCGGATCCCACCGGAACGAGTGGGTCGAGTCATAGGCATGGATGAGAGCTCACGGAACAAACATGCTGTACATGGTGAGGGCTTCGGCGAGGGGGCGCCCAGTTCGGATCACGAGCCGGGTCTTTGCCTTGACAGTTTGGCCGGGTTCGAGGGTTTGGCCAAACAGCGAGAGGTACGTGGAGTAGTGCGTTTCGAGCTCGTGGGGCATCGAAATGGCAAAGCAGCTCTTGGGCTGCCCCATGAATACCATCCCAAGGCGATTCTTCGGCGAATAGCGGACCGCGAGCGGTTTCGTCAACCGCGCCTGCAACTTCCAATCGACCGGGTTAGGTTCCAGAAGCCAACGGCCATCCCGGAACACGCTAACAGATTCCTCATCACGCGGAAAGGCCAGCCAATCGCCCAGAGAAGGCGAGGCTCGCACAAACCTGTCGGACCGTCCTTTGGGGGATGCTTCAGCGGCACACGCCCAGGCGTTGGTGAAGCCTTGGTTGGCATAGCTGGCCAGGAATGATTCAAAACCTTCGAGCCGCTGGTGGGCCTGAACGGAAGTCTCCACGTCGATGGTATCCGGAGCGAACCAGGTGTAGACCGCTTTCATGGTGAAGGATCTTCCTTCGGCGGACGGCCACTCGACCGCGACCGCGCCATTCGTCAGCAGAACCGCCTGGCTTGGCCAATCCCAAGCCCCACCCCCGTAGCGGACCCCTTTGGAAAAGACGCGATAGTGACTCAGCAACCCGTTGCTTCGGTCCAGACGAGTCCGACTGGCAACGTGCTCCACTTCGGTCAGGCCCAAGGACTTGCCTTGGGCGCGCAGCCTGCCCCGAAGCGCGGACGTGTTGAATGTGAATCCACCGTCTGCGTTGGCGGTGAAACAGAGCCCTTGCTTGCATCGATTCTTGCCTGCCTGCACCTCCCCTCCCTGGGGGGAGGCCAGCACGAGTAGGATCAGCCCCATGAAAAGGGCGGGAATAGGGTGCCCATTGCTACGATGGTACACCGGCACTGGGTAGGGAACGTCCGAGGAAGGTGAATGGGGCGTGGTCACGGGGTTTATATTAGCAAAATGTATTCTACACCTCAAGAAAAAATAGTTTAATGCATCTCATAACCTGCGTGCATAAGAACCTCTCCAGGAGACGGAAGCTCCATCGTGTGTTGCCAGAGAAGATTCGATTCTTCATGATCTGCCTGGCTCAGGGCCCAAATGCGGTCGACCCCCGCATCCACCCCGTATGTGAAACCGCGTGGAACCGAATGATCGTTGCCTTTCATAAACCCTATGGGGTTTTGTCCCAGTTTACGCCAGACGGTTCGCCCAACCGCCCCTTGGCGGACTTTGGCTTCCCTAGCGGCGTATATCCGATTGGGAGGCTGGATGCCGACTCCGAGGGCCTGCTCTTGCTCAGCGACGAGCCCCGGTGGAACCAGCAACTGCTCCGCCCCGAGTCAGGCCATCGCCGAACGTACTGGGTACAAGTGGAGAGAGTTCCCATACCCGAGTCACTCCGAAAGTTGGAGGCCGGAGTGACCATCCAAGGGCGAAAAACCCTGCCCTGCCGAGTCCGGCTCCTGGCAACTGCCCCCGAGCTTCCCCCGCGGGATCCGCCAATCCGCTTTCGCAAGACCGTCCCGGACGCATGGTTGGAAATGGAATTGATCGAGGGCAAGAATCGTCAGGTTCGTCGGATGACGGCCTTTATCGGGCACCCTACACTGCGACTGGTTCGCGTGCGGATCGGGAATCTGGAATGTGGGGATCTGAAGCCGGGACAATGGCGAGCTCTTTCGGAGAAGGAAAGGGTTCTCCTGGAAGCGGGGACTGGCAAATCAGCCGGTGATTTTGGTTCAATCCTCCCCTCAATGAGAAACCCTGTGCCCACTGCCTAAACCGATGCTCCCTGCCTTTGCCGCCACGTTGTTCTTCTCGCTTTCGGTGATCACCGCCACTCGCTCGGTGAAAATCCTGGGGAGTCATCGGGCGAATTTCTGGCGAGTTCTGGTGACCGCTCTCCTTCTGGGGGCGTGGGCTCACAGTTTTGGGACTGGGTTCGGCGGATCGGCCTTTGTCGTGTTCTTCCTGAGCGGCTGTGTGGGGTTCGGTCTGGGGGACATGGCGTTGTTTCTGGCAATCCCGAGGTTAGGACCCAGGCTGAGCAGCTTGCTGATCAACTGTCTAGCTCCCCCCTTTGCCGCTTTCATTGAGTGGATTTGGCTGGGCACACGCCTTTCCGTGGGAGAAGCAGCCTGCAGTGCGCTCATTCTCGCAGGGGTGGGGATGGCGTTGCTGCCGGAAGGAAAGCCGGAAATGCCGAAGAAGACAGACTGGTTTGGGGTCCTGAACGGAGTAGTAGCGGGCTTTGGGCAGGGCTTCGGTGCGGTGCTGAGTCGCAAAGCCTTTGCGCTGGCGGCACAGGAGGGGGTGCAGGTGGATGGAGGAACAGCGGCGTATCAGCGAATTCTGGGTGGGCTTGCGTTTGTACTGCTGCCCACAGTGTGGTGGCTCTGGAGAAGAAGGACGGGGGGCGAAGGGGTAAGGGCGCTCGCAGCTCCGCGGGTGGCGTGGAAATGGCTGGTAGCGAACGCGCTCTGTGGTCCAGCGATTGGCGTTGCCTGTTTTCAATGGGCCCTGCGGAGCACCCCCAGTGGCATCGTGCTGCCCATCGTGGCCACGACTCCATTAGTGGTGATACCATTGACCTACTGGTTCGAGGGTGACCGCCCTGGATGGCGTTCCCTCTGCGGAGGCGGCTTGGCGGTCGCGGGGGTCATCCTCCTGACCCAAATCACCTGAGGCTCAACAACGATAGACCGCGAGATGCGGCTGAGTTCACGCTATTTGCTGGCCTAGGGACCCTCGACAAGATATAGGGGGACATGCAGTTCGCACCCGAGAATCGACCATGTCACCCAGGCAGTGCCGGCGGGATCAGGAGAGGGGTGCTGGCGGTCTTGGGGATGATCCTCTGGGTAGTTGTGGCCTCGTCCTGGGATCTTCGAGGGCAGCAGAGCCTGCGAACAATACGCATCGGAGCTTTTGACTATTACCCCGGCATCTTCAAAAAAGATGGCAAAGTTCAGGGGTTCTACGTCGACATGCTCGCGGAGCTTGCAAAGCGGGAGGGCTGGAATATCGAGTATGTCTACGGCACGTGGGAGGAGGGGCTGCTTCGCATTCAGTCGGGTGAAGTGGATGTGCTCACCAGTGTTGCCAAGACTGAGCAGCGGGAGGTGTTCCTCGACTTCGCTTCGACTCCCCTGCTCACGGTCTGGGGTCAGGTCTATGTGAAGAAGGGCGACTTCCGGGGGACGCTTGCGCTGAAGAGCCTGGAGGGAAAACAAATCGCAGTCATGCGGGGTGATTTCAACGCCCAAGCGTTCAAGAGGCTCGACGCAGGGTTCAAGCTGCGCTGCACCTACGTTGAGGTGGGTAGTTTTGAAGAAGTATTCAAAGCGATCGAAAGTGGCCGAACCGATGCGGGGGTAGTCAACAGCACGTATGGTGCGGCCCGTAAGAACGACTTTGGAGTGATTGAGTCTGACCTCGTGTTCAACCCATTTGACATCTATTTCGCAGTCCGCAAGGGCCGCAGCTACGATGTCCTGGGCACTTTAGATCGATACCTGACAGAGTGGAAGGCAGACGAGCACTCCCCCTATTTTGAGGCCCGGGATCGGTGGATGCAGCTCCCTTCCAGAGTTAAGATCCCGGTGGTCACTCCCTGGTTAAGAAACACATTGCTTGGGCTGGCAGCAGTGACTGGCGGCTCCGTGGTGTTCATTCTGCTGCTCCGTCGCCAGGTTAGAGTGGCCACACAGGAGGTCCGCGAGCAAGAAGGGCGTTTGCGGGAGATGGAAACCCGATTCCGAGTGCTTTTGGATAGCACCCCGAACGTGGCGGTTCAGGGGTTTCTGCCTGATGGCACGATCTTCTACTGGAACAAGGCGAGTGAGGGCTTCTACGGGTACACGCGAGCGGAGGCTTTGGGGAAGAACGTACTGGAGTTGCTTCTTCGCGGGGAAGTGAGTCCTGAGGCACGGAACAGCCTGCTCAAGTCTGCAGAAACAGGCATTCCCATGCCTGCAGGCGAAATGCGACTACGCCGCAAGGACGGCTCGGAAATCCAAGTCTTTACCAGTTACGCAGTCGTTCGGGGTGAAGACTCACGCCCGGAGCTATTCTGCCTCGACATGGACCTGACGGAGGCCAAGACGGCAGAAACAGACCGCTTGGAAATGGAAAGGAAGCTCCTTCACGTTCAGAAACTGGAAAGTCTCGGCGTGCTGGCGGGAGGGATCGCGCATGATTTCAACAATCTGCTCAGTGCAGTGCTGACCAACCTCGACATGGCTGCCAGAGCGGTGCCGAAGGAGTCCGAGGCGAACGACCCCTTGCTGGAGGCGCTGGAGGCGACCCGAAAGGCCGGGGAGTTGACCAGGCAGATGCTGGCGTATTCCGGGCGAGGTCGTTTCGTGATCGAGGACCTCCACCTGAGCAAACTCGTTGAGGAAGTCGCCCGGCTCCTGCGCGTGTCCATCTCAAAGAAGGTCACGCTGAAGCTCGATCTGGAGAGGCGCCTCCCCATGGTGCGGGTTGATGTGGCCCAGATGCAGCAGATCCTGATGAACTTGATCACCAATGCCTCCGATGCGATCGGCGATGGCGGCGGCGTAATTCAGGTCCGAACCGGGATCACCCATTGTGATGAGTCTTTTCTCCTCCAAAGCAGGGCGGCAGCTAAGCCGGCCCCGGGCCGATTTGGCTTCGTCGAGGTGAGGGATACGGGATGCGGAATGGACGAAGAGAGTCTTCGCCGCCTCTTCGATCCCTTCTTCACCACCAAAACCACCGGGCGCGGACTCGGAATGTCAGCGGTTCTCGGCATTGTGCAAGGCCACCATGGTGCGATTATGGTGTCCAGTCAGCCCGGGGCGGGCACCACCATTCAGGTTCTCTTCCCTGCAAGTGGGCAGGAAGCCGAATATGCGCCGGAGCCAACTCCTTCCCCTTCGTCCCAAACCCAGAACACTCAACAAGCGGCTCACGGGTCCATCCTGGTGGTGGACGACGAGCCAATCGTCCGGAAAGTGACAGCCAGAGTGCTGCGCGGGGCTGGGTACAAAGTTCTCGAGGCGCCTGATGGCCAGGAGGGGCTGGAAGTGCTCCGGGGGAATCTGGAGGCAGTCCACTGTGTCATTCTGGATGTGACCATGCCAAGAATGGACGGTGTGACGGCCCTGCAAGGGATGCGTAGCATCAAGCCTGAACTGCCCATCATCCTCACCAGCGGGTATGACGACATGGGGATCCTGTCCAGCCCTCAAGCAGCAGAGGCGTCCGCCTTCATCCGAAAGCCATTCGATGTGAACGAACTGCTCACCTGCGTTGCGAAGGTCTTGGACCCAACGGACGCTTCCAGCGAGCCTGCCAAAGCTGTTTCTTCCAAACCAGTCGTGATAGGTTAACTCTACTTCAACGTGGCACGTTCCCCCTTTATCGAACTTGGCGACCCTCGCTCCCCCTTCCGGATTCCGATCCTCCACGAGGACCGGTCGGTGATCGCCATTGACAAGCCAGCCGGATGGCTGTTGGTGCCTTTCAACTGGCAAAGTACCCAGCGCAATCTCCAGGCCGCCATCACTTCGAGCATCTCCGCCGGGGACTACTGGGCAAAATCCAGGAACTTAAGATACCTTCGCAACGTGCATCGGCTGGACGGCGATACCTCCGGAGTCCTGCTTCTTGCCAAAAGTCAGGGGGCCCTGGAAACATACAGCGGTCTTTTCGAAGCCCGTAAAATGTCCAAAACCTACCTGGCAGTGGTTCGCGGCATCCCCAAAGAGAAGGAATGGGTTTGCCAGGTGAAGCTGGGTCCGGACCCGAAGCAAGTGGGCCGAGTCGTGGTGGACGCCAAGAATGGAAAGGAAGCGGAGACCCGGTTCCGACTTCTGCGCAGCCAGGGGGAACGTTCGCTGGTGGAGGCCTTTCCTTTGACCGGACGCACCCATCAAATCCGCGTACACCTCTGCCAGGCGGGCCTTCCGATCGTCGGTGACGACCTCTACTCTCGACCGGGATCAGCCACCAGCCAATCACGGGTGGGAGGGCCACCCGACTTCCCGCTCGCGCTGCGTGCGGTGGAACTGGCTTACTTCGATCCATTCCAGCGCAAACCATTGCAAATCAACGCGCCAATCGACCCGTTCCTGTCCGCTTTCGGCTTTCGCCCGGATGCCGTTTGACGGAGGGGAGTGAAACGGCGACAGTACGCGGCGCATGGCGCACATCCATGAGAAAATCGACTTTGCCGTGGCGATCTTCATCGTCGCAGAGGGCAAGGTCCTGCTGGTCCACCACCGACGACTACACCAATGGCTTCCGGTGGGGGGCCATATTGAACTGGACGAAGACCCAGAGACGGCCGCTTACCGCGAAGCGGAGGAGGAAAGCGGGTTGCAGATCGAACTTCTGGGCGAACGTCCCCCGGTTTCTGGACCAGGGACACGAGCCTTGCTGGCGCCCCGGTTTCTGGACATTCACCGAATCTCCGAGACCCATCAGCATATTGGAATGATCTACTGGGCTCGCCCCTTGGGTGGCAGCGTCAAACTTGCTGAAGCTGAGCATCATGCCATCCGTTGGTGCAGCCGGGAAGAGTTGGACCAACTCGTGCCTCCGCTTTCGGAAGCGGTGAGGTGGTACTGCTGCAAGGCCATGGAAGAGGTGAGTTTGTCAAGGTCATGAGTCCACTGCGCATCAAGGTAGGGGTCTACGTTTTGGAGGGCGTGAATGCCCTGGCCACCTCGCTTTACTTCAACTATCTCTTCTTCCACATGCAGGCTCAGTTTGGGTTCACCAACCTGGGCAACCTCACCCTCTGCGCGATCAACGGATTTGTCTACGCATTTGCGGCTTGGATGGCAGGGCGCTACGCACAGAAGCAGGGCTATTTCCACGCGCTCAAGATCGGATTCACCATCATGGGGGCGGCGCTGCTCGCGGGCAGCCAACTGAACACGGTTCAAGGCCAATTCCTGGCGGTGATTCTTTGGACCATAGGAATGTGCTTTACCTGGCCGACGCTCGAGGCGCTGACTTGTGAAAATGAGCCGCCCCGGCGCCTGCAGAAGTTCCTTGGGATCTACAACATGATCTGGGCCCTGGGCAGCGGCTTGGCGAATTTCATGGGGGGCGCCATGCTCGAAAAGCTGGGGAAGAGCAGCATCTTCCTCGTACCGGCAGCGCTGCATATCCTTCAGATCGCCCTGGTTCTCTACCTGGAAAAAGGTTACCCAACCCTCGCTCGCGCGGAAGTGAGCGGAAACGGATCCGCCCAGGAAGACCTGCACCTGGACCAACAGAGGTCGCCGGTCCCGCCGGAGACCTTCCTGAAGATGGCCTGGGTCGCGAATCCGTTCGCCTATATCGCCATCAACGCCCTGCTTCCGGTGATCCCCAAGCTGGCGGAGCGGTTCGCGCTTTCGCCCATGTTCGCAGGCTTTGTGTGTTCGGTGTGGTTCTTCTCGCGAGCCCTGGCTTTCCTGGTGCTGTGGCAATGGACGGGATGGCACTATCGGTTCCGGTATCTGATCTGGGCTTATGTCACGGTAGCGGTCTGTTTCACCGCCATGCTGCTGAGCCGTGAGCTGTGGGTGCTGGTGGTGGGGCAGGCCCTTTTTGGCGCGGCGGTCGGGCTGCTTTATTACTCCTCGCTGTTCTACTCCATGGATGTGGGGGAGACCAAGGGGGAGCACGGCGGCCTGCATGAATCAGCCATCGGGGTCGGGATCTTCACCGGCCCGGCCATCGGGGCGGTTTCACTTCGGTTCTTCCCGGAATCACCGAACATGAACGCCTTTGCCACAGCGGTACTGCTGGGGGCAGGCCTGGTAAGCCTGTTGATCATGCGGTACCGGGGCAGGAACCGAAACTAGCCATTCATCCTGACAAACATCTCCACCATGGAGGCGTTTTCCCAAGTCTGGTTCATGAAACTGGGGAGACGGTCCGGATTCAAGCCCAGGATCCGCAGGGATTCCTCGCAAGCCCCCAGGCAGAGGGTGTTCACGCCGGCGTGGCGTCCTACGAAATAGGCGATCAGATTCCCAATGTGGACGCAGGCGACGGCGGCCTGATCCGCCACGGGGGCGGCGGAAGGTGCGTGGTGGTGCGTCACGATTTGAATGAGCGCTTCGGGAAACCCCCAACGGACAAGAAGACGGCCTGCCACTTCAGCGTGGTGAACCCCCAGGAGACGTTTCTCGGTCGCAAAGAGGGTACTTTCCCCCGCGATGGCCTGTTCCACGAGGTTGCCGTAGATGTGTTCGAGAGCACAGGCCATAATGATTTTCCCGAGGTCGTGCATCAACCCCCCGGTGAAGACCAGGTTGGGCTCCACGTTCACCTCCCGCGCCACGAGCTGGGCCGCAATTCCGGCCGTGACAGAATGGCTCCAGAGGAGGCCGGTGTTGACTCCCCAACCCGGTTTGACCTGCTGCATGAGCTGCACCCCGCAGGCGGCAGCCACCAAACGGTACACCTGCTGGAATCCAATCCGCAGGATGGCTTCATCCACCGTGGTGACCTGACCTGCCCCTCGGAACAACGCACTGTTGCACACCCGCAGCACGCTGGTGGTAAGGCCGGCGTCGTAGGAAACCAATTCCACCGCCTGACTCCCGTCCGCGTCGGGATCATTCAGGATTTGCATCAGCCGCGGCAGCGTGTGGGGTGCCGCAGGAATCTGTTTGGCTTTCGCCAGAAACTCGTCGATCTCTTGCACAGTATTTGCAGTGCATTATGCCATGGTTCACACCGAAAGCCAACGTATTCCCCAGAGGCCTCGGCGAGGCTCGGACCGTTCTCAGCCCCGTGCGGACGGATCCGTCAAGCTGGAGCGCCGTGCGGAGACATCTCCCTGACCGGGATGGCTCCCGAATGGGGAGGCCTCGGTAAGGGTTCGCGATTGCTCCAGCAATCGGGCGACCTGCGCAAGCAGGCTGGAGGCGGAAAACGGTTTTGTAACAAAAGAGGTAGCTCCCAACTTGACGATCTCGGAGACGTTGGAATCGGAGGCGTCGCCACTCACAGCGAGGATACCGACACTGCTGGGCAGCCCGCGCACGGCTCTTGTCAGAGCCACGCCATCCATGATTGGCATGCGGATATCCGTGACGATCAGTTGGACGGCCTCGCGGTGCCGCAAGTAGAGATCCAGAGCTTCCGCTCCATCTCCAGCGGTCACCACCCGGTATCCATGACGTTCCAAAGTCCGCTGAATGGCAAGACGCACCCCCTGTTCATCATCCACCACCATGACCAACTCCTGGTTCCCACGACGCGGCGAGGAGGGGGCTGGCGCGGGTGCCGAAGCGGTTTCCCCTGGATGGGCAGGAAGATAGACGTCAAAGGTCGTGCCATGGCCAACCTGACTCCGCACGTTGATAAAGCCGAAATGGCTCTTCACAATGCCGGCCACCATCGCCAGTCCCAAACCAGTTCCTTTCCCGATCTCCTTGGTGGTGAAGAAGGGATCAAATATCCGGTCCATGATCTCCGGTGCAATGCCCGTACCGGTGTCGGAAACGCTCAACACGACATACGGGCCGGGGCGAGCATCATGGTTCATGGCCGCGAACTGCTCATCAATGCGAAGGTTCCGAGCACGCACCAGAATATTCCCTCCCCCTGGCATGGCATCGCGCGCATTGACCGTGAGGTTGAGCAGGACCTGATGCACTTGGGTGGGATCGCCTTGAATCCCCCACAGTCCCTCTGGGATCTGACTCAAAACTGTCACGTCCTTCGGGAAGGTCTCCCTGGCCACACGCACGATCTCGCCGGCCAACTGAGAAGGTTGAACCACCACGCGAGTCCCCTCCATCCCGCGCGCAAATGTCAGAAGCTGACGGACGATTTCCGCGCCCCGCCTGGCGTTCGCCTCGATCAAGCTCGCCATCTCCATCGACTCCGGATCGTCCGACATGGAATGGAGCAAGCCCGTGGTCAGGAGTATGGGAGAGAGGATGTTGTTCAGGTCATGCGCCACGCCACCCGCAAGGCGTCCCAACTCCTCCAGTCGCTGTGCTCGCTGCAACTGCGACTGCAAATGTCGCCGCTCGGTGATGTCCGTGTTGATTGCCAGAACCGCCTTGGGCTGGCCCTGGGCATCCCGCAGGAGAGTCCAACGGCTGTCGACGATGATCTCCTGGCCTATTTTATTCTGCTGGCGGAGTTCCCCATGCCATGTCCCCTTCGCCAATAACTCGGCCTTGGGGCCGGCAAGCACTTGAGGTTCGCGGAACAGGAATGCAGTCACGGACCCGCCGACCACTTCGGCACTTGTCCATCCATACAAATGCTCCGCCCCCCGATTCCAGAACCGGATGGTTCCATCTAGATCCTGCACGGCAATCGCATCCTGGGCCAAGTCTAGCAACTGCGCTTGCTGACGGACCTTGTCCTCAGCGGCCCGTCGGGCGGTGACATCGTGCTCGATAGCAATGTAGTGAGTCATCCCCCCTTTCTCATTGTGCACGGGGGTGATGGTCAACTCGGCGATGTACTCTGAGCCGTCCTTATGGCGGTTGACCACTTCCCCTTGCCACACCTTCCCTGTCATGATCTGGTCCCAAAGGCTTCGGTAGAAACCTTCGGGCTGGCGACCCGACTTGAGTATCCTGGGATTCCGACCCACAACCTCTTCGGCTGCATAGCCCGTCAAACGAGTGAAGGCCGGGTTCACCCATTGAATGGCACCAACCGCATCGGTGATGAAAATCGCGTTGTCAGCAGACTGGAGGGCGGAGCTCTGCAGTCGCAGTTGCTCCTCGGCACGGCGGCGCACCGTCACATCGCGGGAGAAGGTCAGAACCGTTTGGACCCGACCATCCATCCCTAGTTCGGGAACCAGGCGGGCTTCAAAAACGAACTCCCCGTTCCGCCCCAGGACTGCAAACTCCCTCACGGCCGGTTTTCCGTGCTCGAAGACGTAGGCTAGGGTCTGCTCCCAAAGTACCAAGAGTTCCTGCGAGTGACCGACTTCGCGCACGGTCTTCCCCAAGTAATGCTCAGGAGGATTGCCGGTCACGGTCTCCACCGCGGAACTGATATAAAGGTAACGCAGGTTGCGATCGAACCTGGCGATAATGTCGGGAGAGCGATCAGAAAAGGCTCTTGATTCCTGTTCTCGGTTAGCCATCTTCCTCTCTAACAATGCATTATGGCGTGAAACGGCCAGATAAACGATGACGGATGAAAGCAAGGCGAAAGCCCAAAAACCCAAGCCAAGAGAGGTACCAAAGCACACCCCAACTGCGGCAACCAAGCCGGCAAGGCCCGCTAGACAAGCTACCAAAATTCGTGCAAATCGATCCATCGCCCTCACGGCGTCTTCTCAGCGCTCGCTTCTCTCGAGGCCCAGTTTCCGCAAAAGTGCACAACTCATCTCCCACCCGAGAGACGGAACCACGGCCAGAATCGGGCGCTAGAAACAGCAAGCCTTGTACAAGACCCGCCATGGAAATGCCACTACTCTGTTCGTGAAAATGTAAATTACTACCAATCACTATCTTGCAATAGTCTAACGAGCTTTCATCCAGAGTTGTGCCGTCTCCCGGCCTCCAAAAAGGGTCCAGAGAAAGACGCGTGTTGGGCAGCAACGAGCCAGAAAGATGGTCAACCGTCCGAACTCAGGACAGCTGAACTCGACGGCTCAGCGAGCCGTCGACCACCGGCTCCATTGGGTGGTTTGCCTCTGGCTGAGAGGCAAAAGCCAACCTTTCCTCCCCTCAGGTTGCATACGGTCAACCTAAAGCGACCGATTCTGCTTGCCTGGCCGGGTGCGGTTTGGACAGATGGTGGCGCACGTATGAAATCGGCCCCGGATCGGGACAAAACCAGACGGTTCAGACGGTTCAGAGGGTTACCGACCGGTCATGGGTGGCCGCTTTGTTTCCGTCTTGAAGCATGAAGTATTGGGACCAGCAGGCAGAGACCATGACGAGGCCGGAATTGGAAAGACTCCAGCTGGATCGGCTCCGAGAGATCTTGCAGCGCGTGAGGGAGCGGGTGTCCTTCTACCGGCAGCGGCTCGATGAGGTCGGGATGTCGCCTGACTCGCTTCAATCCTTGGAGGACGTGCGAAAGATTCCTTTCACGACCAATGCAGATTTGAGAGAGGGCTATCCGGACGGCTTTCTTGCGGTGCCTAAAGAGAAGATCCTGCGCCTGCACACTTCCAGCGGAACCACCGGAAAACCCAAAGCGCTCTATTTCTCGCGTCAGGATGTTGATGGGGCTGCGGAACTGATGGCCCGCTGCCTGTCAGCGGCGGGGTTGCACGAGGGGGACGTTCTCCAGAACATGATGACCTACGGCCTGTTCACCGGGGCCCTGGTCATGCACTACGGGGCGGAAAAGCTGGGGATCATGGTCATTCCTGCCGGTCCTGGCAATTCGGAGAAGCAACTCCTTCTGATGCAGGATTTTCGCACCACCGCACTCCACCTCACCCCCAGCTACGCACTCTACCTCTCCACCTTCCTGCGCAAGAAGGGAGTGGACCCCAGCCGCGATCTTGCCCTGCGCAAAGCTTTTGTCGGAGCCGAACCCTACACCGAGGAAACCCGTCGTAAGATCGAAGACGGACTGGGAGTTGCAGTGCACAATTGCTATGGTCTGTCGGAAATGAATGGTCCTGGCGTCGCGTTCGAGTGCGAGGCCAGGGGGGGATTGCACCTCTGGGAGGACCACTACCTCCTCGAAGTGATCGACCCCACGACGGGCCAACCGTTGCCGGAAGGGGAGGAAGGGGAACTGGTACTAACCACCCTGCGTCGGGAAGCCATGCCTCTCCTGCGGTACCGTACCCGGGATCTCACGCGTATCCTCCCCGGACCTTGCGCCTGCGGAAGGACCCACCGCAGAATCCAGAGAATCGCAGGACGCACGGACGACATGCTGATCCTGCGCGGGGTCAACATCTACCCGCAACAAATCGAACGGGTGCTCATGTCAATCCCGGGGGTCGGCTCTAATTACGTGATTCTGTTGGAAGGACTGGACGAAATGACCGTTCGGGTGGAGTTTGCTGAGGCGAGTTTTGACGGGCAGGTGGATCAGTTGATACGGTTGCAGAGTCAGATTATCGATCGACTGAGGACCGAGATCTTGGTCAAGCCCAAGGTGGAGATCCTGCCTCCGGGTAGCTTGCCGGTAACGGAAGGAAAAGCCAAACGAGTACTGGACCAAAGGGCATTGTAACAGACCCAGGACCGCAAGGTCGAGCCGGTCGGGAAGGATATGCGTGCGATGAACTCGGTGAAAATGCTGGCAGTATTTGCGGAGAACCGGTTGGGGCAGATGGCGCAGATCAGCAAGGTTCTCGCCGATGTGGGAGTGAACATTCGATGCCTCACCATTGCCACCACGGAGGTTTTCGGAGTGATCAAGATGCTGGTAGACAAGTGTGATGTGGCCTATCACGCCCTGCGACAACACGGATTCACAGTCTCCATGATCGAAGTGCTTGCCATCGAAGTGGAAGACAAGCCCGGCGGGCTTCACACTATTGCGGAAGGTCTAGCTCAGAGCGGCATTAACCTCGAAAATTCCTCAGGGTTCGTTTCCAACAATCGAGCTGTACTCCTCGTGGAAGTGAAGGACCCGGTGAAAGCCCGGCGGAGCTTGGAGAAGCTGAGCTTCAAACTTCTGACCCAGGCTGAGATCCTCAGCCTCTAGGCCGGGCTTACAGCTTTCATAGGAGAGGGGCCGAGGCTGGAGCGCAAAGAAAGCAGCGGACGCCAGGAAATCCTTCAGAGCATATCGGCTGACTCTTGAGGCTCGCGGTGGCGGCCCCCACGGTCAGCGCATACGCCCCGCTTGCTGGCGGCAACGAAGGCAAGGAGTGCGCGAGCCGGTTCGCTGGCGAAATTTCCTTCGGCAGCAGCCGCTGCGGCACGCAGTGGCTTCCCACTCCTAAAAAGTGCATGGTAGAGTCGCCGGAGCTCCAACCGCTGCTCCGAACTGTAGCCAGCTCTCCTCAAGCCGATCGAATTGAGGCCGGAGATGCCATTGCCACCACGCGCAACGGTGAAAGGAGGTAGATCCTTACTGACCGCCGCTCCTCCCTGCATCATCGCCAACGTGCCCACCCGCACGAACTGATGGACGAGACAGTTCCCCGAAAGTATCGCGCGGTCCTCAATCACAACGTGACCGCCCAGCAGAACCCCATTCGCCATAATCACCCGATCCCCCACCTGTGAGTTGTGACCCACATGGGCGTTAGCCATGAACAAACAGTCGGACCCTACCACCGTGGCTTCCTTCAAAGAGTTCGCGCGATGAACGGTGACGTGCTCACGAAAGATGTTCCGATGGCCGATGACGAGCCGGGTCGGATCGCCATGGTATTTGAGGTCCTGGGGGGCGTCCCCAATCACGCACCCGGTATGAAAATGGTTTTCATCCCCGATGGTGGTGTGCCCTGTCAGGTGCACGTGGGGAGCCACGATGCAGCCCCGCCCCACAGTCACATGCTGCTCCACAACGGCGTAGGCGCCCACAACCGTCCCTTCTCCAATCCGGGCACCGGGTTCAATGATGGCAGTAGGATGAATCATCTGGCTCAGGCACAAGGCGCTGCCCCGACTCGAGGAAGCAGGCTAGTGCTAACATGGCCGCAAGAGTGCGGGGACCCACGTTCCTTTTCAAGGCCAGAAGTGTCCAATTAGCGGGGAGCCAGCTTTACGTCCAACGCTACGGGGGATGTTACCAGGTCGGCCCTGAGACCTAGGCCCAGGGCGCTATCGTCCAGAGTGGTGAAGGAGCCGGAAGAAGGAGTGGCCAGGTCAGCGATGCGAAACTGCTGTCCGGCCATCGGTTGATAACCTTTCGCAAGCACCACTTTGAAGCCTCCGGCCAGGGTGGCGGCTCCCTTTACTTCGAGCACACCCGATTCACTCTGCGCGGTCCCCGAGCCAAGGGTTACTTCAACTCTACTGGAAGGGGTAAGCGTAAGGCCGCCATTGATGTGCAAACTCCCGGGGGACCGGTCCAGCTGAATCGCACCCCGGCAGAGGAGGTTGCCGTCCAGCGCGCCGATACCGCGCAAAACGGAGGTCTCCGCCAAGTCCACCTGGGGGGCCTGAATGGTACCCAGCGAGTCCAACGTGACAATGCAACGGACTAGATTCGTGATGATCCACGAATGGATGGTCCCCGCATCCCTCGCATCCAAGGCACTTGGGAAATCCAGGTCCGGTCCAGAGATGTCGCCCAGCAAGGGGGCGTCGATCAGGCTGCCGGCCCCCGAGGCAAGGAGTTTGGTTCGTCCAGTCACGCTTGTGAGCTTGGGCAGAACGAGTGCGCCGCCGCTAACCGCTTCGAAGGCCACAGAGGGGGCGCCCCAAACATTCCAATTGGTGGGACCACTTGACTTGGACATGTCGCCCAAAGTCAATCGGCTGCCGCTCCCTTGAGCCCGGAAAGCGGTCCCCACGGCGAACAGAGACGTGAAGTCGCCAAGGCCGATATAGTCCGAAAGCCCATTCACGCTGACCACAGCGCCGTCTGCAGCGGTAAGGGAGAAATCTGCCCCTTCCAAGCCAGCAGTAGAAAGGAACTCCGCCGCCGGACCCGAAAGAGTCAGGCCACCACCACGGCCCAGGGAGACACTAGATCTCGTGTCTAGCTTGCCGGAAACTTCTACCCGTCCCCCGAGAATGGCGAGGGCTTTTTCGAAGCGGGCATTGCCACTAACGAAGAGATTGCCATCCGGAACCTCGAAGCTCTCAGACGCGGTCAGGTTCCCCAACACGGTCAGGCTGCCGCGGCTCGCTGTGGTGAAGGCCGTTTCGATTCTGGCGTTCTTGATGATCGCATTGGAGTCAAGCAGAACGCGCGGCTTCGCGCTAAAGCGGGCGATGAGCACGTCATCATCGTGAGTGGGGACCCGTCGCTGGAGCCAGTTCGAAGGTTCATCGAACTGTCCATCGACATCGGCTACCCATACTACCGTCCCGGGATGGGCATCCACCAAGTCAAAGAGGAGGGTGGAATCCAGGGTAGATCCGTTGCCGGCAAGGTCTCTCACCATGCCCGCTTGCAGGAGCAACCGGCACCGACCTGGCGCCAACTGGGCAGATGGGAGAAGGTGCAAGGTCGCACCAACGACTGATAAGGCGGAAACCCCTACCTCGGAATCGTCGCCCCCTCCCACTTTGCCATCGGCTCCCAGATGCAGAAGCCGGGCTTTGCTCGAGTCCGAACCGGCGGGGTCAAGGGATTCGCTGAACCTGAGCACGATGGGATGCCCCAGAAAAGCCCCCCCTCCATCCGTTGGAAGGCTTTGAACCAGCGTGGGAGCTTGCCTATCCCGGGAAAGCTGCAGCGTGACAACCTCGCTGTTGCCGGTGTTTCCGGCGCGATCCACAGCTCGAAACTGGAGAGTGCACGCAGGATGGTCACTGGCCCACAACGGCAGGCTGAAGGAGAACACAGGGGGAAAAGCTAGTAGGGTCTGCAAGACCTGACCGTTGAGGAGTACTTCGACATGATCCAGCTTGACGTCCTCCTGGACACGGGGCGCCAGCTCCACCCGGTTACCCTCCTGGCTCTGAATGCCCACAACACCCGCATCCTGATCGAGAGGAGTCGCGTCAAAGGAGATGACCGGAGCCTGGCCGGTGGTGTCCTGCCCTCCAAAGCTCAAAACGGTTAACCCAGCGGAATCATCCGCCACGATAGCCAACCCGCCAAACGTCACCAAATCGCGGGCGCGCCCGGGGGTGCTGAGACTGAACTCATAGTCCCCCAGGTTCGCGGGGTCGGTTACCCGGTAAATGGAGAAGAAGGCGGCGCCCTGAGTGTTTCCAGTGGGAGTGCCCCCCGTCAGAGCCAGCAGACGCCCGGCCCCGTTCAGAGCCAGGGACCGCACCACTGGGGCGTTGGGGATGGGCAGACCGAGGTAACTGGGGGCAGCAGGGTTGGAAACGTCAATGGTGACGGGCCCTTTGGTCTTCCCAACGAAAAGGGTGGTTCCTTCCAGCACCAAGTGGACGCGACCAAGAATCTCGGGGGAGAACTCGCCGGCTAATCGCCCGAGGCGGACTGGTTGGATCAGGCTCACATCGAAGATCTCCAACCCGGAGAGTGTCGCCACGTAGGCCCGCCCACCCACCACCCGAAGGCCCGTCGGAAAATCCTGGGTCGTGAAGCGGCCAATCTCCAGCGCTGAGCGAGGGTCGAAAAGGCGGACCTCTTTGAGCGCGTACTGTCCGAGCGCGACGTAGAAACGCCCATTCCAGGCATCCACAGCAACGGCGGGCAGGGAGTAGCTTTGCAGGAGGGAGGGAGCCATGGGATTGCTTAGGTCCACCAAATGAAACAACCCACGCTCGCCTGGCTTGAAGGCCTCCGGAAGGGCCACCAGGCCCGCCACTCGCTCCCCGGAGGAATAGGCCACGTCGTAGCTCTCCCCGGGCAGCCCCAACTGACTCATCGAGGTTGGCTGCAAAGGGTTGGTGACGTCCACCACCGCGAGCCCCGCTTTGCCGTTCGCCACAAAAACCTGAGTCCCATCCAGATGCAGCCCGAGTGCTCGGCCGCCCAACCCCAAGCTGGCTACAACGCCCTCCCCCAACGCCAAGCCATCTAAGGGATTGAGCCCCTCCTTGACCTCCACGTAGTCGTTCACACCGTCGGCGTCTGTGTCTGGCTTTGTTGGATTGCTGCCAACGATCGCTTCTTGAAGGTCGGTCAAGCCGTCGGAATCACCGTCGGAGCCGGTGACAGTGGCAAACCGTGCGTGGGGCAAGGTGATTCTTCCACCCGGGCTTCCACTAACAAAGAACACCGAACCCATCTCCAACGTCACCGGGTCAAGGTAGGTGAGGATGTGCGGACGATCGGGAGCCAAGATGAGCTGAGCCAGTTCTCCGGAGCGATCCGTCTGGCCGCGCCGCACCAATCCCGTGGTCTGATCCACCACGCGGTAGAGCAGCACCCGTTCGTGGGGCGGGCCAATGCGGGAGGTGGGTGCAGAGGCAAGCGAGGAGGATGCCCGCCCCCCAACCATGAGCCTCGCCTCCCCTGCTTGACTCTTTGCCATATTGTCAAAATCGGTCACGACTTGAGCCCAGGTCCCCATCATGCCATCCAACATGGTCTCCCAGCCCAAACCCTGGGCGCGAGTGGAGTGCTCCGACAGCTGGTCCGACGCCACTTGGATGGCTGCTTTCTCGCTCACGCTGATCCCACCTGAAGCGAAGCGATCCATGCGCTGGAGAAGGGCGCTGCGCACCTCGAGCGACAAGCCACCCGGCGCAGCCATGCCAAGAAGCAGGGTCTGTTCGGAGGAGGAAATGCGCACCCCGCCATCACTGCCCACCCCCAAGGCCGCCACCAGGGCATTTGCGAACGCCGTCATATTCGCGTGATCCAGCGATGCCGCCTGCAACCACACCGGATCCCCGAGGATCGAGGTCACCAGCAAACTGCTTGAGGTGAGCAATTGATCTTGAAGGTCGGATGAAGCGTCCGAGGATGGTAGTGTCCTTGGGAACTCGGACGACCTCAGAGCCAGCCTGACGGACGGGGGATGGATACTCTGACAAGCAGCAAGATCACCCACCGCAGCCCCCAGTTCAATGGAACACTGAAGGAGCCCGGCAAAGGTGCCGATCGTTCCCCCCACCGGACCCGGGATGCAACCCGCCGCACCGAAGAAAGCGTTGTAGGCCACCGAGCCCGCACAGCTGTTGTTTGGATCGGAGCAACCGGAGATCATGCCGTTCACGGCGGAGGCAACGCTGATGCCGCAACCGATCGCCGGCGCCACCTCAAGCAACCCGAGGCCGATGCCAAAAGCGCAACTGAACATCGCGTCCTCCAATGCCTGCTGTTCGGCCGAACAAGGGCCGTTGTTCCCCCCTCCACCGACTCCGGCGCTGCCTGGCGCGCTTGCATGCCAGCCTGGCTGGCGGGCACCGACTCCTGGATCCGTCTCCACAAACTTACCGTCGGCGCTGACCGTCATGCTGCCCTGGACCTCCCAACGGCCCGTGTCATGGTTGTAGCTCCACAAAGCGGACTTAGCTCCAGGAGGCAGGAGAACTCCTGAAACTGGATCGGGAAGGTTGGGAAAACGCACCGAAACGGGGCGATCAAAGTTGGAGGGGCCATCCGTCTGGATGGTAATCACAACTGGAAAGTCAAGACCGGGCGGCAATGGGGAGGGAATCCGCTCTGGCTCAACAGGGGCTATGCCAACCCGTCCGCCTCGAGTACCGTCATCAGCAAAGAGCGCGTTGGGAGGTACGGTGATACTGACTCCACCCAACTCCGGATGCTCCGCCAATACCGCGTCCGGGAACCCGACGGTGGTCACTTGGGTAGCGCTGACCGCGCGCAAAGTCGAAGGCCTGACCAGCGGAAGGAAAACCTCGCCGGTTCCACCTGCCAAGTTGTTGGTGCGTCCCGGCACGGCCTCAAAGGTCTTTCCGACAAACGGGTAATAGGCCCCGTCTGGCCAGCTGCTCCCCAAAGCAACGCGCCCATCCACGTGCACGAAAAATCTGCCTGCCGGGCAAGGCTGCAGGACGAAGAAACCGGTCTCATCGGTCGTGGCGCGTAACCGCTCCTCCGCACCGTCGACGGATATCACCACCCCAGCCAAGGGCAGGTTGGTCATGCCATTTGCCGTAGGGACCTGTTCTGACGCATAAACATGACCCATGACCGCGGTACCTGGTATCGGTGCGACGCTCATCGTCTCGAAGGTCAGACGCCGCGTGCCGCCCGGCTGCCCATCGCCATCTCCATCCACTGGCTCTCCCAGGTTGTCGAGAAGACCCTCGCACACCAGACTGGTCCGCAGACGGCTGCCCGAGGGCAGAGGTTCCAAGTAGAAAAGCGTAGCTTGGAGCCGATCGCTGGAAAGCTCGACACGGGAAAGAAGTCTACGGCCCCCAAACTCCGTGTAGAGCCGGTCGGTCGCCAGCTGCGTTCCGTCAGCCAGAGGGCGGGAGAAGCGAAAGATGGTCTCGCGAGTCAGTGAGACCCCCGATTCACCAGGTGCAGGGGAGGTTTCAACCACAGCGGTCGGCGCGCCACCACGCAAACGGTAGAAACGGGTCATGCCGGCGGGCTTCAGCAATACGGAGCGCAAGTCACCAACGGAGGAAGGGGTCTCCGTTACCGGCTGCCATACCACTGGGGTGGAAAGGTTTTCGGTCGTCTCCAACATCAGGCCGGGAGGCTGGTTTGTCCAACGCACTTCAAAACTACCAGCCTGGCCTGCAAGTATTTCCACGTGTGCCGCTTGTCCTCTTGCCTGAAAGGTGAGATGAACCGCGCCCAAAAAGGCCAAACCAAACGCCCATTTTCGCATAAACGACGTCTCCACATTAACTCTTTAGATTGTTACCATTACTAGATATTGTCCAAAGAATCAAGCTCACGCCTGGAAACAGAGCAAATCTGTACCTGGAATGTCAGAAAAAATACCCCAACTCCCGCAGAGAGGCGTAGTCGCATGGCCGGTCTGCGGTACGCTTGCCGAGAATGACATGGTCGAGCACCTCGATTCGGAGTAACTGGCCAGCACGGATAAGGTCGCGAGTCACCTTGATGTCGGCCTCGCTGGGCGTGGGATCTCCGCTGGGGTGGTTATGGACGAGGATCACCGCTGCGGCTCCGGCGGCAATGGCAGCGCGAAAGACCTCTCGCGGATGCACCAAAAGCGAATCGAGGGTCCCTTGTGAAAGGCGCTCCACCCGGATCAGGCGCCGACGGGTGTTGACCAGCACCACCTGGAAGCACTCCACTTCATACTGCCGGTTTTCCTCCCGAAGCAATCCTGCCACCAAGTCAGGACTGTCGAGCAAGGGGGCTTCCTGGCGCACTTCAGCTACCAACCGTCGGGCCAGCGTAAACGCGGCCTTCAGAGCTACCGCCTTGTCCCGGCCAATTCCGCGGATGGATTGGATATCCTCAAGCGACGCACGGGACAGTTGATCCAGCGAATTGCCGCATTTGCGGAGGAGCAAACGGCTCGCGTCCAGGGCGGACACACCTCGAGTGCCGGAGCGGACCAGAATGGCGATCAGTTCCTCCTCTTTCAGTGCATCAGCCCCGAGGCTCATCAAGCGCTCGCGAGGCCTTTCGCTCTCCGCCATATCGTGAATACGAATGGTGGGAAGCACACCTGAAGTGTAGAGGCGAAGGCAGTTTCTGCCAAGCCAAAAGCCCGGCAGGAAGATGTCTTTCCTTTGCTTGCCGCATAAGCCATAAAACGGAGCGTGAAATCGATGGTAAGTGGATGGGTGCGACTCAAGAGAGGGTGGAGAGCGGCAGAGCTCCTGCCCCAAGGAGCTTTGCTCGGGCTGGCGTTCAGCAGCCTTTTCATCGCAGGCTGTTCACCAGAGCCCTCGAGTGCCTTTCAAGGGTACCTCGAAGGCGAATACGTTTATGTGTCTTCGCCCCTGTCGGGTGTCATCACCTCACGGCCGGTGGACCGCGGGGCTACCATCAAGAAAGGGGACTTGGTATTCGTGCTGGAGCAGGACGCGGAGCTAGCAGGACTGAAAGAGGCCGAAGACCGGTGCGCTCAGGCCTCCTCCAAATTGGACAACCTTCGCAAAGGCAAGCGGCCTAGTGAGGTTGCCTCCGTCCAAGCACGACTCGAGCAAGCCCGTGCCAACCTGGCGTTGTCGGAACTCACCCTGGAACGACGCAAACAACTGAAACAGGATGGGGTCATTTCGCAGGAGGAATGGGACGTGGCGCTGCGACAGAAGGATTCCAATGCGGCCCTGGTAAGTTCGCTGGAATCCGATCTGGAGACATCACGACTCGGGGCAAGAGAAGACGAGATCAAGGCGGCGGAAGCGGAACTCCAAGCCGCACAGGCGCTCCGGACGAAAGCCAAGTGGGTAGTAGATCAGAAGACCCAGCGAGCGCCGGTCGATGGATACATCCAGGAAACCATGTACCGGCCTGGCGAATGGGTCGCGGCGGGGAGTCCGGTCCTCTCGCTCCTTCCCCCCACCAGCCTCAAGGTTCGCTTCTTTGTGCCGGAGCCCCGCCTGAACTCCGTGACGGTGGGGGCCTCGGTGCAGATCGCGTTGGACGGGCGAAAGGAGACGGTGGAAGCTAAGGTCAACTACATTTCCCCCCAGGCGGAGTTCACGCCGCCGGTCATTTACAGCCGGGAGACCCGCAGCAAACTGGTTTTCATGGTGGAAGCCGCCCTTGCGCCCGAGTGGGCGGGCAAGCTCAACCCAGGGCAACCGGCCGATGTGCGGCTCAAGGCTGGCCAACCGGTCGACAAACCATGAGGCACCCTCCCGCTTCAGAGGGTCCATCCCACTCCATGGTAAAACCCGGCACCGACGCGGGTTCGGCGATCGATGTTCGAGGGATCACCAAACGATTCGACCAACGGGTGGTGGTGAACCAGATTGATATCGAAGTGCGCCGGGGAGAAATCTACGGTTTTCTAGGCCCCAACGGCAGCGGAAAGACCACGTTCCTGCGCATGCTCTGCGGGTTGCTCACCCCCGATGCCGGAGCAGGCCACTGCCTTGGGCTGGACATTCTGACCCAGTCCGCGGAGATCAAGAAGCAGGTGGGCTACATGACCCAGAAGTTCAGTTATTACGAGGATCTCACGATCGAAGAAAACCTGGATTTCGTGGCAAGGATCTATGGTATTGCGGAGAGGCGTAAAGCGGTGACCCAAAGTCTGGACCGTCTGGGATTGGGAGGAAGGAAAAGCCAGTTGGCGGGGACTCTCTCCGGAGGATGGAAGCAAAGGCTAGCCTTGGCCGCCTGCATGATCCACAAGCCACAGCTTCTGTTGCTGGACGAACCAACGGCGGGGGTGGACCCCAAAGCACGGCGCGAGTTTTGGGAGGAGATTCACCTGCTGGCGGCGGAAGGGCTGACCGTCATGATCACCACCCACTACATGGATGAGGCGGAGCGCTGTCATCGACTCGCCTACATCGCCTACGGCAATTTGCTCACACAAGGAACGGTCGCAGAAGTAGTCCAAGGCTCGGGTCTTTTCACCTGGCAGGTATGGGGACCGGAACTGCCCACCGTGGCGCGCAGGCTGCGTAACCAGCCGGGTATCGAGCAGGTGGTGGCCTTCGGAAACACCCTCCACGTGAGCGGTCATGATCAGCAGACGCTGGTCGCCAGTTTGAAACCCTGGACGGAGCCTCCCTACCGAGCACAGGCAATCGAGTCAGGTCTGGAGGATGTCTTCATCGGGCTCATGGATTCGGCGCGAGACAACTTCTCCTGAGCCGTAACAATTCAATGAAGAACAGGAGTCAGCGGAGACAGCAGAGATCGGGCTTGAGCGATCTGACGATCGAGATGGACGTATCACTTTCACCGTCCAGTGAACGCTTGGACGGACCGCGAGGAGCGATTCTGACTCCTTCTGACGGCTCTGCTCTCTCTGCTGCCTCCTGTTCAACTGCATGGACACGGCTGAGATGAAACACCGGGAATTCCATTTTCACCGATTCTGGGCCATCGTCTGCAAGGAGTTTATCCAGATGCGACGGGACCGGCTCACCTTTGGCATGATGGTGGGGATCCCGCTGCTGCAGTTGGTGCTGTTCGGATTCGCCATCAATTCGGATCCCAAGCACTTGCCCACAGCCGTACACATTCAGGATCATAGCGTGTTCTCCCGGACATTGGTGGAAGTGCTGAGGCAGAGCGACTATTTCGCTATTGTCCAGGTGACGGAGAGCGAGGAGGAAGTGCAGCAGATTCTTGCCAAAGGCAAGGTCCAGTTTGTGATCCACATTCCCGAGCAGTTCGAACGACGCCTACTCCGCGGAGAACGGCCTGCCCTGCTCGTGGAAGCGGACGCTACAGATCCCATGGCCACGGGAAATGCCCTGTCGGCAGTCAATCAGTTGGCAGGAAACGCCTTGGATCGGGATCTGAAGGGACCGCTGCGTCGCCTGCAAGCCCGGCCCGGCCCGGTGGAGATCCGGTTGCATCGGCATTATAACCCGGAAACCATCTCCCAGTACAACGTGGTCCCGGGTCTCATGGGGGTGGTACTCACCATGACGATGGTCATCATTACCTCGTTGGCCATCACGCGGGAGCGGGAACGAGGCACGATGGAGAACCTTCTTTCCATGCCCACCCGCCCAGCCGAGGTCATGATCGGGAAGATTATCCCCTACATCATGGTGGGATACATTCAGGCCACCCTGATCCTGCTGGCAGCGAAATTCCTGTTTCAGGTACCCATTGTCGGGAGTGTCCCGCTGTTGTTCACGGTGATGTTCCTTTTCATCACGGCAAATCTGTCGGTAGGGATCACCTTCTCCACCATCGCCAAGAACCAATTGCAGGCAGTGCAGATGTCGTTCTTCTACTTTCTGCCCAACATTCTTTTGTCCGGTTTCATGTTCCCATTTCGAGGAATGCCGGACTGGGCTCAATACATCGGACAGATCCTTCCCCTCACCCATTTTCTGCGGATTGTAAGGGGGATCCTGCTCAAGGGAAATGGTTTGTTGGAGATCCTGCCGCACATGGGGCCACTCTGCCTTTTCATGGTGGTGGCGCTCGCGGTCGGGATCAAACGCTACCGTGAAACGTTGGATTGATGAAGACCCTCCGGGCGGGTATGCTGGAGATCGAATAGCTGTTCATGGAAACACCATCGGAAGTGCGACTGGACAAATGGCTTTGGGCCGTGCGGGCGTTCAAGACCCGCTCTCTGGCCATCACCGCCTGCAACGCCGGCCACGTGAAGATCGAGGGCCAGCGCGTCAAACCAGCACGGACCGTTCGCCTCGGCGAAAGCATCACGGTGCAGGTCGGGGATATTTGTCGCACTTTGAAGGTGCTTGCCCCGCTGGAGAAGCGAGTGAGCGCGCAGAAAGCGAAGGAGTTCATGGAAGATCTCACTCCTGCCGCCGAGTACGAGAAACAGAAGGCAGCGCACTTCGCCCCCATGGTGGAGTGGCCTAAAGGTAAGGGGCGTCCTACCAAGCGGTCCAGACGGCTGCTGCATCGGTTCTCGCTGGATGCAGGGTCGGGGGAGCCTTTCGATACCAACCAAGGATGAGTTCGCCGCGTCGAGCACCAGGCAACCGCGAACTCCGCTTCTCGCGGCCGCCTTGGGCCAAGCCCAGGAAACCCGCCGTACCCCAGGCACCGCCGGGCACCCCGGAGACGCTGGCGGGATTGATCGAGCGCGTGACTTACTTCAACGAGGAAAACGGCTTTGCGGTTCTGAAAGTCAAGGCCAAGGGATTCCGCGACTTCGTGACCGTGGTGGGGAATCTTCCTTCGGTCAGTGCGGGTGAATGGATTCATGCCGAAGGCCTGTGGGTCCAGGACCGGGAACACGGGCAGCAACTGAAAGCCACGCTCCTCACCAGCACCCCGCCTACCACCCTGGAAGGAATCGAGAAATACCTAGGCAGCGGGATGGTAAAGGGTATCGGGCCCGTGTACGCCAAGAAACTCGTCGGCAAGTTCGCAGACCGCATCTTCGACGTCATTGAGAACAACAGCGCCCGGTTGGAGGAGATCGAGGGGATTGGGCCCAAGCGACGGCATCGCATCAAGGACGCATGGGCGGAACAGAAGGTGGTCAGGGGCATTATGGTCTTCCTTCACTCGCACGGGGTGGGGACCAGCCGAGCGGTGCGGATCCATAAGACGTACGGAAACGAAGCCATCGAGAAGGTCCGCACCAATCCGTACATCCTCGCGCGGGACATTCCCGGCATCGGTTTCAAGACGGCTGATGAAATTGCGCGGAAGTGCGGCATTCCCTTCGACTCGTTGGAACGGGTCAGCGCCGGACTCAGCTACGTGTTGCAGCAAGCTTCGGGGGAGGGACATTGTGCCTTACCCGTGGAACTACTGAAGGAGGAGGCGGGAAAACTGCTGGCCGTGCCGGAGACCATTATCAACCAAGCCCTCGAGCGAACCGTGCAGCATCAGGAGGTGGTCCTCGACCCGATCGATGGCCAAACCCTCGCCTTTCTCCCCCACTTGAAGAATGCCGAAGAGGGCATTGCCGCGAGGCTGGGGGGGCTGTTGCGCGGAACTCCCGGCTATCCAGCCATCAACCTTACCAAGGCTGTGCCCTGGTGTGAAACCAGGACGGGGAAGACGCTGGCTCCCAGCCAGCGCGACGCCTTGAGTAAAGCTCTGACGCATCGACTGGTGGTGATCACCGGCGGTCCCGGCGTGGGCAAAACCACCCTGCTCCAGACGATTCTGATGGTGCTCGAGGCTAAGAAGGTACGCTGTCTGTTATGTGCCCCAACCGGTCGCGCAGCGAAGCGACTCTCTGAGGCCACCGGCCTGAGCGCATGCACGATTCACAGACTTTTGGAGGCTCAGGGAGGCAGCGGCCGTTTCCAACGCAACGAAGCGTCTCCGTTGGATTGCGACCTGCTAGTGGTGGACGAGGCCTCCATGGTGGACATTCCACTGATGCATCACGTTCTTCGCGCTCTGCCTCCGCGCGCTTCATTACTCCTGGTGGGGGACGCCGACCAACTGCCTTCGGTCGGCCCGGGCGCGGTGTTGCGGGATTTGATCCAATCAGGCGTAATCCCGGTGGTCCATCTCACGGAAGTGTTCCGCCAAGCGGCCGAAAGTCGGATCATCACGACGGCGCACGCGGTGAACGAGGGACGGTTTCCTCCTCCGCCTCCGGCGGGGCAAGAATCCGATTTCTATTTCCTGGAACGTCAGGAACCGCCGGAGATCGTCTCCGGCCTGGTCGACCTAGTGCAACGGAGGCTGCCGGCCAAGTACCGTCTGGACCCGATGCGGGATATCCAAGTCCTGTGCCCGATGAACCGGGGCTCGCTGGGGGTTCGCGAACTGAATGTGGCGCTGCAAAACGCTCTGAATCCGGACCGCGATGGGCTGGCTTCCGTCTCCCGGTTCGGATGGCATTTCCGCAAAGGCGACCGCGTGATGCAGGTAGAGAACAACTACGACAAGGAAGTGTTCAACGGGGACATTGGCCGCATCGTGGACGTGGATGAGGTAGAGCAGGAAATCACCGTCGAGTTCGATGGACGCAAGGTGTTGTACGAGTTCGGCGAACTGGACGAATTGGTGCTGGCTTACGCGGTCACCATTCACAAATCCCAAGGCTCCGAATTCCCGGCGGTAGTCATGCCCCTGGCCATGCAGCAGTATCTGCTGCTGCAGCGCAATTTGATCTACACGGGCATCACCCGCGGCCGAAAGCTTGTGGTGCTCATCGGCCAAAAGAGAGCGCTCGCCATGGCGGTGCGCAACGATAAGACCGAGCGACGCTTCTCGGGTCTGCTGCACCGGCTTCGCCAACTCGCGATTAGCCGGGCTGCCGATTAACGGCGAAGGTGCTTCCGGGCAAAGAGTCCGTATGCGAGATTAGCGGCCCGTCCTCCTGCGAATTCTCCGTCCGGATCCGCCCACTTGTCGTCAGCCGCACTCGCGGTGTAAACCGCTCGGGGAGTGGTGAGGGAGATCATCGCAGCTCAGGTCGAGAGGGGCCGGAAACTCGAGACATCCAATTCCTTCCCGTCCAAGGCTTGGATGGTAAGTTTCAGCTCCTGCGCGGAGGCGTGTCCACGAAGCAGAGTGGCTTTGTCCAACTCTGGTCCTCCGCCGATGATCTGGACATAAGGACATTCCGCCGTCCCGGGAATCCGAGCCCATCGGTGCATGTGGCCGGAGAGGATGGCCTGAACCTGCCAGCGCACCAGGGACTCATGCCAGGCATCGCGAGCTCGGCGGCTAAAGAGATCGAAACCGCCGTTGTCATAGTCGACGGCCATCTCGGTTTTCGCCCGTAAAGGGATGTGGCAAAAGGCGAGTCGGTAGGGAGCACTCTTGATCTCGGGCCGTTGGATTACTTCGGCCAGCCAGCGTTTTTGTTCCTGGATCAGAGGCTCAAAAGCAGCCAGACCTCGGAAGGTGGGGTGCTGATCGGGCTTGTCTTCCCCGGTATCGAGGAGAATCACTGCCAGGGGACCGCTTCGAAAGGCACAGAAGGGACGTCCACCTGGGAAATCGACAAAACTCTCCAGCCGGTTGGCATAAAGCCCGCGCACATCATGATTGCCGCGGCAAAGCAGCACCGGAGGACCTTCAGCAAGGTTCGCGCCTTGTGGATGCACATACAGACCCGGCAGTACGTCCGCCTTTTCGGCATTATTGCTGAGATCGCCATTCCACACCAGGAAGTCCGCCTGCGCCGCCGCGGTCAGCGAATGCAGTTTCCGAATCGTCTCCGCACGGTCATGGGTGTCGTTCCACATGACGAAGCGCGTCTCAGCCGCGCCAGGATTGAGGGTTCGCAACGAGTAGACCGGAGAAGCCACCGGTTCGCCCCCGTTCATCGAGGCCGTCACGGTGCGCCAGTAGTAGCGAGCGCCCGGTTTCAAGCCCTGCAGCCGGACCTTGAGCACACGCTCGTCATGGGGAACGAAACCAAAAGGGTCGGAGCGGCACACTTGGCCCAGTTGTTCCGATTCACCGTACTCAACCCATCCACGGGCCAGGCTGCGGACGGTCCAGACCACGGTTGCGCCAGTATCAGTTGGCGCATAAACGACCGGGGTACCGTCCACCAAGGGGAGGTCGGAGGGAGCACCCGCAGTGTTGGTTTGTGTAAAGGCTCCGGCAAATGGGGAACTGAAGGCCACCGCGGCGCCTGCCAACCCCGTCGTCGTCAGAAAACGTCTCCGTTGCATGGCCACCCAAGCAACAGCGGATCCCCGAAAGATTCAAGCTGGAAAAGAAGCAGACAAGCAGGTCAACACCACGAATAGCACGAATCACACAAATGGGGGAACGTATCAGACACCCGATTTCGGCTTGCCCAATGTCCACTTCACAGCAACTGGCTCAGGAAGGTCTTCGACGGGACCACTACGGGTTGTCTGATCTGAAAGCAATCGGCCGCCTCGAACGGAAGCGAAAAGACGACCTGAAAAGCGTGTGGCGCAACGGCCTGCCCCTGGAAATAGCCCAACCATGGGGAAAGATGGGTTTCGCTCATCTTGACCTCAACCAAGAACCATGGTTTCCGGTCGCGCACCACGAGGAAAACTTGCCAAATGCCGCCTCTCAGGAAAGACTCCGTTCGTGACCAGGAAGAACGCTCCTCAACCACCTCAAGTTCCATCGGCGCTGTGGCGAGAACTCTGCCAGGCGGCGGTTGAGTTTCAGATCCTGGCCCCTTGGCGATGGATGGACGACCAGCATGTCCTCGGTATCAACAGTGATCACGGGCTGCGCTTGGTCAGTGTCATGGGCAACATCAGCGAAGTGTTTGGCTTGGTCAGTTATCAGGGCACCCAAGGGGCCAATCTACTTGTGCGCTTGCTGCGCAGGGAATTCGGACCTGAAGCTCAGGATGTGATATACTACCAGGACGCCTTGCTGGTCGACCTTGTGCCTCGCCACGAACTGCGCAAGGAGGATCGAGCTATCCTGGAACAAGCGCAGTTCAAGCCTGCATCCAGCAAGCCCAAACGCTTTCCCAAGTTCGTCAGCTACAAGCCCGGCTATTTGCCATGGTTCCCCAACGAGGCGGAGGTCCGCTGTCTGCTCGACGACCTGCAAAAGGTGATTCGCTTCGCCCACCTGCTCAAAGACAACCCTAACTTTCGCGGTTCGCATCCCGTAGGTGAGTTTCCATTCTTCCCGAATTCGGTCACCGAACCTCTGACCCTGGCTCAGTTTGATTGGCAACCCATCTCTCCCACCCCGCTACGGCTCGATCCTCCCATTGATCCCAAGAGCCTCGGTTTGGAGGGGAAGGTCCGACATCCTCAATCGGGAGCCGCCACCTGGGAATTGGCGGCATTCTACTCCAACATGTCCATCAGCCAAGGGCCTCGGCCGTATTGGCCCAAGATGGCGCTCGCGGTGGAGAGCAAGACCGGAATGGTCCTGGGTTATCATCTGGGCGATCCAGAACACACGATGGCGGACGTGGCGGCGGGAGTGCTCCTGAAATCCATCGAGAAAACCGGAGGTGCGCCGGCGACCCTCCATGTGGACAGTCTATCGCTGTTTCGATCCCTGCAACCACTCGCCGAAGCCCTGGGGACAAAGCTGGTGCAGACCCAGTCACTCCCCATGTTGCGGGAAGCCCGCCAATCCCTGGAGGCCTACAACCGGGGGATGTGATGGGTTTAGCGATCGTCTGGTACCGTTTTCGCGACCGTCGTAAAACAGTCCGGACCAATTTACGACGTATCGTAAAACGGTCCAGAGCGAAGGGAGCCAACCATGGAGGGTCAGACCATCCAGGCACTCCACGCCATCACCTCCGGCTCCCCAACATCTGCGGAAATCGGCGTCCTCTGCGGATGAATCACGGGGTAATTGTTATCCGCAGAGGCTCACAGATTTGCGCAGATGTCCTGAGATCAGGGTTGTTCAGGGTTGTCTATGCCCGAGGGACTTTCCTTCTGCGGTGGAGGGTCTCCGATGCATAGTCAACCCTACTGTTTGATCGTTTCTCTTCCTGCAGGCTTCCGCTTCTTCATGGTAAGGACATCCATGAGAACCAATCCTCAGCGCCTTCTGGTTGGATTGTTTGGAGATCAACCGTGAAGCAGTAGGAAGCGGAAGGAAGAGGGAGACTTGGCATTGGGTGCAATTTTTCCCATATTGCTTGGGGTCGATGGTCCGCCTGCGGGTCGAACCGGTTGGTGGCGCGGAGACATCCCACCTCGGGCTTCGCCCGTAATACCACCCTCAGGATTGGAGATTCGCCAGTTCCTTGAAAGGATTGAATACTTTCAGCCCTGGCCTTCGGAAGTCTTTATCGTTACCCGTGACGATCGTCAGGTCGTGGCGACGGGCAGTTGCGGCGATATAGCTGTCCTCAACCGGCATGGGGTGAGCAGCTTGTTCCAGCAAGAACTTCTGGTCCGCCCAAACATGCGCTGTGGCCACATTGAAGCTGAGGATTCTGCCCTCGAGGGCTTCCACGCTTCGGCGTAGCCATTCCTGCAGCCGTGTCCGCGTACGGCCCTCCTTCGTTCGGACCCAGTAGGCGATCTGGGCGATCACGATCGTGCTCGTAAAACACGCGTCCTGCTCCCGCTCCAACCATTCGATCACGGCACGGTTTCCGCGCGTCTTGGCGGGTTGACTGAGCACGTCAGCATCCAACAGCCAACTCATAGCTTCTTTCTCCGAGGCAGCTCCCGGCTGCGTGGCGGAAGATCATCCATGGGAGCCGGACATTGCCTCCAGACTTCCAGCCAGTTCGCCTTCCGTTTAACCCGGCGGAGGATCACGACGTCGTCCTCTGCGTCAAAACTGGCGTCAAACTGATCGCCGGGGGTGGCGGGCGCCAGCCCGGCGGGAATACTCACGCGGCGTTTGGCATCGAGGGTCACGATCATGGTGGGATTATCCCACCTTAGCGGTAACCTGTCAATCATCGCCCCACTCCTCGACCATACCGGCTCTCCTCCTGTTCGCGCAGGTAGTCCTGAAATCCCTCGTCGCCGAGCTGACCATCGATCCAGAAATCAACACCGCCTGAATCTGCGAGCATCTGCGTAGGTCTGCGGAAAACATCGGGGGGAGTGTTATCCACAGAGGCTCACAGATTTGCGCAGATGTCCTGAGATCAAGGGTGTCTATGTCCGAAAGATTCTCTTTCTGAGGCGGAGGGTTTTCGAAGTGTAGTCAACCTTGCTATTGGGCAGTTTCTCTTCCTGCAGGCTTCCTGCTTCTTCATGGTGGGGACATCCCTGCAAAACAATCTTCAGCGGCTTCTCGTTGGATTGTTTGGAGATCAACTGGGGCTTGCCATGCGCAAAGTGCCTGCTCAACAATGGACTCGCAATGACGCCAGCCACCCTGATCCGCGCGATGGAGGTCTCGCCGCTTGATATCCCGTTGCTCTCGCCATTTGGGATTTCCGGCGGGGCCCAGGCGATGGCGAACAACGTGCTTGTAACCCTCGAACTGGCCGACGGAACGCGAGGATATGGTGAGGCGGCCCCCTTGCCGCCCTACAACGGGGAAACCCAGACCGACGCGCTGACCGCCTTGAGGCGGGCCCAAGACTGGCTCGTGGGGCGTGACGCTCGAGCCTGGCGTACGGTTGCCACGGAGTTTTATCGCCAAGCCGGCGCGGACTGCGGCTCAGCACAATGCGCCCTCGAGACCGCGATGCTGGACGCTTTGTGCCGACACGAGGGCACGCCGTTGTGGAAGTATTTCGGGGGCACGGGAACGGAACTCGAGACCGATATGACGGTGACGACCGGATCGGTCGAGGGGGCTGCCGTAGCAGCCCGAGCCATCCGGGGCCGCGGTATCCGGATCATCAAGGTGAAGGTTGGCGGATCCGCGAGCGTGGAGGGGGATCGGGCGCGCGTTGCGGCGATCCATGCGGCTGCACCAGAATCGCCTTTGATCCTCGATGGGAATGCGGGGCTCAGTCGCGCCAGTGCCAGCGAGTTGGTGCGTGGACTCAAGGCCGACGGAATCGCTCCAGCGCTGTTGGAGCAATGGTTGCCCAAGGAGGATCTCGAGGGTATGCGCGCGCTCCACCTGGAATCCGGTTGGCTGGTGGCGGCTGACGAGAGCGTCACCACGGCGGAGGAAGCGCGGAGGGTTGCCCTAGCGGGCGCGGCTCAGGTGATCAATGTCAAACTGATGAAAGCCGGCGTGGCGATGGCGCTTGAGATTGTCGAGGTAGCGCGGGCCACGGGCCTGGGGCTGATCATCGGCGGCAACGTGGAGTCGATACTGGCCATGACGATGTCGGCCTGTTTCGCAGCGGGAAAGGGCGGCTTTCGCTTCGCAGATCTCGACACTCCACTCTTTCTCGCGACCAACCCGTTTACCGGCGGATTCACGATGGCGGGCGGCCACATCTCGGTGGGACACATCGCGACGGGGCATGGTGTGACACCGAGATGACGCATAATGCCAAAAGCAACTTTGTTTGGGTTAACACTCAACACAAGATTGCAATAAGTGCAATCTTATGTATAGTATACATCAGAAATGCAGCCGATGAAGCAGTTGGTGAAAGTGCTCGAGTTGCTGGCTGACCCAGAGCACTACCTGGCGGACCTAGTGCACACCGAAGGCAGCAGGGCCATGACGGCTGTCTAAGCTGCCAATTCGGGATGTCCCGACCGTGCGGCGCTCAGCCTTGGCGCGCACTCACACTCAACTGCAGCCTCGTCAGCCCTCCGTGTGCGTTGCTCCTGACTCGTAGAGCTCGAGGGGTAAACCGTCGGGGTCGGCAAAGAAGGTGAAGTGCTTTCCGGTCAGCTCATCCACACGCGGAGGTTCCACAGCTACCCCTTTGGCTTCGAGTTCGGCGACGCACTTCGCGAGGTCGCAGACCTCGAAGGCAAGATGGCGCAGGCCGCAGGCTTCGGGATAGGAGGGGCGTTTCGGCGCGCTCGGGAAAGAGAAGAGCTCGATCTGCGCGCCTCCGGGGATTTCCAAGTCAAGTTTGTAGGACTGCCGGGCCTCCCGGTAGGTCTCGGCTACGATCCGGAGGCCGAGGATCTCGGTGTAGAAATGCTTGGAGCGCGGATAATCGGAGCAGATGACTGCCAAGTGATGAACTCTGGTGATTTCCATTTGCAGCCTAACGTCGGTCAAGTTCAGGACAAAAGGAGAACTCAGGCCGAGGGAGCATTGCCGTCGGCGCCTTCCCCGTCGAGGTCGATCAGAATATCCCGCGGCTCCGCACCCTTGCTAGGGCCGACAATTCCGCGGTTTTCCAATTCGTCCATGATACGGGCCGCACGGGTGTAACCAAGCCGGAGCCGACGCTGCATCAGAGAAACGCTGGCCTTCTGCTCGCTGCGGATAACCTCGATGCATTGCTGGATCAGGTCTTCGTCCTCGTCGAGGCCTTCCTCACCGTCCAGGTTGGCGGCTGGCTTCGAAAGTTGCTGATGGATCTCCATTTCGTAACTAGGCTTGCCCTGCAACGCGATGAAGTCGACCACGCCTTGGATTTCCTGGTCGGTCACCAGACCGCCTTGGGCACGAATGAGTTTCGCGGAACCCGGGGGCAGATAGAGCATGTCGCCTTTTCCGAGAAGTTTGTCGGCGCCCATGGCATCGAGAATGGTGCGGGAGTCCACCTTGGCGGCAACCTGAAAGGCAATTCGGCAGGGGATGTTTGCCTTGATCACACCGGTGATGACATCGACACTCGGACGCTGCGTGGCGACGATGCAATGGATTCCCGCCGCGCGCGCCATTTGGGTGATGCGGGCGATGGCCATCTCCACATCAGCAGGCGCCACGAGCATGAGGTCGGCCAACTCATCGATGATGACCACGATGTAACTCAGCTTGTCGGGAATGACGATATCGTCCTCGCGCGGCACGACGATCTGGTCGTCCACCTCCACGGCGAAACCATCGGCGCCGGGCTCGATCTTTTCCTTCTTCGCCATCAAGGGCAGCTCCGGCTCGCGCACGGGCAGCGGTTTGTCCTTGGGGCGGTCGTTGAAGGATTTGATATTGCGAACGCCCACCCGGGCAAAAATCTGGTAACGTTTCTCCATCTCGTTCACGACCCAACGCAGCGCGAGGATGACCTTCTTGGGATCGGTCACCACCGGCACGACCAGGTGGGGAAGCGCGTTGTACTGCTGCAGCTCCACCACCTTGGGATCGATCATGACGAAGCGGAGTTGGTCCGGGGAGAATTTGTAAAGCAGGGAGGCGATGATGGAATTGATGCAGACCGACTTCCCGGATCCGGTGCTACCGGCAATGAGAAGGTGCGGCATTTCCGCCAGATCGGCTACGATCGGGTGCCCGTAGACATCCTTGCCAAGGGCGAGAGGAATGCGGCACTTTCCGGCTTTCCACTCATCCGATTCGAGCAACTCCCGCATGATGACCTTGGACTTGATCAGGTTGGGGACCTCGACGCCGACGGAGCTTTTGCCCGGCACGGGGGCGAGGATATTGATGCGCTCGGCCTTGAGGACGGCAGCAATGTTGTTGGAGAGTCCGGCGATTTTCTCGAGCTTCACACCGGGAGCGGGATGCAACTCGTACCGGGTGATGGTAGGCCCCTTGGTGATGTCGCCCAGCGCAACATCGATATCGAACTGGGCCAGCGTCTGTTGCATCAGACGAGCGTTGGCCATCAATTCCTCCTTCGATTCGGTGGGCTTGACGGTCATGTCCGGCAGGCTCATCAGATCGAGTGAGGGGAGCTTGTAATTACCGATCAAGGGCGGTGCAGCCACCGCGATGGGCTTCGGCCTGCGCGGTTGAAGTTTGGGTTTTGGCGAGACCGGCAGAGGTACCGGCGTGGCGGGCTTCTCTGCTGCCAGAGCCCCACTGGCTCCCAGGCCTTCCCGATCCGGGGCGGGTGGATCCACGGCAGGGGTCTTCGCGGAGAGGGGAGACGGTTTCCCAAGGATATCAGTAGTTGTTGCGGCCGCCACCTCGCGAGCCGGGATCACCTCACCCACCAAATCATCGATAGGGTCATCCAAGATCGTTTCGGGCTTTTTCGGTTTCTCTTTTTCCTTGGCCGCTGGTGTGCGCAGCTGGGGCACACTCAGGTCCCGGACAGTAGGCTCGGGGACCGGCTTCAGATCAGCCCCCAACCCCGGCTTCTCAGCCTCCTCAGGTTCGGGTGACCCCTTCTTGGAAGGAGTGGGCAGTTCTGCAGTGTCGCTGCCCGATTTCTCCAACTTCTGCTTGAGCCGTTTAGCCTCCTTCTCAAGATCCTTGGCTTGTTTCTCCAAGGCGACTTCGTCGGGAGCATCCAGCTTCTCCTGTGCAGCCCTGCGCTCGAGGAGCGTGCGGATCCAGTCACCCAGATGGAAGTTGGTTAGCCCATAGAAGCTGATCAGATAAAGCGTGGCGAAAAGAATCGTGGAGCCAACGGTGCCGAAGTAGCCAAAAAGATGTTGATTCATCTTCATGCCCACTACGCCACCGGCACTGGGGGCACTCATGTTGATGGTGACCTGTTCCAGAAACCCGGAGTTGGGGGCAGGAAGGCCTTTCGCCAACCGATCGAGCTCGGCTTGGTTGGTGTAAAGATCCATCACCCCCATGCACGTGAGCAGCAGCACCAGGGCCCAGGGCCAGCGAGTGCGCAGGTAACGGAGAACGTTCAGGAAAAAGCTGAGGCCAAAGCCGAAGAACAGCAGGGGCAACAGGTAAGCGGCCGCACCGCAGACAAAGAAAAGGCTGTGCGCGGTGGTGGCCCCGAAGCGCCCGATGAGGTTATGCGGGGGATGATTGGGCGGTTCCCGATTGATCGCGAGATCGAACCGGTCAAAAGAGAAAACGGCGGCGATGACCAACAGCGACAAGCTGATCAGAATGATCCCCAGCACGTCGTAGTTGCCCCGCGCAGCGCTAATCTCGGGTTGTTCCTTCCGAGCCATGGCGCGAATCTAGAACCCACGGTCAGAAACTTCCAATAGAAAGTGAATTGCTGATAACCAAAGGCTTAGGAAAGTGAGTGGCTGGGCGTAGGAAGCGGCCCGGCCAGGAATGGACCCTGGTGACGGAGTCTTAACTCCGCCCGGACCTTCACTTGAGCGGTTTCTACCTGAACTACAGTTACTTACATCACACTTTGTTTGAGGTGGATAAGGTCATTACAGCCATAACCGTCTAAGAATAAATAAGATAGGAACATTGCTTTTCGTGAGCCCGAATTCAACGTAAGCCGTTGAAAATTAGGACTTTCATCTCCTAAGATCCCTCGAGACACTGCCGAAACCCGGCGCGGCGGGACGTCGGCACCCTTGGGAGAGCCACAGCCATTTTTCCCCATCCTCGGTGCGGCGGGACGCCGATGCCCTACCTTGGGGGGCCTAAAAATGCCCAATTTTGGCCGTTGACACTCTTTGGCCGCATTCTTTAGGCTTTCCCTCCTGACCTGAGGGCGGCTTGCGAGCATGAGCTTGGAAATCGCCGGGTCCCAGAGAGGAAGTGATCGAGAGTGACCGAAATTAGACTGAAAAAAGGTGAATCTGTCGAAAAGGCGCTGAGGCGCTTGAAGAAGAAGGTTGACCGCGAGGGCACCCTGAAGGAAGTGCGCAATCACCGGCACTATGAGAAGCCGTGTGAAAAACGTCGCCGTAAGGAGAAAGTGGCCCGGTTCTCGGCCATGCTGAGTGCCCGCTACGCAGAGCTTTAATCTGGATTGATTTAGCAGGGCCGAGTGCTGTGCCGGTTGGCAGTGGCACTCGGCTCTTTTTATTGTTGATATGTATTCCCTCTCCTCTTGTTGGAACTCGAGCCGTCACATCGACGGTCGCGCGATGTTGCGCGAAATTCGGGATCTCGGTTTTGAGTACGCTGAGTTGAGTCATGGCATTCGGCTCAGTTTGCTTCCGGGCATCATTGATGCGGTCGATGCCGGTGAGATCAAAATCTCGACCTTGCACAATTTCTGTCCCCTTCCCATCGGCATCACCCATGCCGCACCGAATATTTTCAAATTCACGTCCACGGACAACCGCGAGCGTGAGAACGCCTACCGTCATACGATCAAGACCCTCGATACCGCGCAGCGGTTGAAGGCCAAGCTGGTGGTTCTCCACATGGGCGCGATCGAGATGAAAGACTACACGGATCGGCTGTTGGACATGGTGGAAGAAGGGCAGAAGGAAACGCCCAAGTACCGTAAGCTCTGCGAGGAGGCTGAAGAAAAGCGAGAGTCCAAAAAGGAGAAGCACCAGGCATTCGCCTACGACATCCTTCGTCGGCTCGAGGACGAAGCGGGGATGCGCGGTTTGATGCTGGGGATCGAGAATCGCGAGGCGCTGGAGGAAATCCCGTTTGAAACTGATTTTCCCGCCCTGTTTGAGGAGTTTCCAAGTGGGCCGGTGCGCTACTGGCACGATACTGGTCATGCCCAGATCAAGGAGAACCTCGGGTTCATTCAGCATACCATGCATCTGGAGTCGGTGGCAGAGAAGCTGGCCGGTTTCCATATCCACGACGTCGAATTCCCCGGAGGGGATCATCGTCCGCCAGGCAAGGGGATGATTGATTTTGCCTCGCTGAAGCCCTTCGTCCAGCCCGACCACATCAAGGTCTTCGAACTGCATCCTTCCCTGAAGCCGGAACAGGTTCGAGAGGGAGTGGACTACCTGAAGTCGATTTGGGGCACGGAGTGAAGACGGCGGCCAAAGTCTGGAGGGTGACCTGGCGCATCGTTCTCTGCCTCATGCTATTGGCATGGGTATTTCACACCATCTTCATGCAGGAGGGCAAGCAGGCCTTCGCCAGCCAGGGGGGGGACTGGAACCAATTGGCGCGGATGCAGCAGTGGCAAACCGGGTGGTCCATTGGTTCCCGTGAACTCTGGAAAACCATCACCCTGATCGAACCCCTTCCGGGGGTGATCTCCCTGGTCTTCATGGGCGCCACGATCGTCCTGGGCATGTTGCGTTGGAGGATGGTGGTGGAGACCCAGGGCATCCACCTAAGCGCGGGGCGAGCGGCGGTGATTTCCTTAGTGGCGCACTTCTTCAATTCTCTGCTGCTGGGGTCGACGGGCGGTGACATTGCCAAAGCCTACTATGCCTCTCGGGAAACGGAGCAGCACAAGACGGAGGCGGTGGTGGCGGTGTTCATGGATCGCCTGATCGGGCTGCTTTCGATGCTCGTATTTGCAGCGCTCATGATGGTGCCCAACCTGGGGTTGCTCACCGCGCACCGGCGCTTGGCGGCCGTGGCCTGCCTCATCCTCATCATGCTGTTGGTAGGGGGCGGCATTGCTTCGCTTTCGCTGAAAGGAGGATTGTCCCGTTTCCTCCCTAACGCCCGGGATTGGTTCCGCCGGTTGCCAAAGGGCGAGTCATTGGAGAGGGCTTTGAACGCATCCCGAACCTTGGGCAAGCGACGTTCCATGCTGATCCGGGTTTTTGGGATCTCGATGGTGCTCAATGTGGCATGCGTATTTCAGTACTGGGCGCTGGCCTGGGGACTTCACCTGAAGATCGAGCCCGTCTCCCTTTTTCTGATTGTTCCCTGCGTAATCTGCATTTCGGCTTTGCCCATCACTCCCAGCGGTTTGGGGGTCCGGGAGAACCTCTATGTGTGGATGCTGGCGGTTCCCGAAATCAACATCGCCGCCAAAGAAGCCCTGTCCCTATCCCTGCTCGCCTATGCAGGCAGCCTCTTCTGGAGCGTAGTGGGCGGATTGGTCTACATGGGATTCCGACAAGCTTCTCCGCCCGGTTCGGATCCCCTCAGAAACTGAATGAAGACTATGGACAGATTGCTCTTGATCGATGACGAGGCGGACATGCAGTACTCGTTCCGTCGCATCTTTGATTCGCCGGAAGTGGAACTTACCACGGCTTCCAGCGGCGAGGAAGGCCTCAGACTCCTTCCGAAGGTCAAGCCTGACCTCGTGATCATGGACGTCCGCATGGGAGGCATCACGGGTCTGGAAACCCTGAGGAGGATCCGGCAGATCGACGCCAAATTGCCGGTCATCATGATGACTGCCTACGGCACCACGCAAACGGCCATCGAGGCCATGAAGTTGGGGGCTTACGATTACCTCCTCAAGCCTTTCGATGTTCCGAAGCTGAAGCAAGTGGTGTACGGCGCCCTCAAAGCCGCACGCGACATGAAAGAGGTGGTCTCGTATGAACCCCTTCTGGAATCAGAGGACTACGAACTGGGCATTGTGGGCCGTAGCGAGCCCATGCAGAGCGTCTTCAAGTTGATCGGACAACTTTCGGCAAGCGATGCCACCGCGCTCATCACTGGGGAAAGTGGGACTGGCAAGGAACTCGTCGCCCGGGCCATCTACCATCACAGCCGACGCAACCAGCATCCCTTCCTCGCGATCAACTGCGCCGCCATACCGGAAAGCCTTTTGGAGAGCGAGCTTTTTGGGCACGAGCGGGGAGCCTTCACCGGCGCGTCGGTTCAGCGGATCGGCAAGTTCGAGCAGTGTCATCAGGGAACCCTGTTTCTCGACGAAATCGGCGACATGAGCCTTCCGATCCAGACCAAAATCCTCCGGGTGCTGCAGTCAGGCACTTTCGAACGCCTGGGAGGAAACGAAACCTTGCAGGTGGACGTACGGATCATCGCCGCCACGAATCAACCCCTCGAGAAAGCCGTCAGCGAACGCCGATTTCGCGAGGACCTTTTCTACCGATTGAACGTCGTCAGGGTCCAAATGCCGGCTTTACGGGAACGGCGCTCCGATATTCGCCTGTTGGTCAACTATTTCCTCAAGAAGATTGCCCTGGGCTTGAAACAGCCGCCCAAATCGATCGGGTCGGAGGCTCTCGCCGCCCTGGAACGATTCGACTGGCCAGGGAACGTTCGAGAGTTGGAAAATGTCATCCAGCGGGCCCACGTCATGGCCAAAGGGAACGCCATCCTGATCACCGACCTACCCTCGCAGGTTGCCTCGGTTGCTCCTATGGGTTCCGCTACGACTGCCGGTGGGCCATCCATCACTTCCACCAGCGAAACCGGACCCAGCGGTCCTCTGGGCATTGGGGAGGTCCTGGATGCACTCTATCAATGGGGACGGCAGGAGCCCAACCTCAAGCTCATCGACGCGGTGGAGCGGGAGATGGTGGTACGCGCTCTGCAAGAGACTCAAGGCAACCAGCTGCGGGCAGCGAAAGTGCTGGGAATGACGCGCGCCACTTTGCGAAAACGGATGGAGCGCTTCCAGATCAAGCCCGAGATGCGGATCGAATGAAAAAGGCCGGGAAGGTAGGTGCCTCCCCAGCCTCTCGGTAAAACCTTACGAAGCGTCTCGGTCCGGTTGGATCAGACGTCGCACAATTGGATCGCCTGGCGCAGAGAGGTCAGCGGATCCCGCTTGGGCACGAATTCCTGGCCCACATACCCTTTGTAGCCTGTGGCGACGATCGCTTTCATGATCGCCGGGTAGTTCAGCTCCTGGGTCTCGTCGATTTCATTGCGTCCCGGATTGCCGCCGGTGTGGAAATGTCCGATGTACTTGATGTTATCCTGGAGGGTGCGGATCACGTCTCCTTCCATGATTTGCATGTGGTAGATGTCGTAGAGCAGCTTGAGCCGTTCGGAACCCACCTGTTTGCAGACCTCGACGCCCCAAGCGGTATGGTCGGCCATGTAATCCTTGTGGTCGACTTTACTGTTGAGCAGTTCGAGGATAATGGTGACTTTGTTCTTTTCAGCAACGCCGACGATGCGTTTCAAGCCCTGCACACAATTCTTGATACCCTCCTCGTCAGCCATTCCCTTCCGATTGCCTGAGAAGGTGATGATGTTGGGATAGCCGTACTCGGCCACGGGCGGAATGGCCTTTTCGAAGGCCGCCACCAGCTTGTCATGGTGCTCAACGCGGTTCCATCCGTACCCGATGGAGTCCGGCCCATTGCACATGGCACAGACCAACCCGTGTTTCTTGACCGTAGCCCACTCGTCAGGTCCCAGCAATTCGACCGATTCGATGCCGATCTCTTTGCAGGCCTTGCACATGTCGTCCAGGCTGATTTTGCCATAGCACCACTTGGAAACGGAGTGCTTGATCCTGCCCTTTAGCTTGGCAGAGGAACCATCCGCCGCGAGAGAAGCAGGAGTGAGGGATGCTGCGCCCAAGAGGGCGGAGGTAGCTGCCAAACCCTTGAGGGCGGTCCGGCGTGAAAGGGATTTGCTCATAAAATAGGGTGTCTTCCACGGCAACAAGCCGAGGAGGTTTCTGGGGAAGGAGTTCAGCCTAAACGTGCGCGGGCGTCAAACGGGAAAAACCGAGATGAGTTCGCGATCGCTGTGGCGGAAGTGCACCGACGAGGAGCAGCAGGTGGGTGACAATTCGCCAGTTTGTGGAGTGCGAGCGCCCCCAGGGACCGCTTTTCCCCGCCCCTACCCTTCTCCCCTCGCGATCCACCTCGGCTGGAGGAAAGCGTGAGAACCTCTTGACGGAGCATCTTTCATGATGTACATGCAACTAACTTATTATGAGAATCGGCGGAAGGATCGGGGAAGGCATAGAGAGGGTTTTGGCGTAAAGTGCGCCTCCGACCAGGTTCTCCAACGCTCGATGTTGTTTATGTTTCGATCGCTCCTTTCACCCCGCGGGTATTCCGCCTCGTTGCTGGCCCTCTCGTTGATTCAATCGCTCGGGTTGTGGGCCGCGTGTCCTCCCATCACTTTTGGACCCTTACCCTTCACGAACTATGTAGGCACCCCGCCAGGAATCCCCCAGCAGATTCTGGTCACAGATCTCAACGGCGATAAACACACCGACCTGGTCGTACTGGACGCTAACCAACCCGCCTGGCTCAAGGGCGCCACCAACGCCACGTTTGAGAAACCCGTGAACCTGCCGACCGGGAAGATCACCAGCTTGGCTGTCGCCGATGTGAATGAAGACGGGAACCCCGATTTGTTATTCAGCTACAATCAGGTCAACGGCGTTGGCGTGATGCTGGGCAAAGGGGACGGCACCTTCGCAACCGCAGTCACCTATACGCCCTCGCCGGTAGCAGGTAGCGTTGCCTGGTTTGTCGGCACCGGCTATTTTAACGCGGACAACAAGCTGGACATGGTCGTGGTGAACGCCTCGAAAGGGAATTCCGTCAGCGTTCTACCTGGGAATGGGAACGGAACGTTTGGCCCTGCGCAGACCAATTACGTCAATCTACCCCAAGGCAGCCTGTCGGTGGCTGATTTCAACAAAGACGGCAACGACGACGTCGCCGTGGGAGGGATGAGTGGGGCCAAACAGGCTCTGTACGTGCTCCTCGGCAAGGGAAACAACGCGTTTCAGGCACCGGTCACCAACCTGGTGGCCGGCATGCCCTTCCAGTCCACATCAGGGGATTTCAACGACGATGGATTCCCGGACATCGCCGTCGGGGGGAGTGGAGGAACAATGAGGGTGCTGTTGGGCCAGGGGGATGGGGTTTTGACGGAGACCCACAGCTACGTTCTCGGAGCTGACGTTGCGGATCTCAGTGGACAGGACATCAATGGGGACGGCAGATTGGATCTCCTGGTGCTCGCCGGGGGCAAGTTACACGTCTTCGAGGGATTAGGGGGAGGCGACTTCGCGCTGGCTACAACCTTGTTGGACCTCAAGAGTCCGATGGCGCTGACGACGAGCGATTTCGACCGAGACGGTCGACTGGATTTAGCCTTGGCAAATTACGGTGGAGTCGGAGTGGGCAGCGTCGGTATCCTTCCCAACACGACGATAGTTCTGCCCAAGGTACCCGAGTTGTTCTTCAGTAATAACCGGGGTGTTCCTCGGCTGCTGTGGTACACCCATTACACCGATTACGTATTGGAGTCGGCTGCGATTCTTGGAGATGGCGCCACGTGGCAAGCGGTCACCGAAACTCCAGAGGTACTGGATTGCCAGTACGTCCTGCGCGGCTCCACCAATGCGACGCGGTTCTACCGTCTGAAGAAGCCTTAGCGTTCGAGGGCTTGCAAAGCCTTCTTCCTGGCTTCTGCTTTTCTTGCGTCCTTGGATTCTGGCTCGTCCGCGGCCCGTTTCCAAGCTTCGGTGGCCTTCTCTTTCTGACCCAAGGCGGCCAACGCATTGCCACGCAAATAATGGATGTGGGCTTCCTGAGCATTTTCCAACTTACCCGTTGCGAGATTGGCTGGATACTCGAGCGCGCGGTCGAACTCGGCCAAAGCCTCAGCGGGACGACCGTCCTTCAAGTGGGCTTCCCCCAGCGCCAGATGCGCCTCTTCAAAGAGATCGTGAGCTTCCCTCGCGCCCTCCCAAATCGTGATCCGCACTTTGTCTAGCAACCGTGCAGTCTCGGCGTACTCCCCAAGACGATTCTGGGCCCGGGCGAGCAGCGAGACAAAGTCGGACCGGCCCTGGCCACCAGCAAACGCGGCCTGGAGAATATCGCGAATCCGCCTCAGGAGTGGTTCCTGTTGAGCGGGATCTTTCGTCTTGTCAGCAAGGGTGAACAGCACCCGTGCGAGATCCCGCGCAACGATTGGATCGGCGCCGCCCGCCGCTCTCGCCTGCTCCAGATACTCCACGGCAGCCTCAGGGTTATTGTCTACGGTAAGACAGGCGAGCCCGAGCGCCCGATTGGCCACAACGGGGCCGGCGCCCAGTTCAGCCGCCTTCTTCCAAAGTTCCCGCCCTTCCGCGTGGAATCCATGATGAAACTGAAGGTGGCCAAGGCAGAGGGCGGCTTGCCCGTCCTGAGGATTCTGTTCCAAAGCCCAGCGAAACACGGCGACAGACTCAAGTCGATACGGAGCAACCTGATCATCTAGGATCCCCTGCGCCTGCACGAGATACCGATTCGCCAACTCTTTCTTTCCACATTCCCAGGCGAGATAAGCTGTCCAATAAACGGCTTCGGGGTCCGACCGCAGAGGGTGGAGGTCCGTGTAGAATCTTTGCAGGAGGCGCAAAGCCGTCTCAGGCTGCCCTAAGCCATGGTAAGCACTGGCCAATTCGAGAACCAAGTCCGACCGACCCTGAATCAGCCCGCCCAGTCGTCCCGGGGATCCTGGCCGCGCCAACCACAAAATGCTTTCGGCAAACACATCCAGAGGGTCGACACCGAGGTTCTCCCGGGCCAGACGGATGGCAACGGGTGCGTCCCCTTGCTGGAGTTTGGCGAATGCGAGGAGGCTGCGACACCCGGGATCAGCTTGCCAAGGCCCCGGTTCTGAGAGGGCCTGAACGGCACGGTCAACGGCTCCTTGCTGCAAGGATAGACGAGCAATAAGCTTCCGCGCGGGTACCGCGGTCAACGGATCCAACGCCGCCTTCCAAGCGTTCTCCAAAGCCTGAGTCTGGGTGCCAGCGCGACTCTCACAGCTCGCGAGTGCGAACCGTGCAAGGCCCAAGTCCGGAGCCACCTCCAGGGCAGCCTTGGCGGCCGCAAGCGCTACGGACGGGTCGCGAGTCAGGTTCAAATAGGCCAAGCCAGCCTGAGCTTCAGCCGACTTCGGGTCCTTTTCCAGGGCGCTCCGAAACCTGGCTCCAGCTTCGGTTTCGCGCGCAAAGAGGAAGTCCTGCCAACCAGCCTCCGCCAACTCGGTCGCCGTCTGGGGAGGCGAGGCTTTCTCGGGAGGTTTCTGAACCGGCAACTGGAGCGGCACGGAGAAAGTAGCCAGGCTGGCCTTTCCCGCCCGCAGCTCAACCTCAAAAGGTTCTTTAGCCCCGCGGAGGCGCAACGCGACGTCACATGGTTTTCTCGGAGAAATCGCGCAACGGCTCGAATCCAGCACCTGTCCGTTCTTCCGAACGCACAGGGCAACATCCTCCCAAGATCCCGCCCCCATCATCCGCAGCCGGAGCTCGCCTCCCTCGAAGGTGGCATTCACCGCCACATCGCGATTGGCATAGGTAAAGCCTCCGATAGCGTGAACTGGATACCACCACTCCTGCCAACTCACGGCTTCAGAAGGGTGGAGCCGCCCCACTTCACCTTGGGTGAGCAAGGGACCCGTCTGCACCTCGTTGTACGGGCCATCATTATCCGTGAGATCCATCTGGTGCATCGTGCCAAAACCGCCCTGCCCCCAAGTCCATGCCTTCTTGCCGGGCACTTGGTGATGGTTCGCATACGACACGACGCCTCGGCCCAAATCATCGTTGTAAGAACCAAAGAAGTCCTGATCACAGCCATAGGCAAAGATGGAGGAGGCATCCTGGTAGTTGGTGCCACGCGTGAGGTCTTTCCCCTCATGCACCGGCCAATGGAAAAACTGCGCGCCACCGTGGTCGGTCCCCAGTGTCATCGGGTAAATGAAGCGAAACCCGGGAGTGTTGGGAACGGCCGTACAGTTCCAAAAGTAGTACGGTCGAATCGTCTCGGTGGGGTTATAGATGCGGATACGTTCCTCAATGCTGGAGCGCCCGGGCCGAAGGGTCACGACAACGGTCCAGTGGGTTCGGTAAATCTTCTCCGTCTCGCCAATGGCGACCGAACGGGATCCGTCCTCCCCCGGTGGAAGTATCAGGAAATCCACCGGCTGCATGCAGCTGACGGTGTGGCCTTGCGGGCCAGTGTTCCACTCCACCCCACCGGAGATCCAGGCGCCACATTGCCCGATCAACCCAGGTTTGATGACATGGTTCACGTAAAATACCGGCTCACCTGAGCTCTTATTGATCATCTCATGAATCCTCCCTCCCAACTCGGGCAAAAAAGTGATGCGCAGGAACTCATTTTCCAATACCACGGTCTGGTAGGGCCGGTCGGTCTTGTCGCGGCTCAGGAAGTCCAGCATCGGGTAGGGGTAAATATTCACCCGATCGGTGCCACGGAAGTAGGGATGCTTCACCGACGACCAGGGATAAGTGGGCAAGGTGATCTGCCCTCGAGACACCGCCACTTTTCCTTTCGCCGCCGCGAGTGGAATGACGAAGAAAGTGGCTAGGAGAAGCCGGCCAAGAGTCCTTACGCAAGGGCGGAGGGCAGAAAGAGCGGTTTTCATGGCGTGATGCCGGTCAGTATGTCATGACCCCTCCCTGAAGGGAAGCAGGATGTCTTCGACACGGCTGTCATCCCCTTTTGGTTCAATGTCACACAAATGTAACATTGCGGGTCTTTCCACCCCCCTCCACGGCTAGTAATGTCGACAGGTCCTGGACTGCCATCCATATTAGGGATAACCCAAGTGAATGGAGTAGACCCAGCAGCCCGGAAGTCCATTGTGCCGTGCCACAGCGTCATTGAAATAGGAACCAACTCGGTGAAAATGCTCATCGCCGAGGTGGACGACCGCGGTTACCGCCAACTGCTGAATACCAAAGTGCCGACCCGGCTGGGAGAGGGCCTCTCCGCCACGGGTAGGCTTGGCCAGGGGGCGATCAGTCGAACCGTGGACGTTGTAAGCATCCTTTTGGCGGACGCACGCGGTTTTCATCCTCAGACCGTCCAGGTCATCGCGACGAGCGCCGCGCGTGACGCCTCGAATCGTGATGAGCTGACCGTAGCGATCGCCTCCGCCACCGGTCTGGACGTACGGATTCTCTCCGGCGAGAGCGAGGGGGAGCTCATGTATCATGCCGTGGTTGCGGATTCCCCGCAGGATCCAAGTCCCCTGCTCCTGGTGGACCTCGGCGGCGGAAGTACCCAGTTTGCGCTAGGGAAATCGAATCAGCTCATCCACGTCTCGAGCCACAAAATCGGCACTCTGCGGTTCTACGAGCATCTGCGTCTTTCGGATCAACCTCGGCCCGAAGACTTGGCCCATTGCCAAAGGGAAGTGGAATCCTATTTAACCACCGAGGTAAAGCCAAGGATCCTGGGATGGCTCACAGAAACGCGAAGAGAGGGCATCCGGGTCGTTGGGGCCGGGGGCAGCATCCGCGCGCTGGGAAAGCTGGCAGCAGGTGGAACCGCCGAAAGGCCCCTCGTCAACATGCACCGCAGCGACATCCAACGGCTGCTGGCACAGCTCTGGGCTCTCCCGTTGCATGAGCGGAAACGGATGGAAGGAATGCCCAGGAATAAGGCAGACCTGATCCTGGTGGGGGTGGTCTTCGTGGACGCTTGCCTCGCCATGCTCGGTCTTTCAGGGCTGACGGTCAGCGGGCGGTCCGTACGGCACGGGGTCTTGCTCAGGCAATCTCAAGACAGCCAGCACGAAAAACCTATCCATTAGCTCCCTGGCACTCCCTCCGCTCCGACCCATCTTTTCGGCGAAACAGCAGGGATGAACAAAGGGGAAAAGTGCGACATGGAGCCTACTGACAGCCCAACCTACCAGAGGACCCTACGCGGTGGACTCTCCCGGAGAGGAAGCCGCGCCCGGGCGCCTGGTATGGCGAATATCCTTCGCCTCCTCAAGGTAGACCACATCCTCAGCAATGTTGGAGGCATGGTCCGCGATACGCTCCAAGGATTTCGAGATCACCATGAGGTTGAGGCACCGGCGGATGTTGGCTGAATCCTCCATCATGAAGCTGGTCAACTCCCGCTGCACCTCGCGGTTGAGTTGGTCCACCTGTTTGTCCGCCGGAATGATCGCCCGCGCCACGTCAGGCTTGTGGTGCACAAAAGAATCCAGGGCTTCCGCGAGCATCTTGAGCGCCATTTCAGCCATGCGGGGAATCGCCACATACTCTTTGAGTTGGGGCTCCTGGCTGAGTTCTATCGCTCGCCGTGCAATGGTCGTCGCCTCGTCCCCCACCCTTTCCAGGTTGTTGGAGATCTTCATCGCCACCGTGATGAAGCGCAGATGGGTTGCCAAGGGTGCCTGCGCAAGGAGGCCGATCGCCATCTCGTCCACTTTGACCTCGAAGTCGTCCAGCAGGCTGTCATCCTCTTTCACCTGTCGCGCCAGTTCGTCATCCCGGTTTACTAGGGCCTTTACCGCACGGGCGACGGCGGATTCCGCCTGGCCGCCCATTCTGAGGATAGCCTGCTTGAGCTCCTCCATTTCACGTTCGAAAGCTTGTGTCATAGAATCATAGGATGGCCCAGACCACACCCGCTGGTTCGATCAGCCGAACCGACCGGTCACGTAGTCCTCGGTCTGGCGTTGGCCAGGGTTCGTGAAGATCTTACGCGTTGTATCGTATTCTATCAACCGGCCGAGGTAAAAAAAGGCGGTTCGATCCGAAACCCGAGCGGCCTGCTGCATGTTGTGGGTGACGATGACAATGGTGTAATTGGTGCGCAACTGCTGGATCAGGTCCTCGATTTTGGAGGTGGCCACGGGATCGAGAGCGGAGGCGGGCTCATCCATCAGGATGACGGAAGGTTCGATGGCAATGGCGCGGGCGATGCAAAGACGCTGTTGCTGGCCGCCCGAGAGGCCCAGAGCACTCTCCTGCAAGCGGTCCTTGACTTCCTCCCACAGCGCCGCGCGTTGCAAGCTCTTCTCCACCACCTCCTCCAACACCGATGCCTTGTTGATGCCGGCGATCCGCAGGCCATACGCGACGTTTTCAAAAATGCTCTTCGGGAAAGGATTGGACTTTTGGAAGACCATTCCCACCTGCTTTCGCAATTCGATGATGTCTTGCCGAACCGAGTAGATATCTTTGCCATCCAAGTTGGCCTCACCGGTGATGCGAACGCCGTCGATCAAATCGTTCATCCGGTTGAAACAACGGAGCAAAGTGCTCTTCCCGCACCCGGACGGTCCGATGAAGGCGGTGACTTGCCTTTCCGGGATGGCCAGGCTGATATCGAAGAGTGCCTGCTTGGATCCGTAATAAAGACTGAGAGAACGGGCCTCCAGACAGATCCTGGCGTCCTTCGGCAAAGGTGGCCCGCCCCCGGTCTCGGGTTTCCGCAAGGAAATGCCAACCGTCCGATCTGTAGCGATTGCTGGATTCTCGGTTTTCGTTTGCATGGACAAATCAGGCGAAAGCCCCCGTGCGGTACTTCTTGCGAATCCGGTCACGAAGGACGATGGCGGCAAGGTTCAGAGCCACGACCACTGCCAGCAGGAGGAGGGTCGTGGCAAAGACCATGGGTTTGGCGGCTTCGACGTTGGGCGATTGGAAACCCACGTCATAGATGTGGAATCCCAAGTGCATGAACTTGCGGTCCAGATGCAGGAAGGGGAAGATTCCATCCAGAGGGAGATTGGGGGCGAGTTTGACAACGCCCGTGATCATGAGCGGGGCCACTTCGCCCGCGCCGCGAGCCATGGCCAGAATCAGACCGGTCAGAATGCCCGGCAGCGAGGCCGGGAGGACGATCCGGCACAACGTTTGGAACTTGGACGCCCCCAACGCCAGCGAACCTTCCTTGGCCCCCCGGGGTACAGAGGCAATCGACTCCTCGGTGGCCACAATGACCACTGGAACGGTCAACAGGGCGAGGGTGAGGGATGCCCATAGAATTCCTCCCGTCCCGTAGGTGGGTGTGGGAAGGGCATCCGAGTAAAAGAGGGAATCGATGGTGCCACCGACGAAATAGACGAAGAACCCGAGGCCGAAAACGCCGAAAACAATGGAGGGCACTCCGGCCAGGTTGTTCACCGCAACCCGCACGATGCGCACAAAGAGGCCTTGAGCGGCATACTCTCGCAAATAGACTGCGGCCAGTACCCCGAAAGGCACGACCGCGACGCTCATAAGGAGAGTCATCATGACTGTTCCGAAAATGGCCGGGAAGATGCCGCCTTCGGTGTTGGATTCGCGCGGCTCTCCGCTGACGAATTCCCAGACTTTACCCGCGTAGTGCCAAACCTTGGATGTGACACTCATCTGGTTGGGCTTAAAGGCCCTGACGATTTCCGCCAAAGGAATGGATTTGGACTTGCCGTCAGCTGTCTCGAACACGGCCGACCAGAGTTGCCCCTGCTTTTGTAGGTCCGCAGACTTCGCCAGAAGGCGGGTATACTCCTCTTGAAGAGTCTTCTGCTCTTGCCCAATCTTGGCACTGGCGGCATCGCGCTGGGGGCCGGCCGGATAGCGACGTTCCACCCTCTTAACCTGGAGAGTGGCGGCCTGCAGCCGGGTATTGACCTTTCCGATTTCCTCCTTTTGGACCTTGAGCCTCTGCTTTGCCAATTCCAGCGCCTTGGGATGCCTTTCGGCGAGCGCTTGCCACGCTTCGGATCCACGGGCCACCGTGGTTCCTCCCTCCTTCACCTCTTTGAGGTAGCCGTAAAAATCGCCATACTCGAGGCGTTCGAGGGTCACCGCCTCCTTTGGTTCGCTCCAGTTCGTAAGGCTCGGGTGATCCAACCAGCGGAAATCGACTCCGTAAAGATCGCGGTTGCCTACCTTGAACTGGGATCGGGTGACCGAAACCATCAACGAATTGGTGCCAGCAGGTCGACGGTAGTCTTCGGTTGCGGTGACCACCCCAAGGACCTTTCCGCCGCCGAGGCTCTCCACCTGGGAAAGCGGGTGCGGCCAGAACATTCCCATCCCGTTCCAGACGACGACCAGCAGGAGGCCGGCGATCATCAGGAGACACGCAGCCAAGGCGGCTCCACAGAGCCAAACCATGTGCTCCCCTTCCCGGAAGGGTCTTCGGAGGGATGGCTTCGTGGAAGGAGACTCTTTCATGCAGCCTGATATTTCTCGCGAAGACGTTGCCGGATGACTTCCGCAACCGTGTTGACGACGAAAGTAAGAGCGAACAGGAGAATCGCCGTCAGGAAGAGGAGCCGATAAAGCGTGCCCCCCACCGGTGCCTCCGGGATCTCCACCGCGATGTTGGCGGAAAGCGTGCGCATCCCGTTGAAGGGGCTCCAACTGAGCAGCGGGGTGTTGCCGGTGGCCATCAGCACGATCATGGTTTCCCCCACCGCGCGTCCGAATCCAACCATGGTGGCGGAGAAGATCCCCGGGCTGGCGGTGGGAAGAATGATGCGGATGGCGGTCTGCCATCGACTCGCCCCCAGGGCGAGGGAGCCGGAAACGAAGTGGCGAGGGACGTTGGAAAGGGCGTCCTCGGAAATCGTAAAGATGATGGGAATAACCGCGAAGCCGAGGGCAAAGCCGATGACAATGCTGTTGCGCTGCTCGAATTGGCTGTGGAAAACATTAAAGACCCACTGGCGCAGGTCGCCCCCGAAGAACCAACGCTCCATCACCGGCCCGATCTGGCTCGAGATCACAAATCCCACGAACACCAGGGGGATCAGCAGAATCAACTCCATGCCCGCCGGGATTCTCTGCCGCACATCGGGCGCCAAGAGATGCCACGAAGCCACCCCCGCCGTCACCAGGACGGGGAGGACGATGGCGTTGCTGACGAGTGAAAGCACGTGCGTCTCCAGCAACGGGGCCAGCCAGAGGCCGGCCAGAAAGCCCACCACCACGCTCGGGAGGGCCGCCATGATTTCCACTGTCGGCTTCACAAAGGCGCGAGCGCGATAGCTCATGAACTGGGAGACGTAGAGCGCGGCCATCACCGCCAAGGGAACCGCAAAGAACAAACCGTAGACCGCTCCTTTCAGCGTGCCGAGTATCAGAGGGACCAGACTCACTTTTGGTTCAAAATCGTCGTTACCGCTACTGGACTGCCACATGTATTGTGGGGCATCATAACCCTCATACCAGACTTTGCCGAACAGCGTCCGCCAGGAGATTTCGGGGTGCGGAGCATCGATTCTGATCGGAACAAGTTTCCCAGCAAGGGTCATCACCGTGACACCATCCGCCTTGGGAGAATAGACGACGGCCCAAGGAGCCTCGGTCAGCTTCGCGGAACCTAATGTGCGTTCGGAGGTCGTGTAAAAGAGTTGCACCAGACCTTTGGAAGAGACGGCGACAAAGCCCCGGTTCCTCGAAGCAGGTTGGATTAGCGCCACATCTGCATCCAAGGGCTCGAAGGAGCGGATCCGCTCGTACGGCTTGGAAACCTCGTTTTCGCGCTGGCGCACCCCAAACCATTGCTCGAGGGATCCATCCGTGTAGCCGAGCAGGAGGGAGTGGCCTCCGAGGACAAACTCCAGCACCACCGGACGACGACTACCCTCGGCAAGATCCCGCACGTGGTGAGGTTTGTCGGTGGCTTCCTCCAGGTACCAGAGAGCCAACTCGCCATTCCGGGTCAGAGCGAAAAATCGGCGCCCTTCCCCATCCACGGCCACCTGAACCACATCGGCGGAGCGTTCCCAGTCCACCTTCTCGACTCTGGGTTCCTCCCCTTCCTCCACTGTCACGTGGTAAAGGCCACCGTCGCTGGTATGGAGAGCGATGTGATCCTTCCCGGACGCAGAGTCCGTTCTTCCGAAGACCTGCGCCACGGGGGCGCCGGCAGGGGAGACTTCCACGGAGGCGCTTTCCCTGACCTTGACCTCCACTCGACGTCCCTCCTTGGAGTAGGAAGTTCTGAAATCGAGTTGGGCCACCAGCAGCTGTCCGTCCTGGGTTCCGATGTAGAGGTGATGCTTCTCCGGGTTGCGGTAGGCAACGTTGGGGCGGTGAACGGCCAGACTCGACAGGGGGATATTGGTGGAGAGAACCTTCTTCTCCAAATCGAGCAGCGCAAGTTCGCCCTGTTTGTTGAGAAGATAGGCGTAGGACTGGTACTCGTCCAAACCCAGAACTGGGAAGAGAGAGTTCCCCTGCGGCAAGGAGGGACTCCAGCCCTCGGATACAACCGCCTTTCCTGGCGAAAAGAGAGGCAGAGCCTCCCGGCCGATAAAGACGAAGATGGCGGCAACCGCCAAAATCACCAAGGCACCGCCGAAACGGATGACCAAGCCAGACGCATGATCCAGCCATTCTACGCGCCGGAGACGCTTCGCTACCTCCTCGGGAGGCTCGGAATGCATGCGGGATAGTTCAGATGAAGCTGTCGGCTTTGCAGTTGGCTCGGACATATTTTCCCCGTCAAACGAGGGAATTCAGACGACTCATGGTAGTCGATTTGGCTGGCGGTGGCACGCAAAAAGAGAGAGCGGGGTTGGCCAATGCACGGAAGCCAACCCCGCACCGAGGTTTGCGACGGCCGGTCGCAAGCATAGGAACCCTCATGTTTCTACTACTGCACCAAATCGAGCATCTCCTGGGCCTTCTTGGCCGAAATGGGGAAGTAACCGTCCTTAATCACGATCTGTTGACCTTCCTGGGAAACCACGAACTTGACGAATTCCTTCACCAAGGGATCGCAGCCTTTGACTGGATCGGCGTTGATATAGACGTAAAGGTAACGTGCGATCGGGTAGTCAAAGCTATCCACGCTCTTCTGCGTCGGAGCAACGGGGCCTTTCTTGTAGGCCACGGAGAGAGACTTGACTCCGGAGGTTTTATAACCGATGCCGCTGTATCCAATTCCCCCCAAATCGTTTTCGACACCTTGAACCACAGAGGCAGAGCCAGGCTGTTCCTTGACCGAGTTCCTATAGTCGCCCTTGTCGAGCACGTGTTCTTTGAAGAACCCATAGGTGCCCGAAGCGCTGTTACGGCCGTAGAGGCTGATCGGGCGGTTGGCCCATTCGCCCGTGGCACCCAGGTCACCCCACCTGGCAATGTCCTTCCCGCCCCGTTTCTTGGTGCTGGAGAACACCGAGTCCAACTGCTGCATGCTGAGCGTTTCGATGGGATTGTCCTTGTGCACGTACACGGCCAGGGCGTCGAGCGCCACTGCGATCATGCGCGGTTTGTAACCGTACTTTTTCTCGAAGGCATCCACTTCCTCGGCTTTCATCTTCCGACTCATGGGGCCAAGTTGGGCCGTGCCAGCAATCAATGCGGGCGGGGCGGTGGAGGAACCTTTACCTTCGATCTGCAATTTGACGTTGGGATAAGCCTTGGCGAATCCCTCGGCCCAGAAGGTCATGAGGTTGTTGAGGGTGTCAGAGCCAATCGAATTGAGGTTTCCCGAGATCCCGCTGACGGGTGCGTATACCTTCAAGCCCGGGTCCAAGGAGGCTGCCGGGGCGTCCGCCGCGTGAGAGGAAATGGCGGCGGCCATTCCGAGACCGAGCGCCAAGAGGTTAGAGAGAGTATGTTTCATGTGTGTGTGAGTTCAGTTTTAGAATTTCAGGGATGCATCGACCTGTAAGCGATCCATTTCGCCTTTGTCGCCCGAAGGAGCGGTATCGATCAACTGGGTATGAAACCAGGTGAGGCCCAGAAGGACCGAGTCAAACGGAGAGTAGGTAAGCTTCACAACGTGTCCCCTTACGTTCGTGCCTGATCCGTAGCCGCGACCCGTGGGATTGCTCGTAGAGTCAAAACCGGCGTTAGGCATCTGTTGCGCATAGTAGGCCCCAAAGTCCGAATCCACAACTTCCTCGTACCAGGCATCCCCACCTAAATACTTGTACCGATAGGACAGATCCCAAAGACCTTTCTTTCCAGACTTGCCGAACGTGATACCCACCGATGCTGCATCGTTGCGGTCGTGTGCCGCAGGATTATTCATATACTCTCCCCCGACCTTGATCGGGAAAGCGCCGGCATACATGGGGAATCGGTCGAGCGTGTAGGTGAGCGAGGCGTCAGCCACAATGGGGTTGTAGTTGTGGGTCAGCACCCCGCCGGCGGAGCGAGTGTTGCCACGGTTCACGTTCGGAACGTTCCCATTCGTGAGAGACTCGGCACCGGCAAGCATCAGGCCGGAGACCCCAACCGTGCTGGAGACTTTCGGACTCCAGATGGAATCGAAGCGCAACTGGGTTCCGATCATGAAAGGATCGTCGGAATCCGCGCCCAACTCGTCCAGAGCAAACCCGCCCGTGTTCCACTTGATTGCGTGGCGGGTGTTGAAGTTGTGAGCAATCTGAAACGCACCGCCTTCCGGGGTGTAATCCCCGTCAAAAACCATGTCGGAGAAGACGAACGGATTCTCCATTTTGCCGACGACGAACGTCCCGGTCCAATCGGTGTTGTTGACGAAGAACCACTTTCCATAGGCGAGATCAACGAAGAGGAGCTTCTTCGTAGCGTTTTCACCGAACGTGGCATTGCCCGAGATAGGGTCCCCACCCCCAGTCACCGACTCGCTCGAGGTGAGTCGAAAACCAGCTTCAAAATTGTCACTGAAGGCATAGGTCATGCCCGCGCGCAGACGATAGCGGAACCGGTTCCGATCAACAAACGCAGCGTTGTCATTGTAGAAACCCTCAAACCGCCCACGGAAATCGCCAAACAAAGACAGCTTCTTGACCGTCTTCCCGGCCACTTCCACTTTGTTGTATTGCTTGTTCTCCTTGCTCAGGTCGGACTTAATGTCCTCGGCTTCCTGTTCGGTGAGGATACCCTTCTTGACAAGGGCATCCATCAAGGCTTCGGAGGTCTGGGCCTGCGCTTGGTGAGCCACGGCCACAGCCGTGAGCACCGCAGCCAGAGGCAAGTACTTCATACTTTTTCTAGTTGGCTTCATGAGTTCTTGGTTGTTGATCGACACGTCTGCGATGTGCACGAATTCCGCAGCCCGAAGGCTCACACCGCGCACTCGACGAAGCCAAACTAGGAGAGAGGGGTGTCGAAAAAATGGCAGGAAGGTTACGATTGTGTGACAGCGCGTTCCCGGCTGGCACCCACGGAGGAGCGTTCCGGGAAGGGAGGCGAACAAGCCATCATCCTTGATTCATCCATAAGGTATTTGCCTACAGCATCTTGTAAATACACATTCCACAGCAAAGCACCAACCTTCGTCGCAACCTTTGTCGAAGCCTTCGTCCCGGCCTTCATTGAATTCGAACGACTTCGACAAGGACCGCGACGAAGGTTGCGACAAAGGCTAAAGAGAGGTACTCACAAATTCTTGAAACTCCGGAGGGGTCCTGTGGGTATATCCCTACGTAAGAGATGACTTTTGAGAAAGACTGGATATGAAAACGAGCCTGACCTGGAACCAAATCACTACCGACGGACGAATCGCGCTTCACGCTGTAGCCCCCGCCATCCCGTTGCGGTCAGCCGGAACCGTCCGGGAGAACCGGGAAAAGGTCTTTTCCCTACCCAAGGCCGGTGCTCACCAGACGGGAACGATTCGGGCCACGCAGGAGCTCTCCCAACTCTGGCTGAAGGAAGTGCGGGAGATCGGCGGTTTGGGATGGACGATGGAACGTCTCTTCCTCGGCGCACTGGCCTCGAGTGCTGTTGTTGCTCTCGTGCTTGGAGCTTCGTCGTCCCTAAGCCTTGTGCAGCATTGGCAGGATTTCGCTGGTTTGGTTCGGTCGTTCCTCTTCTAAACTGCAGCGCGATGAATGCAAGGGGCGGACACGGTCAGCAACGGCCTGTCCGCCTTTTCTTCTTAGTCGGGCGTTACATAATTGCCCCAAGAGATGGAGGACGCGGCCTCACTGACACCTAGGCTTCTCCCATGAGCGTATCGTAGAACTCCAGGATATCCCCTTTGACCCCTTTGATCTCAGCCTCCTTAAGTCTGATGGCCGCGCGCGGGTGCTGGTTCAACATGCCCGTCAGCAAATACGGCAGATCATAGCCCCACAACAAACCTGCACGCAGCGGCTCGATGACGTTCTGGACGCAGCCGAGTATTGGGCGGAGGTCGTACTTCGGGTTGTGTAGAAAGGCGAGAAGCAGTTCCATCTGGCAGTTGCCCGCACCGCGGCCCAGGCCGGCCATGGTGGCGTCCAGGTAGTTCGCGCCCAGGATGAGGCCTTCGATGGTGTTCGCGAAGGCCAACTGCATGTTATTGTGCATGTGAACTCCCACCTCCTTGCCCGACGCCTTGCAGCAAGAAAGGTATTTCCCCACCAAATGACGCACCTTCTCGCTGTACAGTGAGCCGAAACTGTCCACCACGTAAATGGCCTTGGCCTCGGATCGCGCGAGCATCTCCAAACCTTCCTCCAGTTCGCCGTCGGGCACGGTGGAGACAGCCATGAGGTTCACGGTGGTTTCGTAGCCTTTATCGTGCGCGTCCTTGACCATGTCCAACGCGGTCGAGACCTGGTTGATGTAGGTGGCCACCCGAATCATGTCCACGATGGAGTCTTTCTTGGGCAGGATGTCCTCATGGTAATCACACCGCTCGGCGTCGGCCATGACACAGAGTTTCAACTCCGTTGCGTTGTCCCCCACGATGCGGCGCATATCCTCCTCGAGGCAATACTTCCAGCAGCCATGTTCGCCCATCTTGATACCCTCGCGAGAGGACTTGTATCCGAGTTCCATGTAATCCACACCGCCCGCAACGCAGGCATCGTAAACCGCCTTGACCACCCGGTCGTCGAAGTGGTGGTTGTTCATCAAACCCCCATCCCGGATCGTGCAATCCAGGACTTTGATCTCAGGTCGGTAAGCAAGCCAGCGGCTGGCTGCGTTATCTTTAGGTTGGACAACCTTCATGCAGGAATGGTTTAACGACGGATGCAACCCAGCAATCCTTCCAGAAAGCCCGTAAAAACTACAGGAGTTTCTAATCGGCCTTGAAAGAAAGGGTTCACCACAGATGTCGACGGATCACGAATCCATAGACCTTAGGACGTGGCGGTTATGAACCTCCCCTTCCGCCCACCTTCCATCAGATCTGATCGAAACCAGCCGGCAGAACGACAACGCACCTCCAAAATGAGGCGTGCTTTGGCTGCGGGATCCGCTGGCGACACTACCCACGAACCACAACAGGATCAGGCGTAAGGTTGAAATCCGCGGTAGAGCTTGTGCGGCGGCCGCAAGCCATATAACCTGAGGTCCCGTCTATGAAAACCAACGTCAGTGCTCTCGCCTGTCTCGTCATTTCTATGTTGGCCTTGGGCGGGAGCTCCTTGTCCGGCGCTGATACCGCGCCGCGAAAGCTCAACATCCTTTTCATCGCGGTTGATGATTTACGGCCGGAGCTGGGATGCTACGGCAAGGATTACATCAAAAGCCCCAACCTTGATCGAATCGCGAAGGCGGGCCTGGTCTTCCATCGCGCCTATTGCCAGCAGGCGGTTTGTTCGCCGACGCGTTCGAGCTTAATGACCGGCACGCGACCTGACACCACCAAAGTCTGGGATCTAGTCACCCATTTCCGCACGGCCTTGCCCGAAGTCGTCACGTTGGGCCAGCACTTCAAGCAACACGGCTATTTTGTTCAAGGCATGGGCAAGATTTATCATGGCAACTTCGACGACGCCCCCACGTGGTCGGTGCCGTGGCAGACGCCCAAGGCCGCCAAATATGCGTTGCCGGAAAACCTCGCGCTGGATCGGCGCCAATACGAAAGCGAGCCTGACGGTGAGGCGCGACCCACATCCAAGAAGAAGGCAGCCAAGAAGACGAATTCGCCAGAGGGTCCACCCTCGACCGGACGGAACTCCCGCGGCCCTGCCTTTGAGGCCGCCGATGTGCCGGACAACAAGTTTCAGGACGGCAAAGTGGCCGATCTTGCCGTCTCCACACTGCGGGATTTGAGCCAGAAAAAAGAGCCTTTCTTCCTTGCGATCGGCTTCATCAAACCACACCTACCTTTCGTATCGCCGAAGAAATACTGGGACCTCTATGATCCGGCAACAATCCAGCTGGCACCCAACCGATTTCGCCCGAAGGACGCGCCTGATTACGCCATCCTTCCTGGCGGTGAGCTCCGCAACTACCACGGCATCCCTGAAGGCTCGATTCCAGACGACCTCGCCCGCCAACTCAAACACGGCTACTACGCGTCAATTAGTTACATGGACGCACAGGTGGGTAAGGTGCTCGACGAACTTGACCGCCTTGGCCTGCGCAACAACACCATCATCGTGCTCTGGGGCGACCACGGTTGGAAACTCGGCGAGCACGACGCCTGGTGCAAGCATAGCAACGTGGAGAATGATGTAAACGCCCCTTTGCTCCTCTCAGTGCCGGGCATGAAGAAGGCCGGCGCGCATACCGACGCGCTCGTAGAGTTCGTGGACATCTACCCCACCTTATGCGAGCTGGCTGGATTACCGCTGCCCGGGCATTTGGAAGGAACGAGTTTTGGGCCGCTTCTAGAGGATCCCCAGCGTCCCTGGAAATCAGCCGCGTTCAGCCAATATCCACGACAGGGTGGCAAGTCCGGCGGCAGGAGTCTCATGGGTTACTCGATGCGGACGGAGCGTTATCGCTTCACCGTCTGGGTTGGCCGCAATGACCACACCAAAGTTGATGCCATCGAACTCTACGACCATCTGACCGATCCGCAGGAGAATACGAACATCAGTAAGAACCCAGCCAACGCGGCACTCGTGAAGACACTGATGGCGCAATGGGAACGAGGCTGGCAGGGTGCAAGGCCAACGGTTTCGCGATAATTCAACTGCCGTCTCCGAGGAACCTGGCCGGTTCCTGCCGGCACCCGGCAAGAACCAAACGACACTTTTATGAAAACAAACTCCCGGTTTGCCCTTGCACTCGCCGCGACCGTGCTAGCGTTGTACGGACTCACCCTGCACGCCTCCGACGCTCGGGTGCGAAAACCCAACATCATCTTCATCCTTGCGGATGACCTCGGCATCGGAAACGTGGGTTGTTACGGTGCGGACCAGTTCAAGACGCCACACATCGACGCGCTGGCCAGGAGCGGTGTCCGCTACACGCATGCCTACACGGTGCCCTTGTGCGGTCCCTCCCGGGCAGCGATCCTGACCGGGCGGTACGCGTTCCGAACCGGCGCGGTCAACCAGGACCGCACGGGGCTCATGAAACCTTCCGAAGAAACCATGATGCCCAGAATCCTGAAGGCGGCAGGTTACGCGACCGCATCCATTGGCAAGTGGGGACAACTCCCGCTCGGGCCGGCCGACTTTGGTTTCGACGACTACCTGAAGTTTACCGGCAGCGGTGTCTACTGGAACACCCAGGACAAGGGTAAGACCTATGTCGTCAACGGCGCACGCCGGGCGCTGCGGGACAAGGAATACCTGCCCGACGTGATGCACCAGCATCTCCTCAATTTCATCACGAAACACCGCAACGCACCCTTTTACATCTATTACTCGATGTCGCATGTGCACGCCGAAATCCTGCCCACCCCGGATAGCGCTCCGGGCAGCAAGGATCTCTATGCGGACAACATCGCCTACATGGACAAGCTCGTTGGCAAACTGATCGCAGAACTCGACCGCCTGAAACTGCGCGAGCAAACCCTCATCGTCTTCTTCGGCGACAACGGCACAGCCAAAGCATGGGCCAATCGGTCCACCATCGGCGCTCGACGCCTTTCGGGCGAAAAGGGCTCGATGCTCGAAGGCGGTGCGCTCGTGCCTATGATCGTCAGTTGGCCTGGCACGACTCCCGCCGGCAAGGTCTCCCATGACCTAATTGATTCGACCGACTTCTTCCCGACATTTGCCGATCTGGCAGGGGCAACATTGCCTAAGCAGACCATCATCGACGGACGCAACTTTGCCGCCCAGTTGCGCGGTGCCAAAGGGGAGCCACGCGATTGGGCCTTCGTCCAACTCGCAAGAATGTGGTATGTGCGGGAAGCCGACTGGAAGTTGAATCAAGCAGGAGAGCTTTTCGACATGAGCCAGGCGCCGTTTGCTGAGAAGCTCGCGGCCGCCGACACAAAAGACCCCGCAGCCATCGCTGCACGCAAACGTCTTCAGCCTGTTCTTGATCGATTGAATCCCAACGGAGGTATCCTGGATGACGGAGACGGCACCGGCCGGCACGCCAATCGGGACAGAAAGAAGAAGGGTGAGTAGGCTGGATGGTTTCATCTGCACTTTTGTTTGGTTTGTCCACACGGGTTCGCTCCAGCGTGTAAAGGTCTGCTGGAACCCTCATTCCGGCTCACCCCTCTAACGTTCCCCATTGCATCCAGGTGGGTGTACTCACGCTGCCTAAGACTCCGCCAGCCTGACCGAATGAACGTAAGGGCTGACGTCCCCCATCGAGAGGCAATGGGCTATCGGATGAGCTCTTGTCTTCACTTCGAACAGCTTCCAGGGCAAGCCATTCCGAAGCCTGCCTCATCCATGCTTCCAAGGGAAACCACGTTGGAAGAATCTTTGTAACGAAGCTGGGAAAATGCTTCTGAGAAGAGGAGAACGATAATAGAATACTATGATCAGAATGAGCCAAATACCACAATCTTGCCCGCACTGCGGCCGCCCTGTACCGCAAGGGGCGCTGACGGGATTGTGCCCTGCTTGCCTGCTGGCCCAAGGGTCGGACACCCATACGGGCGCTACCTCCTCGCGCCCACAGTTTTCTCCGCCTCCATTGGAGAAGTTGAGCGGACTGTTTCCGCAACTCCAAATCGTGCGCCTTATAGGAGCGGGTGGGATGGGCGCCGTCTACCAGGCGCGGCAGCCTGCCCTGGACCGATTCGTGGCCCTCAAGGTCCTGCCCGCGGGCTCGGCAGCGTCCCCGGGTTTTGAGGAGCGGTTCAACCGCGAGGCGCGGGCGCTCGCACGGCTGAACCATCCCAACATTGTCGCCGTATACGAGTTTGGCCGGGTCGGTGATCTCCTGTACTTCCTCATGGAGTTCGTGGACGGCGCGACTCTGCGGCAACTGGGGAAGACCAGCGGCCTGTCTACGCGCGAGGCACTCCAAATCATCCCGCAGATTTGTGATGCTCTCCAGTATGCCCACGACGAGGGAGTGGTCCACCGCGACATCAAACCAGAGAATGTTCTCGTGGACCGCAAGGGCCGTGTGAAGATCGCCGACTTCGGTTTGGCGAAGATTCTGGATCTCCAGCCTGAAAGCGCGCGCCTGACTGTGGAGGGCCAGGTCATGGGCACGCCGCACTATATGGCGCCAGAACAGATCGAGCGGCCGCTGGCCGTCGATCATCGCGCCGACATCTACTCTCTTGGGGTCGTGCTCTACGAAATGCTGACCGGCGATTTGCCGCTGGGGAAATTCCCTCCCCCGTCCCGCAAGGTCCAGGTGGATGTCCGCTTTGATGAGGTGGTGCTGCGGGCCCTGGAGAACGACCCGGAGCAGCGTTATCAGAAGGCCAGTGAGGTCAAGTCGCGCGTAGAGACCATCGCGGGAACGCCGGCGCCATCCGCCGAGCGGGCCGGCCGAAAATACCGCATTGGGGCGGCGTTCGCCTTAGCGGTGGCGGCCTGGTGCGTGTTCCAGGTGGGATGGCTCAACCCCTGGCTGCGCGCGAAGTCGACCCAATCAACTCCCACCCAAGTCGCGTTGCGCGATCCGAGTTCGGGTGCGCTCGTGGCCATCCTGCCCCACGGCCGAAGCTTGGAACTATTCGCCGTTGCCAACACGGGAGAGTCCCCGAAGGCATGGTGGGCACCAGACGGTTCCCGCCTGACGAATACCAGCCTCGAGGTCCGAGGGCTCGCCAACCTCTCAGATAGGAATGCACGGACAGTGGACCTGGCGTTCCGCGTTGTCGGTGAGCCGCCCAAGCCGGGCTCGTCAGTGTTTGAATTTGACCCCGACACCGAACCGTCATTTGGCGGTACGGTGCTGGCGGCCGGCCGACCGATCCCCGGGGGGTGGTCGATGCGCGCCGTCTATTCCCCCGACTCCAAGACGGCGACGCTCGGATTCGGCTATCCCGAAGCCTGGCGAACGGTTCTTGCCCACGCTCCGGCTTCAGGGTCCACCTCGACGAGCCGGCAGCGCGGAGACCCTGGGTGGCCCACCAACCTCACGACCACGGAGCATGGGCTCTCGTTGCGCGTCGCCATCGTGGTGGGACCACACGCCTACTTGTCCAACGACGGCATGAGCCGAAATCAGGCCATCGTGCCTGGGCCGAATGCCAAGGAATGGCGGCTGCGCGCCGTGGTCGTCGACCTCGACGGCGTCGAACACGTCAGCGCTGAGCTGACCGAGGAGGTTCCGGAGCCGAGCGGGTGGACCTTCACGACTTGGACGTTCGCGTTCCCTGAGCTCCCCCTGGACCGCGTGAAGAAGATCCTCCTGCAGGCGCAACGAGTGCAGTGGGTGGAATTTCGCGATGTCGCCCTGGAGCCCCTGGCGACGGATATTGTGGCCACGCGGGATACGGTAAGTGGGGCACTCACGGCCACCCTTCCCGAGCGTGGCAACGTGGAGTTGCTCGCACTGGGCGAACCCGAAGCCGCTGCCCACGGGTGGTGGACTTCCTCCGGAACCCCGATCGCGGACGCCACCTTTGAGGTCCGGGACATCTGCCCAGTAGACGGCGAGGATAACCGGCAGTTGGATGTGGTGTTCAGAGTTCCTGGGCACCCAGATGGTTCGCCGGTAGCAGCGTTCAGGTGTGAACAGGCGCTGCGCGAAGGGGCCGGTGGCGAGGCTCGGCGAAACGGGGTTCGCATGGAAGATGGATGGCCGTTACGACTGGCGTGGCCTACCAACCTTCAGACCGCCACCCTGCGAGCGGCCTTCGGAACGGGGGAATGGAAGACCCTCTCCCGACACGAACCATTCAGCGCCTCCACCATCTGGAATCGCGATGCAGCCAACCCTGACCTGGGTATTGGGATGCATGGCGCGGCGGACTCTCCGGATGGCCTGCAGGTAACCTTCGTGCTTGGTAAAATAGATGAGAACTGGCGTGTCCGAATGGTTGCGGTGGACTCCAACGGGACCGAACACCCCTCCACGGTCACCACGGAATCCTCAACCGGCGTGGCGCGCCTCAAGACTTATCTATTCCCCGGTGTGGAACGTTCTGCGACCCGGGAAATCCGGGTCCAAGCTCAACGGTTGAGCTGGGTCCAGTTTCCCGAGGTACATCTTTTTCCAAACCAACCGGTCCCAGCTCCGGTCAGATCCCGTTTCGGACCTGCCCGGGAATTGAATCTGCGAGGGTTTCTCAATCTCGACAATGGTAAGACGGAAACTCTCGCCGCTGGAAGCACGGACCAAAGCAAAACAGCCAATGGCGAAGCCAAGTCGGCTTGGATGCAGGAGCACGAGTTGCATGTCGAATCCCGCGCTCAGACCCTCGGGTTCGCAGGACTCCGCGTCGCTTACCTGGATCCGGCGGACTGGGAGAACCTAAGTCCTAGCCGACTGAACTACCTTTTGGGCGATCTCACAACGCTCCCGGCCCAGTTGGAGCCTCCGTCTAGGAGTTTGCCCGTCACCCTCGGGTTTCGCACCTCCGCGGGCACCAGCGGGATGCTCCAGGTGTTGAGTTATGCCGGGAGCGAGCCGGCTGCACGGATTCGCATCAAAACCATCGTCCGATGACCCCTACCCCTGAAACACCCGTGTCTCCGGCCACAGATCACTTTGTGACTACCCGCTGGACGGTGGTCCTGCAAGCAGGCCGCAGGTCTTCGCCCGATGCCGATCGGGCGTTGGCCGAGCTCTGCCAGGCTTATTGGTACCCTCTCTACGCGTTCGTCCGACGCCGGTGTCAGTCACGCGAGGATGCGGAGGATCTGACCCAGTCCTTCTTCGCGGTGCTGTTGGCCAAGAACTACCTCGAGGGGCTGCAGGCCGACCACGGGCGTTTTCGGGCCTTCCTGCTCGCGGCTCTGAAACATTTCCTCGCCAACGAATGGGACAAGGTGGGCCGCCAAAAACGCGGCGGCGGCGTCGCCCACGTGTCGCTCGACTGGCAGGACGCCGAGACGCGCTTTCATCTCGAGCCCGCGGGGATCTCGAGTCCGGACCTCGCATTCGATCGTGCGTGGGCACTTGCCTTGCTGGAAAGGGTCATCAGCCGACTGCGCGAGGAATGCGTCGCCGAGGGCAAAGGCCAGCTTTTTGAGCAGGCCAAAGGGTATCTCATGGTAGGCGAGTCCTCCATTCCGTACGCTCAAGCTGCACAGAACCTCGGGCTGGAGGAGGGAGGGGTGCGCGTAGCCGTGCACCGCCTGCGCAAACGTTACCGGGCGTTGCTCCGCGAGGAGATCACCCAAACCCTGGCTGACCCTGCCCAGGCCGAGGACGAACTTCGTTCGCTCCGTGCGGTGCTCTCCACCTGAGAGGCTCTCCCGCCCCCCGTCGTCGACACTGGGAAAGCAACAACTCCGCAATCAGGATTAGGGAACCACCTGAGCCGCCTGTACTGTTGGAACGGGCCTGGCATCCGACACGACTTCCAGCATCGCTTTCGAGAGCCGGCTGAATCCCGTGCGCGCATGCCCGGTTGGCGCGAAACAGCCGAAGAATCCTGCGGGTGTTAGTGGAAGTCCCTGGCGTTTGTCCAGAAGTGCGGCCACTCGGTGCCCACTCATCGAATCCACTGCTTCCATCTCCACGGACACCGCGCCCATGTCGAAGGGCAGATAGGCGGCGGCGGTGGTGACCAAGTTGATAACCGGTGAGGATTTGTTGATGTCGTTGACGGTCATGCGGAGGCGGACCACGCCCACTCCTGGCGCCGATACAATCGCGTATTTGGAAATGAATACCTTACGGGCGCGGTCGGCGAGGTTCTCGGCCAGTTTCGCCTGTTTCTTGGGGGTGAGCTTGGTCGCAGCCTTGGCCTGGAAGGAAACGGGTTCGATGATCACCGCGTGGTAGTCGGTGGCGGCGGTCGCATCGCGGTAAACCAAAGTCTTCCCGCCGGGTTGGGTGGGCTTCATCCCGTCGTAACTGCCCAGGAAACCGCTGGGTTTGGTGTTGACGCTGGCGCATCCCACGAAACCCACGGCAACGAGGGCAAGGAGTGCAGTGTTCAAGACTCGGACTGTCGTTTTCATTGTATGCTTTCTGCTGTTCAATTTCTGGTTTTAGTGTCGTGCCAAGTCACCTTGATCCAACGCGACCAGATTAGCGTTTCAGTGGATTCAGAAGTATGGCCGATGACGCCAAAGACTTGGCATTTCGTGCCAGCGCTTGGTAGGTTTGCGGCGTGGCGATGTTGAATGCGCAGGGTCGGTTGAATCTGGCTCAAATCCGCGCGGTGCTGACCGCGGCCAAATCGGTTGGAGTCAACGCCGATGTCATGCTCGCACGCCTCGGCCTGGATCCAAGGATCATGACGGAGCCGGATGTGCGGGTACCGCTCGACACGATGCGCCAGCTCTGGCACGAGTTGCTCAGAGAAACGGCACGTCCCGACTTGGCGCTCCAACTCTCAAGCGGGGTGCATCCATCCGCCTATGGAGTGTTGGGCAATCTGGTGATGACGTGCGCCAACTTGGGCGAGAGTCTGGCGATGCTGCAACGGTATTTTGGCCTGTTGACGGATGACGGCCTGTTCGAAGTGCACCGCTCGAAGGGCACTGTTCGCCTTGTGCTCACGCTAGCGCCGGTCGAGGATCAACTCGTCTGGCGATGTGCCGTAGAGTGGTCGGTCGGGAGTCTCCTGGCCTGCTTCCGCGCACTCACCGCCGAACCGCTTCGACCCTTGGCCGTGGAACTTCAGCACGCTGCGCCGGAATATGCGGCGTCCTACCGCGAGGTGTTCCAATGCCCCGTCCGTTTCGGCACTCCGCAAACCACCTTGATCCTGCACGAAAGCGAATTAGCCCGACCGCTGCGTAGCGCGGATCGCAGCCTGCAACCGCTGCTGCAGGAGCGGGCCGAGGTTCAAAGTCGGGCGCACCGCGAATCAGTCAGTATGGCTGAGCGCGTCAGGGTCTTCCTGAGGACAGGCAAGCCTGGACGGACTCCAAATGTCCGCGAGGCGGCTCAGTCCCTTGGGGTGAGTGTGCGAACCTTGGCGCGACGCCTGGCCGCCGAAGAAAGCTCCTTTCAAATCTTGCTCGACGCCCATCGCCGACAGCTTTGCTGCCGGATGCTCAGCCAACTGGCCTACACCATCGAAGAAATCGCCCTCGTGGCGGGCTACTCGGAGCTAAGCACCTTCCATCGTGCCTTCAAACGTTGGACCCGCAAGACTCCAGCCCGCTTCCGTCTCGAAGCCATCGACAAGAGAGGGGACCAAGGTGACGCCGTGCACAGGTTCGCCGAAGACGGTCGAATCGGGAATACCCGTGTAGTTGAGCAACAGACTCCAAGCCTGGGGGGGTGAAGCATCCGGTGGTAGTTCAGCGCATTGGGGTCAAAGAATACCGTGTAGCCGTCGAGCGACTCGAAAACCGCGTGGAACTCGTCTCCCTGCCCCCAAAGCTCGAGGAGGCTGCCATCGGGACGAGTGGAGACACTCTCCGGGCAAACGGAGCTCCGTGGAGAAAACCAACCACCCCCAGAATCACAAGGAGCCAGAGGCACCGCCATTCGCTCCAGGGCCTTCGGAGCCCCCGTTTGCAGCCCCGCAACGGCGGTTCGGCTGCCCAGATGGACCTCATGCCACTCAGCAAGTCCTTTCGGGCGTGAAGGCCAACCAAAGACCATCCTCTCGAGGGTCAACCCCGATTGTCATACGTCCCACTTCCCTTCCCCAAGTTCAATCACCAACGCTTAGTCGTCGACTTCTGGATCGCCAAAGTACATCAGGGCATTTATACTCTGCGCGCATGTTTGGCCGTGCACCCTCGACGGACTCGTCGCTGACCTGGATCTGGCTGGCGTTCAGCTTGGTTCTTCCGTCGCAGGCTACTGGGAACGAAGCTGCCGGTGGCACAGCGTCAAATCCGCCAGTGCCAGTTGCATCGACGCTGAAGGACGCGCTACAGAGCTTCCGTCTACCGCTCGCTCCTGCCTCCACCGCGTCACCCAACTTGTTTGAGGGACTTCCGCCAAGCTCCACCGGTGTGGATCTGGTCCATGAGTTCCCGACCAACGCCCCTTTCGACATGCTGATCGATCAAGGCGCCGGCGCCGGGGTGTGCATCGGGGATTATGATGGTGACGGTTGGCCAGACCTCTTCGTGACCCATTATGATCGCGGTAATCGACTCTACCGCAACCTCGGCAACTTTCGGTTCACCAATGTGACGGAGCGAGCGGGCGTGGCCGGGCTGGGTCGATGGTCCACGGGAGCGACCTTCGTGGACATCGATAACGACGACGATCTAGACCTGTTTGTGTGCGTGTTCAACGCCCCCAACCTTCTCTACATCAACCAAGGCGACGGCACGTTCACAGAACAGGCGCATGCCTGGGGACTCGCTTTCAAGGGGGCCAGCGTCATGATTGCCTTTTGCGATTATGACCTCGACGGGCTTTTGGATGCTTACCTGGTCACGCACCGCCTGAATGTCGCCACCGGCCATACCCTTCCTCGCACCGCGAAGGAGGCGATGAACCGTGGAATCATCCGGGTCAGCCAAACCGGGCAGGTCAGCGTAGACCCTCGGTACCAGGAATTGTTTAACACGATGGACAAGGGAAACGGCCGCAACGAGTTGATCATCGCAGGCCAGCAGGATTACCTGTATCACAACCAGGGGAGCCGGACTTTCGCCGTGTCCAATGTGACGGCGCGGATCACCGGGCGCGACATTGGACTGGCGGCCACCTGGTGGGACTTCAATGACGATGGGAGGCCAGATCTCTATGTGAGCAACGATTACCGGGGACCAGATCGGCTGTTTCGCAATGAAGGAAACGGGGTGTTTACGGATGTCGCTGGCGAGTCCCTACCGCATGTTCCCTGGTCCTCGATGGGTGCCGATGTCGCAGATATCAACAATGATGGCCACATGGATCTCCTCGCCGCCGACATGGCGGGCTCCACCCACTATCGGCGTCAGATCAATATGATCCATCTCGAGAAAGACCGCTGGTTCCTCGAGACCGCCGTTCCCCGGCAATACCCCCGCAATGCGCTCTACCTGGGCACCGGCACCGCGCAGGTCATGGAAGTGGCGCACCTCACCGGCTTGGCAAACACCGACTGGACCTGGTCTCCCACATTTGCCGACCTCGACAACGATGGCTGGATCGACCTGTTTCTCACGACGGGCATGTCGCGTGACTTTGTCAACGACGACCTCACAACGATCCACCGGGAACGCGGCAGTACGTGGCGCAACGCCCCAGTCCTCCGGCAGCCGAACCTGGCCTTTCGCAACCTGGGCGATCTTCAGTTCAAAGAGACAGGTCACGATTGGGGCTTAGATCACGTCTCGGCCAGTTTCGGTGCTGCTTTTGCCGACCTGGATCGTGACGGGGACCTGGACCTGGTCGTCGCCAATTTTGGTGAGGCGGTGTCGGTGTATCGAAACACCGGTAGCGCCGCCCACCGGGTGCTGATTCGCCTGCGAGGCACACGCAGCAACACTTGGGGAATCGGCGCAACAGTAAAGATCATCACAACCTCCGGGACGCAAACCCGCTGTCTCGGTCTTGCGAATGGTTTCGCCTCCAGCAACGAGCCTCTCCTGCATTTTGGGCTGGGCTCTCAACCGAAGCTGCATTCCCTGACTGTGGACTGGCCGAGCGGGATGCACCAGTCGTTTACCAACCTCGAGGCCGACCTGTTCTACACTATCAAGGAACCCCCGGGCGACCCCCGCCGGCCGCCACCTCAGGCCGAGGCTACAACTGGCGTTGTGCGTATGGCAGGGCTTGCTGCCCTCCGACACCAGGAGCGCCCGTTTGACGATTTCCAGCGCGAGCCGCTCCTCCCCTGGAAGCTGTCCCAAATGGGCCCAGGACTGGCCGTGGGGGACGTTGATGGAGATGGTTTGGAGGACCTTTTTCTGGCGGGTGCAGCGGGCCAAAGCGGCATGCTGGCTCTCCACGATACCTCAGGCCGCTTCCGCTTGTCCGCTCAGTCCAGCTTCGATGCGGACAAAGCCTGCGAAGACATGGGGGCGTGTTTCGTCGACGTCGACGGTGATGGCGATCTGGACTTGTACGTCGTCTCCGGCGGCGTTGAAGGTGAGGCCGGCAGCGGCATCCTGCAGGACCGCCTCTACATGAACGAAGGCCAGGGACGCTTCAGCCGCGCAGCTCAAGGCGCGTTGCCCGAGGAACGCGATGCGGGTAGCGCAGTGGTGGCGGCGGACTTCGATCGCGACGGTGACCTGGACCTCTTTGTTGGTGGAGCTTCCATCCCTGGCGCCTACCCCATGCCCGCCCGCAGCCATCTGCTCATCAACCATCAGGGCAGGTTCACCGACCGGATCCAGGGGATCGCACCTGGTCTGGAGCAAATTGGCGTGGTAACCAGCGCGCTTTGGTCGGATGTGAACGGCGACGGGTGGCTGGACTTGCTGGTGACCCTCCATTGGGACTCCGTCAAAGTGTTCCTGAACCACCGTGGCCGACTGGAAGATCACACCCGAGCAACGGGGCTGTCCGAACTTCGGGGCTGGTGGAACGGCATCGCCGCAGGCGACCTCGACGAAGACGGAGACATGGACTACGTGGTGTCGAATTTCGGTCTGAATACCCCGTATGCAGCCACCCCCCAACATCCCGCACGTCTCTATTTCGGCCCATTCGACGACGGCGGCTCCAGCCACCTGATCGAGGCCTATTACGAACGCGGTGTGCTCCTGCCGAGGCGGGGAAAGACCTGTTTGGCAGCTGTGATCCCTTCCCTCGGGGCCAGGTTCCCGACGTTCGACAGCTACGCGCGCGCAACGCTTGCCGACATCCTCTCACCAGAACTACTCAGCCAGGCGCGTCCGTTTGCGGTCACCACCCTCGAGTCCACGGTTCTTCTGAATGATGGCAATGGACGTTTCGTTTCCAAGCCCCTGCCGCGTTTGGCTCAAGCAGCGCCCGGCTTTGGGGTGGCGATCACGGATGTGGATGGCGACGGGAAGCCAGACCTGTGGCTGGCCCAGAACTTCTTTGGCCCGCAGCCTGAAGGTGGCCGGATGGATGGGGGCTTGAGCCTGCTGCTGAAAGGCCGGGGCGACGGCAGCTTCGACACCCTCTCGCCCAAGGAAAGCGGGCAGCATACCGCAGGGGATGCGAGGGCGCTCGTCGTCACCGACCTCAACGGAGACGCGTGGCCGGACGCTGTGGTGGCGATGAATAACGCTGTGCCGCTAGCACTTGAAAACCATGGCTCCCGTGCGAATCGTGCCCTGCGGCTGCGCCTGGTTGGAAAACCAGGAAACCCGACTGCGATTGGGTCGCGGGTCACGGTCCTCCGAACCGACGGCCTAACCCAGACCGCCGAAGTAGCGGCTGGCGGCGGTTATCTCTCCCAATCCTCCTCGGTGTTGAACTTCGGTCTGGGCGCAACCTCGGTCGTCCAGCAGGTCGATATTCGCTGGCCCGACGGCAAGATGACCTCCGAAACCTCCCTGCCCAACCAATCGACCGTAGTCCTCCGGCAGACGGATCGTTAGGGGAGCGAAAGGCGCCTTCGAAAGGCAGAAGGAGTTTGGCCCACCACTCCTTCAAAAGCCCGATAGAAGTTGCTCTGGGTGGGGAAACCGGTCTCCAAAGCGATATCGATAACTTTGGAATTCGTGGTGGTCAGCAATTGTTTTGCGCGAGCCAAACGAAGTTGCAGCAAGTAATCATACAGCGTCACCCCGTAGGCGCGAAGAAACGCACTGCGTGCGTATGGTTTGGATAAACCGGCCGCCTTCGCAACATCACCCCAATACACCGGTTCTCGGTAGTGTTGGTTGAGATACTGGGCAATCCGGGCGGCAGCGGTCACCTCTGTGCGGCCAGGTACCGATGTCTGCCGGAGCCCGTGCGGCAACCCGACCCGGGCTGCATCCGCTAATCTACCCAGTCGCGCCTCGATTTCCAGTATCGTCCAGCGACTGATGCCAGCGAACCGGCGATGCCCCTCCCGAAGCCAGCTTTGAAAGAGGCTAAGGTCGAAAGACTTCCGATTACGCCTGGAATCGATAAAGGCACGTCCAGCCAGGATCGCCTGCTTAAAAGCCGGTGGTAGTGACCAGGACAGAAATTCCTGAAGCGGGATACGGATCCAATAGTAAGGGGTAGGGATGCTCGACGGGATGAGATGGTAGGAGTCTCCCGCCCAGAAGACCGTCAGCCGGCCTGATGGTATGATCAGTTCGCCTTCCGAGCTGGCCCTCCTGATTTCTCCGGACACCACGTAGTTTATTTCGACAGCGTGGGGCATGGGCCTTTCGACCGTCCCAGAACTGGCGTCACCGGACCCAATGCCGAGGATATCCTGACGGTCCTTAACTTGGCGCGTAGCCATATCAAAAAAGGAGATTCCGCTCTCGAAATAGGAGGCAGAACCAAACTAGTTGTGATAGTCTGCAAAAACAACCTCCTTTTATGGAAAACATGAACACCCCTTGCCGTGAACTACCCGGCCGGTCCATCCCGTCGGCCTTCCCCCAAACGCTCCGAGTGCTTCTCCTCGCAAGTCTGGCCGCAGCGTGGCCAAACCCAGCGATTGGGGACCGGGCCAAACCCGATAATACCAAGACTCAGTTCGCGACTCCGATCCCCGCTCCCCCCGTGATCGATGGAGTCATCGATACGGCAGAGTGGCAAAGCGCCAACGGTGCATCGGGAAACTGGCTTATCTCCTTCAACGTCAACCAGACGAATAACGTCCGCGGCGGCGTCCTGATCTTTGGGCCCGACTTGGCGGATGCCACCGATTTGGGCTGCAAAATATATGCCGGGTATGACGCCGAAAACCTCTATATCGCCGTCCGCGTCACCGACAGCGTTCTTATGGACGACACCGCCACAGCAGAGTCCGCGAACGGCAAGACCGAGGAAGATGATAGTGTCGAGTTACATATCGATCCCCTGAACGCCAATGCGGCCACCAACGCCCCTGGCTCGATCGGTGGCAGGTACGCCATCTCCCTCAACAACGCCTACGCCGGATCCGATACCAGTTCCTACGGAACAGACAAGGCCTGGTACGCACAAGTCCTCAGGAATGACGCCGGAACGGGCTATGATGCCGAGTTTCGCATCTCGCTGAAGTCCCTGAGCGATCCCAAGTTCGGCGATGTCGTAGGGTTCACGGTCGTGGTGAATGATGACAAAGACGGCGGCGCGATTGAAAAGACCGCTGATCGTCAAGTGGCCTGGGTTGGGGCACCTGGGAAGCCCGTGACCTACGGAAACCTGATCCTGGGCTACAAGGCCTATTCAGCTCCGCAAGCGACCAAGTCCCCGGTCGTGGACGGCAAGATCGATGCCAATGAATACACCTCCACGGATATCCCCATCAACCTGGCCACGGGTCAGCCGCAAACCGGCGCGGGTACTGATGCCTGGCCAGCAGGAACGTTTGAAGCCATGGCCTGGGTCACGCACGACGATGCTGCTGTCTATGTGGCTGTCGACGTCATCGACACCAATGTAGTGACGGACACCGCAGAGGCTGGTTCCGAAGACGGCACCACTTGGGAAGACGACAGTGTGGAAATCTTCTTTGACGCCGATCTGGATCGAAACCATGGCGGTCCAAGCCAGGATTTCGAAGGTCAGTACGTGATGACCGCCAACGGCGCCCGCCGGGACAACGAAGCTCGCAATCCCACCTTTGGGCAGGATGCTGACTGGTATGGGGCCACCACAACCACCACCAAGGGGTACCAGATCGAGTTCAAGGTAAAGAAATCAGCGCTTCTGAATGCCGTGACCGGAACCAAGATCGGCTTTAACATCGCGCTCAACAATGACAACGGTGCTGGCCGAAGCGCCCAGTTGTCCTGGAACGGCGATCCCCACCAGGAATACACCTACGGCGAACTGACCCTGGCTCCGGCCGCCCCGGTCGAAATGAAGATTACCAAATGGACGCACAACACCGATGGGTCCTTCACTATCGAATGGACCGGAGGCGGCGTGCTCCAGATGGCCCCGAGTGTCACGGGACCCTGGGCGGATGTCGCGGCAGCCACGAGCCCTTACAACTTCAAATCGAGCGTGAATCCCCAGTTCGCTCGGATTATTAAGCGCTAGTTGGAATCGGGTGTTGCTGAAGCGCACCCTTAACGGATCGCCCGTGCGCAGGCGCTGGGCGAAGCTACCGCTGCGGCCCACGTGAAACACAACGTGGGCCGCATTTTCTCAGCCAGGTTTCATCGCCCTTCCATGCGCCCCACCCTCATGCTCACCCAAACCCTCCGTCATGCGTTGCTTATCCTTGTCGTCAGCTGGACGGCCAGAGCCGGCGATTCTTTTCCGGTGAACATCCAGGTGGATGCGGGGAAGCCCGGGGAGGAAATGCCGCGGATCTGGCGTTTCTTCGGCGCTGACGAACCGAACTACGCCACGATGAAGCATGGCCGCAAATTGATGGCGGAACTAGGCGCGCTGGCTCCCAACCAAGTCTACTTCCGGGCGCATAATCTGCTCACCTCCGGCGACGGCACCCCGGCGCTCAAATGGGGTTCGACGGGCGTCTACGACGAAGACCCCCAAAGGAACCCACGATACTCCTGGGCAATTCTGGATGAGATCTTCGACACCTATCTGCGAAGCGGTGTCCGTCCGTACGTGGAGATCGGGTTCATGCCCAAAGCGCTCTCAAGGGTACCCGAGCCGTACCAGCACAGGTGGACCCCGCGCGCGGCTTACGACGAGATCTATACGGGGTGGGCCTATCCGCCGAAGGACTACCGGCGCTGGGCCGAGCTCGTGTTTGAGTGGACCCGGCATTGCGTGGAGAGGTATGGGCGCGCGGAAGTGGAGACGTGGTATTGGCAGGTCTGGAACGAAGCCAACATTGGGTATTGGCGGGGCACACCAGAGGAGTTCCACAAGCTACATGACTACGCCGTCGACGCCGTGCGTCGTGCGCTACCTACCGCGCGGGTGGGCGGGCCGGACACGGCGGGCAGCGGCGGCAAGTTCACGCGGGATTTCCTAACCCATTGCCTTCGGGGGACCAACTACGCCACGGGCAAGATTGGCACTCCGCTGGACTTCCTCTCCTTCCACGCCAAGGGGGCACCTATCACCACCAACGGCCACGTGCGCATGGGCATCGCCACCCACCTGGCCACAGTCGAGGATGGGTTTCGCATCGTGGCCTCCTATCCCGAGTTAAGAGGCAAACCGATCGTCATCGGGGAATCGGATCCGGAAGGCTGCGCGGCATGCCAGGGAACTTCGCTCGCCTACCGGAACGGAACGATGTACTCCAGTTACACCGCCGCCAGTTTCCCGCGCAAGCTGGAGCTGGCGGAAAAGTACCGAGTGAGCCTCGAAGGCGCATTGACGTGGGCTTTCGAATTCGAAAATCAACCCTACTTTGCCGGCTTCCGCTCCCTGGCCAGCAACGGGATCGACAAGCCAGTCCTCAGCGTCTTCAGAATGTTCAGCCGGATGTCCGGTAAGAAAGTGCCCGTCCGGAGTGACTCCGCGGTTCCGCTCGAGGAGATCACCCGCCTTGGGGTGCGCGGACGACCGGATGTCTCCGCCATGGCCAGCCTCAGCACGAACCGGCTCGCAGTCCTCCTCTGGCACTATCACGACGACGACGTCCCAGGCCCGGACGCGGCGGTGACGGTTGCTGTGGAGGGTCTACTCCAGGCCGGGGCGTCGGTCGCGCTGCAGCAGTTCCGGATCGACGAGGACTTCAGCAACGCCTTCACAGCGTGGAAGCGCATGGGCTCCCCGCAGGCACCCTCCATCGAACAATCCGCTCAGCTGGAGAAAGCAGGCCAACTCGCGGAGCTGGGCGAAGCCCGGAAACTACCGCTCCAAAGCGGCTCCACCTCGCTGGAACTCGCGCTCCCGCGCCAGGCGGTTTCGCTGCTCGTGCTGAAGTGGTGATCGGCGGGCGCACTTTACCAAGGGGAAAGGCCGACGCACTACATGCGGCGGCATTCCGGGAGGAGAGACCTGCATGGAATTCCTCCGCCTGGAGAGGGAGTTTAGACAGGATGCCAGGATGGACAGGATGGAAAGAGAACGACGCCAAGCCCAACCTCATCCTGCAAGTATCGAGGTAGGGACAGCGGCGCCCGGTGCCCCCATCACAGATCCCGGCGAGCGGTATTCCCGCGCGGGGCGCACTTGGAAAAGAGCCAGCACTCGGCTTTACCGCCGTTCAGCAGGATCAAAACGCTTCCATCGGATTTCACTTCCATGGGCCGGCCACGACCATCGCGGGCGTGCTGGAACAGGCCCGGAGGAGTGCGGATCACCACACTCTCCGCTAATCTGAGCCCAGATATCCGGATTGTCGCGTTTCCACCGGAATAACGATAGCGAAAGGCAAGTGATCCAAAGTGGGTGGGAAGATCGCGGCATTCTATCCCATCAGGATGCTGAAACCAGGGTTCTGGGACGCCTGCCAGCAAAACACAGCGGGTCTCCTCCTCAAACACGAGGGAATCGCGCAAGAGCAGTTCGAACTCGGCGATCGACCACCCATGCGGCATGGCGATTGCCCCAAGGGTATTGGTGTCCCATGGCAACGGCGTGATGGGCCAACTCGATTTCACATGGTGCCAACCACCAACCCCCGAGGGTCCGCCTTCATCGAGCGCGTACCAGTCTCTCATCTGAGGGTGATCGAGGTGGGTGGCCAGAGTGGCCGCGCCAGCGAGGCGGTTGCCAGCCAGCAGACCCTGGTGAGCGCGAGCCAAGGGGAAGTAGCGCCAGTCGGTGGGCTTCTGTTCACCAAAGTCCTTGAACTGGGTCCAGGCGGGGCCTTCGCTTAGCGGATACAGACGGCACGGCCAGAGCACGGAGTAACTGCCGTACCCTTTCGGCAGATTGGACTCAAACTTCAGCTGGAATTGAGAAAAGCACGAGCCCGCCAGATCCTGCCACCGCCTCTCCGCAGCCGCATCACCCATCGCCTTCGACAACAGCGCCGCCGCGCGCAACCCGGCGATGTCGTAGGCCTCGGTGTAGTTCGGATTGAAACCGTCGCAGGCTCCGGGCTTCAGCTCTTTCCGCTGAGTGGCCGGGAGTGCGTCACCAAATTCGAGGCCGGCATCCCAGACAAAATGGGGACCGGGAGTGGTGCGATAGTAGGCGATCATCGACGCGATCTTCTGCGTGGCGGGATAAACCCGCCGCAGCCAGGAACGATCCCGTGTAAACTTCCAGTGCTCCCCCATCAGGAACAAGATCTGCCCTGGGTTATCAGCCTCGGGCTGCACGCGGCCGTTGAAGGGATGTCCCAGGAAGTAGTCAATGGCCATCTCCGACCAGTCGAAGCAGCCGGCCTTTTGGAAGATGTTCGCCATGTACATCCCGTCGCGGTTGTAGACGTTGTAGTTCACCACCGCCACATCCGGCGCGCCTTCGTTCAGGTTCATGGCGCAGTGGGCCAAGATGGTCCGGAACGACTCCGCCCAGCGAGGATCCGGCAGCCGAAGCACCACTTTCCCCACCCGCTGTGCCCAATCGCGCTGCGACTGACGGAAGAGGGGGTCGATACTCCGGCGGCCAAGGCGCTGGAGCCCTGGATCGGGTTGAAGCTGTCCCGCATTATTGCCTGGAGAATTCAGATCGTACTGCGCCCACGGGCTGACGCCATCCCACCGATGCCCCTGCACCCGGTGGCCAGGATGGACCGGACTCAAGAACCGCACTACAGCCACCGAACCGGCCTTCAAGGAAACGTCGAAGGCCATCACCCCGCTGCAATTCCCCTCCTTGCTCGTCGCGGTCTTTTGCTCCGGAATTGCACCCCTCTCGACCCACACGACCGGATCGGCCTGGTCGGTCACTCCCGCTGCGTCGGGTTGCGGCGAGGCAACGATCCCGGACTGCCCGTTGACAAGGATCGATCCCTGGGGCTGCGCGCACACCTCGAGTTCCCGGATCGCACCCCCCGCCGGCCCAATGCTCTGCAACTGCGCGAACAGCCGCAACTGCTCTCGCGCGGCCCCGAGGTTGCGCAGAGACACCCGGGAAGCCACCGCCTGACCTCGCCCTTGCTCGCCGTAGTCCATCTCCACCTGGCAAATCTCCTCGCCAACTTCCACGTCCCCGGCGCGCCATGTGAAGTGAGGAATGAGCACTCCCCCCGCCGGCAGCCCCCGGCTCAGATCCGCCTGCGCATCGGTGGGGCGGGAGAGCCGTCCGGTCTTCCGATCCCAGACAGCGAACGAAACGCCGAAGCTGCCAAATCCAGGGGAGTAACTGCCGTCACCTTCGACGAAAGTCTTGAGCTGATCCACGGCGTTGGGGATCCCGATCGGAATGTGGATTCTCTCCGCCGCCACACCGGACCCTGTTGCCCCGAGCGCAAGAAGGAGTAAGAGAACGCGAGACATCCTCACGACCACATGCCTCAGGAGCGAATCCGCTTCACGAACCGCGCCATGCGTTCGGTGGCGATCTCGATGCGTTCACGCGATGTCGCAAAGCAGCAGCGCAGGAAGCCTTCGCCCGGCGGGCCAAAAGCGGTCCCGGGCACACACGCCACCCCTTCCTCGTTCAAGAGGCGCAAGGCAAATTCCTTGGAGGACAGGCCCGTCGAGGCAATGCTGGGAAAAGCGTAAAACGAGCCTCGTGGGAGATGACACTTCAATCCCATGTCGTTAAACGCTTTGACGATATAGTTACGCCGGAACTTGTATTCCTCGCGCATCTCGATGGTATCAGGCTCACCGTTCCGAATCGCCTCCAGGGCGGCTTCCTGGCTAATGATACTCGCGCAAAGCATGGAGTACTGGTGAATCTTCATCATCGCCTCGATCAGGTCCGAGGGACCGCAGGCGTAGCCGATCCGGAAGCCGGTCATAGCATACGCCTTCGAGAAGCCGTGCAGGAAAATGGTCCGCTCCTTCATGCCCGGCAGGGAAGCAATGCTCGTGTGCTCCCCTTCAAAAGTGAGTTCGGAATAGATCTCATCCGTAATCACCACCAGGTTGTGGGCAATCGCCAGCGCGGCAATCTTCTCCAACTCCGCACGCGTCATCGTGCCACCAGTCGGATTGGTGGGAAAGTTCAAGACCAGTGCCTTGCTCTTGGGGGTGATCGCCGCCGCCAAGTCTTGGGCCCGCACCGCGAAACCGTCCTCCGCCTTGCACGCGACCGCCACGGGCACCCCAAAGGCCATGACCACACTCGGCGAATAGCTCACGTAGCAAGGCTCGTGGTAAATGATCTCGTCCCCGGGGTTGATGACCGCCCGCAAAGCAATATCCAGCGCTTCACTGACGCCCACGGCAATGAGGATTTCCTTTTTTGGATCGTACTGCACCTGGAAACGAGGTCCGATGCTGGCGGCGATGGCTTCACGTAGGCTAAGCAAACCCAGGTTGGAGGTGTAGCCGGTCTTGCCCCGTTCCAGGGCGTAGATAGCCGCTTCCCGGATGTGCCAGGGTGTCACAAAATCCGGTTCCCCTACCCCCAGCGAAATGACGTCCGGCCGTCCTTGCACAATGTCAAAGAACTCCCGAATCCCCGACCTGGGGATGCCGCGGACGTGCTGGGCCACAAATTGAGTATTGGATGCAGCCATTCTGAGGTTCAGCAAACCTGTTTATGGCGACAAAAGAAAGGAAAAACGGGACTTCATCCCGTGCCGCCGGGCTGTCCCCAGCAAGGCTTCCCCCCTCCAGGTACCCTTGAGGCTGCCGCCCGCCTCCCAGGTCAAACCGTTCCCTCTCGATTCACGCCGCTGTGCAATTCAAGGCCCCCAGAAGTTGCTTGGCTTTCGGGGCTGTCCTCGGTAGTTTTTCCTCTGATGTCCCTCGATATGCATGAAGATCCACAGAGGCGGGAGCTTGGGGATCAGACGGAGGAAAACAAGCCCATCCAGGAAGCGCTTCGGCGAAGGCAGTTCGAGCTCAAGGCGATCTACGAGAATGCGCCCATCATGATGTGCGTGTTAGACCCGTCCCGGCAGGTCATCTACGCCAATCAGGCGTTCCTCCAGTTTATCGGCGAACCTGAGGAGAAGGTCCTTTACCAGCGAGCCTGCGGGGTAATTGGGTGTCTACGGGCAAATGATGATCCGCGAGGATGCGGTCACGGGCCACTTTGCCAGGAGTGCAAAGTGCGTCTGGCCTTTGCGGATGCGTCCGCAAACGGAAAGTGCCACCGTGGCATCGAGTATCGAACCTCCATCCTGCGCCAGGGCCAAGCGCAAGAGTACGTCTTCCTGACATCGATAGCGCCCATACCGATGACCGGCCAAACCAACCTCCTGCTCTGTCTGGAAGACATCACCGAACGGAAGCGGTTTGAGGAGGTCCAGTCGTTTCTGGCCCAAACCAAGAGCGGGCCGACCGACGAGCCGTTCTTCCATGCTTTGGCCCGCTACCTGGCCAAGAGCCTGCACATGGATTACGTCTGTATCGATCACCTAGAAGGGGAAGGTCTGACCGCCCGAACGGTGGCGGTCTGGCATAACGGAGTTTTTGAGGATAACGTGACCTACGGTCTGCACGACACGCCCTGCGGTGAGTTGGCGGGTAAAATGGTCTGTTGTTTCCCTCAGGCCGTGCGTGAGCTCTTCCCCCGAGACAAGGTACTTCAGGATCTGAAAGCCGAGAGCTACGTCGGGGTCACCCTCTGGAGCCATGCGGGCGAACCCATCGGCCTCATTGCTGTCATCGGACGCCACCCCCTCATCAATCAGTCTCAGGCCGAGACAACCCTGAAACTGGTCGCCGTACGAGCGGCTGGGGAGATGGAGCGGATGAACGCGGAGTCCGCCTTACGCCAAAGCGAGGCCTTTCGCCGTGAGGTGCTCGATTCCCTTTCGGCCCATATTGCGGTCCTGGACCAACAGGGAACGATCGTGGCCGTCAACGAAGCCTGGGTTCGTTTTGCCGGCGAGAACGGAGGAAAAGGAGCACGGGTCCTTCCGGGAGACAACTATCTGGCCGCTTGCGAAAGCGCCACCGAGCCACACACAAGAGCGCCAGCCAGAGAAGCGTTACTGGGCATCCAAACGGTCATGTCCGGGAAAAGCACCAGCTTCTCCATGGAGTATGACTGCCACTCCACCACTGAGCAAAGGTGGTTCTGCATGAATGTGCGGCGGTTGAGTGGAGCCAAAGAGGGAGTGGTAATCGCCCATGAGGACATCACCGAGCGCCGACTGGCAACCGAACAGCTCCGGGCGAACACGGAACGGTTCCGGCGCATCTCGGCTATGACTTCCGACATCGCCTATTCGTGCCTCACAGATCAGGATGACCGTTATTTCATCGACTGGATGACGGGGGCGGTCGATCGCATCACGGGGTACACCGTGGAGGAAGTCACGGCTCGGCGCTGCTGGAAGTTTCTGGTGGTGGAGGAAGACCAGGCTCTCTTCCTGGAAAAAGTTGCTGGGCTGATACCGGGTACCCAAGGAATCTGCGAGCTGCGCTTGCGTCACCGGAACGGCGAAATCGTGTGGGTGGCTTCCTTCGCGGAATGCGTTACCCCGACGGATGGCGGTGGGAAGTCCGTGCTCTACGGCTGCCTGGCGGCGATCACCGAACGCAAGAAAGCCGAAGCGGAGAAGGATCGTCTGCAAGCCCAGCTGTACCAGTCTCAAAAGATGGAATCTGTCGGCAGGCTGGCCGGAGGCGTGGCCCACGATTTCAACAATATGCTCCAAGCCATCCTGGGAAATGTGGGCTTGGCCATGCAGTCGGCGGCTCCGGGCAGCTCGCTGCGCGAGAGCCTGGAGGAGATCAGTGCTTGCGCCAAACGTTCGGCCGACCTGACCCGGCAACTGCTCGCATTCGCACGGCGCCAAACCGTCATACCCAAACTGCTGGATCTCAACGAGACGGTGGAGGGACTGCTCAAGATGATGCGGCGGCTCATCGGGGAACACATCCGGCTGGCATGGCAGCCCGCGGCGGGCTTGTGGTGGGTGAAGATGGACCCAAGCCAGGTCGACCAGATCCTGGCCAATCTCTGCGTCAACGCGCGCGATGCCATCGGCAAGTCTGGCTTAGTCAGTATCGAGACCGGAAATGTGTCGATCGACGAGGCGGATTGCTCAGAGAACCTAAGTCTGGTTCCAGGCGAGTACGTGCTGCTATCGGTGACCGACAACGGCTGTGGCATGGACAAGGAGACGCTGGCGCACCTCTTCGAGCCCTTCTTTACCACCAAAGATGTCGGTGTGGGAACCGGAATGGGGCTAGCCACCGTTTATGGCATCGTGAAACAAAACCACGGATTCGTCCAGGTCGAGAGTAGACTGGGCCGGGGCACCAGCTTCCTGATTTACCTACCCCGGCACGTGAACCAGGGTCTCGATCACGAACCGCCGGAGCCGCTGGAAAAGACTGGCCTCGGCCACGAAACCGTCCTCTTCGTGGAAGACGAACCGACCATCCTCAAGATCGGCCGCCAGATTCTACAGGAACTGGGCTACCAAGTGATTGCAGCCGCCACACCCGGGCAGGCGCTTCAACTGGCGCGGGAGCACTCAGGGAAGATTCACCTGCTTATCACGGACGTAATTATGCCGGAAATGAACGGCAAAGATCTGGCGGCGCGCCTCATCTCGCTCCAGCCAGGAATCCGCCAACTGTTTATGTCGGGTTACACTGCCGACGTGATCGCAAACCATGGGGTTCTGGACGAGTCGGTGCAATTCATTCAGAAACCTTTCACCGTGGAAGACCTGAGCGCCAAAGTGAGGATTGTGCTCAATGGAGCGAGGCCGACCTGAGGAGGCCGACGTCTCGGCCAAAGGTCAAAAGGCATGAGGCAAAAACGCAAGTCCATCAGTCGATACAAAAGATCCACGGGAACGGGAACAACAGAATCAAGTTGAGGATCAGCAAGGTCCATCCAAGCACACCACAGACCCTCCCCAGCGTGATCCCATCCTCACGTCGGAGCCCAAGGATCAGGCTACAGATCACCCCAAACATGGGTCCTCCCGCCACCAGGGGCCACAGGATAAGCCCCGCCCAGGGACCGGCAAGCCAGTGCTCGTTGACCCAAATCGCGGGGGCCTGAACCCCGGCCACCATGGCGAACACCACCCCTGCGTACGCAATGGCAGGTATCAAGCTCAAGACAGCGAGGGCCCGCCACACCGTCCGCTCGGCCGGCATCCACGGGAGTGATTGTGTTTGCCTCATGCTCTCGCTTAGCTCCCCAAGGCCATGCGCGGGATTTGACATCATGGATACTGCGATGCGAAATGGCGATTCTTTGGTGTCAGACCTGCATCCCCTGAACTCCGTTCAAACACGAACTTCGAATTCCACCGGAGGCATCGACAAACGCCGAGAAGTGCGCCATATTCTCCAAAAATCGAAAGACCTTGCATCCATTACTGAAGAAACCGCTCGAGTCGAGGATGGGAGTCGGGCTGCTGATTTCCTGGTGGGTGCTGGCCTTGCTGCTTCTGCCCGGCTGCGCCCCGCCGATTGGGGTCCGGCAGGTGACGATGAGGGAGGCCTACCGTCAAGTGGAAGCCAACGCCCTCAACCAAGGGGTGGCGAGTGCCTCCTCCCAGTTCGTCTTGCACCGTTATGGACTGGAAGAAGAGTTTCACGATAATCCCGACAAGGCACTTCGCCAGCTCTACGCCCAGGTTTGCACGGACGACCGGCGCGACCTTTATTACGCCCTATCGGAGCTATCCTACCTGCGAGCGGAGAAGCTGCGTCGCAGCGTGAAGCCCGGCGAACCGCGGCGCGCTCGGGACCATTACCTCGCTTCCGCAGTCTATGCCTACTATTACCTCTTGGAACAAGGACACGGAAGCACCCCAAGCGCGTTTGACCGCCGGTTCCGAGTGGCTTGCGACCTTTACAACCACGCCCTGGCAGGCGGACTCAGCAACCTCGACCAATCCGAGTTCCAGGTGCGGGACGAGGTACGCCAACTCCCCTTCGGATCGCTGGAGATCAAGGTGGATGTGAGTTCCTTCCCCTGGGCCGTCGATTCCTTCGACAAATTTCTGCCCGCGGATCGTTTTGCGGTTCGGGGCACGAGTGTAAGGGTGCGCGATCCTGGCCTGGGTGTACCTCTGATCGCGGTGGAAAAGACTCCAAAAGTCCTGCCGGTAACCCCCCGGCTGCCGGTCACTGCTTTTCTGGATCTGCGCGGAGATCCCTGCTCCCAATCGGGCGTCCCCTTGCAGGGGTCGCTTCAGCTTCGCTCGGCTTTTGATCAGGAGAGCATCGAGGTGGAGGGACACTTGGTGCCACTGGAGAGCGACAGTACCGCGCCCCTGGCACATTCGCTGCACAATTCGGCGCTGTGGGATCTTTCTTTCAAACAGTTCTTCTCCAGCCGGGAAGTGGTACGCACCGACACCTATCCCACGCAACCGCGCCGGGAAGGTCTGATCCCGGTGGTGTTCGTTCATGGCACGGCGAGCAGTCCGGTTTGGTGGACCGAAATGTGGAACACGCTGCGGGCGGATCCGACTTTGCGCAAGCAGCTGCAGTTTTGGGTTTACACCTACAACACGGGCAATCCCATCAATATTTCGGCAGCCCGGCTGCGGCGCTCGCTCACGAACCTGGCAGCCCAACTGGATCCCGAAGGCAAAGACCCGTCCGTGCGCCAGATGGTGGTGGTGGGGCATTCCCAAGGAGGGTTGCTCACCAAAATGACGGCGGTGGATTCAGGAAACCGCCTTTGGCGCACCATCAGCCTGCGGGACGTAGAGGAACTAGACCTGCCCGCAGATCAGCGCGGCGCGATCAAGGAAAGCATGTTCTTCCAACCGTTGCCGTTCGTGAAGCGGGTCGTGTTTATCTCCACTCCCCACCGAGGCAGCTTCCGGGTACGAACCTGGGTGCAGAGCCTGGCGCGAATGCTGGTGAAACTGCCGGCAGGGTTTGCCCAAATGACCGTGAGCCTGATGCAGGCAGACCCCTCGGCCAAGGTGCCCCGGGAATGGCGCGGCAAAGCGCCGACCAGCATTGACGGCATGTCGCCTTCCAACCCGTTTTTGCTGGCTCTGGCCGAAATACCGGTGGCTCCCCCCGTCCAGAGCCATTCCATCATCGCGGTGAAGGGAGATGGGGACGTGCAGGAAGGCGATGACGGGGTAGTGAAGTATGCCAGCGCCTACCAAGACTACGTGGAATCGACATTTGTGGTGCGCCACTCCCATTCCTGCCAAGGCCATCCGCTCGTCATCGAAGAGATGCGGCGCATCCTGTTGGAGCATCTTCGCGAAAACAGCCCATCGCCCCTCCGCCCAGCGGCGACAGGAACCGGGGAATGAAAGAGGGCGCGGTGATCCGCGCCCTTCGCAAAACCAAGTCGGCAGCCGAGGTTAGAACGTCCACTTCAAACCCGCGCGGACGTGGATCCCGTCGCGGACGTGGTTGTCATTCCATTCCCACTGGATGTCACTGAACATCCCGACGTTGCCAGTAAATCGGTATTCGAGACCGGCACCCACTCCCTCAAACCAGTTGTCGGTCTCCCACTTATAGCCGAAGGTACCAATGGCGTAAGGAGCCAGGGAGAGGTCGCCGATCGGGAGGCGCAGATAAACATCCCCCGCCAGGTTGTCAAAAAATTGGCCGGTGAAGTTCTGCCAACTGCTGGTGAGACCGACTCCAGCGTACTTGCAGAAAAAGTAGCCAACCTCGGCGCCGCCACCCCACTGATCTTCAGGTTGGTCAATGTAGGTGCCGAAACCGGAGATGTAGAGCTCACGATTCTTGAACCAGCCGTCATCCGCGCTGGCGACGACAGCTCCGAAACCAAAAAGGGCACATGAGAGAGATGCAATTTTCTTCATAAATAGGGAGATAAGATTGGGGCCATTCTCCAAGTCGGTCAAATCCAATTCTGCCTGTGACATGCTGCTTGCAGACTCGGGGCGCCCGGGCAACATTGGGAGGTGTTCGGTGGCTGCTACGGGATCCGCCATGAAAAAGAAGAGCAATACTGGGAAAACTGAGCCTAAGAGTCCTAAAAAGGCCGTGAAAGGCCTTGTCCAACCTGTCAAGGCCGTGCCTGCAGGCGCCAAGAAATCCAACAAACTTGTTGCAGCCCAGGCAGATCCATCTACTCCTCAGCGAAAGACCCTCAAGCCGCCCGTTGTCAGTGTTGAAACAGTCCCACCTGTTCGATCCAAATCGCCGAAATCGAGGTCAGCCAAAGAAACGAAGGTGTCAAAACCCGTTAAGGCTGTCCGGCCCGCTCCCATCCCAGAGAAGCCAACTAAAGTGGCTGAGCCCAAGAAAATTGGCCGAACTAAGCCGAAGCGCGGGAAGACTCCGATCCGGCCCGTTGTAGCCAAGACCCCGGTAACTACCCCCACGGCGGCTACTCCCGCTCCTTCCCCAACACCCGAGGCAGACCCGGTGGCGGTACCCAAGACCATTCACAAAGAATTGGCGCCAGCCGAACCACCTCGACCTTTCCTACTGAGTATTCCACCGATCCTCTTGGAGGGGGAAGAAACCCTCCCTCTCCCGGCCCCGGCGAGTGGAACTCCCCCTGGCGAGCCTGCGGAGCCTACCGTTTCAACATCAGAAGGCCACGCTCAGGCCGGTGACCCGCAGAAGCCGGAAGAAGCCCAACCCGAATCCGTGCCCCCCGCGGTGGCCCCGGAGCCCGTTGAGGCGGCAACTTCGGCGCCCCTTCCCTCCGTTGTGATGGCCTCCGAACCCTCCCCAGATCCACCGCCGTTGCCATCGCCGGAGACGCCCGTTCTACCCCTCTTCTATGGTGCCCGCCAGCTCACCCTGGCCGCCCGGGACCCTCATTGGCTTCACGCTTTCTGGGACCTGAGTTCTGCGGAGGAGCACTGTCTGTGTGCGCAAGCCGCTGACGGATCCCTCTGGTTGCGCATCTACCTGGACGGCGATCCGCAGAGACCCTTGGCCAGCATCCGCCTCCCCGCAGAAGCCCGGTCATGGTTCGTGGAAGTCCCCAAAGGAGGCGCGCGATACCAGGGCGCCTTGTGCTATCAAAGGCCAGGCGGAGAATGGGACACCTTCGTCACTTCCGAAACCATCCTCACGCCCGCCGATGCGCCGATAGCGTCCGAGCAAGTGCAATTCGCTTCCATACCGGTCGATCTCCCCTTTGTGGAACTGCTGGCTGCCGTGGCCGAAAGCGTCGGGGAGACACCCACCCTGATTCAAGCGCTGAGTGAGCTGACCATTTCGGGTGGCAGCGAAGCGATGCCGCAGGAGGCTGGAATCAGCTACCCCCAATGGACCCTCGAACAGGGGTTCGCCCTGGAGCAAGCCATCTGGGCGGAGGCAATCAGGCTGGATTCAGTCAGCTCCATGGAGATCTTGGAGAGGGTTCGCCAGCCCATTGAGCAGCCGCGGGGTGTTTCTTCGGTGGAACATGCGTTTCCAGAGGCTCCGGGAGGAGTTGGACCCGGGGCTGCGCCAGGACCAGGAGCCATTTCCAGCGAGGAAGTGCCAGGGTTGGTTCGTCCGAAGGGCTTTTGGTTTAACGTCAATGCGGAGCTCATCGTGTACGGGGCCACGGAGACGGATGCTGCCGTCTGGGTGGGTGACCGGCGCGTGCCGCTTCGCCCTGATGGAACCTTTAGCCTGCGGTTTTCGTTGCCGGACGGAAACTACGACCTGCCGTTCGTGGCGGTCTCGGCCGATGGAAGTGATTCGCGGGGGGCGCGTCTGAAATTCCGACGTCAAACGGACTACCGTGGCAAAGTCGAATGGCATCCACAGGATCCGGCCCTCAGAAGCCCGAGGCCGGAACATTTGGAAGCGGGTGTGCGCTCCAGCCGCCGGTCACCCGTCGCCGGATAGCGGCCCATGGCAGGTTATCTCGCCCTCTTGCTGCACGCGCATCTGCCGTTCGTGCGGCATCCGGAACACGAGCGTTTTCTCGAGGAACACTGGCTTTTCGAAGCCGTGGCCGAGTGCTATCTTCCCTTGCTTCGGCTTTTGCGCGGCTGGGAGACCGACGGCATTCCTGGCACGCTCACGCTCACGCTCACGCCAAGCCTGTGCTGCATGTTGCGGGACCCTCTGCTCCAGCACCGCTGCACGCGCTATCTCCAGGATCGAATCGAATTAGCCAGGCTCGAAGTGGTGCGGACTCGTTGGGAACCGCAGTTTCGCCAGCTCGCCAACCATTACCTGGAACATTTCGAAGGACTTCACCGATTTTGGGAATCCATCGAACATGACCTGGTCCAAGAGTTCCGGCAGTTTCAGGATCGCGGACGCATTGAGATTATCACCTGTGCCGCCACGCACGCACTGCTCCCCCTCATGACGGCCCAAGCAGGCTGCGTGCGGGCGCAGGTACTTCATGGACGCGACCATTACGCCGAGTGCTTTGGAAGGCTTCCGGTGGGGATCTGGCTCCCGGAATGCGCCTACACGCCGGAGTTGGAACCCTTCCTTCAGGAAGCCAACCTGCGCTGGTTCGTGCTGGACACCAGCGGTGTCACCGAAGCCTCCCCGCGCCCTGTGTATGGCCCCTACGCTCCACTCTACACCCGCCACGGTCTGGCCGCCTTCGGGCGCGATGCCGACAGCGCGCTGCAGGTGTGGAGTCGGCGCGGAGGGTATCCCGGAGATCCGCGCTATCGTGACTTCTACCGCGACATCGGATTCGACCTGGAGCTGGGTTATCTGGACCCCTTCCTGCCCAGTCCTGGGCAACGTGGTTTTACGGGGGTCAAATACTACGCCGTGAGCGGAGGCGAAGGACAGCGGGTCTACGCGCCCGACCAGGCGAAACAGGCAGCTGAAACCCACGCGACTCATTTCCTCCAGAGCCGCAAGCGCCTGTTGGATCCCGTGGCCGCCGCCATGGATCGCCCCCCCCTGCTCCTGGCTCCCTACGATGCCGAGTTGTTCGGCCATTGGTGGTTCGAAGGCCCTGAATTCCTGGACCAAGTGTTCCGGATGTCACCCGCCGAAGTGCCGGATCTGAAGTGGATCACCCCCACGCAATACCTGCGGCTGCATCCTTCCAACCAGGTTGCCCAACCTCGCACTTCCAGCTGGGGCGAGGGGGGGTATTGGGAAGTCTGGCTCAACCCCAAGAATGGATGGATGCAACGCCACCTACGCCAGGCAGAACAGAGGATGACCAGCCTAGTGGCCCGGGCCAAAAAGCTGGACCCGGCGGCGCACGCCGCGTTGGAGGAGGCCGGACGGGAGCTCATGCTCGCTCAGTCCAGCGACTGGGCCTTCATCCTCCACACCGGCACCAGCACCCAGTACGCCACCCAACGCTTCCAAACCCACCTTCAACGCTTCGGGGCCCTGTGCGATCAAATTGAGTCCGGGCGAGCCTTTCGGGCGCTATCCGGCAGCGAGTCGCCCTATGGCGCGTTCCTGCCAGAGGTGAACTGGCGCCACTGGCAAGTCACACCCGGATCTGGGGCCACGCAATGAACTTCTTGATCCCCTGAAGGTTCCGGTGCCTGACGTCAGCAAAGCCATGGTTGATCCTTTTGACAAGCGGGACTATGCTAACGGGGTACCACCTTGGGGTGGAAACGGTCAATCGGCGGTGCAGAGGGTTGCCCGTAGGGGTTGACTCTGGGTTGACGGCGCAGGTTTAGCTCATTAGATTTCTACCGGCATGCCAGTGAAGCACGACAAGGCACTACCGCCGCAGCGGGCGAACTCGGAAAGAGGTGAAGCAGGTCGAGCCTTTACCCTGATCGAGCTTCTCGTGGTCATAGCCATCATCGGCATCCTGGCCAGTCTCCTCTTGCCATCCCTCAGCAACGCCAAGGGCAAGGCGAAGCAAATGCAGTGCTTCAACAACCTGCGCCAGATCGGAGTCGCCTCCCTGCTCTATTCCCAGGACCACGCCGGTCTGCTGTATCTGAACGACTCCCTGCGTCCCACGAATACCTGGGGAATGATCCTCGCCTCGAACCAGAATCTGCGTCCCTACAATCTCTTCGTCTGCCCCACCTATCTTCCCAAGGTTTTCAGCAACTGGGTCATGATCTACGGCATCCGCTTGGATCCACCCAGCAATTACGCCCGAGGCACCATGCAACAAAGCCTGCAAGTGGACAGTGTCCTCAACCCGGCTGACTACCTGAACGTGGCCGACACCACCAGCCGCGGCAAGCAAGGGTACGGGGCGAAGCAGTTCTACTTCTTCCGGGCGGACACCGAGAAGGAGATCCACGGCCGCCACAGCAGCAAGGCGAACGCACTGTTCCTGGAAGGGCACGTCGAAGCCTGCGGCAAGAAACGGTTGGAGAATCTGGGTTTCGTAGGCCTCTATGAGGCAGACACCCTGCCCGGGTACTTTTAGAGCGTGGACCTGGAGTCGAAATTGGGGAGGCGTGGCGCGTGAACCGTCTGTCAGAGAAGGCAGGTTTGCAGCCAGGCAAACTCGGAGGTAGCAGAACTTCATGAAATTGGACTTTAAACTCATCGCAGCCTTGGTTCTCGTGGTCGTCTCCGCAGGGACTGCCTGGAACTTCCTGCGCCCGGCCGATCAGGTAGCCAAGTCACGATCCGTCGTCCGCAGGGAGCTTGCAATGCGAGTCCTCGGTGAGTACCTAGCGACGAAATCGCGCGGTGCTCGAGTTCTGGTCCTATCGAATCCCTTTACTCAAAAGTCTGGGCAGCCCAAGGACGTCTACACCTTCGAATCGGCAGGAGTCCGGGGGCTGAAGGAAGGATTGGGGAAACAGATGACAATCGAAGCCGTGGTCTATCCCACGCTGAATCCCCTGGCTCTCCAGAATCCCGCGGCCATTCTGATGCCTCCTAACACCAGTACTCCGCTAAGCTACCTTACCGCTGAGGGCGCCTGGGACCAGATCCTGGGCCAGCACCCCAACGCTGGGGTCTGGGTCAGCCTCATCGGTTTGCCGGCTGATCTCCACTCTCTGCGGGTCTGGAAAGAACCTAGCCCGAAACTGGCGCTCCTGTTGCCGGACCTCAGTATTGTGGGGGATTCCGCCGCAGTCCTGAAGGCCTTTCAGTCTGGCAAGCTGACCGCTGCGGTCTTGAGCCGGCCTGGTACCGAGCCGGAAGGGGACAAAGTGGACAAGGACCTTAAGAAGGAGTTCGACAAGCGGTTCGTGTTGGTCACCGCCGAAAACGCAGCGGCTCTGCTGCAATGAGTCTCACTCAGGCGCAGGAACCATCCTAAGCCGGTAAAAGGCCTGGCCCGCTGCCGAAACCGCCAGAAGCGCCTCATGTTCGGAAGTGGGCTGGGTCTCAGGAGCGTATACCCCATCCACCGAGGTGGCCTTCTCGACTACATACCAACTGACCGGCCAGGCGGCGCCCGTCAACTCGTCACGAAGCCAGGAAGCGGGACCTTCCCAACGCAGCTTCAATTGACCGCCAGCGAGCTGAGTCTGCAGAATCCGAGGCTTTGGGTGATACCCAATCACACCGCGCACCGGCAAGTAGACTGGCAGGGATGGGGTCCAGTTCAGTCCCGTGCCCCATTGGCGGTAACCATCCTGATCGCTCGACCCCCAACTGTTTCGGATACGAACCCACTGTCCCCCTTCGTCGTCAGTGTAGTACCCGTACATGAGCATTCCATGAATCTCGGGGTTGGCCGAGACCATGCTGCCTCGAGGCATGGAGAGCTTGGTGGGGTCCTGGAGAAAAACCAGAACCGGAAATCCCGCCTCGATCTCCGCCACAAGATCCGCGTAGGTAAAGCCCTTGCCAGCAGGCGTCTTTGGATTCACCACCGCCAACTGCGAAAAGACGTCCGCTTGCGACCCACGATACTCCGTCCAGGCGCGCAGACCGTGCTGAATATCACGAATTACGTTGCCCTGATCGTCCTTGGGCGTGTAATTCACGCGCCGCTCACCGGAAGCATCCCAGAAGTTGAAGGAGAAACCGTCGATGTTGCCGTCACACTCGCCGTTTTGGTTCTTCCACTTGTTCTGGTTCAGGCCGATGAAGTCGCCAATGCAGTCCGGGGTATGCTCGGCGCGGCCTGCCTGCAAGTAGGGATCCGCATCGGCGTTTTCATACATCAGGTAGTAATCGTCTTCATGTCCAAAATCGCTGGCGGGACGCCCGTCACGTCCGGCGCTGGAAACCCACATTGACCGGATATTATAATTCCCCCCCCGGCTGTTGAGCGGAGCGACACCACCTGCGGTTGGGCCAGTGTAGAAATTGGGAAACCCATTGCGGTCCCAGTACCCCATCAGGTTTCCCGTCGCCGTGCCGAAACATCCCGCCCACCAGTCGTAGTCGGGAACGTCCAACAAGAAGACGTTTGTGGCTCCAGACAAGCTGCCCATGGGAAGAACTCCCCAAAGAGACAGCAAGAGCCACGCCCTGATCCGGCCCAACCTTCCGCATACGCTATGCATACAAGGCCTAGGATAACATAGGAGCCTCCCCACTGCCAAGGATGGGAATCGCTGGCAAGGTTGAAACAGTGTCTCCACACGAGTTGACACCGGCGCGGGGTTGGCAAGGCAGCCGACCCACCATCACCCGCAGAGGCTTGAGACGTTCCATTCTGGAGTAGCCGAGGACAGGCCGCGGATCTTGTTCTCAGGCGGTCGGCTTGGGCGCCAGTCGGATGCGCGGGAAAGCCTTCTTGGCCGGAGCGCCTCGAGTTGCGCGGCTTTTCTCCCCCAGCGCGATCTTCATGAACTCCACCTGGCTGTTGATGAGTGCCTCACCTCTCTTGGCCACGATGGGCCGATACACCCCCTGCGCATCCAGCGTGCGCGCCTTCACATTGTCCGCAAGAGGAAGGGCCAGGAGTTCGTGGATGATCCGGTCCCGCAAACGGCCATCCTCCACAGGAAAGACCACCTCGATTCGTTTGAAGAAGTTTCGAGGCATCCAGTCGGCACTGCCCAGGAAAACTTCAGGCCGGCAGGCGTTCTCGAAATAGAAGATCCGGCTATGTTCCAGAAACCGGCCCACGATGCTGCGAACGCGGATGTTCTCACTGGTTCCCACGCGCTCCGGACGAAGGCAACAGATTCCCCGGACGATCAGGTCAATCTGAACTCCAGCCTGGGAAGCCTCGTAGAGCGCCTCTATGACCTCTGTTCCCACCAGGGAATTCATCTTGGCGATGATGCGGGCAGGGAGTCCTTTTCGTGCATTCTCCGCCTCCCGGCGAATCAACTGCAGCATGCGATCGTGCAGGGTGAAGGGAGCCACAACCAGCTTGCGCGTGTCCTCAAACTGGCAAATTCCGGTCAGGAGGTTGAAGAGGTTGGTGACGTCCTCCCCGAAGTCGGGATGGCACGTCAGCAATCCCAAATCGGTGTAAATCTTGGCAGTGGTCGGATTATAGTTACCCGTCGCCAGATGCACGTACCGCCGGATGCCATCCTCATCGCGGCGCACCACCAGCGTCATCTTGCAGTGAATCTTATAGCCCACAACGCCATAAACCACGTGCACCCCGGCTTCCTCCAGTTTGCGCGCCCACTGAATGTTGTTCGCTTCGTCGAACCGAGCCTTCAACTCCACCACGGCGGTCACCTGTTTCCCGTTACGCACCGCCTCTGACAAGGAACCAATGATGCGCGGGTCACCCCCAGTGCGGTAGAGGGTCTGTTTGATCGCCAGCACGCAGGGATCCGCCGCCGCGTGCTGAAGGAAAGAGACCACGGTATCGAAACTCTCGTAGGGATGATGCAGCAATAAGTCGCCCTCGCGAATGGCAGCAAAGAGATCGGGTTTGTCTCCCAACGCCGCAGCGATGGGCGCACGAAACGGGGGATCACTCCACTCCGGGGGATGCTCCCCTTCCGCGACGGCCATGATCCGTCCCGGACTCAGCGGGCCGTCGACCACATAAAGATCCTCTTCACCCAGTTTCATCGTGCGGAGCAATTCCGAACGCACCTCCGGAGGACAGTCGGTTTCCACTTCGAGCCGGACGGCCGATCCGCGCATCCGGCGGTGCAACTCGTTTTCGACGGCTTTGAGCAGGTTCGACATCTCCTCTTCGTCGATGTAGAGCTCGCTATTGCGCGTCACCCGAAACATCCACTGTCCCTCAATCTGGGTACCCGGGAAAAGATCGGCGAGGTAGTAACCAAGCAATTGTCCCAGAAAAACATAATCGCGACGACCGTCCTCCCGGGGCAGTTGGACCAGGCGCGGCAAGTTCCGGGGCAACTGGACGACGGCGAGGCGGCGGCGGCGCGAACGGGCGCGCAGCATGCGCACGCGGACCATGAGGTTCAGCGATTTGTTCAGCAACTGCGGGAAGGGGTGGGAAGGATCGATCGAGAGCGGGGTAATCGTAGGGCGAACCTCGGCCCGATAGTACCGCTCCAGCCAGTCCAGATCCTGGCGGTCCAATTCCGACATCTTCAGGAAGCGCACCCCCTTGCGAGCTAGCATCGGAACCAACTGCTGGCGCCAGCATCGGTATTGGTCCTCCACCATTCGCCTGGCCCGGGCGGTCAGCGCTTGAAAAGAAGCTGCAGGGGTCAAACCGTCCGCAGACCGCTCCAACGAGCCGCTCTGCATCTGCTGCTTCAGCCCGGCCACCCGAACTTCAAAAAACTCGTCCAGGTTGGAGCTGACGATGCAGAAAAACTTGAGACGTTCAAGAATGGGGTTTCTCTCGTCCAAGACCTCTTCGAGAACACGCTGGTTGAACTCCAGCCAGCTCAGTTCCCGGTTGATGAATCGCTCGTAATTACCTGGTTTCATGGGCCCCGCAAAGCGGGTGAAAGGTCAGCTTAGCACACGCCAGCCGGGTGGCGAGTGTCATTTCGGTGAATCCCACAACTACATGGGCCCCAGGCAACGAGGTAAATCAACTCCAAGGAAACCCCGTGGTCAGCGCAACAGCCACGAGACCAGAAAACCAAACGCCACCAAGAGGGCCGTCACCAGTGCCAGCTTGCCGGGATGCTCCAGGTCTGGCCAGAGCCGCCGCCCCTCCTCCTTCCGGTCGCGCTCGGAATCCAACTCCCGCAACAGAATCGCGCATTCCTCCGCATTGATCCTCCCTTGCTCCAAGAGGGACAGTACCCTTTGCCTACCGGCATCCCGCCCGTCCCGACTCCCGCGGGGGTCAGCGAAATGAAAGAAGGTGTTGAGGACTGGATACGCCACCACCGCCATCACCCCCAGCACGAGGGTTTGCACAAATGGATAGAAGAAGGTCATGGAATTCGCGATGGACAAGACCAGGATCACTATCAGGTTTCCCCCTCCCAGCCAGGCTTGCACCCCTTCCATTCCAGTAGCCCGTTCCGCGGTTGTGGTCGTTCCCAGCACCCATTTCATGTAGAGCCTGCCGCCGAGCGGCACTAGCGCCAGCACGCGTGCAAAGTGCATGAGGAGTTGAGCCATACCTACCCCTCCTGCCACCCGAATCTCTCCTCCCACCAGCCAGAACCAAACCGTAGCGGCCGCGAGTGCGCCAAACCAGAGTTGCGCCGCGCGCCGCAAGGAGACACCCAGGTAAACACGGTAGAGGGAAACCCCTGCATAACTCCCCGCCACCAGCAGGATCGCCAGCGACACTGAAACGACCGGTTTATCCCATCCGATCAGCCCAACCGTCAGGCCGGTCTCGGCAAGGTCTGGAACAGCACTCATTTGTTGGTATCGTACTCCCCGTGAGCCCTTCTTGGCGAGTATTTTGGACCCACCGAACCTGCCGTTGGGGTCCGGCACCTGAAGAACGAACGGCAGACCGCAAGCAACGCAGTCTTACTTCGCCACCAGGCCGGCCATGTGGATTCCGCGGTAGATCATGTACCCCAGGCCCGCAGTGATGGGCAGGGTCATCACCCAGGCCCACAACATCTTCTCCACCACACCCCAGCGAACCGCACTGAGTCGCTTGGTGCTCCCCACCCCCATAATCGCGGAACTAATCACGTGGGTGGTCGACAGGGGGATGCCCATGATACTCGCGATTTGAATCACCAACGCGGCAGCGCTCTGCGCGGCAAAACCGTGGCATTTCTGCATCTTCACCATCTTCCCCCCGACGGTTCGGATGATCTTCCACCCCCCCGCCGCGGTACCACAAGCCATGGTAACTGCGCAGATCACTTTGACCCAAATCGCCACCTTGAACTCCGGAGTTTGCAGGAATCCCGCCCAAGCCGGTAGGGAAACAAAGGCCCCTGCCTTTGTCCCGGTGAACAGGGCAAGTGCAATGATTCCCATGGTCTTCTGGGCGTCGTTGGTGCCGTGACTGAAACTCATCCAGGCCGCGCTGAGCAACTGGAGACGGCCAAACAGACGGTTGACACGGTCCGGACGAGCCCGGGCGAACAAAAATAGGATCACCCCCATGAACGCAAAGCCGCAGACGATCCCCAGAACAGGAGCGGTGATCATCGGAAGCACCACCTTGTACCACAAGCCTTCGTGTTTGCCGTTGTTGTCCACGGCCCAGCGAATCACACTCCAATCGCCGTGCGCCGTGGCAAGAGCCGCCCCGCATAACCCTCCGATAAGGGCGTGGCTGGAACTGGAGGGAAGTCCATACCACCAGGTCAGCAGGTTCCAGGCGATCCCAGCAATCAGAGCACAAAGCAGCGTGGCCAAGGTCACGGCCTCCGTGTGGACCAGCCCCTTTCCAATCGTGGTGGCAACGGCGGATCCCGCCAGGGCCCCCACCAGGTTAAACAAGGCGGCGAGCAGTACAGCCTGACCCGGCATCAAGACCTTCGTGGATACCGTGGTAGCGATGGCGTTCGCGGTATCATGAAAACCGTTGATGTACTCGAACACTAGCGCTATGAAAACCACCAGGAGCACCAAGGTCATGGCAGCCACTCTTTCTGTTTTCGTGAAAACATGGAACCCTGCTTTTCACATGGATTCCAAAGAAAGGCACGAAGAAAAGGCAACCGATTCGGAAATGGGAAACCATCCCGCGAGAACCCGCACCTGCGTTTGCCGGCAGTTTTCACCCCCGGTCTGCCTGAATGGACACCACTTTGACCCAACCACGCCGAGGAACTCCGGCATGGGTCATGGTCTCGAGTGATCTTCCGAGGAAGCCCCGTGTGTCTAATTCGAGCCGCGAACGAAACGTCCAGGAAACGTGCCTACCACCGCAGAAGGTGGGTCGACGGGCAGGTTCATTGAGGCCACAGAGGATGAAATGCGGTCGAGAACCCGGCCAGGAGCGACACCCAGGAACAGCATCCCACCGATCAAGGCGACGCAAAGGGCCCGAGTGGGAACGCTGAGATTGATCGACGTGACATCGGCTGGGTCGCGGAAGTAGACCTCGCGAACCACAGAAAGGTAGTAGTAGACCGCGATCGCACTGTTCACCACGGCAAGAATGACGAGCGTCAGGTGTCCCTTGGATAGGGCGGCCTTGAGCAAGCTCAGTTTCCCCATAAAGCCCGCGAACGGGGGAAGGCCCGCAAGAGCGAACACTCCGACGGCGAGGGTGATCGCCAGCAACGGGGACCGGCGATGCAATCCTGCCAACTCTTGAAGCGAGAGATTCACTCCGTCACGCGATACCCGGCTAATCACCACGAAGCAGGAGAGGATCATGAAGAGATAGGCCACCACATAATAGAGAGCCGCGGTGAAACCAGCCAGATCAAGCGCGGTGAAACCCACCAGAACATACCCGGCATGGGCAATCCCGGAGAAACCCAGAAGCCGCTTCAGGTCGGTCTGCACGAGCGCGATCAAGTTGCCATAGAACATCGAGGCTACCGCCAGGCAGGTAAGCACCATGGCAATCGGCGGATTGTCGGGAGTAGCGAGTGAAACCAACCGCACGAGAACAGCCACGGCCCCCACTTTGGGCAGCGAGGCGATCAGCCCGGTGGTCTCGTTGGATGCGCCCTGATAGACGTCCGGGGTCCAGAAGTGGAACGGGAACACGGCTAGTTTGTAGAGCAGCCCACAGAACACCATGGTCAGACCCAGGATGGCTGCGGGGGTATGAATCACCGGTTGGAGCTTGGCCATGATCGTCGGAATATGCGTGGAACCGGCAATCCCAAAAAGGTAACTCATCCCGAACAGCATGACCCCGATGGAGGTGATTCCGAACATAATGTACTTCACCGCCGACTCCATCTGCGAGCGCTGGTCTTCCCGCTCGCGGCGCATCGGCACCAGGATGTAAAGCGGGAAGGAGGAAAGCTCCAGGGCAATCACCAAACCAATCAAATCCACGCTGCTCACCATCATGCACAAACCACTGACGCACATGGCCAGGAATAGAAAATACTCTGGCTTCACGTCCGCACGGATGTCCGGCAGGTCAGCGCTGAGGACCAGGACGAGCAGATAACCCAGCGCAAAGACCAGCTTGAGCGACTGGCTGTATTCATCGACCTGATAAGCCCCCGAGAACAGCGTCGCGTGGGTGCCCCATGTGACCAGACAGGCAATGGCGGTCGCCACCGCGGTGGCGACGGAAACACCGCGAGCCAAGGTGACCCGGTTCTCGCCCAGGCTGACACAGAACAACGCCAGGGCGCCGAAAAGGAGGATGAACTCAGGAAGAAAGGCCATGGGATTCAGATGCTCGGTTCAGAGCCCGAGGAGGACTTGGGGGAGGAGGTCAGTTCGCGGTCGGCCGGCGTGGCTGGAGTGTGGATGGCGGTCCGAGGAAGACTGCCAGGGACAGGGGCGGCAGCCTCGACCTGTTTCACGAGGTTTTGCACACTCGCCCTCATTACCCGGGTGAACGGTTCGGGATGGAGGCCGATCCAGAAAACAAACACCAGCAATGGCACCAAGGCCGCAATTTCGCGAAATTCAAGGTCCTTCAGCGCGGAATGATCCGGATTTCGCGTCCCACCATACGCCACCTTCTGCAGCATACGCAGGTTATAGGCGGCCGCCAAGACCACGCCCGGTACCACCCCTAACATCAGAATCACCGGCCAGGAACCAGCCAGCCCATTGGCCCACCGGAATCCACCCGTCATCACGAGGAATTCACCGATGAAACTGTTGGTCCCGGGAAAAGCCAGCGAAGAAAGGGCGAACACCCCGAAGAACGCGGCAAAGACCGGCATGTACTTACCCATGCCTGCCGTGGCGTCAAGGTCCCGGGTGTGCAGCCGCTCGTAAATGATCCCCACCCCGACGAAGAGAGCTCCGGTGGTCACACCGTGGTTGATCATTACCAGCAAAGAACCTTCGATACCCGCCTGGTTGAGAACAAAAATCCCGAGGGTGGCGAAGCCCATGTGTCCCACGCTGGAATAGGCAACTAGCTTCTTCAGATCGCTCTGCGCCAGTGCGGTAAAACCACCATAAACGATGGCCACCACCGAAAGGCCAAGCATCCAGGGCAGAAAGATGTGGGTGGCAAGCGGCGTGATGGGCAGGCAAAACCGGAGGAATCCATAGGTTCCCATTTTCAGCAATACGCTGGCCAGCAACACGCTGCCCGCCGTAGGTGCCTCCACGTGCGCCGCAGGCAACCAGGTGTGGAAAGGAAACATGGGCACTTTGATCGCAAAAGAAATCGCAAACGCGAGGAAGATCCAGCATTGGAATCCCTGGCTGAAGTTCCGGCCCATGAGGTCGGGTATGGAAAAGGTCCCCCCTTTCAGGTAGAGAGCAATAATCGCCACCAGCAGGAACACCGACCCAGCCATCGTGTAAATAAAGAACTTCAGAGCCGCGTAAATCTTGCGTGGCCCTCCCCAGATCCCTATCAGCAAAGCCATCGGAATCAGCATCGCCTCCCAGAACACGAAGAAGAGAACCAGGTCCAGAGCACAAAACACTCCCACCATCGCACTTTCCATGACCAGCAGAGCGACCATGAACTCCTTGACCCGCTTCTCGATGTAGCGCCAGGACGCCAGAACACAAATCGGCATGATCAAGGTGGTCAACAGGACCAATAAGAGGCTGATTCCGTCAATTCCCAGCGTGTAACTGGTTTTGAGCCAGGGAATCCAGGCCGCATGCTCCATGAATTGATAGCGGGCGGTCGAAGCGTCAAAGTTCGCATAAAGCGGAAGCGAGAAACCCGCCGCGCCCAGGGTGAAGATCAGGGTCCACCAACGAAGCGCCCGGTCGCTGCGCAAGAACATGGCAACGACCGCCGCCCCGAGCGGTCCAAAGATGAGCGCACTGAGGTAAGGAATCGATCCGGTTTGGAGGTGAGGTTCCATGAGGCGGCAATCAGAGGAAGAGGAGTAGAGCCAAGACCAGCAGCAAAACGGCGGCTATGGTCAGGGTGAGAGTCTCTTGGACAGGACCGCGCTGAGCGAGTCGGAGGTAGCCGCCCACGCCGCGCACCACGGACGCGAGACCATCCACCGCGCCATCAATCACCTTGTTGTCGAACAACCCGGCCAACGAGGAGGTTCTCATGACCCCGCGCAACCCTCCCGCGCGATAGGCTTCCCCAACCCAGTTGTCCAAGCATTGGATCGGCTTACGCGCCAGCCAGAGAAAAGCCCGACCACCCATGCGGTAAAACCAGTCCATGTCGAGGCTGATCGTAGGGGTCGGCTCCAGTTTTTTCAGCAAGAGGAAGAAACCCACCGAGGTGAAAAGTAGCAACTGCAGGGTCTCGGACACATGCGAGCTGGTGTAGGGATGATACTCCACGGGGTTGGGGAGCATCTTGTAGAGGTAAGGGGTATAGCATCCGATAAAGATACAAAGCACCGAGGCGATCACCATCGCCGCCGTCATGTTCCAAGGCGGTTCCTTGGCGCGCTCCCAGGTTTCGGGTTTGCAGTTGTTCTTACCAAACCAGATGAAGTAGGGCACCTTGAGCCCCGTGTGAAGAAACGTTCCCACCGAGGCGAGCATCAGTAGGAAGCCGGTCCACATCTGGTGCTTTTCGAACCCAGCTGCCACGATCATGGACTTGCTGACAAACCCGCTGAACAACGGAAAAGCCGAGATGGACAGGCCACCGATCAAAGTGAACACAAAGGTCCAGGGCATTTTCTTCCAAAGACCTCCCAACTCCGTGAACTTGCTCTCCCCGGTCATGTGGAGGACGGAGCCGCATCCCATGAAAAGCAGTCCCTTGTAGAGAATGTGAGCGAAAGCATGGGCGCAGGCACCATTGATGGCCAACTCCGTGCCGAGTCCCGCCCCGGCCACCATGTAACCAACCTGGCTAATGATGTGATAGGCAAGCAAACGACGGCAGTCGTTTTCCAATACCGCGTAGACAACGCCGTACAAAGCCATGGCCACCCCCAAGGGGACCAGGATCTCCATCCCCGCAAAACCGCGGCAGAGCGCGTAGACCGCCGTCTTGGTGGTAAAAGCACACATGAAGACCGATCCATTGAACGTGGCTTCGCCGTAAGCATCGGGCAGCCATGCATGGAGTGGAGGCACCGCCGCGTTCAGAATAAAACCGATCATCACCAGCCAGGTGGCCAAGGTGGGGTTGGCGACGGGGAATAGATTGAAAGCAAAGTTGCCGCCGGTATCGTGGCCATGAAGCACAATCCCCATCAGGAGACACACCCCACCCGCCATGTGAACTAACAGATAGCGATACCCCGCCCCCAGAGACTCATCGCGCCCGCGGAACCAGATCAGGAACACCGAGGAGAGCGCCATGCATTCCCAGAACAGGAAGAGGGTCAGAAGGTCGCCCGCATAGATGGCTCCCAGCGAGCCCGCCACATACACCCATGCCGCAATGTGTTGCTCATCCTCCCGCACATGCAAGCCGTAGAGCGTTCCCACAATGCACATCAACCCCATGATGTAGCCAAACACAGCGCTCAAGCCGTCCACGCGTCCAAAGACCAGCTGCCAATCGAGGAATTGGACCAGACCGAAGGTCCCTTTGGGCATGGTCCAGATGCGGAGGAATGCCAGGACCGGCACCAGCAACAACCAGGGCTTTTTCAAAGCCTTGGGTACCATCGGCAGCAACAACGCCCCGACCAACAGAATCAGCGAGGGATGGATCCAAAACTCACTCATCGTAGTAGTCCTCGCGGGTCATGATTCCAGTGTGTCCAAACCATTTCGAAACCAGGATGATGGCCACGCAGCCCACGAAGCCGAAAATGGCCCAGAACCCCGGCAGTTTCTCGATCTCGGTATGCGCATGCTCCTTGTTCACGATCCCCGGGATGGCGTCCAACACCACCAGGAGGCCGAAGAGGAACAAGCATACTCGCACCACAGTTTTCAGGTGCTTCCTTAAGAATTCGATAAGCTCCAAAAGTTTCATGGCATCATGGCCTTGGCAAAGTTCATGAAGAAATCGGGCCAAACCCCGATCAAAACCGAGATCGCAGCGGTAATGCTGAGCGGGATCACCATGGCCGGGTGGGCCTCTTTGTAGTGATGGTGAGCGTCCGCTGCGGATGGCTGCCCAAAAAAGGCCTGGTAGACCACGGGGGCGAAATAGGCCGCGTTGAGGAGAGTGCTCGCCACCAGGATGCAGATCACTAGAAGGGATCCCGCATCCATCGCTCCCATGAGCAGATACCATTTGCTGACAAACCCACCCACTGGCGGGGCTCCGATCATGCTCAAGGCCGCCAAACCGAAAGCGCCGAAGGTGAAAGGCATCGAACGCCCGAGTCCGCTCATCTCGGAGATGTTCTTTTTGTGGGTCGCCACGTAAATGGCTCCCGCGCAGAAGAAGAGGGTGATCTTGGCGAAAGCATGGTTGGCGATGTGCACCAAACCACCTTCAATCCCTGCAGGTTTCAGCAGTGCGACTCCCAGAATGATGTAGGAGAGCTGGCTCACCGTGGAATACGCTAAGCGCGACTTGAGGTTGTCCTTGCTCAGCGCAATCACCGAGGCAGCCAGGATCGTGAACCCAACAAAATATGCGGTAGGCAACCCCAGGTTGAGCGCGTCCATCTTGTCGACGCCAAACACATAGAGCATCGTTCGTACTGTGGAGAAAACACCCACTTTGACGACCGCGACCGCATGGAGCAAGGCGCTCACCGGAGTGGGAGCGACCATCGCGCCCGGAAGCCAGTGGTGCAACGGCATGATGCCGTTCTTCGCGAACCCAAGGATGCAGCAGATGTAGAGGACCGTCACGACCCCGTCATGAACCTTCGCAGGGAGGATTCCAGTGCGGATGTTGTCCGCAAAATCCAAGGTGCCGGAAAGCACGTACAGGAGCACCATGGCGGGAAGGATAAGGCCTTTCGCGGTCGTGGTGAGATAGACAAGGTACTTCTTGCCGCCTTCATAGCCTTCTTCATCCTGGTGGTGCGCCACGAGCGGATACGTGGTCACGCTCACGATCTCGTAAAACAGGTAAAGGGTGAGCAGATTGTCGGAGAAGGCGCACCCGATGGCACCGAAAAGGGCGAGAGCAAAACAGGTGTTGAACCGGGTTTGGGCGTGCTCCTCCAACCCCCGCATGTAGCCAGCCGCATAAAAGACCGTCAGAATCCAAAGGAACGAGGCCGAAACCGCAAAGATCATCGAGAGCGGATCTGCGCGCAGCGAGAAGCTCAGTCCGGGCAGGAGCTCGAACAGGGTGAAATGAAGGGTCTTGCCCGCCCGAATGTCGGGGACCATGGAAGCCGTCAAACCAAACAGCACCACGGCTGCCAGGAAGGAACAGGTTTCGCGCACATTGGGGCGCTTGCCGGTGGCCATAACCAAACCGGCGCCGATCAAAGGCGCAAGGATAGCGAGCAGGAGACGACTATCGTGCAGGGTGTCCATGGGGCTATCCGTTTAAGTCTGAGAGTTCCCGGGAGGTAATGGAACGGTAGTTGCGGTAGACGGCGATAATGATGCTCAGAGCGATGGATACCTCAGCGGCCGCAAGGGCCATGATGAAAAGCACCGCCACCTGCCCCACGGTAGGGTCGGTCGCGTAAAACTGGTTCACCGTCATGAAATTGAGCGAGGCGGCAGAGAAAATGAGTTCGCCAGCGATCAACATTCCAATCAAGGTCCGGCGCCGAACCATGCCGAACACTCCAGCGGCGAACAAGAACGCCGCCAGCAGAAGATAAATCTGCGGTCGATGGTACAGAAGCTCAGGATTCATGGTCGGGTCCTTCCATAACGGGCAATCACAAGCGCGCCGAGAATGGCTACCAGCAGAACGAGCGAAACAAGCTCAAAAGGATAACTGTAGGTAGTCAGCAAAGCCACGCCGATGTCCCAAACAGCGCCGGGGTTGCTCTTGGCACCTGCCACCGGCCATGGATGGTTCAGCGCCACCCGAGACAACCCCCAGAACGTGCCAAGACTTACTAGAAGGGCAAACCCACCCCAAGCCAGAGAAGCGCCCGCTGATTGGGTGGAGGGAGCTTCATCGGGTTCCGCCAACATGACCGCGAAGATAATGGTCACACAAATCGCTCCGACGTAGATCAAGATCTCCATCAGAGAAAGGAAGGGACTGTGCAGGAAATAGTAGACTCCAGCGAGCCCGACGCAGCAGATGGCCAAGCCGCAGACACTGCGAATGAGGCGGGCGGAAAGAACCGCGATGAGCGCCCCCACCACCGTGGTCGCGATCGCCACCGCAAAGACGAGGGTCACCAGATACGTTGTGGCTGCAAACTCCTTCATGGATCCTTTGCCTCCAACCGTTTCACCAAGTCGATCTGGTAGAACGACTCTTTGCTGGTGCTAGCCAGGTTGTATTCCTTGGAAAAATCAAGCGCGTCCGTTGGACAAACCTCCACACAAGACCCGCAAAGGCTGCACTTGGTGAAGTCGAGTTTGAACTCCGTCACTGACTTCTTCTTCTCCCCTTCGCGCTTGAGTCCCTCCACAACGATGCAATCGCTCGGGCAGGCCTTTTCGCAGGCTTTACAGGCAATGCAGAGGGACTTGCCCGTTTCCTGCTCCTTGACCAGCACGATGTGGCCTCGGTAACGCCTGGGCATTTTCAGGGATTGGTGCGGATAATGAACGGTCACCTGCGGCTTGAAGAACTGCTGCAGAGTGATCCACATGCCCGTTGCCAGGCTGTTGCATCCCGCGACGATATTTCGGAGAGAGCGTATCATGATTTGAAGATCTTAAGCATAACGCTGGTGAGCAACAGAATACCCAGCGAAACTGGAATCAAGACTTTCCAGGAGAGGTTGAGGAGACGGTAAAACTGCGTCCTCGGGAAGGTCCAACGTACCCAGACCACGACGAAGATCAGTAGGTACATCTTGAGGAGGAACCACCAGACGCCCGAAAGGAACACAAAAGGGCTGTCCCAGCCACCAAAGAAAAGGATCGTCGCTAGGCTGCAGCCCACCAGAATGTTGGCGTACTCCGCCATGAAGAACACCCCGAAACCCATGCCCGCATACTCGGTGAACGCACCGGCCACCAACTCACTCTCCGCCTCCGCCATGTCGAAGGGAGCCCGGTTGGTTTCCGCCAACATGCAAATGAAATAGATGAGGAACGTGACCGGCATGAGGGGATTGGCCGCCAGGTTGAAAATGTTCCATTTCCAGAAACCGCCCGACTGCTGTCCCACGATCTCCCGCAGATTCATGGTACCGCTGATCATCAACATGGTGATCACCACCAGGAGCATCGGGATTTCGTACGCCACATTCTGGGAGACAATGCGCGCCGAGGAGATGATCGCATACTTGTTTCGCGACGCCCATCCGCCCAGCATGATCGCCATGACGTTGATCGAGCCAAAAGCAAACACCAGAACGAGCCCCAGGTTCAGATCCACGGCCCCCAGTTTCTCGCTGAAGGGAATGGTCGCGAGGCACATCAAACCAGGGGCCATTACAAGGGCGGGTGCCACGCGAAACAGCGTCCGGTCCGACTCGGGCGGCACCAGCACTTGTTTCGACAATAGCTTCAAAGCATCGGCAATAGGCTGAAGCAGACCAGCGGGCCCTACCTCAGTCGGACCCGGGCGACGTTGAAACCGAGCTGCTCCCTTTCTTTCCACCCAAACCAGGTAGGCGGCGTTGGCCCCCACGAAAGCCATGATACCCGCCAGGTAGCACAGGAGGCGGACCGGCTCAGCCGAAAGAAAATCAAGAATGCTCCGAATTGAGTCCATGGAGGGGAGTAAATGGGCTTATCTGTCAATATCAGGAATCACCAGGTCCAGACTCCCCATCACCGCCAAGGCGTCAGGCAGCATCATTCCCATGGAAGCCTCTTCAAACAACGTCAGGTTCGCGAAGGAAGGGGTCCGGAGTTTGACCCGGTACGGAATGTCCTTGCCATCGCTAACGATCCGCACCGCAAATCTACCGCGTGCCGCCTCCACCCCGTACAGGTAATCACCAGGCGGCAATTTGATGACCCGAGGCACCTTCCCCATGACTGGCCCGTCGGGCAGCTTGGCCAGCGCCTGCTCAATGATCCGAAGACTTTGTTCCATCTCGTCCATCCGAACCATATACCGAGCCATACAATCCGACTCCTGATAAACCGGAATCTGGAAATCGAACTCTCGATAAACGGAATAAGGCGACACAGTGCGCACGTCGTAGGCCACCCCGGATCCGCGGATGACAGGACCTGTGGCGCCGTACTTGCGGCACATGTCGGCACTGATCGGTCCGATGCCCTCCAGACGCTTGCGCAGGATGATGTTGTCCGTCACCAGCCTCCGATACAATTCCAGCCTCGGACGCATATAGGTGGTGAAAGCCTTGGTCCCGTCGAGAAACTCCTGGTCCACGTCGTTGTACAGGCCGCCGAACCGATAGTAGCAGTAGGTCAGGCGCGCACCCGTAATTCCCTCCAGCAGGTCCAAGATCTTCTCCCGGTCGTCAAAAGCGTATAAAAGCGGGGTAAAGCCGCCCAAGTCCAACAGGAACGCCCCGAACCACACCAGATGGCTGGAAATGCGGTTGAGCTCGGAAGTGATGACCCGTAAATACTCAGCCCGGATGGGCACTTCGATCCCTGCCGCCGCCTCCACTACCCCCACAAAGGCGTGGGTGTAGTGCATCGCGGAAAGGTAATCAATGCGACTGGTGTTGGGAAGGAACTGCGCGTAGGTGCGGTTCTCGCCCATCTTTTCGTGCATCCGATGGATGTACCCGGGAACGGGCTCAGCACGGGTGATGTACTCCCCGTCCATCGTCAATTTGACCCGCAGCACCCCGTGCGTGGCCGGATGCTGAGGACCCAGGTTCAGGACAAAAGTCTCGGGCCCGCCGCCCGAAGCTTCGGCAGTTTGGACCTTCTCAAGATGCACCGGGGAAATCCTTTCTCAACGGGTGATAGTCGGCATCCTCGGGCAAAAGAAGCGGAGAAAAGTCCGGGTGACCCAGGAATTTGATGCCAAAGAAATCATGAGTCTCGCGCTCGTGCCAATTCGCACCGGGAAACACCTTCGAAATGGTTGGCAGCTCTGGCTTCAGCCTCGGCACCCTCGCACGCACCACCGCCTGCAGGTTGGTCATGGGATGAAAGAAATCGTATACGATCTCCATCTCTCCCGCTGCCATCCAGTCCACTCCGGTGATCGTGTCGATCGCAAAACCGTGCCGGTACAGTTCCTCGGCTGCCGCAACCACCTGATCCGAGGCCACCGTAGCATCAAAATGGTAGCCCTTGACCTTAGGGTCGGGTGGCAGCACTCCAGCGGGAGCAGCAGGTATAGGCGCTTGCGGCTCCGTCCCGGTGCTCGGGGCTGGGTTTGCCGCCGGGGGCAGAGGATTGGCGGAGGCCAATTTCTGAAATGCCCCCTGTAAATCGTCGATGGAGGTACTCATTCCGGCTTCACCCTGGGCCACCGGCGTTTCCCTGTGATCTTCTCTTCCAACGCAATAATCCCTTCAATCAAAGCCTCCGGCCGAGGGGGACAGCCCGGAACATAGATGTCCACGGGAAAGAGCTTATCGACTCCTTCCACCACTGCGTATTGGCCAGGAAAAACAAACGGCCCCCCCGAGATGGCGCAATTCCCCATGGCAATCACCCACTTGGGCTCGGGCATCTGGTCGTAGAGTGTCTTCACCGCCAGCGCCATCTTTTTGTTGACCGTACCGGCCACGATCATGACATCCGCCTGCCGAGGAGAGGGCCGGAACACCTCCGCCCCGAACCGGGAAATGTCGAACCGCGAGGCGCCCGCCGCCATCATTTCGATGGCACAGCAGGCCAAGCCGAAAGTGAGCGGCCAAAGACTATTGGCACGACCCAACGCCAACAACTCGTCCAGCTTGGCGAAACGCACGATGGACGAACAATCCGGAGGAATTGTTGATTCGATTACGGGGCTTTGGACTTGCGGTTCCATTCAAATACTCCCTTTTTCCAGGCGTATACGATAACGAGCGACAGAACGCCAATGAACAGACAGGTTTCGACAAGATCTCGGATGGGAAACACCCGGTTGTAGACCAGCGCAACCGGGATCAGAAAGAGAACATCCACGGCAAAAGCCACGAATACGAGGGCATAGAGGTAGTACACCGCGCTGTAGCGGATCCAGGCATCGCCGATCGGTTCCATCCCGCATTCCACGATCTGATCGGTCTTCTGCGCGTATTCCCGAGTCTTGCGGGCGGAAAGAAGATGGACAACAGCAAAGGGCGACACCGCGAAGAAGATCCCCGCGATGCAAAAGGCCGCAATGTAAATGATGTCCAGTTCGAAAGTATCGTGCATACACTCGATTAAGGCTCAGACCGGTCCCGAGAAACGATAGTAACCTACCGTCCCGGCACAGGGGAAAATATCCCATCCCACCCCCTTTGTATCAAGCGCTTAAATGCGGCCAATAAGTTTTATGCGATCTAGATTCGGAATCTCATCACGATATTAATCATCACTTGGACGCATGACTCAGTGAGCGTTGGCTTCAGGGTTTTGCTGTAAGGCACCAATACGCCTAAGGCTGGTCTAAGGTCACAACTCACTCCTGAGGAGAGGATTGAATGAATGAAACTTGATTCACCGGAGGTAGGCGATACCCTATTCAGATAACTAATTCTCAGCCCGTCCAGCCAGCCCCCAACCGCCCAAGGCCCATCTCCCAGGGCATGCCAGCATCATAAAGAAAAAAAGAGAACTCAGCCCCACTCCTCGACGGTCTTGGACCCAAGACAACCTTGCCAGGAATTCGCCGTTTGCGTTTTTTTCTGGTATAAGTACCTTCAGTTTGGCCACATACCAACCAACCTCTGGGGTCTACGCGACCGGTCGGACGCCACCAAAGACGTCACCCATAGAGGTGTAGCAACCGGTTTGCCGGGGCATGGCCGCCCGACGGCAATGGGTTCACCATGAACAACTCCGGCTATAACGAACCGAGCGAACCGCCTAGCGGGGCTATCCCGGCCAAGGTGCCTGCCCCTAACCCCAAACCCAGAATCGTGGTGGTCGAGGACAGCAGCTTGGTCAGAGCTGTTTACCATCGGGTTTTCGAAAAGAACGGGTTCCAGGTGTGGTCGGCCCAGGATGGGCAGAGTGGTTTGGACCTAATCCTGGAGCATAAGCCCAGCATCGTGCTCACGGATCTCCAGCTTCCCTGCCTGAACGGCATCGAGATCTTAAAGGCGGTACGGCAAAACCCTGAAACTCGGGATACTCCGGTCATCGTGTTCAGCGCGACCTTCCTGGGCGAGACTCTGCGGAGCGCCAACGAGTGGGGAGCGACGAGGTGTCTGCTGAAACAGGACCACTCGCCCGAATCCATTGTGGAGGAAGTTCGCAAGGTGCTCCATGGCAGGCCAACCAAGCCCACACGGCAGGAGCAGGACAAGGTGGCGTTCGACGGTAAGGAACTCCAGCTTCAAGTGCAGCAGGATGCAGAGGGACTCCGCCAACATATCCGCGAAAGAGCCTTGGCTCAAGCCTCGCAAAGTCTCGCCAAGCTGGGGACCCTGGCAGCAGGACTCGGAAATCAGACCGGTCAAGCCAGTCCCAGCACGACACTGCGACAGATGAGCCAAACCTGTCAGGAAATTGCAGTCACGTCCGCTCGCGCCGGTTTGGGGCGAGTGGCACAACTAGCCACCACCGTTGAGTTCCTGCTCGCCCACCTCGTGGAACAGCCGGCGGATCTGACCAGCTCGGTCCGCAGCACCTTGGAGACCAGCCTTCGGTCCATGGAAATGCTTCTAAACCAGACGAATGCAAGTCAGGCGCAGAGCCCGGTCACAGCACATGTTCTTGCGGTGGACGATGACGTGATTTGTTTGAAACTCCTCGAATTCATTGTGAAGAAGGTCGGCTGCCGACTCTCGCGCGCGAGTTCCGGTATCGAGGCAAAAGCGTTGGTCGATTCCACTCAATACGATTTGGCGTTGCTGGATATCGACATGCCCGGAATGACCGGTGTGGAATTCGCCAGCTACATGCGCCAAACACCACTCAACAAGTCCACCCCAGTCGTCTTTGTAACCTCGGTCACCGACCAAAAAGTCCGCGACCTCGCCAAGGAAACAGGCTGCCAAGGCTGGCTCAACAAACCATTCCGACCCAGCGAACTATCCGTCACGATCGTCGCCGTGCTTGCCGCCCATCAACTCCAGGACAACGCCCCTCCCCTCTCGACCCCCAAAATGCCGCAGGTCGGCTGATTTCACTTTCTTTCGAAGCGGGAGCATCTCGCGATCAGGGCAATACTCCTTTGACGGCTCGGTGAGTAATGCCCGGCCACCGCGGGAGGAAAAGAGTGGTGGTGAAGGGTGCAAACTTGTAGCCTCCGAGCCATGTGGCGCCCCACTCTCCGGGTACTTTCAAGCCCAACGACATGGGCACCGCAGTTTGGACTCGTCGCAGGGCTCTTCTTGGCCCTTCCCTTCTCGGGACACCCGGCCGAGATTGGCAAGATCGCGTTGCGTTTGGAGCAAGGGGTGCCCGTGCTTCACTGGTCAAACGTTGTTGGCCAAGCTTACGTCGTAGAAACCGCCACGAATCTGATGGAGGGTTGGCAGAAGCGGGCCACCCTCACGACCCAGACCCCCGACGTATCTTGGGCGGATGATGCCTTACCCAGCCGGGAGAGGTTCTACCGCGTGGCCTTGGCGACAAATCCCACGCCGTTCCAGACTCTGCAGCAAGCACTCCGTCGCGCCTGCACGAATCAAGGAATTATCGGAGCATCCGCGGCCGTCTTTCTCCCCAACAAAGGTCTCTGGCTTGGGACGTTTGGCACATCCGACGGGATCAATCCAATCCGGCCCCAGACACCATTTGAAGTGGGGAGCGTCACAAAGACCTTTGTCGCTGCGACCATTTTGAGGCTCGCCGAGGAGGGGCGACTCAGCCTTGAGGATACGGTCGGCCACTGGCTCCCCGGGCTGGACTCCGCACAGATTTCGCCCGATATCACGATTCGCCAACTGCTCAGCCACCGCGCCGGGCTTTATAACTTCGGGGATGACCTAGATTTCCGCCAGGCCCTGTTCAGTAACTGGTCTCGCCGATGGCAACCGGAAGATGTGTTGAAGTACGTCAAGGAGCCGTACTTCTCGCCGGACGCCGACGGCCAGTACAGTAACACTGGCTATGTCCTCCTGGGTATGATCGTCCGCAGCGTCACCGGTTCGACGGTCGCCGCGGAGATGCGCAGAACCGTCCTGGAGAGAGCCGCGCTTCGCAGCACATTCATGGGTGCCGAGGAGGCCTGGAATGGCAAATTGGCGAATCCCCATCTCGATTTCAACGGTGATGGCATCCACGAGGACCTGGGCGGCCGCTCGCAGACTGCGATTCTCACCTCGTTCTGGACCTCCGGCGCCGAAATCTCGACCGCGGCCGACCTTGTCCATTTCGGTCTCGCTCTTTTTGAGGGACGGCTCCTGAACGAAAGCAGCCTGGAGATGATGCGCACCTTTCAGTCCATCGATATCGGCGGCGCCCGATATGATTATGGTTTGGGGCTGATGCGCTTCGACGTCCTGGGTGACGAGCACTGGGCGCACTCAGGCGGCCTCTTTGGAGAGTACGGCTGGTTCTCGTACTGTCCCTCCACCAGAGCCTGCATGGGGGTGGTGTACAACTGCCCGATTCTGAAAGCCGGTCCCAACCTACCGAGCGAGCTGCTCATCGCTCTCTCGGGCTTAACCACCGGCAGACCCGGAGCCGCTAGCGTGCCCAACGAGGAACGGGGCAATCTACGGGTGATCATTCCGAGGATGCTACTTCTCCCTGAAACTAACGAACCAACCGGCCAGCCCTGCCAAACCTACTCCGCAACCCACGACCTGAACGAATAGCTTGGTGTCGCTGTGTGGGATATGGGACCCGCCGACGAGGAGGATGGCCGCCGCAAGCACGATGATGGATGCACTGATGGGTTTCATGATTCGTTAGTCACCAGGCTTCTGATCCGCGCGAGATCGTTTGCGAAATCCCCCAAAAGCTCCTATCGCCAGGACCGAGACTGCCACAACAGCAATCACCGCGATCCTGGACGGTCCGCGGCTGGTTGGCCTCTGATCCCCGCGAACGGCAGCCAATGCACCCGGGGTACTCTCACTCTGGTAAGACCGGCCCGTGGAGGAATCACGCAGTTGCCGTTCGAGCCGGTTTTGAACCGGGCTCACCAGCAGGCCGACCACCAGCAGCGTCGGCCAAAGCCAGACCGAGGCCAGCGCTGCCACGCGTCCGCGCGGGAAACCTCCCGCATGACGAATCTCCCGGAGCGCAGTGACCCCGCAAAGTGCCGCCCCCAACGCAAGCAGAATGGTTCCTCCCATCAGCGCCAGACTGACCGTCAGCTCGCCTGCGTGAGGGTTCCAGGATTGCTCCCGCGCTACCAGCTGCACCAAGACCGCAGCGCCACCCACCACCGGAAGGGCCAGGGCCGACAACACGATCGATCCGACCGCCCAACCGGACCAAGGGCGGCGTTTTCCATCCACCAACGCCTGCCCAGCGGCCCCCAGCGGAGAAAACAGCTGATGTACGGACCCCGCGAGGATCAGCCCCAAGCCTGCGCTGATCGGCAATCCGATCAACCCCACGAAAAACTCCACGTCTGCATCCAGGTCCAGACCGAGCACCTCGTGACCGCCCAGGAGGAACCAAAAGAACGCGACCGGCGGGGCAAAAAAGGGAAGGAGAATCGCGAGGATACGCCAAGGTTGCACCGTCCCTGGCCAACCCGGGCTCGCTGATGGCGCCGAGGCTGCCTCTTTCGCCGCTGCTTCGTTGGTTTTGCCCGGCTTGGCTCCCGTGGGAGCTGCCGCCGTTTCCAGGGAGGTTTTCACCTCGCTCGCTCGCTGGTACCTCAGTTCAGGACGCTTCTCCAATGCCCGAAGCACGATACTGTCCAGCTGCACATCGACGCCCACCTTGGCGGACGGCAAGGGAAACCGGCCGAGTGGCAATTCACCCGTGAGCATCTCGTAGAAGACGACCCCCAGAGAAAAGATATCGGCCCGATGATCCACTTCGGCCGGGTGCTCCACCTGCTCGGGGGCCATGTAGTGGGGAGTGCCCATCACCTGCCCTTCTCCAGTCAGGCGCATGGCGGGGATGGCTACCCCCAGGGTCTTGGCCAGACCGAAATCGGCGATCTTCACCTGCCCAGCCCGGCTCATTAGCACGTTTTCTGGTTTGATGTCCCGGTGAACCACGCCCTGATCATGCGCATACTGCAGCGCATCACAGATCTGGGGGATGATGCGAAGAGCCTCCTGCGGTGGAAGATGCCCAGTCTGGAGCAGCTGCCGAAGCGAGACACCCTCCACAAACTCCATGAGGAAGTAACAGAAACCTTCCACATGGCCATAGTCATAGATGCCAACGATGTTCGGATGGTTCAATCGGGCCAAAGCACGGGCTTCGCGGGCGAAACGCTCCGAAAACACCGCGTTCGCTCCAGGCTGGTCCGGAAGTACCTTGAGGGCAACCCATCGGTCCAGTGCAGGTTGACGAGCCTGGTACACCGCTCCCATTCCCCCCTGCCCCAACAAGCTCTGAATCTCCAACAACGGAAAGAGTTTGGACAACTCGGCGATGGCCGGAGCCGTGAAGCGGGGCGGTTGGCTCCCTGGCAAGGTCCCAGCTTCGAAGTCCACCCCGCTGTCGAGCCCGGCCTTCAGCAGGCAAGCCGCGCAAAGGCCCTCCGGCGACCCCGCCGCCAAGGCTTGGCCGCACACTCCACATGGCTTGCTCGATTCCATAACACCAGTCTACCCACTTTTCTAAGGATCTACTCGCAAAGGTTACAGGCCAGATCATCCGTGTCTCGCCATCACGCGGAAAAGGTATTGAATCTCTTCCTCTACCTCCCCGGGCTCGGCCACCGTCTGGCTGATTTCCTCGCGCAACCGTTCCCGATACCGGGCACGCAACCTGGACACCGCCACCTTAACCGCTCCCTCGTTCATATCCAGTTGCGCGGCCAACACCGCATAGGGCTGAGTCTCGCGACTCCCCACCAGGCTGAGTTTCAAAGCGTTGAAGAGCGCCTCCTTGCCGTCCTGGGTGTACTCTTTTCGCAGGCCGTCCAGGACCCGATCGAGCATCGCCAGCACCCAGTGCTTTTCGTAGACTTGATCCGGGCTCAGCCTTTCCTCCACGGCCTGCTGGTACTTGGTCTCGGCCGCTTCGAGCGAGATCACCGCGATGCCCCCACCCCGTTTCTGCGTCTTGAGGCGGTCCCATTCATTGGCCAGAAACCGGGCCATGGCCATCAGGAGAAACGACCGAAACCGTCCTTTGCTCGGGTCGGCTCGCGCCACCCAATTGTGCTCCAGCAACTCCGCGAAGAACGACTGAGTCAAGTCCTGAGCATCCTCAGGATGATAGCCGCGCTTGCGGACGTAAGCGTAAAGAGGATGCCAGTACGCTTCACACAGCCGGGCCAACGCGGTGCGTGCCGCAGTCTCCTGGGGCTGAGCCGCAGCCAGGACCACCGACCATTGGGTGGTCACGAAAACACCCCGTGGTGCGGCGCGCTCTGGGTCAGGCAATTCGGTGTCCATGATCTCTGTGGCCGAGGACTCTAGGACACGCCATCGGGTTTGAGGAGCCTGGAATCAAAAAACCTTCGTCGCCCACTTTGTGTCACACTTTGTCGATTCCGCAGCCCGGGGGATCGGAAGCAGACAGACGGGTTCTGACAGGATGACAGGATTCTGCTGGATGGGATTCCCTACCTGGTGGGCGATGGCTCGCCGAGCCGTCGCAGTCAGGCGGACGAATGGGGATAAGCCGTGCAGCGGCGAGAAGCTGTGGGAAAGGAAGGCTCTGCGGATGCTCTACCATGAAAACCGAAGCGGGCAAGAAGGAGGAGAAAAAAACCTTCGTCGCCCACTTTGTCTCACACTTTGTCGATTCCGCAGCCCGGGGGAGCGGAAGCAGACAGACGGGTTCGGACAGGATGACAGGATTTTGCAGGATGGGATTCCCTTCCTGGTGGGCGGTGGCTCGCCGAGCCGTCGCAGTCAGGCAGACGAATGGGGATAAGCCGTGCAGCGGCGAGAAGCTGTGGGAAGGGGAGGGCAGGGCTGGAATTGGGATGCGACAAAGTGTGCGATAAAGTCGTGAGCAAGAGTGCGTGAGGCCCTGCCGAGCTTGCGGTCGGCACCGGGAACGTGCATCTTCGCCCTATGCGTTCTACGGCGGCCATCCTGGCGTTGATCCTGACTCTTTGCTTGACCTGCCGGATGGAGGCTTCGGGTCCTGAGCCTCTGGAGGGGCAACTGCTTGCTCATGATCCCTCCTGCATCGTGCGCTGCGATGGCCTCTACTACCTCTTCTGCACCGGACAAGGGATCCAGTCCAAGACCTCCCCTGACCGAATCCACTGGACTCGCGGCGAACGTGTCTTCGCGTCTCTCCCCTCGTGGACCACCAACACCGTGGCGAACTTCCGCGGCCATTTCTGGGCACCCGACTTGATCCGTGTCGGTGACAAATACCTGCTCTACTACTCCGTTTCCAGTTGGGGAAGTCAGACCTCGGCGATCGGGCTCGCCACAACCTCCACCCTCAGCACGAACGCGCCCCAGCCAAGGTGGGAGGATCAAGGAATCGTGATCCGATCGGGGCAGGGACAGCCCTACAACGCGATTGACCCCAGCGTTTGCCTCGATCGAAACGGCAGTCTGTGGATGGCCTTTGGATCCTTCTTCGGCGGACTCTTCGTGACCCAGTTGGACCCGTCCACCGGGAAACGAATCACTCCTGATTCGCCCGTCACCCGCGTGGCCTATCACCGCGCTATCGAGGCGGCCTGCCTGGTGCAACACGGCGGCTTTTACTACCTCTTTGTTAACTGGGGCAATTGCTGTCGCGGACTCCGAAGCACGTATGAGATTCGGGTCGGCCGAAGCCGGGAGGCCGCCGGCCCGTTCCTGGATCAGGAGGGTAGAAGCCTGGAGGACGAGGGTGGCACACTGTTCCTAACCACCACCGGCCCCTACGTCGGCCCGGGGCATGTGGGGATCCTGGAGGAAGACGGAGAGTGCTGGTTCAGTTATCACTACTACGACGCCAACGATCGCGGCGTTTCAAAATTGGGTTTGGGCAAACTGTCTTGGACAAAAGACGAATGGCCTACCTTCCACCATACCTGGTCCGCGCTCTATCCGTTCCAGCTAGACGCCCGGGACACCGCTGAAAACCAGCATGGGACCTTGGAAGGTGGCGCCAGTTTGGGCGAGGACGCGAACCATGGAAGAGTCCTCCTCCTCACTGGAACCAATTCCAGCGTCAGGCTCCCTCCAGGGGTGGCGAACGCGCGAATGTTTGCAGGCTGGGTCCGCTGGGACGGAGGCCCGGTTGGGCAACCCATCCTGCAATTGAACGCGAGCTCCACCAATTACGCCCGACTCGTGATCAGCACGCCCCAAGGAGGACTGCGTTTCACCATCACTACGAATGGAGTCTCGGGCGAGAAAACGATCGACGCAGAAGGTATCCTCTCAATAGGCGTCTGGACGCAGGTAGCCATCACCGCAGATGGCCACCAGGGTGTGCTCTACGCCTCAGGAAAGCCAGTGGCCACCAACCCGGGGATGACCGTGACGCCGATCGAGCTTCATGCCGACCGAAACATCCTCGGAAGACGAGTTTCTGCGGAATCTCCACCCTTTCAGGGGGCCATGAGACTCGTCAGGTTCCAGAGTGCGCCGCTGAATCCTGAATCCATGCTGGAGCTGTCCAGAGAGGCCCCAATTAGGAACGGCACACGCGAGAACTCGCCGGAGGGTGAAACTCGATAGGCCCAGCGGCGAAGCGCAGCGTCGACGGTGCTCGCGCTCCGGCCCGCTTATCACGGCCCCACGCGAAGGGGGAAAAGCGGTACTTCGCTTTGCTCCGCACCGCACTCTCCAAAAGCTGCCGCCCAACAGGAAGGGGCTCAGGGGAGTCCGCCAAGTCTTGGATAGGGGTAGGGACAAGGGATGTGACCTTGCCCCTCCCTCCGAACCGG
>CAYPNF010000025.1:0-120387 GCA_964411985.1 uncultured Verrucomicrobiota bacterium
GCGTGCGGATCTCGTGCGACATGTTCGCCAGAAATTCGCTCTTGGCCGCGTTGGCGGACTCGGCTTGCTGACGAGCTTCCTCAGCCGTTTCCTTGGCGGCCTCGGCGATTTCCTTGGCACGGCGTAGTTCCTCCTCGGCTGCTTTTGCGGCGGTGATGTCCCAGGAGACTACCTGCACCCCCGTGATTTTGCCGGCTGCGTTGCGGATCGGCACACGCACCCAATGATAGTAGCTCGTCAGCTTGACTGTCCCGTCCGCGCCGCGCTCATATTTATTGTCGCCCTCCAGGATTTCACCCGTTTCCATCACCTTGCGGTCGGCAGCGCGAATAGTCCGCGCCAATTCGGCTGGGAAAATATCCAAGTCGGTCTTCCCAACAAAACTGCCATCCTTCACTGAAAGGCCCAGCCAGTCCTCGGTCATGCTGTTGAGGAATGTGTAAACTCCATTCAGGTCCTTGCGGATAACGAGGTGCGGAATATTCTCCACCAGCGAGTGATAAAGCTCCTGCGACTCGCGCATCGAAGCCTCCGCCTTGCGGGTCTCCGCAACCTGTTGTTCGAGCGTGGCGCGCGCCTGCTTCTCCTCGGCCAGCAACCGCTCCCGCAACTGCTCGGCCTCGCGCTTGCGCCGGATCACCAGCGACCGCGCCACGAACGCCCAGCCAAACAAACCCACCACCACGCCGCCCGTGGGCACCACGATCCAGGCATTCCCAAACCACGGCGGCACCAGGTGCAGGACCACCATGCCCGGCTTGGATCGGTTCAAATCGCGGTCCACATACTGCACGGCCAGCGTGTAAACACCGCCCCGGTTCGTCGTCCATTCCCACTGCGGCGTCGAGGCGGGTCCCTGCCAGTCCGCGAGCTTTTCTAGTTCGCTGGCCGTCATCGCGCCCGCCAGCACCTGATAGCGGTACTGGCGCTTCTCCGGCAGCGTGCGCAGGTCGGTCACGTCGAAGTGGAAGGTGACGCGCTGGCCGGTGGTGATGGCGGGGAGCACGGACACGTCGTAGTAAGTGCGGACCGTCTGCACGGCGACGGTGGGCGAAGGCGGAGTCACCCGGCGCGGCTGGTAGCGGGTCACGCCTTTGTCCGTGCCGAACCACAACCGGCCTTGCCGATCTTCGACGATGCTACGGACAACATCGCCGGCCAGCCCGTCCCGAGTGTCGATGACGGAACTGAGTTGGCCGTCGTCACAACTGACTCCCCCATGCGTGCCGAACCAACGGCGGCCCCGGGAATCGACGTAAATCGAGCGGGTCGTCTGATCGGAGAGACCGTCCTTGGGCCGTGGCAAAGGAGAAAACCGTCCGCCATCGAAAGTATAAACACCGCCCATGGTGCCAACCCAAAATGCCCCGCCGGATGTCTCGTGCCTTCCTGACGTCCCCAGCGTGCGCCCCAACAACCCCTCCTTGGGGCCGAAGTTGACGAACGAGCGGGTGCCTCCCGGTTTCAATGCCTCCGGAGACAGATAGGAGGCGAGGCCATCAGCACCATTCGATAGGCGCCAAACCCCACCCTTGCGATCAACCAAGACCGAGCCGAGAGGGTCGGGCAAACCGTTCGCCATGGTGAAATGGTCAAAGCTCGCCCCGTCATAGCGAAAGACCCCATCCCCCGTGCCGCACCACATGGCGCCATCCGGAGCGAAGTCCACATTATAGACAGAATTTGCATCGAAGCCGCCCGGCAGAGGCAAGGTCTTGAATCGATGATCCTGACCAAGGATCGAAATGCCTCCGCCACGAGTGCCGATCCATAGTTTGCCGTCCGGACCGAAGCGCATTGAACTGGGACGATTATCGGCCAAGCCATCGGCCTGCCGATAGGTGACGAAGTTGGTGCCGTCAAAGCGCGAAATCCCGCCCGGTGTGTCTGAACGGCGGCTGAAGCCCAAGACCATTGTGGCACACCACACCGAACCGTCCGGCCCGGCAGCCCCGCCCCAAACATCATCCCACGCCAGGCCGTCGGCGCGCGCGTAGTTCACCAGGGAGTTTTCATCGTAGGCGGACACACCGCCCCCCCACGTACCAAACCAAACGGTGCCATCGGTGCCGCTGGCGATGGGATTCACTCGGTTGAAAACCAACCCATCCGGGGTGTTGTAGTTGATCCAGGCCTTCCCATCGTAGCGCCACGCCCCATCCCCTTCCGTACCCAACCAGATGTTTCCGGCCTCGTCGCCGTGGGTGGCATTTCGCCCGCCGTCCTGGGTGCGCTGGGTGATCTCCGGGAACTTCATGCTCCGCCATTTCTGCCCGTCCCAGTGCGCCGCCCACGAACCCGCTCCGCATCGGATCACGCCATCCTTGTCGGACGTGATCCAGGACACGCTGGATTCCTGGAGGCCATCCGACTGGCCCCAATGAACGAAATTCGTTCCGTCAAAGCGCGAAACCCCCTGGTCGGTGCCGAGCCATAAGTAACCGTCCTTCGAGCGATGGATGGCATTGACTCGGTCACCGCTCAAGCCGTTGGTTGAAGTGTAATTCTTGAAAAGCCGGTTGCTGCCGTTGCTGGGTCCGGAAAGGTAGCGGGACAATCCTTTGTTCGCTCCCAGCCACACGGTCCCATCCGCGTCAGAAAAAATCGCATTCACAACCTCGCCGGCGAGTCCATTGGTTTCAGTAAGGTGGTCGAACCGGCCTGTTAACTCCGGCCCTGGATCGGGGAAGAATCGCCCAACACCGCCCTTCTCGGAAAACCAGACCGTGCCGTCGGGGGCTTGGTGGATGATGTTCTGGACACGTTCACGTGTAGTCCGAAACGATTCCGGAGGGCGCAACGATTGCACCTTGGCACCGCGATAACGCGAGATTCCGCCTTGCAGGTCCAAGATCCAGACCGTGCCGTTGGGCGCCGGGTGAATGGAGGTCACCCAATCCTTGCCCAAACCTTCCTTCTCGCCCAGTTTCAACCAGCGCCCTTTCTTGAACGGGGCAAGCCGGATCTCCGGCAACTCGGTTGTGGGCAGCTTCACGCGCAGCCTCGGATACACAAAACCCCCGCGGACCTGGCAACGCAGCTCATACTCGCCAGGCACACTATTGACGAACTTGAACCGCCCCAGCGCATCGCTTTTAACGAGGTCCACCGCGGTCACACCTCGATCATCGCCCAACGGCAGCGGGCCGGGCCGATTCGTGGAAACCGCCGACACACCCGTGCTGGTGACCGGTATCAGTTCCACCACGACGCCTGGCAGCGGCGAGGAATCCAGGGCCACGGTCCGTCCCGCCAGGCTGACCGCCTCGCGGAGCACCAGTTTTACGGTTCGCCGTTGGCCAGGTTGGAGTGGGTCCTGCCGTTCGCGCATGCCTAAATCTGAATCGGTGGCGACGAACTCGAAGGGTTGATCCAAGCCAACGGTGCCCACTCGGAAACGCCCCGAGAGATCGGTAGTTGCGGACGCGAATGGCTGGCCCGCCCGCTCCAGGCGCACCACCACTTCGTTCGCGGGAGAGCCGTCTGCGTAGGTCAGTTGGCCGTCGATGAACCCGGGCAACGGCAGTGCCTCCGGGCGCGGCAGATCGGACTCAACGACGCGAGCCCGGCCCAGGAGCGTCCCGTGATGCGCCCCGGGCGAGGCATCCCGACCCGCGTTGGCCGTGTCCTCAAAGTTCCAGAGTCCGACCAAGCCCGACTCAGTTCCGGCGAGCCTCCGCCCCAGGCTCTCCTGGATTTGCTCCGCGGTGCGCGCCCTGTTCCAAAGCCGGACCTCGTCCATCTGGCCGCAGAATCTAAGCAGGACGCTTCCCCCACCGAGGCCCATCTCGGATTGGCCGAGAAAGGCCCGTTGGACCGGGCCGGTCGTGAACAGGCGTTCCTGGAAAGCGTTGGTCCCCACCAAAGAGCCATTGACGTAAAAGAGGATGCCGTTGGTGCTGGCCACCGTCGCCACATGATACCACTGGTTCAGTTCGATCGTGTTCGCCAGCCCAGTACCCGACCCACCAACCACGCCACTTGAACCGGCCAAAGCGCAAAAGAGACTGTTACGGCTGGCACTAGCCAAAGCGAAGAATCGTGAGATCTCCCCATAACTGAAGGCAACCGAAGCACCGTCGGATAACTGATCCCACTTCAGCCAAGCTTCGAAGGTCATCTCACGCGCGCCCGCCAGCAGATTCGGCGGCAGTTCCACGTACCCGCCCGTGCCGTCGAGTTCGAGGACGTGGTTGGTGAAGGCCGGGGTAGCCGGCTGGGCGTGAAGTGTCGCGAGTTGGGCGAACAGCCCAACTGCAACGACCAGACCTAAGAACGACGCGTACGACAATTTCATGAGCACAGCTTCCCACGCCGACTCGACCGGGCGTAGCCCTAGGAAAGTGCGGTTTATATTAACTCTTATTTCGACTTATAGCAAGCTCGAGTGAGTATACTGTCACAGAACTGTCGCAAGGGTTTGTGACAGCAAAGTCAGTCATAACCAATTGATCCGCAACGTCCTCCTCCGCAAAAAGGCTACTGTCACAGTTGTCACACCTTTTTGGATTCCCAAGGGAAAGCGGAGTTCACCATGAAGAAATGAAGGACCATGAAGAGGGGTCTTCTTCGTATTTCATCATGAACTTGACACCCCCCAAGACACCCACGAGCGGCCGCAGCCGTCAGCCAGTCACGTATGTGACTGGACCGAAGCTGTAGGGGGGAGTCTTCCATCGAGTCCCCGTGCTTGGACCCGTGCGCTGTTCGCGGGCAGCGCACGCGGCTTTTCCCCACTCGACGTCCGTCCAGAAAGGACGCAGAAAACGTGTGACGGATGTGACACGAGCCGATTTGGGAAGCAGGGTACTGATGTTTAACAGGTTCAATCCGTTCTCGCCCCACAAAGACCCTGTGACACGAGTACCTCTGACCCAACACAAGAGTGCCGCAGACAGCCTTGTCTGCCGTATCGCCGACTGCCCAGTCGGCCGACCTTCCGCACTTGTCGCCCACGCGGGTTAGGCAACCCGCGAAACAGCAGGTTTGGCAACCTGCGGTACGGGAACTGTGCGCCCCCTTTTCTCACGATGCGGCCGATCGGGGGTTGCGGCAAAGATGTGAGTTGGCTATTTCCGAACCTGAAGCGAGTGGGATAAGAACCACTCGTACAGCTTCGGGTTGCCGTAGCTGACCGTCCAGGAATCGTGCCCCGCGTCAGGGTAGGTGGTGAGCTCGACCGTGGCGCTGCCGATCTGTTTCAAGGCATTCACCATGCGCTGACTCTCCTCCAGGCGCACCGTGGGATCTTTGGCACCGTGAAAGGCCCAGACCGGGAGGCGGCGAACCTGCTCCCGACGCTTCGGATCTGCCTGAAGAACGCTCTGCGGATTCCCACCACCACAGATCGGGGCGATGGCAGCAAACCTCTCCGGGTGCGAAAGTCCGAGCCTCCAGGTGCCGTAACCGCCCATACTCAGGCCCGTCAGGTAGATGCGTTCGCGATCCACTGAATACTTCGCGCACACCTCGTTTAAGAGCGCCAGCAAAGGCTCGTCACGCCAGTCCTGGCCTTCAGGACACTGAGGGGATACGATGATAAACTGGAGATCCTGGCCAGCCGCCGCGAGCTTGGGCGGCCCGTGCTTGGCCACCATCCAGACGTCTGAACCCCTCTCCCCTGAACCGTGCAGGAAGAGCATCAAAGGCCACTTCTTGGCCGTATCCTGCCCGTAGGTTCCGGGCAGAGACAGGAGGTAATCGATTTTTCCACCGTAAGCGGTGGCCTTCGCAAGAGTCTTGGCCGTCTGCCCGGGAGTCGGTTTGGCCACTTGAGCCAAGGCCGAAAGCTGAAGCAGAATCGCCACCAGGAGCCAAGCGAGAAGGCTGGAGGAGAGTCGTTGGATGAGGAAGATGGCCATGCGGTTCATGTGATAAGAGTGGGCGGAAGCTATGCGATGAGCTGCTGCTTGTCCAGCCTTCGGCAACGCGATACCGCGAGCTTGACCAGCCCCCAACGTGTCATCAGGGTCTCCGCACCCATGACTTGCCTGCCCCCTGTTGTTTGCGTACTGGCCCTCGCGGCTTTTCGGGGGAGGAAGCTCTCCCTCCGGCATAGCCGCCCTGACCCCTGACCTTGCTCCGTTCAGATCGCATCGCATTCGCTCGCCCGAGGGGTGGTCGGACGGCTGGTCGACGCACTTCCACCAACCGGAAGTCGACTTGTTTCTTGAAGCTATCCACCTTGGCCACCTGAACAGTCACCTTGTCACCCAGCCGAATAATTCGGCGGGTCCGCCGGCCTACGAGTTGGTTGCGCGCCGGGTCGAACACAAAGAAATCATCTTCCACTGTGGACAACGGCACAAGGCCGCTCATGGCCAAGCCCGGCACGTCCACGAAAAACCCGAAGTTGCGCACATCCGTCACAAAAGCGGGATAGGGCTCCGGCCGGCCGGACTGCAACTGCGCCTTCAGAAACGCATACAACTTCACGTCCTTGCTGTCGCGTTCGGCATCGGCGGAATTCCGTTCCGTGACGGAAATGTGGTCGGCCGTTTCCTTCAACGCAGACAGTGAGGCAGACAATTTGTCGAAGAGCGCCCGGTGCACCACGAGGTCGGCGAAACGACGGATCGGGGAAGTGAAATGCGTGTAGTCCTTCTTGGCCAAGCCGTAGTGGCCGAGCGGTTCGATGGCGTAGCGAGCGCGCATGAGCGACCTGAGAAAGCCGATCTTGAGCGCCTGCCCGATGGGCAGACTGTTCAGCCGGGACAGCAACTTCTGCACCTCGGCGACGTGAGCCAGATTACCGCAGGGGACGTTGTGGCTCAGCACTTCCTCGCGATACTCGTACAGCCGCCGCACGTCGGGTGATTCGTGAACACGGTAGACGGCCGGTCGACGCAGGCTTCTCAAGCGCGCACCCACGGCCTCGTTGGCGAGCAGCATGTATTCCTCGATCAACTGGTGCGACACATCGTTCTCGGTTCTGTCAATCCGGAGAATGCGCCCGTGCTCGTCCAGGCGGATCTTGCTTTCGGGAAAGTCCAGATCGAGAGACCCAGCCCTGAAGCGCGCGCGCCGGATGCGCTGGGCGAGTTCGTGGGCTTGATGCAGCATCTGTTCAATGGCGTCAGCCTGCGGCTTGCGTTGGAGGATGGAAAGTACTTCCTGATAGGTGAATCGGCGCTGGGAATGGATGACGGCCGAGTAGAACTTCGTGTTCAACACTCGGCCTTCATTCGACACGAGAAACTCCACACACTTGGTCAACCGGTCAACATTCGGTTTCAGGGAACATAGCTCGTTGCTCAGAGCCTCCGGCAACATCGGGATGACCCGGTCCACCAGGTACGTTGAGTTGCCTCGTTTTCGGGCTTCGACGTCCAGCGCCGTGCCGGGTTTCACGTAGTGAGAAACGTCAGCGATATGCACCCACAATCGCCATTGCCCCTGCCCCGCTCGTTCCAGGCATATGGCGTCGTCGAAATCCTTCGCGTCGTCGGGATCAATCGTCACCACTCGGTGGCCCCGACAATCCACGCGCCGCGCGGCATCCTGGGGTTGGACTTTCGTGCCGATGGCGTTCGCCTCCTCCAAGACGGCCTTAGGGAAATGAAGCGGCAGTTCGTATTGGCGCAGCACTGACAACATGTCCACCCCCTCCGCATCGGGAGCGCCCAGCACTTCCACAATCTCCCCCTCCGGGTTCGTGTGGCGCGATTCCCACTCGCGCAGTTCCACGACGACCTTGTCGCCCAGGCGTGCGGGCCGACCCACATCGCGCGGCTCCGGCACGTAGATATCGTGCGGAATACGCGGATCATCGGGAATGACGTAGAGGAACTGACGTCCGCGTTGCAGGGTACCGACAATCTGCGTGCGCCGCCGCTCCAGAATGCGAACCACCGTGCCGGTCTCAGGTTGGGCATCGTCAGCGCGCAGGCCCTGGGTGCGGACATCCCGGCGAACAAGCACGCGGTCTTCGTGCAGAGCCGTGCCGGTCGCGCTTTCCGGAACCACGATTTCCTTGAGGCCGGTGTCGTCGGGCTGGAGAAAAGCTTTGCCTTGCCGGTTCATGCGGATTCGACCGGGAATCAAGTCGGCCTCACGAGGCTGGATGTAACGGTTGCCCTTGATACGCGCGACCCCTCCGGTCTGCTCCATTTCCCGCAATACTCGCTGCAGTTCTTGCTGATGCGAAGGAGGCAACCGCAACAGGCGCAGGAGTTCAGGCACGTTCGCCGGCGCATAGTCTTTACGCGCCAACATATTCACAATTCTTTGATCTAAGCTATTCATAATCAGGGTTGGCAAAGGTAGATGAGACACACCGGGAAGAAGACCACCTCCAACCGAAATAGTCGGCAATGAGTGGAAAACGACAAGGAGTCACACCTCACGCCACGTGACCTCACCGGAAACGCTGCGGCAACTCGCGCATACGAATACAGGCGATGTCAAACACTTCACTCTATCTATAATCGCTCATCTGCAGGCTGGAAGCAAGCCTCAACTCAGGGGGCCACGGCTCCACGAGTTGACTCAAACTAAAGGACACCTGAGGTGGAAAACTGAGGGGAGGCAAAAAGGGTCGTTGACTCATGGGAAAAAGACACCGGAAAACGGTGGGAATGCGCATGAGCAAAGAACTGAAAATAGAATGGTTAGCGAAGGTGAGACCTCGGTACCAGAAACGGGGTCGAGAGGGCAAGACGTTGCTGCTCGACGAACTGGGCGAGGACTATGGGTATGAGTGCAAGTATGCGATCAAGCTGCTGGGGGATGGTACAACGTGATGAGCGGGGCAACCGGCGGGCGGAGCTGTCTTCTTGAGGCGGCAGCGCGGGGGGTGCAGAAACTCCAGCGAGGGCTTTCAACCGACTCTCGCAAGCAGCATTTGGTCAAAAGGCTGAGATCCTATCTGTCGCCAATATCGATCTGACCTGAATGGCGGTTACGCACCTGAGTCTGCGCAAATTCCACCCTTGACATGCCGCCGCGCCAGATGAAAACGCCACCAGCTAAATAGAGCTAGACCAAACGCCGTCAGAATCGCCACGGAACCCGGCTCCGGAACCACAGTAACCGTTCCAAGCAAGGTGGACGAATTGCCGGCACCGCGGGGCAGGTTGCCAAAATCCGAGTCAGTAAGTGATCCGTCGGTCCAGAAGCTCTGGTAGTTGGCTCCACCCTGCTGGACGGCGTAAACGTTCCAAGTGCCGGAGGCTGTTGGCGAGGCTGTGAAACCGAGCTTGCCCATGTTGTAGGACGTGTTACCAAGCAAGGTGCCAAGGGCAACCGTGGTCTGCATACCGATCTGATAGAACTCGGTCGAACCGTTGATCGTGCCGCCGCCGGCAAGCGTCAGCAGCGTCGGCTGAATGGTGTCAGGGAACGCACCGATCGGCATCGGGTTGGCGTCCGCCTGCGCCAGGGTGCCGAGGCTGAGACCGCCAGAGACCGATCCTGACGGGAGAACCTGGATTCCTAGCGTCCAGGCGAGGAAGTTATCAGTGATATCGACGACATTGTTCCTGAACGAGAAGGTGGCGTCCCCCGACGTACCCGGCGAGAGGCTCAGCGAGATATCGTTGTTAAGAAAAATCACCGCGGCCCCGGCAGGAATGGTCTGGAGACAGAACACAGTGGCTACGACGGCAGCGTTCAGACAAGATTTCACAGTTTTGCCTTTCACAGTGTCCCGCAAACTATCTCGAAACAAAATCATGTCAAGTAATTTACAGCCTGGCCTCAACTGCCAACTGCCGCCCCAAGCAGGCCGAGTCTTCAACTACGGGCAGACGCGAGCCCGTCCAAGGCCAGTGAGAGGAGCCTAAGGTTCGCGAAACGCACGAAAGAAACCATTCCCAATCACTGCGGAGGGATCGTTCAGGAAAGCCTTACCAGAAGAATTCGTAGTGGTCAGCCAAGGAAACCAGTCCAGGAGGTCAGCCGACTTCTGGATCAGGTAACGCCCGCCGGTTTCAGAATCGAGCCTGAAAGTGAGGCCGTCCCGAGGTGTCGGACTCACAGGAGTCAGGGCAGGCGGTGGATAGAGCACCGCCGCAAGGTCCTCGCGAAAGTCGGGTAGGCCCAGGTTGAGCATCCCGTTGGTCGTGGTGGCCTGCGAAAGGCCGAAGGGAATGCCGGTAGAGGGATCGTACCAGTCCGCAAAGAACCTGCCGGCCGGCCAGCCGGTGAGGGTGATTGTTCGGCCAAGCTGAAGAGGCAGCGTTCCATCAGTAGCACCCGCCGGGAACGAAACACCCGGCGCCACAACATAAAAAAGCGATTCATGCGGTCCCCGCAGCCCGATCACATATGGTGACGGTTGCCAACCGTCGCTATAAGTCGAGGGCAACACCTTTTCCAGACGGATCCAGTCCAAGTAGTACCAGTCCTGCCCTGGATTACTGACTTGGACGATGTGTTTTCCCGCAGAAAGCCCAACGCTGAGGTCAGAGGGACGATTCCCACACCGGCCTGCGCTTCACGGAACAGCGAGGCACAGACCAGAACCCAAATCGCGAGATACACAAATGACCCACGGGGCTTCACGGGATGAAATCAAGGATGGTGCATGGCAGATTCCAACGGCAAACACCCTCAGGGCAAATAGTCTTGCCGGACCGGGGAGAAAACCTCCAGTGCGACCGTATCTTCCAAGATATCCGCTCCATGCTCAGCCCCTCCTGGGATACACCAACTGTCGCCAGGTCCTAATTCCTGCGATTCCGCACCGATAAAGAGTCGAATCCGGCCTCGGATCAGGTAGCCAGTCTGCTCATACACATGAGCGTGCCGCGGTAAGACCGCACCCTTCCGCAGGCGAAATTCGGTCATCAACGTCTTCTCGCCGTAGACCAGAGTCTTCCGCTCAATTCCTTCCAGGACGCCCAGGTAATTCTCTTCGCTTTGGGTTGCAAACATACTCCAAGCTAGCGAACGGGGCCCCCTCGCGCAAAGGACAAATCCATGTGGCTTTGGCCACGTTTTCGGTTGACCTTTGGACTGGGTTCACCGACAAGGAGACATCTATGCGAACCCCGTTCCTGTTGCTGGCATGCCTGGTCTTTCCCTTGGCGATCCACGCCCTTGAGGACAACGAGATCCCTTCCATGCCCCCGCAGGATTCGATCATGGCGAGCTCAGCGGAAATCGCGGCGGTCCAGCACTGGGCCGCGTCAGCTTTCGTGGGCCCAGGACGCGCTCCTCAGCAGGAGGAAGTGTCGCTGCAAGTCCGACGCCACGATCACACGGTGCTCCAGCTTGGCCAATCCTGCATCGACACCCCTCTCCGCATCGGGACCAATACCTATACCCACGGCCTCGGCACCCACGCCAATAGCGAGGTCGTGCTGGGACTCCCTGCCGGAGCGAAACGCTTTCGGGCGTCGGTGGGCATCGACTGCAACGCGGACACGGGTGGAACACGAGGGTCCGTTCAGTTCGTCGTCGAGATGGGAGGGAAAGAGGTGGTGAGAACCTCCACCCTCAAAGGCGGGCAAGCACCCGTCGTCGTCGATGTCGAAATCCCGAGCGCCATCCGGGAGATCACTCTGAAGGCGGATGCCACATCGGATGGACCAAGCCATGACCACGCGGACTGGGCCAATGCACGGGTGGTGATGGAGGACGGCCGAGAGGTCTGGGCAGATACCGAGCGCATCCCGTTCCTGACGGATGATCCCCCCTTCTCCTTCGTCTACGGCGGCGTGCCATCGGCTCAACTTCTCCCCACCTGGGATCGGCGATCCGAGGTCAAGACTGAAAACGGACGCACCCTGCACAAAACGCAATGGACAGACCCTAAGACCGGGCTCCGGCTGGAAGCGGTGGCTACGACTTTTCAACGGTACCCGGCCGCGGAGTGGGTCCTCTACTTCGAAAACACCGGCGCGCAAGACACCCCCATCCTGGAACAGGTGCAATCCCTGGATGCGCAACTCCGCACCGGCTACATTCGCAAGCCCGCCGTGCTGCATCAGATCACCGGCGACGTGTGCGGCGAACAGTCTTTCTTGCCCATCGACACCAATCTGGAAGTGGGCAAGCCGGTCGCATTTGCCCCGGTGGGAGGCCGCCCCTCCAACCAGACGTTCCCGTTCTTCAACGTTCAGTATGGCGACGAAGGGATGATCACGGCGATTGGGTGGTCCGGACAATGGGCGGCCCGGTTGGAAAGGTCTGCCGCCGGTCCAACACGACTCCAGGCAGGTATGGAGAAAATGCATTTGGTGCTCCATCCAGGCGAACGCATCCGGGGCCCGAGAATCCTGGTGATGCCGTGGAAAGGCGACCTTTTGGCTGCCCACAACCGCTTCCGCCGGTTGCTCCTCTTCGAATACGTCCCCAAACTCCAAGGACATCCCTTGCGACTCCCCGTGGCCTCCCAATGCTTTGATCGATACGTCGGCTCACGACCGGAATGGAGTACGGAAGCGGGACAACTCCGAGCGGTCCAGGCTACCCGCGAATTGGGGTGCGACACCCATTGGCTGGACGCAGCCTGGTTTGAGGGCGGTTTTCCCAACGGCGTGGGTAACTGGTTTTGCCGTCCCAAAGCCTTTCCCAACGGGCTGGCTCCCATCAGCCAGGCTGCCCACGGCGCCGGCCTGAAGTTCCTGCTGTGGTTCGAACCCGAGCGAGTCGCCGTCGGCTCCCAGATTGCGCGGGAACATCCTGAATTCGTTTTCGGGGGGACCAATGGCGGGCTCTTCAAACTCAACGATCCAACCGCCCGCGTGTGGCTTACCGACCTCCTTTCCCAACGCATCAGGGAGTTCGGCCTCGACGTGTACAGGAACGATTTCAACATTGACCCGCTATCCTTCTGGCGGGGAGCAGATGCTCCGGACCGGCAAGGGATGACTGAAATCAGATACGTAGAGGGGCATTACCTGCTTTGGGACGCGCTGCGTGCGCGGCATCCAGGGCTCTGGATCGACAACTGTGCCAGCGGCGGACGGCGCATCGACCTGGAAACCCTGATGCGTTCAGTGCCCCTGTGGCGAAGTGACACCGGTTGCCGGCCCGACCATGAGGAATGGGATCAACTCCAGGCCCTGGGACTGACACTCTATGTGCCACTCTACACCTCTTGTGCATGGAGCCCAAAGGCTTACACGTTGCGGAGCGCCGCCACCGGTGGCTCCATTACCCAGTTTGACTACCTGGACAAGGGTTTCTCAGTCAAGGAGGCACGCGCTGCCATGGAGGAGGTCAAGATGCACCAGAAGTATTGGTATGGCGATTTCTATCCCCTGACTCGAGCCGCGCTAGGAATGGAAGTCGTGTCCGCCTGGCAACTTCACCGGGCGGACCTGAATGCCGGAATGGTGTTGGCGTTCCGTCGGAGCAATTCCCCCTATCCCGTACTCCAGACAGCTCTGCGCGGTCTCGATCCGAAGAAGCGCTACGTCGTGGAATTCAGCGATGAGTCGCGAAGAAAGAAGACGCGAACGATGCCGGGACACCAGCTCATGTCGAACTTCGAGCTGCGAATGCCCGAACGTGGCACCAGCTTGTTGATCACCTATCGAGCCAAGTAACCACAATAGAGAGCCCAAACCCCTTTTCACCCGGTGGCAAATGAACTGGCCGACGCTGAAGCCGGCCAGTCTTCCAGGAAACGGGGACCGCGATCACTACTGAACCTGGTATTGGATCACGAGGTTGGATCCGCTCTTCTCGTAGGCTGTTATTTTGGTCTTTCTGGGACCTTCGAGACTGTAGAACTGAGTGGTGCCACTCAGCGGAACCGTGAAGGTGCCTCCAGTCATCATCTGACCGACAACGCTGGGGCTACAATCGCTCGCCACGACATCCGCAGTCTTCAGCGTGTTCACTGCCCCCGGCGCCGCTCGGTAAGGGCCAGCCACGGAGGATGACGCCTTACACACCATAGGATACCAGGCCTTCACGACGCCAGCGGGGTTACTCGGGTCGTTAACGGGCACTTCCGAAAGATCGTTCAGATCCACGGAACTGAGAGCCAAGAGTGCCCCACCCGCCGTCTCCTCCCAGAGGCAGCGAACAGGATAAAGTCCCGCGGCTTCCACCACCACGTCGAAAGTGGTATTGGCGGTATTATCGGGACTCTCCCACAAGACCAGCGGATTGGCCTCTGCCGGGTTGAGGGTGGCGTAGAGCCCCGCCCGGTCATCTGTATTGATGCGAAACCGATGCAATCCCGCGCTCAACTCCAGGTAGGCGGACGATTCGACGGCGATGTTGATGTAGTCGCCTGCACACAATCCTGGTACGCCGGCGGGAGTGCCATTTTCATTCCAATTCAGGGTCTGGACAATGCTGGTGGCCGATCGGTCCACTGGGATTTGCGGAGGAACAGCTAGTTGCTGCCGCGCTCGGTCCAGGGAATTTGCGAGATTCGCGCCGCCATTTTCGCTCTGCACCATCCTAACATCAAAACCTCGCACGTTCAGGCTGCCCACCGGAAGACTGTTGCTCGCCGACAGAAACGGGTAAGCGGAGGTCCAGGTCCAGGTGTTGGTATGTTTTGCACCCGTATTATCGGCAAACACCACTTGATTGGTATGCTTGCTACCCCACGGCAAGAGCGTGGTAATGGGGTAAGTGACCGTTGCGCCGTTGAAGTCTTTGGGCCCGCTGTTCGGGTTGTTTGGCTTGTGGAGCTGCGGGTCAATGGTCAGGGAGGAATTCGGAATCTGAACCCCATCCAAGAACAGCACAATGGAGCCGGTGTCGACTGCCGTGTCACGGTCGAGGATCCCAACACTCAGAGTGGGATAGACAGCCGTGGCTTTGCCTGCCGGCGGTGGAAAGAGGTCAGTAACCGTCGCTGGCATCGCCCCCGCGGCGGGCACGACCGCGACGTAGTTGTCAAAAGTAGCCTCGGCTCCCTCCGTCGAAGACGGGTAAGTCTGCTCAAAAGTGAACACTCCGCAGACGCCCGACGTGTAAGTAGAATCCTGGCAAACAGCGGACATCCATGCACTCCCTGGATCCGCTTTGTCGAATAGCTGGAACAGCATGGTGTTTCCGTCGTGAGAGCTAGCCACCAACCGATAACGGTGCGTTGGATCGAGCGTCACAGAACCTGAACCCGTTTCACCGACGGTACTATCAACTTCGCCCGTGATAGAACTGATGTACAAGTTTCGGTAACCGGAAGAGTAAGTGGCAGCATACCCTGAGGAGGTTCCGAGTCCGACATTGGAAAGATAGAAAAGGATCCCGGACTCCTGCCGCCAGGAGGCGTTCCAGGCCAACAGATCCACCCCCACCGACAACCGGCCCGTATAGGTAACATCGGCGCGAAAACTCCCAGCGCGGGCATTGCCCATGCCGCCAGGATCGTCGCCCGTCGGCGGCGCAACAATTCTATAGGCTTTCCCACCGGCATCGTCCGGGGGAAAAGAGTATGTGGGCGCTCCATACGCAGGTAGGGCGTAATGGGTCCAGCCGGTATCATTCCCTGAGTTGAAGTCAGAGGACTGAGCCGCCAGTCTCGGGACGGTCGCACTGGGCGCGAGGAAGGTGAGAGCGAAGGCCAAACCGACAGGCGCTGCCGAGACAGGAGGACGGAGAGGAGCAGAGGAGCCGTTCACGGGAGATCCCTTCTTTCGCAGAGGTTCAAAACGAACATGCATAGGTTAAGAGCAAGCTGTTGCTTGCGGTAAGTAGAGCATCGCGCCTGGAAGGGGGGTGAGTCAAGACTGGACACTTCAGAAGTGTTCGAAACCTGTGGCTCCCGGGGCCACGACATAGAAGCGACTCATGCGGTCCCCGCAACCCAATCGCATCCGGTGAGGGTTGCCAAGCGCAGCGACACGTCGCGGGAAGGATCCTCTCCAGCCACACCCAGTCCAGGAATAGCCAGTCGTTACCAGGATTGGAGACCTCGATGAGGCGCCTCCCTGGGAGGATTCCTATACTGATTTGGATTCAAGTATCGGGAAGCCGCGCCGATATACTGGGCAGAAGATTCGCAGACTGAGCTTGAGAAACAGGCGAGCCTGGCGCGTTCGGGCCTCGCTGGGTGTCGGCCAGCGTTTGCGATCATGTTCTCAACCTTGGACGGTTGGAAGCAGGGCCTCCAACCACCAACGGCCAATACGAAAGCAAGACTACTGTACACCAGGCCGGGCGGCAGCTACAGGCCGCCCAATGCGTCGTCACTGAAGCCAACTGGATAGCCCTTATGAAAAGAAACGCCTCACTTACCCACCGCATCCTCTTCCTAGGGGTAGCCATCATCGCCTGCTACACGGTACTCGCCGCGTGGTTCGTCATCAAGAGCCGGACCGATCTGTACCAAGCCAAGCGGGCGAAGACCCAGCAGGTCGTCGAAACGGCATGGGGCACCATTGATTTCTACGTCCAACAAACCAAGACCAACGCCCTCTCGTTGGCGGAGGCGCAAGCCAAAGCTAAAGCCGCCGTCAAGGTGCTGCGCTATGACAAAGACGCCTATTTCTGGATCAACGACCTCCACCCCCGAATGGTGATGCACCCCATGAAGCCGGAGTTGGACGGCAAGGATTTGTCGCAGGAGAAAGACCCCACCGGCAAGCTGTTCTTCGTTGAAATGGCCGAAGTGTGCCGCAAAAACACCGCCGGAACGGTGGAATACGTCTTTGCGAAACCCGGTGTCTCCACCCCGGTCCCCAAGACCTCCTATGTGAAACTCGCGCCCGAATGGGGCTGGATCATCGGTTCCGGTGTCTATCTCGATGACGTGCAAGCCGAGGTGAGGAGAGTCACGCTGCAAATCATCACCGTCTCTGGAGTCATCATGCTCATCGGATTGGGGTTGTGCCTCTGGTTGGCCCGCTCGATCAGCAAGCCCATCAAGCTGCTGACGGACGCGCTGTCCGCCGGCGCGGAGCAAACCTCCTCGGCCTCCCAGCAGGTCTCCTCCGCCAGCCAATCGTTGGCCGAGGGTGCCAGCCAGCAAGCGGCCTCCCTTGAGGAGACCAGTAGTTCCTTGGAAGAAATGGCGAGCATGACCAGGCAAACCACAGAGAACGCCCAGAAGGTCAAGGCCTTGGCCAACCAAGCCCGCAGGGCGGGCGACTCCGGGGCTACCGATATGAAGCAGATGATCGCCGCCATGGATGCCATCAAGGCCTCCAGCGCCGGGATCGGCAAGATCATCAAGACCATCGACGAAATCGCCTTCCAGACCAACATCCTGGCCCTCAACGCCGCCGTCGAGGCGGCCCGGGCCGGAGAAGCGGGTGCCGGCTTTGCCGTGGTGGCCGACGAGGTGCGCAACCTGGCACAAAGGAGCGCACAAGCCGCGAAGGAGACAGCGGACAAGATCGCAGACGCCGTGCAGAGGAGCAACAGCGGGGTGGAGATCAGCGGAAAGGTGGCCCTGAGCCTCGATGAGATCGTGACCAAGGCCCGGCAGGTGGACGAACTAGCAGCGGCAGTGGCCTCGGCTTCACAGGAACAGAGCCACGGGATCACGCAGGTCAACCTGGCGGTGTCCGAAATGGACAAGGTGACGCAGTCCAACGCGGCCAACGCGGAGGAAAGTGCCAGCGCCGCTGAGGAGTTGAACGCCCAGGCCAAAGCCTTGGAAGAGGCGGTGAGCAAGTTACTGGTGTTGGTAGACGGCGCAAGCGCGACCAAGAACCGCACCGCGCCATCATCCCTAAGGGCTCCCTCCCGGCCGAACCCCGGGACCAAGCACCCTGCGGCGACGGCGGTGGTCCACGGTAAAACCGATGGCCGATCGACCAGTCGACTTTCCATTGCATAACGGTTGTTGTGGATTCCGCCACTCCTCCACCCGGAGGATCGCTTCTCGTGACCACGGGGGGTGCCCTTCTCGTGAGCGAAGGCGCGTCGATGCATGCGGGGTAGCGTGTCCGCACAGAGGGGGAATCACCCGGCTCCGTTACGAGGCGTCTTTCCCGTTTGACGCTACCACGGGCCTGGGCGCTATACTCGCGCCAGCAACACGCAAACATCACCCCCTATGAACAACCCCATCTCCCGCCGGGCCGCCCTCGGACGAATCGCCGGCACTGCCGTCGCCGGTGCCATTGCCTTGGACGCCGCACCCGCGTTCGCCGCCGCCGCTCCCAAGCCGCTCTACAAGATCAAGCGCGGTCGCATCAAGCAGTCCGCCGTCCTCTGGTGTTTCCAGCCCTGGACGTGCGAGGAACTCGCCAAGCATGCCGCCAGCCTGGGGATGCTGTCGGTCGAGCTTGCGCCCAACGAAGACTGGCCAATGCTCAAGCGGCACGGGCTCACCTGCGCCATCGCCAGCAGCCATGGTTTCCTCAAGGGCTTCGCGCATCGCGAGGAACATGAGGAATGCCTGGGCGTCCTCCGCAAGCAGATCGACGCTTGCGCCGAAGCCAGCATCCCCAGCGTAATCACGTTCTCCGGCATGGGCCGCGGCATTGCCGCGAAGGAAGCCACCGCCAACATGATCGCCGGGTTGAAAGCCATCGCCGGCCACGCCGAGGCAAAGAAAGTCACCGTCTGCGTCGAGATGCTCAATTCCCGCGTCGCGACCGAGATGAAGGGGCATCCGGACTACTGGCTTGATAACATCGATGTCGCGGCGGACATCATCAAGGCGGTGGGGTCGGATCGGGTCAAGCTGCTGTTCGACATCTACCACGTGCAGATCATGAACGGGGACGTGATCAGCCGCATCAAGCAATACCACCCACTCGTCGGGCACTATCACACGGCGGGCGTGCCCGGGCGGAACGAGATCGACAACGACCAGGAGTTGAACTACGAGGCGATCATGAAGGTGATCGCCTCGACCGGTTACCAGGGTTACGTGGGGCAGGAGTTCATCCCGACCCGCGACGCCCTGACGGTACTGAGCGATGCGGCTCGGACTTGCGATGTCTAAGAAATCAGCGATGCCCTGGCAGATAGTCGTCGCGCACCGGCGAGAAGACCTCCAAAGCCACTGCGTCCTCCAAGATCTGGGCACCGTGCTCCACCCCTCCTGGAATGCACCAGCTATCACCCGCCTCCAATTCCTGAGATTCCTTGCCGAGCGAAAGGAGGATCCGGCCGCTCAGTAGGTAGCCGGTTTGTTCGTGAGGGTGGGTATGGCGGGGCAGCACAGCGCCCTTGCGGAGCCGAAACTCGGTCATGAGGGTCCGGTCGCCGTGAACCAGCGTCTTGCGTTCTATACCTTCCAGGGCCGGGTGATAGGCATGCTCGTTTCGTTTGGAAAACATGACTCAGTATGGCCGATTCGAGTGGATCAGTAGAGTTCAACGCGTCGGACAATGCATGCGCCACCAAAGGAGCAGAAAGAAATGTTCCGATTCTCCCAGAGAATTGCGTCAACCCCCTCCATCAGGAGTGGCGTAGTCAGCAACCGCTTCTGCCGCAGCCTCAGACAAGACAGACAGGCCTTCCTCCAAGGCCTCACGGGGTGTTGTCAGTGGCGGAGCGATCTTGACCGTCTGTCCCCAAGCCCCCACCGGTGCAAACAGGAGCAGGCCTTTGTGAAAACAGCGTTCCACAATGCTGTGAGCCAGGTCGTGCCACGGTTCGCGGGTTCCGGGTCGCACCGTCTGAAGCCCACCCACTAATCCACGCGCGGAAACATGGCCCACCACCTGTGGATGCTTTGCCTGAATCTGCCGGAGCCCGTTCAGTAGAATCGGCCCGAGCTGCGCCGCGTTCTCGGTCAGATGCTCTCGGAGCAGCTTCTGGATGTTCGCCAGGGCCGCCGCACAGCAGACCGGATTTCCGGTATGAGTGCTCGTCATAGCCCCAGGAGGGTACTGGTCCATGACCTCAGGTCGGCCGATCACCGCGGACAAAGGCAGCGAACTGCTGATACCCTTGCCGCAACAGATGAGGTCGGGAACGACTCCGTAATGCTCAAAAGCCCAAAACTTGCCCGTACGCCCAAACCCTGCTTGGACCTCGTCAAAAACGAGAATGACGCCATGTTCCTTGCACCATTCGGCCAGCCGCTGGACATAGGCTTCCGGAGCGAACTCAGGGCCAACTCCCTGATAGGTCTCCATCATCACCCCCGCAACGTCGCCGGGAGTGAACCCGCGTTCGTCCAAGGCTCGGAGGAACGAGTCGAAAGTGGTGTCAGCCTGCCAGTAGCCATCGGGAAAAGGAACATTGAGGATGGCAGGATCTTCGTTGACGATCCAGGCCTTCTGGGGAGGCATGCCTCCCGCTTGCTGCGAGCCCAGGGTCCGGCCGTGAAAAGCCCGATCGAACCCCACGATCCCAATCTTACGGCGCCCTCCCGTGCGAACGCCGTGAGTCCGAGCCAGTTTGATCGCGCATTCCGTCGCTTCAGATCCCGTCGTCAGCAGAAACACTTTCGTTAGCCCCGCGGGGGCGAGATCGGCAAGCTGCTGGACGAGGCGGGCCTTGATTTCCGTGGGAAAACAATAGCTGTGCAACAAACCATGCGTCGACTGATCGAGGATGGCCTGTCGCACCTCCGGAGCGCCATGCCCCGAATTGGTGACTAACACGCCGCTGGACCAATCCAACCACCGGTTTCCGTATTTGTCATAAACGGAAATGTCCTCCGCACGATCCCAGACGAGAGGGGGCTGCCCGCGCATGGATTGCGGTTCGAGACTTCGTAAGAGTTCCAGTGTTGGAACCGACTCTGGGTGAGGGAGGGCGGAAACGATCCGCCGGTATCGGGTCTCGACCGGTGGTACGGAACACGGCGTGATGCTAAACTCTTTGCCCATAACCTTGGGGTTCTCTTAGATCGGTTTCGTGTAGATTCTCTGAAAGACCGCGTGCTCGCCTTCTGCGGCACGCATCGGGTCGACAATCGTGATGCCGTCCTCTCCAAAGCGTGCGGTAACCGGCGCTCCCCTGCCCTGCTGCAAGTAAGCGAAGTTGAGATCGCGCACCATGCACGCCGCCTGGACGACCGCCACCGTGATCCGGGCTTCCTCCGCCGTTGGATAGATGCCTGCAACGTCCGCCAAACATGCACCCCCGAACTTCATGCGACACACCGCAACCAGGCCGGCAACCAGGCTATCCACCCCGTACCCGACCCGACCGCACGAAGCGTCGGGGCGTTTCACCTCGCGAGTGAAGTGGTTATTGGCGGTGCGCGAGCCACCACCGGCATTCCACCATCGGAAGCCGCGGTACTGTTGATCGCTTTCCACCTTGCCGTCTGCGCCCACGATCTCATGTCCCTGGTTCACGGGCCCTTCGAAATCCGACGGGGTAATCCAGTTGTTGTGGAAATAGATGCTCATTCCATTCGCATAATCCACCCGGACCTGGACCGCATCGAAGGCCTGGATCCCTTGTCGCAAAAGCCGTTTCTTTTGGCCGACCGCCGTCAGCGAGACCGGTTTGCTCTTGAAGTAGTGGTAGATCAGATCCACCCAATGCGTCCCAACATAGCTGAAGGGGTCGCTCTTCTCCACCCATTGGAAGGTGCTGGTCGAGACTTCAATCGGCTCCTCCAAATAAGCCGATCCGTAGAGCGGATCCCCGATTCGATGGGCAACATCGTCTCGAATCCGCATGTGATCGGGATCATAGCGTTTGTGCATGTCGACGGCCACGATCCGTCGAGCGGCCCGGGACGCTGCGAGGATCTGGTCTGCCTCCGCCATGCTCAAGCACATGGGTTTTTCCGTGATCACGTGCAGGCCGGTATGAAGCGCAGCCAGGATGGGCGGAGTATGAAGATGGTCGGGCGTGGCGATCGCGAGAAGGTCGAGATCAGGCACCGCCGTGATCATGTTGACCCAGGGGGTTTCTCCAGAGAAGGTTTTGGGTAGGTGGCCGGTCCATTGCTCGAAGGTCTTCGCCGCGCGCAGAGCCGAATCCTCCGTTCGGGAGGCAATGGCGGTGAGGTCGAACCTCACCGGAGCCAGATCGTGGGTCCACCCGTCCAACCCGATCCGAGCCAACTGTCCGGCAATGCCAAAACGCTGCAAATCGGCGTAAGTGCGAAGGTGAACGTCGCCACCGAACATCCCAGTGCCAACCAACCCGATCTTGATGGTTCCACTCATGCGACCCATACCCTAGCCTAAAGCCAGGATTCGAGCACTTCATTTCGTTACGCGTTTGGGGATTTCTCACCCCATCGGCTTCGCCACTGCCTCCTTGGGTCGTCAATGTTGCAGGTAAAGATGAGCCCCCATGCTCGTGTATCGCCAGATATCAGCATCACAAAACCAACCGAATACACGAAGGGCTGGGCACAGAAGTGGGCGGGCCGGCCAAGCTCAAGTGGCCGGTGTCTGGATGGATCCGGAACACGACGACGTTGTTGCCAGACAGGTTCGCACACAGGAGCAAGTCGCCGCCGGGCGTGATCGCGAGATTTTGGGGTTCCTGCCCCTGACTCGGCGTGATTGCCAGGAGAGTAAGCTGGCCATCCGGCCCTACACGGTAGCTGGCAATACTGTCATGCCCGCGATTGGTGCCGTAGAGGAAACGGCCGTTGGGCGTGATCTTCAGGTCGGCGCAGGCGTTCTTGCCTTGATACTCCTTGGGCAGCGTGGAAATGGTCTGGCACTCGGCCAAGGCTGCGGTTTTCGGTTCGTAGTCAAACACGGTGATCGTCCCCCCCAGTTCATTGATGGCGTAGAGGTGTTTACCAGCCGGGTGAAAAACCATGTGCCGCGGCCCGGAGCCTCGCGGCGTCCGGCCCGGAGGCTTATCGTGGGGCGTCAGCTTGGCCTTGGCTGCGTCCAAGCGATAGACCAGCACCTGGTCAAGCCCCAAGTCCGCGGCGCAGGCAAAACGGTTGTCCGGGCTTGTGACAATGCAGTGAGCGTGTGGGCCATCCTGGGGCTCCGGCGCGCCGCTGCCACCGGCGTGCTGCATCCGCGACACCACCTTGCCCAAGGAACCGCTCCTTCGCACCGGAAGGGAAGCTACGCTGCCGCCCATGTAATTGGCCACCAGCAGCGTCCGGCCCGTCGCGTCCAGATGCAGGTAACACGAAGCGGAACCGAAGGTGGATTGCCGGTTCAGCGGCCGCAGATCTCCATCGCGACCGGTGATCGCAAAGGCCGCGACGGATTCATGGGCCTTGCTTCCGAATTCCTTTGCGTGAAGCACATACAGGAACTTCTGGTCCGCCGACACCGTCATGAAGTACGAATTCTCCACGCTAGCCGCCCGGCGGAGCGGCGTCAGGCGTCCGCTCGGGACATCCAGGCGGAAGGCTTCGATGGCACCGTCCTTGCCGGACTTGAAGCAAGTGACGAACACGAGTGCTTCCCCCGCCTGTCCGACTGCGGCAGATGAGAGGATCGCAGCCAGAAGAGATGAGAAGAATCGCATTAACTGAAATCGCATGGGTCAATCCTGAAGGCTTGTGGGGTTCTAGGTCATCACTGAACTAGCGGTGGCGGCACGGCGCGAGCCATTTTCTGCGCGGCGAGTTCCTCCTCCTCGTAAGTTCCGTAGAAAGGCACTTGGGCGTCCAGCCAAAGATAGATGGCGCGCAGATCGGCGTCGGGCAGCTTGGCATACTGGCCGTGCTTTTCACCCACGAGGAGGCCCGACAACGGACTGAAATCGGCTCCTGCGTGACCGGGGCGGGAGGCCTCGGCGTCGTAGGAGGGCCAGCGCAGGTAGGGCTTGAGGTTCTCGTAGGAAAGGCTGAAGGGACTTTTCGGGGCCGGTTCACCGGTCAGGACCAGCGGGCTCTTGTCGGGACCGACCGAACCGTCGTGGCAGCGCACGCAGTGGCGGTCGAGCACCGGTTGAATGAGACGTGGGTAGCCGAACGGATGCGAACCGTCTGGCCCAGGCTGGAGGAGCGACGGGGCGCGGTAAAATGCCGTGGCTTGGCGAACTGCCGGGACCGTACCCGGGGGTTCGTGACAGCCGACACAACTCCGGCGTTCGCCCGGTTGCAGATAGACAATCGTGCGCATCCCTTGCACAGCGCGGCCACTGGCGTCCACGGCCTGGAAATAGAGCGGCTTGCATGCTGGGGCGCGGAAATAGGCTGAACCGTCGGCCTCCACCGGTACCGTGCCCAGCAACATGCGCGCGTTGGACTCCGCCGGATGGCCGATGCGCGGATAGTTGGCGCTGTCGGTGCGTGATTTTGGCAGGAGCTGAAACACACGCAGATGGTCAACGCGCCGGCCCTCGGGCATAGGCAGCAGGCTGTGATGGACATTGGACAGGAGAAACTCGCCTTCCATGCCCAGTTCCGGCTGCACGGCACCGGCCACCAGAGGCGGAGTGGCCCGGGGCGCCAGCGGGATCGGGTAGACGGCCGAGATGCCGGGTCGGCGGTAGAGGAGTTCGAGGTTGCCGAACCGGTCGAAGTAGTAGAGGCCGGTCTCGGTTTCCTGGTGTTGCCCCGTGTACCCCCCAGAGAGCGGCTCCTGGCTGAAGGCCACAAGGAAGTAATCCTCCGACAACGGCCAAGGACTGTAGAAATAGCTCTTCGGCCAGCCATCCGCTTCGGGAAAACAAACCTCGGGCGTGAGCCACTCGAGCGCCTCGAAACGGTCCGTGCCCATCTTTGGGTCCAGACTCGCGCGCGCGGGATCCAGCAGAACCAGCGTGCCACCGACGTTGGCGTGATGGCCGCCGGCAACAAAGAGGATTCGCCGGGAACCCGGGATCGCCTTCGCCTGGTAGCAGGCCCAAGGCCGCGTGGTGTAATTCCCAAAGAGGCTGGCCGGAGTGGTCCCGTCGGGGTTGCAGGTCCACAAACCGTGGAACTTGGCGGCATTGCGGTCGACGTAATCCCACCGGGTGTACACCAGGCGACCGTCGTTCAGAACCGAGGGATGCCACTCGTGCGTTTCGTGAAACGAGAGTGTCCGAATGTTCCCGCCGTCCGCGTCCATGCGGTGCAGTGTGTAAGCGTGCTCGGGACTGCCACCGCCGCAGCGCAGCTTGCAGTCGCGGCGCGTGGACTGAAACGCAATGCCGCCATCGGGCAGGGGACAAGGATCGAAATCATCAAAAGGCCCATCGGTGAGCTGCCGCAACCGCGAGCCATCCACCCCCATGGCCCAGAGGTGAAAGGTGTTGTAATTTCCCCCCGGTTTGGCAGGACTCTTCGCGTAGCCCGGCAAGGTGTAGGGATCCTCTCCTGCGGGGTTGGCGAAAGCGAAATAGACCGTCCGGGCGTCGAACGACAGCGCCAGGGTCACGAAATGTCCTGGCCATGCTGGGCCGGAGGCCAGTCTGCGCGTCCGCAACGTCCGTCCGGGTTGCTCCAGGACAAACACTCCGCCGCCGGGCTTGGGTGTGGGCACCTTCGGGTTCCGGGCACCGTTATCGGGATTGTTGCCGTAGGCGTAGTACCAACCGAGGTACTCGTAGAGCATGTAACCCACGGCCCGGCGGCGCTCCATAAACAAGATGGGCTGCGACGTCACCAGCGGGTTCTTCAAGGCCAACTGGCGAGTCCACGTCCGCACTTCCCGGTAGAGTTCGAGGCGGGTCGGTTCGTCGAAGGCAGCGCTTGCATCGGTGCGCGCGGTCAACCGTTCCCATTCGACGTGATCCGCCTCCAACTGGCCAAGGTTGTGCTTGCCACGCAGGCTGGCCAGTAATCGGGCGCCTCGCTGCACTGCGGCGCGAAGGGCCTCTGGCGACTCGGGCGAGCGCCCCAAACGTTTCTCCTGCAACTCCCAGTCAGCGTGGACGAGCGATTGCAGTGCACCCACTTCCTCCTCTGCCGGCACGGCGTCACCGGCGGAAGCACGGGGGAATGCGAAAGCCATAGCCACCACGAAAGCCCAGGTGGCGAAGCGCCATTTGCCAAGGGGCGTCTGCTCTTTCGACATGATTGGAGTGTGCCCGGTCATCTGTGGCCATTCAACGCAAAACCGAGGGAGATTCTCTCATCATTGCCTGCAGTCCCCTGCCTCCGACCGTCTCCCGTGCCTTCGCGGTAGGATGACGACTGCCGACCACGGCCGCAGCAGGAGAGGCCCACAAGAAATCTCTTTCGCGCTGAGTCAAAGGGGCTATACTCCGTCGCGTGAAGCCCCTTCTCGAAGAGACGCCGCCAAGGCACTCGGAACCCTTCCAAGGCAAAGCAACTGGGGCGCACACGCCAGGAACATCATGAAACCGTGGACTCGAAGGAATTTCACCAAAACCATGGCCGTTGCATCGGCTGCAGCTGCGTTTGCCCCAGCGCGAGTGCTGGGAGCCAACGATCGCGTGCGGCTAGGCTTCATCGGTCTGGGTAATCGCGGGGACCAGGTGCTCGATGCGTTTCTCGCCCACAAGGATGCCGAAGTCGTCGCCCTCTGCGATCTGTACCAACCCTACCTTGACTTCGCCGCCAAGAAGGTGGGCGGCACTCCGAAGCAGTATAAGGACTTTCGCCGCCTGCTCCAGGCGAAGGACATCGACGCCGTCGTGATCGGCACACCGGACCACTGGCACGCCTCCCAGATGATCCAAGCCTGCGCAGCCGGAAAAGACGTGTACGTGGAAAAACCGCTCTCCTTGAAGGTCAACGAAGGGCGACGGATGGTGGAAGCGGGGAAAAAGCACCAAAGAGTCGTCCAAGTTGGCATTCATCGACGATCCATCGCGTTTTGCCGTGAGGCGGCCGAGATCGTCCGTGACGGCGTCATTGGCAAAGTCACGGCGGCGAGGGCCTTCCACGTTCAGAACGAATGGCCGAAGGGGATTGGAAACCCGCCCGACACCGAGCCACCCTCGGATTTCGACTGGGAAGGTTGGCAAGGGCCGGCCCCCCGGAGGAAGTACAACAAAAACCGCACCTTCTATCGCTTTCGCTGGTTCTACGATTATTCCGGCGGCCAAGTCACCAATTTTGGAGTTCATTACCTCGACTTCATTCATTGGGCTTTGGGACAGACGGCACCGCTAGCGGTCACGGCGATGGGAGGGCGCTTTGCCGGGATGGACGATAATCGTGAGATTCCAGACACGATGGAGGTCATCTGGCATTACCCGGGCGACACGCTCGTGACTTTCTCCCAGTTCAACGCTACTGCGGCTCAGTGGAGTATGCCTGGTTGCGAAGTCGAGTTGCGCGGCACCAAGGGTACGCTTTACCTATTTGGCAACGGTTACGAGATTGTTCCTGACGACATCAAGCAGCACGAGTTCCCAGCTCGCCGCCCGGACAACCGCGAAGCGGAGAAGCTTTATCAGCTCACCAAGCGGATGATCGAAGCCCGGAAGATCCAACCGGGCGGCAGCGGGGATACGGCACCTCACGCTCGCAACTTCCTGAACTGCGTGAAAAGCCGAGCGCAGTGTAATTGCGACATCGAGACCGGGCATCGGAGCACCTCCACCACCCTTTTGGCGAATATCGCTCATCAGACGAAGTCGTTGCTTACCTGGGACGCCAAGGCGGAGCGATTTACAAACCATCCGGGTGCGAACAAATTATTGGGCAAGGGCTGAAGGAGGACCGTTCGGAAAAGCGGCACCTGGAGGGCGCCGCACTCCAAAACCTGGCGGACTTCTAGCGACTACTCTCCTCAACCATCCGTTTCAGGCGCCCACTGAATCCCGTGGCCTGAAGCAGGGTTTCGAGGTCCAAGTGCATCCGGTACCGCCAATAGTAGTTCGGGATGGCCGGTACATTGATCCGCTCCTCGGCCGGGTTGGCTCGGCGCAGGGTCTCGTCCATCCCCAGCAGATCTTGGAGCTGGAAAATGCTCCACATGGCAGGAGAGGCCAGGTGTTGCTGAAGGATCGCTTCATTGACCCAGGGCGGACACCGTTGGGGAGCTTGGCCCTGCTGACCTAACTCACTCTTGAAGAAGCGTTGCGTCACAGCTGGGTCTTCTTCCCACCAGCCTCGGATGGTGCTCATGTCGTGCGTAGATGGCGTTACGACCCCAAGATAAGGAGCGTCTTTGGGGTGGAAGAATTCCAAACCGGACTTCTTGGGCATCCGCTGAATGTCGAGACTCAGCAAGCCCAAGCCATTCATCACTTCCGGAACACAGGCCGGGACCAGTCCCAGGTCCTCCCCGCACACGAGCATGTTGGTCACCCGCTTCAGCGCTGGCAGTTTCTGCAGCGCCTGGCGCATCCAAAAGCTATCCTGACGGCGGAAGAAGTAGTCCACGTAGAGCTCGCTCAACTGCCGCTGGGATTGCGCATCCAGGTCCCGATAGCTGGAGGTGGTCTCGATACTAAAGCGGAAGTGATATTCCTTGCCGGCTCGGCCGTCTACCTCGAGCAGGATTACGTTGCTGATCAAATCGAAAAGCCCGAGCTTAAGCTTGCGGTTGGTTTCACTCGCTTCGAGGGAGGCGAAATGGGCCTCGACTTGGCGCTGGGTGGCATACTCCGGCTTGAATGAGTAGCCTCCTTCGGCGTCCTGAACGAGAAACCGGCACTTCACCGCTTCACTCTCGTCGGCAAAAGTCTCCTGGAGAATCCGCTCGGTAATGTGGGGTCTGCAGAATCGATCCCGGTCAAAGGGAAGTCCGCGCTGGGTGAACTCGGCAGGCTGCACCGGAAGGGCGGGAACAAAATACCCCAGAATCCCTTCCACCGCGTGGAGAGGAACGCTCCAAATGCGGAAAAAACCAAGGATGTGATCGATACGGAAGGCGTCAAAGTAGCAGCTCATCTGGGCGAAACGCGCCTTCCACCAGGCGAATCCGTCCTCCTGCATGCGAGGCCAGTTGTAGGTGGGGAAACCCCAGTTCTGGCCTTTCACCGCGAACGCATCGGGCGGGGCACCCGCCTGCATTTCCATATGGTACAGCGCAGGCTGCTGCCAGGTGTCTGCGCCGTGCCGACCGACGCCGATGGCGATGTCTCCCTTGAGAATGATGCCATGGGCATGCGCGTACTCGGCCGCCGCCTGCAACTGACAATGCAGGTGAAACTGCATGAAGTAATGCAGTCCGAGTTCCTCATAGTCCGCCGACTCCGGGGCAGCCATGGCGCTAATCGCCTCCGCTTCGTACTGGCTGTGGGAAGGCCAACGGCTGAAGTCCGGAGTCCCGAACCGATCGCGCAGCACACAAAAAGCAGCATACGGCACCAGCCAATGCTCATTCCGGGTAAAGAAGCTCCGATAGGCCTCGCTCCGAAAAGTCTTCGCCCGCTGAAGCGAGTAGAGCTTCTTGAGCGCCTCAAGCTTGAACCGCATGACGCCCTCGTAGTCTACAGCGGGCAACGAGTTGAGACGCTGTCGTTCCTCCTCGATGGCCGTCAGGATCTTCTTGTTCTTTCCTTCAGCGACTTGCCCAAGATTCAAGTAGAGCGGGTGAAGGGCGAACGCGGAAATCGCGGCGTAAGGGTAGGAATCCACCCAGGTATGGGTTGCGGTCGTGTCATTGACGGGAAGAATCTGAATGAGCTTCAGCCCTGAGCCTCGACACCAATCCACGAGCAATCTGAGATCGGCGAACTCCCCCACCCCACCGCTCTGGCTGCTTCTCAGGCTAAATACGGGGACAGCCACCCCTGCCCCCTTCCACTCGGTGGAGGGGAGCTGGGCAAAGCCGTCATGGACGACCGTGCCCTTTCGATCTGCGACGGTGTCAGACAAAACACGGTTTGCCCCATCTTCGAAACGTACCAGTTCCCGACGTTCCAGGTCGTAGACGCCGTATTTGTAGAAGATCGGAAACGCTGCGGCGGAAAGATCGAGCCGAATCGAGAGAGAATCGTCGTCCAGAGTGCGGGCCAGCAAGTGATCCGCCCGCGCCAACCAATTGCCGAGAGCATCGCCTTCGCCGAGCAAGCACAGGGTTTGGGTGCTCGTTAAGAGCGGGGCCTTGACCCGAAACATGTGAGTGAACCGCGAAGGAGGTTCGACTGGGTAGGCATGATGGCGTCCCCGTAACAGAATCTGCCGGAACGGGTCCGTGGAAAACACGTTCTGGATGAAGCCTGGATGATTCCAGGAATCTACGACCAGCACCTCTGCCTGCGGCAGGGAAGCTAGATCCAGAGTCCGATTCCGTCCCCAGTCCTGCACGCAACTCCCATCGGGTTCCCGAAGCAAGTACTCGTAGGAGATCGGATGGCCTGGCAAACAGGACCGGGGCACCACCACGGTGACCTGCCAGAATCCCTCCCCTGCGTACTCGAGTGGGATCGCCTCGGCTGGATCTCCACCTCCAAAGATCTCGTGCTCTCCGACCAAGAACAACGATTGGCCGAACCGGCTATGGAACCGAAGTCGAAAGGTCAGTTTCATTCCAAGCGCCTTGATTCTGTTACGCGGCAGGCTTGGCCCCGGCCCCGGCAACTGGGTGCGCCTCTTCGGTGACAAATCCAACGCAGACCGCGGCCACGACCATGGACACTCCTCCCATGAGGACCGCATTCATCGGGTCGTCTCCGAGCAAAGATTTCATCAACAATCCCAGACCCAGAGATGCCAGGATCTGCGGGATCACGATGAAGAAGTTGAAGACACCCATGTAGAAACCCATCTTCTCGGCCGGAATGGCGTTCGAGAGCATGGCATAAGGCATGGAGAGGATACTCGCCCAGGCCACCCCCACTAGGACCATGGAGAAGAGCAGCGCATACTGCTGGTGAAGAAGGTAGGCCAGGATCAGCCCTCCCCCCCCGCACAAAAGGCAGGCGTAGTGGATCGCGCGCGCGCTAAACTTGCGTACCAGGGCCAATAGCGCGAACGCGAACACGAACGCCACGCCGTTATAGACCGAAAAGCAAAGTCCGCCCCACTCGTTCCCACGCTGATACTCAGGGGAGCCCGGAGCCCCGCCGAACACTTTCGTGGCCACAGCGGGGACGAAATAGATCCACATGCAGAACAAGCCAAACCAGGTAAAAAACTGCACCACGGCCAGCTGTCGCATGGTTTTGGGCATGGAGCCGATCCCAGAGAAGATCTCGCGGAAGGCATTGCCCAGGCCGGCTGATTCCGCTTTCATCTTCTGAAAAGCAGCCAGATCTTCCGGAGGGTATTCCCGAGTGGTGGTAATGGTGTAGATGACCGCGATGAAGAACACGGCAGCACCGATGTAGAAGGCGAGTTGCACCGCACGCGGGACGACCCCTCCCCCAGCATTCCCAGTCACCCCAAACCAATTGGTCAACATATAGGGCAGCGCCGAGGAAAGGACGGCGCCGAACCCGATGAGCAGACTCTGCATGGCGAACCCGGACTTGCGCTGCTCCTGCGGCAGCATGTCGCCCACAAACGCCCGGAAGGGCTCCATGGTCACGTTCACACTCGCATCCAGAATCCAAAGTAACCCGGCAGCCATCCAAACCGTTCCGGAATTGGGCATGGCGATCAGTGCGAGGCTGGAAAGAATGGCCCCGGTGAGGAAGAACGGCCGCCGCCGCCCCAACCGGGACCAGGTTCGGTCACTGTAATAGCCCACGAAAGGCTGAACGATCAGGCCCGTCAAAGGCGCTGCCAGCCAAAGGAAGGCGATATCCGATTCCTTCGCCCCCAGATACTGGTAGATGGCGCTCATGTTGGCCATCTGCAGGCCCCAGCCGAATTGGATTCCAAAGAATCCAAAACTCATGTTCCAGATCTGCCAGAAACTCAGACGCGGCTTTTGCATAGTTACATCGAGTAGGACAACATTCTGTGTGGGAACGGCTGGTTACCGAGGAACGGTCCGGTGGTAGATGTGCCACTCGTAACCCGTGAGACGGAATAGAGGAAAACCCGCCGATGCTTCGTCTGGCGTACCAGAGATCTTGACTCGTTTGAATTCCTGGCCGTTCCTCACCTCCACCCAGCCTACTGCAGGCCGGTTGGAGAAGTTGATCGCCACCACGAATTCATCCTTGTCATCAAGTCTCATGAAGGTGATCAGGTTCGCTTCGTCCGAGTTGCGCAGCCAAATGACCCGGTCGCTACGAAACGGCGCATACTGTTTCCGTAATTGAATCAATTCCTGGTAGATCTTGCGCAACGGCGGACGCTCCTTCGGCTTCCAAAAGACCGGCATCTTCTCGAAGAGCGCCGGATCCCCGGATTCCGTGGCATCCCCCACTTCCATTCCGTTGTAGAGCAAAGGAACCCCGTCGAGCGTCAACATCAGCACTGACGCCGCCAAAGCCCCGCGAATGCCAAACCGCGCCACGGCTCGCGCCTCATCATGGTTGTCCGAGATTCGCAGATGGAGCGAACCCTTGGGAAATTGACGCAGGCTTTCTTCCCAGGAGCGCCTCATCTCAGAGGCCGGAGCGCCGTTCAGCAGGACGTTGTTCAACGTTCCGTGGAAGGGCCAGGCATAGTCGATATCAAAAGCCTGCACCAACAGCTCGGGCTGACTCGCCTCCGCCAGCATCATGATATCAGGCTTCACCTTCTCCAATGCCGCACGTGCCTCGTCCCAGAAACTCCGCGGCACCATATGCGCCACATCACAGCGAAAACCGTCCAGATCGAACTTGGCGGGATCCACCCAGTACTGGAGCATTTTGATCATGTACGCTCGCAGTTCCGGATTGCCGTAGTTCAGGCCGGCCACATCCGTCCATTCTGCCACTGGCGGGATCACCTTTCCAGAAGCGTCCTGCTTGTAATACTCAGGATGCTGCATCATCACGTTGTCCCATGCCGTGTGGTTCGCCACGATATCGATGATCACCTTGAGCCCACGCTGATGGGCCTCTTTGACCAGACGCTTCAGATCCGCATCGGTCCCGTATTCGGGGTTGATTCCGAAGTAGTCCCGGACTGCATAAGGACTTCCCAAGGTGCCCTTACGCATCTTCTCTCCGATGGGATTGATCGGCATCAACCAGAGGATGTTGACGCCCAGCTCTTTCAGTTCATCGAGGCGGGCGGTAACACCAGCGAAGTTCCCTTCCGCAGAGAAATTCCGGGGGTATAGCTCGTAGATCACCCCGTCGCGCAGCCATGAAGGGGCAGGACGGGCCTTTTGGGCGGAGAAATCTATGCTCTGGCCGAGAGAGGTAAGTGCGACCATGCAGATGGCCAGTAGGCGTGAAAGTCTGGGCATGCGTTTCATAGGTGGTTGGTGGAACCAGTATGCAGCATTGTGGCCAGGTTCGTCCAGCGTGGAGTGGCCTATGAGAAGCCATGGCAAGGCTCGATGGTAAATGTCCCCTTTTGGTGGAACTACCGGCCGATCGACCAGTGCTCGTATCCCACTGGGCTGTAGGCGGAGGGTTCCCAGGCGTAAGGGCGAGGTTGATCCCCCCTTGGCAGCTCATGTCTGTGCCGCCATCCGTGCCTGAGGCGCCGTAGCCACCGGCCTAGTGCTTGGAGCGACTCCGGCGCAAAACCGATGCCAACCCAGCCAATACGCAGCCCAAGGTGTTTCCGTTCCTCATCCCCCTAGCTCGCTTTTCTGATAAGACGCTGACTTCAACCACTCCGGCTTGATTCTGACCCCCCAGCCCGGGCCTGCTTCGAAGTGTGCGTTACCGCCTTTGACGAACGGATTCGGACTGAAGAGGTCAGCCGCCCGGGAGTTCATGCCGCCGGGCTCGATGCTCCACTCCACGTGCGGCCCGGCGTTGGGAATCGCGGCGACGAGGTGCAATGTGAATAACGTGACGAGCGAATGATTTGCCGCGTGCGGCACGACCTGTTTTCCCGCCGCGCGCGCCATCTGTGCCACACGCCATGAGCGCGTGATGCCGCCGTTGTAGAGCACGTCCGGCTGGACGATGTCCACGGCGTTCATCGCGATCATCCGCCGCCATTGCGCGAGGTCGTTGTCCTGCTCTCCTCCGGAGACTGACACTTCAAGTGCTGCCGTGACTTCCGCCGTCCATTCCAGCTCCCAATACGGACAGGGCTCCTCAAAGTGCGAATACCCGTTCTGCTCCAAAATGCGCCCTGCTTCGATAGCGCGCGTTGGAGTGAAGCCGCTGTTGGCATCCGCCTTCAGTTTGACAGCGTCCCCCAGCACCTGGCGGATTGTGGGAATGAGACTCTCGGTGCGACCAGGCGAAGCGTCGCGGTCGTGGCCGTTCTCCTGACCAATGCGGATTTTAAAAGCCTCGAAGCCGTGACTGTCGCGAAGTTTCGCCAGACGCGCCGCCTCGTCCTCGGGCGAGATATCACGCCGCATGCTCGATCCATAGGCGAGCAGCGGCTTCACCTGGCCGCCGAGCAGTTCCACCACGGGCTTCTGCCTGATCCGGCCGTAGAGATCCCAAATCGCCGTGTCCACGCCTCCCAGCGCGCGACAAACGAACGACCACGGGAACTTGTGGTTGGCGTCGATGCATCGGTCCACGATGGCGTCAATGTCCGCGGGGTCTCTACCCAGGACCTGCGGAGCGATGCGACGATGTAAAGCCAGCGCGCTGATTTCTGTTTCATAAGTGGCGATCTGGCCAAAACCCTCCTTGCCGTCATCCGTGGCAACACGCACAAGACAGAACGGCTCCTTGGCGAACGTCTCTAACCGCGTAATCTTGCGCCCGCGTTCGATGATCCGGAACTCGCGGTAACCCGGCGTCCGCCCGTGATAGAGGTGAGGCTGCAAGGTGCGCTCTGCTGCCGTGGCCCACTTGCCCAGCCCAACACTCGCAGTCGCCAGCGCTGTACTTTGGATGAATGTTCGTCGGTTCATAATAGCTCCATCAGACGCCCGATGGGGATTGGTTGCTGTTGTTTGGATTTGAGACAGATCATTGCGGGACCGGTTCCACGGCACGCTCCAGCTTCCTCCCCAAGCGAGTTCTCGCGCACTCGAGATCGTAGTGGGATTGCAGGTTCAGCCAGAACTGGGCCGACATCTTGAAATACCGCCCCAAGCGTAAGGCGGTATCGGCTGTGATGGCACGCTCGCCTTTCACGATTTCATTAATCCGGCGGGCCGGTACGTGGATGTCCTTCGCCAGTCGGTATTGGCTCAAACCCATCGGCTTCAGAAAATCCTCCTGCAGGATCTCCCCCGGCGTGATGTTTGCCAACAGGTCGTTTTTCATGATGGTCTAGTGATAGTCAGATCCCAACATGAACCTTAGCACTCCTCCGCCTCTGATTTCCGCCTGGCGGATCCATGTTCGGTCGAGCACGGAGTCGTTCCAGTAGACTTTCTGCACCCGATAATGCGCGGGGTCAGAACGGTCGGCTAGCACCACCAACCGCCCGTCCCCAAGCTGGACTTCTGCCTTCTTGAACAGAGGCGTCCCCAACTGGTAGACGTCCGAGCCAGGCACGGGATAGAGCCCCAGCGCGCTGAAGAGGTACCAGGCTGATAGGGTTGCGCCATCATCGTTGCCATCGAGCCCCGCATAGGTATCCCCGTACTTGTGATCGAGGATCCAACGCACCCACTTTTGCGTGAGGTCGGGCCGACCCGCCTCGTTGAAGAGATACGCGGCATGGATGTCCGGTTGGTTTCCGTGCCAGTAGTAGGGGCCGGGATACCAGTGCCCCAGCGCCAGGCTTGCCTTGGCAAAAAAGGAATTCAGCTCGTCTACGAAGTACTCCCGACTCCGGAACAGGGAGATCATGCCTTGGGCGTCGTAGGGCGCGCCCCAACGCCACTGCAGCGCGCTCCCCTCCACGTAATCCCGGGTGTATTTTCCATGTGGATCGAGATAGGTCAGCAAAAGAGGCTTAAACGGTTCCACAAAGCGGCCGGAGGCATCGCGTGGCTGGAAGTACTGCGTGTTGGTATTCCATAGGTTACGATAGAAATGGGAATGATCCCGAAACAGCGCTGCATCCTCCGCGTGTCCCAACACTTCCGCCAACCGGGAGATCGCACTGTCCGCCCACCCGTACTCAAACGTGCGCGACACCGATTCATCCACGAGTCCCGCCGGGCAATACTCGTGTTTCAAGTAATGTTCCACTCCTCGCCGACCCGAGAACGCCGAACCAGGTGGGGTCGGTGCCAAGGCCGTCTGACGCATCGCTCGATAAGCCTTTTCCACATCAAAATCGCGAAGGCCCTTAAGGTAGGAGTCCGTGATGACAATGTCCGCCGGTGTCCCCAACATCGAATTGGAGTAACCATTCCCAGCGGGCCAGCGGGGAAGCCACCCGCCCTGCTCGAGCATTTTCATCAGCGACACCAGGATGTCCCTTTGGTCCTTCGGCGCGATCAAGGTCAAAAGTGGATGCACGGTCCGAAAGGTGTCCCAAAGGGAGAGATCGGTGAAGTAGCGGAAGCCCTCGGCGCGGTGAACGCGACGGTCAAACCCCAGGTACTCGGAATTGGCGTCGTTGAACACGGTCGGCATCTGAAAGAGCCGGTACAGCGCCGTAGCAAAAATGATTCTTTGCCGTTCCGTGCCCCCTTCCACCGAGATGAGCGCCAGTTTCTCCTCCCAGGCCTGCTTCGCATTCTCCACGATCTCCTCGAAAGACTTGGCGGACGCCTCCACTTGAAGATTCGCACGCGCGTTTTCGATACTCACATGGGAGATTGCCACCCGCAACACCACGGTCTGCGGCCCGTTCGTGGGGTCAAAGCCCAGGTCAACCCCGACCCGATTGCCTTCCGCAGAATCGCGGCCCAAGGACGCCTCGCTCCCGGACCACGTGGCGAAGGAGGAAAAAGGCCGATCGGTGCGCGCGACGAAGAACACTTTGATCCCGCCGTAGCGTCCGGCAAAAGTCCCGAACGTACGCATGGAGCCTTCCACCTCCTGGCCCCCAGGCAACACCCGGACCTGTCCTTCGGCGCTTCTTCGCCCGCCCAAGGCATTGGAGACGTCCAACAACAGATGGGGCATTTCCGGTTTGCTGAAGGTGTACCGGTGCACCCCCACCCGCGGGGTCGCGGTCAATTCCACCAGCACCCCAGGTTTGGGCAAACGGACCGCGTAATAGCCCGGAAAGGCAACTTCTTCCCGGTGAGAAAACGTGGTAGCGGCATGCCCCTCCCGATACCAGGCCGGATTCCCACCGCCCACCGCCGGGCTGACCAGGAAATGCCCGCCATCGGTCGCCCCCGTGCCGCTCAAGCGCGTATGACTGAACCCGAGCACCTCATTGTCACCGTAGTAATAGCCCGAAGTATTCAGGGCCCGATCATGAAAGAAGAGCGACCTAGTCTCGGGACTCAACCGAACCACCCCAAAGGGCACCATGGCCCCAGGAAAGTTGTGACCGCAAACCCAGGGAAACCCACCCGTGCCGATGAACGGATTCACCCACTGACCGCGGGCCCCCGGACGCACCTCCGTGCTGAGCCCCTCAGGTTTGGCGCCGACAATGAGGCTGTACCGCAGGTACCAAAACCCGACCAGCGCAGCACAGACGAACACAACCAGAAACGCAAATCCCAAAAGCCTCAAACCCCAGCGCTTCCACCTGGAGCGTCGTGTCCCAGAAACCCGCTCACCCTTCATGGCGTCCCCCTTTCACCAGCCTCGAAAGGTCCGCACGCCATTTTCGCAAAACATCCACAAGGATCCCAAGCCCGTCCGCGTCCGGCAGGATCCCGGCGAGTGCCACCAGACGGCAGTCGCGCGGGTTATCCGTACCATTCGCGCCAACCAACCAACTAGCCAGAAGATGAGTCTCAAGATTCACGTTCGGATCTGCAGAGAGAGGATAGACCTTTCTACCGGAAATGGAACCTCAACCTCTGCGATCCCGACCGCTTTCCCCCCGAATCCACACCCTATTGCCTCTTGATTTGCGGTCTCGATGTGTCAGTATCCCTTCTGAAGAGAGCGACTGAAGAATTCTGATGAAAACCTTGGATGCATTCGTAAGCTGGGTAGTGGGGAGCTTGGGCTTGGCGCTGATCGTGGCCTTGGTCATCACTGCGGGTGACCACTGGTATCACCAGGGCGACAAAGACCGGGTCCCCGAGGAGTTGATTTTTTCCCTGATGGCGTTTTCCGCTTTGGTGATCTCATCTGCCTATGGGTTTGCCACGCTCCGGTCTCAAGCCAAGATCACCGTCTCGCGTGAAGCCAGAGAAGCGAACGAGCACTCCAGCGACAGAGAACACACTTACCGTCATCCCTCCCCTCGTCCCATCCATAGACGTAGAGTCTTTCCTGGTGCGCTCTTCCTGGAAAAGCGCAGGCAAGTGCGGAGACGGAGCGAGCGACACATCCACGCCCTTTCTTCCCACTTTGCGTAGTATCGGCGGTTTGGCTAGGCGCTGGAACAAACGGTGGCGCACGAACGGTTGACAAGGCTGCCGGAGGGGCAGTTAATGTCCGCATGGTTCGTCACGACAGAGAGGTCGGATCCCTCCAGCCACCCGGACAGGTTCGTCTTGGCGGAAGCGGTTTCACGTTGATCGAACTCTTGGTGGTCATCGCCATCATCGCCATCCTGGCGGCCATGCTCCTGCCTGCACTCTCTCAGTCCAAAGAGCGGGCTCACCGGATGTCGTGCGTCAACGCCATCAAGCAGCTCACCTATGCTTCGCTGATGTATGCGGACGATCATCAGGACCGGTTTATGCCCGACGGGGATGACGATCCGCACTGGGCAAGACTGCCTTTCCGCAACATGTTCCATACCAACTACGCGATTCCGAGATCGCAATTCTACTGTCCCTCGAACCGCCTCTGGAATCGCGACGATTTCTGGAACTGGACTGACGGACAAAGTTGCGTTTTTGGCTATGTTTACTACGCCGCCGAAGCTTCCTATAACTCGAAGCTCTCGTACTATCCGAAACCCATCTCCCAACAACCCATCTTTGCCCAGCGCACCTCGGATTCACCCTACTACACCATTCTCTGGTCCGACATTAACCGGAAGATGGATGGTTCCTGGATGCGCCCTGGCGATCCCAATCCACTGGTTCGCGGGGTCAACCACTTTGACTGGAAAGGCAAAAGGCCAGCTGGCTCCAACGAGGGATATCTGGACGGGCATGTGGCCTGGGTGCGGGGCGTCAAGTTCGCCAGCAAGCCGAAAATGGACATTACTGGAATTCAGCTCTTCTTCTACGCTGATCGTCCAGAGGAAAGTGTGCTACGCTGAGTTCCCTGAATCCAATCCGGAGCTCAGGGTGGCGAAAGGCGGTCTTCTGGCTGCTGGCTGGGTTGACGGCACTCGGAATATCGCTCGTCGGCCTTGTATTCTGGTTCGTTGGCCAGGTCCCCAAGTCCTACCCTTCTGGGGGACCGCCACTACCCGCTGGGCGGACAAATCTTGGAGGGGGTCTGGCAGGATTCGAGTCCCCGTATCTGGGACACACCGGGAGTTGGGACGGAAAAGGCGGCTCGCTAGGCGGCGGCACCAAGGAATCCGCTCTCGATATGGAGAAGGCGATGGGCCTTCGCTGGACGTTCATGCCCGTCTACTGGAGGGTCCTGGAGCCAGACCACCCCGTGGATCCCGACCAGGATCTCCCCCGGGAATGGGCCGCATTGGACCAGTTTATCATCGCAGCCCAGTCGCGTGGGTTGAATGTCCTCATGCAAGCTCCCGTCGTGGGAGGTAACGCCGGAGGGCCACCAGAATGGGCGGGCCGACGCGAAAAGGGGAAGTCCGCACCCCTGGACATGGAGGCATTGGCCAGCTTCGCCGGGAAGCTCGCTAAGCGATACTCCCCAGGAGGCACTCTGGCTCGGAAATCCGGATGGGGAGAGCGCTACGGAGTCCGAGCTTGGGAACTGGACAACGAACCCGAGAGCTATCGAACCTGCTGGAAGAACCAAGCCCGTGACTACGCAGAATTCGTCACTCTCGCCGCCGCCCAAATCCGCAGGTACGACCCCCAAGCCGTCATTGTGGGGCCTGGAATGTCTGCCGGGAAAGAGGGACTTGCGTGGCTGGCGGAAGCCTTGAATCCGACCACCTCAACTACCCTCGGAGTTTCTCATAGGCCTGGCCAGGAGTCCTCCATCAGGTCCGTCTTCGATGTGTTGAGTTTCCACAACTACGAAGGCTTGGACTCGGCCTTTGCTGGAGAACCTCGCACAGTAGCACAGGTCGCCAACGATGTGCGAAATGTCTTCGAAGCAAGCCTGGGACGAACTCTCAGCCCCATTTCGGGGACACGCGAGGCGTATTGGCACACCGAAGGCAACTTCGATTTCCTGGGTTCTCTCTCTGCCAAGCGACGTGCTGCATGGCGATTTCAATGGTTCGCACGCGCATTCGCCGCAGGGGTTCGGAAGGTGTGCGTCATGGACGCTTCCGCCCTGGAACAGCAAGCGATCAGGGCTTTTGTAAGAGTCCTCCCGAATCCGTTCCCCATGGTGGAGGCTACAGGGGAGATCACCATTCACCAGGGCCGTGCGGTAGCCTTTCGGCACGAAGATGTCGCAGGACCGAACGATGGAAAGGTCTGGGTCCTCTGGGCGGAACCGGGCAGCGGCGAAGCCATTGTGGAACTGCCAGTGGTTCATCCTGCCATCGAGGTCGTCGCAGTGGATGGAACCGTAGCGAAGTTGGAGCCACAGGCAAAACGCGTGCGGTTGAAACTGAGCGGAGACGGAAAGATGGCCCCACCACGATTGGTGGTAGACCGCCCGGCTCTGCGCTAAAGGACGACGCTATCGCCCTCGGGGGGCCGCGGGACGCAATGTGCGCCAGTCAATCTCCCTCACCCCTCCATGCGCCGTGCTGATCACCATCCCGGGAGTGATGCTGTTCTTCACAAACCACCCCTGCACGGTCTCCAGGACATACTGCACCTGGTCCGTTTTTGCCATCACCGGCTCTTCGTTCAGGGGCTTGAGGTCATGGATCTCCAGGATTGTCCCGTCGGGACCGATATAGGCGCAACTCAACGGCACGGTCGTGTTCCGCATGTAGAAGGAGGCTTGGAACGGCCGACCGAACACGAAGAGCATGGCCTCGTTGTCGGCCATGTTGGTGCGGTACATCATTCCGGTGGCGACCTCTGTGGTGGTGCGCGCCACCTCCGCAGTCAGTTCAAGCTTACCAATCCAGAGTCGGAGAGTCGGAAGCTTGGGTTGGGCATGATCGAGGTGAACCTTGGGGCTCTTGTCCACGGCAGCGGGAGCGGCTTCAGCCGGAGGAGAGGCCGAGCGTCCACATCCTGAGATCCCGAGAACGAGCACCAGCAATGCCCCAGTTTGAACCATGTTACGCAACATGAAAAAAGAATGGCTCGCCTGAATCCGGAATGCAAGAATCACAAGCCCTTTGCGGCATGCCATGATCAAGAGAATCGTAATTGCGACCCGCAACCGCCACAAAGTGGACGAAATCCGGGCAGTCCTGGGTGATGATTACACCTACGTTACCCTCGCCGAACTGCCGGGATCTCCCAAAGTCGTGGAGGATGGGGCCACCTTTGCAGCTAATGCCGTCAAGAAGGCGGTCGAACTGGCGCGCTGGCTCCACGAACAGGGACAAGGACCAGCCATCGTGCTCGCAGATGATTCCGGCCTTGCCGTAGACGCCTTAGGGGGTGCCCCCGGTGTTCACTCGGCACGATTTGCCGCCTTGGACCGCGCGGGCACGGAGAACTCCTCGGACCAGGAAAACAACGTTAAGCTGCTTCGCCTGCTCGCAAACGTACCTGACCCAGAACGAAGAGCGCGGTTCTGCTGTGCGATTGCGGTGGCGGAGGCCGGGGCAGGACCGGCTGCAACGATCTTTGAGGGTGCCTGCGAAGGCCACATCCGGTTCGAAGGCAGAGGCACCAGAGGCTTCGGTTACGATCCCCTGTTCCAACCGGAGGGCTACGACGCCTCGTTTGCCGAACTGGGGGAGGAAGTGAAAAACCAAATCAGCCACCGAGCCAAAGCGCTCGCCCTGGTGGCACCCCGGTTCAGTTCCCTTGGTCGGCATTCCCAGCCTTAGGGTCCGGAGATGGAGCCGAGAAGCCCTGGGCAGGCTCGAATTGGATCAGGATGTTGGCAAAAGTGATCAACCCTCCACCCAAAAGCAAAGTGTTGGTAAGCAATTCGTTGGGATATTCGATACCGGCAAGGTTCGAGAAGTAGCCTGGGAGAAAGAGAGCTGAAAAGCTGGCGAAGATGGGCTCAGCGCAGTAAATCAGGCCGGCCTGGGTGGCGGAGACATAGGGTTGCCACCGGTTCATGAGCAGGTACCCTCCCATGGTACAGAACACGACCAAGATCGCCATAAACAGGAGGGTCGGGCCGTGCGAATAGAGCTTCACCCATTCACCCAGGTTCGGATTCGCGACCAGCGCCACTGGAAAGTTCAAGGCCGCCATCACCACAAACATCACCAAGGTAAAGTGCCAGACGTTGTTCCCGTGAAATTCCGGTTTCTGGAGCCAGAGGATCTGCCCGGTAAAGACGATGGAAGCTAGGATTGTCTCAAACTCGCCCCGACCCAGGCGCATCGACTTCCAATCAATCTGGGACAGAATCGCCACCCCGACCATCACGATCAGACAACTAACCGTTACCGTCAGGGAGGGCCAGCGCCGGTGCCGAAGCGCGATCCACAGGGGGATGATCAGGCAATAGCACTGGGTGAGAAAAGCGGACGTGGAAGCCGAAGTGTAACTGAGCCCATCCATCTGGATCAGAATCCCCGCCCCTCCAAACACGCCCAGTCCGAAGCCTTCCCAGATCTCCGAACGCGTGAGATTCCGGATCGTCCGGAGGCAAAAGAAGGCCACCAAGACCGCGGCCAACCCGAAGCGCACCCCCACGCACAAAGCGGAGATGAACCAGGAACTACGATCGGGCATGGCCTGTTGCTGGTAGAGCGCCAGCGCTCGCATGGTGGGGAAACTCAGCGACCAGAATACGGTGCAAAGCACGAGCATCAGGGAGGCCTTCACCCGGTAAGAGGCTCGGGAAGGGGAAGAGTGAGACATGGTTTGGCTGGCGCGCTTTGCGGTGGGGGAATTCGCCTCGGGAAAAAGCACCCGGCGGGTTACTTGACTCCCCTCTGGCTTCCTCGCACGAAATTCACTAGGTGCTCCACTTCCGGTATCCCAGCCAGCTCGGTCTCAAGCCGCGCCAGTGCATTGGTCGTGGTCAGCCCATCACGGAACAAAATCTTGTAGGCCAGACGCAAAGCAGTCTGCGAAGCCTCACTGATGCCGCGGCGTTCGAGGCCGATTTTGTTCACAAATCTGGGCGTGGCAGGGTTCCCGTCGATCAACATGTAAGGAGCAACGTCCATGTTCACCTTCGAACATCCCCCGATCATGGATATCGTGCCAATTCGGCAGAATTGGTGGACTGCCGCGAAGCCCCCAATGACCGCGTGATCCTCCACCAACACATGCCCGGCCAGCCCTGCATAGTTGGACATGATAATGTGATTCCCCAGCTTGCAGTCATGAGCCACATGGCTGCAGGCCAAGATATGGTTGTTCGAACCCACGACCGTTTCGTTCCCCTCGCTCGTTGCGCTGTGTATGGTAACGTACTCGCGGATCGTATTGTCGTCGCCGATACGAACAAACGTCCGGCCTCCCTTATACTTCAAATCCTGCGTCTTGGTTCCAATGCAGGCGAAGGGGAAGATCTGGTTTCGTTTCCCAATCTGAGTGTGCCCGTCGAGGACCACATGAGAATGTAGAACGGTCTCGTCTCCCAGTTCCACGTCGGGACCGATCACACAAAAGGGGCCGACTCGGGTCCCTGCCCCCAGGCGGGCTTGGGGAGAGACGATGGCGGTAGGATGGACTTCAGGGGAAGGCAGGCTCATTACAGATTTGAAAAAGGGCTATTCGCGATCGATCAACATAAAGGTCACCTCAGCCTCGCTGACCGTGTCCCCTTCCACCGTGCAGATTCCCCTGGCTTTTCCGATCTTTCCCCGGCATTTCAGCAGGTCCACTTCAATGATGAGGGTGGCGCCTGGCCGGACCGGCTTCCGCCACTTCACACTCTCCGCCGACATGAAGTAAGCCAATTTGCCGACGTTCTCCGCCTGTTTTAGCATTAGGATCCCTGCCACCTGCGCGATAGCTTCCAACTGAAGCACTCCCGGAAAAATCGGGTGTCCAGGGAAGTGCCCCTGGAAACAAGGCTCGTTGATGGTGATGTTCTTCAGGGCCACGATCCGGTTTCCCTGGATGGATCGCACGCGATCTACCAACAGAAAAGGATAACGATGCGGCAGAATACGCATGACCTGGTCGATATCCATCACGCATCCATCCTGCACAGGTGAACCCACTTCAGACGAACCAGAGGATCCTTTGCCCGCTTTCGCTGCGGGGGGTGGCGGCGCAAACGTTTGGGCCGTCTCGAGGGGTTTGCGCACCTTCGCCAAAATCTCCTTGGCGAACGCGCAATTCGCTGCATGGCTCGGGCGCACGGCGATGACATGTCCGTGAAGAGGTCGCCCCATCAGCGAGAAATCCCCAAGGATGTCGAGAATCTTGTGGCGGACAAACTCCTCCGGATAGCGGAGAGGCTCTGTGGTCAGAATTGCATCGTCACGAATCACCACCGCATTCTCCAAGCTGCCTCCCCGAATCAACCCGTTCTTGATTAGAAACTCGATCTCCTCGAAAAAGCAAAAGGTACGGGCCTGGGAGAGGTCCTTCAGCCAAGACTCCGGCGTGACTTCCAGGCTGTAGAACTGGGTGTAGCGCCCATGCTTGTCCATGCTCGTGCACGATACCTTGAGCCGGTCGTGCGGGAAGATGGAGAACATGGTCTCGCCCGCCTGGAACTCCAGCGGCTGAGGTAGCGAAATCGGCTCACGCGCCTCGCCTTGAGGGAGCAACCCGACGCTTTCCACCATCCGGCAATAGTCGCGCGCGCTTCCATCGCCGATCGGTGGTTCATTCGCGTCCAACTCCACGATGGCATTATCGACGCCACACCCGGCAAAAGTCGCCAGGATGTGTTCGACGGTATGGATCTTCACCGAACCTTTTCCCAAGGTGGTGGATCGGTTGGTGTCGATCACGTGATCCAACCGCGCTTCGATCTCCGGCTTGCCTTCGAGGTCCACTCGCCGGAAACGGATGCCCGCGTTGGCTGGCGCGGGCAGGAAGGTCATGTTCACCCGGTTGCCGCTGTGCAGGCCAATCCCCGAGTGAGTTACGGAGTCGCGCAATGTCTGTTGTTGTAGCACCGGCCGATTTAAGCCAAGCCGGTGCCGGATTGGCAAGCTAATCAGGCCGTATGGGTGTCTTCAAAGAACGAAGCACCCTCTGCCCCATCCTCTCCGCAACCCTCTTTATGCAAACCATTTCCGTTACTTAAAGACGGTTTCCCAGCAGCCACTTTTCCCTGTGCCAAAGACGCCTTGGGTCCAGGTCGCCTGTCGAGTTGGCTCGCCCGAGACGCGTGCTGGGACTGGGGCGCAGGTGACCGGAAGCCTGACGCGCTACGTTGGGTGGTCTTGGTACCCCCATCCACCAAGCGCACCAACTCCGCCACCGCATCACGAAGAGAATCTGCCTGGGCGTTCATCTCTTCCGCGGCACTCGCGCTCTCCTCAGCGCTCGACGCGGTGGACTGGATCACGTGGTCCATCTCCACCACCGCCCGGCTGACCTGACCAATTCCCTGCGTCTGCTCTTGTGAAGCCCCGGCAACTTCCCCTGCCAGTTCATCAACCTCACGTGCACGAGCCACGATCTCCCCCAGGCCCCGGGCTACCTTGGCGCTGATCTCCACGCCATGAGTGCCACGCTGAACCGCGTCCTCGATCTTGCTGGCCGTCTCCCGGGCCGCCTGAGCGCAACGCTGCGCAAGACTGCGCACCTCCTCAGCCACCACAGCGAATCCCATCCCGGCTTCTCCCGCCCGGGCTGCTTCGACGGCGGCATTCAGGGCGAGAATATTCGTCTGGAAAGCAATCTCGTCGATGGTTTTGATGATCTTAGCAACATCGCCATTGGACTGTTTGATGCCATCCATTGCTTCCTTCATGGACGCCATGTCGGCTTCGCCATTCTCGCCCGCTTGTCGTGCCTGCTTCGCGAGAGCTTTCACGCGTTGTGCAGTCTCGGAATTCCGATTGGTCATGCTGCTCATCTCCTCCAACGAGGCGCTCGTCTCCTCCAGAGAAGCCGCCTGCTGGCTAGCTCCTTCCGCCAAGGTCTGGCTGGCGGATGATACCTGCCCCGCCGCCGCAGCCACTTGCTGGGAACCATCAGAGAGGCTCAAGCTCAACCTTCTCAATGCTCGGTTGATCCCACGTAAGATCGTAAAACCCAGCACCAGGCTCACCAGGATCGCCGCCGCCAAACCCAACTTGACCCCAGTGGCAGCTTCAGCCGAGGATGCGAGGATGTCCGAGGCATCCCGATCGGCTGCCTTCTTGTTGTAGGCACTGACCTCCTTCACCGCAGCCATATAGGTTTCATACGCCGGATCCATGTCCCGAAAGGCCATCCCCGTTGCGTCCTTGGTCTTGCCATCAGCACTGAGTCGCAGCACCTCCGTCCTCACCTTGCCGTAGGCTTCACGAGCCCCCTTCATTTTCGCTAGTACTTTCCGATCCTCCTCGGTGACAACGGTTTTTTCGTAATCAGCAATGAGCTGCGTATTGGAATCGCGCTGAGCGTCGATCTTCGCCTTGATCTTCGCCTTGGTTGCACCGTCCTCCGCCAAAATGTATTTGAGCACCAGGCAGCCGTTGTGCGCAATAGCCGCTTCAATCTGCCCACTCATGTGAAGTCCCGGCAGGCTCTGCTGAGTCACCTTGCCAATGGAAACATCGATTCGTGCCAAGCACAGAAGTGCTATGCAGCCGAGTAATGTCGTGATAGCCACGATACCTGCGAATCCGGAAATAACCCTCTTCTTGATCGTCCAATTCTTCATAGGATCTCTCTTTACAACTGACCCTGACCCTTCTTCTCAGGCAGGGTGCTCCAAAGAACGCGCAGCCGCCGTGTGCCGGCAAAGCCATGGATTCTCCGGAATTTCCCTCGGTTCTTGCTGAGTTCGCGAGCCCCAACTCACGCTCTAGTAGGCCGCACATACCTTGCTCATCCCGCCAAGCCAGCCTTCAGTTGGCCCGGCAACAAACCTATGTACAACCTTATGTGCGCTATCGGCAGCTTACGGGAAGACTTGAGGAACTAATGGAGAGGCAGTCTTCATTAGAAGTGTGATTAATGATACAATCAGGAAATGCACTCCATGAAGCGAGAAACCAATCCGGCATCAGCGGCTCAACACCCCACGGCACGCTCGAACCAGACTCGCGGCTTCTCTTTCGCTGCCAACGGTAATCCGTAGGAATCGGTTTACCTCCGGTAAAGGGAACCAACGGACAAGAATCCGCCGCTCTCGCAAGAGCGCCAGCCATGACCTGGCGGGATGGACCGGGGGCTCTACCAGGAGGAAGTTGCTCTGGCTCTCGAAGACCCTGAAACCAAGTTCGGCCAACTGCTTTGACAACCAATCCCGGGTAGCGATGATTTGTGCGAAATTCTTGCGGTAATAAGGAAGATCCTCCAGCGTGGCGGTCGCCGCCACCTGGCCAAGCCCGTTCACATTGTAGCTATCCTTGATCTTCTCCAGTGCGAGGATCAACTCAGGATGACCTACGAAGTAACCTATGCGCTGGAAGCACAGCGAATAGGCTTTGGAAAACGTGCGGGCCACGAGCACGTTCGGACACTTCATCGCCAATTCCATGGCGTTCTCCCGGGCAAAATCAACGTAGGCCTCGTCCAGCACCACCACCCCTTTCTGCGAAGCACAGAGAGTCTCCAATTCCCGGGTAGAATATCCGCGGCCAGTGGGAGCATTGGGAGTGGTGACGAAAGTGAGCGCAGCCTGGAAGTCCCACCGCTTGCCTTTTCTCAATTCCTTGACACTGGGCAAAGACCAGTCCGCTGACAAAGCCACGGTATTCGTGAGCGCATCGTGGATTTGGGCGAGCACCGGGTACAGCGAATAGCTAGGCGTGAAGTACTGCACGGTTGCCTTGCGCCGTGGGCCACCGTTTGAACCAGGCTCCACAAAGGCGCGCGTCGCCAAAGCCAGCAGCTCGTCCGAACCGTTTCCCACGATCAGGTTTTCTGGGGGGCATCCGTGCAAATCCGCCAACTTGGTTCGCAAGCCGGATGCGGTGGCATCGGGATACAGCCTAAGCCGGCCATCAACGGCCGCACGCACTGCCCTCAGAACTTTGGGGGAAGGTGGATAGGGATTCTCGTTGGTGTTGAGCTTGACTAAGCCTCGAATCTTGGGCTGCTCGCCCGGCACATAGGCATGCAACTTCTGCACCAAAGGCCGTATCAACCGCTTCACCTGTCTTGTGTCCATGGGCATCAATTCCTCTTCCCCTGCCCTTTTCCTGCCAAACGCACTTCGGCCGACTTGGCGTGCGCACTCAATCCCTCGACCCCGGCGAATGTCCGCACCAGGCTCAAAGACTTGCGGAGCGACTGGCGGTCGTACTCCACCACACTGGTACGCCGCTGGAATTGATCCACCGTCAACCCCGCAAAACTGCGGCCCGCGCCGCCGGTAGGGAGGGTATGGCTCGGGCCCGAAACATAGTCACCAAGCACGGTGGGAGACATGCCCCCGAGGAAAATCGCGCCAGCGGTGACGATCCGTGCTCCCAGAGACTCGGGTTTCCGGGTGTGAATCTCACAGTGTTCGGGAGCAAACAGGTTGGCCACCTCGACCGCCTGGTCCAGATCCTCTACCAGGACAAGGCATCCATTCGAACCAAGCGCTTTCTCGATACAATCTTTACGGGCAAGTTTGGGAAGCTGAACACGGAGTTCTCGCTGTACTTGCTTTAACAGGACCTTGGAGGGGGACACCATCCACACCCGCTCGTGACCGGAACCATGCTCGGCCTGGGCCAGCATATCCGCCGCCACAAATCGGGCGTCCGCAGTTTCATCGGCGATGATCAAGACCTCGCTCGGACCAGGCAGGAGGTCGATCGCCACCCGGCCGAAGGTCAGTCGTTTGGCCGTCACCACATAGGCGTTGCCCGGGCCGAAAATCTTTTGGACCGGTTTGATGGTTTTGGTACCAAAAGCCATCGCCGCGATCGCCTGCGCGCCTCCTACTTTGTAAACCTCGGTGGCACCCGCCATTCGGCAAGCCAATAGCAAACCTGGGTTCACCCCTCCATCTTTGCCGGGTGGTGTGCAGACGACGATCTCCGGACATCCCGCCACCTTCGCCAGCACTACCGTCATCAGGACAGTGGAAATCAAAGGTGCCGTGCCTCCCGGAACATAGAGTCCGACCCGTTGGAAAGGATCGTACTTCTCGCCTACCCAGCCACCCTGAGCATTCTTAATGCACCAGCCCTTACGAATCGACTTGCGGCTGAACTTCTCGATGTTCTTCGCGGCCGCCTCCAGAGCTTTCCTTAAGCCAGGATCCGCTGCCAGGGAAGCGTTGAAGAACTCGGCCCCACTGACCGCGAATTCCTCGGGCCTCAGATCCACCCCGTCAAACTTGCGGGCATACTCCGTCAGCGCTGCATCGCCGCGCTTTCTCACTCTTTCCAGGATCGCGCGGGTACGCCGCTCGATCTCCGGGTCGAACAGGCTCGATGCAGAGCAAGCGGACTCCACGTCCTGCCAGAACGTGGAATCGTTCGAATTGAGAATCTTCATCTTGATGGTGCTCATGGAAAGTAACGGTTGCATCCAACTGGCTCAGACCTGCCACTCGGCCAGGGATTCCAGGTCCCAGATGTTCTTGAGCGGTTGTCTTTCGCGCACGAGCGCGCTCTTGCGTCCTTTGACGAGTACTTCAGCCACCAAGGGCCGGCTGTTATAATTTGAGGACATCACCGAGCCATACGCTCCCGCACTGAGGAGTGCCAGGCAATCACCCTGACGGGCAGGAGCCAGCGGTCGGTCCTTGCAGAAGTAGTCCCCGGATTCGCAGATTCCACCCACGACATCGGAGGAAACCAACTTACCGGGTTGTTTGCGGACCGGAACCACCTCATGATAGGCGTCGTAAAACGCGGGACGGATGAGATCGTTCATCGCCGCATCCACAATCACGAAACGTTTCTTGCCGGTGGTTTTGACGTATTCCACTCGGGTCACAAGGATTCCCGCATTGCCCACCAGGAAACGGCCCGGTTCGAGCACGATCTTCAACCCCAAAGGCTTGAGCATCGGCAGCAAACGCCGAGCATAAACTGCAGGGGTAAGGATCTTGCTGGCCGAGCTTCGCTTCCACCAGGTACCGCGTCCGCTCTGCAGGGCGTCACGGTAAACGATCCCGATCCCGCCACCCAAACTGAGGAACTCGATGCCAAAGCGGGCCTTGAGTTTCTGGGCCAAGGGAGCCAAACGGGACACAGCGAGCGCAAAAGGCTTCGCCTCGGTCAACTGCGAACCAATATGCATCTGCAATCCGCGCAGCCGGATGCCGCGCAGTTTGGAGACGCGCTCGTATACCGCCTCGATTCGCTCGTAGGCGATGCCGAACTTGTTCTCGTAGGTACCCGTGGTGATTTTGGCGTGGGTATGAGCGTCCACGTTCGGATTCGCCCGCACCGAGATGGGGGCCACCTTCTTCAGCCCCCGGGCAATTCGGTCGATGCGCTCAATCTCCGGTTCGCTCTCGACGTTAAAACTGAAGATTCCCTGCTCCAGCGCATAGGCAATCTCCTCCTCAGTCTTCCCCACCCCGGCGAACACGCACTTCGTCGAGTCGCCGCCCGCCGTGATCACGCGAGCGAGCTCCCCGGCGCTGACCACGTCGAAGCCCGACCCGAGCTTGGCGAAGACGTTGAGGACGGCCAGATTCGAGTTGGCCTTGACCGCATAGCAAAGGAGCGGATCCACCGGGGCCATGGCTTCGCGGAGCCCTCGGAAATGGTGCTCCAACGTGGCCTGGGAATAGATGTAGAGCGGCGTGCCATACTGCTTCACCAAACGCTCCACGGAAACCTGCTCGCAGGCCAGGCTACCATTCACATACTGAAAATCATGCATATCAATAGCTTGCCAAATGGCTGAAGTTTGTCACGAAAAAGCCAGAAGCCCCGCGGTCTCCGGGAAACCGCACATCAGGTTCATCGACTGCACCGCCTGGCCACTCGCCCCCTTCACGATGTTGTCCTCGGCGCTGATCAAGACTAACCGACCCGTTCGCGGATCCACACGCCAGGCGAACTCCAGGAAGTTGGTTCCCACCACGTTCTTGGTGTCTGGCAATCGTTTGCCTGTCAGCACCCGCACAAAGGGCTCGTTCCCATACGCCTCCCGATAGGCCTGGCCTACTTCTGCGCTCAGGGCGGTCGCTGCCGCTGTCCCCTGCGAAGCCTGGACTGGAGTTGCATAGAGAGTGGTTAAAATCCCACGGTTCACTGGAATCAGGTGCGGGGTGAACTGGATCACCACCGGCCTGCCAGCCGCAACGCTCAATTCCTGCTCAATCTCCGAAAGGTGCCGATGCTTCGGAAGTCCATAAGCCCGCATGCTCTCGTTGCACTCAACGAAGAGGTAGTCCAACTCCGCTTTCCGCCCTGCACCGCTCACCCCGCTCAGCGAATTTGCGATGATTCCTTCCGACGTGATCAACCCCCGCTTCAGCAACGGTAGCAAGGGGACCAGAATGCTCGTGGGATAACAACCCGGGGAGGCTACCAAAGAGGCGGTGCGAATGCGATCGCGGTAGGCCTCCGGCAGACCGTAGACCGCCTGCTGCAGCAGGTGCGGAGCTGGATGCTCGTGGTTATAGAAATCCTGATAAACGGCAGCATCGCGCAGCCGGAAGTCTGCGCTCAGGTCGATGACTCGCTTGCCCTGGTCCAGCAAGGGGATCGCGATCTCCGCCGCCACGCCATGGGGCAATGCCAGGAAGAAGACTTCCGCTTGTGCCCCAAATGCGGAGGGCTGAGGTTCGCTGAAACGCAATTCCTGGGCTTTGGGATGACTGGAGAACTTGGGAAAGACTTCTCCCAAACTCTGGCCGGCATATTGCCTGGAGGTCACGACCGTCAGGTCCGCCAGGGGATGCCCCAGCATCAGCCTGACCATCTCTTCCCCGGAGTATCCCGACGCGCCCACGATTCCAACGCGTACTTTGTGAGTATCGTTCATAGCGGCAGAATCATCGGGCGAGCGAGCGGGAATTCAAGCTCGCTTTTCCCGGCTTCGGCCGGCCGATGGCCACCCAATTTCCAGAATAGGTTTGAGTCAGCCGACCCTCTGGTGCCTAATGGGGAGACATTTATGGACTGGCTCCAAAACCTCATTTTTCACGACGGCAAGTTCCTGGGGATCGAGTGGCATGCCTGGAAGGTGGTGGGATGGGTGGGAAACGCCACCTTCTTTTCCCGCTTTCTCATCCAATGGTACGCCACGGAGAGACAGCGAAAAGTGGTGATTCCGCCCGCGTTCTGGTGGCTGAGCCTGATTGGATCCGGACTGCTCCTAAGCTACGCTCTCTTCCGACGCGACTCGGTCTTCATCTTCGCCTACGTTTTCACGTGGATTCCTTACGTTCGGAATCTGATGATCCACCACGGGCACAAGCAACTGGAGGAACCCTGTTCGCAATGCGCCAAGATTATTCCCCCAGGAGCCAACTACTGCCCCCATTGCGGCCAGGAGGTGGCAGCCACAAAAGCCCTGTAACCCGGCCTATTTCTCGGGTTTCCCTTTCGGAGCCTCCTTCTCCAACTTGGATAGCTCGGTCATCTTCTTGTCCGCAAATTGATGCCCGTTCTTCTTGGCTTCCTCGAGCCATTTCCGGGCCTTCCCATAATCGAGCTCCACTCCGTCTCCAGTCATGTACCGCATCGCCAGATCGTATTGGGACGTGGCCGATCCCGCCTCAGCTCGTTTGATCTGGAAATCCACAGCGCGCTTCGTGGCAGCGTCCTTTTCCGCTTTCGCCTTCGCCGGATCCTGGGATGGCGCCGGGGCCGCCGACGGGGGAGCGGATGGAACCGGCTGAGCAGGAGCACTGCTCGGGGGAGGTGATGGGGGTACGACTTTGCGGGTGTAGTCCCGCGCCCCCTTGATCTGGGCCATGCAGGAAAGAGCTACCGCCTGTCCGACGAGCACAAACAACACAATACGTATGGCCTTCATAACAGCACTATCCCACCCGAACCCAAAGAGCGCAAGGATTAGGGTTGCCAACCCGCTCGGCCCCACCTACACCAATTCCATGCTCATCATTCACGTACAAGTCCGCGTCAAACCCGAATCCGTGCAGGCCTTCATCACCGCCACCCTCGAGAACGCGAACCACAGCGTGCGCGAACCAGGGATTGCCCGCTTTGATGTAGTCCAGGACTCCGAAGATCCCACCCACTTCGTGCTCGTGGAGGTCTATCGGGACGCTCAAGCCCCCGCCAAGCACAAGGAGACCGCCCATTACGCCCAATGGAGGGACACGGTCGCACCCATGATGGCCGAACCGCGCACCAGCAGGAAATTCGGAAACCTATTCCCGGCGGATACCGGCTGGTAGGAGCGCCTGGCACGACACACCGCCCATGAACTCGCCCCTTTCGCGGTTTGAAATCACTGCACCACACCGCATCGTCTTCGGGCGTGGCGCCGCCTCGGAACTGGGCAGCCTTACCCGGAGTTATGGTCCATGCGCCTTAGTGGTCACCGGGCAATCGGAACGCAATGATGCCTGGGTGTCGGAGCAACTCGTAGCGCACCGATTCTCGGTTTCTTTCTGTCGCATCCCGGGAGAGCCTTCCTTGGATCAGGTAGCCACCGCGGCGGCCAATGCTCGGGAAAAGGGGATCACCGTGGTGTTGGGGGTGGGAGGAGGCAGCGCGCTGGATGCCGCCAAAGCGATCGCCGCGCTAGCCACCAATCCTGGAGATCCACTGGTCCATCTGGAAGTGGTTGGAAAGGGAGAACCTCTCATCCACCCTCCCCTGCCCTTTCTGGCGGTACCCACTACGGCAGGCACCGGCGCGGAAGCCACCAAGAACGCCGTGCTCTTCGTCCCCTCGCACCAGGTCAAGGTCAGCCTGCGCAGCCCCCTCATGCTGGCCCAGGTCGCTTTGGTGGACCCGGCCCTCACCGATCAGCTGCCCCCGGAACTAAGCGCCTACACCGGCCTAGACGCGCTGACCCAGCTGATCGAACCTTACGTCTGCAATCGGGCCAATCCCTGGACCGATTCCCTTTGTGTGGAAGGGCTAAGGCGTATCTCACGCAGCTTACGGCGAGCCTGCCTGGAGAGCCATCCCGATGCGCGCGACGATATGGCGCTGGCCAGCCTGTTTGGCGGCCTCGCCCTGGCGAATGCGGGGTTGGGTGCAGTGCACGGTTTTGCGGGGCCGGCAGGAGGGATGTTCAACGCCCCGCACGGGGCCGTCTGCGCTGCCCTGCTACCTCACGTCATGCGAGCGAATGTCCACGCACTTCGCGAATCCGCCGCCGATTCACCGGTGCTGCAGCGCTACGGCGAAGTGGCGCGTCTACTGACCGGCCGCGCTCAGGCGGTACCAGAAGAGGGCATCGCTTGGGTAGAAGAGCTGGGCCTGCCGATCCCAAGGTTGGGACATTGGGGCATCCGGCCAAACGACATTCCGGAGTTGGTGCAAAAAGCGGCCATAGCCAGCAGTATGAAAGCCAATCCAGTGGTGTTGAGTTCAGCGCAGTTGACCGCCATTGTCGAAGCGGCGGTGTAAATGCTCCGCTTTGTTAGGAGGCGGCTTGGTATAAGGAATGATCCACAGAGTCTCAGAGAGTTGCGTAAATCCCGTAGGAGATCACTCAGTCCGTTGTTTGTATGCGAACCGCCGTCGTGTTGGACTGTAACGGGCCAGCCGTGCTGCGCCCATCGGCCACATATTTCTCCAGTAACCGGGTCAGACGCTGGACGACTTCCGGATGGGTGCTGGCGACGTTGTTCGTTTCCGTGAGATCGGCCGACAAATCGAAGAGTTGAGGTGAGGTAAGCCCCTTCGCCGCCGGGCTGCCTGGCTGCGGATCGCTCCATCCGCCTGAGTCGGCGCAGAGCGCCAGTTTCCACCTGCCCTGACGGATGGCGAAGGAGCCATTGATAGAATGGTGCACCAGCACCTCACGCCTCGGTCCAGTCGCGCGGCTTTGCAGCGCGGGCAGAAAGCTGACGCTGTCCTCAGCGGCGTTGGCTGGCGGCTTCACACCGAGAAGGTCAGCGCACGTTGCGAACAGATCGTTCAGGCTAATGAGTTGGCTGCTGGTCGTACCGGGCTTCACGCGACCCGGCCACCGGACCAGGAAAGGCACGCGATGGCCTCCCTCAAAAATATCCGCCTTGGCACCACGAAACGAGGCGCTCGGCTGATGTCCTTTGGCGAGCAATTCAGGGAACTTCGCTTCCGGCGAACAGCCGTTGTCGCTGGTCACAATGACGAGCGTGTTCCGATCGAGGCCTTTTCGTTCCAAGGCTTCCAGCACTGCACCCACACTCGCATCGGTCTGCATCACAAAGTCCGCGTAGGGATTCAGGCCGCTCCTGCCCCTCCATTCAGGCGTCGGCGCGATCGGTGTGTGCGGCGCGTTCAGGGGAAGATAGAGAAAGAAGGGCTTCCTGCGTTCCCTGCGGGAGCGTTCCTCGATATAGGCAACGGCGCGCCTCGCCAACTCGGGCAACACATCCACTGCTTCAAAGTCCAGCACCGCCGGTCCCTTGCGGGTCAGACCAGCGGGACGACCGTCCATCAGCGGAAAGGCCTTGTCCACCGAGGGGACTCCCGTGACGCGGCCATTCTCGATGAACGAATAGGGAACCATGTCGAGTGACCCGGCGATGCCAAAGAAGTAATCGAAGCCAAACGCGTTTGGCCCTTGCGCGATAGGCTTGGTGAAATCGACACGCCAGCCGTCGGACCCCTTTTCAATGGCGTCAGTGAACGGCTCCGTGCCTGGGTGACGAGGCCAGTTGAAGCCGAGATGCCATTTGCCGATGCAAGCGGTATGGTAGCCGTGTTGTTGCAGAAATGCCGCCACGGTCAACCGTCCCGGCTCGATCAAAGGAGGGCTCATCCCGCCCAGGACGCCGCGCTGGAGGCGTGAGCGCCAGTTGTAGCGTCCGGTGAGCAGACCGTAGCGCGTCGGCGTACAGACCGCGGAACTGGAATGGGCGTCGGTAAAGACCTTTCCTGATGCGGCCAATCGGTCCAGATGGGGTGTCGCAATCTTCCCCTGCGGATTCAGACAACGCACGTCGCCGTAGCCGAGGTCGTCGGCGAGAATCACGAGGATATTGGGTCGATCACCTGTCTTCGCTGTCAGGGGTGTGCAGACCAGGCTGAGGACAAGGGTTAGCAGCAGAGGGTTCACGGAGGGTTTTCTGGGAGAGCGACGGTTCGGCTCTACCCATTCGCGAAAAGGCACAGGCATGACTGGATGATAAACCTTTGTCGAACGTCCGCCAGTCAATCTCATCGAGGAGCTCATTGCTCGGAACCCTACTGGGTCCCTCGTTAACCATTGGTGGCAAGGTTCTTAAAAGTGTCGCACTCCTCGTTTCTTGATGTCGAATCGTTGTAAGGAGCCAGCCGATACGGGGTGGAGAAACGGGCGTTCTTCAACGAACGTGGCCTAAGCTGATCGGCGACCCTTTCCTTCGCCGCTTCGCCGTGCAGTGCAACCAAGGTGCACTGCACGGCGGCTTCCGTCCCTTCGAATCATGGTTGACAGTCCCGACGCGCTCCGCATCATACCCCCCCGTTTATGGCAAAGACCGCGTTGTTGTTCGCAGGGCAAGGCGCCCAAGTTGTCGGCATGGGTAGAGACCTTGCCGAAAAGTATCCTGCTGCCCGGGCGCTGTTTGACCGCGCCAACACGGCTTTGGGATACGATCTGGCATCGGTTTGTTTTCAAGGACCGGAAGCGGAACTGACCAAGACTGAGAATGCTCAACCGGGCATCTTCCTGGTAAGTTGGGTGGCCTTGGAGCTTTTGAAGGAGCAAGTCCCGTCGCTGACTTTCCAAGCCACAGCGGGGCTTTCCTTGGGGGAATTCACCGCTCTGACCGCGGCCGGGGTGATGAGCTTTGAGCACGGCTTGAGGGTGACGAGGCTCCGCGGACGGTTCATGCAGGAAGCCTGTGACCGAACGGAGGGGACCATGGCGGCGGTCATCGGGCTCGAAGCAGGCCCGCTGCGCGAAGTGTGCGCGGAGGCCGGGGTCGAACTGGCCAACCTGAACTGCCCTGGTCAGTTAGTGATCTCAGGCGAAACGGAATCCATCCTCAAGGCGTGCGACCTCGCCAAGGCTAGGGGAGCAAAGCGAGCTCTTCCTTTGCCAGTGGCCGGGGCCTACCATTCCCGGCTCATGGCCAGCGCCCAACCGCAGCTGCAGGCCGCCTTGGGAGAGATCCCACTCAACCTACCCAGCGTCCCGGTCATCTCCAACGTCACTGCGCAACCGCACGCCACCGCCGGGGAGATCCACCAGCGGTTAGTGGAACAGGTCACCTCCTCCGTCCGCTGGGAGGAATCGATGCGGTACCTGCTGGCCCAAGGCTTTACGCGGTTCATCGAACTAGGGCCCGGAACAGCCCTCACCGGGTTCATGAAACGCATTGACAAGTCAGCGCAAGTCGTAAATGTTTCCGACGCAACTAGCTTGGATACGACGGTCAAAGCGCTCCTTGCTTGACCCGAGTCGCGCGCTGAACCAGCCTGATCAAAGTCACATCGTCCCAGAGTTATCCGATAAATGAGCCAACTAGCAAATCAGATAGCCGTCGTCACCGGCGCAGGCCGGGGAATCGGACGTGCGATTGCGCTGCGCTTCGCCCAGGAAGGGGCGGACGTGGTCTGCGTGAGCCGCACCGCCGCTAATGCGGAAAAAGTTGCCGCTGAAGTAGGGGCGCTGGCACGAAAATCGTGGGCGCTAGCGGTGGACGTGGCAAACTCCATCGAGGTGACCGCCGCTGTGGCCAAGATCCTGGAGTTGACCGGGAAAGTGGACATCCTCGTCAATAACGCCGGCGTCACCCGGGACACCCTGCTGATGCGTATGTCGGATGAGGATTGGTCGACCGTGCTGGACACAAATTTGAAGGGTGCCTTCCTCGTAACCAAGGGTTTCGCGCGCTCCTTCATCAAACAGCGCTCGGGCCGGATTATCAACGTCGCGTCCGTAGTCGGCCTGATGGGCAATGCTGGCCAGTGCAATTACGCGGCCAGCAAGGCAGGATTGGTGGGCTTCACTAAGTCGGCAGCCCGGGAGATGGCCTCCCGGGGAATCACCGTCAACGCTCTGGCTCCGGGTTTCATCGAGACGGATATGACGGCGGTGCTTACCCCCCAGATGAAAGAAGAACTGCTGAAGCGCATTCCTTTGAACACTTTGGGCCAGCCTGAAGACGTTGCCAACGCCGCCCTCTTCCTGGCCAGCCCGGCCGCCCGGTACATCACGGGCCAGGTGCTGGTAGTCGATGGCGGCATGGTCATGTAATCAGCTGCACAAAAGGCCCTTGATTTTAAACCCCTAACCAAGACAACCTCTAGCTGCGTGGCCGCCGGGGCTCCCTACCAAAAAAAACGGATTCGGGCTTGACGCATCTGAGCACGTCGCATAGACACACACAAAACGAAACTGGAGAAACGCATGGCTGCTGAAAAACCGATTGAGCAAAAGGTCAAAGACATCATCGTCGAACAGCTCGGGGTCAACGCCGACCAAGTGACGCCGGAGGCCAAGTTCATCGAGGACTTGGGCGCTGATTCCCTCGACACCGTCGAGTTGGTGATGGCTCTCGAGGAAGAATTTGGCCACGAGATCCCGGACGAAGAGGCGGAGAAACTGCAAAGCGTGGGTGACGTCATCAAGTACATTGAAGAAGTACAGCAGAAGTAATCCCCCATCACTTTTCAGGGCAGCCACGGCTTAGGCCACTTTCAGGCTGCCCCTTTTTTTTATGGCATCGAATTGGATTGATCGGAGAGTCGTCGTAACCGGGATCGGGGTCTCCACCTCGATCGGGCTGGACATCGACACGTTTTGGAAGAACGTGATCGAGGCCAAATGCGGGATCGACCGAATCTCGCTTTTTGACCCATCCGGCCATGATTGTCAAATCGCCGCCGAGATCAGGCAATTTAACCCCGTGCCCGCTTTTCCTTCCCCCAAGGACGAACGCCGCACGGACCGTTTCACGAAGTTCGCCATCATGGCGGGCGCCGGAGCGATCAAGGACAGCGGGCTCGAGCTCGCCAAATGCAACCTGGATGAGTTTGGTGTCTTCATCGGGTCAGGCATCGGCGGGCTTTGGACCACCGAGGAACAGCATTCCATCCTCCTGAATCGCGGACCTGGACGGCTCTCGCCGTTTATGATCCCGATGCTAATTCTGAACATGGCCTCGGGGCTCTTCTCCATGTATCATGGACTGAAAGGTCCCAACTTCGCGACTTGTTCCGCCTGTGCCACTGCAGGACACGCCATTGGCGAGGCATGGCGCACCATCAAGATGGGCGATGCCAAGGTCATGTTCGCAGGGGGTACTGAAGCCACCATCACCCCGCTCGGGATCGGCGGCTTCTGCGCGCTGAAGGCCATGAGCACGCGAAACAACGAGCCTCAGCGTTCCTCACGGCCGTTTGACGTGGATCGCGACGGTTTCGTTATGGGTGAAGGCGCCGGGGTGATTGTTCTGGAAGAACTGGAACACGCCAAGGCCCGAGGGGCTCGGATTTACGCCGAAGTGGTGGGTTACGGCAACACCGCCGATGCCTACCACATGACAGCCCCCTCCCCTGAGGGTGAAGGCGCTGCACGCTGCATGCGCATGGCTCTGCGGAATGCCGGCCTGAACCCGGAGGATGTCTCTTACATCAACGCTCACGGCACCTCCACGCCTCACGGCGATGTTTGCGAAACGGTGGCCATAAAGACGGTCTTCGGGGATCACGCCCGCAAGCTTGTGATCAGTTCCACGAAAGGAGCCACCGGTCACATGTTGGCCGCAGCCGGAGCCGTGGAAATGGCAGCCTGCTGCAAGGCGATCCAGACGGACGTCGTGCCGCCGACAATCAACTTGGACAATCCGGATCCGAAGTGCGATTTGGATTACGCTCCCCATCAGGCACGGAGCATGAAGGTGGATGTCATCCTGAATAACTCCTTCGGCTTTGGCGGACACAACGCTTGCGTGGCGGCCAGGAAGTTCGTTACTTAAGAATGCAGTGGGCGGCAGCCCGGGGCATTCCGCCTGCCGCCTGCCTGAGTGGCGCATGTCCAACGCCTATCATTTGCTTCTCGATTCGCTGATCCTCCATCTGGAGCAACTTCGTGAGCAAGGCGTGTCCCATGTGCCCGTCGATCCGGCCACCCTGGATGCCTTGGCTGCCCCTCAGACCAAAAGGCCTATGGCCGCAGTCAGAACTCCCCCCAAGGGTTCAGCCACCGTTGTCGCCCCCGCCACGCCAGTCGCCCGCAGCAGCCTGACTGAGCTAGCAGAGTCTCTGCGCGACACGCCTCGCCGCCCCTCAGTCTCATCGAATCGCCCGCCCACACCTGGGCTGTCCGTGAGCACGCCCGCCCCAGCCTCGGTTTCCACGATTCCCCACGCCGTTCCCTTCAAGACCATGACTCGCCAAGAAAAGGAAGTCGCCTTCGAGGAACTCCGCACCCGAGTGCTCGCCTGCCAGAAGTGTGAGCCCCTCGCCAAGGCCAGAACCAACGTGGTCTTTGGCGTCGGAGACGTTCACTCTCCCCTGCTGTTTGTGGGCGAAGCTCCTGGGGCCGACGAAGATCAGCAGGGAGAACCTTTCGTGGGGGCGGCAGGCCAACTCCTCACCAAGATCATTCAGGCCATGGGGCTCACGCGCTCCACCGTCTTCATCGCCAATATCCTCAAGTGCCGGCCCGACACCCCCGGGCAGACTTCGGGCAACCGCAAGCCAACCCCCAGGGAAATGGCTACCTGCTTCCCCTATCTGCAGGAACAGATACGCATCATCCAGCCAAAGGTCATCGTCGCCCTGGGGGCGACCGCGGCCGAAGGACTCTTTGGAAAGACCGAGGGGATCAGCCGTCTTCGAGGGCGATGGATGTCGTACATGAGTGTTCCGGTAATGCCGACGTATCACCCCGCCTATTTGCTGCGAAACCAGGCTTTGGCGGAGAAACGGAAGGTCTGGGAGGACATGCTGCAGGTGATGGAACGGCTGTCGATGACTATTTCCGAAAAACAGCGTAACTTTTTCCTCAGAGCACCCTAGCGCGGTGTCTCTCCGCGCTGGGTCCCTCTTTCAGGGATGGGCAGACGATGGATGAGACCGTATCGCAAAATCGCCGTCTGGACGGGTGCCAGTGTCCTTCTGGGCCTGGCACTGGCCTTGACCTTGGAGCGAACACGCGGCCAATGGCAACTCCGAACCTGGATTTCCGAAGCCAGACAGCGGGGTGAAAGGCTCACCCTAGCAGAGCTCCTGCCGGCGGATCCGGTATCCACGGTCGAAACGTTGGAGGGAGCTGAGCTCCGGCGAACGCTGGATCCCTACCGAGTGTACCAGAATGGCCCTATCCCCATGCCAACGACCGAGCCGGGAAAGGCTTTCCCCATAACCCGGGCGGAGAGTATCCGGGTGGACTACCGCACTCTCACCACCTGGACCCAATACCAGGCCCGCGTGGAAAACACCCTCGCCAAACTGCCCGTTCTTCGCCGTACTCTCACCAATGGCTCAATGCATGTCAGGGTGGATCGGTTGAGGGGACTTTCTGGGGAAGAGCTGCGTCTGGAGGCACTACCGGTATCGTCTTCCGAGGCGCTCAACGCCGCTTCCCGCTCTCTGGGGATCGCCAGCCTGCTGAGCCTGCGCGCAGGCATGCCCGGGGAGGCTCTGCCCAACCTCGAAGCGCAACTCGCTTTGGCGGACCTCATGAAACCTGGCATCACCCTGTCAGATCAATACACGCGGTTTCAGTTGCTTTCGTTCGCCGCTCAGCACACGTGGGAATTCCTACAGTCCACCAATCTATCAGAAGAACAGGTGGAAAGGCTCCAAACTCTCTGGAACCAGCAGCGGGCGGTGGACGGCATGAACCGGGCTTTGGAAACCGAACAAGCGCTGGTCCTGGGCAACAGCGAAGCCTCTCATCTGAAGGGAGGCGACTTGGTGCAAGCCTGGACTTCTCTGCCTCCTTCCTGGCTGAACGGCGGACGGGCTTTGCGCAATCCCTCGTGGGAACTCTATGGCTTGGTAGGGCCCCTGGCCGAAATGGGAGCTCGCCTGCGCGCTCACCTTTGGGTGTTTCTGTGGAAGTATGCTTGGGCCGACCAAAACCGATTGGTCGCCCTCCGCTCCACGCAGAGCATCCTCGAGGCGGGCCGTCAGATCGCCAAGGGAGGGAACTGGCAGTCGGCACGGACCAACTCTCCCCCATTGGAATCCATGGTGTTCAACCCCAACCCTTCCCCCGCGCCGCCCCCGCTCGGCTTTTGGTACCGCCTCCGTTTTTGGGCATCCTGCTTCCGAACCCCTCAGGCGGGTACAAGCCTCGCCAAAGCTACTGAAGTGCAGACCATCTGCCATCTCACCACCACTGCCCTCCTTCTCCATCGACACCGCCTGCGCACAGGTTCCTTTCCAGCCTCTTTGCCCGATCTCCTCCCTGAACTCCAGCGCAGCTTACCTGCCGATCCTTTCACGGGACGGTCTTTTGAATACCGGCGCACTGACCACCATGGGTTCCTTTTGTATTCGATCGGCCCGGATGGAGTCGATCAACAAGGGCAAGGACCCGTTTACGGAGGCTTCGGGGGACCGGACATTGTCTGGCCTGTAGCCGTGGCAGCCCCTAACTCAGCAGCCGGGCGTCTATAACCCGAAAGACACTACGAGGAAGCAGGAGGGGGTGGCACTTCCTTGACCGGCACAGGGTGTTCCTTCTCTTCGATATTCCGATACAAACGTTTCTTCAGGACGTCATAGCTCTCGTGATGAACCTCTTCCAGGTGTTTTCGGGCGTCATCGAACCGGCCATAGCCGATGCAGAGCCGAGCCATGTGAATGTAGGTGCCCTCCCGCTCCAAGTCGTCATGCGCCAATTGCCGTGCATCTTTCCACGCGGAGATGGCCTCCGACTGCAAACGCGATTCCGCTTTCTTTCGCTCCTCCGGATTTCCCTCGGTTTCCGCCTTCAAGTAGTAATAAGTCTGGGCTAGATCCGTCGCCAAGGCGAAGTTCTCTGGATCCAGCTTCCGCGCTTTGCGGTACAACTCCAAAGCCCGCCGGAAAACTGCCTGATCATCCTTGAGGTTGTAATACTCTCGGACGTCCTGGCGAAAGAGGAAGACGATCGTGGCGAGGTTATGGTAGTAAAGCGATTCACCCGGCCGTAACTCGATGGCTCGGTCCAGATACTCGAAAGCCTTCCGGACTGGCCCCCGGTGGCTGTAGTAGCTGGCAAGGTTGTTCAGCACCGCGGGGTCGGAGGGATTCAGCTGCCTGGCGCGCTCCCATTGGACCATGGCTTCGGCCTCCCGGCGGATATCATTCAGGAAGCTGCCATAGGCCACCCGGGCCCGTGCGTGGTTGGGATGTTTGGTGATAAAATCCTCATACCCCTTGATCACAGGCTCGAACCGCTGGTCAATGCGTGCAGTCAGGGTAGCAGCAGAGGCTCCCGCACCCTGCTCGGCAAAGCGCTCGTTCTCCTGAATCCAGCGGTCCACTTCGGCCTGAGCCTGATCATCCGCCTCAAGCAACGCCCGAAACTCCTTTTCGACCGGATCCTTGGGATCCGTCACGGGCATGGTGATCCCGGTGGTTTGTTGCACCAAGTTGCTGGCGGCCAACACCGGGTTCGTGGAGAGCACCGCGCCAAGCAGCCCAACGAGCAGTTCGTTCACAACCCTCACCGTAACAGATGGCTTGCTTCCCGACAACTGAATCGGACGCGTGCCGAAGGAATGGCTTGCCTCGACAGCTCGGGGAAGGCCAACATCTGCCCCCGTAACCTGAACCGTAACTGCCCCATGCAATCCTCGTCGATCGTCGGGAACTCCGGCGTCTTGAATCGGTATTTCCAGTTGTCAGAGCGCAACACCACCGCCAAACGGGAGGTGGTCGCGGGATTCGCCACCTTCATGACGATGGCCTACATCATCTTCGTCAACCCCCTGATCCTCTCTGGGGCAGGCATGGACCGCACAGCCGTCATCGCGGCCACGTGTCTCGGGGCCGCCCTGCCCTGCCTGCTGATGGGGTTGTGGGCGAACTATCCCTTTTGCCTCGCCAGTGGGATGGGACTGAACGCCGCGCTCGCCATTCAATCGACTCAACCGGGAATGAGCTGGAAGATCATGATGGGCGTGGTGGTGGTGGAGGGAGCCATTGTCACCTTGCTCGTCGCCACGCGGGTCAGGGAGCAGGTCATGCAGGCGATTCCCATCAACCTCAAGCGTGCCATCGGCGTGGGCATCGGGATGTTCATCGCCTTCCTTGGACTCCAACAAATGGGATGGGTCACGAAAGGCCCCGGAGGAGCCTTCCTGAGCCCAGGGGATTTCGCAGTGAAAACCACCCTCATCTCTACCTTGGGCCTCCTGACCCTGATCACCTTGCTCGCCTTCCGGGTGCGCGGTGCCATCTTGATCGGAATCCTCGCCACCGCCGCGCTGGCGTGGGGCAGCGACCGACTGCTGCCGGGGTCCACGACCCTGGTGAAAGCTCCGCAGCGTTGGATCGCGAGCCCGGACTTCTCCTCTTTTCTCCAAGCTGACATCCTGGGAGCCCTGAAACCGGCGTTGGTGGGTGTCGTATTCGCTTTCCTCATCACCGATTTCTTTGACACCATGGGCACCGTGATCGGTGTGGGAGGCCAGGCCGGCTTTCTCGATAAGGAAGGTCGACTGCCCCGACTCAACCGCATCTTGATGGTTGATTCCCTGGCGGCAGTCTGGGGTGGCCTATGCGGGGCAAGCTCGGTCACCACTTACATTGAGAGCGCAGCGGGAGTCAGCGAAGGGGGAAGGACCGGTCTGGTCTCGGTGGTGGTGGCAACCCTCTTCCTCGGGGCGCTTTTTTTCGGTCCCGTGATTGGGGCCGTTCCTGCAGTAGCCACAGCTCCCGCTCTGCTGGTGGTCGGGTTTCTCATGATGTCCGTGCTGCGCGAAATCGACGTTTTGACGCCGGAGGATGGCATTCCGGCCTTCCTGACGATGCTGTTGATTCCCCTCACTCAGAGCATCTCCTTCGGCATCGGCATCGGCTTCATCAGCTATGTCTTTCTGCACGTGTGCCGAGGCAAGGGTAGAGAGGTTTCCCCCTGGCTTTACGGCATTGCCCTGGTGTTCGTCGTCAGCATCCTCACCGGGGGCAAATGACATGAGAGCGGTGCTTCAGAGAGTCAGCCAGGCTTCCGTCACGATCGAGGGCGTTACGAAAGCGTCCATACAAGCCGGACTGTTGGTGCTTCTGGGCATTGAGGAGGCGGATCGACAGGAAGACATTGAGTGGTTGGCTGGGAAGATCGCTCGACTCCGTGTTTTCAATGATGCGGAGGGACTGATGAACCTCTCTCTGGATGCAGTCCAGGGGGACGTGCTGGTCGTGAGCCAGTTCACGTTGTTTGCCAGCACCCGCAAGGGAAACCGCCCTTCCTACACCCGGGCAGCCCGGCCGGAAACCGCGATCCCCCTCTACGAATCCTTCGTGCGGGAGCTGGAAAAGACGATCGGCAAAAAGGTCTTCACCGGAGAGTTCGGAGCCGACATGAAGGTAGGCCTGGTCAACGACGGTCCGGTCACCATCTTCATCGACACGAAAGCGCGGGACTGACTTTGGATCGGCGGTGCATCTGCCAGGCGCCCAGGAGCAGCAGCGCAGCGCAGACAATGTAAATGAGGCCGCCAAAAGCAATGGCCCGACTCATGTTTTCCACTTCGGATGCGCCACTGCCGTACTTTGCCGCCAACCCCACAAAGACCGGGCCCAGCGCGCCTCCGCCCCAACCCACGGTGTTCATCAAGCCCGCCGCCGTCCCGCGGGCGCGAGGGGTCACCACGTCGTAGAGCGAGGCGAAGATGTTGGAATCGTAGAGTCCCTTGCACAGGCCGAAAGCGGTCATCGACACCACCAGCGTGGTCGCGTTCGTGGTTAATCCCACGAAGACCACCCAGACGCTGCCGACCAGCAGGCCAATCGCCTGCACCAACACCCGGCCGCCGCGGAAGCGGTCAGACCACCGATCCGCCAGATACCCACCCAAGGGCACACTCATCGCGCTCGCCAAGTGGATGAACACTGTCCCACTCAAGCCCGCTGCTGAAAGTCGGAAACCGAACTTTTCCACCAGGAAGGTGGGGGTCCAGGTGAGAAAGATCGTAGCCACAAAGTTGGCCCCCATGAAGACCCCCATCAGCAGCAGCGCCACCGGCTTCCCCAGCACCTCCCGCGCGGTCTCCCTCAGCGAAAGCGGAACCTCGGGCACCGCAGGCGCATCCATGGGCTCGGAGGCACCCCGCACCGGCTCGCGCAGGAAGGAATACAGCACCAGGGCCAGCACCATGCCCACGCCGCCGAACAGCCAGAAACCGGCACGCCAACCCCAGGTCTCGGCCAGCAGAGCTCCCACCCAACTGCCCAGGATCGTCCCCGCATACACACTCGATTGGTGCACTGACATGGCCCGCGACCGAGTGCGGGCGGAATGGTAGTCACTCAAGAGCGACATGGAGGCCGGAAAGTAGAAAGTCTCGCCAAAACCCTCCAGGGCGCGAACGGTGACAAAATGCCAGAGTTTCTGGCACCAACCCGTGCAAACCGTCACCAGGCTCCAGAAAACGCAGCCACCCAGGATAAGGTGCCGCCGGGCAATCCGGTCCCCAATGAAACCGGCCACCGGCGCAGCCCCCGCGTAGACCCACATGAACGCGGAGCCGATCAGCCCGAGCTGCACCTTATCGAACCCGAACTCCTCCTTGAGCTTGGGAAAAACCGCGAAAATGGCCTGCCGATCTGCGTAGTTGAAGAAGCAGACCAGCCAGAGCATTCCCACCACGCTCCAAGCGTAACGCCGAGAAGCCTGGGGCGCCGTCGACGGGTTGCGTTTCAGTCCAACTTCCATTGACGGTAGAATGCGCGGAAGTCCCCCACCAAACTCCGGTAGGCTTCTTCTGTGGTGGAGGAGAGAGGACGTTTGGGCGCCCCCGGATCGAATCCTCGGCCCTCCATGGATGCGGCTATGTTCAAGGGGAAATCCACCCGATGAAGCAGGTCGTTGACATGCCGGATCTTCTCCAAGGCACTCTGGGCCTTAGCTTCGTCCCCAGTCCGCAAAGCATGGTGAAACTCCACCAGCACATCAGGAATGGCGTTCGCCATGCCGCTAATCGTGCCATCCGCTCCCAACTCCATCGCCTCCGGCAGGAAAGGTTCCCGCCCCACGAAGATTTTGAGAGGGTGGCCGGGGAGAGCTTCCCGCAACTCCCGCACGTACCCGACCTCCACTCCGCTGTGCTTTACGGCCCATACGGGGGTGCGCTTGGCCACGGCCGCGATCGTTTCGGCCGTCAGCGCGTTGCCGGTGCGCTCCGGAAAATTGTAAATCATGAAAGGCAACCCAACCTCGCCCCCAGCGCGCGCCAGGAATTCCACCAAGTCGTCCTGGCAGACCACATAGTACCAAGGCGGCAACACCGAGATGGACTCGATGCCCATCTCGCGCACCCTCGCCCCCACGGAAAGGACCGTGTCCAGACGGCAGTGGCTGATATTGGCCACGATCGGTAACCCATGGCAGGCGGCTTGCGCACACTCAAACACCTCCAGCCGAACCTTAGGATCCACGAGCAGGAATTCCCCGGTGGTTCCCAGTACCATCACCCCAGCTACTCCCTTTTCGGCCAAGAAGGCCAAGTGGCGCTCGAAAGCGCCCTTCATAAGTTCACCCCGAGCGTTGGTCGGGGTCCAGACAGCGGGAACTACACCCTGATTTGGCAAGGACATAGACGAAAAATTAGCACCGGCAGGGCCGAAGCACAACCGATCATTGAGCGGATCGCTCTTTCCCGCGCCACCGTTTCTCCGCTCGAGCCGTGGCCTCTCTGAGCAACACTTCTGCGGACCACCCATGCCGCTGCGCTTCCGAGGCCAGCTCCAGCAGGGAATCCCCCACTTTCCTCCGAGTCAGGCTGCGCGATGCCGCTTTCCCTTCCTCCTCAATCAGCCCCGCTTTCCTGGCTTTCTTGACCAGCTTCTCCGCCCGCAGGAGTGCGGGAAGATGACGCGGAACCCCATCGAGCGACGAAGCCCGCTCATGCCGGGTACCTGCTTTCTCCGCCCGTTTGATCCGCTCCCACTGGGCCCAAACCGCATCCACATCCTTGACCTTGGCCTCGCCAAACACATGCGGGTGCCTGTGAACCAGCTTCTCGGCAATCCGGCGCGCCACTTTTTCGAAATCAAAAACCCCCCGCTCCCGAGCGAGTTGGCAGTGAAAAACCACCTGCAAAAGAAGGTCTCCCAGTTCCTCCTCCAGCTCATGATCGTCGCCCGCCTCAATGGCATCGATCATCTCGTAGACCTCCTCCACCGCGTGAAAACGAATGGACTTATGGCTCTGCTCCCGATCCCACGGACATCCCGTCGGAGAGCGCAAGCGCGCCATGATGCGTAGCAGTTCGTCGATCGCTCTGCGTTTTTTCATACGGTCCTCCACGGGCAATCAAAGCAACACCAGGTTGTCACGATGCACGAGTTCCTTCCTGGCCACCTGCCTGGACCGAATGCGCTCCGCGCTAAACGCCACCAACCCTCGGGCAAATTCGGTTCCGTTCAAATCGCGCATGCAAACCACTTCCCCCTCAGCAAAGTCACCCTCCACGCGCACCACCCCAGGGGGCAGCAGACTCTTGCCCGATTCCCGAACCGCCCGCTTGGCTCCCTCGTCGACCACCAGCGTCCCCTTGGGATGGTGGAAAAAGGCAATCCAACGCTTCCGACCTTTCAGCTTGACCCGGCTTGGGACAAAGATGGTGCCTTCAACCTCACCCGCTGTGACTCTGGCAAGGATCCCTGGTTTGCGCCCGGACGCAATGACCAGAGGGATCCCGGCACGCATGGCAATCTTGGCGGCCTGAAGCTTGGAGGCCATCCCCCCGACCGCAGTTGCGCTCTCCGTCTTCCCACCCATCTTCTCGGTAGCAGCGTCCAGTCGGTCGACTTGCGACAAAACCTTTGCATTGGGACGGCCGTAGTTCGCGATGAGTCCGTCCACGGTCGTTAGGATCACCAACAGATCCGCTGGCAATAGGCAGGCCACGAGTGCCGATAACTTATCGTTATCCCCAAACTTGAGCTCGGTGAAGGAGACGGCGTCGTTCTCGTTGATGATGGGGATCACCCCGCGCCGCAGCAGTGTAACAAGCGTGTTGCGCGCGTTGAGGTGCCTTTCGTGGTGCTCCAAATCGTCGTGCGTCAGCAGCACCTGCGCCACGGGAATCTGGTACTTGGCGAAAAGCTGCTCGTAGGTGGCCATCAGACGGCATTGCCCCACCGCCGCACAAGCCTGCAATTCATCCAGTTCAGACGGACGTTTTTCATAGCCAAGCACCCCCATCCCAGCCCCAACGGCGCCCGAAGTGACCAGGATCACCTCCTGGCCGCTGCGGCGACGCTCCGCCATCTGGGCCACCAACTGCTCCATCTGCCCTAGGTCAGGCTGCTTCCTGCTGTCCGTCAATACACCTGTCCCCACCTTGACCACCAGGCGGCTGACTTCGCTGAGCCACTGTCTACGCATGCGGGTATTGAAGAAGAAAGTGCGCGGGAGACAAAGCGAAATCTTGATGGCCAAGCCGAAGCCGGCACCGCATCCGTCAGCTCCTGCAAGGTCAGTTCTTGCGGGTACCAGGATTCTGCGGCTGGCCGGAGAAGTACCCCTGGCTTCGAAAGCCAGCATCACGCGGCGCCGAACGTGGCGGGGTCGGGAAGATCGGCTCATCCAAGACTTCGCGCACCAAAGTCGCCACGGCATGAGGAGGGAAGGGTTTTCGCAACAAACGCACCCGCTCGGACATACGGGATTCGGCCTCGGCAGACTCAGGGTTGTAACCAGTCGTCAGAATCACCTTCAGACTCGGTTTTTCCTGGCGCAATCGCTCTGCCAACTGGCGCCCACTCATTCCCCCCGGCATCACGATATCGCTGAGCAGCAGATCGATTTCCACGGCTCGTTCCTGCCATATTTTGAGGGCGGAGACCCCGGAGAACGCCTCCAGCACGGTATAGCCGAATTTCTCCAAAACCTGGCGGGTCAAATCACGCACCGGCGCTTCGTCTTCCACGAGCAGAATCACCTCAGTTCCACCACGCACCTGCGGCTGCGGAAGGCGTTGCGGCTCGTCCTTGGCCGGTTTGGGCGTCGCTGGAATGTAGACCCGGAAGGTGGTCCCCACTCCCTGTTGGCTGGAAACCTCGACCCACCCTTGGTGCTGCTGCACAATGCCATCCACTGTCGCCAGACCCAGCCCGGTCCCTTTGCCAACTTCCTTGGTTGTGAAGAACGGCTCGAAAATCCGCGGCAGCACCTCGGGCGCGATGCCCACGCCACTATCCTGCACGCTCAAACAAACAAACTGGCCGGGGCGCGCGCTTGCCTGACGCTGGGAACGCGATGCGTCCACCGTCTCCACTTCCGTGCCGATGATGAGGCGACCGCCATCCGGCATCGCGTCACGGGCGTTCACTGCGAGGTTCAGGAGTACCTGCTCCATCATCCCGGTATCCGCCTGTACCCGGGGCAGGCTGGGAGAATACTTAAACTCCAGAGCAATGGTCTCCCCAATGATGCGCCGCATCATCTTGGTGAGATTGGTCACCACCTCGTTTAAATCCAGAGGGATCAGCTCCATCGGCTGCTTGCGGCTGAAGGTCAGCAACTGCCGGGTCAGGTTGGCAGCACGCTCCGCCGCCGCCGCCACTTCCGCCAGGTTGTCTGAAACCTGCCTGGGCACCTGCTCGTGCATGCGCGCCAGGTTCGTGTGTCCCTGGATAACGGTAAGAATGTTGTTGAAGTCGTGCGCCACACCGCTGGCCAGCTGGCCGATCGCCTCCATCTTTTGGGTCTGCCGCAACTGCTCCTCCAGCGCCATCTGGTCGGTGATATCAAGCGCAATGAAGAGAATGGACGGCTCCAACCCCAAATCGACAGTCTCGGCGGAAAGGAAAACCGTGTGCTGACCACCGCGTTTGTTCCGGAAACTCGCCTGGAAATTGCGCACCACCCCGTTCTGCCTCAGGGTGTCGTAGAATAGTTTCCGCTGGTCCGCCACCACCCAAAGCTCCAGGTCCAGGCTGGTCTGCCCAATCACCTCTCCCCGGGTAAAACCAAAAATCTCCAGGAAACTCTCGTTCACCTCCAGGAACCTGCCTTCACCCAGCGTGCTAATCCCAATCCCCGCCGGATTCAACTCAAAGATGCGACGAAAACGGTCTCGCGATTGCCGCAATTCCATCTCCATCCGAGAACGTTCGGTGACGTCCTGCTTGATCGCGATGAAATAGCCGATATTCCCGTCCCGATCGAGCACCGGGGTGATGGTCTGCTCCTCCTCGTAAAGCGAGCCATCCTTGCGGCGGTTGGTCAACAACCCGTGCCAGACCCGCCCGTTGGTAATGGTGTGCCACATCTCCTGATAGAACTCAGGCGACTGCCGACCAGCCTTCAGGAGCCGCAAATCCTGCCCCCGAACCTCCTCGAAGCCGTAACCCGTCAGCTTGGTGAAGGCGGCGTTCGACCACACCACGATGCCGTGCCGGTCGGTAATGATGATGCCATTCGCCGCTGATTCCAAAGCGGTCCCCTGCAGCCGCAGGATCTGCTCCGTGCGCCGCCGTTCCGTCACATCCTCCACCATGCAAACTGCAAACAACGCGGTTCCCGAAGGATCGCAGACCGCCGACGCGGTGAATTGGCCCCAAACGAACTGACCCGACTTGGTTCGGAACCGCCGTTCGGTGCTCGTTCCACGGGAACCTTCGACACGCACGGCATTCCAGAAGCGCTGCTCGGCTTCCGCATCGTCACTCACGCACACCTCCCGGAGACTCATGCGCAGCAACTCATGCTCGGTGAAGCCAAGCATCCGGCAGAAAGCTGGGTTCACGGACTGGAACCGCGTGTCCTCCAACCCCACGGTCGCAATACCCACCGGGTTGGATTGATGGATCGCCCGGTAGCGTTCTTCGCTCTGGCGAAGGGCTTCCTCGACCCTCTCTCGGGCCGTGATGTCGCGAACCACGCTCAAGACTCTCTCGGCTCCCAGGGAGGTAATCCGCGCGTCATAGAAACGCACCCGGTCGCCCACCTCCAGCTTATACTCCAGGGATTGGGTCTCCCCCGTTCGCAGCGCTTCCTGGATCAAACCGTTGTAGCTTGTGGCTACGGGCTCCGGCAGCCAATCCTGCGTCCGCTTGCCCTGCAAATCGCTGGCAGACCACCCGAAACCACCATCCGCCGGGATGTGGCAATCGAGGAAGACTCCCTCGCGACTCTGCAGAAACACGCCATCGGGCATCGCCTGCAGGAGCGCGCGATTACGGCTCTCGCTTTCCCTTAAAGCTCCGTCCACCCGCTGCTGTTCCGCCAGCACCCGGGCATTTTCCAGCGCCACTGCCGCACCCGCCGCAAGCGCTTCCAGCATGAAAACATCGCCGGGCTCCACCGGTCTCTGGTCCGCCAGGTTATGGACTTCCAAACACCCGATCAACTCCCCGAGGCGGTTCAGCAAAGGTACGTTGGCTAGATTGTAGATCCGCAGTCGGCGAACGTACTCGGTCTGCACGTGAGGATCGTGCTCCGTGTCGTTGGACAGGTAAGGTTCCACCCTCGAAAGCACCCATCCCGCCACGCCCTCCCCCGGACCAAAGGAAAAATCTACTGGCTCGGCATCCGAGCGGGTCAAGCGTTGCTGGACCCGAATGCGCCCGTCCACCAGCCACCCAACGTACCCGTGGCTGGCCTCGACCAGATCCAGAGCAGCCCGCACCAAGGTCTCTAAAATGACCTCCGTCTCCAGCACCGTGTTCAACTGCTGGCATGCCCGGCAAAGCACCTCGAGTTGACGGGTCTTGCGCGCCAGATCCTCTTCCACCTGCTTGCGCTCCGTCACATCCATTTCCATCCCCACCAACGCCGAAGGAAAACCGTACGTGTCATGCACGGCTTGCGCCCGCACACTCACCCGGCGCAGAACGCCTCCTCCGTAGCGAATGCGAAACTCGCAGTGAAACTCCCGCCCTTCCTCCACCGCCAGCCGGATCTTTTCTTTAACCTGGCTACGGTCTTCCGGATGCACCGCCTCGACGAAGGCTTCCATCAGCATCGCCCTCTTCCCAACCACCCCGCGGTTCTCCACCGGAGGACGCTCCGCCCCGGCAAGACCATACCGAGAAACATCCACCTGCCACACGCGCATCCGGGCTGCCTCCAAGGCAACCGCCATCTGCGCAGCCTGCTCGCGCCACTCCAAGTCAGCCGCCTGTCCTCCCCCTTGGGGAGGGCGACGTTTCCAGCTGGTGGCACCAGGAGTCATCGGGTTTCCACGGTTCAGGTTGAACGACAATGCGCTTGCGCGAACTGGGTCAGGGCAAGGAGGTTCGCATCCGGGGTACCTCTCGGAATCTCGCAGCCCGCCCCGACAATATAGCGTGGTCCCGCTTGGCTAAAACACTCCGCCAGCTTGGCTTGGATCGATTCCGGTGTACCATCGCGCACCACCTGCACTGGGTGGAGGTTTCCAAGCAGAACTTGAGAGGGACCCATCTGCGCCCGAGCCTCCGAGAGCGGGGCAGGATAATCTAAATCCACGATCTCGCAACCAAGACGTCCCATGCCCGCGAGGATACGGCGTGTACTGCCACATATGTGCAAACGCACCTTGCTGCCCATGGCATGGATCGCTTCCACCATCTTCTTTTCGAAGGGCCAAACGAATTCCTCGTACAAATCGGGCCCCACCAGAGAAGCCGCTGCATCTCCCACCCCAACTATGTCCACCCCTGCCTCGATTTGGGCCCGGGCAAATCTCAATTCAAGCTCCACCACAAATCCGAACAGGTCTCGCACAAAAATGGGGTCATCGAAGAAGTCCGTCATCAGGTTGTTGATGCCACGCAAATCGGCCGCCTGCGCGCAGGGTCCCTCAATCCAGCCCTCGATCAACCGGTGTCCCCCCACCTTTTCACGGAACAGAGCCGCCGCTTTCACCCGATCGTGCATCCGCCCGCCCCCAAGTGGGTCCGGAATCTTGAGTCGAGCCAACTCGGTCTTGTCCAAGAGCCGAGCCTCCGTTTCAACAATGGCGGGAGGCTGGTTTGGAAACCACTCCACGGAGCCACCACAATCCGCCGCCTCTCTCGCCGGGTCCGAAATGCAGGACACATGGTCCAAATCGAATTTCTCAGCAACCTTGAGTTGGGCTTCCACCAGGGACCGATACTCTGAAGCATAGGTCCGATACTCGATCCCCGCCTGGTCCGCCGCAAACATCATGGTGATCGGCATCGAGGGGAGCCGATCCACCTTCTGACCTGCGACGTGCGCGAGAACTCGTTCTTGACCCGTCATGTTAATGATGAGCTAATTTAAACAGAATCCATCACTCAGAGTGACGTAAGTATGGCCTGTTGAACTGATCTTATTAAGTCATCATGATAGCTATTGCAAGACAATTCAGTGCTACTTCAGTCGTACTCATGCACTTGCTGCTCGCTGCAGCGTGCTCAACCACAGCAGCAGCGCCTCAGGAAACCCTCCCCCTGCCGCCGCCTAATACCTCCGGGGGCGCTCCCCTCCAGACTGCTCTACGGCTCAGGCAATCCCAGCGGGAATTCAGCACAGAGGCTCTAGCCCCACAAACGTTATCGGATCTTCTCTGGTCCGCTTTAGGGGTAAATCGGCCGGAAAGCCAAGGTCGAACCACTCCGTCGGCGCTGAACTCCCAGGAGATTGACCTCTATGTAGCCCTATCGGAGGGAGTCTACCTGTACAATCCTACGAATCATTCTCTCAAGCTGCTCGTAGAAAGGGATATACGAGCCAATACAGGAGGGCAGCCTTTTGTCAAAGACGCGCCGGTTGCCCTCCTCTACGTCGCCAACTACGACCGCATGCCCAAGGTGCGAAAAGAGGACCGGGAATTCTACGCCGCCATCGATGCCGCGTTTCCCATCCAAAACGTGTATCTCTTCTGCGCTTCCGAAGGTCTCGCCTGCGTTGTGCACGAGCTGGAACGCGATTCCATCAAAGCTATCCTCAGCCTTGGAGCCGACCAAAGGGTCATCTTGGCACAGTCGGTAGGCCGTCCCAAGACACCCTCCAAACCCAAGTAGGTTTCGCACTTTCGTGTGCCGGCATGCTCCTTTGAAGCTGTTTCTCTAATCACGTTTTTTCCACGTCATCCGGCTAATCCTGGATAGAATCACGGCCTACAAGGCTTACGCAGAATGGCTTGTGCTTGACAGAGGACAGTACTTTACATTAGAAAGGTTGTTAATCTGTAGACCCAGTAAACGGGAACTCGTTGTGCATTGTTTCATAAAGCAGAGTGCCTCTAACTTGAATTATCCTCTGGGCCAGGCTCTCCTCGCCCATTCCGCCCAACTTCCATCGCCATGAGGTCCGTGAAGCCATCCCCGGGCGAATCCGAAGCAGCCGACAACCTCGGGTTGAAGGAAAGCCTCGGACGGGAACTGGTGCAGGCGCGTGCTGTAGTCCAGCGTTTTCGCCGGGAGTTGGATCTGCGCGACTCGCTCTTGGAAGTCAGCCGATTGCACCCAAGCCGAGATTTTTGGAACACGGTTCTCCAACGGCTTCTGTTGGAAACCCAGAGCAGCCAGGGTTGCTTGGCGCTGCTGGAGGGGGACGGGAACTTGGCTTTCATGGCCTGCACATGGCTCGCTGATTCTTTTGGACCGCCAACAGACGTTCCCCGTTTCACTCGCACCGAATGGGAGCCCTCTTGGCAGCCGGTCCTGGATCTCTCCGTCGCCGAAGTCCACACCGGTCCCCTAGCAGCGCTGGGGAGCAGCCTGACGCTGCGAAACGTCATGTCACTGGCGCTGCGCTGTGGCAACAAGACCCTCGGTTTGCTCGCTTTGGGCGAGGCTTCGGCTCCCTACAGTCCCGAGCAGGTGCACTTGATTCAATCCGTGGCACCCTTTCTCTCCTCCCTCATCGAATCTCGCCTGCAGCAAAACGCCCGGGATCTGGAGTTCAAGAGTGCCCACCTACTGCTGCAGCAGGGCGAAGCGCGGCTTCGGAACAAGCTGGACCAGATGTGCTACTCGCTGATGGTGTGGCAAGCTGCGGAGGGCGAGGGAGGGTTCGTGTTGAGTGACATGAACACCCAGGCCACCAGGCTCTGGCAGTGCCGAAGGAGCCAGGCGCTAGGCAAGACTCTAGGGGAGCTCCTGCCCGGGGAAAGCGGAGCGAATTTGAGACGGGTCTTGAGGCAGGTCTGGCAGCAAGGCAAAGCTGAAACCCACGAACTTTCCCTCTCCCTCGACCGCGGGCCGTTGCGGACTCTTCAGTGCTACGCTTACCGGCCTGAATCCAACGAGGTGGTGCTGCTGCTGGAAGACATTACAGAGGGAAGGCGCCGCGAATCGGCATTGCGCCAGAGCGAACGCCAATTCCGGATGATGGCGGACAATTCCGGTGACTTGATCGCCTGTCTGGATACCGATGGCATCTTCCAATACATCTCGCCGTCCGCCTGGTGCTTGCTGGGTTTTGAGCCTGAGGAACTCCAAGGCAAATCCTGGTATGACCACATCCATGAGGAGGACCAGGAGTTGGTCTCGAGCAATCACGCCGCCGTCCTGGAGAACCGATCCAGCCGCACGATCACCTTCCGAATCCGCCATCGCCAAGGGCATTACCTCTGGATGGAGACTTCCCTGCATGGCGTGCGCGCCGAGGAAACCGGCCACGGAGCCGAACTGCAAATCGCCGCTCGGGACATCACGGAGCGCCGGATCGCCGAAGAGGCACTCCGTACCTCCGAACGGAGTTTTCGTGAAACGCTCGAAAACGTCAACTTGGTGGCCATCGGCACCGACGCCATCGGCACCATCACTTTCTGCAACAGTTTCTTCCTGAGACTGACGGGATGGACCCAGGAAGAGGTCCTGCAACGGAACTGGTACGATTTGTTTGTCGCCCTGCCCGGACGCCAGCAGATCAAGTCGGTTTGCCTGAAGGGAATGACTACGGGTACGATGCCGGCACACCAGGACTATGAGATTCTGACTCGATCTGGTCGCAAACGCCTGGTTTCGTGGAGCAATTCCCTGCTGCGGGATGCCCAAGGCCATCTCCTGGGAAACCTCGGAATCGGCGAGGATATTACGGAACGTAACCAGGCCGAGCAGGCGCTAAACCAGACGGTTCTCCGTCTGAAAGACCTCGTGGACAACAGCTCGGATTGGGTCTGGGAAACCGACGCCGCCGGCCACTACACGTACTCCAGTTCCAAGGTACTCGACATCTTGGGATTCACCCCAGCGGAAGTGCTAGGGAAGAACATTCTGGATTTTGTCGCCCCCGCCGCACGGCCCCAGGTGGGCAATGTGCTGCTCTTTGCATCGCAGCGACAGGAGCGAATACAAACCCTGGAGCGAGAGTGCCTCCATCGGGACGGACGCAAGGTGCTGCTGGAGACCTCCGCCGCACCGGTGCTGAACAAGCACGGACTCCTTGCCGGCTTTCGGGGAATCGACCGCGATATCACCCGGCACCGGATGGCGGCCTATCGCATCCGGGAGCAAGAGAACCTGTTGGATCTGGCGAGCGACGCCATCGTGGTGCAGGACATGGAGGGAAAGGTGCTATCCTGGAATCGCGGAGCGGAACGTCTCTATGGCTGGCAGTCGAGCGAGGTCATTGGCTATCCGTTAACGAATTTCCTTCCGCGAAACACCAGCGCGCTGGAGACCGCCCGAAAGCGGCTTTTCCAAGCAGGCGATTGGAGTGGGGAGCTTCAACAGCCTACGAAAGAAGGGAAGCGCGTAACCGTAAGCAGCCGCTGGACCCTCATGAAGGATCCCCAGCAGAATCCGCAGTCGATCCTGATCATCAACACCGACATCACCGAGCGCAAGAAACTGGAAGCGCAATTCCTGCGAAGCCAGCGTATGGAGTCCATCGGCACCCTGGCCAGCGGGGTGGCTCATGACCTGAACAACATTCTGTCCCCCATCGCCCTCGCGGCCCCCTTGTTCCGCCAGAACCTGAGCAGCCAGGAGGAGGAAGCCTTGCTCAAGGCCATCGAAGGAAGCACGCGGCGAGCCAAAGACATCATCAAACAACTGCTCACCTTCGCCCGTGGTATCGAAGGGAACCGCTCCAACCTCGACCCCAAAGTCCTGACCAAAGAAATCGCCCGGCTGGCAGCCGAAACGTTCCCGCGCGCGATCTCTGTCCAGTGCGAAACCCAGGACGACCTTTGGTGTGTGCTGGGCGACGCCACCCAAATCCACCAGGTGTTGTTGAATCTCTGCGTCAACGCACGCGATGCCATGCCTGAGGGAGGCCGACTGCGGCTGCAGGCAGAGAATGTAATCCTCGACGAGTCCGCTGCCGCCAGTGCCGGTTGCAGCAGCCCGGGCAAGTATGTCTTGCTGCGGATCTCCGACGACGGCTACGGAATTGCGCCAGAGATCCTCGATCGCGTTTTCGATCCCTTCTTCACCACCAAGCCGTCCGGGAAAGGAACTGGGCTGGGCCTTTCCACGGTACTGGGCATCGTCAAAAGCCATCAGGGTTTCATCAACGTGCAGAGCGAGGTGGGCCGAGGCACGGTTTTCGAAGTGTATCTCCCGGCGCAGTTGAACGCCAAAGGAGCACCCACCGAACCCTCAGAAGGGTCCGTGCCTTGGGGCGAAGGGGAACTCGTCCTCGTGGTCGATGACGAACCTCACATCCGAGACGTCTTGACCGCTACCCTCGCGAAGCACGGGTACCAGGTCTTGGCCGCATCCGGGGGCTTCGACGCTCTGGAACTCCACGCCCAGCATGGAAAGAATCTTCGGCTCGTCTTCACGGACATCATGATGCCCGGCTTGGACGGAGTGAAGCTGATCCGCACCCTCAAGGCGGCGGATCCAGACCTGCCTTGTATCGCAACCAGCGGGCTGGAGCTAAGTCAGAAAGCCGGAAGCCGCCTGGCAGAACTCAAATCCTTGGGGGTCACAGAGTACTTGGCCAAGCCGTTCACCCCGGAGGAACTCCTGCACACTGTGCGCCGTGTCTTATCAGCTCAGCAGGTGCAGCGGAATCTAAGCATCGCACCCAAGACCGCCCAGTCTTTGGAGAGCAACCGCCCAATTCCCAATCTCGAGGACGAACCACCGCGCCAAACCACCAGCACGGAAATCAAATCCGAACTTTGAACTGCTCGCCCGGCTTGAGGGAGAGGGCAAACGCAGCCATCAACTCCGGAATCTGCTCCAGATCCTTCAGACTGACCAGTTCCACCGGGGAATGCATGTAGCGGTTCGGCAAGCTAATCAGCGCCGAAGGAATGCCGCCCCGGGTCCAAAAGATCACATCCGTGTCCGTTCCTGACGTCGCGGAAATTGCCTCGTGCTGCAATTTGATCTTTTCCTTCTTGGCCACACTCTCCAACCGGGCCACCACTTCGCGATGGTTGCATCCGCCGTGGGTCAGAGTAGGCCCCTTCCCAATGCGAATGTCCCCATGCTGGATCGCGCTCACCGTGGGATAGTCCGTGGCATGGGTCACATCCACCACGAGCGCCACGTCCGGGTTCACGCTATACGCAATCTGGCGCGCGCCAAAAAGGCCTATCTCCTCCATGATGTTGGACACAGCGCAAACCTCCGCCCGCAGGGTGCCCTTGGCTTTGCCGAGCAATCGCAGGGTTTCCGCCACGGCAAAAGTGCCCACCCGGTTGTCAAAAGCCCGAGCCACCGCCAGGTCCTTGCGCAGCATCTCGAACTCGTCCACCAAGGTCACCGGGTCGGCAATCGAGACCAACCCTTGCGCCTCCGAGCGACTCGAAGCCCCAATGTCGACGAAGAGGTCATGCATTTTCGGCACTTTCCGCTCGCCCTCCTCTTTCGTCAGGTGCGGCGCCACATTGCCAATCACGCCTTTCACTGGTCCCTTCGGGGTGTGGATCACCACTCGCTGCGCTTTGAGCGTGGCGGGGTCCACGCCTCCAATGCGCCGGACATAGACATACCCATCCTTGTCGACATAGTTGACCGCCATGCCGATCTCGTCGGCGTGGCCCGCCAGCATCAAGCGTGGCGACCCACCCTTGTTCAGAACGGCCACGCAGTTGCCGTAGGCGTCCGAATAAGTCTCGTCCGCAAATTGCGCCGCGTAGTCCATCCAAACCCGCTGCCCCCGAACTTCATGGCCCGAAGGACTCGGTGTGTTGAGGAGAGTTTTGAGAAAAGCAAGAGACTGATCGCGCATGAGCCCGATTCAAGCGGAAGCACATTGGGGAGGAAACAAAAAAATACCTCCACCACACGGTTGAACATCGCCTGTTTCCGCCGGACGAAAGAACTGACTTCACCATGAAGAGCACGAAGGACCATGAAGAGGGTCTTTCTTAATGTCTCATGCGCTTCATGGTGAACCCATCGTCCGTCCTTTCCGACTTCTGTGGCTTCCCGAACTGGGCCATGGAGATCACGCTTCGGCGCGGTGAGGCACCGCCACCCTGCCGGGGTCCGTGACAACGGGTGCGGCCAGCCCGTGCGCTTAAGTCCCTCCGGGTTTCCCCTCGGCCGCATGGAGTTTACTCCGTCTGATACCGTAGAACAGATAGACGACGAGCCCGATCAACATCCAGATCACGAACCGCAGCCAAGTAATCCCCGGCAACTCGCACATGAGGTATCCGCAGCAAAGGATCGCACCGATCGGCACCCATGGTACCAGAGGCGTGCGGAACGGTCGATGACGCTGGGGATCCGTTCGGCGCAGGACGAGAATCCCGACCGCCACCAGGATGAAGGCCGCCAAAGTGCCGATGTTGGTCAACTCCACCATCTCGTTGATGTTGGTGATCGCCGAGAACACCGCCACGAGGACACCCGTCAGAATGGTGGTGACATGAGGAGTCCGGTATCGCGGGTGCACCCGGGCCGCCCAAGGGGGTAAAAGGCCGTCACGGGCCATGGAAAAGAAGATCCGGGGCTGCCCCAGTTGAAAGGCGATCAGCACTGAGGTGTTGGCCATCAAGGCCCCCGCTGAAATCACTCCCGCCACCCAGTTCATTCCCAGATTCGAAAAGGCAAAGGCTAGCGGCTCCGCCGTGCCTAGACTCTTCCAGGGGGTCAGACCCGTCAGCACGATCGCCACCACCACGTACACCACCGTGCAAACAAGCAGACTCGCGATGATCCCGATCGGCATATCCCGCTGCGGATTGCGGGCCTCCTCGGCCGCGGTGGACACGGCATCAAATCCGATGTAGGCGAAGAAAATGATGGCGGCGGCGCTGGAAATTCCTGCAAACCCGTTTGGGGCGAAGGGAGTCCAATTCTCCGGCTTGACGTAAAAAGCCCCCAGCGCCACGAAGAAGAAGATCACGGCGAGCTTGACCACCACCATCACCGTGTTGAAGCCGGCGCTCTCCCGAATGCCCCGCACCAGCAACCAGGTGAGCGCAGCGACAATCCCCAGGGCCGGCAGGTTGAAAACGATGGGCATCCCCAGCAGATGGGGCGCCGCTTGAATGGCCTGGGAGTCTCGCAGCATCGCCGCCCCCAACTGCGCGAGGTCCTTGTGGGCGGCGGTGTACTCCGCCACCTGGGCCGCTGCTTGCACCGCAGAGCGGTAGTCCGTGCCGAGCCATACCGGCAGATTCCATCCAAGACCACGGAACAACTCCTGGAAATACGCCGACCAGGAGATGGCCACCGCCACATTCCCCACCGCATATTCAAGGATCAGATCCCAGCCGATCAACCAGGCAGCCAACTCTCCAAGCGTGGCATAGGCGTAGGTGTAGGCCGACCCGGCGACCGGAACCATCGAGGCAAACTCCGCGTAACAGAGCGCGGCAAAGCTGCACGCGATCGCCACCAGCAAAAAGGAAACGGAAAGAGCTGGCCCGGCCCCAAGGTGCCCCTCGCCGCCCGCCGCCGCCGTTCCAACGGTGGAGAAAATCCCAGCGCCCACGATGGCTCCGATCCCCAGAGCCGTCAGTTGCCAGGGGCCAAGAGTGCGACGTAGCTGGCGCCCAGGATGCTCGCTCTCAGAGATCAGGCTCTCCAGGGACTTGATGCGAAAGAAGCGTGCCATGAACGTGGTTTCCCAGTTGTCCGCAACGGAAATCAGACCGCCGCAAGAAAAGTCAAAGCCGAACGAGGCATCGAATCCGGACTACTTTGACTTGGCTGTCGCCCGTTGCTGCAGCCAGGCAACGTCGCGATTGTTGGGAGAGGCTATGTCGTGGCCGTGGAAATCGGTGGTCTTGGCCGGGTTCGTCGTACGGGGATCGGTCCACTTATGAATCTCCACGTGGGAATCGGCAAACGCGAACGTGCTCGAGGGCTTATGGTTATTGGCAGGAAGATGATAGAAGGCCGACCGGTTCAGCCGAAGGCCGAAGAAGGGGCGGCAGATGCTGTCACTGTGAATCTCACTAAACACAAACAGATCGGCGGGCCCTGGCATATTAATGTCGGTACTTCGCTTGTAGACGTTGTATTGGTCGCTGTACGGGTTGTCCCGGTAGCGATCCCCCTCCCAGCCGACATGGGAATTCATGCCGTAGCTTCGAACCACCGGTAGATTTTTCCCCCCGATTTGAACCGTCCCCTTATCCGAAGGACACCGGTAAATCTCGGAGGACTTGAGATAGGGCCCGAACAGCGAGTACCTGGGGTCGATGAGTTTGAACAGGTTCGTATTGTCTGCCATGGAGGATTCGAAACTCCCACCCACCCAGGTCAGCGGTGCCTTGGCATCGGTGCCGCTGCCGTTGACCACCAAAACTTCACGGTTGTCGCCAGAATAGAGGACCCAGATCACCGACAACTGCTTGAGGTTGTTGGCGCACTGGATCGCTTTCGCCTTCCCTTTGGCCTTGGACAATGCGGGGAGGAGCATGCCCGCCAGAATCGCGATAATCGCGATCACCACCAGCAACTCGATGAGGGTGAAGCCAGGCCGGTCGACGTTTCGCCTGGTGAATCGCCAACCCAAAGTGAGGTTTGTCATTGATTCGAGCCTTTTTCTAGGGAAAATGATTGCAACCGAGCCACTCTAAGGTGGCTGGTTCACTGAAAGCAAGTGTGCGCTGCGATGCACATTGGGGGTCCGCTCCCCCCTTTAGCGCACCTTCCTGATTAGCGAGGCAAAACTAATCAGCCTTAATTTGTTTAACTTACAACAACTTTTGCAAATACGGTTGCAGAACAAAGCCTGTGGTGCTAATACCTAATGCACATGACTGCGTTTCCAGCTGTCGACCCGATTCCACTGCCGGCCCCTGTCTGGCTGTTTAAGGCATTACACGTCGTAACCCTCTCGCTTCACTTCGTCGCCTTGGAGATGTTGCTCGGAGGGCTTCTCATCGCAGTGTGGCTTAACTTCTCCGGAAAAAAGCAAGGGGATCCTCTCCTCCGCACGCGAATGAATGCCTCCGCAAGTCTAGCGAACCGGCTTCCGGTGGTCATGACGTATGTGATCAACCTCGGAGTTCCACCCCTGCTTTTCGCCCAGGTCTTGTACGGACGCGCCTTGTACACGAGCAGCGTCCTGATCGGCGTGTACTGGATCGGAGTGATCTTCCTCCTGACGCTCTGCTACTGGCTTCTGTACCGCTTCGCCGCAGCCTGCGCCGAGGCTCGCTCCGGGTGGTGGCTAGGGGCCGCCTCCTGGCTTATCGCCGGAGTGATTGCCAAGATCTACTCCGCCAACATGACCCTGATGCTCCGTCCGGAGGTATGGCAGGGGATGTATGCTCAGGATGCCTTGGGCAGCCATCTTCCCACTGGTGACCCCACCCTTCTCTTTCGTTGGCTGTTCATGCTGACCGGAGGATTTGTGGCAGCAGGTATCTGGATGATTTGGCTGGCGGGCCGCAAATCCTTGGAAGCGGACTGCAGGACTTACCTCTCCTCCTTGGGAGGCCGGGTAGCGATCGCCGGAGCGCTCTTGCAGGCAGTCCTGGCCTACCTCGTTTGGAACAATCAAACCGAGGTCGTCCGGGCGGCGGTCTCCAAGCACACCCTCACCGCCTCCGCCGGATATGCCTGGATTGCCATGATGGTCGTGGTCCTCGGAGTTGGGGGAGTCGCTGCGATTCGGAAGCTCACAACCCCTGTCTTCTCGGCGGCCGCAACCGCGGTTGGGATTGTGACGATCATGGCGATGACCTTGTTCCGTGATGGCCTGCGAGACATGACGCTGCTCAGCAAGGGCTTTGACGTTTGGGAGCGAAAGCTGCAAACCAATTGGAGCGTGGTGATCATCTTCCTGGTTACCTTCGTCATCGGGCTCGTGTTCGCAGGATGGTTGATTTCCGTAGTAATCCGGGCGCGTCCGGTCAAAGAGAAGGTGGCATAGATGAGCAAGACGACTTCCAGAACGGCAGAGATTGCGGGAGAGGACGATGTCCTCAGTAGGCGCTTATTCGCGCGCGTAGCCTTGGGCGGGGTCGGGTTGTGCTATGCGGCTGCCATAGGTTATCCGGTCTACCGTTATCTCTCCTCCCCCGTCGAAAAGGCAGCCATCGCCGCTGCTGTCACCGAGATCACCCTCAAGGACGCCCACAAACTGCCCATGGGAACCGCCCTGATGTTTAAGTTTGGATCCAGGCCGGGCATGCTGATTCACCACAAAGATGGAACATGGCTAGCCCTGACCGCCGTCTGCACGCACTTAGGTTGCACGGTGCAGTATGAACCCGAGAAAGAGCGTATCTTCTGCGCCTGCCACGGTGGAGTTTACGATCCCAAGACCGGAAGCAACGTAAGCGGCCCCCCCCCCAAGCCCTTGAAGCCGTTTGTCGTCAAGGTCACTGAAACCGGAGTTGTTGTCTCGAAAGCCTGATTCCCATGAAATCTCTTATTGGCTCGATGTATTCCTGGGTAGACGAGCGGCTTGGGCTAGATGAACTGCTTGACTTCGCGAAAAAGAAGACCGTACCCCAGCATCGACACTCCGCCTGGTATTATTGGGGAGGCATATCGCTCTTCTTCTTCCTCGTGCAGGCGGTGACGGGAGTGCTGCTGCTTCTTTATTACCGCCCCGGACCCGAGGCCTATGATTCTGTTCGGCAGATCACGTACGATATCCACTTCGGCTGGCTCATCCGATCGGCCCACTCTTGGGCAGCCAACCTGATGATCGTCGCGATCTTTGTGCACATGTTCTCGGTGTACTTTATGAAAGCCTACCGCACTCCCCGGGAGTTCGGGTGGTGGAGTGGGATCTCTTTGCTCCTTCTGGCCATGGTGTTCGGGTTCAGTGGCTACCTATTACCCATGAACGAGTTGGCCTATTTCGCCACCAAGGTCGGTCTTGAGATTCCGGCCTCCATGCCGGTGGTGGGCCCCATCATTGCTGATCTCGTCCGCGGCGGGCTGGAAGTGAACGAGTTCACCGTCCAACGCTTCTTTGCGCTGCACGTGGTCGTGCTTCCTGCCCTGTTCTTGCCGCTGCTCGGCTTCCACCTCTGGCTGGTACAAAGGCACGGCAACGCCGTTCCCCCCTCGGAGGAGGCCAAGCCTGTGGAAGACCGGGAGTCCATCCCTTTCTTCCCCAACTTCTTGATGAAAGACCTGGCGATGTGGCTGATCGCCCTCAACGTACTGGCGCTCCTGGCCTCACTGTTCCCTTGGGACCTCGGCCAGCCAGCGGACCCCTTGAAGCCCGCCCCACAAGGCATCCATCCCGAGTGGTACTTCATGAGTTCGTTTCAGGTCCTAAAGATCTTCGGTACGTTGTTCCGCGGCGCCGTGGGAGAGGCTCTGGGCATCATCATTTTCACGCTGGGACTCGTTCTGTGGCTTCTGGTCCCGCTGTTTGACCCCAACTCGGTGTCAGGCAAGAGAGGGAGACAGGCGGCCTACTTCGGATTATTCGTACTGGCGGTACTGGTCATCACCACCATCTGGGGATATCTCGCACTTTAACTGAAATACGACCACTTTATTGGCTCTATGAACTATCCGTTCTGGGACGTTCCACATATCGGCAGTGGATGGGTGATCGGGATGATCGCCATCTTCCATATCATGATTTCCCATTTCGCGGTGGGCGGTGGGTTTTATCTTGTCATCGCTGAATCGAAGGCGCTTCGCGAAGGGCGGCGCGACTGGCTGATGGCCCTCCGCGGACACTCCAAGTTCTTCCTGATTCTCACGGGTGTTTTCGGGGCTGTGTCTGGGGTGGGTATTTGGTTTGCCATCGGCCTGGCCCATCCGGAGGCCACCAGCACCCTCATCCACAACTTCGTGTTTGGATGGGCCATCGAGTGGGTCTTCTTCATGGTTGAACTCACCACGGCCGCTGTCTACTACTACACTTGGGATCGGATTCCCGAAAAACAGCATCTGACGGTGGGCTGGGTTTACGCGGGGGCCTCCCTGCTCACCCTGGTCATCATCAATGGCATTCTAACTTTCATGCTAACCCCGGGAGCCGCCTGGTTGGGAGTCGCGGGTACCGGGCAGGAAGCGAATTTCTTTTGGCAGGCCTTCTTCAACCCGACCTATTGGCCAAGCCTTTTCCTGCGCATTGTGGTGTGCATCTCGCTGGCCGGGATTTGGGCCCTGGTCACCTGCAGTCGGCTGGACGGAAAGGAATCGCCTGAACTCAAGACGGCCTTGGTGCGTTGGAGTTCGAAGTGGCTCATTCCCTCGTTCATCGCGATGCCGTTTCTTCTAGCCTGGTATTTGTTCCAGGTGCCTGAGTCGCAACGAGCCTTGCTCCAACTCGGAATGTCCACTATTGGCACAGGGGCCTTCACCCAACTGACGCGGGTCGTGCTCATTATTGTTATGACCTCCGCCACCATCGTTGGAGTCGTCTATTTCTTCGCCTGGAAATTCCCCAGAGACTTCAGTTTCGCCCACTCCCTCGCGATCCTTTTCCTCGCCCTGGCGGCAACCGGATCCACCGAATACGCACGGGAGACCCTGCGCAAGCCCTATGTGATCGGTCAGCACATGTACTCCAATGGCGTGCGGAAGAAGATGGTCGATCGATTCAACCAGGAGGGGTATCTGAAGAACAGCCTCTGGACTGGCGACGCAGTGGCCGCGGATCCAGCTTTTGCCAAGGGACAAGCCATGTTCCGAGGACAGTGCAAATCCTGCCACACGATCGACGCCTACCGCCCCATTGGAAAGTTGCTGGCCGGCCGCAATAAGGAGTCCATTGGAAGCCTGCTCGACATTCTTCATAAGAACCTGCCCGACTCCCCGTATCGGGCCTACATGCCTCCCCTCGTGGGGACCAAAGACGAAGTCGCGGCTCTCCGCGACTACCTCGCAACCCTGGTCAAACCGGAACCGGATGTAGTCAAGGACGCCCCCAAGAAGCCCTCCCTGGCGAGCCAATAGCAGTGACTCGAGGCGAAGCGTTCGACCTTCTGACAAGAAAAATGGGCTCCGGCGCGAACCGGAACCCACTTTCCATTGACAGCATTTGACTCCGCGGAACTCTAGCTGACGAGATAGGGGAGCTTCCACGGTGCTCGATACTTCGGACGAGCCAAGCGGTTCGCTTGCTCGTCACCTGCAATCTTCTCTTTCTGCGCATCCCAAACCAACCGACGCCCACATCGCAGGGAAAGATTCCCCAAGTGCGCAACGGTGGAAATATGATGGCCCACCTCCAGGTTCTCCACGGGCTGTTTTCGCGAGCGGACACAATCGAGAAAGTTGCGCACATGAGCCGGACGCGGGTCCACGCCTCCGGGAAACTTGGCTGGCTCCAACGCGTCCTTGCTAGGTTCCCGAATGATTTCCCATCCACTGTCGTTGATCACCAAAGTGCCCTCCGTACCCGTGAAAGACATACCCCAGGGACGGTTGTAGAGCCCCAACCCGACGCTCACCTTGTGTTCCCAGACCAGGGTGTAGCTGGGGAATTCATACACCGTGATCTGTGTGTCGGGAGTTTCAGAGTTATCCTCCAACACGTACTTTCCACCACTGGACATGACCGCTTTGGGGGCCTCAGGTCCCATGGCCCAGAGCAGCACCTGGATCAGGTGCACCCCCCAGTCCGTCATCAACCCGCCCGCGTAGTCCCAAAACCAGCGGAAATTGAAGTGGAACCGATTCGGATTGAAAGGCCTCATGGGAGCGGGTCCCAACCACATTTCGTAATCGACCCCCGGTGGGACCGACGCGTCCGCTGGACGCCCGATCGGTTTGATCCAATCGAGATAGGCCCAGGCGCGCACCAGCCCGACCTTGCCGAGTTTACCGGACTTAACGAAGTTGACCGCCTCCTCATACGTGGGGCTGCTGCGTCGCTGTGCCCCCATCTGCACGATGCGATTATGCTTTTTGGCGGCTTCCAACATCGCACGCCCCTCCGCAATGGTGGTCGCCAACGGTTTCTCAACGTAGATGTCCTTCCCTGCTTGGCACCCCAGGACGGTCGGCAACGCGTGCCAATGATCAGGCGTGGCAATCAGTAAAACATCCACATCCTTTCGATCCAGCACTCTGCGGAAGTCTCGGGTGGTCTCAGGCCTCTTCCCTGTCTTTTCCTCGGTTAGTTTGGCCGCCTCGGCCGTCTGCTTGTCATCCACATCACACACGACAGGGCAAACCACCTCTGGCGCGAGAAAGAAGGTCGCAAGATCTCCTTTTCCCATGCCCCCACACCCAATGAGGCCAACACGAATCTTATCGTTGGCTCCCACCGGCCCGACTGCATGCGCCCCCAGAGAAAAGCCAAGGCCTCCCCAGACGGCAGCGGTTCCCACACAACTCCCTGTGGTTCTTAAGAAACTCCTTCGATTAATGGTATTCATACGGCAGCGGTAGTGTAGATCACCTCTCCACGCGCTGCCAAGTGAAAGCCATCTGAAATGCGGCGGCGGGCACCGTAAGGCGACTCCCATGCTGCGCGAGATTCCAGAAGCTGTTCCTGCAGGAATCCCAAGTCACGCCCCGGTTCAGGAAACAAACCGGTACCAATTGTCGCGTTGGCGTGGCTCGTAGCCCATATCCCGGATCAGGCGCTGCATGTCCGCCACCGACATCCGGAAACACGCGCCCGCCTGCGACACGACATTCTCCTCGATCATGATGCTTCCCAGATCGTTCGCGCCGAACTTGAGGGCCACTTGGCCGATGTCCGGTCCTTGGGTCACCCAGGAACTCTGCACATTCGGGAAATTGTCGAGATAGATCCGGCTCAATGCTTGGGTTCGAAGATACTCACTCCCGCCTGCCGTGGGAACCTTCAAACGGGTGTTCTCCGGTTGAAAGGTCCATCCAATGAAAGCCGTAAAGCCTCCCGTCCTGTCCTGCTGAGCGCGAATCCGATCAAAGTGCTCAATGCGGTCCTCCACGGTTTCCACATGCCCGAACATCATGGTGGCCGAGGAATTCAGCCCCAACCGGTGTGCCACATCCATCACTTCCAACCAATCACCCGACGTAGCCTTCAATGGCGAGATCCTCTTTCTCACACGGTCGACTAGAATCTCCCCTCCTCCACCCGGGATGGAGCCCAGGCCGGCTTCCATGAAGCGACGCAAAATCTCCTCCAGGGGCATCTGAAAAACTTCTCGGAAATGGATAAACTCACTCGGGCTGAAGCCATGAATGTTGACGTGAGGGAACTTGGCTTTGATGTGGCTCAGCAAATCCAGATACCATTGTAGGGTCAGCTTGGGATGGTGCCCCCCCTGCAGCAGGATCTGGGTGCCCTGCAGATCGACGGTTTCCTGGATCTTCTGATCCATCTCCTCATGGGAGATCACGTAAGCATCGGCATCCCCTTCCACTCGGTAGAAAGCACAGAACTTGCAGTAGACGTTGCAAATGTTGGTGTAGTTGATGTTCCGGTCAACAATGTAGGTAACAATCTGGTTCCCTTGCCCTGCATAAGCATCCTTCTTGGCCAGATGGCGGCGGCGGTCGGCCAAAGCCCCCAACTCCTCCAGGGGCAAACCATAAAGACGGAGGGCTTCCGCAGGATTGACGCGGGCGCCGTCCCAAACTCTCTGCAGCAGGCCGTCCAATGACGTGTCGTAAACCATGAGGGGAATCTAGAGCACGTCGGAGAGAAAAACAAACGAACGAAGCTTCGTCAGGCTGGGGGGAGCGACGGCAGATTCACCAGGTCAAGAGCCCGACCGATGGGCTATCGATCCAGGATCTGCAGCTGGAAGTCCCGGGAAAGCTTGCTGCCCTTTCGCGGTTGAGGCACTGCGTCGTACTCGTAGTCGATTTTGAATCGGTAGTTCAGGAAACGCTGCTGCGCAGGTACCGGGATCGATACTTCCCAGCGGTCGATCGTTTTCTCGGTTTTCTGCATGGGAAACGTCTCCATCCCGATGACCACATAGGGTTGGACGGTGTCCTTGCGCAAACTGCGCTGGCTGGTAGCAAAACTGGCTTCGATGGGATAGACCGCTTCGGGGCTGCGCACATGCTGCCTGGGGGTCAAGTTGGTAATGGTGGAGGAGCATCCTGCGAGGAACAGGACTAAGCCAAAACAACACGCCATCCGAAAGCTCTTAAGCATGGCTCTGGCTTACCGCAACTGCCGCGAGAAGTAAAGTTGGATATGGTGTTCACCTTAGTCCTGAGCAGCCTTCTGGGAATCCAGGATCCGCCCAAGGAACTCCCCGTATTTCCCTGCCAAGATATCCCAGTCCAAGGCCTGGGCATACTGTTTGGCAGCCAAGCTCATTCTCTGCCGAACGGCGCCGTTGCGCTCCAGGTCGAGAAGCGCTTCGCCATAGGCGGAGACATCGAAAGGGTCCACCTTGTGGCAGATGGAATCCGGCAATTCGGACAACTCAGGAACTCCGAATAGGACGGTGGGCAGACCATAACAGCAGGCTTCAGCCAGCACCACGGGAGAGGCCTCAAAACGGGATGGCATCAGCAAAAGTGAAGCCTCGGAGAGGAGTTGATGCTTCATAGCCCCAGCAACACGACCCACCCTGCGGACTCGCTCCCCCAGACCATGCTCAGAGATCAAACGGTCCAGATGGGCTTCCGCGCTCGCCGTTCCGGACCCCGCGATCACCACGGGCAAGGTGGCCCGGTCACCGAGATACGATAAGGCCCCGAGCAGCAAGTCCAAACCCTTCTGTTCCACGTCGATTCGCCCGAGAAACAGCCAGTGTTTTTCGGTCCTTTGCACCGAGAGACTCACCAGGTCTTTGGGCACCCCGTTGGGAATCACAACCACTTCCGCCCGTGGGTTTGCCTGCCGGATCTCCGAGGCCAAGTATTCCGAAAGAGCGATAGCATACCGGTAGAAACGCAGCCCCGTGCGTTCAACCAAGTGGAACGGGAGCTTGTATTTTCGGCTCATCGCCCGACCCGCCATCACTTGGGTCAAAGCCACCACGGGTCGGGAAGTAAACAACGGAAGGCAAGCCGTGGAGAACGGGGGGGTGAGACTTTCCACCCAAATATCGAACCTGCGTCGCCTCACTTCGCGGAGGAGGCAAACCTGGAAAACCAACTGGGAGAGCTGCGGCCCCGCCCGTTCCGGACCGATGCGACAATACTGAACGCCCTCTCTGTCCTCGTCCTTGGCCCCTGGGTAACGGCCGGTGAGGACCGTGACATCGCCAGAACCACCGAGCCGCTTTGCCACCTCGTGAATAGCCCGCGCCCCCCCACCCCCGTAGTAAGGATTGGACAGGTCATCGTAGTTCGAAAAAATGATGGTCCGGCGGTTCACAAAGGGTCGATGTCTATCAAACGTCCTGCGGTTGTCCCACAACTCCCGGTCTGCCGCAAGGAATCATCCTAGCAGCCGAAGCCTATCCACCGCTGGGAGAGAGAGAACCCGGAGTTTGGAGGGTTGAGCTATCAGTTCTTGGAGATGAATGTATACAAATTTCGAATTCGCCTTGATCTCCCAGCGGCACAACTCCTAGAGTCGCCGGGTTGAACCCGTGCGATTTCCAGCATTCGCTCTGTGTGACAGGTTGCCCCGGCAACCCCGGTGTTCATTTACTCAGCTCATAAACCAAAAAGATCCATCATGAAGTGCAATCAAAGCCCCACCGTCAAGTTCTTCAGCGGGGAAGAAGTCCCCTTGGAACTGCACAAGGTCCGAATCGTTCAGAAGCTGAATCTGATTCCGATCGAGGAGCGCCTCAAAGCCATCGTTGAGGGAGGATTCAACACGTTCCTGCTCACCACCAAAACGGTGTTCCTGGATATGCTTACCGACAGTGGCACCAATGCCATGAGTGATAACCAGGTGGCGTCGATGCTGCGGGCTGACGACGCCTATGCTGGGTCCCAGAGCTACATGAGGCTCGAGGAAGCAATCCAGGAGGTCTTCAACTGCAAGTACTTCCTTCCGGTTCACCAGGGCCGTGCGGCGGAAAACATCATCTCGAAGACCTTCGTCAAGCCTGGTGATGTGGTCCCGATGAATTACCACTTCACCACCACCAAGGCCCATATCGAGATCAACGGGGGAACCATTTTCGAGATCTACACCAGCGAGGCGTTGAAGGTGAAGAGCAGCCACCCCTTCAAGGGCAACCTGGACATCGTAAAGCTGAAGGAGATCATCGCCAAATACGGGGCAAGCAAGGTCGGTTATATCCGGCTGGAGGCCTCCACTAACCTCATCGGCGGCCAGCCTTTCTCCATCGCCAACATGCGTGAGGTCCGAAAGGTGGCTCAGGAACACGGGATTATGATCGTCCTAGACGCCAGCTTGATCGGAGAGAACGCCTATTTCATCAAACAGCGTGAAGAGGAGTTCAAGTGCAAGTCGATCAAAGAGATCCTGCACGAGATGATCAGCCTGGTGGATTTGACCTATTTCTCGAGCCGGAAGGTAAGCTCCACCCGCGGTGGCGGTATCTGCACGAACAACCTGGAGATCCACAACAAACTCAAGGATTGGGTCCCTCTCTACGAAGGGTTCTACACCTATGGCGGCATGTCGATTCGCGAAGTGGAGGCCATGGCAGTGGGTTTGATCGAGACCTTGGACGATACGGTGATTTCTCAGTCTCCCGCTTTCATCAAGTTCATGGTGAACGAATTGGACAGGCTTGGGGTACCCGTCGTAACCCCAGCCGGGGGCTTGGGTGTTCACATCGACGCTGGCCAGTTTCTCTCCCACGTTCCCCAGAGTGAGTATCCAGCAGGGGCCCTGGCGGCGGCGTTCTTCTTGGTATCCGGTGTGCGGGGAATGGAGCGTGGCACCATCTCCAGCGTGCGCGATGCCAACGGTAACGACGTCCTGGCAGACATCGAACTCCTACGGTTGGCCATGCCTCGCCGAGTGTTCACCCTTTCCCAAGTCAAGTACGCCATCGATCGACTCTACTGGCTGTACCAGAACCGGGAACTCGTGGGTGGGCTCAAGTTCTACGAGGAACCGCCGGTTCTCCGCTTTTTCGGCGGCAAGCTGAACCCGACTACGCCATGGCCCGAGAAGCTGGTGGCGAAGTTCCGGGCCGACTTTGGCGACAGCCTGTAAGCCCAGCCGCACTTTCATCGAGCCCGGATGACCTCCGGGCTCTTTTCCATTCTAAAGGGGCCTCTCCGAGGCCATTCCCGTGTGTTGTGGCTACCCCACCCTCTTGTTCTATGGCGGACCATCTCAGTCGTCATCATCGTCACGTCCTGCAGCCCACTGAGGATAAGGGACTGCAGATCCCTTCATGGCGTGCCATAGGATAAGATTAAGGAGCGACTCGGAGCATTGATCCGGCTTCTGCAGCGGGAGCTTGGCAGAGGCCAGGGCGTGACGTCGCAGGAGCGGGTCGGCAATTTTCTTTGGATCCGGGTTCATTTGGTCAAGGGGTACCCGGCTTGGCACGGCAGTGAAGGGAGTAAAGTCAGGTTGATCCGTGAAACAGTCGGTCATGGGGGTCCCAGTAGCATCCATGATATTCATAGGAGGAAGGCCCAGAATGAGTTCAAAAGTGCGGATGATGCTGGTGTGATTGTACTGAGTACTAACCACCTGTTTGCGCTTAGTATAGGGGCTAATCACGTAGGCCGTCGTGCGGTAGCCACTGACGTGGTCCCATCCGGCCTGGGGATCATCCTCAATCGCGAAGATGCACGTTTCCTTCCAGAAGGGGCTGTGACTGATGGCTTCCACGATCTTCCCGAAGGCCAAGTCATTGTCCGCTACTTGAGCAGCGGGAGTGGGAGAACCCGCTGAGGTGCCTGAGGTGTGATCGTTGGGGAGGCAGATGATGACCAGGTTGGGAAACGCTCCCGTTTTTTCGTATTCTTTGAGTTCCTTGATGAACTGCGCCGCCCGGAACTGGTCGGGGATGTCCATATCCCAGCCGACCGTATTTGTGCAAAGACAGTTGCTTAAGGACTCTACGGCGGGACGGCTGTAGATCTGGATAAGGCCCGTCTGGTTGACAAAATCGTGATAGTAATCAAGAAACTTGAGGGGTTCTTTCCGCTTGGAATCCTTCCAAAAACTCTCGGTGATAGCAAATTCACCGTAGTCCCGCACCGTGCGCCCGTGCGCCAGGGCGTTGTCCCAGATGAACCCCGAAGGCGCATAGGCCAAGGCATCAATGTCGTCGTCCTCCATCCCGTCAGGGTAGCTGCGTGGGAAACCAGCGAAAGATTTCTCCATGTAGTCCGTGGCAAAGGAGGTGGAAGACCACTGATGACCGTCGGCGCTCAGGATCCCAGAGCAGTAGGTGTTGTCCAGCAGCACGAAGTCGCGAACCATCTTATGCTGATTGGGGGTGACCTCCTCGCCAAAGATGCATAACGAGGGTTCACCATTGCCCTCTTTCACGTCACCGAACACCTGGTCATAAGTCCGGTTTTCTTTGATAATGTAAACCACGTGGCGAAAGACGGAGGGCTCACCAACGCGCTCCGGGATGGGGCGTTTTGGCTGACCTTCGCGAGGTGGAAGCATCGCCGCGCGAAGCATGGGTTCCCGGTAGTTTTGCAGGACGCGCCGGGTCATCAGGTCGAGATCCTTCCGGGACGGCACGGGAATCAAGGACACACTACCGAAATACTGATGCGAGTTGCCGCTCACCACCCCAGTTTTGGGATCCTTCTTACCGGGGCCAATTCCCTTAATGTTAGCCACATAGAGGTGCTGGCGCGCGCCGTGGTAGAGAACTGCGCCTGGGAACCATCCGGTAGGGATGAGACCCTCAAACTTGGAGCGCCCCGGGCGAAAACTCACGACTGCCAAAGCATTCTGGGTACCGTTGCATACGTATAAAGTCCTCCCCGAACGATCAAAGGCGAGCGCATTCGGGCTCGCCCCAAACAGATCGGCCGGGCTGCTCTTGCTCCAGATCGTCTCGACCACCTCCAACCGTCGGACGTCGATCACGCTCAGGGTATCGCTCGCCGCATTGGCCACAACCAGGTGCCTGCCATTCGGCGAAAGCGCCAAACCGGAAGCGTGCTTACCGGTCAAAATCTCCCTGAGAACTCTACCCGACTCCAGATCGATTACCGATACCGATCCCTCGGACGCGATGAACTTGACAGGGTCGACCCGAACCAAGGTTCCGCGACCGCCAGGACCCGTCACGCTGCCAGCCTCAGGACGACGACCTCCCCAATTGCTGACGAAAGCTCGCTTTCCGGCGAGAACAACGTCGTAGGGAGCAAAACCGACCTCGAAAGTCCTGAGCACTTTGCCGCTTTCCGCATCCAGTTCCGCCAAGCGGTTGGAGAGATTGCAGACCACGTAAAGCCTCTTCCCGTCTGGGGAAAGCGCGAGACCCGCAGGAATTTCTGCCTCCCGACGAGGCGCATTCGCTTTCGGGAGAGGCATGGAGAACAAGCCCCGGACTTCCCCTTTTTCCGCAACGGAAAACACCTTGATACTGCCATTCACGTTAGCTAGGTAGATCCGCCGGCCATCCGGCGAGAAGATCAAGCCCGTGTAACTCACCTGGCCCTGCTTGTCCGGTTCCAGAATGTGGTCCGAAACCACATCGGCGGGTGGGTCGACCAACTTGTCGGACGGAAGCGGCACGCGTTGGCGGATCTCACCCGTTTCTGGGTTCAGGATGAGCAGTTCGGCAGTTTTCCCTGAGACGGCGAGAAGGTCGCCCTTGGGGTTGAGAGCGATTGCCTGCGGGCGGAGACCCGCCAAATCCACCTGGAGGCCCGTCGGCGTCACAATCTGGTTCACGGGGGTGACGACTCTCCCCCCACCTGTGGGACCAACGGTCTCCTGGCCTGAGGGAGCCGCTAATTCTGCGGCCTGGCAATGTAGGTTGGCGACAAGGAGTGCTGAGCCGCAAAACCGGGCCCAGACAAAGTTCTTCAAAAACCGCATGGTCATGGCTCTTTCTCCAGCAAGTCTGGCCAGGGAAGGGTAATCAGCCGCAGGAAACGAGCCCTGGCCTCGCCCCCGGAAGCGCTGCCTAGTAACCCAACTTACTCAGTTCTTTCTCCAAGGTGGCCTGAAACTCTTGCACGTCCTCCGCAGGAGGGCGATAGCCCTTTTGCTCCGGTGCCAAGCCCAGTCGTCCCATCTGGTCCAGATACCAGAGCGCCTTATTGCCATCGCTGAAGACGACCTCGCCGCTCACAATCGCGCCCGCTCGCGCGATGCGGTCGACCGACAGCTTCACTCTGGCCGGGGTGCCAGGCAGCGCTTCGGGCTCAGGGAGAAGCGCTGCTTCCGCGGGCAGGGGCGCTGGGGTCGCTTGGCCACCCACACCCGGTGCCACGACCGGCGCCTTGGGGGGGTCGGGGTCTTTGGGAAGAATGTTCAGTTCGCTCACCAGCATCTTCACTTCCATGTAGGTTGGGCGGAGAGAGAATTGGGTCTCAATCCGCTTCTGAATCTCGGCCAGTTTCAAGCCTTCCCCTAGCCAGCGGGCTACTTCCTGTTTCTGTGCGTCGGTCAAATTCATAATCGTCCAGTTGCATTGACCACAATGGGTCACTGCCATTCAAGGGAAAAACGGGGTCGACTGCCAGCACGAAAACCGGGTTGCGTTGGTACGCCCGTTTAGTTATGTTAACTCATTTATGGAATTCGAGACTCTTTGCCTGCACGCTGGTCATCAACCTGACCCTACCACCCTCTCCCGTGCCGTTCCCATCTACCGCACCTCCTCCTACCTCTTCAAGAGCACAGAACATGCTGCAAATCTCTTTGCCCTGAAAGAACTGGGGAACATCTATACCCGCTTGATGAATCCGACCCACGATGTGTTGGAGCAGCGGGTGGCGGCTTTGGATGGTGGGGCCGGAGCACTGGCTTTGTCCTCCGGCACCAGTGGCGTCTTCTACTCGGTCATCAACCTTTGCCAGGCAGGCGACGAAATCGTATCCGCCAACAATCTCTACGGAGGAACCTACACTCAGTTCAATGATATCCTCCCCCAGTTTGGGATCCGGACCCGTTTCGTAGACCCCAACCAGCCGGAGAACTTTGCCAAAGCCATCACGCCCAAGACCAAGCTCCTGTTCTGCGAAACTGTCAGTAATCCGGGACTGGACGTGTCGGATATCCGCGCTATAGCGGACATTGCGCATGCACACGGGTTGCCGTTGGTGGTGGATGGCACTTTTACCACCCCCTACCTGCAGCGTTCTTTCGATTTCGGGGCCGATATCATCGTGCACTCGCTAACGAAATGGCTGGGAGGACACGGCGCTGGGTTGGGTGGGGTAGTGGTCGATTCCGGCAAATTCGACTGGAAGAGCGACAAGTTTCCGCTGATGAACCAGCCTGACGCCAGCTATCACGGCGTGAGGTGGGCGCATGATTTGGGACCTTTATCGCCGCTGGCTTACATCCTAAGGATGCGGGTGATCCCTCTGCGGAACTTGGGTGCCTGCATCTCCCCAGACAACGCGTGGTTCTTCCTGCAGGGAATTGAAACGCTCCCCCTGCGGATGGAGCGGCACTGCGAGAACGCCCTAGCGGTGGCGAAGTTTTTGAAGAGCCATCCCCAGGTAGATTGGGTTCGGTTCCCGGGATTGCCAGACGACCCCATGCATGCCATGAACCAAAAGTATGTCCGCGGCAAAGGTGGATCGATGGTGGTTTTCGGCATCAAAGGTGGCGCCCAAGCCGGGTCTCGATTCATTGATTCTCTCAAGCTGATCTCCCATCTGGCCAACGTGGGTGATGCGAAGAGTCTGGCCATCCATCCGGCCACCACCACGCATTCGCAGATGAGCGTGGAGCAACAGCGGGCTGGTGGCATACGACCGGAGTTGGTGCGCCTTTCGATTGGCCTGGAGCACATCAATGACATTGTTGCGGACTTGGACCAAGCCTTGGGCGCGAAGGGCTCTTGAGGTCCCCTCAGAGCACCGCTCGAGCCGCCATCACTCGTGGGTTCACCGTGGCAAAAGGGTGCTCTATGCCCTGATATTGCTGCTGGTTTCGTTTACCCCACTCCGCGGCCTACCTTCTAGCCGGGCGACGGATTCGAAGCCCAACATGGTCTTCATTCTCGTGGACGATCTAGGCTGGAAAGACGGTCATTGCTTTGGGAGCGGTTTTTATCGGACCCCCAGCCTCGACCGGCTAGCTTCACAGTCCGTGAGGTTTACTTCTGCTTACGCGGCGTGTGCGGTCTGTTCCCCGACGCGTGCTGCCATCATGACCGGAAAATCCCCGGCAAGGCTTCACCTCACCGATTGGATTCCTGGCGAAGGCACCCCCAAGGAGGGCCGGTTCCGCGTGCCGGTCTGGCAGCAATCGCTTCCATCAGCGGAGGTGACCCTGGCTGAAGCCCTGCGCGATCTCGGATACGCCACCGCGAGCATCGGGAAGTGGCACTTGGGGCCCAGCCACAGTTCGCCTCAGGATCATGGATTTGATCTGAACGTTGCGGGGGGGGCGATTGGACACCCTGCCTCGTACTTCTGGCCTTACGGCAAGCAGGATGCCTCTCATCGCGTGCCCGGTCTCGCGGAGAAGAGCGGAGCCGAAGGTGAATACTTGACAGACCGCCTCACCGACGAGGCCCTTGCCTTTCTCGAACGAAACCGCGCGAGACCCTTCTTCCTTTACCTGGCTCATTATGCGGTGCATTCGCCGCTCATGGGCAAGCAGACTCTGATCGAAGAGTACCGCGAGATTCAGGGTGCCGAGGGACAAAGCAACGCCGTCTACGCAGCCATGGTTCAGAGCGTGGATGACAGTGTGGGAAGGATTCTCGCAAAACTGGACGAATTGGGAATCGCGGACCGGACCGCAGTCGTATACACGTCAGACAATGGCGGGGCTGTTCACTTCGGCAACCCCCCGGCGACTTCCAACGCCCCTTTGCGACTCGGCAAAGGTTACGCATACGAAGGCGGTTTGCGCGTGCCGCTGCTCATCAAGGTCCCGGGCCTGACTCGCGGAGGATCCGTCTGCAACACGCCGGTGATCAGCCAGGACTTCTTCCCGACACTGCTGGAATTGGCAGGTGCGAGCAAGAAGACGCGAAGCGCCGCCGTCGATGGCGCAAGCCTGATACCCCTGCTCAAGGGAGGTGGCAAACTCGCTCGCCGAAGCCTCTTTTGGCACTACCCTCATTACTGGAACGGCACCAAGGTATCTCCTTACAGCGTTGTGCGCGACGGCGACTGGAAGCTCATTCGATTCTACGAGACGGGGAAAGAGGAACTGTACCACCTGGGTGTTGACCCGGGAGAGACTTCCGAGGCAAGCGCGAACCAACCAGCGACACGGGCGGAGCTGAGTGCTAAGCTCGATCGCTGGCTCAAGAAGGTGGATGCGCAGATGCCCAAGCCGAAGTAGGGTTCAGTTGCAGGGTGGAATGTTGGGCGCCGTTCCCAGCCCGCTTCCCAAGTGAAATCCCACAGGTTTTTCTGGCCTACCCAGGCCGGCAAAGTACAATACTCGTATGACCAACAAGATCCTTGTGCTCTTCGATTCCAACTCGGGTAACACCGCCAAAATGGCCGCTTTGGTGGGTGAAGGCGCCGCCTCAGTACCCAACACCGAAATCCGGGTGTTGTCCGTCACGGAAGCAACACCGCAGGACGTGCTCTGGTGCGAAGGCCTGGCACTGGGAAGCCCCACGAACATGGGACTGCTGTCCTGGAAAATGAAAAAGTTCTGGGACGAACCCATGCTGCCTCACTGGATGGAACTCGACGGCCGAATCGGCTGCGCGTTCAGTTCCGCGGGAGGCTGGGGAGGTGGGATGGAAATGTGCTGTCAGTCCCTGTTGATGCTGCTCGTCAATTTTGGTTTTCTGGTGTTCGGAGTCACGGATTATGCGGGCAAGCTGACCACGGCGCACTATGGCACGGTGGTTGCCCGCGAACCCCGGGATGAGGATGCGAAGGCAGCCTGTCGTCTGCTGGGGCGCCGTCTGGCTGAATGGGTTGCGGTTCGTTTCCACGGAAAGACGGAACTGGATCCAAAGCACCGGCTCGCAGATCGGAAGCCGAAGGGGTGAGAATCCTTTGGGCCTAAACTCCAGTACGCTCACCAGAGTCGAACGAGCCTTATGCAACCCGCGTGGGGGCGCTCAAGTTGTCGCCAGAGGGATTCCTGACCACCTACACTGAACTCCGAGTATAAGCATGGAAAGGCGACCGACTGGTTGATACCTCCCCGAGGATGCCGGGTTGCCTCTTGTTCAGCACCACCTTGTCCCTTCCGTCCTTTTCCTCCTCAGGTAAAGACCGCCGACCGGAATTTGGCCTCGCCCCAGGGATCTCCAGGAAGCCAGCGTCGCAAGGGGTACCCTGCAGAGTCATGGGCTCCCCTCCCCCCGTGAGATCAAATTGGACGTTCCGATAGGCTCGCAGAACCTCCCATGCCCTACCCCTCAACTGTCAAGGGGACCCCCGTGAGTCTGCCACTTCCGTCACCTTCCTTCCAGCACCTCGCGCACGCGCTGAGTCAGAGCCTCAATGGTGAAAGGCTTCTGTAGCAGTTGTACTCCTTCTTCAAGCACCCCCTCGTGCGCCACCACATCGGCCGTATAGCCCGACATGTAAAGGCACTTCAACCCAGGCTTGATGGTTGTGAGACGTTCACTTAACTCCCGTCCATTCATGCCTGGCATCACCACGTCGGTCACCAGCAAGTGAATCGGTTCAGAGAAAGAAGTCGCGAGTTGGATCGCCTCCTCCGGCAATTGCGCCGCCAGCACGTGGTATCCGTATTGTCGCAGGATACGCTGCCCAAGGACCAGGACCTGCGGCTCGTCCTCCACTAGCAGAATCGTCTCAGTGCCGCGGAGGAGACCTGCCCGGGCGGACTCCTCAGCCGGGAGGGAGGTGCTCACCGCACGGGGCAGGTAGATCTGGAAAGTTGTACCGCGACCCAACTCGGTCTGCACGCCAAGGAAGCCGCGATTCTGTTTCACGATCCCATACACGGTGGCGAGCCCCAGTCCCGTTCCTTTTCCAGCGGCTTTGGTGGTGAAGAAGGGCTCGAAAAGATGAGCCTTGGTAGCCTCATCCATCCCGCAACCGGTGTCGATAACCGATAACTGCACGAACTTGCCTGGGTTCCATTCCGCATGGGCCCGCGCCTGGGCGTTGTCCACCGTAACATTGCTCGTCTGAATGCTGATTCTGCCTCCATCGCGGACGGCGTCGCGTGCATTCACGATCAGATTAGCGAGGACTTGGTCCACCTGGCTGGGATCCACCTTTACAGGCCAAAGGTTGGAGCCGGGCAGCCACGCCAACTGGATGTTCTCACCCACCAGCCGCTGGAGCATCTTGAGCATCCCCGCTACGGTATCGTTCAGATCAAGCACTTTCGGGCTGACCGTCTGCTTTCGCGCAAACGCCAACAACTGGCGGGTGAGCGCCGCAGAACGTTCCGCGGCCTTTTGGATCTCGACCAGATGCTCCCATATCGGGTTGGAAGGAGGAGTCTCTTCAGTTGCCAGGGCGACGTTGCCAAGAATCGCCTGCAGCATGTTGTTGAAATCATGGGCCACCCCGCCCGCCAAGCGGCCAATCGATTCCATCTTCTGGGCCTGCAGAAGTTGGGCCTGGAGCTGCTCTCGCTCCTCTTCCGCACGCTTTCGTTCGGTGATATCGCGGGTAATGGAAAGAATGCACTTTACCCCCTTGAGGGTCAGGATGCGTGCGGACATCAGCCCGGTTATGATCCGACCATCCTTACACCGGAAGTCCGCTTCCAGGCCCGTCACCTCGCCCCGGTCCTGGAGCCCTGCAACCAGCATCCTGCGGTCTTTCGGGTTAACCCAAAGCGACATGCTCTCGGAAAGCGAGGACTGCCCCAGAGCCTCTTCCCGAGTGTAACCAGACAACCTCGTGAACCCCTCGTTCACGTCGATATAGACACCATTGTCCATCCGGTTCAGATTGATCGCGTCGGGGCTCAGGTGGAAGGCACGGGAGAATCTCTCCTGACTCTCCTGCAACTCCACATCAACACGCTTCCGTTCAATGGCATTGGCCACCGGGTAGGACATCAAGAGCAGCAGGTCCTTCTCGCGTTCACCGAAGCGAATGGCATTCGAATAGCTCTGGACCGCCATGACTCCAATTGTTTGTTCCTGCGTTCGCAGGGGAACCCCGAGCCAACAAGAGGGAATGGTCCCCGAAGCACTGACTTGGCCCTTGGACTTCCAAGCCTCAATCTGCTCAGCGGTCGCCAGGACGGGGGTTCCGAGCCGGAGCACATACTCTGTCAGGCCGGTACCCGCCCTTCGGCTAGGGCTAGGAGGGTCTTTCTCGTCGGAGTAGTAGGGGAAGTCTATCAAGTCCTCCTGACCTCCCTTGAGCGCTACAAAGAAGTTGGGAGCGGGAATCACTTGACCAATGATGCTGTGGATCTTTGGGTAGAGCTCCTCCAGAGTCCGGGCCGAAAGAGCTACTTCGGATATGTGTGCCACGCATTGTCGGACTTGTTCACTCTGCTTTCGACCGGTGACGTCGTGAAAAACCACGATGCCGGAGGTGATAGCACCCTGGGGATCCAGAATCGGCGCAGCATTCACCTCCACCCAAAGGTCTCCTCCGCTCGAATTGCGGAGAATGATTTCCTCATCCCGGGTCAGTTCGCCCCGCGACAACGCACGAAAGAGAGGCTGTTCGTGCCAGGGATAGTCAGTCCCATCGGGGTGCAGGATCTGCCAATCCGAATAATGAGGAGCGGCGGGAATCTCAGGGTTTGCGGCACCCTGCTGTTTCCGGAACCTCAACGCCGCCGGGTTCGCCAATCGGATCGCCCCGTCTTTGGCGTCGGCGATGACAATACCGGACGGGGATTGAGCCAGGGCTGCTTGGAGGAGAGCAAGAGCCTGTTGACTCTGGGCCGTTCGCTCCCCCACTTGGCGGCGAAGCAGGTTCACCCAAACCAGACCCACCAGGAAGATCACCAATAACCCACCCCCGACTGCGGCCGCATATCGAGCGGTCCACCAGGGTGGGAAATCGATCAGTTCAACATCCTTGCCAGACCCCAGCCACAGTCCCGCCCCTTCCGCACGGAGGAACCCACCCCCCTGCGCCGCCCAAACACCCCGGATCCGGAGCACGCTGCCGACCCCAAAGGACTGAACAACTCCCCTCAAGGAGGGAATGGCCGCCCGAACCTCAAATAGCCGGTCACCCGACTGGCAGACCATCAGAGTTTGGTTTGTACCTTTGCGATGCTCCAACAGTCTCGCCTCCACCACCACGTAACGATTCTTCAGATCCTCCAGCTCGACCGCCCCGGCGGTAAGGGGCTGGGCCACCAGGTTCGTCTTGAACCCTGAGGAGCGAAACCGAGGCTCAAGGATCGCCGCACCCATTTCGCCAAAGCGCAGGAAAAAGACAGCTTGCACCTCCTCTCCAGGTTCGAACTCTCTCTCCAATTTGGCAGGAATAAATAGGCCGTCACTCTGATCCTGGAGGAATAAACCCTGGCCGGGCAAGTGGAGGCTCACCATTCCCCTCACGTGCTGACGTCGTCCAGAATCCTTGGCGAGGTCGAACTGAAATAGACTCCGGATAGACCGGGGCGGGGAAGCAAACAAATCCGCAGGTGCCGATTCGATCACCTGCACGTCTTCCCACCGTCGAACGTGGAGTGCCAACCCGGTCAGCTGATTCTTCTCGTTCCACCTGACCGCGCACACCCCATCCATCCGCACGGCGGCGTCCGTTAGAATGTCCTCGGGTTTGATCCCGGCACCCGACGGCACGAAAACGTCGATCAACGTCCCGCCTACCAGCAATCCCAATCTCACCGTACCCCCATCTCTCTCCTCCCGGACGATGACCCCCCGTACCCGCACCCGTTGACTGTCCTTTCGTCCTGTAAGCAACTCCTCGGCGCTGGACACCCGTGCCGCAGGTAGGGGGGCCTCCCCCTGCAGAGTCATCTTGGTCTTCTTGACGACGGGTGAGAATCCACCTCGATCCGTGGTGCCCTCCAAGTCCACAACTCCGCCTGGCCGGAAAAGTGTCGGTTCAGGGAAGTCGTCCTGCACGAAGATGCCCCCTGTTGCATCCTGCACGAAAAGAAGATAGAGGCCATTCTCCATCACGTGAGCGAAGGTAACGACCCCCTTCAGCCTCACGGGGTATCCTTTCCCAGCCTCCTCCCTCGGAAGCCGCCGGATTTCGTCAATCTCATGAAGCACCGGCAAGAAGACATCCGGGGGTGCGGAAGGAGCCTGAGCGTTTGTGGACGATTGCGAGGATCGCTGCAAACTGAGCATGGAAACCCGAACGTCTTCCAACCGGGGGTTAGCGCGATCCCCCCCTGGAAAGCCAATCACCTCCACAGTTGCGTTCGTCCCGGTGGGCAGGGTGAGCGAAGCGGTGCCCAGGTTCACGACCCCCTCGCGGTCACGCACCCGCATCCGCACACCGGACTCGGTCTCGAGGATACCTTGGATCCGCACCCGGTGAACGAAGGTGTTGGTGGGAAAACTTTCCCGAAGCCAGCCGGTCGTACGGACGGGCAACTGGAACGGCGACACACCACGAGCCCGGATCTCCACAAATCGGGGATGGGGAATGAGCACATCCAAAAGGATGCCTTCACTCGACCCGGTCGCAGGGGCCCCAGAGACACCCTGGATTCGCACTTCAGCATCTACCAAATCGACGGGATCCCAGGAGGCTTCATCCAACTCCCGTACTCGAGCGAGTATTCGTTTTCCATTGGCTGCCAAGACCAGCCGGGCTTGGTCCCTGCTAACCTGGTAGGAACGCACCACTCCCTCTGTTTGGATCCAGTTGGAATCCTCGGCGCCCGTCGCCAGCTCGTCGAAGCTCACGGTGCGCGGAGCGGGAAAGGCCATCACCCCTAGGTCAGCCAAGCCCGCCTGGGCCACATAAGGCAAGTGGCTGCCCAACTGGGCAATTCCAGTGACCTCGACACGCGTGCCGGCGGGCATCGCAGTGGGGTCTCGCAAGGCGAGGAATACCCCGCCCGTTCCGTCATGGAAGAAGAGCAGGCCCGCCTCGACATCCGAAAAGGTGACCACGCCATTCAACCGGACAGGGAGGCCCCGAGCGGCCTGCTCGGGACTCAGCGCTCGAACCTGAGCCGCTCTCGTGAGAGTGTCGCCATCCGCAGAAAGAGCGGCACCCTCGGCAAGGTCGGCGACAGCGAAGAATCCTGCCGCCATGCAGACCAGCCAGAGCGACCATGGGCTTGGACCGTCTTTCACACGCAAACTGTTTCTACCCCGCCGGCTTTGGATCTGCCACGCATCCTGCCCAAGGCAGGCCGCAGCGGCCACCACAAGCCAACCGTGATCACCAGCTTTCACCCACGATGGCGCAACTGGACCGCAAAGACTGTACTTGGGACCTTTACCCGTCCAAGAGAGGGCTACCAACCAGAATCCCTAAAGCAACTTCTTGAGCGCTGCAAAGGAAAGAGCCGTGCACTCCATTGGCGACTTTCCATCCGGGTAGGCTTCCTGCTCCAGGGTGATCCATTCGGTCCCACCGTACTCCTGGCAACCTTTCAGGACTGCGGGCCAGTTCACTGAATCCAGCCCCAGGATTCCCTTTTTGCCACTCTCATTGCGCACCACGGTCGGCTTGAAATGGGTGCTCCGCATGCGACCAGGATAACGCTTCATCATTTCCACCGGATCATAGCCCGCCGCTGCCGTCCATCCACAGTCCTGCTGCAGGATGACGTCCTTGGTGGTGCGTTCCGCAAAAAGATCCCAATGGGTCTTTCCCTCGACTTTGTCGAACTCGTGGGTGTGGTTGTGATAGCCGCAGGCCATGCCCAGCGGCTTCAGAACCTCGGCTGCCTGGTTGAACGTATCCGCCAGAGCCTTGCTCTTGTCGGGTTTCGTGAAGTCGCCATCGCCAGGAACGATGAGGAATTTGCAGCCGATGGCTTGGTGAAACTCGATCGCCTTTTTCAAACCATCGCCGCGAAGGTTGTTCGTTCCGATGTGCGTGGCGGCGACTTTGAGATTCAGGCTGTCCAGCTTTGCCCGGAGTTCTGCAGCCTTGTCACCGTATTTGTAGTATCCCGCGAATTCCACACCCTCAAACCCGGTCTTTGCGACCCAGGCCAACGCGGCATCGAAGTCTTTGCCGCAATCGTCACGGATGGAGTAGAGTTGCAGGGCCACGGGCAGCTTCTTTCCAGCGCCCAAGGCCACGGGCGCAAAGGCCACGGCGGTTCCAGCAAGAAGCGAACGTTGAACAAAGTCACGGCGAGAGAGGCGTGTCGTATGCATAAGGACTCCTTGTTAGCACCTGCAGATCCGCCTTGTCGAGCTCAACTTGACTTTGACCCCCAGTCCTTCATAACCAAAGGCAATGACACCGATCACCGGATTGGGGATTCGTCCCCGGCCCAAGGCTGGCAGCTGCTTGCTCCCAGGCCGGGGATGGCTGCTCCTCCTTCCATTCTGGTGTCTTTTGGCTGCCCCATTGGCGGAAGACGTGGTTTTTGCGGTCCGCCAACCGAAAGGACCCCACTGGTACGAGAATTTCGGTCATCCAGTGACGGACGAACAGCAAGCGGTCTATGGCTCGGGGGGACGCTTGTGCCGGTGGAGCGAACAGGACGGAAAGGTCACCCTCCTCCTCAACGACCCTCAGGGCAGTGTTCGCGATCCCGCTGTGCACTACCACGCGGACAAAATCCTCTTTTCCTACCGCCCGGGTGGATCGCCCTACTACCACCTTTACGAAATCGGTATCGACGGTAGCGGCTTACGTCAACTGACCCAAGGCCCCTTTGATGATATGGAGCCGTGCTATCTGCCGGATGGCGGGATCGTGTTCTGTTCAAGCCGCTGCAAGCGGTTCGTCCCTTGTTGGTACGTGCAGGTGGCGACCCTCTACCGCTGCGACATGGATGGCACAAACATCCGCCCCCTCTCGTCCAACATCGAGCAGGACAACACCCCTTGGGTTTTACCGGATGGACGCATTCTTTACACCCGTTGGGAGTACGTGGACCGTTCCCGGGAACACTTTCATCACCTCTGGTCGATGAATCCGGACGGAACCAGCCAGATGACCTATTACGGGAATCTGAATCCAGGAAACGTTTTTCTCGATGCCAAACCCATTCCTGGCACCAGTCAGATCCTCATGGTGAACTCCCCCAACCACGGCCGAATGGAGCATGAGGGTAGAATCTCCATCATCACCTCGACCACGGGCCCCGACGCACCGGAAGCCGAACGCGTGCTGACTGTCGCCGAGGATCTGCGCGATCCGTATCCTTTGTCCGACACCTCTTTCCTGGTCGCGCGCGGAGCCTCGATGCTGGTCATGGACGCTCAAGGAGCCACGCGAGAACTCTATCGGCTCTCCAACGGGCTGGCCGACGGAGGAAATTGGCTTCACGAACCTCGCCCCCTCCGCCCACGCCCTCGAGAGCCAATCATCGCCCCGCGGATCGACCTCAATGACTCCCATGGTTACCTGATCGTAAACAATGTTTACCAAGGGAGGAACATGGAGGGGATCCCACCCGGCTCGATCCACAAGCTCTTGATCCTCGAAAATCTCCCCAAACCGGTCAATTACACTGGTTCCATGGACCCGATCAGCTACGGAGGCTCTTACACGATCAACCGGGTACTGGGAACCGTGCCCGTGGAGAAAGATGGTTCGGTATACGCAAAAGTCCCGCCCCTTCGGAGTCTCCAGTTGGTCGCCCTGGACGCAGAGGATATGTCGGTGAAGCGCATGCTCAGTTTCTTAACCGTCATGCCCGGAGAACAAAGCTCCTGCGTAGGATGCCACGAGAACCGCGCCAGCACGCCCATAACCACCTCCTCACCTTTCCTCCAGGCTCTCCAGCGTCCTGCCAGTGAGGTCACTCCGATCTCTGGTATGCCAGAGGTCATCGACTACCCCAGGGATATCCAGCCGATCTGGGACCGGCACTGCCTGCGCTGCCATGATGTCGACAAGTACTCGGGACGGGTTCTCATGACCGGGGACCAGGGGCCCATGTTCACCCACAGCTATTTTGTTCTCTCGGCTCGACTCCAGATGGCCGACGGCCGCGATTTGGCACGAGGCAACTACGCACCGTACTCCATCGGAAGCGGCGCCAGCCCACTCTTCCAGAAAGTGAACGGCTCCCATCACAAAGTCCGTCTTTCCGATCAGGAACTGAGGTTGGTGAAACTCTGGATCGACGCCTCTGCGACTTTCCCGGGTACCTATGCTGCGCTCGGAAGCGGAATGATTGGCGCCTACGCGGCACTCGAGTACGGGACCAAACCGAAGGTCAATTACCTGGCCTGGCCAGGGCTTGCCCGCGCCAAGGAAACGATGGACCGTCGTTGTGCCTCCTGTCACACAGGAGATCGCAAACTGCCTTTATCCCCCGCCGACAATCTGGGACTTCGGCTGCATCACCTCAAGTACGGCAAAGGGGCGCCCCGGTTCTGGGCTCCCCCCTGGTTGAAACCGGACGAAACTCTGCGAACGGGTTCCCAGGAATGGATGAAGAAATACGCGGATCCTCGGATGCAGTTTTCTCATAACATCCTCTACAACCTCTCTCGCCCGGAGGTGTCACTCCAACTGCTCGCCCCCCTCGCCCGGGAAGCGGGAGGGTACGGCATTTGCGGCGGAATCTTTGCCAGCCGCGAGGATCCAGACTTCCAGACGCTCCTCGTCGGAATTGCGGAGGCCAAGAGCCATCTTGAATCGATTACCCGATTCAACATGCCCGGCTTCCGCCCTGAACCAGAATACCTCCGTGAAATGCGCGCCTACGGGATCCTACCCCCTGGCCACGCCGATCAGAAGCCGGTCGACGTTTATGCCTTGGACCGCCAGTACTGGGAGTCCTTCTGGCACAAGCCACCCCCCGTTGCTGCGTCGGCGCCGTCCACCGCCAACGTCGACCGCTAACCTCGGGCGCAGCGAAATGGCGGGGGCGAATCGGGCGCAGGACACTTTGCATTCGACTCGGATTCGTTCTATTCTGTGCCCGTGAAGTGGTTCAAGAAACTTAGACTCCTCGCCGCCTTGCTGGTCGTTCTGGCCGTAACCATCGTCGCCTGGCCGAGCTTCAGGCGCCCTCCAGAAGCGCTGGCGATGCAGCCCGAGCGCAAAGATGTCACGGAATTGGTGATCGCCAGCGGCCGACTGCGAGCAGTCCGGCAACCCGAGATCGGGGCCGACGTCTCTGGAGTGGTGGAAGAGGTGCTGGTCCGGGAGGGGGATTCGGTGCAGGCAAAAACCCCACTGGTCCGCTTACGAACCAGAGAATGGGCGGAACAACTGGAACAAGCTCAGGCCAGCGTGGAAGTTGCGCGAGAGGAGGTAAACCGGGCGGCCGCCACCCGTAAAGAAGCAGAGACGAATGCCGTAAGAATCTGGGAATTGTTCTCCCAAAAGGTAGCTTCCCAGGGAGATTTGGATGCCGCCTACACCGCCAGAGATGTGGCCCGAGCCGCTGAACAGGGATTCCTTGCCCGCCTCCGCGAAAGCGAGATCTTCGTCAAGGTCGCCGCTGACCAAATCACGAAACGGACCCTCCTCGCCCCCTTCCCCGCAGTCGTGATCAAGCGATGGGTGGAGCCAGGCGACAGCGTGACGGCAGGAAAGGGATTGCTCACGCTTGCTGAACTCGATCACCAGGAAATCTACGTGGAAACGGACGAAAACAACCTCGCCAAACTCAAGGTGGGCCAATCGGCCATGATCATCGCTCCCGCGTTTCCGCAGCGGCCCTTCCAGGGCGAGTTGATCCAGATCGGACCGGCAGTTGATCCGGAAAGGGGGGTCGTCGGGCTCAGACTAAAACCCGGTCCCCTGCCTGATTACGTCCTGCCGAACATGACCGTCGACGTGAACATCCAGGTCGGGCATTTCCCCAAAACGATGGCCGTCCCTACCTCGAGCCTGCTGGAGGAGCAAGGTTCGCGATACGTGCTGGCAATTCGAAAGGGCCAGACCGAACGGGTTCGCGTCACGCTTCTGGGACAAAATCACCACTGGGCGGCGGTGGAAGGACTCAGCGAAAATGAATGGGTCCTGATCAAGGCAACCAAGGTTCGGGAGAAGACTCGGGTACGCCCCGTGGAGGCTAAGCCGGGCGATCTGCCATGATACCCGACTATTTCGCCAGATCGGTGGCGCTCCGCCACCTGCGCTTCAGTCTGGGTCAGACGCTCGCCAGCGTCGGCGTGGTGACCCTGAGCGTGACGCTCATTATCTTCCTAGGGGCACTGATCGGGGGACTGCAGAAAAGGCTCCTGGGTAGTGTCACGGGCAGCATCTCCCATGTGGTCATCAAACCTCCTGATCGCTTACCTCTGGCCGCCTGGCAAATCGACTCGCTACAGAAGTCCAATGTCCTCTACGTCGGCACCACGGTGAAACTGGCCCAGCAGAAGCAGAAGATAGAGGATTGGTCCGGATGGCTCGACCGCGTAGAGCATTTTGACGAACGGATCAGTGGTGTCTCCCCGATCGTGGACGGCCAAGGCATTCTGGCGCGGGGCACCAAGAAGAAAGGCGTCAGCATCACGGGGGTCCTCCCCGAGCGCCACAACGACGTCGTGGACATCCAATCCAAACTCGTGCAGGGCAGGTATTTTGGGTTGAACGCCGGCGAAGTCGCCATCGGCTATCGTCTCGCAGAGGAGTTCAGTCTGCGGCTCGGAGACAAGATCCGACTCACCAGCTCCGACGATGTGACCGGAGTCTATACGGTGGCTGGCATTTTCGACACCGGCTTCAATGCCGCGGATTACAGCACCGTGTTCGTTGCGTTGCGGGATGCCCAGTCCTTGTTTCAACTTGGCCGTGCCGTGACCAGCATTGGAGTTAAGTTGACGGACATCTTCGCGGCTAACGAGGTCGCCGACCAACTTAAGCTTCAGGTACCCTTTGAAACGGTTTCCTGGATGCGGGAAAACCAATCGATTCTCTCTGGGTTGCGAGCGCAGTCGCAGTCGGTCAACCTCATCCTTGGTTGCACGATCCTGGCGGCGGGCCTGGGGATCGCCAGCATCCTGATCATGAGCGTCCTGAGCCGACAGCGCGAAATTGGCATTCTCAAAGCCATGGGAGCCACCTCCCGCCAGATCACCACCGTGTTCGCGCTTCAAGGGGGGCTGCTCGCCCTGGCGGGTGGCGGAATCGGCAGCGGAGTAGGCATCGGACTCAGTCATTGGCTCAGACAGTTCAAGATCGTGGCCAGCAGTACCGGCCGCATGGCGGAGATCTTCCCCATGGCGCTCAGCGGGCAGCTGATCGCCACCGCGCTGCTGACGGCCCTGGTCGTCGGTTTTGTCGCGGCAATCTACCCTGCTTGGCGGGCCGCGCGCATCAACGCCATCGAAGTCATCCGCAGCACATGAGCCAACCTGAACCAGCCCTCGAGTTTCGTGCCGCGGGAAAGGAGTATCCCGGCGCGGTGCGCACGGTCGCCCTCGCGGAGGCGACTTTCCGCATTCAGCCGGGCGAGTTTGTGTCGGTGCTGGGGGCCTCCGGCTCCGGCAAGACCACGCTCCTGAACCTGGCGGGGTTGCTCGATTCACCCACCTCAGGACAGATTCTGCTCGATGGCAGGGATGTCTCCACCTTGGAGGAGGCGGAGCGAGCCGCCTACCGAAGGAACTACCTCGGTTTCATTTTTCAGTTCCACTATCTCCTGCCCGAGTTCACGGTCCTGGAAAATGCGCTCATGCCTTGCAGATTGAAAGGACGCGATGCCGAAGACCAGGCCCGGGAACGTGTTCGAAACCTGCTGGTACGCGTCGGGCTCGAAGACCGGCTCCAGTATCGCCCCTCACAACTCTCAGGCGGCCAGCAACAGCGGGTCGCCATCGTCCGGGCCCTCGCGAATGACCCTCACATCGTGCTGGCTGACGAGCCCACCGGCAATTTGGACAGCAAGAACGGCCGGGCCGTCTTCGAACTCATGCGCGAGCTCAACCGGGCCACCGGCAAGGCCTTTCTGCTGGTCACCCATGACGAACATTTCGCGGCTGAAACGGACCGCGTGATTCACCTCGCCGACGGCTACATCACTGCCGACCGCCGCACTCGAACCTGATGTATGAACACTCTATCCCTGACTCTGCACACCAGTTCCGCTGCTATGCTAGGCTTGGCAGCCTTCGTTGCGATATCCAACCTCCCCTGCTCAGCCGCCAAACCCGTGTCCGGAATAGAGGTGGAAGTGGAAGCGGAGGAGGAGGTGTATGCATATCAACCTGCCAACAACGGGGCCGGGCCAATGTGGTGCCGTGGTTCCACGTGCCTGGTACGGATGGGAAATACGCTCTTTGCCAGCGGCTTGGAGACCCTACCCGACTTCCAACCGCTCCACAACTGCCGCTGGACTCTCCATCAAAGGGAAGCAACCGGTTGGCGCCAGATCCTGGCGGACCCGGAGGGGCGCACGCGAGAGCCGGCTCCCTTGGTGGTCCTCAATAAGTCCACTTTCTGCCTGTCTGCCAATCCAACCCTGGTCCAAGATCCCAAGACCTACAGTGGTCCGGCGCGACCCGAAATCCTGGAGTTCGCTCGCTCATCGCCCAATCGGTACCAGCAGAAACTCCCTTCCTGGGAGGGCACGCCGAAGTTCACGGAACACTCCTACCGGAGTTTCGCCTCGGACAGCAAGAATGGCGAATTGATCCTCCTGCAAAACATTGGCGATACCCACGCCGAGTGGAGCTTCCTGGATCGACGCGGCCAATGGTCGGCCCAGGGTAAACTGGAATGGCCTTGGGGCGCCGACTACGAGAAACCGGAGCCAATCCGCGTATGCTATCCCACCGTAGCCCTCCGCGACCGGGCAGTGTATTTCTGCGGAGTCAGCGACATCATCGAGCCCAATTCCCAGTGGCGCGCGTTCAAGCAACAGCTGACCGGCCAAAAGTGGGACTATGAATTCCGTCGTCTCTTCTTCACTTGGACACCCGACATTCGCAAAAAGCAATTCAATGAATGGATTGAGATCGCGAGCCGGGAAAAGACCTGCGGCTGGATCACTCCCGGCGATCTGTGGGTCAGCCCCGATGGCACTGCCCATATCGTCTGGTCAGAGCGCGCCATTGACGAGCGCTTGAAAGCGAAGTTTTTCCCCGAGGCAAAACAGGAATACACCATGAACTACGCAAGGATTCGGGAAGGCAAGGTCCTCCATCGCGCCGTATTGGCCAGGGCCGGGGAAGGACTAGGCAACGAGATCCCGGAACTGCCGCGCCTCCAGATCACCCCAGCCAAGCGCTTGTACGTCTTTTACTACGTCCACGGGAGCGATTCCCAGGGACACGGTCTCAGCGAGAATCGCGTGCTGGAAATCGACTGGCGCGGGCAAGCCATCTCCAAACCAGTCCGCGTTCCCTTGCGCTATCCGCTCAACAACTACTTCACAGCCACCGTTCGTGCGGGTTCCTCGCCTTCCATTACCCTCGACCTCCTAGGCACTCGCGCCCAGGGCGGCAACCAGATCGCCTACGCGCAAGTCCGTCTCTCGACCCCACAGTAAGGCGACGGTTCCGACCGCGCCGAGAAACCAACCGATACCCAGGGCCGCAACGCGGCAATCCTGTCGCAAACCCCGTAACGCAGATTGCCCAATCTGCCGTATCGCAGGTCGCCTGACCTGCGGGGCCTGACGAGGTACTAAACAAGCCCCGAACAGGGATTTTGGACAGGATGTCAGGATGAACCGGATGAGAGAAGATCTCGGCTTCTGAGCCGGCATCAAAATCCTGTCCATCATGTTCATCCTGTCAAACCCACACCGTTCCTGCTTTCCAAGCGTCTGCCAACTGGGGATTCGAAAGGTGGGCTTCGACGCCTCGGCGAGGCATCGACCACCTGGGGAGGTCGTTTGTCCCAACCCGCCAACCCCTTACGCTTCCAAGGGTTCAGCGGCGCGCTCGGGGAACCCGGCCCCACCTTTACCCCTGCACGCCGGCGAGTACGTCCCTTTCCCCGAGAGGCACCACGAAAGGCTCCAACGGCATTGGATCATTATGATCCAGGAACCGATGGCACAACGCGAGGAACTCGTGCTCGGTGGTAACTCGCCGTACCCGATGCAGGAATTCACCCGTAGGTTCGACCCCCAGCCCCAGGTAGTTCAGGTACTTTTTCATACGCTGCAGGTGGTTTCGCTCCTTCAAGGCAGGCGCCGACGTCGATTCGTACAACGCCAGCACGTACTGCAAGACATCCCGGCCTGTCGGCAGCGCGTAGCTTTCGCCCGCAAGGTGCTTGCGAATCTGGGTAAAAATCCACGGATTCCGCACCGCACCACGTCCGATCATGAGTCCGCGCACGCCGGTCTGCTTCAGTACCTGCGCCGCCTTGGCCGCCGACACCACATTCCCATTGGCGAGCACCGGACAACGCATCACCTGCGACGCCTTAGCGATCAGCTCGTAACGAACGTCGCTGCGGTACATCTCCTGCACCGTTCGCCCGTGCACGGTGACCAGGTCAACGGAATGGCGCGCGAATATGGCCAATAACTCATCAAACCGGTCGACCCCATCAAACCCAACCCGCGTTTTCACCGAAAACGGGATCGAAATCACTTCCCGCAGCGCACCCAAAATGGCATCCACGGACTCCAGGGAGCGCAGCAGTCCGCCGCCGGCACACTTCCGGTAGACGACCGGAGCGGGACACCCCAGGTTCAAGTCGATGCCGGCGATGGGCAACCGCTGAAGGTCCCGCGCAATGCGGATCAACTCCGGGATCTCATTCCCGATCATCTGGGCGATCACCGGCTTGCCGTCAGGCACTTCGAGGATCGACCGGACGATGGACTTATCGAGCCGGGAGTTTGGATAAACCCGAAAGTATTCCGTGTAATAGAGATCCGGCCCCCCGTAGCGGGAGAGCAGGCGCCAAAAATCCAGACCCGTCACGTCCTGCATGGGGGCCAGGGCGGTCACGGGGCCAGGTTGGTTCAAGATGTCGGCCAGCGTCGTCAGACGGGCTGAGATAGTCGGGGCGGAACAGAGCGTGTCGAGCTCATTCTTTTCTTCCCCTCCCCCCTTTCCTGGAGGTATAAGGGTTCCAAGAATTCATTCCAATACATAACATGAACACGGTCACTTCATTACGAACAATCACCAAGAACGTAAACGGTTTGGTTGAAGGCGCCCTCGCCGAAACGGGAGGTTTACTCCGTCTGGCACCCTGCTGGGTGCCCAGGTCCTTTCTGCAGCCAGGCAAACGACTCAAGCTGCATCCGAATGATCTGTACGCCTTTGGGCTGAATCGCGGCGGCATCGACGAACGTTGGTTCGCCTCCACCACCCCGGCAGCCAACGAGAACCGCACGCCTGATGAAGGTCTGAGCTATGTGGTGGTCGGAGATCAGAGGTTCACCCTCGCGGATGCCGTGCAGGCGTGCGGCGCAGAACTGATTGGTAAGAATCTCTGGAAGAAGTACAGCCGCTGGCCGGTCTATTCGAAGTTCTTCGACAACATGGGGCCCATTCCCCACCACATGCACCAAAGTCAGAAGCAGGCCAAGCTGGTCGGGCAGGAAGGCAAGCCTGAGTCCTACTACTTCCCACCACAGCACAATAATGTCGGGAATAATTTTCCGTACACGTTCTTTGGTCTGGAACCGGGCACCACCAAGGCACAAGTCCGCCGCTGCCTGGAGAATTGGAACAAGGGCGACAACGGCATCCTCGACCTCTCCCGCGCGTATCGCCTCAAACCGGGCACTGGTTGGCTCGTCGGGCCGTGCATCCTTCACGCCCCGGGCTCCCTCTGCACCTATGAACCGCAGTGGGGATCGGACGTCTTTGGCATGTACCAAAGCCTCGTCGAAGGACGCGAAGTCCCCTGGTCTTTGCTGGTCAAGGACATGCCCAAGGAGAAGCACCAGGACCTGGATTTCATCGTCAACCAACTCGACTGGGAAGCCAACGTGGATCCGAGCTTCAAGGACAACCACTACCTCGAGCCCATCCCAGTGGCGGATACGCGCAAGGAAGGCTTTGTCGATCGCTGGATCGTCTATGGTGATATCGATGGAAAGCAGTTCTTCACCGCGAAAGAGCTCACCGTGGATCCTGGGATGAAGTGCACGATCACCGATAAGGGTGCCTACGGGCTTATCACCGTGCAAGGCAAGGGTAAGATGAACAATCTGAGCCTGGATTGCCCGAAGCTGATCCGTTTCCACGAACTAACCGAGGACGAAGTGTTTTGCACCGAGACGGCTGCAAAGGCCGGGGTGACGTTTGAAAACACCTCCACCGTCGAACCGTTGGTCGTCCTGCGGTACTTCGGCCCGGACGTCAATCCGGATGCCCCCAAGATGGGCGAGTATAGGAAGAACCGGTTTGCCTAAGCCAACGGCGATAGCCAATCCCCTTTCGAAGTCCGTTCCTCTTCAGGGACGGACTTTTTGCTTCCTGATGTCAGCTGGGCATAGCCGGGGATTTCTTTGTCCGGTTTTGGCGCTCGTGGCCAATGATAGGGCGTCATAGCGGCACTTTCAGCCCTTCTGCTTTGGCGAGTTTCTTTTGGTTTGTGTCCAAAGTCAGAAACTCCGCGGCTCCGAGGTGCAGAGCTGTGGCCACATGCGGGACATCGAAAGCACGGTAGCCTTCAGCGTAAGTGCATTGGGCCGAGAGCCGTTCCGCGATACTCACAACGTCCCCTGCTACGAGTCTCTGATCACCGCCTGAAGCGTGAGTTTCAGGTGGGCAACAAGCTTCTCTTGCGCGGTGTTTACTTCGACGTCCGTCAGGGTCTTCTCGGCGTTTCGATAGGTGAACGCATAGGCCATGCTCTTCTGGCCGGCTGGGATGTTCTTCCCACGGAAGACGTCGAAGAGTTCCACCTTCTCCAGGTTCTGAGGCTTCGTCTGCCGCACCGCATTCAACACTGCCTCGTGAGTCACGGTATCAGGTAGCACCATCGCGATGTCGCGTCGCACCGATGGGTATTGCGGCAACTGCTTGAAAGATCGTCCCGCATTACGCCGGGCCAGGAGCTGGTCGAGATCCAACTCGGCGAGCAAAACGGCGTCACGAAGGTCGTACTTCCGCGCCAAGGGTGGGAGGAGCTGTCCGAATTCGCCAATCGACGTCTTGCCGAGATGAACCGTTGCGGATTCGAGGAAGAGAGCCGTTCCCTCCGCGCGTCGCGCATAAGAGACCCCCTTCAGACCAAACTGCTCCAGGAACTCCTCCAGCATGCCCTTGAGGTCGTAGACGCCGAACTTCTCCTCCCGATCCACACCCGTCCAGAAGAGAGGCAACCGGTTTCCCGTCAGGGCGATGGCGAGCCTGCGGCCTTCTTTCACCTGCCCTCCCCACATGAAGAAGACCCGTCCAACTTCGAAGAGAGCAATATCGGTATTCTTACGACTCAAGTTGTGGCGAAGGGAATCCAGCAGTCCGGGCAGCAGGCTGGGGCGCAAAACGTCCATATCGCTGCTCAGCGGATTCTGCAAACGTACCGGCTCCGGTGTCAGCAACTTGGCAGCATCGCCTGCAATGAGAGTCTGTCCTTGCGCCTCGGTCAGCCCCATGCCAACCAAAAACCGCCTTGCCTCATCCAGCTGATCGTGAACCGAATCAAAGGCGTTTGTTCCCAACGCTCCCCTCGGGGGCGTGGATGGAATCTTGTCCACCCCAACCAGGCGTACGACTTCCTCGATCAGATCCGTCTCGCGCTTCAGGTCCACCCGGAAAGTCGGGATGACGAAAGTAGCAGCATCACTCGAGCTTTGTTGCGCCTTGATCTCCAGTTTCTCGAGCATGGAGGTCTGGTCGGCAGCAGGCACTTCGATACCAATGAGGGCGCTGGTCCGCGCAAACCGCAGCGAAATGGTTTTGGAGGATGCGGGTTTCGGATAGGCATCCACGACGCCCCGGCAAAGCGTCCCGCCCGCCGTTTCCAGGATCAGTTGCGCGCAGCGACGGCTAGCCCATTCCGCCGCGCCGATGTCCGAGCCCCGCTCAAAGCGGTAGGACGCGTCGGTTCTGAGTTCGAGTTTCTTGGAGGTGGCGCGAACGCTCTGGGGTTTAAAGCAAGCGCTCTCGATGAGCACGTCCGCGGTGCGATCGTTGATCTCGCTGTTCTGACCACCCATCACTCCCGCCAGCGCCACGGCCTTCGTTTCGTCCGCAATCATCAGCATCTGGCTGGTCAAGGGCCGTTCCTGCCCGTCAAGGGTGGTAAACTTCTCCCCTTCCCCGGCGCGTCGCACCACAATCGTAGGCTTGCCATCGGTGGCCTTCGCCACGAGATGGTAGTCAAACGCGTGGAGTGGTTGCCCCACCTCCAGCATCACGTAGTTAGTCACATCCACCACATTGCTGATGCTGCGCAGGCCCACCTTCTCCAAGGCTAGGCGCAACCAGTCCGGGCTCGGGCCGATTTTCACTCCGCGCACGAGGCGCGCGGTATACCTGGGGCAGAGCTCGGGATCCTCAATCCGCACCGCCACCAAGTCCTCCACCGCACAGTCGGATTCCACCAGCGGAACGTCGGGCCATCGGAGCGGATTCCCAGTCAAGGCACTGATCTCCCGAGCGATACCAATGACACTGTTGAAATCCGGCCGGTTAGGGGTGATCTCCAAATCGAAGACGACATCGCCAGCCGTGCGTCCCAAATGATCGGCAAAAGGCTGTCCCACTTTGGCATCCGGAGGGAGAATCAGCAGCCCGTCCGCATCCTCGGCCAATCCCAGTTCCTTGGAGGAACACATCATGCCAAAAGACTCCACCCCACGAATCTTGCCGACCTTGATCTGGAAAGGTGCCTCGCCGGGTTTGGCGGGAAGCGTCGCCCCGGGAAGGATCAGGGGAACCTTGTCCCCGGCCTTGAAATTCTTGGCACCGCAGACAATCTGCCTCTCGCCCTGGCCGTCGGACACTTTGCACACGGTCAACTTGTCGGCGTTGGGATGCTTGTCTGCCGTCAGGACCTGGGCCACCACCACGCCATCGAACTCGCCGGCGATTTTTTGAACTCCTTCCACCTCAATGCCCAGCATGGTCAGGCGCTCCGCCAGTTCTTCGGGCGACCAATCGAACGCAACGTACTGTTTCAGCCAATTCAGCGTAACCTTCATCGGAACCCATACTAAGTAGGCCTCCCATAAATATCCAGCGCACACTTTCGCAGCTGAGAACGTCCCAAAAGCCCTTGACAGACCCCGGATTTGCGACACTTTCCTGGGCATGAGACGGTCGCGCAGGACATTTCTAATGTTGGGCGGCTCCCTTCTCGGAGCCGCCGCGCTAGCCGGGGCGTCCTGGGCTCGGCTCTCCGACTCCCGCAGGGCCCACCTACTTCGTCAACTCGCCCACGATGCGGTGCGCACGGTTCCTGCCTCATCGCAAAAACCGGAACCCGCTTCCTGGAAGGACAACGCCATCACCCTCGCCTGGATCGGCCATGCCACGGTACTCATTAATTTCTATGGTTTCCATATCCTGACGGATCCCGTGTTTGGGGCGAGGGTAGGAATCGATCTGCGCCTCACCACCTTGGGCCCCAAACGCTACACTGCCCCCGCGATGCGCCTGGGAGAACTCCCGCCCATAGACCTACTCCTTCTCTCCCACGCTCACATGGACCACCTGGACCTGCCGACGCTGCGTCGGTTGGCCAAGCCTGGAGCCGTAGTCACCGCGCGACGAACAAGTGAGTTCCTGGCCCAGACTCCTGCCAAGAATGCCCTGGAGCTGGGCTGGGGCGAGAAAACACGGATCGAGACCTCTCGAGGTGACCTTCAGGTGGAAGCCTTTGAGGTAAAGCACTGGGGGCGGAGGTGGCCCAGCGACGTGGATCGGGGGTACAACGGGTACGTGTTGAGACGAGAAGGGCGCAGCCTGATCTTTGGGGGCGATACCGCACACACGAAGCTTTTCGCACAACTCAGGAAGGGCGGCCCCTACGCGACCGCCATCATGCCCATTGCCGCTTACAATCCCTGGATTCGAAATCACTGCACCCCGGAAGAGGCCCAGGAGATGGCGGACATGGCGGGAGCACGTACCATCATACCCATTCACCATTCAACCTATAAACTGAGCGACGAACCCATGGAAGAACCGATCCAACGTCTCGTCCTTCATCTCGCAGACCAGAAGGAGAGAGTGGGCCTGCGCGAAATCGGTGCGACTTGGCAAAGCGCCTAAACCGTGTCCATGCAGTTGAACAGGAGGCAGCAGAGAGAGCAGAGCCGTCAGACG
>CAYPNF010000026.1:0-17899 GCA_964411985.1 uncultured Verrucomicrobiota bacterium
CCAGGTCGGTTGTCGTTGGGCAGTGGGTTCTGGGGGGGGGGGCCGGAGGTGGTGGTTCACTGGGTTTCCTCGGCTGGCGGTTTCGGGTTCGACTCGGGGGGGCGACCCCTGAGGATGCGTGGCACCGTTGTTGAGGTGACACAGCGCAAACAGGCGGAGCGGCTCCAGGCCTTATCCGCCGAGGTGTTGACCATCCTGAACGATGCGCGCGGGATGGCGGGTGCCACGCAACGGATCCTTGTGGCTATCCAACGTGCAACGGGCTTGGAGGCGGTTGGTATCCGGCTGCGGGAAGGCGACGACTTTCCTTATGCCGCTGCTGAGGGCTTTTCCCCCGAGTTTCTGGAAGCGGAAAACCGTCTCGCGGCTTCTCGGCCCGAGGGTGGCTTGTGCCGGGACGAACAGGGCCGGGTGAAGCTCGAATGCACCTGTGGTCTGGTGCTCTCCGGCAAGACCGATCCCACCAACTCTCTCTTCACGGAGGGGGGCAGTGCGTGGACCAACGACGCCCGGCCATTCCTGCATTTCCCCCTGGGCCAGGATCCGCGCCTCGGCTCCCGCGACCGGTGCCTCCAAGAAGGGTACCAATCTTGGGCTTTGATCCCGATCCGGTTGGAGGGAGCGATCATTGGGCTGTTGCAGTTGAATAGTCGGAGCAAGAACTGCTTCACTATCGAGACGATCAGGTTCTTTGAGAGCATCACCTCCAGTTTCGGCATCGCCCTGAAACGGCTGCAGGAGGAGAAGACTCTGCGGGAGAGCCAGAACCACCTGCGGGCGCTCTTCGATGCGATCCCCGAGTCGGTGTTTCTCATGAATCTTCAGGGAGGCGTCATGGCCTGCAACGCCACCTTCGCGGCCCGGTTAGGCAGAACCCCCCAGGATTGCCTTGGAACGAATGTATACACTCTTCTGCCGGGAGAGGTTGCGGAACGACGTCGTCGGTGGGTCGCCGAGGTGGTGCGTACCCGGCACCCAGGGGTGTACGAGGATGAGCGCGAGGGTTTGTGGCTCCGGCATAGCATCTACCCCGTGTTGGGTGGAGGAGGCGAGGTTCTGGGTGTCGGATCGTTTGCGGTGGACATTACCTCCCAGCGGGAAGCGCTTGCCGTCCAAAAACAGAAATCGGAGTTGGCCGACCAATTGGCCAGCATCGCGGCCACGGTGCCAGGTCTGATCTTCTCCTTGAGGAGACGTCCGGACGGTGGCCTCTGTGTGCCTTTCGCCACGGCTGCGTTGGAGGGACTGTGCGGGGTGAGAGCGGAGGAGATACGGGAGAATCTTTCGTCGTTCATGGCGTTGATTCACCCTCAAGACCAGGAGCCAGTGATGGCTGTTCTGGGTGAGTCTGCCCGGACGTTGACGTTGTGGAACGGCTGCTTTCGTCTGCTTCACCCGGAGAAGGGAGAACGTTGGTTGGAGGGGTACGGGGTACCGCGCGCGGAGCCGGACGATGGCATCCTCTGGCATGGTTTTCTCCAGGATGTCACCGAGCGTGTGCGTGGGGCGAAAGAGCTGGAAACCGCCCTGATCAAGTACAGGACGCTGTTCGAATCCTTTCCGCTTGGGATCACCGTGACAGATCAACGTGGGCACATCGTGGAGACGAATCGCGTTGCAGAGAAGATCCTGGGTGTTCCGACCCAGGAACATCTTCGGCGCGACGTGGATGGACCCCAATGGCCGATCATCCGTTTGAATGGAACACCGATGCCCTCGGAGGAGTATGCCAGCGTACGGGCGCTTAAAGAAAACCGGATGGTGGAAAATGTGGAGATGGGCATCGTCAGGTCAGCAGCCGAAACCGTGTGGCTGAGTGTGAGCGCAGCACCGATTCGCATGGACGGGTACGGAGTGGTGGTGACTTACGGAGACATCAGCGAACGGAGGAACGCCGAATTACGAGCGCGCACCTACCACGACCTGGCAGTAGCGCTGTCGGCCTGTGTCCGCCTGGGTGAGGGGCTTCGGCTGTGTCTGGACGCGGCGATGGAAGCGACCCGCCTGGACAGCGGTGGATTCTATCTACTCAGCGAGGCAGATGGGGCACTGGAACTCCAGGTGCATCGGGGGCTATCCCCCGAGTTCGTGCGAAAGGTGCTTCGGCTGGATGCGAGTTCCCCCCAGACCCAGGCGGTGATGGGCGGCAAAGTGGTGTATGGGGCGGTCTCTCATTTCAAGCCGGCTCTTGCTGGGGTGGAACGTGCCGAAGGGCTTCGGTTCTTGGCGAGTATCCCGCTTCGCCATGAGAACCGGGTGATCGGCTGCCTGAACCTGGCCTCCCACGAGGTGGAGGAAGTCCCTGAAGCGGTGCTGCAGACCCTGGAAACCATCGCGGCGAGTGCGGCGCACGCCATCGCGCGGCTCAGATCGGAGGAGGCTCTGTCGCAGAGCGAGCAGAGATTCCGGACGCTTGTGGAGAGCGCCCCCATGGGAATCTTCATCCAAACGCGAGGCCGATTCACCTATGTGAACCAGGCGGCCTGCCAGATGTTCGGCCAGACTGCGGAGCAGCCTCTGTTAGAGCAGAGAGTGCTGGATCGTTTCCCACTCGCAGTCCAGCCTTTGGTCCGGGAGAGAATCCGGCTTTTGAACGAGGAGTCGTGTCCCGTGCCCGTCGTTGAACACGGCTGTCTACGATTGGATGGAAGCGGGTTCGAGGCGGAGTTCTCCGCGGTGCCCTTCGTGTACGCAGGAGAGAGGGGCGCGCTGGTGTTTTTCCAGGAGGTGACGGAGCGCAAGCGGTTGGAGGCTCAGTTGCTACAGGCCCAGAAGCTGGAGGCGATTGGGCAGTTGGCTGGGGGGGTGGCTCATGACTTTAATAACATCCTGGCTGCGATGATGATGCATTTGGGCCTGCTGCAGATGAGAAAGCATCCTGAGGCCGAGACCGCCGATTCTCTTCACGAGTTGATGGCGGAAACCCGACGTGCAGCGGGTTTAACCCGCCAGTTGCTGATGTTCAGCCGTCGGTCAGTGATGGAGATGAAGGTGCTGGATCTGAACGAGCTTGTGGCCAACCTGCTCAAAATGCTGAGCCGCTTGATCGGGGAGCACATCCACCTGCGGTTCGAACTGACCGAAGGTCTTCCCCGGGTGGAGGCCGATCCTGGGATGCTCGAGCAGGTGCTGCTGAATCTAGCCGTGAATGCGCGCGATGCCATGCCCAAAGGCGGCACGCTTGGCATTCAATTGCAGGCCGTCCAAATCGACCCTGAACGGGGCGCCCTCCACCCTGAGTCACGGGTGGGTTGCTTTGTGTGTCTCGCGGTGGCGGATACGGGTTGTGGGATGGATGGGGCGACTTTGTGCCGAGTCTTCGAACCCTTCTTTACCACGAAGGAGGCGGGCAAGGGAACGGGTTTGGGGTTGGCGACGGTGCATGGGATTGTGGCCCAGCACCGAGGTTGGGTGGAGGTGGAGAGCGAGGTGGGGAATGGGACCACGTTTCGGGTCTATTTGCCTGCGGCGCGGAGCAGTTCACAGGAATCCGTCGAGCCGGAGCGAGTGTTGGCGGTCCGAGGCCAGGAATGGGTGCTGGTGGTGGAAGACGAAGGGAGTGTGAGGAAGGGAGTATCGGAAGGCCTGCGGCATTTGGGCTACACGGTTCTGGAGGCTAGCAACGGCCAGGAGGCCGTGAGGGTGTGGCAATCTCATCCAGGCAAGATTGACCTGTTGCTCACGGACATGGTGATGCCCGAAGGAATGACCGGGCTGGAGTTGGCGGAGAAGCTGCAGGAGGCCCAGCCGAGGCTGAAGGTGATCCTCTGCAGCGGTTACAATACGGAGATGCTGAGCCAGGGCACCCTTGGTGGTAAGCAGATTACCTATTTGCAGAAGCCGTTTGAGATGGAGTTGCTCTCCAAGGCCATTCGGAAGTCCCTGGAAGAGGGAAGCGGGGTGCGATAGGTTTTGGATGCGAAATCGGGGCCTGCGGAAGGGGAGCCTTGAGGCTTTACCCTGTGACCCCACCTCGCTACTCTCGCGCTGGAACGTAAAGGTGCGGAGAGTTGAGGCACTTATGACGGATCGCTTTATTCATGCCTTCCAGGCAGCCATAACGGACACCGACCGCCTGCAAGCTTTGCGGGTCGTGGAGTCAGCCCTGGCTGAGGGCTTCTCTGCCGAGACCGTTCTTTTCGAGCTGGTCTTGCCGGTGGTGGATGGGATGATCCGCTCGGTTAGTGAGAATTGTGATACGAGTCTGGCGCAGCATTTCATGACCTCGCAGATTGCGGCGGAGGCGGCAGGAGTCTTGATCCCCCGGTTCCGGACCCAGCCAGGGGTGGTCGCGAGGATTGTGATTGGTACGTCGGTGGGGGATTTTCACGGATTAGGCAAGACCATCGTCTCGGGCTGCCTGCGCGCGCATGGTTTCCTGGTGCGCGATCTGGGCCTGAATGTGTCTCCGCAGACTTTCGTAGACCAGGCCGTGGAAGAGGGGGCCTCCGTGATAGGGATCTCCTCCATGATGGTGCACACCGCGTTGGGCGACTCAGGCAGCCGCAAGGTGCGGGAACTCCTGCGCGAAAGAGGCTTGGAGGATCGCTTCAAGATCCTGGTGGGCGGGGCTCCGTATCGGCATGATCCACAGCTTTTTCAGAGAGCTCATGCGGATGCCTGGGCGGAGGATGGTTTGGCAGCGGTGGGGGTGATTCACAGCCTCTTGAAAGGGGTAAAACCATGAAGACAGGCATGGAACGGCTTCGGGCGGCGGCGTTGGGAGAACCCTGCGATCGGATTCCTGTGTTCTGCAACCTGCTGGACCAGGGGGCGCGTGAATTGGGGATGTCGATTCGGGAGTACTATGCCCGGGGGGAGAATGTGGCCCGCGGGCAACTGCAGATGCGCGCCAAGTTTGGGTATGACAATTTGTGGTCGCTCTTTTACGTGGGTAAGGAGGCGGAGTTGCTGGGTTGCCGGAACATCCTCTTTGCGGAGGATGGCCCGCCCAATGTGGGTGACATGGTGCTGCAGGATTGGGAGGACATCGACCGCCTGCAGGTTCCGGACGACCTGGAGCACCATCCCGCGTTTGAGGAGCCGGCGAAATGCCTGCGCATTTTGAAAGAAGAGGCCGGTGGCCGCTATCCCATCTGCGCCTACCTGACCGCTTCCATGTCGCTGCCTGCGATCCTGATGGGAATGGAGAAGTGGCTCGGGTTGCTGCTGGAAGGGCCTTCCCGCCTCAGGGACCTCCTGTTGGAGAAGTGTTCGGAGTTCTTCCGCCGGGAGATTGCCCTCTATCGTCGGTTGGGTGCGGACATCCTGCTCTATTCGGATCCCTTTGCTTCGCCCGATTTAGTGTCCATGAAGGTCATTCGGGAGCTCTCTTTGCCATGGATGCAGCGAGACTTGGCGGAAGGCGGCACCGAGGGGGTGGTCTTTTATTGCGGGGGTGCCCGCGTGAACCGGGTGATGGCGGAAGTCTACGAAAAGACCGGGATTACCGCCTACTACCCAAGTCCTTATGACGATCTGGTGGTGGCGCGCAAGACGCTTGCCGGACGAGCGCTTTGTGCCGGGGTGATCAACGACATACGCCTGCTGGACTGGTCGGCGGAGGAGATTCGCGCCGAGGTGAAGCGGATTGTGACGGAAGGTGGAGGAGGGGGACGGTACCTGTTTGGGACGCTGGTGATGCCGTATGCCATTCCGGAATCCAAAATCCGCGTGATGCTGGAGGCGGCGTACGAGTTTGGCCGGCTGGTGTAGTAACGACTGATTGCATGGCAAACACTCTCCCTATTGATGCCGAGGAATGGGCCAGCTTGCAGCGGCGACTTTCGAAGCTGGCCGCCGACAAGTCCTCCTTGCAGCTGGCAGTTTACCTGATGGAGAAGCTGAGCGCGGTTTCAGGGCTGAACGAGACGGTGGACGGAATGCTCCGCGCCGTGCTGGAAGTGATCGGAGGGACGCGGTTGCTGCTCTACTATTGGGTGGACGGGCAGGTCTACCGTGCGGACGCGTTGGGTCATCGCGATCCGTTGGAAGCGATTGAGGACCCGCTGGTGTTGCAGGTGATGAGGGATCGGGTACTGGTGGAAGTGGACGCGGATTTTACCGAGACCCAGATGACGACGAAGCGGTTTGCCCAGGCCAAGACCTGGGTCTTTCCGATGCTGGTGGGCTCGGAGTTGATCGGGGTCTTCCAGATGGAAGGGACGCCGGTGGCGCCTTCCGAGTTGAAGGAGGCGTTGCCGACTTTCTTCCGACATGCCGCCTTGGTTCTCAAGAACGAGATTGTTGGGCACAGCCGGCTGCGCAAGGCCTATGTCGAGCTGGAGAAAGAAGTGGCGGTGCGCAAGCAGGCGGAAACGGAGTTGCGCATCGCCAAAGAGAACCTGGAAGCCCAAGTGGCCGATAGAACAGCCGAGTTGCTGGAGGCGAACGGGCGCTTGGTGAACGAACTTGCCACCCGCGCGCAGGTCCAGGAGCTGCTCCGGGATTCCGAGCAACATTACCGGCAATTGGTCGAGGCCTCCCCCGAAGGCATCGCGATTACCGACATCGCCGGCAGGGTGCTCTACGTGTCAGCTCCCGCCAGCGTGATGTTCGGGCTTCCGGTCCCTGACGTTGCGCTTGGCACCTCGATTTTGGATTGGATTGCCCCCGATTCTCATCCCCTTGTTTCCGAACGGACGAAAGCGCTGTTTGAGGGCGAGGTTCCCGTGGGTTTGGCGGAATACCAGTTACGTCGTGCCGACGGCTCGCTTTTTTGGGGGGAGTTGGTGGCGAAGCCGCTGACCGACGCGCAAGGTCGGGTGACTCGATTGTTGTTGCTGATACGGGACATCACCGAGCGACGGGAAGCCCAGCAGGCGATGGAGCGGAACAACCGTCTGCTCGAGGGTGTCAGCACAGGTTCTCTCCGGCTGCTCACAGAGACGGAGTTGGATCAAGGGGTGGAAAGTGTGCTGCAGATTCTCGGGGAGGCAGCGGAAGTAGATCGGGCCTGTGTATTCGAGAATCGAGGCGGTCCTGGTGCGGAAACGCTGCGGGCGGAGCTGGCCTATGCCTACACGCGTTCGAAGGAGGCGGGTTTGGCGAATGGCCACGAGCGCGAGCCGCTGCCGTATTTGCCGCTGCTGGCGGAGTTGTACGAGGGGCTGGCCAATCACCGGCACGTGGAGGTTCAGGCATCCGAGCTCTCCGAGTCACTCCGCCTCTCCCTGGCGGCCGAGGGGATTTCGTCGGTGTTGTTGGTTCCGATTGTGATTGACGGGCGTTTCTGGGGGTTCATTGGGTTCTACGATGCACGGCCGAGCCGATCCTGGCAAAAGTCGGAGGTGGCAACCCTATGGGCGTCCGGGGTGGCCATTGGCAGCACCATAGTGCGGCAGCGGATGGTGAGGTCGCTGCGGGAGAGCGAGCAGCTGCAAAGGGCCATCCTTGGGAACATCGCAGATCCAGCCTGGTTGAAAGATGCGTGGGGTCGGTACCTGGCCGTGAACGATGCTTGGTGCCGTTTTGCCGGGCTGACCGCCGAACAAGCCGTTGGGAAGGAAGATAGCGATTTTCTGCCGCCGGAAATGGCTGGGCGTTTTCAGGCAGAGGATCGCTGGGTGATCGAAACGGGGCAGGGCCTGCGACATGAGGAATACGTGAAGAGCTCGGACGGGGGTGTGCACTGGTACGAGACCGCCAAGACCATCGTTCTTGGCGAGCGCGGCGAGCCGCTTTGCCTGGTGGGGATTGCCCACGACATCTCCGAACGCAAGCGGGCTGAGGAGCTTTTGAAAGCCAGTGAGGAGAAATTCTCCAAGGCTTTCCAGAACTCGCCGGTGCTCATGACCATCACTCGCTTGGCAGACGGGACATTTGTTGAAGTGAATCGAGAGTTTCTGCGGGTGTCCGGATTTATCGAGGAAGACTTGATCGGGAAAACCTCTGTGGAGGTCGGATGGCTGAAGCAAGAACAGCGACAGCGCATTCTGGATGCCCTCCTTGCGGAGGGGCGGGTTAGCGGGATGTTGGTGACGACCTATGCCAAGGATGGAAAAGCTCTGGAGATTACCTATGACGGTGAGAGGTTTGAGTTCAACAACGAGACGTATCTGCTTTCGATTGGCAATGACCTGACCAAGAGCCGGATGTTGGAGGAGCAGCTTCGCCAGGCGCAGAAGATGGAAGCGATTGGCCGACTGGCGGGAGGTGTGGCGCACGACTTCAATAACATTTTGTCCGCCATGCTCATGCACCTGAGCGTCCTCCAACGTTCGCCTGGATTGGATCTTTCCACCAAGGAATCGCTCCGCGAACTGGCAGCGTCCGCGAAGCGTGCTGCTGGACTGACCCGGCAGCTTCTCCTTTTCAGCCGCCGCCAGGCGCCGGTGACCAGGCCGATCGATCTCAACGACCTTTTGGACAATCTGCTCAAGATGCTGCGTCGTCTCCTGGGCGAGGATATCCGGATTCTCTTCAACTCGGGCAAGGAACTTCCCTGGGTGGAGGCCGATGCCGGCATGATTGAACAGGTGGGGATGAACCTTGCCGTGAACGCCCGTGATGCCATGCCTGAAGGAGGGCAACTTACGATCACCTCCGAAGCGGTCTCGATTACCAAGGCGTATGTGCGGTCCCATCCCTCGGCGCGCCCCGGGCTCTTCGTGCGCATTACGTTTGCAGATACTGGTTGTGGGATGGACCCAGCGACCCTGGAACGCGTTTTCGAGCCCTTCTTTACTACCAAAGATGTGGGCCAAGGTACGGGTTTGGGCCTCGCTACCGTGTACGGCGTTGTGCAGCAGCACCAGGGATGGGTAGAGGTTTCCAGCACCCCGCAAGTGGGTAGCGAGTTCAGAATTTACCTTCCGGCGCAGGATCGCCAGAAGAAGGAGGCTGCCCTGCGGGAGGAAGTTTACATCCCCGCCGGTCGCGGAGAGATGATTTTGCTGGTGGAAGACGAGGCGTCGTTACGGAGAGTCACCGCCGTGACATTACGTTCGATCGGATACGAGGTCCTTGAGGCGGCTAACGGTGTGGAAGCGCTCCTGATTTGGAAAGAACACAAAGACAAGGTGGATCTGGTCCTTACGGACATGGTGATGCCGGAAGGGCTCTCGGGGGGAGAACTCCTTCGTCGGCTCCTGCAAGAGAAGCCCACTCTGAGGGGGATTCTCGCGAGTGGCTACAGCCTGGACTTAAACAAGGAGCGTAAGCAGTTGCTGAGTGAGTTTCCGTTCCTTCCCAAGCCTTTCGAGGCCTCTACCCTAGGGGAAGCGGTGAGGAAAGCGCTGGATGGCAAGCCTTAGCCGTAACAATTCAATGAAGAACAGGAGTCAGCGGAGACAGCAGAGATCGGGCTTGAGCGGTCTCACGATCGAGATGGACGTATCACTTTCACCGTCCAGTGAACGCTTGAACGGACCGCGAGGAGCGATTCTGACTCCGTCTGACGGCTCTGCTCTCTCTGCTGCCTCCTGTTCAGCTGCAGGGACACGGCTTAGACTTTCGTGATCGCATCCCGGTGCGCCCAGACCTTCTGGAAGGCTTGCACGTATTGTGCAATGAGTTCAGGCGCCTCGCCGTAGATGGCCGGAAGAAACACGTTGTTGGCGTTGACCCATTGGTTACCTGGCATGGCTTGCGGGACCTGCGGTGGGTGATGCCACCATTTGGCTTCGGCGTAGATCTTGAGTTTGTGCTGCTCTGGATAGTCCCAGAAACCGACGGATACGCCTTCGGCCTGCAGGGCTTTGGTGAGTGCCACCCGTGAAACGCCGAGCTTCTGGAAGTCGATGAAGAGCAGATTGCCGTTGTAATAGGCCCGCTTCTGGTCAGGGCGCAGGCGCGGTTCGCAGAGTCCTTCGAGCTGAGTCAGGTGCTGGTTCATCGCTTTCACGTTCTTCTCAACCTGCGCATTGATTTCGTCCAGGTGCTGGAGCTGCTGGCGGCCGATGGCGGCGGCGAAGGGATGCATCCGGTATTTCTGGCCAAAACCGGTGCCCTCATAAGCGCGGACCGGGCTGGAGGGGTCGAACTTCACGGGGTCCTCGTAATGTCCGAAGGCGGCGGCGCGTTCAAAGTATTCCCGAGTTTGATACATTCCCATCCCTCCCTCCACCGTGGGCATCACTTTGCTGGCTTGAAAACTGAAGATGCCCATGACTCCCCAAGTGCCCATTTTCTTGCCCTGCATGGAAGCGCCATGAGCGTGGGCGGCATCTTCCAGCAGGATGAGGCCCTTTTCCTTGGCCCACTCCGCGATGCGATCCATCTCGCACGGCAGACCCCAGGAATGCATGGCCACGACGGCTTTCGTTTTGGGGGTGAGTTTGCGCTTGGCGTCTTCGAGGTCGAAACAGGCGGTCTTCGGATCGATGTCGATGAAGATCGGAACGTAATGGAAGAAGCGCATGGCCAGGCAGGTGGCGAAGAACGTATAGGAAGGCACCATGATTTCGCTCCCGGGGGGTAGGTCGAGCGCGAAATACATGCTGGTCAGGGCGCTGGTGCCATTCATGTGCGCTTTCACGAACGGCGATTTTGTATAGTCCTTCCACTCCTTCTCAAAGGCGGGCAGTTCCTCGTAGAACTTGTGGTTGTCCAGGAGGTCGCATAACGCCTTCTTCTCCGCGTCACCGTACCGGGGCCAGCGCGTGAGCGCTTGAAACTCTGCGGCCGGAAAGGTGACCGCCTTGGCCCCTCCGGCAGCGGCCAGGGTTTGGCTCCGGGCAGGTGTGCAGGCCAGGTCGGCTACGGACAAGGCAGCGAGGGCGGTGCCGCTGGTCTGGAGAAACGTGCGGCGGGTAAGAGAGCTGGAGGTCTTTGGTGTTTTCATGGGATTCGGGGATTGGAATATCAGGGAAAAGGTAGAGAAATTCAGAAACCCGGAGCGGGCTTGGCACCCACCCGTCGGAGCACGGTGTGGATGCCGTCAAAGATCTTCTCCTCCACAGTATCGGCAAACGGTCCGGGCATCCCGTAGTAGATCATGCTTTCTACGGGCTCATAGCCCCCTTCGTACAGAACCCGCCGGGATGGGATGTAACAGGGAACCTCGTGGCAGTAACCGGACACGACCAGGTTTTCCCCGGCGAACTCTTGTCGCGCCCGAAGGTTGTAGTCCATGACCACTTCTCCAGCGAGGGAGAGGAAGGTAAGGTCCCTGTTCAAGCGCAAGGCCTGCACCGGATAGGCGAGCTTGCGGATCGGCTTCTTCTGATCGTAGGCGGCTAGCATGAGGCGGGCGCGGCGTTGGCGAAACTTGTCTGTGGATTTCAGTTCCTCCTCGAATGTGGAACGTGTGTGAGGCGCGAACTCGAGTTCGAGCACTTTGCGGGCGGTCTTGAGCGGGGGGCGGACCGGGTGCAGATCCGTTCCCAATACACGATCCACCTCGGTGGCGAGGGTGTGGCCGTGTCGTTGCACCAGGTCCACTGTGCCGCGAGGGTGGGGATTCTGATCGCCCCCACACAACATGAGGAAGAGGGCGGTGGCTCCGGGGTGATTCTGCTCGAGCAGGGCTTGGGCTTGGCCGGCGTAGTCGCCGTTGATCTGGTAGAAATCGCCGCCCAGGGTGGTGTTGTGACAGGCGTACCCGAAAAGCACTGCGCGTAGCTGCCCATCGGGAGAACTGACTCGCAGCACCGGCACGGTGTGGTCGACGATCCCGTTGGTATTGACCCCGATCCGGTAACCGTTGGGAGTGAAAAGGCGGCGATTCACCGCAAAGCCGGCCGAGCCGTTTCCGGTGGCGAGCTCCGCCGCGCTCAGGTTGTGGAGGGCATCCCCGATCACTCGCACCAGGTTCCCGGTCAGTTCTTCGCTATATTGGCGCACCCGGGCGGCGTCCTCGGTGTTGAAGTCGAACATGACGCTCAGATTCTGGCCCACTGCGGGCCCGGAGTGGGTGTGCGAGCAGTTCAGCAAGAGTTGCGAGCGGTCGAGTCGGAACTGTTTCTGGGCGCGGGCTGCCACTTCATCTGAGATGTTGCCGGGTAAACCAATCAAGTCCATCGTGACGATCACGGCCTGGCTTCCTTTGGGATCGCGCAGGGCCAGAGCCTTGGCCCAAAGATCCTGGAGAACCACAGGTGCGGGATTCGTGCGGGCGGCATAGCCGGACAACCAGTACGGAGTCGGGGGGGTGATCCGCACCCGCGCCACACCCGCTTGAAAGTCGGACGCCAGCGCCGACACGCAGGCCAACGTGAACGCCAGGAATAGGTGTTTCATAAGCCAGAAGTCAGGGCAGTCGGACGCTTACCAGGTCCGCGCGGGTCTTTCCATTTTCGGTGATCCGGGCGAGGAAGTAGACCGTGCGATCCCGTCCGACGGCGATGGAGTTGACGTAGAGGGGGCGCTGGCCGTTTTCGTAGAAGATGGCTCCTTGGTCGCGGTACTTTCGGTGCGGGATGTCATAGGTGATGAGGTGCAGGTTTTCCAGGCCTTTCGCCTCCCCCATGGCCGTGCTGGTTTTGCCCGCGACTCGACGACCGTTCTCGTAAATGGGCCCGCCGGTCAGGTAGTACGCGGTTTTGCCGTCTGGCCCGGGGGCAAATCCCAGGTAACCGTAGCTAAACTGGTCGAACATGCCGCTGCTCTTGCTGGTTTCGGCGGTGATCCGCTCCAGGACCTCGACGCGCTCTTGTTGAGGGTCGAAGCGGAACAGGTAACCAGAATTACCGTGAACTCCGTAGATCATTCGGTCCGACGCTCTCCAAAAGGTCTGACGCCAATTGTATCCCATGTGGCCAGGAGAGGTGGGGTCGTACAGGCCAAAGTAGTCTTTCTTGAGATCCTCCTTCTTGACGACCTCCACCGAGTCCGTGCTGGCCTGATAATGCAGGATGGAACCTTCGCTGGTGGTGTACCATGCGGAGCCATCGATGGGGTCTACGGCGATGGACCGGCAAATGGTCCGATAAGCCTCTCCCTTGCCGTTTTCGCCCTCGGCACAGGATTTCCCGAAACTCTTCATTTGCCGCGTGGCCAGGTCGAAACGGAAGAAAATCCCGCTCGGCCAGGTAAGGCCGAAAAGACGACCCCGCCGAGTATCCATGTTGAAGCTGAGGATGCCTTCCCGATCGGGGGCGATACCGAGGTCTTCGAATTTCCCAGATTTCAGGCCGTAAGCAAGCAGGTGCCCGCCAGGATAGGGTTTCCAGCCCGAGGGCGGCACGCCCATCTTCTCCATGCCATCAATGACGCTGTAAAAGCCGATGTGGGTGGCGAAGTAAAGCCGACCGTCGGACTCCACGAAGTTCACGTGACTCTTCCCCTGAACGATCACGTTTTGTCCCTTCTCGCCGCACGCCTCGGTGAGGTCGGCGAGGTGACGCACCTGTCGGCGTTTGGGGTCAAAACAGAACATCTGGCCCGCGACGTCGTGTTTCTCGGAACTGAGCACGTAGTAAACGTTGCCGTCACTGGCACACCCCATGCCATTGTAGGTATCGTGGCCCTCCGGGAAGCCGGAGTTGTAGGTGCGGGCGATGAGCCTGCGGGCCGGTTGAAACGGGTCGGCAGAGGTGGCGCCTTGCAGGGTGGACGATGCGGCTGTCAACACGAGGACCAAGGAGAGCGCGGCATTACGAGCCATGGTTTTCATAGTAGGGAGGGAGGGTTCAAGGTCCGTAAAAGAGGGGTGGTGATGGGATAACGACGCGCTCAGAGCGGCTCCTTTCTCGGGTTGGTCCGGGCAAGGCGGACACCTTCGGTGGTGACGTAGTACTTGGCCAGAAGGTTCAGGGCCTCCCAGGCTGGCATGGTCCGCGGTTGACGCACCAAATCAAGAAAACGTCGGGTTAACAGAGCAAAATGGGCTTCATGCCCAACGCGGTAGCGGTCTGGAATCACGATCCGCAGACGTTCGCCCAGGTCGCGCACCTCCAACCCGGGGGTCGATGCCTGCAGCTTCTCCATTCGCCGCACCAGGGCGGATTGCACCGAGGGCTTCAGTTCCGGACTGGTAGGGATGACATCCACTTGCGGCACGAACTGTTCCTCCGGACCTTGCCTCACCTCGATTCGGGATCGCGTGCCGCGAAACACCGCATACTCGGAGTCCTTGGCGCCAGGTGCTGGTTCGAAGTCCCAACGGATGTCGAGTCGGACAAACACCCCGCGCAGACGGTAAAGCACGCTATTATTGGCGAAGCACTCCAGAGCCTCGTTGCGCACGGACTCCTGAACGCATTCGGGAAACGCGGTTTCACCGGTGACACGCCGGAACTGCGTCTGGGAAAGGACCGTGGGCCAATGCGAACCCCGAAGCACAGCGACATCTTTACGGTGATCGATGGCTTGGTCGGGGAAGAGTGTCCACTGCACCAGGTCCACCAGGTGGGTTCCCACATCCGCCAGGCCTTCACCCTGCTGGCGGACGTCGAAGAACCAGGCAGGGCGCAAGCTTGGCACACCGGCAACTTCCTTGAGGAAATAGTGAACGCTTTCCATGCGCACGGCTGGCTCCGAGGCAGAACCGTCCACGATACCGCCGAAGACTTCCGGATCCTGGGCCAGTTCACGCGGAAGGATGCAGGAAACCTCGTACCTTTGGGTCATGGCATCATAAGCCACCACCTCTCTTTCGGCAGCGCCGGCGAGCGCAGCCTGCAGCTGCGGCAACTCCTGCGGTTCGATGATCCACGGTTTGTCTGCGAGGACGTGCAACCCATGGCGCACCAGGTCGTTGAGCTTTTGGATTTTGCCACGGTTGTTTCCCGAGAGCACCACCACGTTGCCGGGGCGCTCAGTGAGCAGTCGTTCCAAGGAACCCGGTCCAGCGTGGACCTCCATCTGCCAGCGGGTTGGGTTCTCGCGGCGGGAGTTGAATTGCGAAATGCGATTCAGATGTGCCAACAGATCAGGACCCAGTGGCGCATAGACATGCACGCGATCCGATATTCCCGGCAGCATCTCCTTTTGGAAGAGGGCGGCATGGAAATGGCCTGGATCCAGAGTCATGAGCTGGACTCGGGCATTCTCTTGCGCGGACATGATCGGTTGAAGGCTAGCGATGATGCCCAGAACCACGACGCAGCCCATGGCGCGCAGGACTGCGTGTGGCCGGGTGGGGCGGGAGGCCATGGCGTGCAGCATGGGCGGTCACGCTTTGGCCAGGTCCGCCGCGTGGGTGTGGATCTTTCGAATGGCTTCGGCGATTTGATCCATATCGGTGCGGGATCCGAGGAGCATGGTCTGCCCAAACCAGACGGACTCCTGGCACAGCTGCACGTTCAAGGGGCATCGGGTGCGTTCAGCCCAGTTCTTCAGCACCTCAGCGGGGTAGAGTTTTTGGTAGGTGCGACTCTGGAGTGTGGCCTGGACGAAAGGTTCCTGGTTGAGCGGGGAGTAGCCAGCCATGCAGGGGATTCCCTCGGCACTCAGTGCGGCCATGAACTTGGCGCGCGGCAAACCCGCGAACTGGGCGGGCTGGTAGCGGAACATATAGAGATGGTAGGCGTTGACGGTGCAGCCTTCATACATCTTTGCTGGCTGGATGCCCGGGATCTCCTTCAGGAGACTGGTCAGGTGCGCTGCGTTCTCGGAACGGCGCTTGGTTTGCTGTTCCACCCGCCGCATCTGTGACAGCAACACGGCGGCCTGGAAATCGGTGAGGCGGAGGTTTGTGCCTCGGCTGCCAAGATAGGTGAAATTGTAGCCGCCGACGTTGCGAGGCCGACAGTTGTTGTGGAAGGCGTAGATCCGCTCGGCCAGCTCCGGATCGTTGCACAGCACCGCGCCCCCTTCGCCGCAATTCCAGTTCTTGCTGGCTTGGAAACTGAAGCAGCCGGTGTCACCCCAGGTCCCGACCTTTCGCCCACGCCACTCGGCTAGGTGAGCCTGACAGGCGTCTTCCACCACCGGTACTTTCCGCGGCTTGGCCGCCGCCAGGATGGCGTCGAGATCCGCCACATTGCCTCCGATGTGAACGGGAATGATGGCGGTTGTGTGCTCGGTGATCGCTGCTGCGACCTGCTTGGGATCGATCTGAAATGTCGCCGGATCGATATCGACAAAGACGGGCAGGGCGTACTGGAGCAGGATGGCATTGAGCGTTGCCACGAACGTGTAAGGCGGCAGGATGACCTCATCCCCCGGGCCAACCCCGAGGCCGCCCAGCGAGGCGATCAAGGCGCTGGTGCCGTTGGCCACCGCGACGCAGTGCTTGGCCCCGGTCAGTTTGGCATAGGTCTCCTCGAACCGAATCGCCATTTGCCCGCCGTAACTTCGGGTCCACTTCCCGCTGCGCATGACTTCGAGCATGGCCTTTTCATCCCCCTCATCCACAATGGGCCAGGACGGGAATGGATCCTTGCGGACGGGAGTGCCGCCGAGTTTGGCCGGTTTTCCCGCGTCTGCAGCGAGAAGGTGGGGAGGGGATATTGTCCCGAGCACCACGCCGACTGCGGCGGTGGTTCCGAGGAAACGACGACGGGAAATGGGAGGTTGGCGCATGAGCTGGCTTTGGTTTCTAGAGACGTTCATAGCCAGTCTCGGGGGCGAGGTCAATGGCTATGTCTTGAGCCTCGCCAAGGCGGCTTTGGCTTTGGCATCGCCTTGGTTTGCGGCCAGTCCGTACCACATGACGGCATCGGGAATGCTCCGGGCCGTGCCGAGCCCGTTTTCATAGAGTCGGCCCAGGCTTTCCTGGGCCTGAGTGACCCCTTTTTCGGCCGCCTCGTGATAAAGTCGCAAAGCCTCGGCATAGTCCTGGGCGACTCCGCAGCCGTTTTCGTAGCAGTCCGCCAGATTGTTCACGGCCATAGGATGGTGCTCTGCAACCTTGCGATAAAGCTCGACGGCTGCTGCGGGATCCGCCTCCACGCCATGCCCGTCACGCAAACAGTAGCCAAGGTTCAGGGTCGCAATCACATTTCCCGCTTCCACCGCTTTGCGGAACCAGTGCACGGCCATGGCCTCGTCCTTTGCCACTCCTTGCCCATGAAGGTAGCAATGGCCCAGGTTGCACTGCGCTTTGTCGTATCCCTGTTCCGCAGAGGTTTGATACCACTTTACCGCCAAAGCCAGATCCACCGCGATCCCGATCCCCTTGGCGTAATGCAGGGCCAGGTTGTATTGGGCGAGCTTGCTCCCCCGGGCTGCCGCTTGGGAAATCAACTCGGTTGCCTTGAGCATGTCGGGTGCGACACCGTGCCCCTGCTTGTAGAGCATCCCCAAGCTATTCAGCGCTTCGACGTGCCCTCCTTCCGCAGCAATGGTGAAGAACCGGTGGGCTTTGATGAAGTCGACCGGCCCGCCGCGGCCATCCCGATACATGCAGCCCAGATTGTGGGCCGCGGAGGTCGATCCGAGCTTCACGCCGAAGCGGTACCAACCTCGAGCCTTTGCCCGATTCTGAGGTACCCCGTTTCCTTGCTCGGTGAGGACCCCCAGGTTGCAGGCGGACTCAGCATCCCCGGCCAGCGCCGACCATCGAAACCACTGGGAGGCCTTGAACGGACTTCGTTCGACGCCTGCGCCCTTGAGGCGAAAGTGCCCTAAGTTTCGCATGGCCAGCAGGTGCCTCCTTCGTGCGGCTCGGATGTAAAGTCGCCTGGCTTCCTGCATATCTCTGCGCACCATCCTTCCGTCTGCATAGATGGCACCCAAGTCGTTGAGGGCGTCCAAATGGCCGGCCTCTGCTGCCCTTCGCAGCCAGCGAATCGCCTCCGTCGGATCGGGTGCGATCGATTCGCCCTCCTGATACAGTTTTCCCAGGGCATACTGCGCTGCCAGCAGTCCCTGTTGAGACGCCCGGGTAAGGTATTCGATGGCCGATTCGACGCTGAGCGGTACCCCTGGTTCCGTGCCCACCAGATGGAAGCAGGCCAGGTAGTACTCCCCAGCTGGGCTGCCTTGTTGGGCCAAGGCTTTGACCACACCCGTCTTCTCCAGAGGCAAGTTGGGTTTGGTCCATTTCTCCGGAGGCCAAAACCTCTTCAGCGAG
>CAYPNF010000026.1:17909-117925 GCA_964411985.1 uncultured Verrucomicrobiota bacterium
TTCAGCGAGAGCGGAAAAACGGCCTTGGCCATCATGGCGGTGGCGACAATGCTGGTGGCGAGAGGGTCTTCCTCTCCTTGCTTGCAGGCAAAACCCGCCGTGGGCAATTCTTGGGAGGGAAACTCGCTGTCTTTGCGGCCTGCTTGGAGAACCAGGGGGTCCAAACCCGCTGCGGCCCGCACCTGAGCAGGCTCAATCAATGGGGCAAGTTGGTCTGCATCCCTGAGCGCCGCGACCGGATTCAGTGGGTGCCGAAATAGGCTCCCATAGGTCTCCTCCCCCTGCAGGACCAGCCAACTCAGAAAGTCCGGGAACTGAAAGTACTCGAATTCGTTACTGCTGATATACGCCACCAGCCACGTCGCGGCGGTGAACGCCTCTGCCCGCTTCCGTGCCAGGAATTCCTGAAAGCCAAGGACCTCGACGACCGAGGCGGCGGAGAAGGAAGCCGCGAGGGAAGCCAGCTGGCCGGCCACGGTTCCATCGGAGTCTTGCCGCGACGCCTTAACGCGCTCCCAATGTCCGGAGTCACTCATGAGTCGGTAATCCCTACTTTCGAAATGCCTTCCAGCAAAATCGGAAGATGCTTATGCATGGCCCCTTATCTCATTCCAAGGAGGGCAGAGTCAACCTTGTGGATGGAGAGCCTAAACCTTTGGATTGAAGCGAACTTGTGTTGCGGATAACATGCGGGTGTGAACAAAGACCATTCCGATTTGGACGACGTTTCGTATTTCCGTTTTACTGCTCGTCAGGAACTGGAAAAGGCGTTTCACACGCTTAAGGGGATTGTGACAGGGCTTACACTCGACGGAAAGCTCGAACCTACCGAGATTCAGGAACTTAAGGACTGGTGCGCGGAACATCCCCAACTAAAGAATCGAAATCCGTTCTGTGAGGTTATCTCAAGGATTGATGCTGTGCTCAGCGACGGGATCGTGACTTCCGAGGAGGCCAAAGACCTGCTGTGGGTATGTTCAAATATCACTGAAGAGAACCCCTACTTCGACGCTGTTACAGCTGATATTCAGATTTTGCAGGGAGTCCTACATGGGGTCATCGCCGATGGGAAGATTGACAAAGAGGAATTGACACGCTTGGGGGATTGGATGAGCCAGAGCGAACACCTCAGGGGTTGCTATCCCTATGATGAGTTGGATGCGCTCTTGACCTCAGTGTTGAAAGACGGAACGATCGACGAACGAGAGCACGAGGCCTTGCTGCGCTTCTTCAAATCCTTTGTCTGTCCTTCCTTGGCAAATCGAGTCCGGCAAGTGGGTCAGCCTACTCTTTCTACGAAAGAGCTTACGCTCCCCGGGATCTGTGCGGTGTGCCCTTCGATTGAATTTCCTGATCATCACTTCTGCATCACCGGGTTCTCATGCAAAGGAAAGAAAAGCGTCTTCGCAACTTCCGTCGAAAGGCTCGGGGGAGTTTATGTGGACGATGTGCCAGCCCACCTAGACTACTTGGTCGTAGGGGCGATGGGCAATCCTGCTTGGGCGTTTTCGTGCTATGGCAGAAAGGTCGAGGCTGCAACCAGGCTCCGAAAACAAGGTAAACGGCTGCTAATCGTCCATGAGAACGACTTTTGGGACGCTATTGAGGATGTGAAGGCTGGCATTGCATAGGGCTGCAGCACTTATGAAACACCGCACGCGCTGGGTGCTCATCGACACGGAGACCGATGGTCTCTACGAGCCAATACACGTCGTTGAACTGGCTGCACAGTTGATGGAAGGCTGGGATCCTATTGGCCAACCTTTCCGGATGCTCCTGAACCATGGAGTGCCGATTCCTCCGGAAGCCTTCGCTATACATGGCTATTCACAAGAGCACCTCCGGAAGCACGGTTCCGATCCACGCCAAGTGTACGGTGCTTTCAGGGATTACGCACTTGATTGTCCCTTGGTCGCTCACAACCTGAGCTACGACTGGAATCGCTGCCTTGTGCCGGAGTGGACGAGGCTTGGTCTGCCGCAGATCGGCCAGCGAGGTTTCTGCGCGATGATGCTGGCTCGTCGCCTGGTGACCGACACAAAAAGCTATCGGCTTGATGCGCTCAAGCACCGCTTCCAGTTGGCCCAGAGTCAAAGCCACCAGGCATTGAATGATGTCATGACGACGGTCGAATTGTTCCAGAAGGTGTACCGCCCTCGGCTGGAGCCAGTTGGCCTGGATACATTTGGTCAGGTCGCGGCTTTCGCTAGACGCACCCCTGTGGCAAAGTGTCGGGATCTTGTTCAGTGAGATCGGATGGAGGCGGCCTGCATTACCCTCCACCCTTTCGCCACAGGGCCAGGAAAAGGCAGAGAATCCGGACGATCTCTCGAAGCGATTAGGTGAACCGCCAGCCGGTATCGCTGCAGCACGCCCACGCAACCTCATCGGCCTTCGTTGCGGTGGAAAACGAGCCTTGAACACCAAAGCGCTTCTGGTTAGAACCGCACCCGGCTTTGCTAACGAATGCACTCAGATCGTTCTGCGTCACTTTGCCTGTCACTTCAAGGCTGCCTCGCTTCGGCGATTTGCGCGGGTTTAACTCTTGGTTTTCCGCTAGCCACTGTACGCTGCCTCGAGGAGGCACAGCCCGTCGCTCCCGAGTCAGGACGCAAGCTCGAACACCGCACCTCTTGGGTGGGCAATACCTTTGGGAAAGGTGGGGAAACTTGGGTGCAGAATTGGATCAACGATATCGCGGTCTCTCCGGACGGTACTGTGTATACCAACACGGAGTGGGACGAGGCCGGGCGGGATGCCGGAGTGTACCGAGATGGCAGCTGCCTTGCTAATCCGGGGTTTACGCATGGCTGGGGTCACACGGGAGGGCGGGCCGTAGCCGTCAGCAAGCAGTACCTTTTTCTAGCCCAGGCTCGGAACAGCGAAGGAGGCCATCTCACCAAGATCTCCTCCGAAGCATGGCCTCCAGCGGACAAGATCTGGTGGGGTATCAGCCGGCGGCGGATCGCGCAGCCGGACCAGGGCGCGCCCTTCGAGGGCGGTCGGGGAGATGCGGAGCACCAGCCTCGGAAGGCGTTCCTCGTGGTCAACGAGACCGGTCTGCAGCAAAAGGCGCCGATTGCCGGTCTGGCCGTCAGTACCTCGGGCCGTCTTTACGCCAGCAATCCGTCCAAGGGGACAATCGAGGTGTTCGATGTCGAAACGATGAAGCAACTCGGCGCTTGGGCCTGCCCCGGAGCCGGCAAACTGGCTGCTGACAAACAGGACCATCTTTGGGTGATCACCAGCTCCCCGGAGCATCCCGCCCGCGTCTTATGTTTTGACGAGAAAGGGGTGCGGCTGCCGCAGGAGATTTCCGACATCGAAAGTCCCGGCGACCTTGCTTTTGACAATGACGGCAGCCTGGTGGTGGGTGAGAACGGCCGTGATCTCCAAGTTCGGTTCTATACGGATCTGGACACCCGGCCGCGTCTGTTGAAGACCTTCGGTGTTCGGGGTGGCGTCCTGGCCGATCGCGCGGGCGAAATACGCGACGACAAGTTGACCGGGGCGGAAGGCGTGGGTGTGGACGCAGCGGGCAATCTCTATGTCGCTTCAAACTGCTTTGGGGACGGAACGGATCTTCGATGCTTCAGTCCGGAAGGCAAGTTGCGCTGGCAGTTGGCGTGTCACACTTTGACGGAGTGCGCCGCAGCGGTGGGCAAGGATCTGGGCGACGTCTTTCTCGGCCAGCAGCACTACGTGATGAACTGGAACCTGGCCAAGCCCGGGACGGAATGGTCTTGGAAGGGCTTCACGCGGGATCCCCACCGCTATCCGGACGACCCACGCAACGTCTGGAACCCCTGCAATGTATGGCCGCGCGAACTGAATGGACGGCGGTTTCTGTTCATGTCCGATATGTACGCCTCACGGCTGGCGGTATTTCGCACGACGGATCAGGACGAGATTGCCGTGCCGTGTGGTTACCTGACTGCGGTTGCGCACCCGGAGTGGCCCAAGAGTGTGCGTCCCAAGGCGGAGGCGGAATTCTTCTGGTTGGATAACAGCGGGGACGGTGCGGTGCAGGCGGAGGAGTTGCTGCAGGATCGTGAGCCGAAGCCGCTTCACGATCTCTGGGGCTGGAGCGTGGACGCGCAAGGGGGAATTTGGCAGGCTTATGGCGAGCGCTGGATTCGACACTTCCCCTTGATGGAAATCACTCCTTCCGGAGTTCCCCGGTGGGCCTTCGAGAGCGCCCGCACCTTCCCTGTGCCAGGCCCTTTTCATCACCTTCAGCGCGCCGAGTATTTGCCAAGCAGCGACACTCTCATCGTTGGCGGTTACACTCTCGCCCGTCCGCGCGGCCAGGATTGGGGTCAGACCGGCTCGACCCTGGCGCGGTACGACCACTGGATCCAATCGGGCGGGCAGGAAAGACCTACGTGGGTTGTCGATTTGCCCTACGAAAACGGCAAGATCATGGCTCGTGCGATCAGTGTGGCAGGCGACTATGTTTTCGTTGGCTACCAGGCCAACTGTGAAGTGCGCGTTTACCATCTCCAGAGCGGGGCCTACATGGGCTATCTGAAGGCGGGGCCGGAGGTGAACGGAGTCAACGGCTGGATTGATATCGCCTACGGGATTTCGGCGCACCAGAAGCCCGACGGGGAGTACGTGGTGTTCTGCGAAGAGGTCATGTGGGGGAAAGTGATGGTGTTTCGCTGGAGGCCTGATCACGAACCGCCCAAAGTAAGCCTGCTCGAACCTTCAGCCGATGCGACGATCGAACCGGGCGCGACCTTAGCCATTGCGGCCAGGGTTCAAGATGCGAAAGCCGCGATCCGGAAAGTCACCTTCTTTTCGGGTGGTCGACGGATCGGCGAGGTCGGTACACCACCCTACGCCATCACCTGGGTCAACGTCCCTTTCGGCCAGCACACTGTCAAAGCTGTGGCCTATGATGAAAAGGGTGCGGAAACGCCCTCAGCAACCAAAGTCATTTCCTGCGGTCCGGTGGGCACGCTCAGAGTGGACTGGGATCCCAACATCCATGGTTTCTGGCAGCTGAGTGGCCCCACCCATGGCACGGATCGCCTTAAGGAACCGAGGGAATTGGGGCTGGGGTTGGACGGGGAGTGGCTGCTGCAGTTTGCCGGCGGCGGCGACGTGCGGCTTCGGATGCAGGGAGGTGTCCCCTCCTTGCAGAATCCTCAGGAAGTGGGTGTCATCCTAGGCTTTCCGAACCGCCTGGTTTTCAAGACGGCCGAGCTCGTGATTGATCCCGGCGGATTCGGTTTCTGGACGCAGTTGGCGGCATGCGAGAACGAACGCATGCGGGGTGTCCGCAGGCTGCGCGTGGTGCCCGGTCCTGGTTTCCTGCTGCAGTTGGGCGAGGGAAGAGAAGTGACATTTGGGGTTGGATCCGATGGACGGGTCCTTCTGCCAAAAGAGGAGAGCCGATTTGAGGCTGCCGGGAACGTTCTCCGATGGCGTGGGGGACCGGGCTTACCATGAACCGACGCCGTTTTCTTGGGGTAAGCACCTTGGGGATGGCTGCGATGGCTGTTCCCCCAAAGGAAGTCCTGGCACGTCCGCCCAAGGGGCACTTTCAGCTCGCTTTGGCAGGATTGCCACGCCATGTCGGGGCGGAGGAGTTGGGGACCCACTTGAAGCGGTTCCGGCAGCACGGTTATACAGGCATCTGGATCGAGAACGACTACTTGCGCTGGAGCTGGGATCCGGATCCCGACCAGGGGTTTGGAGGCAACTGGCGCCTGCTGAACCTCTTTGACTTTACCCTCAGCCGCGAACGAGACCGGTACGCGTCCTACCTTCGTGTCCTGGACCGGCTCTGTGCCCGGTGGGACTTGGATATCTACGCCTCCTTCTGGTTGCCCAAGCTGAATGCGGAGTTGATGGACCACCTCCGCCGCAACCTTCCGGCTGGCCTTGGCAAGACCCGCCATGAAGGGCAGCCCTGCACCACTTTCTGCACTTGCGCCTCAGGGCCTGGTTTGAGGTTGCTGGCGCAGATGGTGGAACAGTTCCTGCGCGACTTCCCCCGGGTGCGGGGCCTGAAGATTTCGACGGAAGACAACGCTTCCTACATCTGCGACGAGACCTGTCCTAATGCACATGGCGCATCCCAGGCTTCCAACGCGGCCAATCTCTTCGAAACGGTCCAGAAATCCATGCTGCGGGCGCGCCCGGACGCTCATTTGCTGCTCTATCCCTGGTTCTGGAAACCGGGTTGGGACCAGGAGATCTTCCAACGCCTACAACCGGGCTTCCTGGTCGTCACCAAGATGGAAACCGGCAGTCGACAGTCTCTTCCGGGCGAGCCAGAAGGGGAACCCCTCTTTGACTCCTCCATCATCTCCGGGGTCCCTGGTCCAGGATTTCTCGATTGGGTGAGGAGAGTTGGCCCGGAACGCATTATCGACATGGTTTCGGTCGGCACTGGCATCGACGATTTCTTCCTTCCCTCACCGCCCTACCCGGGGCGCTTGCATCGGCGGTTCAAGACCCTGGCCGAACATGGAGTGACGCGTTTTCTCGATTTCGAGTGTGGCGGACATCAACCGGGAGCGAATGAGGAAGCGGTCGCTGTTTTTCATGCGCAGCCTGACCTGTCGGAGCCGGCATTTCTGGAAGTGGTCGCGCGGCGCCTCTATAGGAAGAAGCCTAGCCGTGCTTGTGCCATCCGCGGTTGGCAAGAATTCGACCGGGGATTTGGTTGTCTCCCGATTGGTTTGAGTGATACCGGCTGCCCCGGCTATTCCGGTCGGATCGGATTCGCTTGGTCCATGTGCATTGCCACACCGATCGTCCGTGAGGCTTTCGGGGATGTGGACCAGGGCCATGCTCGCCATTGGTTTTCTCCCTATAACTTCTTTAACCGAAGCCTGGCTGCGCGTCTGGAAACCCACTTCACCCGTGCCCTGCAGGCATGGGAGGAAGCAAGTCGAAGCTTGAGCCAAGCCGATGCTGCTGAGGGAGGGACGGCTGCCAGTTCCCGGGAACGTTTAGTCGCTCAAGCTCACGTTTTGAGCCTGCGATCCGTTCTCCATTGGTGCCAAGCCGCCCAACGCGCTTCCAACGAGGCCGATGCAGGCAGCTTTGAAGACCTCCGCAGCCAGGAGATCGAAGTGACTCTCCAATTCCGCAAGTTGGTGCAGGAGCATCCCTGGCTTTGGGACAACAACTGCTGGCACCCACACCACACTCCCTGCAGCCAGCGGGGACTGGGCCTCGAGAAGAGCCCCTCCAGAAATGCATTCGACGCCAAGTTGAAAGTGATGGGCTGGCCTCACTGACTTGACTTGCTTTGCGGGCGAGGTTTAGTGTGCGTGCAGAATATTCCGGGTCGGATCCACGAGGTCGCAAAACCTGCCTGCGTGGAACGGATCAGGAGGGCAGGAGTGGAATATGTGTTTCGCGTTGTTTTTGGGTGCCAGAGTGCCGCCGCCGGTGCTTCCCCGATCCGGGAAGTGGGGGGATGGAATCGTCGGCACCCGGGCGCTGAACGAGTACAACTCGCCGGTCAAGGCGCACTTCACGCTGCCGCACGTCGTGTATGCGGAATCGGATCACGGTTGTGGTTGCGGCTTTCGACACATCTCCTACCAGAATGGATGGGGGGAGGACTACTTCGCCTCGCTTCCTGATTACGATACGACCGATACCCAAAGGAACCACTTGGCGCTGGCGGAGTTTCTGCGCAAGCACTTCCAAGGCGAGGAATTCGTGGAGTTCTACGGTTGTTGGGAAGGCGATTTCGCTTTGCCGGAAATGGACCGGCGGGAGTTGACCCTGGATGACCTTGTCCAACCCGGTTTCCATTTTCATCAACTGGGATACGGCCGGGTACGAAGAGAAAACCCCGCCAAACAGGGCGGGGTATTCGATTTGTAGGAACGATCTTTGCTTTTCTGAGAATCATTGTGCAACAGGGTGCTGGGCGAGCGCAAGGAAGAACGGCGATGAATACGGTGTCACGCAGACAATTTGTTTCGACTGCGGTCCAGACCGTCGCGGGGGCGAGTTTGGTGGGTTGGCCACCAGCTCTTCGGGCTGAGCCCAGATTTGCCGGAAGTAGTGCGAGCAACCTCGCGATGGTCGATACGCATACCCATTTCTACGATCCACACCGTGCCGAGGGTGTGCCTTGGCCCCCTCGCGACGAGAAGCAGTTGTACCGCACCGTGCTTCCGAAGGATTACCGCGCCTTGCCAGTTTCTCGACCTGTCACGGGTACCTTGGTGGTGGAGGCCAGTCCTTGGGTGGAGGATAATCAGTGGGTGCTGGATCTTGCCGCAAAGGACTCGTTTCTGGTCGGCCTGGTGGGAAACCTGCCCGTGGGGACGAAAGAGTTTGCCGGGCACCTGAAACGGTTTACCGCCAACCGCCTCTTTCGTGGCATCCGTATTCGCGACCGGAAACTGGATGGGACCCTCGCGGATTCAGTTTTCATCGGTGACCTCAAATTGCTTGCTCAACACGGCCTGTCTCTGGACTTGGTGGGGGGGATGGAAATCCTCGCCTATGCAGAGAGTGTGGCCAAGGAACTGCCAGATCTGCGCATTGTCATCGACCATTTGGCAGGCGTGAGGGTCGATGGCAAGGCACCCCCAGAAGATTGGACGAAGCGAATGCGGGCACTGGTGCGGCGACCGAATGTCTACTTCAAGCTGTCGGGCCTGGTGGAGGGAACCGGTCGCAGAGACGGTATGGCGCCACGGCAGGTGGAGTTCTACCGTCCGGTACTCGACGTCATGCGGGAGACGTTTGGGACAGAACGACTGATTTACGCCAGCAATTGGCCGGTGAGCGAACTCTTCGCCCCGCTGTCCACGGTGCAGGGCATCGTCACGGACTACTTCCAGAGCCACGGACGACAGGCGGAAGAACAGGTGTTTTCCCTGAGCGGGAAGGCTGCCTACCGATGGGTGTAGTCTACTGAAGCGAATAAGCTTCAATGGCAAGCGGCTGTCCGCCAGGATCCCCGTGATGATCTCGAGATGGGTTTCCAACCTGGTTTTGACCTTGGCCACATGGGCTTCTTTCGCCGCAGGGACCGCCGGTGATTCTTTTCCCGCCTTCCTTTACGCCGCCGAAGGAGCGGAGAAGATCATCCAGTATGGAACCAACGGTAAAGCGGTCTGGGAATATCCAGCTGCGATGTCGCGCGACGCCTGGGTGTTGCCGAATCAGCACATCCTGTTCTGTTTCAATCTGGATTACGAGAGCTCCAAGCACACCAACCGCAGTGGGGTGATCGAGGTGACTCCGGAGAAGAAGGTGATATTTTCGTTCTCAACGACGGGCCAAGTATGGTCCTGCCAACGGATGATGGATGGCAATACCCTGGTGGGAGCCGCCAGCCAGGGGAAGTTACTGGTGGTCAACCCGCAGGCCAAAGTCGTCAGAAGCTTCTCGGTGCTCAGCCCGGCAGGACATAGCTGCATGAGGAATGCGCGTCAGATCGCCAATGGCCATTTTCTGGTGGCCGAGGAGTCCGCTCACGCCGTGCGGGAGTATTCCCCCGAAGGAAGCCTGAAAAGGGAAATTCGAGTGTCGTTTGCGCCCTTCTCCGCAGTCCGCTTGAAAAATGGAAACACGGTCGTCTGTGGTCAACAGACCATCGTGGAGATTGCCCAGGATGGGAAGGCGCTGTGGTCTCTCAACGGAGGCGATTTTCCAGAGCTGGGCGTTCGGTGGTTTGCCGGCATCCAGGTTCTGCCCAACAAGAACCTTTTCGTGTGCAACGCAGGAGGCAAAGTGCCCTTCATCGAGGTCTCCCCGGAAAAACAGATCCTGTGGCAGAGTGCTGTCAACATGAGTTTTCCGCTTGGACACGGTGTTCAACGGCTTGACGTGGAGGGGGAACCCCAGAGGTAAACGTTTGGGAACCTCGGCAGTCCGCGCGCCTCGCTCGTGGCGCCAGATCGACATCCAGACATCTGGACCTCTAGACACGAACCACTTTGTCACTTGACTTCAGAGTTTATATCTACTAATGGTAATAACAAGCAATCGTAAACCTAGTGTAAAAGCCAATCGAAGCACGAACCTAAGCCGCTTTGTCCCTCTTATGAAGAACATCTTGAATCCAATCCGTTTGATTCTGCTCATCACGGTGCTGCTCGCAGGTACTCGCGCCCAGGCTGCAGTGGACATGTTTCTGGTGCTAGATAAGATCAAAGGTGACTCCAAGGACAAAGAATTCGGGTCGAAGGGAGCTTGCGACGTATTGGCGTGGAGCTGGGGTATGAGCCAGTCGGGTACCACTCACACCGGCGGTGGTGGCGGTGCTGGGAAGGCTTCGTTTCAGGACCTCTCCCTTACAAAATGGATGGATAAGGCGACTCCGGCCTTGATGACTGCTCTGGCGAAAGGAGCGCATATCGACAAAGTGGTTTTGACCGTTCGCAAGGTAGGCAAGACTCCCCAGAAGTATGTGGAGATTACAATGGAGAAAGTGTTGGTCACCAGCATTTCGACCGGGGCGAGTTCTGGAGAAGACCGCATTACCGAGAACATTTCTTTGAACTTTGCCAAGGTGAGTTTTGAATATTTCGTCATGGATGATAAGGGGAAGGTTAGCTCCGGCGGAAAGTTTGGATGGGACATCGCTGGGAATGTGGCGAAGTGATGGGGAGGCAACCTCAGTCTTCATTTTACCCGCCATGAAATCCGTCTTCCGCCAAGTGCCTTTGGCACTCTTCCTCGCGGTGGTGCTCGCGGGTGCCCGTGCCCAGGCAAGCCTGGACATGTTCCTGGAACTGGGGGCTAAGATCAAGGGCGAGACCCAGGACAAGGAATTCGGACCCAAGGGGGCCTGCGACGTTTTGGCCTGGAGCTGGAGCATGAGCCAATCGGGTTCCACTCACACCGGCAACGGCCGTGGCGCCGGGAAGGCAACCTTCAATGACCTGGTCATCAGCAAGCATACGGACAAGGCAACATCGGCCCTGATGATCGCCCTAGCGAAAGGAACCCACATTCCTGAAGTGCGCTTGACGGTCCGCAAGGCTGGTGAGGGTCAACCGCGTTATGTGGAGATCACCCTGACAGAAGTGCTGGTGGCCAGCGTCTCGCTCCAGGCCTCCGGGGCTGAAGACCGGTTGAGTGAATCCATCTCCCTGAATTTTGCGAAGGTGAAAGTGGAGTACTTCCAACAGGATCCCAAGGGTGTTACCAGTTCAGGAGGCGTTTTCAGCTGGGATGTGGTTGACAACACTGCGGCGCTAGCGGGCATTTCCGGCCAGGATACACCCCCAACAACTCCAACCCTCGCCAGCGATGGTGCCACGGTCAGCTTCGATGCGGAGCTTCGGACTTTCATCACCTATAGTGCGGGCGAGCCCACCGCGAGTCTTTCCTGGACCAGCGTGCCGGGGAAGAAGTACCGGGTCTCCTCGGCTTCCGCTCTGGGAGAGTCGTTCCGCACTTGGGCTGATTTCCCGGCATCCGAGGGTACCACGACTACAGTCCTTGTGCCTGCAGCCAGCATTTCTGAGTTCTTCCGCGTTGAAGTGCTGCCCTGACAGTGTCGGGAGTTATGGGAGCTGAGCGGCGCCCCCGAACCTCCAAAGAGGGATCTTCTCTCACTTCTGGCTTCCTTTTTAATCTGCGGCGATCCGCGCAAGTTGGTGGATCACACCGTCTCTTCCAGATGGGGAGAGTCGAGGACCCTTTCTTCAGCGTGTTCCTTGCCGGACGCGCCCTTCCTTCCCGGCCATACGCAAGATCCACTTGAGGCAGAAATGCGCCGGATCGACGGGTGGGAGATAGAACATGGGGCATAGCCCGGGAATGACTCTGCAACCCGCCGACTGCAGCTTCTCGATGGCTTCCGGAATAGCGGCTCCAGCGCTGAGTGCGTCATGTAGCCAGACCAGCGGGATCTTTGCTGCAATACAGTCCTCCACCGCCTCCATCGTTTGCGGTCGGTCCACATAAACAAGAACCGCCTGCGGAGGAGGCTGGATCTTCGTCAGCGACGAAAACCGCTGCTGCGAAGCGTCGTCGGAGAATTTCGGATTGACTCCGACGACTTGGGTTCCTCGCTTCCGGAACTTGTTGGCGACCATTCGGCCCGGATCCGTCTTGCTATCCTCCAGGCCCCAGATCGCGATCCGCTGTTGGCTCAGGAATTCCTGAACCCTTTGATCGTAATGGCCTGCAGCCATGGTCTCAGCTCTTCTTGAGTTGATAGCAAAGGAGGATTCCTTGATCCCGGATGAAGAGGCGGCCGCCGATCACGACTGGATGCGGCCAGCTGTTCTTGTCGCTTCGGTCGGGTTGCTCAAACCGGCTCTTCTCCACGTAGCCCTTCGGCGTTGCCTCGACCAAAGCGATGCTGCCCGCCCCCTCCTCCTCCCGGAGGTAAAGATGCCCATCGGCATAGGTAAGTGAGCCCTTCTTCAGTTTCCCGCCTTCTTGCCAAACGGCCTCGCCGGTCTTGAAGTTCTGGCAGGTCCAGCCACCCTTTTCGGAATGGCCGTAGACGTAGTCGCCCACCAGGACCGCGCCTCCATGATGGTTTTCCATCACCTTGTTCTTCCAGACTTCGGTGGCCTTGAACCCATCACCTTCCTTCGTGACTTTGAACAGATTACATCCGCTGTTGTAGCCCGAAGTCACATAGACATGGTGGTCCTTGTAGATGGGAGTGGGAATCACGGCGGTGGCTCCTTTCCGGGGAGCCTGCCAGAGTAGTTTTCCGTCGGTGCCCACGCCGGCCACGCTCTTCTGGGTGAGTTGGATGTACTGGCGAACGCCGTCGATTTCCACCGGGACAAGCGAAGAATAGTCGGCATTGTCGGTGAATCCTTTACTGCGCCAGACCGTAGCCCCGGTCTTCTTGTTGAGCGCAATGACAGTCCCATCGGCTCCGCCGGGGGTGCCGAGCACGTTGTCGCCATCGATCAACAGGGATTCCGAGAAACCCCATTCGGGGAGTTTTCCGCCGAAGTCCTCCACGTAATGCTTTTTCCAGATTTCCTTTCCGTTCGCCGCGTCGTAGCACACCATCTCCCCGTACTGACCGAGGGCATACACCATGCCTCCGTTGACGGTGGGAGTGCTGCGCGGTCCGATGAAGCCACCCCAGCCCGGGGCACCCGCTTTGCCCAGTGGGGCTTCCCAGACTGCTTTGCCGTCGGCGAGGTTCAATGCGATGACGACGCTCTTGCCGTTCTTGTCACCGGAAGTAAAAACCCGGTCGCCGACCACCGACACCCCTGAGTAGCCCATGCCGAGATCGGAGGCTTTCCAGGCCAAATTCGGGCCTTTCGCCGGCCATTCTTTCGGAAGGTTGGTATCGGGGGAGTGGTCGTCTCGCTTGGGTCCGCGGAACTCCGGCCAATCCGCCGCGCAGGTGAGAAGACACGCCGCCGTGAGGGTGGGCAGTACGCTGAGAAACCGGTGAGTGGAAGCTTTCATGATCATGGGCTTGTTTTTGCGGACTTGAATCCGATACCCAGGCAGTATACCGGCGGGCGCCGAGTGTGCAAGCCTCCCGAACTCCCAGGAAGCCAACGGCCTGCTGAGGAGGAAAGGAAAGTCGGCCCTCCGCGATGGGTGACCTACCCCTGGAACATTGGGTTGCCGTACCGGGAACTCCTCCCTATGGTCGTGGCCAAGAATGAGTGATTTTGTCACCGTCCTGAATGCCGTCATCCCGGTTTTTGGCATCACCGGGATTGGTGTTCTCCTGCAGCGATTGAAGTGGATCAGCGAATCTGCGGACCAAGCTTTGATGAGGTTGACCATCAACGTGCTGATGCCGGGTCTGATCTTTGACTCCGTCCTCCGCAACCAGGCGCTGCGCAAGCCTGGCACGCTCTTTCTGGCCATTGGACTCGGGTTCGGCACCATCACGCTTGGATTGCTGGTCTGCTGGCTGTTTCGGAAGGCGGCGGATCCCAAGAATGAAACCGTCCAGCGTACGTTCACGTTCTGCACCGCGATCTTCAACTACGGCTATGTCCCGCTGCCGTTGGCGATCTTCCTTTTCCCCCATTACCCTGAAACGGTGGGGGTATTGCTGGTTTTTGGCGTCGGAGTGGATCTGTGTATCTGGACACTGGGTGTCCTCGTGCTGACCGGGCACCCGCTGCGGGATGGTTGGCGGAAACTGCTGAGCGCCCCGCTGGTGGCGATTACGATTGCCTTGATGTTGAATCTGACGGGGGTTTCCGACCACATCCCTGCTGCCATTCTGAACCTGGCGAAAATGTTGGGGCAGGCAGCGTTTCCGGTCGCAATTCTGCTGATCGGAGCCGTGATTGGCCGCTACTTGGGGGAATTCGGAACGTTCTCTGGGTGGCGGGTCTTTGCCTGGGCTTGCGCGCTGCGGCTCGTGCTCCTGCCGTGTGCGTTTCTGGCGTTGGCGCGCTGGCTTCCTTGTGGGCCGGAGCTGAAGGCTATCCTGGTGTTGGAGGCGGCCATGCCCGGAGGTATGTTTCCGATTGTCATTACGCGCCACTACGGTGGAGACACCCCCACCGCGCTGCGGGTGGTGCTCGGCACTTCCCTCGTGGGCCTGCTCAGCATCCCTTTCTGGGTGCGGTTGGGAATCCAGTTCGTGAATCCTTGATGGTTCTTAGTCCTGGGTACTTGGTTCTGGGGGGGAGCTGACTTCGCGTTCCCGGAGCCAGGCGAAGATGACTGGAGTCACGATGAGGATGTGAATCAGGCTGCTGACCATGCCTCCGATCACCGGGGTCGCCAGGGGCTTCATCACCTCCGCACCGGGGCGAGTACTCCACATAATCGGCAGGAGGCTGGCCACGATCGTCGCCACGGTCATCACCTTGGGCCGGAGCCGGAGTCGCGCTCCATCCTTGACCGCCTGGAGAAGGTCCTCGCGGTTGTAGGCCGCCCCTCGTTCCTCCTGTTTCTTTTTCACCATCTCCTCCAAGTAGACCACCATGACAACGCCGGTCTGGATGGCTGTGCCGAAGAGGGCAATGTAACCCACCCACACGGCCACGCTGAAGTTGTATCCGAGGATGTATTGCAGGAAGACGCCGCCAGTGAGCGCGAATGGAACGGCAAGGATGACGTGTGCCGCTTCTTTGAAAGAGCGATAGACCATGTAAAGCAGCAGGAAGATGATGAACAAGACCGTGGGGACGATCATGGAAAGGGTGCGTTGGGCTCGCAGCTGATTCTCGTATTGACCACTCCATTCAATGGTCATGCCCGGAGCCAGGTTGGGAACAATCTCGCGATCGATTCGTTCTTTGACTTCCTTCACGAAACTCCCCAGGTCGCGGTCCTGAACGTTCGCCTGCACAAAGACGCGCACCCGCCCGTTTTCGCTGGCGATCTCGCTGGGGCCAATGGTGCGGTCGATGGTGGCCACCTGAGAGAGTGGAATCGGTTTCCCGGAAGGGGTGGCCACGAGGATGTCCCCGAGCCGTTCGATGTCTTCTCGCTCCTCGCGGGCGAGCCGGACCTGGATGGGAAAGCGTCGGCGTCCTTCGATGGTGGTGGTCAGGTTCTTGCCTCCTATCCCTGCCTCCACCACGTCGAGCACGTCCTGGCTGTTCAAGCCGAAGCGCGCCATGGCCGTGCGGTCCACCTGCACCTCAAGGTACGGTTTTCCCTGGACTCGTGAAGCGGCCACTCCCACGGCTCCAGGAACCGTCCGGACGATTTTCTCCACCTCAAACGCCTTTTGCTGCAGCAGGTCCAGGTCCTCCCCCAGAATCTTGATTCCTACCTGGGCACGGATGCCGGTACTGATCATGAGGATACGGTTCTCGATCGGTTGCAGAAAGCCTGGAACATACCCGGGCACTGCGGTCAGCTTCTCGGTGAGCTCGGCGACAATTTGCTCCTTGGTTCGGCCTTTGGCCCATTGGCTCTCGGGCTTGAGCATGATGGTCGTCTCGATCATCTCGATGGGGGCCGGGTCGGTGGCGGTTTCGGCCCGTCCCAATTTGCCGGCGGCCGAGGCGACTTCGGGCACTTCTTTGATGACTTGGTCCTGCCAGGCCATGATCCGCTTCACCTCGGTCAGGGAGGTGCTGGGCAACAGAACCGGCATGAAGAGGAGACTTCCTTCGTTGAGGGTGGGCATGAATTCACTCCCCATTCCCTTGGTGGCTTTGGTGAGCCACGGCACGTTCCAAGCCTCGACGGTCCGATGCCAGGTGCGCGGGATACCCCAGGCGAGAATGGTGGCCACCCCCAGAAGCGCGGCGGCAAGTCCCAGCACCGTTCGACGATGCCGCAGCGCCCATTCTAATGCCGGGTTATACATTGCCATGAGCCAGCGCATGACCCAATTCCGGTCTTCAGCATGAAACGGTCCCCGCACCAACGCGGCACACAACACCGGAACCAGGCTCACGGCCAGGATGGTGGAGCCGACCATGGCAAAGGTTTTCGTGAACGCCAGCGGGTGGAATAATTTCCCCTCCTGCCCCGTCAAGGAGAACACGGGAATGAAGGCAAGAATGATGATGACCATCGCGAAGAAGATGGGTCGACCTACCTGGCGTGAGGCCTCCAGAGTCGCCATCCAGTAGTCCTTCGCCGTTGCGGCACCTTGGCCGGAAGCCTTGCGCTCCGCTTCCAATTGCTCGCAGTGCCGGATCACGTTCTCGGTCATCACGATTCCCGCATCCACCAAGACCCCGATCGCAATGGCGATTCCGCTGAGGGACATAATGTTGGAAGAGATGCCGAATTGCTGCATCAGAATGAACGAGGCCAGGATCGAGAGCGGCAGGGGGAGCGTCACGATAAGAATGCTCCGGAAATGAAACAGGAAGACAATGTGGGCCAGGGTCACCAGAATCGCTTCCTCCGCCAGCGCATGTTTCAAGGTGTCGATGGTACGCTCGATCAGTTCGCTTCGATCATAGAAGGACTTGATGCTGACACCCTGAGGCAGGCTGGTCTGAATCTGACTGATCCTTTCCTTGACCCTGCGGATGACCTCCATGGCGTTCTCACCCGTGCGCATCACCACGATTCCGCCCACCACTTCCTGGCCATCGATGTCCAGAGTGCCTCGGCGAAAGTCACCCCCAATCACCACGGATGCCACATCCTTGAGATAGATGGGAACCCCCTCGACTTCTTTGAGGACGATCTTTTCCACGTCTTCCACCGACCGGACCAGGCCGACGCCCCTTACGACAAACTCCATGCCATTCTCTTCCACCACCTTGCCGCCGACGTTCAGGTTGCTTTTGCTCACGGCCATCATCACCTCGGCGAGGGACACCCCGGTGGCACGCATGCGTGTCGAGGAGACCTCCACTTGGTATTGACGGACGAACCCGCCGATGCTTCCGACTTCGGCCACGCCTTGAACCGCGTTCAGTTGATAGCGGATGAACCAATCCTGAACGGCGCGGAGTTCGCCCAGGTCGTAACCCCCGTTGGGTGCTTTCTGTGGATCTACTTCCAGGTAGTACTGATAAACCCAGCCCAAACCCGTCGCGTCGGGACCGAGCTTGGGGGTAACCCCCGGAGGCAGAATGTCGCCGAGATAATTTAACCGTTCCAGGACCCGGGCCCGGGCGAAGTAGTTATCAATGCGGTCCTCGAAGATTACCGTGATCAAGGTGAAACCGAACATGGAATTGGCGCGCACAGTTTTCACGCCAGCTAAGCCCTGGAGATTGACAGAAAGCGGGTACGTTACCTGATCCTCCACCTCCTGCGGACTGCGTCCGGCCCAATCGGCGAAGACAATGACTTGGTTTTCGCTAAGATCCGGTATGGCATCGATGGGAGTCCGGTAAATGGCTCGAACACCCCATCCGGCCAGGAACAGCACGCCACACAAAACCAGGAACCGGTTTTTTAGCGACCACTCGATCAGACGATTGATCATAAATGCCTCACGGAATCTCAACGCCGCAGTCGAGCATCTCCGCTCCGAAGAACGGGTTCCTCACCGGTGGTTTCGATTGGATCCAAACTCCCTCTTTGGGCGCACCCTCCCACGCTTGGCTCACCATCGGGCAACGAAAGATTTTCCAGTTGCTCAGCTTTGGCTCGAGCGGCCGCAGGGTACGCAGCAGGTCCGCACTAGCCAGGGAAAAGGGGTGAAAAGCCCGGCGGATTCCGACGAGATCCTGTTCTCCTGACCATGCGGCTGCGATCTGGAACGGGGCGGGACTCATTCCCTCGGGAAGGACTTTCAAAAGCTCGGCGGAGGCGTTCGTAACTCTCTTTCTTGCTTGGAGTGATTTTTCCAGATCGTCGGAAGCAAGGCTCTGCGCGAGTTGCTCCATCTCGAGCAAAACGACCGATGCGACGGCCTGTTGGGCAGGGGTCCAGGCATGGGTATGGGCGTGATCAGACTTGGCGGAGGTCTCGTGATTTCCTGGCGATTCCTCTCCGCCGGCTTGAACTGAGTCATTGATCTGACTCTGCGCGTCGAGCAGGAGGTTGGCAGTGGTGACCACGCGATCTCCTTCCGTGAGCCCTTCCAGGACTTCCCAGTGCTGATCTCCGCGGCGGCCCAGCTTGATCTGACGCTGTTCAAACGCGCCGCCTTCCCGTACCAAATAGACCATCACCCTTTTTCCGGTGTTGAGCACCGCCGTGCGAGGGACGGCGAGCACATCCGGAGATGTCACCTCCACCGTGGCTTGGGCGTAGGTCCGGCTCAGCCAGAGGCGTCGAGCGCCTTGACCCTGGGTGAGAAGGGGGTTGTCCAGTTCCACGCGCACCTTCGCGCTCCGGGTGGAGTCCTGTAGCGTCGGTTCGATGAACAGCACCTTGCCTTCCACCGTTTGCCCCGGAGCGGACTGGGCCTGGAGGCGTACAATTTGGCCCGGGGCGATCCAGGAAAGATCCTGCTCATAGACATCGAAGCGGAACCAGACTCGGGAAAGGTCCGCCAGTTCAAACAGTTTGTCGCCCTCCTTGACGTATTGACCCGGGTACACGAAGCGGGCGAGCACGGTTCCGGTGATGGGGGCCACGATCTGAGACTGGGCCTCGGACTCTTCCTTGGAGGGAAGTTGGTCGATTTGGGCAGGGGTGAGGCCAAAACGGATCAGACGTTGTCGGGCCCCTGCGAGGAGGGAGTTGGAGGCGTCCGGTGCACTGGCGTTATTGGTGATCCCCCCGGCGTTTTGCCGCATTAGAAGGGCGTATTCCCTTTCCGCGTTGAGCAACATGGGGCTGTAAAGGCCTGCAAGCGGTTGGCCAGCCTGCACTTCCACCCCAATTGCGTTGATGTGAAGAGCGTCGATGCGTCCGTCCACATAGGCCGACAAAACCCGTCGGCGCGTGTCGTCCTCCTCGATGGTTCCCGCCACGCGCAACGTGCGCGAGAGGCTTTGCGTGCGCACCACTCCGGATTCCAGGTGCAGGACGTTGAGACTGTTGCTGCTGAGGACCACCATGCCGGGGGTGGCCCCGAAACCCTTGTCGCCCTCGTACACGGGGGTCAGGTCCATTCCGCAAATGGTGCACTTGCCGGGCTTGTCCGACTTGATCCAGGGGTGCATCGAGCTCTGATAATACAGGATCTTTCGTTCCCCCGGTATCGTTGGTGACCCAGACCCGGGTTGGTGGTGGCCGAGTTTCCAGCCGAGAAAGCCGGCAGCAGCCGCGGCTGCGAGGACGAGGAGGAAGGTGGAGGAGGTGCGCATACAGAAAAGAGAAAGGGATGAGAGGGGCAGTTCAACCGTGCATCAGGGGTTAGGTTGTGGCGGTGCAACCGGGGACAAAAAGCCCGGCTTCTTCAGCATTTGCAGAGCTTCCAGGTCCCCAAGCCCGCAACAAAGCACGAGGTCGGAGAGCATCTGCCACTGTTCGGCGACGGCTCTCGTGTGCATGAGGCGCGCCTCTACCAGCATACGACGGGCATCGAGCACTTCCAGCAGCATGCCCCGATTGGCGGACCATGCTTCGCGAACGCTCGCGAGCGCTTTCTCGGTGCGGGGGATGATTTCGTCCCGATAGAGCAGGGCTTCGCGTCGGGCGTTGTTCAGGGCGAGGGTCAGGTGATGGATCTCCTCGCGCAATCCCCACTCGTAATCCCGGGCGTCCCATTCGGCCGCGTTCTTTCGTTCCTTCTCACGCCGGTAGTCCTTGCCGTACTTCCCGCCGTTGAACACCGGCACGCTGACACCCACCGTCATCATCACCTGGCGCAAGTCACCGTTACCGGTGTAATTGCGCGCTTCCACGCCTACGGAGATATCCGGCAACCTCTGCCGACGCGCTACCGCTGCCATGGCCTCTGCCTGGTCAACTTGGCGTTTCATGGCGGCGAGCCGGGGTTCATAGCGGAGAGCGAAGCCGGCGAGAGCTTCGCTATAATCGACACCGTCAGCTACCTCAGGGAGAGTGAGTCTCGGCCAGGCTTCCTGCAGGTCGCGGCCCAGGAACCGGTTCAAGGCCGACCACTCCTGCTGGAGCCCTTTCTCCGCAGTCGCCACTTGGTTGGCCACCCGCGCGCGTTCAGCCTGGAGCCGCAGCACTTGTGCCTGGGGTGCGGTGCCGGCCTTGTAGGACTCGGACAAAACCTCCTCCATAGCCGTAACCCAACGCAAGTCCTCCTCGGCGATCTGGAGGCGCTCCTGGGCCATGGCGGTGCGAAACAGGGTTTGAGCCAGGTCACGGCGCAGGGTCTGAAACTGCACGTTGGCTCCCGCACGTTCCATGGCTACATCCGCCGCCGCTGCTTCCCTCGCCAAACGGGGCTTGCCAAAAAGCGGCAGCTTCTGGTCAAAGCCGTAAATCAAGTCGCCCTCGGCAGCCCGCATTTCGGTTTCCGCCGCCATGTAGCCCAGCTTGATCATCGGATCCTCCCACGTTCTCACCGCCTCCATGCCGCTTTCTGCGGATCGGATCCGGGCACTGGACGCATGCAACGCCGGGTGGTTTGTGCGCATGGCTTCCGCCTGGCGGTTTACATACTCTGGGGTCACCACGACGGGAGAAGACTCAGGCTCGGCCCCAGCGCCGAGGGCGCATACGGCGAAGACCACCCAACCAAGACATTTACTGGCAAAAGGAAACGCGATTTTCATAACTCTGAGATTCAAACACCGAACAGGATTCCCGTATCAGACCGATGCCGGGACACACTACACCTGGGAGCTTCAGAATCTCAGAGCTGGAAGCGGCACAGCAGAATGCTCAGCGAATGCGATGCAAGTGACAAATCCCGTAGGCTAACACCAAGGGGGGATGGCACCAAAGCGGCATCCAGCCAACTTGCCCGGAGGGGAGCCCAACGAATGCCGAGGAGGCGGAAATCGTCGGAAGAGGCAGGAATCGATTCTTGCTTCGGCGCAGGCGACGAGGGATTGCTAGCGCAACATTCACAGTCGTTCCCGCAACACCGGCAGCAATGCTTGATCGCCTTTTCGGAGGCGCTGAACGCTGGGGCACAGACCGAGGGCCACTGGCCGAGCGCTGTGGCGATCAGCAAGACACTGAGGAATATGACCCTAACGAGTCGCATTGCCTGACTGTAGCAGAAAGTGGCTGTTTTGCAAACAGCGGGCGCTCGGGGTAGCCACGCGGCTCTCCCCAGCTCAGAGCTATGAGTCTACGGGAGAGTGCCTTGGTGGCGGGCGAAAGAAACAAAGCATCAAAAGCGCTTTTCCGCCGCGCTCCAATACGCCGCGTGGCCGTTCCCAGACTTTAGGACTTCTTCTTGGCCTTCTTCTCCTGCTCTTCGATCAGCTTCACGTACTTGGCAGGTTCCTTCTTGAAGGCCTTCACGCAACCTTTGCAGCACAGCTTGATCTCGCGATCCTCGTGCGTAAAGGTGTAGGCTTCTCCCATGCCGCCCAGCTTTTCGCCGGTAACGATGCATGTCTCTAGGGTGTAAGGCTTTACTTTGGCTTTTGGCTCGGCTGCCTGGATTCCCAAGACCAGGGAGGTTGCCGCCAGCGACGCCATCAGAATTCTCGTCAGTTTCATAATCTTATTCGATTCAGTTCCGCTCATTATACACCAAAGCTGGCGAAAACACTCAAAAATTGTCTTGGTGCCCGGTCCTTTGGTATCTTTTTCGCCATGACCTATCATTGCCATCGGTGCGGTTGGGAATGGAAGTACGCCGCCCTCCCCGGCCGGAGTGATGTTTGTCCCCAATGCAAGTCCGAGTTGCGCGTCTGCAAGAACTGCGCACGCTACGACGAGCGGGCCGCCTATGAGTGCGCCGAACCCAAGGCTGACCCCATTCCGGACAAGGAACGGTCCAATTTCTGCGAATGGTTCTCCTTCGCCAAGCGCAAGTATGTCCCGAACCTCTCCGCCCAGGCCCGTGCCCAGGCGGCTCGCGACCAACTGAAGAAGTTGCTCGGAGATTAGTTCGTCACAGCTCGCGACCAGCGGCTTCCGCGAAGGGTCTGAGTTCAGACATCAGCTTGGCGAATCCTTCCAGCGAGAGTTGCTGCGCCCCGTCGCTCCAGGCGGTGGCGGGGTTCGGATGGACTTCGATCAGAAGAGCGTCCGCCCCCATGGCCACGGCTCCTTTGCAGAGCGACGCGACGAGGTCCGCACGGCCGGTGCCCTGGCTGGGATCGATCACGATGGGGCAGTGCGACTCCCGCTTGATCGTGGGGATGGTGGCCAGATCCAGGGTGTTGCGCGTGTAGGTTTCAAACGTGCGGATACCGCGCTCGCAGAAGAGGAGGTTGGGATTCTCATTGGCAAGGATGTATTCCCCGGCCAAGAGCCATTCTTCGATCTTCATGGCCAGACCGCGCTTGAGCAGGACCGGTCGGCCCGTCTTCGCCGCCGCAATGAGGAGTTGGAAATTCTGAGCGTTCCGGGTCCCGATCTGCAGAATATCGGCGTACTCGGCCACGAGCTCGGCCTGGGCTTCGGATAGAAGTTCCGTGATCACCGGGAGGCCGGTCTCTTGGCGCGCTTTGGCGAGCAGTTTGAGGCCCTTCTCGCCTAGCCCCTGAAACTCGTAAGGGGAAGTCCGGGGTTTGAATGCACCGCCACGAAGGATCGTGGCTCCGGCCTTCTTGACCGCCACCGCCGCAGTCATTAATTGCTTCTCACTCTCCACCGAGCATGGGCCTGCCATGATCTGGACCTTGCGGCCGCCTATCGTGACGCCGCCCGCCTTTACCGTAGAATTAGAGGGGTGCGCCTCTCGGCTGACGAGCTTGTAGCGTTTCTGCACCGGCATGACGCTCTCCACCTGCGGCCAGACGGTCAGGGTCTCCAGGCTCTGATGCGTTTGCTCATCGCCAATGGCTCCGATCACCGTGCGGGCCACTCCCCGCATGACGTGTGGGCGGTAACCCAATTTGCGGATTTCCTTGAGGACGGAGATCTCCTGTTTCTTGGTGATGTTCGGTTTGAGTACGATGATCATATAGTGTGTTTGGGAAAGCAGGGGCCTGTGGCGAAAACGAACGAACCGCAGGCGTACACCTGCGGTTCGGCTGAATTTCTATGGAATCACAGCCCTACGCGCAGGTGTACCGGCTAAAGTAATACCAGCCGGGAAACATACTGCTATAACGTGGACTGCCAATGTTCATTACGAAATCAAACTAATCAGCAAGGCTGAACCCGTCAACCAAAATGAAAAAGACCGCTTCCAAGAACCACGAATGCCTGGGTGGAGCCGCAGAGGAGCAGAATCCACTACAGTCTGTGTCGCAGCCCTAATCGCAGACTTCGTCGACGACCACCACAGAACACACAGAGCACACAGAGCACACAGAAACCAGAAGAGACAACCACGAATCACACAAATGACACGAATGCCTTGGTTTCACCACCGATGAACGAAACTGGCTTTTCGGGCACCATGAGCTGCGCAGCGCACTGCACAGGCTGTCGCACAACGGAAAGTGCATGCGAAATCCGCCAGGTCTTGGAGTGCGGCGCCCCCAGGTGCCGCTTTCCCCCTCCTGCAGCCCCCGAATCCATCTCGGGTCTATTGCGGAATCGACAAAGTGCTCGATTAAGTGTGCGACAAAGGAACTGCGAGGGAACGCCCGTCAACACCCATGGGTTTCTGCCGGGGTTGCATCGCACTCTCCGGAGGGCTAGGCTACCAGCACATTTGACATCGCGATGATGGTGCAATTTCTACGTCTCACCGTACTCGGCCTGGTCTGCGCAGCGCAGGCCGGGAACCTGAGTCTATGGTGGCGGGAGAACGTTCCGTTCATCGGTGGCCCGGAATCCTCCGGGCAACTCATCACGCTGGAACGGAGCACCGACCTTTTGCAGTGGCAGGAGTTGGCACGAGTCCGCGAGGGCCTCATCTTGTACGGCGATGGGTCTAAGCCCAGTCGTCCTTGGGCCTTCTACCGCGCTGGTTCGCGCCCGCTCACCTCCGCGGATGACTGGTCGAACCAACTGCTCGCGGCTGGGGACGATCTGTTCACGCCGGCGACCGGTACCGGGCTGGCCGGAATCCGCTTTGCCAAGTTTAGCATTCTCCTGAGCCAACCTGATCGCGTTTACTTTCAAGACTCCGTCAAGTGGCCCTATCATTACCAGTTCGCCAAGGCCCGTCTACCGGGTTACGAGACGATGACGATCCTGGAGTACAATTCCCAGGCCCTCTATGCCAACGCCTCTCAGCGGATGGTGCTCGGCAGCGTGCTGCGTGCCCCCGATCCCCAGGTACGAGAGGTGGCCGTGGAAATCACCGGTTCGGAGGCCTTCCCTGCCGACCAAGTCGTGGACTGGATTGAGGCCACCCAAAAGCGGCTCGTTTCCCAGTCAGGTTGGCGCTTCTTTTACACGCCATCGGTCGAACAGCAGGGCGTCGCTGATGCCAACCGCGAACTATTCGCTGCTCGCGGCATCACGGTCGATTCCCTCACCCGCTGGGCGACGGCGAACGCGAGTTATTCCAGCGGCTGGGCGTTGGGCAAGCTTGTCTATGTCCCCGGCTCCGAAATACAAGGTGCCCTGGCCGATGGCCGATTGGGGTTTGGCGATATCCTGGTTACGGACCGGGTGCCCGCGGAACTGCCGATCCTGGCCGGCTATGTCTGCCTGCAGCCCGCCACGCCCAACTCCCATGTCGCCATCCTGGCACGGTCCCTGGCCCTTCCGTTCGCTTACGCGAACGGCATAGCCTTGCAGACCGAGATCGCGAGCCTGTACGGACGCGAGGTGCTCCTGGTCGTGGAGGAGGGGGATGCCTCGGCCCGCATCGCCCTGAAGGACACCACCGGTCTCCTCACCCCAGAACGCCGACAGGAGATCCTCCAGAGCAAGACCGGCGGCCCCCTCAGCATCACGCCCGTCGCGCCAGCGGGGACCATTAGCCTGGCCGTTGACACCGTCACCCCCGCCGACCTCAAGTTCGTTGGAGGCAAAGCCGCCAATTTCGGTTTTCTCAGGCGCAGTTTACCGAATCAAACGCCCTCTCCTGTCGTCGCCCTGACCTTCGATCTATGGAATGATTTCCTTTCCCAAACCCTGCCGGCTGGGATGACCTTGCGCGAGCACATCGACGACGTCCTCGCGGCCTACACGACCTACCCGCCTCCGGTCGCTGCGCTCCGCGCTGACCTCGCGGCTCTTCGCGCTTTGATCACCGACGTGGCTGACTTCACACCGACTCAGCGCGCTGCCATCATCGCTGTCCTGCAGAAGGCCGGACTGGGAGGCCGCAAGATCCGCTTTCGCAGTTCCACCAATGTCGAGGATCTCGAGAGTTTCAGCGGGGCGGGGCTCTACGACAGCTTCAGTGGCTGCCTTGAGGATGATCTCGACAGCGATACGACAGGCCCCAGTCACTGTGATCCTGCCGAGCCGAAGGAGCGGGGCGTCTTTCGCGCGCTCCGGAAGGTCTACGCGAGTTTCTACAACGAGAACGCTTTCCTGGAGCGCCTCCGGCATCACCTCCGTGAATCCGAGGTTGGCATGGCCGTGCTTGTGCACTACTCCACGCCCGATGCCGAGGAGATGGCGAATGGAGTCGCCACTTTGACCGTCCACAAGACCGGGGATGTGCGCCAGGCCAGCGCCCGCATCGTGTTGCAGTTGGGCGCGGTTTCCATCACCAATCCCGACCAGGCCACGCGACCCGAGGTGGTTGCCGCCACCTACGATGGGCCAAGCCCGGTTGCTGCCACGCTGACCCAGCTGGAAGCCTCTTCCCTTACGGTCGGGGGGGCGCCCGTCATGCCTTGGGAAACCGCCTATCACGAGCTCCTCGATCAACTGAACACCGCGACCCTGGCCTGGGAAGAATACTACCCGGCTATGGAACAGTTCGAACTCGATTTCGAGTTCAAACGTTCCGTGCCTGGAAACCTCGGGCTAAAACAGATTCGCCTTGTGCCTCATCCCGCAACCGTTCCACCCCCTTCGATTCCCTGAAATGAAGGTTCCTTACTACTTGCCATCCCTCCTGGCTATCGCCGCTGCCAGTCTGCGTCTTGTCACCGGCGCTGACACGCAGCCCCTGCGCCTCTCCACTCCCGCTCGTGAAACAGACTCCGTGACTCTCTCTTGGCAGGGCGGCACCGGACCGTGGGCCATGGAAACCTCGGAGGACCTCGTCCATTGGAGCACTCAAGGCGATCTCCTCGACAGCCCCAGCCGACGGTTCACCAGCTACCGTAGTCACGCGTTTTATCGACTCATCGACCTGGATCCTCGGGACGAGATCGCAGAATGGTTCGGACTCCTCCAGACCGACCAGGGAGAATTCGGTGACCTGCTGGCTAGGCACCGCCTCAAAACCCGCTGGTGGGTGTTTTTGCCGAAGGGGGATCTGTCGAACGTGCCCGCCACTTTTTTCCGTCAACTCATCGTCTGTCCCCAGTTTCTTGAGGAAGGCCGGGTTGCCTCCTGGAGCGGATCCCTGGAATCGCTGACCGCTATCGCCACTCCCGGAAACGCCAAACGACTCACCGCCTCCTGGAGCCGCGGCACCGGCGCCTCCGCCCGGTCCTTCGTCCTCACCCTCGACTTTCCCTACAACGTCAACACCGTAAGAGCCACCCGGCCGCTGTTGAGCGACCCGACGTATGCGTTGAAGTGCACCTATGCCACGCCACAACCCACCCTCGACGTGTTTAGCGAGGCCACGGGCACGACCAATAGCGACAGCGCGGGTTTGGTCGAGGTGGCGCCCTCCTCCGGGTCTGACATGCCCTGGCTGAACCGAGACTTCACAGCCGTGGATCGGGGCGTACAAGTGAACTTGCGCTTTCGCGAAGGCCTTCCGCTCCTGCAAGGTTCTCCGCCGTTCATCTACAAGACGTTCCTGCTGGAGGAATGGAAGGCCCCCACCAGCGCGTCCGGCGGAAGCCTGCCGGCGTTCAGCACCGACAGCTATTTCGCCCGCACCGTGCTCCCGGGCCATCACAACTTCTTCCACAGCTTCCTGCTTGAGCCGGCTCTGGATCCCGCCCTCGGCGAGGACACTCGCGCTGCTCTGATTGCCGCCAACATCCGTTACCTCTACATCTTCCACGACAACGCCACTGGGACCGGCCCCGACGACATTCGCTACGTCGGCTTTGATGGCAGGCTTCGGGACCCGTGAGGGTTCGTGGAGGAGGGAAGCGCACTTTCCATTTCACGCGCTGGATTGTCAGGGAATCACTCGATGTCTTCCGACAGCGACTACGGAGTGGTCTTCAACTTTCTGATTCACCTTGAAATCGCTCCCTCTGCTCGCGCATCCTTGAACCCTACAGCAAAGCATATGCCCATCGGTCTATGACTACCAAGCCCACCGTCTGGCAGCAGGTCCGCGGACTCCGGCCCAATTTTTGGATCGCGAACTGGATGGAGGCCAACGAGCGGCTCGCCTTCTACGGCGCTCGTTCGATCCTGCCCCTTTACATGGTCTACGCCGTGTCCCAGGGCGGCATGGGCCTGAGCTATTCGGAGAAGGGTAACATTTACGCCATCTGGGCACTCGTCCAGTGCCTGGTCCCCATGGTTTCGGGCGGGTTTACCGATCAGTACGGTTACAAGAAGAGCCTCTACGTGGCTTTCGCCACCAACGTTCTGGGCTATTCGCTCTTCGCCTTCGCGCACGGCTACTGGGGTGCCCTGTGCGCGGCCTGCCTGGTCGGGTTGGGCACGGCCATTTTCAAGCCTCCCGTTCAGGGCACCATCGCCAAAGCCTCCACCCAGGACAACAGTTCCATCGCCTGGGGCATTTTCTATTGGATGGTCAACGTGGGGGGATTCCTGGCGCCGATGCTCGCCGCCACCCTGCGGGGCCAGACGAATTTTCAGTTGGTCCTACTTTGCGCCGCAGGGGTGACCGCGTTCAACTTCGTGCCGGCTCTCCTATTCTACCGGGAACCGGAGAAGTCTCCCAACGCCAAGCCCAAGACCATAGCCCAAACGTTCCTGGACACCATGACCACCCTGAAGGACAAGAATTTCCTGATCTTCTTGGCCATCTTCAGCGGGTTCTGGTTCATGTTCATGCAACTCTGGGACCTGCTGCCCAATTTCCTCGACGAATGGGTGGTGTCGAGAGATGTGGCCCCCTACTTTGCGATGCTGAGCCAGAGCTACATCTTGCCCAACGGCTATGTCAAACCAGAGATGCTTATCAACATCGATTCCGCCGCGATCATCGCGCTGATGATCCCGATTTCGTGGTTGACCGGTAAGTTTCACCCGATGGTTGCCTTGATCGGGGGTATGCTCATCTCCGTCGTTGCTTTCGTGGGCTGCGGCGCCACGACCGCGGGTTGGGTGGCAGCGTTGTCGATCTTTGTCTTCGCCGTGGGCGAAATGATGTGCAGCCCGAAGTTCTCCGAATACATCGGCCTGACGGCTCCCGCTGAGAAGAAAGCGCTCTACATGGGCTACTCCAACATCCCGTTCGCGGTAGGCTGGGGGCTGGGGAACCTCATCTCCGGTTACCTCTACGAGAGCCTGGGCAGCCGAATCAACTTTGCCCGGCAGTACCTGGTGGAGACGGCGGGCATGGCGATGGACCAGGTTAAGGCCCTGCCTTCCGAGAAGGTCATGGAGATCATGGCCGCTTCCCTCAACGGTGGCAAGGGTGGGACGGTCGAGGAGGCGACGCGCCTCCTTTGGCAGGCGCACCATCCCTGGTTGGTCTGGGTCATCTTGGGAGGGGTGGGCCTGGCGGCCACCCTGGCCATGGTGGCCTATTACCAGCGGACCAAGGAACGCGGCATCTCCTCATCCGTCCCGGAAGCCGCCTCTCCCGAGCCAGTGGCTTGAAACGAACCGACGCGCTCCTCTCTCCTTTGGGACTGGAATTCCCGTAAGGTTGAGGGCAGACTCCCCTCCATGTTGCGCCAAGCACTGGTACGATATTCCTTCGGCTCGGCCCTAGCGGTCGGGCTTTTCTCAGCCACTGGGCTCTCTTTGCTCTCCCCCTGCCAAGCGGCAGAGGATTCCAGCCCGCACCGAATCGACGCACGGATGATGCGGCAGCCGGACGTTTCCGGCACTCAGATTGCCTTTGTGCACGCAGGCGATATCTGGGTGGTACCGCGCAGCGGCGGACAGGCGGTACGGCTGAGCTCGCCCCGGGGTGAGGAGTCCTTTCCACGATTCTCCCCAGACGGCACGTTGCTGGCCTTTAGCGGGAACTATGATGGCAACCAGGACGTCTACTTGATGCCGGTGACAGGTGGCGTGCCCAAGAGGTTGACTCATCACGGCTCCCCGGATCGGGTCGTGGGATGGTATCCGGACGGCAAGCACATCCTTTTTGCCAGCTCGAGAACCAGCTACAAAGATCGCTTCAATCAGCTGTGGAAAGTCTCGGTGGAGGGCGGGTTGCCCGAAAAGTTGCCGGTGCCCTACGGTGAATTTGGTGCGATTTCCCCCGATGGTAAGACACTCGCCTTCACCACCATCAGTGTCGATTTCCGAACCTGGAAACGGTACCGGGGTGGGATGAACCCCGACATCTGGCTCTTCCAGCTGGAGGACCTGACCGCCAAGTGCATCGCGAAATCGGACGCTTCGGAGAGCCAACCCATGTGGCACGGCTCCACGCTCTATTTCCTTTCCGATCGGGATGAGAACAAACGGGCCAATATCTGGGCATACGACACCCGCAAAGACCAGTTGCGCCAGGTGACGCATTTCAAGGAGTACGACGTTCAGTTTCCGAGCATCGGGCCCAAGGAAATCGTCTTTGAGAATGCCGGACATCTCTACTTGCTGGATTGCGATTCAGAAAAGCACCGGGAGGTCACGGTTCAGGTTGTAACCGACCAAGTGACCCTGAAACCCCAGCTTAAGAATGTCTCCAGCCTCATCCAATTCGCCTCAGTATCTCCCAGTGGAAAGAGGGCTTTGTTTCAAGCGCGCGGCGACATCTTTTCCGTGCCGGCGGAGCATGGGATTGTGCGCAATCTGACCCGAACGACCGGGGTGGCGGAGCGATACCCGGTCTGGTCGCCCGATGGCAAGCTGATCGCCTGTTTCAGCGATCGCATCGGCGAATACGAGTTGAGCTTGCGGAATGCCGATGGGACCGGGAGCGAGGAGGTCTTGACCAAGCTTGGCCCGGGTTACCGCTACAAGCCCCAATGGTCGCCCGACAGCAAGAAGATCGTGTGGATTGACCAGGCCATGCAGATCTCGGTTTATGACTTCGACACCAAGACCAACCGGGTGATCGACAAACAGCTCTGGTTCTATCACGAAAACCTGGATTCCTTTGCCGTGAGTTGGTCGGCGGACAGCCGTTGGATTGCCTACGCGGGAGACCTGGACACTCGCAACAGCGCGATCATCCTTTACGACTACAAAGAGGGCAAACGCCACCAGGCCACTTCTGGGTTCTACAACGACGACAGCCCGGTCTTCGATCCCGAGGGCAAGTACCTGTACTACCGCACGGGGAGGACCATGAATCCCTTGTACAGCGAGTTGGATGACACGAGTTGGATCTATGCCAATAGCGCTCAACTCGCTTTGGTGACGCTCAAGAAAGACACGGTCTCGCCCCTGGCACCCCGGAATGACGAAGAGGGCGACAAGAAGAAAGAGACCGACAAGGACAAGAAAAAGGACGAAGCCAAGCCGGACGCTGACAAGAAAGAAGAGAGCAAACCGGCCGCCGAAGCTGGCAAAGAAAAGGCGTCCGAGGGCAAAGAGGAAAAGAAAGAGGACAAAAAGGAAGAGAAACCCAAGGCGGTGGAGATCGACCTGGATGGATTTGAGACTCGCGGAATTCTCCTTCCTCCCAAGGCCGGTCGTTACGACAACCTGGTGGCGGTGAGCGGCAAGCTGCTCTTCCGCAGAGTGGCCCGGCTGGGAACGGTGGAGGAGCGCAATCCGGTGATGCTTTTCGACTTCGAGAAACGCGAAGAGAAGACCGTGCTGGAGGATGTGGATTCAATCGAGTTGTCTGCGAACCGGGAAAAACTCCTGGCACGGAAAGACGGCAACTACGCGATCGTGGAGCCCAAGGAAGGACAGAAGATGGATAAGAAACTGGAGACAGGATCCTTCGAGGCCAGCGTGGATCCCCGCGCCGAATGGAGGCAAATCTTCAATGACGTTTGGAGACTGGAACGGGACTACTTCTACGACCCCGGTCTGCACGGCGTGGATTGGGTGGCCTTGCGGGATCGGTATCTGAAGATGCTCCAGGATTCCGTGACGCGCTGGGACGTGAACTATGTTTTGGGTGAACTGATCGCGGAACTGAACTCCTCCCACGCCTACCGGGGTGGTGGTGATGTTGAGAGTGCTCCTACGCGTCCGGTTGGGTATTTGGGAGTGGACTACGCACTCGAAGATGGAGCCTATTGCATCAAGAAGATCATCGAAGGCGCCGCTTGGGATCTGGAGGTTCGTTCTCCGCTTCGGCAGCCGGGGATCGATGTCAAAGAAGGCGAGTACCTCCTGGCGGTGAATGGGGATCCGGTCGATACCAGCAAAGATCCCTGGGCAGCGTTTGAGGGGCTGGCAGACAAGCCAGTCCTTTTGACGGTGAACAACAAACCGAGCCGCGAGGGTGCTCGAGACGTATTGGTACAGACCTTGAGCAGCGAGGCCCGGCTCCGTCACTTGGCCTGGATCGAAAGCAACCGCAAACGAGTCGATGCCGCGAGCCAGGGGCGGATTGGGTATGTCTACGTGCCCGATACCGGCCAAAACGGGCAAAATGAATTAGTGCGCCAGTGGCGAGGACAGGTGAGCAAGGAGGGCTTGGTCATCGACGAGCGGTTCAACAGCGGTGGGCAAATTCCTGATCGCTTCATCGAGATGCTGAACCGGCCGCTCCGCAACTACTGGGGCGTGAGAGATGGCCGCGACTGGTCCTGGCCACCTCTGAGTGTAACCGGACCCAAGGCCATGCTCATGAACGGCTGGAGCGGTTCGGGAGGCGACTGCTTCCCTTACTACTTCAAACAGTCCAACCTTGGGCCGCTGATCGGGACCCGGACCTGGGGCGGGCTGATCGGCATGACCGGATCCCCCCCGCTCATCGACGGCGGGAACGTGACGGTGCCCACCTTTGGCATTTACGATCTGAAAGGAGAGTGGATCATTGAAGGGCACGGTGTGGATCCGGATATCGAAGTGATCGATGATCCGGGCGTGATGGCCAAAGGCGTGGATCCGCAGTTGGAAAAAGCCATTGCGGAAGTGATGCGCCAACTGGAAGCGAAACCGGCTGCCAAGGTCAAACGCGCACCGTATCCCAAGCGATCCGGTTTCTAGCCAACTTTTCCACCGGGTACAGGGCCGCGCTGGGTGCGGCCCTGTTTGCATATGCGGAAGAAGTCCCAACTGGTCGGCCTCATTCGCTGGCTCTGTCTCGCCCCGCTGATGGCCTGCGCACTGGCGGATCCGGCGCCGGAGATCCGGGCCTGGTGGGTGGATGCATTCCATCCCGGGTTCAAGAGCCCCGAGGAGATCCGGGTATTGGTGAAGGAAGCACGGGCCGCTCATCTGAACACCCTGCTGGTCCAGGTGCGAAAGCGAGGCGACGCCTATTACCAGAGCCAGCGTGTTCCACGAGCAGAAGACATCGCAGTGGGCTTTGACCCTTTGTTGGAACTTCTGCGCCAAACCAGGTCGGGAAGTCCGCGTCTGGAGGTCCATGCCTGGATGGTACTCTATCCCATTTGGAACAGCCGCACCAACCTTCCTTCCTCGCCGGACCACGTTTTTAGAGCGCATCCCGAATGGCTCTCATGTGACACGAATCACCTGACCTGGGATGGGTCCAATCATGCACTTGATCCTGGTCACCCAGGTGTGCAACAGCATCTTCGGGAGGTCATCATGGAATTGGCCGCCAATTATCCGGTGGACGGCATCCATCTCGACTACGCTCGGTATTCCCGGCGCGAGTGGGGCTACAACTCAGCGAGCTTGGAGCGTTTCCGAAAACGGTTTGGGCGAACCGAAGATCCAGTCCCGGACGACCCCGATTGGTGCCAGTTCCGCCGGGATCAGGTGACCTCCATGGTGCGGCGCCTTTACCTCTCTTTGGCCGAATTGCGCCCGGAAATCAAGTTGTCCGCCGCAACCATCTGTTTTGCCCCGGGGCCGGCCAGCACGTCGGAATGGACAAAGTCGGCGGCCTATGGCGACAAATTTCAGGACTGGCGCGCATGGCTGGAGGAAGGGATCCTTGATTTGAATGTGCCGATGGCCTACTTCGCCCAGGCGCCGCACGGGGAAGCTTGGCGGCGATGGTCCGCCTTTGCCAAGCTGCAGAGGTACGATCGGCAGATGGCTTTGGGCCTGGGAGCTTACACCAATTCGCTCGAGGGCACGGTGGTGCAGATTCGCAGCGCCCGTCGCCCCTTTGGCCCCGCAGCAGGAGCGGACGGTTTCTCGCTCTACTCTTATCACCAGAGTTCCCTCAAGCCGATGAAGCGTAGCGACTGGATCCAAAGGCTGACTCGCAGCAAAGGTGCCGCAGTGGCCCCGGTGCTCGCATCGGTCGTTGACGTTCCTCCCATGCCCTGGAAAGGATCGCGTTCCATAGGTCTGCTGCGAGGCGAGGTGATGGATTTGGGCTCGACCAACGCTGTGGACGGGCTGCACGTAATTCTGCGGGGGCCAGCGGAACGTTCCACGCATACCGATGCCGCTGGCTACTTCGGATTCGCTAAGCTTCCTCCCGGAAGCTATGAGGTGCGCGTGGAGAGCCCCTCTGGCGACCTCGGCCATGGGAAGGCCGAGGTGCTCGGCGGCCGCGTAGCCACGGTCCATTGGAACCTCCCACCCACCCACTCACAGGAACAGCAGCCATGAGAATCGAAGTGCGAAACCTGGAAAAATCGTACGAGTCCGTACGAGCTCTGGACCATGTCTCACTTCAGATTGAGCCAGGACAGATTGTGAGTCTGCTGGGACCAAACGGAGCGGGGAAGACGACTCTGCTGCGCTGCTTGTGTGGCATGGTTGCACCGGACCAGGGTGGAGTTTACATGGATGAACGGGAGTTTCGGCGCGACCAGATGGATCTGCGACGGCGGATGTTCATTCTCCCTGAAGTCCCTTTTCAGTTCTGGGACCAATCGATCTTGCGGAATATCGCGATCGTGCTGCGCTTGTACGATGCCGATTCGGAAGGAGCGGAAACTCGGGTCGTGGAACTTTTGCGGGAATTCGATCTTCTGCCGCTGGCCCTGCGGCCTGTTGGGTCGCTCTCCCGTGGGCAGGCGTACAAGGCCGGCCTGGTGGCCCTGTTGGCTGCAGACAGGGAACTATGGCTCTTGGATGAGCCGTTTGCGTCTGGGATGGATCCTCTGGGGATTGACGCTTTCAAGCAACGGGCGGTGGAGGCCGCAAGCCGAGGTCGTACGATCTTTTATTCCACCCAAATCCTGGACATTGCCGAGCGCTTTTCGGATCGGGTCTGTGTGATCCACAAAGGGGGGGTACGAGCTTTCGACCGGCTGGAGGCCTTGCGTGAGCGTGCTCAGGACAAAGACAATGTGCTGGGGGAGATGTTCCGCCAGTTGCGCGAGGGAAACCGATGAGACTCCACTCGCCGCCTTTCGAGCGAAGAGCGCGTCGCGCCGTTCGTGAAGCGGTAAGGGCTTCGCCGGCACTCAAAAGTGAGTTTCAGCGGGTGCACAAGTGGGGCAGTCGCAATTGGCCGCCGTTGCTATTGCGTCCCATGCTATCCGTCGGCCTTGGCGTCATGGTGTGGTCGATGTGTTTGACGACGCGGAACGCGATGTCATCCATGGCTTTGATCAGCCTGTGGGGATTCTACTTTGTATTCCTGCACGCCAAGGGGGTGCGGTCTACCCTGTACGCTTCCAGAGATCTGCCTGCCCTGATCCTGTTGCCGGTGGCCGAAGGGGACGTGTTTCGATGGGAGTTCCAGGCCTTTCTCCGAAAAACGCTTTGGTTGTTGTTTGATTTTGCGGCGGCTCTTCTGGCGGTGGCTGCTTTCCTCGACTGGCCTATGGGAAAATGGCTGGTGGTGATCCCCTTTGCGATCCTGGCATGGATGGAGATCGTGGCGATCGCCTTGCTCGGAGCCGCCTTCTTTCCGCGGGTTCCGTACGAGTTGATTTCGGGCATGCTCACGGTCCTGGTCTTTGGATCGATCATGGCGGAGAACTGGGTGGGGGGCCCCTTGCTTTCGTTCCTCGATCGACACGCGTCCGAGATCGTCGTTCTGCTGCCCACGGGTTGGCCTATGGCGGTGTTCGGGCTTCTCTTCCCGGACCATCGGTATCGGCTCTTGAGTTTGCTCCTCCCGATCGGAACGCTTCTCTGGACCGTACCGAGTTCGATTGCGCGCCTGAGAGCGGAGTACCGCTACGTTGAGAGTGAACAACCCTCCCTCGCAGACCCGATGACGGACCAGGAGGGAGAAGACGGAACGGAAGAACGCAAAGCGGTGACCCCCGGCCCCACCGAAATCGAGGACCTGGTCTTGTCGCGACAATTCTTTCGCGCGCCCGAGCTCCGCAAGAAGGGCTGGCTCGAGGGGCTGCTTTGGGGAGCCTTGAGCAGTCGGCAGCGGACTTTGACCGAGTTTGTGTTTCCCGACGGAATCGAGCTGACACCCCGATGGCTGCGTCTGTTCAGGAATCTCGTTGTCGTGGTTGCGTTGACCCTCGTGCTCGGGGCCCTGAACCCCGTACTGCAAGAATGGACCCTCGGCGTCGGTATGTTTGTCACCTTCTGCCAGGCCTTGGCCTTGATTTGGCCGGCGGGACGAGCCTTTCAGACCCTCAGCTATGGCAGCGTTCAGATCCCTCTTTCTGCCTGTTACCCTGTCGGTTTTCGGGAGCTGTCTCTGCTCTTGTGTAAGTGTTCATGGGTGCAGGCTCCTCTCTTCCTCTTGTACGCTGTAGCGTGTGGACTACTGATAGGCGTCGTTCAAGGATTCCCGGCAGCTGCCGCCATGAACCTAGGTTTCAAAGTGGGTGGATTGCTGCTCGCCGCCCGGTGGATCAGCATTCCCTTGCAGTTTAGTTCCGCTACGAACGATACCTCTAGGATCCGCCTGAGGACGATCGTGCCGATCGGCGCTTTGCTCGGCCTCGGTTTAGGTTTTCTTGCCTTGGGCGCAGGTAGCTTGTTCGTGCCCGAGACATGGGTCGCTTGGCTACTCTGGTTCTTGGCGCTGGTTGACTCTTACGTGTTTTTTTGGCTCTACGAGTGGTTCTATCACACCCGTTCCTTTGACCTCATCGGCACTGCCTAGCTGGACTCTACTTGCCCAGGGAGCACATCTGGCGTATGGAATGGGCATGCGCATTCCATCGTCTCTGCACCGGTTTCGAGGCGGGCTCATTGTCGCGGCTCTGCTGACCCTTCACTCCGTTTTTGGCCAGGCTATGCAAAACGACTTCTTCCCTACGCGGGATCTGATGCGGATTGGTGTTTACTATTATCCTGAAGCGTGGCCGGAGTCCCAATGGGGGCGGGACATCGAGAACATCAAGAAACTGGGCATGGAATACGTTCACATGGGCGAGTTTGCCTGGTCGTTCATGGAACCCGAGGAAGGGAAGTTCGACTTCAGTTGGTTGGAGAAGAACGTCGAGTTGTGCCAGAAGCAGGGCCTGAAAGTGATCTTGTGCACCCCCAGCCCGACTCCTCCGGTCTGGCTCGTGCGCAAACACCCCGAAGTCTTCATGGTCGATGCGAAGGGGCGCTTGATGGACCATGGGTCACGACAGCACGCGTGCTGGACGGTTCACGTCTATCGCGAATATGTGGGCAAGATCGTAAGCGAGTTGGGTAAGCGGTTTGGGCAGAATCCGGCGGTGTGGGGCTGGCAGCTGGACAATGAGCTGAGTCACTACGGCAAGGAGTACTGCTACTGTGATCATTGCCAGACCGCTTTTCGAAGGTGGCTTGAAACCAAGTACAAGACGATCGACCGCCTGAACGAGGACTGGGGCAATGCCTTTTGGTCACAGCGGTATCAAGACTTCGAGCAGGTGCGCATTCCGAATCAGGAAGAGCTTGTGCAGCAGGTGAACCCCCACGCACTCCTCGATTTCCAACGTTGGTTTGCGGTCGAAGCCGCCGATTACCTGCGCTTCCAGACCGCGACCCTGCGCAAGTTCACGAAGTCCCAGTGGATCACGCACAATTTCATGAACATGCATGCCGCGGTCTCCCCGCCGCTTTCCGGGAAGGACCTCGACCTGATCTCCTGGACCCTCTACCCAGTCCGAGGTTTGCCCAACGCGGTGCAAGGCCCATTGGGATTCCGGTTGGGTGACGGCGCTGAGATGTCCTTCATGCACGACTTTTTGCGACCGATCAACGGTTTCCAAGGTCTGATGGAACTGCAGCCGGGACAGGTGAATTGGGCTGACGTGAACCCGCAGCCGTATCCTGGAGCGGTCTATTTGTGGATCCTGCGCGCATTTGCAGCAGGAGCCAAGGTGACCTGCACGTACCGTTATCGCCAGCCTTTGTACGGAGGCGAGTTGTATCACTACGGATTGGTCGGGCCCGACGGGGTCACTGTCTCCTCAGGAGGAGAGCAATACAGCAAAGCGGCGAAAGACATGCTGCTCCTGAGACAGAACTACAGCACCCAGGCTAAGGAACCAGCCGCGTACACCGCTCGGCGCACGGCGCTGCTTTATGATGTGGAGAATCGGTGGGATATCGACAACCATAAGCAAACCGTGCTGTGGGACACGCAGACTCATCTTTTCCGCGCTTACCGCGGCTTGAAGCGCTTGGGATGCCCGGTAGACGTGATTTCGGCGGAGCGAGACTTCTCGAGCTATCCGGTCGTGGTGGCTCCCGCCTACCAACTGGTGGATGAAACACTGGTGGCTCGTTGGCGCGCCTATGTGGAGAAGGGGGGTAATCTGGTTCTCACCTGCCGCACAGCCCAGAAGGATCGCCGTGGACATCTGTGGGAAGCATCCTGGGCGGGGCCGATCCTGGATCTCATCGGGGCCAAGGTCAGTCTGTACGACGTCCTGCCGCTCCCCGTGTCGGGGACGGTCAAGTGCGGCAAATCGACCTGTGAATGGAATTCATGGGGCGAGGTGCTGGAACCGGGCGAAGGGACTACCGTGCTGGCGACCTTTGCGGACCAGTTCTATGCCGGAAAACCGTGTGTGGTGACCCGAACTCTCGGTAAGGGGACGGTTACTTACGTTGGCGTCGATTCTGTGAAAGGCGATCTGGAGGCACTTGTTTTGCGCGCGGCTTTTGAGCGTGCTGGAATTCCCGTGGCGAACTATCCGGACAACCTCTTCGTCGATTGGCGGGATGGTTTTTGGGTGGCCACGAACTTCACCTCGGAGAAGCAGAACCTGAAGTTGCCCAAGACTGCCAAAATGCTCCTGGGTAAAGCGTTGCTTCCAGTCGCCGGAGTGGCGGTCTGGACCGAGTGAGCTTCCACCCTGTTTTGGGTTTGCCGGGGCTTGGGGTCTACTTGGGCGTAGGCGGCAGCTTTGCCGGCTTGAACCCCCAGCGTACCTCCATCACGTAATACTCCGAGACGCTCATGTCGCCTTCGGGGAAGTGGACCTTCTGTTCCCGGGAGAGGGGCATGCCGTTCTGTTTGTCGATCCAGAGCACGGCTTCGCCCACTTCGCGGCCGCCCACCAGGATCTTGTATTCGAGAGACACAGCGAGCCCGCCCGCGATCGGCTTCTCCCCCGCCACCCGCAACTCCTCGGCGGTGGCCCATTCTGCAACACCGCCTTCGGCATGCTCGGGGGTTTTGCCATTGGCGAGCAGGGCTAGATTGTGGAGAAGACCCACCCGGGTCATACCCAGCACCAGCGAGGCCCGGTATTCCTTGGGGGTAACCTGTTTGAAAGCAGTGCCGTTGTTCCCACCCCAGATCTCCCCTCCCATCTCCGTCAGTTTGAGGATCGCGGTCTTGCCTGCAAAGCTGCCGCCAAAATCCAGTGCGCCCGAGTTCTCGGGCCCAAAATAGAGCAACCCCTGGAGGGAGGCCTGATGGTGGCCCAGTGACAGGACATCCGCCTTGGCGCGCACCGCCGGAGCGGCCATCAACTCTTCTTCCATTTGACGCAGAATGGCGGTGGCGTCCGTGGATCCTGCCTGAAGCAGCGCGGCGGTCTTAGGCAGGGACCCGCGGTTGTTCACCGGGGTGGTAGTCTCGCAGCCCCCAAGGAAGACGCTCACCAGAGCGATGGCGGTTGCTGAGAATAGGCGCAGAATGGAACCAGATGCTTGCATAGGACGGAACGATTTGTTTCTGTTGCCAACAAGCAGGACTATACTCGGTCCATCACCTGCCGCAACAGAAAGAACCGTCGGTACCGATCGCGCTCGGATCGGTCCTGAGCAAAAGTGAATTTGGGATCGGGTTTGGCGAAACGCGTATGCGAACCATTTTTCTTCTCGCCGTTATGCTGCTCGAATCGGTCGTCAAGGGCGAAACCGTCCCTTCCTCCGTAACCATAACCAACCCCATCGCTGCCATGGGGGCGGATCCTTGGGTCGTGGCACACGGGGGAGGGTACTACTTCTGCCAATCCCGGAAGGGATCGGTCTGTGTGGCTCGCCTGGCCGGGTTGCGGGATCTCGCCACCGCCAAACTCACGCCCGTGTGGACCCCGCCACCGGGAACTGCCTGGTCGAAGGAACTTTGGGCACCTGAACTCCACTTTCTGCGAGGCCGATGGTACATTTACGTAGCTGCCGATGACGGCGAAAACGCAAACCACCGGATGTACGTCCTGGAAGGGGACGCTCGAGATCCTCTCCAGCCGTTCCAACTCAAAGGCAAAATTGCGGATGTCACCGATCGCTGGGCTATCGATGGAACCGTCCTGGTGATGCCCGGGGACAAACTGTATTTCATCTGGTCCGGCTGGGAGGGGACGGAAAACGTCGCTCAGCACCTCTATATTGCCCCGATGAGCGATCCATGGACTATCTCCGGACCCAGGGTGAGAATCTCCAGCCCGGAACTTGAATGGGAGCTGAACGGGCGTCCGCTCATCAATGAAGGGCCCGAGGTTTTGTGGAACGGCCCCCACTTGTTTGTCATTTATTCCGCGAGCGGCAGCTGGGGGGACGACTACTGCCTGGGGCAGTTGACCTTCGCAGGCCAGGATCCGTTGGACCCTGAGTCGTGGACCAAGAAGCCTAAGACAGTATTCTCGAGGACTGCCGACGTGTTTGGACCTGGGCACGGTTCCTTCGTGAAATCGCGCGACGGTAAAGAGGATTGGATTGTCTACCATGCCGCCCGGTCACGCGGTTCGGGTTGGAACCGCGATGTTCGGATTCAGCCCTTTACCTGGAACCGGGACGGATCCCCTGACTTTGGCCGGCCTGCAAGTCCTGGGGTGGCGATCCCTGGGCCTTCAGGGGAGGAGGGTAGGTAACCGGCCGGAAGAAACCGGTTGCTTTCATTCTTGGGTATGGTACAAGTCTCGGCCGCCCTCGAAGGGGCGGTTTAGAAATCGAGAAGCCAGCGTATGTCACTACATCGGAGTTTACGGTCAACGGGTACCCTGGGGGCGAAGAAGAACGTCATGAAGCGTTTTGAGCGCGTTGAAGTGCTCAAGAAACGTGGCGAATGGAAAGAAGGGGACCGCGTCACGGGTCTGAGAAAGACCAAGAGCGAGCCCTAAGCTCCTCTTTTACAACAATTTAAGCAGCATCCTAGTCTCAGGATGTAGTTCGGAAGTTCCTGTCTCTCGGCGGGGATTCGTACTACAGGAGAGGGTGGGGTGTCTTTTTCATTTTCCTCTCAAGTGAAAGTTCGTCTACAGAAATTCCTTGCGGACGCCGGGGTGGCCTCGCGTCGTGCGAGCGAAACCTTGATCACCCAAGGCCAAATCACCGTCAATGGCGAAACGGTGATCGAATTGGGCACCCGGGTGGATCCCGACCACGACGAAGTGGCGGTCGAGGGGAGGAAGGTTCGGGCACGCAAGCGTATCTATTTGGCCCTCAACAAACCAGCTGGGTATGTCTGCACCAGGTCCGACGAGCTGGCGCGCCAGTCCGTGATGGATCTTCTGCCCAAGGAGTGGAGCATAGTCTATCCGGTGGGGCGTTTGGACAAAGACAGCGAGGGGCTGCTTTTCCTGACCAACGACGGTGAATTCTGCCTTCGCCTGACCCACCCCCGCTTTGGCGTCCACAAGCGCTATATTGCCACCGTAATGGGGAAAGTGGACCCGAGCCTCTTGGACCGTTTTTGCAAGGGGATTCAAGACCATGGCGAGCTGTTACGTGTCCAGCGGGCTTGGCTGATTTCGGCCAACTCGACGCGCAGCGTGGTCGAGTTGGAACTGGCCGAAGGGAAGAATCGGGAGGTCCGGCGGCTGTTCGAGTCACAGAACTTCACGGTGGAGCGGTTGCAGCGGGTGCAGATCGGGTCCATTCGCCTGGGCGAATTGCCTTTGGGCAAATGGAGGATCCTGACGGCACCGGAGATCGCTGCTTTTGGGTCTTCGGATCCTGCTCCAAAGGCCTCCGCCGGGGCAGAAAGAGCCTCGCGGCCCAGGAGTTCGCGTTCGCGCAACTCACTCCGTCAGAAGTGACATTGACAGGAGGCTGGGTTGAGCGCTTACTCTGAGAGTGCTGGTCATCGGGTGGGAAAAACGAGATTCTCCTGATGCAGGATTCACACCATTGTACGAATCGCGATATGAAACGGATTGTACCTTCCACTATCTGGGTGGCGCTTGCGCTAGTCTTTGCCTGCGCTTGGGTGCAGGCGCAAACGCCTGCGACCGTGAATTCCGACAAGGTGAACGTGCGCGGTCGACCCTCCATCTTCAGTGAGGTCATCACGCAGTTGCATATTGGGGAGAAGGTGCAGATTCTGGAGGAGATCAAGTTCGAGAAGACCAAACTCGGAGATCCCGCCGTTTGGGCCAAGATTGCGATGCCGGAGAATACCCCCCTCTGGGTGAATGCCTCCATGGTGGATTCCGACACCAAATCGGTGCGGGTGCGCAAGCTGAACGTCCGGGCGGGTCCGAGCGAGAATTTTAGCGTGGTCGCGGTTCTGGCCAAAGACGCGGTGGTAAAAGAGATTCGGACGGCTGGGGACTGGATGGAGATCGAGACCCCGGAGGACGCGTTTGCGTATGTGGCGATGGAATATCTCGACAAGGAGGTATCCGTGAAGCCGGAGCCGGAAGCGCAGCCACCAGTGCCCGAAGCAGCCAAGGAAACGCCCGCGACCATTCCCGCTGAGGAAAAGGCCAAACCCGCAGTTGTACCTGCCGAGGAAGCGGCGAAACCAACTCCGCCCGTAACTCAGCCGAATACCGTGCCTCCGGCTCAACCAGCCTCGCCCCCCTCACCCGAGCCTGTCGCCACCCAGCCAACTCCAGCCAAGACCGAGCTCCCCCCGGCTGTATCCGAGCCGGTGATTGCACCCGTTCCGGCAGTGGTTCCCAGCGGGGTCACCAAACGGATTGTCCGGCGCGAAGGAGTGGTGAAGTCGACGGTCAGCATACAAGCCCCTACCCACTTCGAGTTGGCCAGTGCCGATAACGGCAAGGTCATGAACTACATTTCCCCGATCACCCCGGATATCGACATCAAGGGATTCAAGGGACGCCGCGTAGTCGTTACCGGTGAGGAGATGCTGGATCCCCGCTGGCCGAAGACCCCGGTGATCGTCATTGAATCCATAGAATTGGCTCCCTGACCATGTCTGCCTCCAACCTGATCGATGGCCGGAAGATCGCTGACGAGATCCACGTCGAAACCGCGCAAAGGATTGCGGCGCTCAAGGAACGGGGCGTTCAGCCAGGGCTGGCTTTTGTGCGTGTGGGTGAAGACCCTGCTTCGCAGGTCTACGTGGGAATGAAGGAGCGCACCAGTGCCCGGTTGGGCATCATGTCGGAAACGCACGTGCTTCCCGAGGCGACGACCCAGCCCGAGTTGCTGGCGCTCATTGACCGACTGAATCAAGACTCGCGCATCCATGGGATTCTCGTCCAAGCGCCGGTGCCGCGGCAGATCGACGGTGCGGCGGTCTATTCGGCGGTCCTTCCGTCCAAAGATGTGGACGGCTTTCACCCCGTCAACGTGGGCAAGCTTCTCCTGGGGGATCCCACTGGTTTTGTCTCTTGCACCCCGGCCGGTGTCCATGAGCTCCTGGTGAGAAGTGGCACAAAGGTAGCGGGAGCCGATGTGGTGATCCTGGGTCGTGGTAACATTGTGGGCAAGCCTATGGCCGCCATCCTGATTCAGAAGGCCAAGGGAGCGGATGCCACCGTGACCGTGTGCCACTCGCGCACTCGGGACATCTCGATCCACTGTCGGCGCGCGGACATCTTGATCGCAGCCATGGGGGTTGCGGAGTTCGTCAAGTCCGAGATGGTTCGCCCTGGGGCGGTGGTGATCGACGTAGGGGTCAACCGGATTGCTGACCCGACGGCCAAGAACGGATCGCGATTGGTGGGGGATGTTGCGTTTGCCTCCGTCCAACCCGTGGCCAGTCTGATTACACCCAACCCGGGCGGGGTCGGACCCATGACGATTGCCATGTTGATGCGCAACACCGTCCTCGCGGCCGAGATGGCCACCAAATGAGATTTTCAAACCTTAGTTAACGAAAACAAGAAAAGGAATCAATGCAGCCTAATCGTATTCTCCCTGATCTCCAGGCGTCCTTGGTATGCGAAGAAGTTCGCCAGGAGGTCACCGGCAATTTCATCTTGATTGGCGTGATCGGTCTGGTCCGTGTTCCACAACTGCCTATCACCGCGCTGAAGCTTTGCATCTTTAACCGCTGGACCGCTGGGGTGGGCGCCTTCTCGGAAACGGTTCGGCTGATCGGTCCCGACGGCACCACGGTGCTTCGCCAAAGTCAGGTCAAGTTCGCCCTCCAAGATCCGGCCCATCACGCCATCAACGTCACGGTTTTCGGCCAGGTCGAATTCAAGGTGCCGGGCGTCTACAACTTTGAAGTCCTGGTGGATGACGTCATGAAACTGCGTTATCCGATGCCGGTCCTGCTCCAGCCGCAGCAGGGAGCTCCTGGTCAGGCTCCCCAGGCGCCGCAGGCTCAGCCGCCCAAGGCCTAGTCCAATCCAGATCGCCCCTCCTCAAGTTGGAGGGTGGTGATTTGGGCCGGGTTGGTCGACATGAACGACGCTTCCGACAGAGACGGGGAGCCCGTTCGCAGGTTGGCGCACCCCTTGACGTTTGGAGGGGTTGCAGCTTTCGCCACCCGCTCTGGGTGGTGGCTCGCCGTATGTGCGGCTGCAGTGGCCTTGGTCACTGCGGCTTGTTCGTTCTCTCTTTTTCTCCATGCCTGGGGGCCGGCTTGGGAGACGGCCGTGCACTATTTTCCCAGCCAGGTCCAACTGCGGGCATCCACACTCACTTGGGAAGGCTCGGAGACTCTGATTCTGGCAGACAACACCTTTTTGGCGCTGGCTCTGCATGCCGGAGCCCAGCCCTTGAGCAGCCAGACGGCCGATCTCCAGATCGAATTCGGCCGTAAGTCGGCTCGGCTCAGTGCGCTATTGGGGTATGTTGAGCTCGACTATCCCGCGGGATGGTCTTTTTCCTTGGGGCGCGCAGACGCCATCCCCCTTTGGCGAACCTGGCGTCCCTACCTGGCCTGTGGCTTTGCCTTGGTAGGATTCTCTTTTGCCTTGTTTCTCTGGGCGGGCTTGAGCTTGATCCTGGCTCCGGTGGTACGTGCTTATGCAGTGTCGCTGGGGCGCGGTGTTTCGTTGGCGGCGGCCTATCGAGTGGCTTGGGGCGCACTGCTTCCCGGCGCGTTGGTTCTGAACCTGTCGATCCTGCTCTATACCCTGAAGCGGTTCTCCGTGGCAGAGATGCTCTTGGCCGCCGGGGTGCACTTGGTGGTGGACCTCCTTTACCTGTTGGTGAGTCCGTGGCGGCTCCCTCGTGAGTTGGTGGCTCCCTCCCTCAAAGGTAAAAGCTTGGTGGGCAATCCTTTTGGTGGAAATCCTCCCGTGAAACCCCCATCCAACAAGAGCGATAATCCGTTCAATTCCTGACGGGTGCTGTCAGGTTAACCCCGCGCAGGGTAGGGATTTTTGACCCGCAAAATCAGGATTTGGCTCATGATCCTTTTTCGCAAGTCGGTCGATAGGATTATTGCAGGCTCGGAACAGCTCGACTGAATAGAAAACGCCGGTGCCCATCGGCGGAGCAGCAGTAGGAGCTCCTGAGCGAGTCTTTGGCAAGGAGGGCGCCTGAACCGCCCGTTAGAGCCCCACCCTCTAGCGGGCGATTTCTTTGTCGGCAGGTCGTTTTGCCTCCCGGGCCCTGAAGAAGGAGGTTGCACCTCCTCGAGTACGGCGTTATTAGGGGATAGGCCCTTGTGCCGGACGGAACCGCCGGTGAGGGCGAGATGACAAGCATGAAAGCAATTGATAGGGTTTGGCGTACCCAGGGTCTGCGGGTTTCCGCAGGAGCCTGCCTGATAGCTGCGTGGAGTTGTTTTGCGGCCTGTGCCTCTGCGGCTGCCCAGGCACTTCCCCCTGCACCACCGGAAACGAGCATCCCTATCGCTTCCCTCCCGATTGCTGGACCGCGTATCAAGTTCGACTCGACTTCCCATGACTTTGGGAAAGTGCGAGCGGGAGAGAACGTGAAGCATGAATTTGTGTTCACCAATACTGGTGACGGAGTTCTGGAAATCAAGGAGGTTCGCCCCTCCTGTGGCTGCACCACCACGGGAGATTGGTCGAAGAAGGTGGAACCAGGGCAGACCGGCAAAATCCCCATTGAGTATCATTCCAAGAATGACCGAGGAACGATCACCAAGTCGGTGACCGTGGTCGGCAACGCCACCGACCAACCCACCACCTCCCTCAAGATCCGGGCGGAGGTCTGGCGTCCTATCGAGGTGGAGCCCAATACCGCGCTGATGAGGGTGGTCAACGGGACTCCCACGAACGCCGTGTCGACGGTTCGGATTGTGAACCGCACCGACAAACCCTTGGTATTATCGGAACTCCAGAGCAACCACAAATCAGTGGCGGGGGAGCTGAAGGAACTGAAGCCTGGCATGGAATTCGAGCTCACCGTGACTGTGGCTCCCCCGTTTGGGCCGTCGCACATCTACTCCAAGATCACCTTCAAGACGTCCTCGGAGGAACTGCCCCTGCTGGAAGTCCCGGTGTATGCCTTCGTCCAACCTACCATCCAGATTACCCCCACGGTCCTGAGCCTTCCGAACGTGGCCCCCACCAACAAAGTTCAGCGGACTGTCTCTTTTCGCAGCAACCTCGCGACGCCGCTCGTGCTCTCGGAACCGACCCTTGATGTAGCAGGCGTGGAGATGGAGCTTCGGGAAGTTCAACCGGGTCGGTATTACACCCTCATGCTCACTTTTCCCCAAGGCTTTGATATTCCTGCTGGTCAAAACCTCGAGCTGAAGGTGAAATCGAATTATTCCGATACACCTTTGATACGGGTGCCCTTGATGAAGCCGGTGGTGGCCACACCTCCTCGGGTCGCTCGACCGGTGACTGCTCCTCCGCCGCAGCCACCCCCGCCTCCTTCCCTGCCGTCGACACCCGCTGCCCGCAGTGCTTCCTAGGGACAACACAATGCTTGGTTCGCGTTCCCGGTGGGCGGCCATTCTCGCTGAGAGTGGGGTCGTGACGTTAGCAGGCTTGATCTTCGGCCTGCTGGCGAATGCCCTTTCTCCACGCGGTCTCCCATTGCATTCGATGCCCATCCAGAAGGCTGCAGCCTTGCCGTCCGCGCCCTTGGCCAGCACGAACCTCCAACTCCAACCGCAGCCTCTTTCCGGTTCGGTCACTTCGGCCGTTGATCTTGTGTCTGCACGACTGAAAGCCAAAGGCCTGAATCCGGCGAGTAGCAACCAAGTGTACGAACTGTACGGCGACCCTCGCTATGCCCAGGGTTTGGTGATGTTTGTGGATGCCCGTCAGGACCCCGAGTACGCGGAGGGACACATTCCTGGGGCGTACCCATTTGATCCCTACCGCCCTGACATCCATTTTGGGACCGTCCTGATGGCTGGCCAGAACGCCGAGCAGATCGTGGTCTATTGCAATGGAGGGGACTGTGAGGATAGCGAGCACGCCGCCCTGCTCCTCACCCAGGCGGGAGTCCCCGAGCCCAAACTCCTGGTGTACAGTGGCGGATTCCAGGAATGGTCCACCAACGGCTGGCCTGTGGAAGTGGGGGAACGCCGCAGCGGTCAACTCAAGCAGAATGCCCAGTGAGCGCCTCGACTGAACATGCTTTTGGATCGACTGGAACCGCCTGTCCTCCCGGGTGCCGCACTGCGGAGACGGTCGCTCTACTTGCCCGGTGGATTCTGGGTGGGCTCTTCCTCTTCATGGGTCTGAGCAAGGCTTTGGATCCGGTTGGTTTCCTCAAGCTGATCCGCGAATACCAAGTGGGCGCGCCTGTCCTTAGCACAGCCGCCGCGTTGCTCCCGTGGTTCGAGGTCTTTGCGGGACTCCTGCTCCTGGCGGGGATTGCCGTCCGCGGTACGGCCCTCGTCCTTCTCGGTATGCTTCTCCCCTTCACGGTTCTCATCCTGAAACGTGCTCTCGCAGTCAGTACCCTTCAAGCAATCGGACTATGCTCGGTTCGCTTCGATTGCGGATGCGGGGCGGGTGAGGTTTGGATTTGTGGTAAGATCCTCGAGAACCTCCTGCTCATGGCCCTTTGCGCCTGGTTGGTTGCCAACCAACGGAGCCGTTTCTGCGTCCGCTTCAGCTTGCGGAAGGAGTGATTTCCGCCCGCCGACTCTGCTCCCGGAACATTGACTCCGGTGATGGAGAAATCGGATTTATCGATTACCCAGTTTGCGTGGCCGCGATCATATTGCGTCCAGGATTCCTTGGGCTGTGCCGCAGTCGCAGCCAGGTGATCCGATACGAAAGAACTACTATGAAGAGAATGACATGGGCACTCATGATCGCGGTAGCAGGGCTTCTGGCGGGTTGTGTGATCACCTCCGTTTACCCGTTTTATACCGCCAAAGACCTTGCGTACCGTCCGGAATTACTTGGAACTTGGACGAAGGACAGCGAACAATGGAAGTTCGAGTGTGACGGAGATCAGGCGTATCAGTTGACCTACAGCGAGGACGGAAAGGCCTCCCTCATGAAGGCTCATCTTTTCCAGCTGCACGGGAAGCTCTTCCTCGATCTCTACCCGGCCAAAGACTATGAGCTGGACACATGTCTGCAGCCGATACCCTCCCATTTGGTGATGCGCGTAAAACAACTCGGGCCGTCGCTGACGCTCGCGACGCTGAGTCACGAATGGCTCCAGGAATTCCTGAAGAAGAACCCCAAAGCGATTCGACACCTCGTGGTCGACCCCGATGGCAAAACTGACCAAGGCAGGATCGTTCTCACCGCTTCGACGGCTGATCTGCAACGATTTCTGTTGAAGCACCTCAACACGCCTGGCGCGTGGGATGATTTCGAGCTCAAGCGGTAGCGGGTCCGACTTTTTGAGGTTCTGGAGGAACCTCGCCCGGGCGGCTTGGGAGATGAGCCGCCTGGGCTTTGGTTGGGGAACCTGATTACCGGTCCAGGCACTGCCGGACAGTCTTCGACAGCTCCTCGATTTGATAGGGCTTACTCAGGTAAACAATGCCCTGCTCGGCGATCTTCACCTTGTGGGGCGTCTCCGCATTGTATCCGCTGGAGATGATAACCTTCAGGTTGGGTTTTTCTTTCTGGAACTGATTCGCCAGATCCAACCCGCTCAACCCTTCGGCCAGGATCATGTCGGAAAAGAGCATGTCAATTTCCCCAGAGTGCTGCTGCCAGGACTGGACGGCAGCCTGGCCATGGCCAGCCTCCAAAACCTGGTACCCCAGAGATCGCAATCCCTGAGCCAAAGCTCGACGAACGGTCGGCTCATCTTCCACCAGGAGGATCGTTTCGTGGCCCCCCGGAATCGAACTCGGCTCGGTTTGGGCGGGTTCAGGCCCCTTGACCGCTGTGGCGGGTAGAAACAGTCTGAAAACTGTGCCCTGGCCAGGTTCGCTTTCCAGCTCGATCCATCCCTTGTGTTGGGCCACCACACCATAGACCGTCGCCAGGCCCAATCCTTCTCCTTTTCCAACGCCCTTGGTGGTAAAGAACGGCTCAAATACGTGCTTGCGGGTTGCCTCATCCATGCCGCATCCCGTGTCAGAGACAGAGAGGCAGACGAACCGGCCTGGCTGGATATCGGGGTGCCGTTGAATCCGCCGTGAGTCAACCTCGACCGGCTCCGTGCGGATGATGAGTTTGCCGCCGTTGGGCATGGCATCGCGGGCATTGACCGTTAGCTTCACCAGTACCTCTTCGATCATGCCCACATCGGCTTGCACCTGAGGCAGGTCTCCATGCTGGTCGAACTCCAGGCTGATCTGCTCGCCAAGCAGGCGCCCTAACATCCTGAGGAGATTGGCCACGAGGTCATTCAAATCCACCAGTCTGAGCTCAAACGCGGCACGTTGCCCGAACATAAGAAGCTGGCGGGTCAGGCTGGCGGCCCGTTTGGATTCCAGCATCAACTCCTGCAGGGACTCCCGGGTACCTTCGTCGAGATTCCGGTTCTGCCGTAGGAGGCTCAAATGCATCATGATCGCCGCTAGAATGTTGTTGAAATCGTGGGCGACTCCTCCAGCCAGTTGCCCGATGGATTCCAGTCTTCGGGCCTGTTGAGACCTCGCCTCGAGGGCCTTGCGCTCGGTGATATCGGTGACCATGGCTAAGGCACCCATGAATTCACCCGATTGGCTCGTGATCGGATTGGTGGCTATCAAAGCCCACAGTTCCGATCCATCCTGGCGAAGGAAACGGAACTCATGAGTATCGCGCAGACCCTGTTCTCGCTCTTCCATTAACGACTTTGCCGCCAGTCGTCCCTCCTCATCCATGAATTCGCCGACATGTCGTCCACGTAGTCCGCCTGGAGGGGAACCGAGCATTTGTTCCATGCGGGAGTTGGTGAAGGTTGTCCTCCAATCCTGATCCACCAGCCAGACACCTTCCTCCGTGGTTTCGACGAGGAGGCGGTAACGCTGTTCGCTTTGGCGAAGTTCGTCTTCCACCTGTCGACGTCTGGAGATCTCAGCTTCGAGTTCGGCTTTGGCACGGCGCAGCGCGGAGGCCTCTTCGCTGAGGGCTTCGGTTTCGCTTAGAGCCAAATGAGTCCGCACGCGGCTGAGAAGTTCTTCGGCCTGGAAAGGTTTGGATATGTAGTCTACCGCCCCGAGTTTCAAACCCTTCACCCAGTCGTCCACCTCGGCGTGAGCACTCATCAGGATGACGGGGACCTTTCGCGTCTCCTCGCGCGCCTTGAGGTGTCGGATGACTTCCAATCCGTCCATGCCCGGCATTCGGATGTCCAGCAGCACCAGATCCGTCGGCCGGTGTTGGAGGGAGGCGATCGCCAGTTCACCGCTGTCCGCGGGGCGGACCTCGTATCCGGCCGGAGTCAGGAGGGCATGGAGCAATGCCAGCGACTCGGTGGTATCGTCTACCGCGAGGATGGTCTTCTTGGAGTTCATAACGATGCGATTCTGTCCGCGGGTGCTGCGTGACGGCAGGAATGGAGTGCCTGCAGGATGATTGAATATTGGAGCCGTGCCGCGCGTTGCTGCAAGGCGTTGCCCAAGACCGGATCCAGTGCCGCCACGCGGGCGATCGCGTTGGCGATACGGCTGGCATCGAGGGCCAGGATCGCATCCGCCAGTCCGTCGCTCAACTCCGGAGGCAGGGCCCTGAGCGCCGCACGGTCCAGGTCCGTCGTGGAGGCTGTCGTGGGCACCGGAGCTGGAGGGTCATAGGCGAAGCGGACGCCGAGATGCCTTTCCATGCAGTTGTAGATTTGCGCAAATTGAAACGGCTTGGGCACATAGTCGTCTGCGCCCGCGCCCAGAACCTGATCCCGCTCCTCTCGAAACACCGAGGCGGAGAGCACGGCAATCCTCACCTCTCGTCCCCGGTCCAGGGTGCGGATGCGTCGCGTGGCTTCCAAGCCGTCCATCACGGGCATTCTCCAATCCATCCAGATGAAGTGGGGCTGCCAGGAGGAGAAGAGTTCAACACCTTCCGCACCGTTCTGAGCCACGCGCACCTGGAATCCGGCCTTTTCCATCATTCGGTGAAGCAGCGTCCAGTTTTCCACCTGGTCTTCGACAACGAGCACTCGGTAATCGGGCTGGCCCGGTGCCAGCCGGGCGGCACCCGACTCGGCGGGCGCTTCAGGGGTTGGCGCCTCGATCGGCTCAACGGGAAGTTCAACCCGGAACACCGAGCCTTTCCCCAAAGTGCTTTCGACGCCGATCTTGCCCCCGAGGAGTTCTACAAACTGGCGCGTGATGGTCAGCCCCAGCCCGGTGCCCCGCTGGCTTGAGGGTTCGGCCAGTTGCACGAACGCATCGAAGATCCGCGACTGATCTTCCAAGCCGATTCCGGGGCCAGTATCCTCTACTTCGATGACCAGAAGGAGGCGCCCCATCGGCACCTCAACCTTGGCGTGCTTGATTCGGAGGATCACCTTGCCGGCTTTGGTGAACTTGATGGCGTTGCCAACCAGGTTGAGGACGACTTGGCGCAGTTTCGATGGATCGGAGCGGATGAACCGGGGTCCGTCGGCAGGTAGGCAGAGTAGGAGTTGCAGCCCATTGGCCTGGGCTCTCTGGCGCAGCAGGTTGGTGATGTCCTGCATCATGGTTGGCAAGTCGCATACCGCATAATCGACCGCAGCTCTTCCAGCTTCGATCTTGGCCATGTCGAGGACATCGTTGAGCAGGCTCAGGAGGTGTTCGCCGCTGCGGTTGATGATGTCGAGGGTGTCACGATGCTCCATTGGCAGGGACGAGTCAGTGCGCAAAAGCCGGGAGAAGCCAAGGATGGCGTTGAGGGGCGTTCGGAGTTCGTGGCTCATGTTGGCAAGGAACACACTTTTGGCCCGGTTTGCGGCTTCGGCCTGTTGCTGGGCGTCGATCGCTCGTGTCCGAGCGCGGCGCGCCATTTCCGCCACGATGGATATCATCACACAGTTCACCAGGAATGCGATCAAACCTATCCAATCCCCTTGGTCCTTGATGAAGGGTTGGCTTACAAAGAACCGCCAGCCATAAACCGCTATCAGGCAGGAACCGCCAGCGGTCAACAGACCCATACCCCAGCCACCATAAAGCGCGCTGACGACAACGGCAGGATAGAAAGTGACCCAGACGGTGCGTGTTTCCAGTGACTCCAGGACGAATTTACGCGCAAGCACGGCAGCGCACAGTGACACCAAGGCGATGCCGAGGTTATGCAAAAGGGTCTCCCCTGGCTTGCGGTTCCTGCTCATGCTGACTTCAATTTTCGGGCTGGCTTGTCAATCCACCTTCTGCTCATTCCCTGAGGATGCCAAGCGCATTCTCGGGGATGGAAGGGTTGCGAAGACGAGGGGAACAGGCGACGCAGTTCGTGTCCGAAGGTTGTTGGCGGAGGTTGCTGAGTTGAAGCGGAGCGTTCTTCCACTCTCATACTAGCCCAACCTCGCCCCCACGGGACGCTCAACGCAAGGCTCGCAACTCACCGCTCGGATTAACGCTGATCTCCTTGGCTGCGGGCGGGATCTTGCTCACCGTCTCTCTTCCACCAGGCCAACGCACCCTGATCTCTTCTGGGTTTTCAGGAACTCCCAGCACGGCGATTGGGCTGTCCTGCGACCAATAACCCGATCCACAATGGATCTCCCGCTGAGGGCCCATTCGCCCCGAAAATGCCAGCCTCATCTGAGCGCCTATGGCAGAGGGATTGCCGGCAGGCCCCTCCAGCCGGACCCGGAGGCCTTCCCGTGCGCCCAAGTTGTGAAAGAGTCTGGTTTTGGCGGAGTTCTGGGTGACCACCAAATCGACCCGACCATCGCGATCATAGTCACACACGGCTGCCCCGCGCTGCTCTCCGTACACCCGTACGCCGCTCTGCCGGGCAGGCAACTCAGTCAAGCCCCCCTTTCCGTCTCCTCGCAACCACAAACCCCGCCCGGCGTCGTAGCGCCCGGTCTCTGCTTCTGTCATGAAGAGATTCTGGCTCAGGAACACATCCTCATGGCCATCTCCATCGACATCACAAACGCAGACCCCAAAGCAGGGCGAGAGTTGGGCCAACAGTGGAAGCGGATGCGCCTCGAACCTCGAGGTTCGGTTTAGAAAGAGCATGGTCTCGAGGCAAACCACCTCTGCCACACTGGCCTGCTCATACTTGTTTCCCAGGATTCCCTCGACGCCCGCCGATCCGAACTCTCTGTAGGTGGTATAGCGCGCCTGGACAAAGGGCAACGCCGCGGTCACACGACCAAAGTGAAGGGATGGAACATACTCACCTAGCATCGGCTCATAGTAAGCCGGAAGAAGATCCGTGCCACCCGCCCCGGTAAAGTCTCCATAGTAAAGACGTAGAGGCCGGATTCGTTGCGGTTCCCATTTGGTGTTCCGTCCCCAGTTGGAGAGGATCAAGTCCATCTTCCCATCGCCGTCCAAGTCTCCGGCAGCCACCCCGGTCCACCACCCCGTGAGCTGGCTCAAGCCCAGCGATTCGGTCGCCTCCTCGAATGTTTTGCCGGCACGGTTCAGGAAGACCCTGGGCGATCCCCATTCGCACGCCAGCACCAGATCCGGGAAGCCGTCCGCGTTCAGATCGCTGAAAACAGCTCCACTCACCAGCCCTACTTTGCCGAGCAAGGTTCGCACCTGCGGATCTTCCTCCAGCTTGCCTGCCTCGTTGCGAAAGATCCTGGATCGGGCTGCGATTGGATATCTGCCAGGGATGACCCGGCCTCCGACGAATAGGTCCAGATCCCCATCGCCGTCGACATCGGCGATCGCTAGGGGACCGGTGGATGACTCAGTTCCAGGGATCAGGCTTTCCACCCTCGGGTTCGGCAAATCCAGCATTTCGACCGATGACCCGGCGTTCAATCCCTCCTCATAGTTCGCCGTTCCAACAAGGAGCACGGTTTGTCCCGGCAGCCGAGTCCAGGGGATGAGCGTGGTTTGATCCCTCGCGGCGGGCTGGGTAAGAAGGGCATGGTTGGTCGAGCGAAACCCACCAGCATGGTCGTTGAGGTACACGCCCATCCTCCCCCCCGCACCGCTGCCGATGGCCAGGTCATCCCATCCATCCTGATTCAGATCGAGCCAGGAAACGCCCGGACCGAGGTGGCTGAGACGATAGGGCAGCAAAGGTTGCCGGGCAAAGTCATCGACCCCAGCCTCCTGGTGTTGGTGGTGAAGCAAGTGGGTCGCGTCCTCGAAGAGTGGTTGCGGGGAAAGGACCTCGGGGGCCGGGCCCAGTTTGGAGGCAGTCGCCTCCTCGATCTCGTAGACACGATCCGGCTGGATTCCCTCGATCTCGGTCCGTGTTCCATCGGGCCACCGCACTGCCAGCTTGAAGGGACCCTTTGTGGAGCCAGCCGCGAAAACCCGCTGATAGTCATCGCTGGAGAGATAGCGCCCTCCGGCCATCATTTCCTGGTCTTGGCGCGGGGCTGCGCCGCCCCAGAGCGTGAGCCGTGCCCCTACCGCACGGGTATTGGGTGCCTTGCCGCGAAGCCTCACCGCCACCCGGGGCGCTGTGGTTTCATTCCTGTAAAGGCCCGATTCGCCGTTCATGGTGTTGACCACCACATCAAGGTCGCCATCGTTGTCCAGGTCGGCCAGCGCGATGCCCTGAGTGACACCAGGGGTGGCGAACCCCCAGGTCCTGCCCACTTCCTCAAACGTCAGATCGCCCCGGTTGCGGAAAAGGAGCTTTGCCTGTTCGAGCTTTGGAAAGCGGCGGCGCATCTGCAAGGCCTCCGCATCGGTCAGTTTCTTCTGTTTGCGGGCTGACTCCAGCGCGTTGGCGATGTCGATGTCTTGCACGTCCCGCTCAAAACCGGTTACCACCAGCACATCTTCGTAGCCATCGAGATCTACATCCAGAAGTACGGGAGCCCAGGACCAGTCGGAGGCGTGCAAGCCTGCGAAGTAGGCCATCTCGGCATACTCGCCGTCGCCCAGGTTGAGGTAGAGGGTGTTGCGGGGCACACGTGGACGGTTTTCGATCCAGCCCGGGGGCCAATAGACCATTTTATGATCGCTCACCTGCACCTGCCGCAGTCGATGCTCCCGGCTTAGCATGTCGGTGATGAAGAGGTCGTCGAATCCGTCGCGGTTCAGATCCCCAACGTCCACTCCCATGGAAAACCAACTCGTCTTCCGGATGGCAAGCCTGGGGATTGCCTGGAAGCGACCATCCCCCAAATTAACCCAGAACCTGTCGGTCGAGCCCAGGTCATTGCAGACGATGAGATCCGGGGCGCCGTCCTGGTTGAGGTCTCGGAAGATGGCAGAGAGCCCCCAATCGTGCGGGGCTTCTTCCAGTCTCTTTCCATCCTCATCCAGGAACACACCCTGAGTGAACGACAGGGGGGAGAACCGCCCGCCCCCTTCGTTGCGGTATAGCACGTCCGCTTCCCCGTTCTCGAGGATGTTGCCGTTCTCGTCGATGCTAAAACGACCTGCCAAGTCCGGTTCGGTGACGGGTCGGTCGTTGACAGCGGTCACCACTCTTCTCCCATCCACCACCTTGATGCGTAGCTTCATGCCGAATGTGTCGCGCATGGTGGAGGTCCGGTAATTGGCCACGTAGAGGTCCAGGTCGCCGTCCTTGTCGATGTCTGCCAGGGCCATGGACATGCTACCTGCCAGAGCCGCGGTCCCTGAAGCGATGTGAGTACTGGTAAAATGCCCTTTGCCATCGTTCAGGAAGCCCAACGTTCCTTTGCCGATCGCGTTTACGAGCAAATCCAAATCGTCATCGCCATCGAGATCCACCAAAACGGCCCCGGTGGCGTCCACTCCAGGGCAGCGAACCCCTGCTTCATCGGTCACCTCTTGAAACCTCCAGTCACCTAGGTTGCGGTAGAGCGCGTTGTCGGAGTCGAGGCCGCAGTAATAGAGATCGCAGAGCCCGTCTCCGTCCACGTCCCCAGCGGCAACCCCGGATCCATTCAGCAAAACATGATTGGTAAGGGAACGCGATTCGCTCAGCCGGTTGGTGAAGAGAATCCCGGTGAGGTTTTGAGGAACCAACGTGAATCCGACACGGTTCTGGGCCTGCTGAGAAACAGGCAAGTGGCGAACGCCCTTTCCGGTGGATTGCCAAGCCAGTTCAGTTGCCCCCAGTTCCTCTATGGGCGAACTGAGCAAAAGTAGGAAGATCCCAGCCAGCACTCTGAGGTTGATGGAGTGGTCCGATCTTGTGGGCATAGCGCTCGCGACAAGCTTACAGGACAGAAGGGCGTAATCAACAAGGGAGAACCGCGCGCTTCCAAACGAAAAGGGAGACCAGAGGTACTCTGGTCTCCCTGGGTCCATTAGAATTGGGGTCTAGTTCTTCAGACGATAGAACCGTGCGCCCACTTCAGGAGTCACTTTGTAGGGGCTTGCGGGATTGCCGCTGACATCGGTCCAGGTCTTCAGATCACTGGATTCCTGCAGCACCCCTGCGCCAGTCCAAGTGATGTTCACCTGTCCAGCAGAGAGGGTGGTGGTCTGGAACGTGCCCGCTTCTGCGGGAGCCGATCGGAAGGAACTTAGCAAGCTTCCCGGGATCGGTTGTAGGTTCGCTGCCGGGGTGGCGTCGCCCTCTTTGCGCCAGGCCACAGAGCAGTTGTCGCCGCCGCCACCTTCTTTGTAGATGGCGTACAGGAGGTACTTCTTACCCGCCACCAGCGAGATGGGAGCGGAGGTTTGGGTCGGAGCCGGCTCTACCGTCGGATCCTGGAAAGGCTGGCAACAACCAGTTTCTGTGGCGATCGACACGGCGTTTGCCAACGTATCGTCGGTGCTGAGGAACAACTCGGAGGCGTCGTCGCTCTTGATGAAGAAGCGGTATTGCCCGCCTTCAGTCGGTGTCAGCCAGCCCGACATCCTGCCGGCGAAATTCTCGGCATAGTTGTCCAACGTGGGACTTGTTGTGAACGAGGTAACCAGGGTGCTGCGGGTGGCATGATCCGGGAAGTTTGAGTCATTATAGGCATCTGCCACGGCGGTGCCCGGGGTGCCCGGGAAGAACTCCCACAGCACGTAGCCTGCCGTGAGCGTCCCCGCCTTGAATACCGCTTTGGTGCTCGAGGTGGTTGCGTTGCCAGCCAGGTCTTTCACTCCGGTGACGGTCAGGGTGTACTCTTGACCGGGGGTGGGAACTGCCGTCTTGACCGACACGGTCGTTTCATCCGCTGCCAGCACGGCTTGCACGGCCAGTCCATTGATGGTGTAGCGGGTGGCTTCGACGGCGGTATTGGTGTCCACCCGCTCGGAGAAGGTCACCTGGAGCAGGTGTGAGGAGGGCGTGGTCTGAGATACCGCGGACGCGACGGTGGGCGGTGTGGTATCGGATACGATGGTCAGTTTGACGGGCGTGGTTTCCACATTGCCCAAGGGATTGGTGACCTTGAGCTGGTAATTGCCTGAATCGGCCGCCTTGGCATCCAGGAGGGTGAGTATGGCTTTGTTTGCCCCCTCGAAGAGGTTGGCAGCAAAGGCTTGATTGGTCGGGTTGAGCGCCGTCCCGTCCTTGTACCATTGATACTTATTGGGGCTACCTGTGACGACGGCGGTCAGGGAGACCTTCGTGTTTTCGAGTGCCTCAGTGGGCACGGGAGCGGTCACGATCTGCGCTGCGGTATTCTCCACTTTGAACACACCGAAGCCGTAGCTTCCGCCAGCCCAAAGTACGATCGCCTTGCCCGAGGTGGCGGCTGCGGTGGTGTCAGGGTAAATGTATACGTCGCCGTCATAACCATAGTCATGACCGGTGCCGCCGTTCCCGTTGGGATCTACGATGGGTTCATCCGTCTCATATACCGGCACCTTATAGGCACTCGCACCCGAAGCGATCATGCCATCCAGGGTATGCACTCCGATCCACGCCGGCTTGAAGACGGCTCCGGCAGCCCCGACGCTGCCGAACTGTTGGTTCCAGCTGGGGATCGCATACGTCACAATGTAATCCCGGCCTTCTTTCGTGTCGCTGGTCAGGACCCAGTTTCCGTCATAATACTCCACGCCATCTACCGCATGTTTGAGGGGGATGCCGTCCTTGCCCGCCGCTTCCCAACGAAAAGCGGGAAGAGCGCCCGTTGCCGCATCCACCTGGCGGAAACGGTTGGTGAACTCGTTGGCGGATCCATCGGGCAGAGTCTCACTCGGATTCTTGATGTAGCGGTTGGGGCGGGCTTCCCAGCCCGAGCCTGGGTAATGCGTCTCGATGACCCACCCGGATCCCGCTGCGGTGCTGTCGTTGACGTCATAGCGAACGGAGCTGGGTTGGCCACCCAAAGCGTAGGAACCTTTGGCTCCGCCGTTGTTACGTTCGTCCACGCGTGCGATGGGGCGCAGGGTCAAGCCGCCGTTATCGGAGACAAACTCCTGCGGCTGCATGCTGGATCGCCAGGTGCCTCCACCCGCCACGATGCGCAGCGTGGGTCCAAATCCTGTCACGCGGAAGGCTTTCCAGCGCCAGCTGGCGCTGCCGTCTCCGTTGCTCTCGCCGGGTTCCGTGCCCTGCTCTCCTGGCACGATCGTGGGGTTGGGTTCCCCTTCCACCGGTTCCACCCATGCCTCGGTGGGGGTAGTGGACCAGGTTGCTCGCTTGTTGGGGAAGTTGGCGTCATCGACCAACCCTGCCGCTGCGTAGCGCAGAATCTTATACTTGTAGCCGGTGTAGATCACTCGTTCCCCGTGGGGGCCGTCCGTGATGCCCCACTTCCACCAGGCGTGGGTTGCTGCTTGGGTGGCGAGGGGCACCGGGAGCACCTCCGTCTTCAGAGCCAGACCCAGCGGCTTGCCGGTGGCGGCATCGATCCAGATGAGGCTGCGGTCCGGATACTTTGCGGCTTTGTCCTTTTGCTCTTGGGTCAGGGAGGGATCATCTTCATTGATTCCGTTCTCCCGGATGCCCAGCAGATAGAGCGAATCGTCATACTTCATGAAACCTGCATAACTATCGATCACATCCTTCCCGCTGAAACCGTAGGTGTTGTCTCCAGTTCCTCCCGCTTTGGCCAGGATCGGCAGTTTGTTCTCCGGCAGGATGTTCACCACCCCGTTGACATGTTGCAGCCACACGGGTGTAACTTCCTGTGCCACCATCGCTGCCGACACAAAAGCGCCAGCAACGAGAAACGACCATCGTGCTCTCATAGATACTTTTTGGGGTACTAGTCTCTCTTTCACGTTTAAGGAACTGACGGCAGCCCTGCGCCCCGCTCATTCGCCCCGGCCGACAATGCCTCGTGGTGTTGCGGTCTGCGCCCGATCCACAACCAACATTTAGCCTAACACAAAGTCGATCTAAGAGCAAGACGGCTCGATATTGCTTTTTGCCGGACTCTCTGCTTCTTCAACACTCGAGGTCAGATCATCGCCTGCCTGAGTTTGCTGTTAGGTTACTGGGCGCTTATGACTTTCGTACCGGTCCCTGAATTTGGGGCGGGCGACTTTCAAGAGGGCCACAATCTGGCCAACTGGGTAGACAAAGAGTACCTGCCTCTGCGCAAATGGAACGGAGATCATGATCCGGAGGGGCTTCTCAGCAATCTGACGGCGATCGCCACCTGCCTGCTGGGGGTGCTGGCAGGCAAGTTTCTCCGGAATCCGCAAATTCTTTCCGAGAGGAAGGCGGCGAAGCTCATTGTCGCAGGCATCGTGCTCGTGGGCCTCGGCTGGCTTTGACACCTGCAGTTCCCGGTGATCAAGAGGATCTGGGCTTCCTCCTTTGTTCTCGTGGCGGGCGGATACAGCTACATCCTCCTGGCACTGTTTTACCAGGTGATCGATGTGTGGAAGATCCAGAAATGGGCGCAACCTTTCGTCTGGATCGGGATGAACCCCATCACGATTTACCTGGCACACGCACCCATTCCCTTCGAGTCGATCGCCCATCGATTCGTCGGAGGCGATCTTATCAAGAACTTCGGGCGCTACGACGAGCTGATCACCTCCTGCATCGTGCTGGCCATGGTCTTTGCCATCTGCCGGTTCCTCTATCGAAGGGGCATCTTCCTGCGGGTGTGATACTGGCGGACGACCACGCGACGGGGCTGTTTTGTTGGATGGCTTTAGCTAGGGCAACCGGACAGCGCGGTAGATCCGCTGCGGGTAGGTGGGGGAATTTGTGTCGAAATAGATCTGGGTGCTGTTGGTGAGCTGCACGGTCGCCAGTTCAGTCCACGTCCCTGAATCCGCGGAGGTTCTGTACTCCAGGCGGTACTTTGCCCCCACAGCACCTTGGATGTTGACGCCAACATAAGTGTTTTGTCATCAGTGATGTATCATGGATAAAGATCGCGCTTCTCCTTTTCCATCGCCAGAATCACCGCTCTCTCTTATAAGGAACGTCCTATGACGCAAGACAACACGACCGCTGCGGCGGGTTGGCGGTTCTATCTTCCGTATTTTGTTGCGGACGTGATTTTGCTTTTGGCCGCTTGGCTGATCTACAACCAAGCCAGTCGTCCCATGACCGTTTATGAGGTTTCTGCCTTTGGGGTATGTGTTTCCCTCGGCGCTTTCTTGGGCACCTGGCCTTTTACCCTCCGCCAGAGAGTCGAATTGAAGCTTCTGGAGACCTCTGAGCTGGGGAACTGCGTCGACCAGATCGCCAAGGTGGAGGATGTGGCGGAGAGGATCGAGCGGGCTTCTGGCCAGTGGCAGTCCGTGCAGGAGGTTTCCCAGCGAACCATGCTGTCAGCCAAGGAAATCTCCGAGCGCATGGCCACGGAGAGCAAGGATTTCATCGCTTTCATGGAGAAAGCCAATGATGCCGAACGGAATCACCTTCGGCTCGAAGTCGAGAAACTGCGTCGGGGGGAAGGGGATTGGTTGCAGGTGGTGGTGCGGTTGATGGACCACTCCTTTGCCCTCTATAACGCTGCGCTTCGGTCAGGACAGCCGTTGCTTGTGCAGCAAATTGGGCAGTTCCTCAACGCCTGCCGCGACTCTGTCCGCCGCGTCGGTCTGCAGTTGGTCTTTGTCGAACCGGGGACCCCTTACGATTCTGCGTCGCACCAGTTGGCCGATCCGAATGTGCCTGCTCCGGCCGGGGCGGTGGTGTCGGAGTTGGTGGCAACCGGATTGACGTTTCAGGGTAGGCTCATTCGACCTCCAGTGGTGCTGGCACGGGTGCCCACTCCCACTCTTCCGGACGGTGCCTTGCCCGCAACCTCCGCTACCTCGATTTCCTCCGGATTCGGCGCGGGCGCGAACCTGTCCGCGGACACTTCGACTGTCACGCTGACCACCTCTTCGGAAAGCGCGCCCGACTCGGGCCTGAGTGTAAGCGACATCAATAAACGCAAGTCACAGGATCAGTCGGATCCCGAGCCAGGTACTGAGTCGGAGGAGGAACCGCCCCCGCAGGGGAATCTTCCGCTGTAACGCGGTCTCTCTGGGCCTATTTCTTCCGAGTGGATCGTTCCATCATCCAGAAGACGTCCTTGTTGTTGGGTGAGGAAACGTTGAGGGAAATCTGTTGTCCCACTTTGAGCGAAGGGGTGGTGCGGCCATCCTGCCACTTCTTGATCTCAGAATGGCTGTCGGCGAAGGAGAATCCTCCCGCGCGGTTGTGGTAGCTGGCCGGGTAGTCGACGATCTTCCATTGGGAAGGCTGGTCCGGATATCCGGTCATCCCCACCACCATCTCCCCGTCGTTGATGCTATCCTCCCGCTCATCGAGGAAGACCCAGGTCATGGTGGGACCCGGGTCCACCAGGTCACTCAGTTTTTTGTAGATCCGGTAGCCGGGCCCAAATCCGTCCACATCCGTGCTATCGAACCAAGCGTTCATGGCGATGCTGCGGATCCGAGGATAGCTGACCCCTTGGTACTTCACCATGCTCTTGTCCGCCGGGCATTTCCAGATACCGGCACTCGCACCGCAATAGGGCCACAACACGCTTTTCTTGATGTCCCTTTCGATGTCCCAGTTGCTGCGGTTGGCGCCATCGAAATTCAGGTCTCCCTGGACCCATGCGTTGGGCCCAAAGGATTGGGGGACTTTGTCTGCGTTATCGTCAATGTACATGCGCCAGGCGAGGGTCATTTGCTTTCCGTTGTTGAGGCACATGATACCCTGTGCTTTCGTCTTGGCCTTGCTCAGAGCAGGCAGCAGCATGCCGGCCAGGATGGCGATAATGGCAATGACCACCAACAGCTCAATCAGGGTGAAACCGTTCTTCCGGGGCAGGGGAGGGATGAAGACGAAGCGGGCTCTCATAGCACGTTAACATAGTCTCTGTTTCTGAGTTGTCCACTCGATCCCACGCGCTTGCCTATGAACCTAGGGTTGCGGATCAGAAATCTCAGGTCACCAATCTGAGTTTGCGAATCACGGCCTCGGGATTGACCCTGGTTGAAGAAACGGTTAGGAGTGATCCATGCACCAATCCGCTAGGAGAACTGTTTCCGTCAAGATCATCCTTGGATTCGCACTTTTCTCCGGAACGGGGCCCGTTTGCCTCTCTCAGACACCCGGCAGTATAGACACCTCGTTCACGGCTGGGCTGCAGGAGAAGGACAGCATTCGAGCCGTTGTTCCTCACGCTAACGGCCAAGTCAGTGTCGCTGGCCGCCGGACGGAATCAACTTACGACGAGGAAGGGAATCTGACGCTGACGGTCTCAGGTATGGTGGCTCGCCTCGGCCCTCAAGGTGCTTTGGATACGCTGTTCAAGTCTGGTGCGCGGGCGACCGATCCGTCTGCGGCTACCTCGCTTGCGACCGCCATGATCGCACAGCCCGATGGCGCTTTGCTGCTGGGCGGAAGCTTCACGATGGTGGACGAGACGTCACGCCCGTACCTGGCCCGCCTGGACAGCCAGGGCACGTTGGATGCGGTTTTTCAGCCTGTGCCCAACAAGAAGGTTGAGTCGCTCTCGATCCATACCGATGGCCGGATCGTGGCGGCGGGCAGCTTTACCAGTTTTGGTGGGGCGACCCGCAAATATGTGGCGCAGGTGAATGCGGATGGCTCGATTGACTCTTCTTTTACTACCGATGCGGGGGGGCCGGACACGACGGTTTGGGCGGTCGCTGCCCTTCCCGACCACCGGGTTTGGATTGGGGGAGACTTCATCACCGTGGATGGCGTGGCACGGGGTGGAATTGCCCGTCTGAAAGCGAATGGGACCCTGGACCCCAGCTTCGACCCTGGAACCGGTGCGAACAATTCGGTCTTTGCGCTTCTGCCTCTGCCAGATGGAAAGCTGATCATTGCTGGAGCTTTCACGAGTTATAACGGAGCGAAAGCTGGTCCCGTGGCCCGGCTGAATGCCGATGGTTCGCTGGACGCGGAGTTTGATGCTGGACCCAGCTCGGGTGGCAAGGTCTATGCGCTCGGGAGCCAAGCGGATGGCAAGATCCTGGTAGCTGGAAGCTTCACGCTTTTCAACGGCCGGGCGGCGGGTCGGATCGCGAGGTTAATGCCGAACGGTGCCTTCGACGAGAGCTTCAACACCGGGACCGGTGCGAATGATCAAGTCCGTAGCCTCGCCGTTCAGTTGGACGGGCGGATTCTGGTGGGAGGCAACTTCTCCGACTTCGGAGGGCAAAGCGTTGCTGGTCTCGTGAGGCTTTATGCCGATGCAATGCCTGCCGAGAAACCGGTGGTACTCGAGCAGCCCCGGAGCCAGACGATTGCATTGGGTAGTTCTGCGGTGTTCGAAGTGAAGGCCAAGGGCTCCGCCCCCCTGGAGTATCACTGGCAACACAATGGGACTGCCATCCCTTTCGGGGCTAACGCCACGCTGACTTTGCCATCGGTCCAGGCCGCCGATGCTGGCGAGTACCGGGTGACGGTGAGCAACTCGGCCGGATCGGTGACCAGCGAGGCCGCCTTGCTGATTCTCCTGTCACAGCCTGAATTAGCGCTCACTTGGAGCGATCAGAAGCTAGTTCTCGGACTCTCGGGCGTCGCGGGGAAGACCTATCGGGTGGACTATGCGGACCGGCTGGAAGAACCGATGGTTTGGAACATTCTGACCAACATCATCCTCACCGCTGGGGCCAGCCAGTCGTTGGAGATCCCAGCAGAAGCCTCCGTTCCTGAACGCTATTTCAGGGTATCTGAAACTCAGTAGGTTAGACTCTCTCGACCTCGGATTGGGAAGATACCTCCTGAGCTGACATCTTCTGAAAGGAAGGGAACGGAGCCAGCGCAAAGACCAGTGCAGCTGGCACGACGCAAGCCGGGGCCAGTCCGATGGTCATGGTGTGATGAAGGAGATAGATCAGGGGGCCAAAGACAACGGCCGCTGGCACGAGAACGAATCCCAGCACGAAGAGTCGTTGGAAGGCCGATCCGGAGGGCCATCGCATCAGGAAAAGCAGTCCGAGCGCGGCGCCCATTGCGGGCCAAAGAAAGAAGTAGCTGCCCCCCGGTGCCTTCAAAGCCGTGCCTAGAGTCAGAGGAAGCCAGAGGATCAGGGCGCCGGCAAGCTGGTTGGCAGGCGAGTAGCGACGCGAGAGCCAGTTGCGCAGGAGAGTGCTTAGGGCGAAGGCCAGGCTGAGCATGCCCAAGAGCATCCACCCCGTTCCGGACACATTCATCACGAAGGTGCCGTAATGGTTAGGCTTGAGGAAGGTGAAGATCGCTTTCACGCCACCCAGCGCGATCAAACCCGAAGCCAGAATGCAGAGTAGCCATAGGCTCGCGCAAGCGCTCACCGGGCCGATGGACAAGCTACCCCGCAGGAATCCCCATGCCATGACCCCAAGGGCGAGGGCCAGAGTGAAACCTGCCAGCGGCACTACCCAACGGTCTGGGTAGCACGCCAGTTGGCCAGGACCGACCGGGAAAAAGACACCGTCTCCGCGCGAGTCCTTTGCAAGCAGACTTTCGCCCTCAGCACTGGCGAGAAAACGTGTCAGGTTGACCGTATAATCCCCATAGTGTTGCAGACTTCCCGAGTCCAGATTGGCCGGGGTATCCTCGGGGGTGTGGTAGAAGTCGAGTCCCACCACCACGGCGAAATTCATCCCCTTGAGACCCGCCTTGCGAAACACGGTGAAATCGGTGTCGTTGGGCATGCGCTTGTACACTTCCTGCGCGAAAGAGCAGGCTCCCGGTTTGGCGCAGAGCCGACCCAGAGCGCGGACGAGTTCGAAGTTGTCCTTGCCGGTTTCGAACATCACTACTGGCCCTCGGTTTCCACGAGCCTCGAAGTTGAGCGCGACCTGGACGCGTTGGATCAGCGCCTGATGCTCACGCACGAAGGCCTTCGCCCCGAGCAACCCCCTCTCCTCGCCGTCGGTGACCAGGAACAGCACGTCATTCTTGATGTCCGCAGATTGTCGCAACACCCGGGCCGTCTCAAGCAGGGCGGCGACGCCCGCGGCGCAGTCGGCCGCGCCTGGGCCTCGCTCCGTGGAGTCGTAGTGGCTGGCCAGGAGAACTACCGCACCGCCTGGCGTGGAACCTTTCTGCACCGCCATCACATTCTCCACTCTCACGCCCCTTTCCGTAGCCTCGTGGATGGTGACCTCCAAGCCGATCTCGCGAAAGGTCCGGGCCACATAATCGCGGGCTTTGCGGTTCGCTGCCGAACCCGTTGGGTGAATTTCCTGAGCGATCTGTTCCACATGCTTTCGGGCACGCCCAGCCGAGAACAGTGAAGCGTCGGCGTCGGCGGCAAGGGGTCGTGGTGGCGCGATGCAGAGCAGGCTCCAGCCAATGGCGGCCATCAGCAGAGCGAGCGCGAGGAACGACTCGAGGAGGCGGTTTTTCATGTGAAGGTGGCTTCTGATTGGTTCAGGAATCTACCCGAGAGGGGGAAAATGGCGAGAAGATACCTTTGCCGGGCGAGGCTGGCTTGGGGTGCGTTTAGGTATGGAATTCGTCCCTGGGCTCGGACCATGTGCACAACTGGCAACCGTTTAGAAATGTCATATCACGAACTGACATCCCATTCTTGACTGCATGCAATCTGCGTGACTCTGCGAAATCTGCGGAGAAACAGTGGCGCCAGTGGATCCCCCAGATCTACGGACTCCTTGAGCCATGGATGCAGCGAAACTAATCCTTACTCGACTCCAAGCTGCTTCTGCATTTGCTCCAGCGGAACCCCTTTGGTCTCGGGCACCATGAGTTTCACCCAGATCAGTTGCAGGACCATCATCGCGCAGAAGAAGAGGAAGACCGCGCCCGGAGGAAAGGCCGTGACCATTTTGGGGAAGAACGTGGTCAGGAGCGCAGCAAAGATCCAGTGCGTAAAACTGCCCAAGGCTTGCCCTTCGGCACGATGCCGGTTCGGGAAGATTTCAGAGATGAACACCCAGATGACGGCTCCCTGACCGACCGCATGTGCGGCGATGAAGGCGAAGATGCAGGCAGGCACGATACTGTAGTGCTCTGTGTAAAAGGCCCAAGAGGTCAGTCCCAACGACAGGATGTACCCAAACGATCCGATGTAGAGCAGGGTGCGGCGGCCGAGGCGGTCGATGAGATACAGACCCACGAACGTAAAGATCAAGTTGGTGACACCGATGCCCACCGACTGGAGCAGGGCAGCTTTGGCGCCCAATCCCGTCAGCTCGAAAATTCGCGGCGCGAAATAGAGGACCGCATTAATGCCGGAGAGTTGGTTGAAGAAGGCGATCAAAAAGGCCAGGAGAATGGGGACCTTGAGGCGCAGGGTCCAGAACTGGGCGGAGGAGTGTTGTGTAGAGGAAGCGGATACGATTTCGTCGGCGACCTTTTGGATTTCCGCCGGGGAGGCTTCGGGCTGGATCATCTGCAGGACCTTGAGTCCCGCCTCCCGGTCTCCTTTGCGGCTAAGCAACCAGCGCGGGCTCTCGGGAATGCCGAAACAGAGGACGGTGTAGAGGATCGAAGGAAACGCCGCGACGCCGAGCATCCAGCGCCAGGCGTTTTCGCCTACGTCTTTGAGAAGGAAATTCGAGAGGAAAGCAATGACGATACCGAAGACGATGTTGAACTGAAACATGCCGGCCAGACGCCCCCGGTAAGCAGGCGGTGCAATTTCGGAGATGTAGAGAGGCGCTGCCACGGTGGAAATCCCAATGCCGAGACCGCCGATAAACCTGGAGGCGATGAAGGAGTAAATGCCCGTCGCGAAGCCACAACCGACCGCCGAGATCACGTAGAGCAAGCCGATCCAGAGCAGGGTGGCTCTGCGGCCAAAGCGATCCGTAGGCCAGCCACCCAGGAGAGAGCCCACCACGGTGCCGTAGAGTGCCGAGCCCATGGCCAACCCGTGAATTCCAGGACTCAACCCCCAAAGGGACTGAATCTTCTGTTCCGCGCCAGAGATGACCACAGTATCGAAGCCGAATAGGAATCCCGCCAACGCGGAGGTAATGGACCAGAAGAAGATGCGACTTTTCATAGCTACACTTAAGGCCTAATCCCTGCCGCGACGATGGAAACCAAGGTTATGCTTGGGTCAAGAGCGGCAGGCATGCAAAGACTCTGAGGGATTTTGGGCTGTAAGGAAAGAGAAACTGTTCCGGGACAAAAGGTGGAAAACCATGGAATCGGGGGGGAGGGGTGCGGACGGCTCGGCGGTCCGTCCCTACCAAGACCTGGCGGACTTCCAAGGACCACTCGACAAGAACTGGGGCAAGAACCCTCGGTCAGTACCGGACCTCGCGCCAGTCGTCGATAGTGATACGCGAGGCCCGTTTCCATCCGGAATGTCCGTCAAAGAACAGCAGGTTGGGGCCCGGGCCGTGACGGGTCGCTGCGACCCTTCTTTGGGAATTCAAGGTTTTCCCTCCCGCCGCGTAAGGCAGGTGCCCCGGGTTCCAGACGTCCTCGACCAAGGAGGACCCGCTGGTAGGCAGTGCGGTTACAATCGGACGCCAGGAGCCATTCTCGTTATCGGCAAAGTAGATGGTGCTAACGGGCTCTTGGACCTGGGTAAGGCGGGTAAAGCCGATCACTTCGCTGCCGACCTTGTCGAGCGGGCTGCTGAACTTCCATCCGTTCACGACATAGCAAATGAGCTGCTTCTTGTTGGGATAACTCGGGCAGGTGTAGATCCGGACCTTGGCGTAGTTGGAGGAGGTCGGCCCGGCAGCGCCGAACTGGGGTGCGATCACCTGGTACCAGAGCGGGTCGTTGGCCCGGGGAATGAAGCCGCCGGAATCGTCGGCGTACATCAGCATTCCTAGCCCCATCTGGTGGAGATTGCTGAGACAATTGGCCTTCCTCGACGACTCCTTGGCTTTGCCCAGTGCAGGCAGAAGCATTCCAGCGAGAATGGCGATGATGGCGATCACCACCAGGAGCTCGATGAGCGTGAAGGCTTGGCTCCTCGGATTCTCCCCGAGTCGGTTGCCGCCGAAGGCTGACTTGCCACGATAGGGGTCCATACGATTGGTTTGAAGCTGGGTCACCGCGCAAGCCCGGCCTTCCTGGCGTGGAGTGCCAGGCCCTTTTCCTCCTTGTCCAGTTCTGGCCAGACGCGCAAGCCAGAAGCGGCAGCGAGAGGCCGTTGTCGCGAGTTCCGGTCGAAGCTTAGGAACCAGCTGCTGCCGCTTGCGACGGCTGCGGCCACCAGGATTAGATCATGTCCACCCGGACGCAGAACTGAGGAAAACCGCCGCGCGAGGCTCTCCGCCTGCCGAAACGCCAAAGCCCAGTCGATCGGCTCCACGCGTAACCACGCCCCTTGGACCAGGTCGGCTACAAAACGATCGGCGGCCTGCGCTTGAGGTCGCCTCAAAAGCACGTTGATGACTTCAATTCTGCACAGTTCGCAGAGGTGGAGAACGACATGGCCTCGGTCAAGGTACTCATGCATAGCCGACAACTCCGCTGGGTTCGTCTGCGGATCGTAAAGTCGAACGACAAAACTTGCGTCCGCACTGTGCTTCATGTCGTTGGGTCCAAGGCGTTTTGACGGGCGCGGCTGCGGCCTCGTTCGGCGTCCAGTTCAGCAACAAAACCGCCGGCCTCAGGGGCTTGTTCCTTGAGCCAGCGAAAATGGGTGGCCCAATCGGGACGAGGCTCTGCCGGAGGAGGGAGATGAGTCAAATAGCCAATCGCCCGACCGCTCCTCTTGATCTCAAAGGACTCCCCTCGCTCAAGTGAATCCAATACGCGGGCAGTCTCCCTGCTCAATTGCCGCATCGTCAGCGTCTTCATGTCAGACACGCTATATCAGACAAATCAGAAACGCAAGCTGACAGTGCGCCTCTATCCGAAGGCGCCTTGGAGGGTGAACGAAGACCCAAGCCGAATCGAAGCTGGCTAGAACCTTTCCCTCGCTGGTGTTTGACCTGGAGCACGCCTCGGAGTATGAGTTCGCCATGATGAAGAGCATCTTGCATCGGAGTTGCCTGAGATTGGCTATCCTGCTGACCTGCCTTCCCAGCCCAGGGCGCGCGGCGGAGAGTTTGAACGCCGTGCTCTCCCCCCATGCGCAGGACCTGGTTGTCCTCAAGGGCGACCAATGGGTTCCGTTTAAGGCGGACTCGTTTTTGAAGGCCCCTTACACGGTGCTTTATTTCGGGGCGGGATGGTGTCCGGACTGCCGGCGTTTCTCCCCGAGCCTTGTCTCTGCCTACAACCAGCAGAAACCAGGAGGTTCGCGATTCGAAGTCTTGCTCCTGTCGGTAGACAAATCCGCGGAGGGGCTCCTGAAGTACATGCAATCCGAGAAGATGCCCTGGCCCGCGCTGGCTTTCGACAAGATCGCCGGAGCTGGTGATTTGAAGAGATTCTACTCGGGCCATGGGTATCCCTGTCTTACCGTGATCGATCCGAAAGGAACCATCCTGCTTCAGAGCAAGAGTGACCTTGACGCCAAGGAGATTCTGGGCCAGTTGCTGGCCTTGGTTGACCCTTCCGCGGCAGGGCCTGGGAAGACCTCCCCATGAGCCACACCGAAATGGAAGATTGCGAGAGCGATTCCTGAGACAACATGAAAGTCCTGATTACCTGCGGTCCGGCCATCGCCCCTATTGATGAAGTCAGGCGGATCACGAACTTTTCCTCTGGCAAGCTAGGAGCGTTCTTGTCCGATTACTTCTCCGAGGCGGGTTGGGAAGTGCTCTGCCTCCGAGGCACTGCGGCGACCCATCCGGCTCCGCTCAAGGCTCGGAACGTAGTCGGTTTCACGACGAACGAGGATCTTCGGGATCAACTCGAAAAGGTTGCGCAGTGCGATCCTCCCCAGGTGATCCTGCATGCGGCGGCGCTCTGTGACTATGAAGTTGCCTCGGTGGCGAGCGCGGATGGACACTCACTCCAAGGTGCCAAGCTCAGTTCCCGGGCCGGTGCCCTGACCTTGACCCTGAAGCCAGCCCGGAAGATCCTGCCCCTGTTGCGCCCGTTGTTTCCCCAGGCCATCCTGATAGGGTGGAAGTACGAGTTGGAGGGTTCCACAGGAGATGCCCTCGAAAAGGCCTGGGCTCAGATTCAGGAGTGCAAGACGGACGGTTGCGTGTTGAATGGTCGAGCGTACGGAGACGGATTTGCGCTTTGCCAGCCGCCGGGTCACATCCTTCACTTCGACGATGCGGAGAGCCTGGCAAGGTCCTTGGAGAAAGGGCTGCGCTGGCGCCTGACGGGAACGCCGCCTTTGCCTGGCGAGTGTCCCTCGTGCGGTGGTCCCAGCCGGCAGTTCTCACTTTGAGCCCTGACCTTTCATCCTGGCTGCCGCTCGGGTTCGCTTCCTGGCATCCGGTTGCCCAGGGTTTGACGTTTATCCTGTTGACCTTCATAACCGAGGATCTCACCGCTCTCTTGGCCGCGGTCCTTTGTGCGGCAGGCAGTGTCGGTTGGGAAACCGGCTTCTGGGGTTGTTTCCTGGGGATTTGGCTCGGGGACGCTGGCCTTTATGGCTTGGCACGCGGGCTCGGTCGACCCTGCATGGAGAAACCGTGGGCGCAACGATGGATCTCGGCGGAGAAGATCCGTCAGAGTGAGGCCTGGTTTGCCCGCAACGGCCTCTACGTGTTGGTCTCCTGTCGCCTGTTCGCGGGTATGCGCCTTCCCCTGTTTCTTACTATGGGGTTCCTCCGGGTCCCTTTTGGCCGATTCATCACCATCACCGGGATTACCTCTGCCCTATGGACGCTGGCGATTTTCGCGGCTGCATGGACGTGGGGGTCCGCTTTTCTGGAAATGATGGCACAAAGCCGCCTCGCCTTGGGAGTGACCCTGGCGATTGTCCTGGCTCTGTTCTGCCTCGTGCGGTTCCGCAAACCGCACTTGTGCGACAGGAACGGTCAAAGCGCCCAACCCTGACGATACGGAGGATTGAGATAGGCGTTGGCCTGCTCGGAATTCGAGAAGCGCGCCGACGCCTCATCCCATTGGAGGGTGGTTCCCGGGAAGCGAATAGCGATGGCTCCCAAGAGGGCCACTTGAGTGAGAGGGCCCCCGTAACCGAAGTTGGAGCCTGCCTGGCGGCCTGCACGGATGGCTTCCAGCCAGTCCCAGGCATGGTTCTTCACCCGAGTCAGGGTTTGCTTGGCGCCGCCCTGTTCCTGGTATTGCTTGCGGCGAGCGTCGGGGACAATCCGGCAATCGCCTGCTCCATGGGAGCCATGCCAGATCATGCCTTTGTCTCCAATCAGGATGGCCCCGGTTCCGGGAACGTCATAGTGCTCGTCCAGATCCTTGGGCTTGGGAATCTTGTTGTTGCCGTCGTGCCATACCAGCTTGACTGGGCCTCGTTTGCCTTTGGCAGGGAACTCAAAAGTAATCCGGGCGGCCGGAGGATACGTTAGCCCGTCTCGCACGGGATCGTAGCCCGTTACCTCCGCCTGGATGGAAGTAGGTGCGCCCAGATCCAGTGCCCAGAAGGAAGGGTCGATCACGTGGCAGAACCAGTCACCGATCGTCCCGGTGCCGAATGGCATCCAACCGCGCCAGTTCCAGTGGACCCAGAGCGGGGAATAAGGAATGTAAGGAACGGGCCCCACCCACAGGTCGTAGTCCAGCCCTTTGGGCATCTCATGGGTCTGCTTCAGGTTGGGAAGGTTTCGGAGTTGGCAATAGACATCTTTGAAGGCGTCACACCCGGCGTGGACCTCCCGAACGTTACCAATGGCGCCATCCCAAACCCACTCGCAGCACTGTCGAATCGAGCCGCTGGAATGACCCTGGTTGCCCAGCTGCGTGACTACTTTGTATTTCTCCGCCGCTTTCACCAGCTCGCGGACTTCGTGAACCGTATGCGCCAGTGGTTTCTCGCAATAGACGTGCTTGCCGCGCCGCATCGCTTCCATCGCAATCACGGCGTGCGTGTGGTCAGGGGTGCCGATCACGACGGCGTCGACTTCCTTGCCCATCTGGTCGAGCATCTTCCGGTAATCCTTGAACCGTTTCGCGTTCGGGTACTTGGCAAATTGTTTCGCGGCATAATTGTCATCCACGTCGCATAAAGCCACGATGTTCTGACCCTCCCCGGCCATAGCATCGATGTCCCCACCGCCCTGGCTCCCGATCCCGATGCCGGCCACATTGACCTTCCCGTTGGCGGAAGTGCCGGCAGCGGCGCCGAGAGCGCGCACATAACCGATTTCGAAGAGAGCGACACCGGCAGCGGTGCGTCGGAGGAATTTGCGTCGATTCCACTGGCTGGGAGTATGGGTATTCATAGTGGTTTCAGATTTCACTGTATGGTGACCTCTTCGGAAACACGGGTCAAAAGGAATTTCTGGCACTGCCTCTGAACCTGCTATTGCCAAACACCCACAGGCTTGGAACACTCTCGGGAAGCACCGAACCCTTTGAGCTACGTATGAATGGAATTCCGATTCTTCATGTTTCCGCTGACTGCATCGCTCGCGCCTGGGAGCTATCCCTGATTGAGCTTCACCAAAAGGGCTGTAATCTGAAGACTGAGTACGATAAGCCCGAGGACCCGCCCAGCAAGGATGCCACCATGACCATTGAGATCACGGACCCACTTTGCGAACCGATGATCCATAAGGATTTCCCGGGGGGGCCGATGGACCTGCAGGAGTATGTAATGGAGGTTACCGAGGGGATCAAAGATCACCTGGTGCGCAACAGTGAGGATCCGGGAGACACCCGCTGGGAGTATACCTATCATCAGCGCCTCTTTGCCTACAACGTTCCCACCCTGGAGCCGATCGACCAGATTGAGACTCTGTGTCGCAAGTTAGCCAAGACGCCGCATAGCCGTCGGGCACAGGCCATCACCTGGAAAGTGTGGGAAGATAACGATTGTTACGATCCCGCCTGTCTTCAAAGCATCTGGTGCCGCATCCTCGAGCAGGAAGGTCACCCGGTCCTGAGCATGAATGTAAGATTCCGGTCCAACGACGCCTACAAGGCTGCGTTTATGAATATCTTTGCGCTGGTGCAATTGCAGAAGCGGATTGCCAACCGCATCTCCGAGTTGACGGACCGCGAGGTGCGCGTGGGGCGGTACTGCCACATGGCGGACAGTTACCACATCTACGGCTCCTACTTCCGGGAGTTTGAAGGTCGTTTCCTGGGTGCCCAAGAGAAGCGCAGCTTCGAGCAACGCACCATGCGGTACGAAGACCTGAAAGAGATGATGGAAGAGGCTCGTCCGATGCTTCTCGAGAAGGCCAAGAATATGGGGAAGTGACCGGTGGACAGTGCCGCGCTTTCACCTCTTCACAAATACCGCCAAGCTGCCGCAACGAGGGCACATCTCGACCTTGTCGCTGCCCATGCAGGTTTCGGTGGAATCCCAGTCGAGTTGATCGCTGGGCCCTGTCCATTGGCAATGACGGCAAAAGAACGACTCGACCGGCTTAGGGTCAGAGTAGCCCCTCGCTTCCGGTAGCGAGGAGGGATGCCTGGCGTCTCCGTGACGCGGGTCCCTCATGGGCTCTTGAGGAGAGTTCATCGGTCAACCAGCCTCGGCGAAAAACCCACATCCTGTTGTTTCGTCATCACCCCGCTCAATATCGGGCCTGAGCTCCGCCAGGACAACTCAAGAATGCATCATGGTTCCGAACGGGTGTGCGATCTCCAACCCTTCGTTGCGCCGGGGCTTGGGGGATGCCTCGAGCCGGGTCGTCATATCACCAGGTTCACAACGGGCTTGACCTAGCCAAATTAGCTAAGTTAATCTATGGATAAGGTCTATGAGTTGTCGTTCCGTTGCGCTCCACGTTTGGGGAGCCATACACCTAAGTACTATTCTCGCCCTCGTCGCAGTCGGGCTTTCGTCAGGGCGTGCGCAATCCATTCAATCGGTGGTGCCCCCGCCCAACGACATGTTTGCCAACCGCATTTTGCTGAGCGGTACCAACGTGTCCGTGGCGGGGTCCAACCTGGGAGCCACCGCTGAGGGGGGCGAGCCGACACTCCTGGGCTGGAAGAGCGTATGGTATGGCTGGGTCGCAGAACACGACGGGCCGGTCTCGGTTCGGATCGACGGCAGCGGTGCTTCTGTGGGGCTCGGTGTCTTTCAGGGGGCTTCGCCGAACACGAACGTATTAAAAACCGTGGCGAGCGGCATGTTCGCGAGCACGGCGAATCGGGAAGTGTTCTTTCTGGCGAAAGCGGGCAGCGAATACCAGGTTGGAGTGGGCGCCTACAATGGTTGGTCCGGCGCCTTCGTGCTCCTGCTGAACCAGTATCCGACCAACGATTCTTTCAACAATCCGGTCATCCTGGAGGGGACCGATTCGCAAGCTTTCGGCCTGAATTTTGGCGCCACGGCCGAGCCAGGGGAACTGGAACACTCCCTGGTACCAGGAGAGTCCTACACGAACTCCGTCTGGTGGGCCTGGACTCCCGCATCGAGCGGCAGCGCCGAGATTGTGTTCCCACGAACAGCATTCACTTCCGTGCTCCGCTTGTACGCCGGGGACGTATTGACCAACCTGGTCCACGTCGACGGCACGGTTCTCTACCTGCCCACCACCAGCGATTGGGTCTACAGCTTCAACGCGGTCGGGGGAAGGACCCACCGAATCGCGGTGGCGGGAAAGGGCGGCGCAGCGGGACGGATTGGATTCCGACTGCGTCAGCAGCCGGGCAATACCCTGCCCACCATCGCTCCGATCAACGAGCAACGGGGTGTTCCAGGGCAGCCGGTGGGGCCCATCCGAGTCCAAATCGATGACGCGGAGACCTCCTCCGACCTGCTTAAACTTGAGGCGGTGTCGCCGTATTCCTGGGTGGTGAATACGAAGCAAATCACCCTGGGAGGCCAGGGTAGGGAACGCACACTCTCCATCAGCCAGCTCGGCACCAACACCGGGGTTGCCCCGATCTATTTGCTCTTGACCGACGCCAATGGGGGCCGGACCTCAAGCAAGTTCGACCTGCGGATTCTGCCGGCCAATAATGATTTTGCGAACGCCACCCTATTGGTGGGAACAAACGCCGTATCCGTAGGCACCACCCGGTATGCCACACGTGAACCTGGCGAACCTAACCACAACGGCGTGGACAACGCCGTCTCCTGTTGGTGGAAATGGACGGCGCCGAACAGCGGGGAGGTTTTTGCTCAGGTGCGCAATCTGGAAAAACCTACCGACGTGCCCGGCCTGGCAATCTACCTCGGCTCCAGCGTCTCGAATCTGACCTGTGTGAACAGCAACCTGTTCTTGTCGCCCGCCACAAACGGAATGGTCGGTTTCACGGCCCAGGAGGCTAGGACCTATTTCGTCTGCGTCAGTGGCATTCAAGGTCTAATGGAACTTCGACTTTGGGAAACCCCGGGAAATCGAACGCCTGTCATCTCGGAGATCTTCGACCAGGTGATCCCCCCGGGGGTGAGCTCCGGAGCGATTCCAATCCAGCTCGCAGATGACACAACTCCGGTCGACCAGCTAGAGCTTTCCGCTCTCTCCTCCCCGACATGGCAGTTGCCGGCGACCGCGTTGACCTTTGGGGGGGCGGGTAGTAACCGGACGTTGACCATCAAACCTCTCAACACGTACGACTCCGGAATCGTGGAAGTTCGGGTTCGGGACCGTGAGGGTGCGTTTTCGGTTCGCCGTTTCACGGTCAGTGTAGCCGTGCCGAAGGATGACATGACGCAGCGCCTGCTGGTCACAGGATCCAACCTGCGGATTCTGGGCAACAACTCGAAAGCGACCAAGGACGCTAACGAGCTGGACCATGCGAGACAACCCGGGGGGAAGTCGATGTGGTTAGACTGGAGTGCACCTGCCGACGGTTGGGTGGAGATGAGTACGGATGGAAGCAGCTTTGATACGATTCTGGCGGTGTACAACTCGTTCACAGAGGACTTCGTCTGCCTTTTTCCGATCGTGGGAAACGATCAGAGCCCCGCTGGCGGCAACACTAGTCGGGTCAGATTCTGCGCCAAGAAAGGGGGGGCCTACTCAGTTGCCGTGGATGGGTACCGTGGTGCTACGGGAGATTTCGTACTTTCGATCCGGCAACCGGTGCAGAATGCCGGGCTCCGCGGGAGTAGCCAAGGGGGGGTCACAGTAAGGGAATTCCACGATTTGCAGGGCGCTTCTCTGAGCCAGTTGACCAACAGCGCATACTACCCCTGGCGCCCTGACCGGGTGAGCGTGGCGGGCTACTTCGAGTGGCCACGCACCGATGTGTTCGGCGATTCGATGCGCGACAACTATGGCACTCAACTCATGGGGTACTTCGTTCCTGAGGTCAGCGGCGCCTACGTGTTCGCCTTGGCCGCGGATGATTCCGCAGAGCTGTACCTTAGCAGGGATGAGGATCCCGCCTATAAGCAGGTTATCGCGCGCGAGGTCAATCCCCATTTTCCACGCGCCTTTAGTAGCACCTCCGGGCGCCGCCTCCTGGACCCCGGGACACCCAAGCAGCGCTTGGAAAACTTCTCCCTGCCGATGGAACTTTCGGCGGGGCGCCGATACTACATCGAAGCCGTGGCTAAGGAGAACTTGGGAATCGATGGTCTGGCGGTAGCGGTGCAAATACCTGGAGCGCGTGCGATCCGAAGCGGCGACACCCCGATTCCAGGGGCGCTGCTGGCAACCATGGATAAACACTTACAGTCTCTCACCATCACGCATCAACCCACAAATGTGACGGTCCAAGAGGGACACTCGGCGTACTTCTCTTTGGAGGTTGAAGGAGTGCCGCCATTTCACTACTCATGGTCGATCAAGGGTGCACAGTGGCAGAAGGTGGGGGACAAACTGTCCAACTACCCACAGCTGGTCTTGGAGAAGGTCAGTATGACCAATGATCTTGCGGTAGTCCAAGCCGTGGTCCGTGATGCGTCCAATCTCGATTATCTCATAAACCCATTCCTTGTAAACCCATTCGGTATCGTGACTTCCGCTCCAGTGACCCTTCATGTAATTGCTGATGTCGAGCCTCCGCGCCTGCTATCGGCCCAAGCGGATGAAACGGGCACGAACCTGGTGTTGCGGTTCTCTGAACCTCTGGATTCCGTCTCCGCTACCAACCTTGCCAACTACCACTTGGAAGGCGGTCTCAGCATTCTGGGAGTATCGTTGCTCCCGTCGAACGATGGGGTTATCATTGCTACGGATCCCCAGGTAGCGGGAACGCGTTACCGCATCAGCGCCGTGGGCGTCAAGGATCGGTCGGCTGCCGGAAATGCTTCGGATACTACCTGCACAACGGAATGGAGCGCCTGGGTTCTGTCCAAGGGGGTGGTCAAGATCGACTATTACGACGGGGTGAATGGAAGCGACGTGCTGCAGTTGATCACGCACACCAATTTCCCAAACCGTCCCACGGCCAGCGAATACCGGTCGTCACTGGAAAGCTCGTACGAAAGGGGCGACAATTACGGTGCGCGGGCGCGTGGTTGGCTGATTCCGCCCCGAACCGGCGAATACACGTTCTACTTCACCTCCGACAATCAGGGCGTGTTCATGCTCAGCACGGATGATCAGCAGTTGAACGTGACCATGGTCGCCAGTGAACCGGTCGCTTCCGGACCGCGCGATTGGCTCTCCAAGCCCGAGCACCGCTCGAGTCCCCTGGCCATGGAGGCGGGTAAATCTTACTACTTCGAAGTCCTGCAGAAGGAGAATACTGGGCTGGATCATTTCGCGGTCACTTGGACGGGGCCGGGGCTGCCGGACCTGTCCGCGAAAGTGCCGGCTATCGCCAGCGAGTTCATAGCCAATTACGTAAATCCGGACGACGTGCACTTCAGTTTGTTGGAGCAACCTGTGCCGGTATCGTGTTTGCCTGGGGAGACCGCGGTCTTTCAGGTGAGCGTGGAGTCGTCCCACGCGGTGTTCTACCAATGGATGCGGAACGGAGTGGACCTGGTGGGAGAAAACCGGTCTTCGCTCACGATTCCCAGTTGTGGGCTGGCAGATGATGGGGCCCGATACCAGGTCCGTATGGTAGCTCCGCTGGTGAGCACGAACAGCAGTGAAGTAGTCCTGCGAGTGTTGTCGGACACAATACCGCCGGTTTTTGCAGCTTCAGCCATCCATCAGGGATCGGATTGGGAACTGACCGTGGCGTTCTCCGAGGCGGTGGATCCTGCCCAAGCCGAGACGGCCTCGAACTACGAACTGGGAGCAGTGGAATGGGTTGATGGACCTAGGTATTTGCCGCGCTCCGCCGCCGTGGTGATCAGGGTGAAGGGGTTGGTGGAGGGACAAACTTACCCTCTGGTAGTGAGAAACGTGCAGGATCTGTCAGGCAACATGATCCAGCAGGTGGAAGGACACTACACGGCCCAGTCGCTTGCCTGGACCCAGGTGGGCGGGCAGAAGGCGGGCCTCGCGCCAACCGTTGCCGCAAAAGGACCCCGCTCCTTCGACATCTACAGCGCGGCTTGGGAAGCCACAGGCTCCACCGAGGAGGCAACTTTTGTCTACGAAACGGTTACCGGCGACTTCGACAAGTGCGTCCGGATCCGGTCGCAGGATCCTGCCTCCCCATGGTCGGGCGTTGGTCTGACGGCAAGGGAAAGTCTGAGCGAAGGACAAACCTTTGAAGTCACAACACCGCCGTTCGGTCGCAGTATCCGGATTCAGGCCAACAGCAAGACCGACTACTTGGGCCTTCCCGCGCGGGATAAATTCGAGATGACCTGGCGCCCCTGGGAGGGGACTGGCTATCGCTTGACCTCGACGTGGGAGCGGTGGGATGACCGCCCACAGTACCCTGAAGTTTGGCTTCGGCTTAAGCGGGTTGGGCGATCCTTTTGGGGATGGTACAGCCATGACGGCGTAGATTGGATGCTTGCTGACTTTCGGGAGCTTCCTTATCAAGACAGCGCGCTCAATACTCTGCCCCCGCTGGCCGAGAGTCTCTACGTCGGTATCGAGTACTGTCCAGACACAACCCGAGTAGCACCGGAAGCGGTCGCACTGTTCCAAGCCCAGGTGTCTGACTACGGTGACACCCTGTTGCCGCCCGCCATCCTGCTGCAGCCAGAAGATCTGGTTCTGAAGCAAGGGGACAAGCTGGTTCTACAAGCCGCCGCCGCGGGTACTGAGCCAGTCCGATGCCAGTGGTGGTGGAACGGGAGTGCCCTGGCGGGGGGTACAAACCCAGTACTGTCACTTCCTTGCGTTTCACCTGCTGTATCCGGAGCCTACTTCCTGGTGGCATCCAATGCACTTGGCAACGCCACCAGCCGAGTAGCCCAGGTTACGGTGAACGTTCCAGAAGAGTCGCTGCTCAGGTTGGGACAGATCCTCGGCGCTCCAGGTCCCGAGTTCCTCCTGCCCGTATTTCTGGTCGGTCGAGGTCAGGAGCACACCATCGGTTTCAGTCTTGCCTTCGATCCGCAGATGGTTGCATTCAAGCAGGTGATTCCAGGACCCGCAGCCCGCGCCGGAACTCTGCAGGAAGACGATTTCCTCGTCGCGAACGGACGAGTGGGGGTGAGCCTGACTCTCCCTGTCGGGCATGCGTTGGAACCAGGCGAACAGATCCTGGTCTACCTGGCCTTTCATGCCCTGCCAGGCGCTTCCGCAACTCCGGTCGACTTCGCGTTCGACGACCAGCCGATAGCGCGCAGCCTCGGCTCGGTTTCTTACACTCCCATAGCCATGGGAACGGAGGCATGGCAGCTGCCTCTCGACAAGCCAACGCCAGCCGTTTGGACAGATGAACTAGCTCCGTTCGTACTACCAGCGGCCGGTCGCGCTGCACCCCAGGTTGGCAAAGCCCTGACATTTCAAATCGAGACTTCGCCACCCGGCATCGTTATCGATAGTGCAACGGGTATTCTGAGATGGACACCGGGGGAAATGGATGGACCTTCCTCGAATCGGATCACTGTGCACGTGACCGCTTCCGGCCAAGCGGGCGTGCTGGCGACGGAGCAAGTGGATGTCATGGTCCGAGAAGTCAATAGTGCGCCCGTCTTCGACCCAGTGCCCGACCAGCACATGCTCGTTGGAGACACCCTTTCTATGCCGATTCCCTGCAGGGATCCCGACTGGCCAGAGAACCAACTTACCTTTGGCCTGCTGGATTCGCCGATCGGGGCAACGATCGATCCAGGAACGGGTCTGTTCACCTGGACGCCGACGCACGCACCGAGTGTCAGCCGAATCCAGGTAGTGGCGATCGACGACGGTTCGCCGCCGTTGCGCTCTACGAACGCCTTTGAGGTAGTTGTCAGTGAGCGGAACCATGCTCCGACTCTGGGTTACGTCGCCGACCAGACCGTGAATGAGATGACGCCGTTGGTTCTGCATATTCAGGCAAGTGACCCGGATGTTCCCACGAACCGACTCACGTTCAGCCTAGTGGAGTCTCCCGAAGGGGCGAACATCACGCCGGATGGGGGCGTGTTTACGTGGACCCCGACGGAAGCCCAAGCTCCGAGCACTAACGTGGTCGTGGTCCGGGTCAGCGATGATGGCGTCCCCGCCCTGAGTTCCACCCTCCAGTTCACGGTAGTCGTCAACGAGGTCAATCGAGCGCCCATCTTCGAGCCACTCGCCGATCAAACGTTGAGCGAGATGTCACAATTCGTTTTGAGCGCCAAGGCGAGTGACCCGGATATTCCCACCAATCGATTGACTTATAGCTTGGTTTCCTGTCCTGAGGGAGCCGCTATTAACCCCGATGAAGGCGTTTTTGCCTGGACTCCCACGGAAGCCCAGGGCCCGAGCACCAATGTGGTTGCGGTACGCGTCAGCGATGATGGCCTGCCTCCCCTAAGCACCACGAACCTGTTTAGGGTTGTGGTTGTTGAGGTAAACCTGACTCCCGTGGTTGCGAAGTTGGACGACAAAGTGGTGGACGAAGGCACCTTGTTGAGCTTTGCGGTCACCGCCACAGATCCGGACCTGCCGGCGCAGCCACTGAGCTTCAGCCTGGACGGTGACGCGCCGGCGAACGCCAGCATCACCCGTGAAGGTCTGTTCACCTGGACCCCGACGGAAGCCCAGGGCCCGGGCACCAACTTGGTCACGTTTGGGGTAAGCGACGGGTTAGCCCAAGTCACCCAGACCATCCAGATCGTGGTAAACGAGGTCAACCAGGCCCCCGTTTTGCCAGTCCAGGTGGCTCGCATGGTAGAGGCTTTGCAGGTGCTAACGGTGACCAACACGGCTACGGACCCGGACATCCCATCGAATTTGCTGACTTACCAGTTGATGGATCCTCCCCAAGGCGCGGCTATCGACACCAACGGCGTGATCACCTGGACACCGACAAAGGCACAAAGCCCCAGTACAAACCTGATCACATCTGTGGTAAGCGACAATGGAACACCAACGCTCAGTTCGACGAACCAGTTTGCCGTGGTGGCAGTCGCAGTAAACAGCCCTCCTCTGCTCATGACAGTCGAGGACAAGATGATACACGAAGGCACCTTGCTGAGCTTTACCGTCACGGCCACAGATCCGGACTTGCCGGCGCAGCCACTGAGTTTCAGCCTAGGCAGCGGCGCGCCGACTAACGCCAGCATCACCCGTGAAGGCCTGTTTACTTGGACCCCGACCGATGCCCAGGGCCCAAGCACCAACGTTATCACGGTTCAGGTAAGCGATGGGTTAGCCCAAGCCACCCAGGCGATTCAGATTGTGGTCAACGAGGTCAACCAGGCCCCCGTTTTGCCAGTCCAGGTGGCTCGCATGGTGGAGGCTTTGCAGGTGCTAACGGTGACCAACACGGCTATGGACCTGGACATCCCGGCCAATGTGCTGAATTACCAACTGCTGGATCCTCCCCTGGGCGCGGCTATCGACACCAACGGCGTGATCACCTGGACACCGACAAAGGCACAAAGCCCTAGCACAAACCTGATCACATCTGTGGTAAGCGACAATGGAACACCACCACTCAGTTCGACGAACCAGTTGGAAGTTGTGGTATTCGCGGCAAACCAACCTCCTGTCCTGGCGCTGATCGGGAACAAAGTCGTCGACGAGGGCGTCTTGCTGAGCTTCGCGATCAAAGCAACGGATCCGGACCTGCCCGCCCAACCCTTAGCTTTCAGCTTGGGAAGTGGGGCGCCGACCGGTGCCACGTTGACTCGTGATGGCCTATTTACCTGGACCCCGACCGAAACCCAGGGACCGAGTACCAACTTGGTCCCAGTTCAGGTGAGCGATGGGTTAGCCCAGGTCACCCAGACGATTCAGATCGTGGTGAACGAGGTCAACCAGGCCCCTGTTATGCCGGTCCAGGCGGCGCGGATGGTGGAGGCACTGAAGGTGCTCATGGTGACCAATACGGCAATGGACGCGGACATCCCGGTTAACCTGCTGACCTACCGACTGCTTGATCCGCCCTTGGGCGCCGCTATCGATACTAACGGAGTGATTACCTGGACGCCTGCCGAAGCCCAGGCACTGAGCACGAATTTGCTCATAACGGTGGTTACAGACGATGGAGTGCCGCCGCTTAGTTCGAGCAACCAGATTACAGTGGTCGTTAGCTCGGCGGGCAAAGGGGCTCCGGTAATCCTAGCAGGCCCGGCTGATACGACGGTATTGCAGGGAGAAACCACTGTTCTCTCGGTTGTTGCCACTGGGCGTAACCCACTGAGCTACCGGTGGCTGAAGTCAGGCACCGCAATCAACGGGGCGACCAATAACACACTTTCCTTCCAGAGCGCGCAAATCACCGACAGCGGATTCTACCGTGCAGTGGTCTCCAATGCCGACGGCTCTACCAACACCAGTTCGGCGTTTCTGGGGGTGGTGAGAACGAATAATCCGACCGTCAACACCATCTACAGTTTGCGTATTTGGGCACAATTGGACGGCCAGAGCGATCTGGTGATCTCCTCGAACGCAGTGCGATGGCACCACTTGGGCGCAACCCGACCAGGCCTCCACACCACACCCCCTGAACCCACCCGAATTAATGGAACCAATTGGACGCCGAAGTGGCCCGATATTAGCACAACAGCCCCTGCCTGGTCTTCCACCTTCTCCAACCTCATTGTCAATTTTCGTGGGACAGTTTACTTCGATGCAATTTCAGCGCGAACGAAGCCAGTTCTGCTAAGCCAACCCAGTGTTGCGAACGGGTTTACGACCACTCTTGAGTTCAATGACACGCTGGCCAGCCATGGATACTACGAGGTGGTCCTGAAGGGGTTGGGGCCTCCCCTGGGCCAGCCGCCCATCATTCGTATGCCACCCCAGGATGCGACTGTGTTAGTTGGTGGCACGGCAAGCTTCAGTGTCACGGCCGACGGGACACAGCCGCTATACTATCAATGGCGCCATGATGGGACCAACCTTGTCGGCGCACAGGAGACCGTTCTGATTTTGTCACCCGTACAGGTCGGCGATGGAGGCAACTACGACGTTGTCGTAACGAATGCGTGGGGAAACGCAAAGAGCAGCTTGGCTCAGCTGACTGTGCTCAGCCAAGGTCGTTTCACGAGCTTGGTCTATTCGCAAACAACCGGACTGATCTTCACGTTCTCCGAAGCCACCCCCGGCCGCTTCTACCGGATCCAGACGTCCACCTCCTTAGAGCAGGGAAGTTGGGTTGACTGGAAGAGCTTCCTCTATGAAGGCCCCATCGTGCTAACAAATTCGATCGCCCCGGCTGCCGAGAAACACTTCTATCGTGTCGTAAGCCCATAGGGACTGAGCGCTCTTTGGCTGCATGGCATGGAACCACGAGACAAGTTGTGGGGAGCGGATGGCCTGCCCGAGAGGAGATCGTGATGAGGTCTGCCTGCTCATTCTTGATTCTGAGCCATCCGTCATCGTGACATCTGAGGCGAGGGCTCTGCATCCCTGCTCGCAGGATTATCCGCCTTGTCGCAAGAAAAAGGGATTTAAATAACCTAAAAGGCGCATTCTATCCCCCATTGTCTGCTATAATAGTATCCTAACCGGTTACTTGGGGCGTAGTGCAACTCCCGGAATACGTTTATCGTGTCATCTTAGGATGGTCCTGACCCGGCGTGCGCCCTCCGTGGCGCGTTACCGAGTTGCGACTATCCACCTGAGGCGGTTTGTCGTTCTGGATCGAGCAACGGTTTCCTTTGCATCAGGACGAAGAACCGAACATGGCCGATAACCGACAGTACGAAACACAGCAACATGAGCATGAGAACACTAACGAGAACGGCGCAGCCCTCTGCGACCACGACCCGCATCATCAGGACAGGGCTCCTGAGCGCGGCACTCTGCCTGATGGGCAGCAGTCATTTGGGAGCCGCAACCCCGGTGTTGAAATTCGAGTTCAACGAGGGAACCGGGACGACCGTAATGGATGAAGCCAGCAAACTAACGGGCACATTCGGACTCCCGGTTGACCCGGCCAACAATCCACTTGTCGTAGCAGATAGCCCCTCCGCCAAATCGGGAGACAAAGCGATCAGCCTGAATGTGGGCAACGATCTAGGGCAGGGCTTTCTGGTGATCGACGACAGTACCCAACCCATCCTGGACCTCGCCACCAACGCGTTCACGTTCGAAACCTGGGTGAAGATCGATCCAAACGATGTCCGGGTCTATGAGGGCTTGGGCGGTTACGGCTCGTCGATCAAGATGGGGCTCAACAATGGCCAGTTGCTCTTCACGCTCTTGGGGATCGTGGACATCCCCAGCGGATTAGACGTTCCCAAGGACGCATGGCATCACGTGGCAGTCGTATGGGAGCCCGGTGTGGGCGCCACCTTCTACCTGGATGGCGGCTCCGCCACGCCGGTTGCGGAAACCCGCCTGCCCCGAGCCTTCACCGACCACTACCTGGTGATCGGCGCGGAAACCGCCGCAGGCAATGCTACCCAGGCGATGATGGATCGCTTCCGTGTGCACAAGAGCGCATTGACGGCAGAGCAGTTGGACAGCGTGGCAGCGACTACCAAGGCGGTCCTCCCAAGCACCCTTGTCGCCTATGACTTCAGCGAGAGCGCTGCCCCCTGGCAGAGCTCGGCGACCACTGCCCGTCCCGCCATCACTTCGAACAACCACATTGAAAACACCTCCCGGCCAAGCTTCATCACCGACACGCCCTCGGGCAAGACGGGAGACTCTGCCCTGAACTTCAAATCAGGCCAGCGGGTGGTGATCGATGACTCTGGCGCCCTGATCTCCTTGGATCAGGGGGATTCTTCCTTCACGATGCAGGCCTGGGTGAAATTCGGTCAACAGCCGGGTGCCCGATCGGTGTTGTACTTCAGTAACGGCCCTGGTGGCGCTCTGTCGTTCTCCGTCACGCAAGACCGCCGTGTCTTCGTGACCACTTTGGGAATTCTGGATGTTCAGTCGTCCGCGTTCGTTCCCGACGACAACGGATGGCATCACGTTGCGGTTGTCCATGAGAACGGAAAAGAACTCCGCTTCTATGTGGATGGGAACCTATCGGATACGATCGCCTACACCGGCGGAGTCACCTTTGGCCGAACGGATACGGCGGCCTATCTGGGTTGCGAATCCTACGGTAGCCTTCCCTATGTGGGCTCGCTGGATCGCCTGCGCGTCACCAGCGGTGTGTTGACGGCTGAACAGCTTGATTCCTGGCCGATCCCTGGAGTCCAGCCTGGCTCTCCTGAGCTGTCGATCGAATCGCTCGTGCAAGTTGCCTGGCCCACGATTCCGGCGGGTTACTCTTTGCAGAGCAGTTCAGACTTGGGCGAGCCCAAGAACTGGACCACCGTCACCAACAAGCCCCTCGTTGGAAGCCAAGGCTATTACCTGCTCTTCCCCCAAACGGCAGGGAAAGTCTTCTATCGCCTTTACAAGCCATAGTACCTCGGTACACACACTGCCGGGCTTCTCCCTAGACAGGAGAGCCCGGTTTTGCTTTTGGCGGCATAGGCCAAAGTACCTGTCTACTTCTGTCTCCCGCGGAAGAGACGCAGCGAATCGACGCCATTAGTCCAATCCACCACTTTCGATGCGTTGGTCAGGGTGAAGTCTAGGTACGGTGTCCACCGGGATGGGTCGAGCAAGTTCGTCGTCGACTCCAAGGTGTAGCCCATCCCTACCTTTCCATGGAACCGCAGCACGGGAAGCCCGCCTGCGATTGCGGGGGCTTCGAAGCTCAGGAAAAGGGAGTCTGCCTGCACCGCACGATAGAAAGCCGATGGCATCGCCCAGTCTACACCGTCCAAGATGGAATACGACTTGCTTAGGCGTGTGTTGGTCAGGATTGTCCACGGTTCCTCGGCAGCCAACCGCGGCTTGGTTTCCACCGAATAGTCCAACCCGGGCTGACCGAAGAGGATGACCGCGGGCGTTGGACGAAGCTGGGTCACCAGCAACGGTTGATCTCCAATCACGATGATCTGCCCGATGGAGACCGCGCCATTAGTAAGTAGGGTCCCCTCCGAGCGCACTCCCGATAGCAACGAAGGCTGCAAGGCTACGATGGCCGACGGACTATTGCTGATCGCGGTAAAGCCAAGGCGAGCCAGCTCGACTGTTCCCTGAAACACTTCGTCAGCCGCAGCCGTCAAGCCAATCCGGAACAGGTTTCCATACACAGGTTCCAGAGCCGCCAAAGCCACCTGGGGGCCGGTGGCCTGCAGGGTTAGCTCGGCCAGATGTTCCCCAGGTATCTCCAGCGTGAAGCTAACACTCTTCAGGTCGACCCCGGAGACAACCTGGACCGGCACTGCACTCGTCGAGCCGATGAGCAGATTCGTGCTACCCATGCCGACGGTAAAGTCCGCCAGGAAGTCGCGAACGATCACCCGGAAGCTCTGCGTCGCAGAGAGATTTGGTACGCCATTGTCACTCACGATGACCTGAATGAGATTGCTGCTGGGACCCTGCAATTGGGTGGGTCGCCAGGAGAAAAGGCCGGTCTCTGCACCTATCTCCGCTCCAGCAGGGGCGCCGGAGCCGAGGCGGAAGGTGAGCCGGTTGCCGGGGAGATCGCTGTCTGAAGCCAGAACGGCAAAACTAAGCAAGCGGCCTTCGTTGATGATCCGCTCCACGACGGGCATGAGGCTGGGGGGCGTGTTGGTTTCCTCGACCACAATCACCACCGTCTGCGAATCGCTCAGAGGCGGCAAACCATCATCCGTGACCGTCACTGCGAACAGGTTGGTGCTCGGTCCTAGTGCTTCACCGGTAGGCCAGGTGATCAAACCCGTCACTGGGTGGATCGTCAGCCCAGCGGGTGCTTCTGGGCCGACACTATAGGTCAGTTTACCATTCGGTTCGTCGGGATCACTCGCTACTGCCTGGAGGTTGGCGGTTTCACCTTCCAGGATCGTAACACGCTGCATAGCGGCGAGCACCGGCGGACGGTTGGTGCGGTTCACCGAAGTCTGCGCGTCGGGTGTGGCCGGTGCTGGTTCCACGTTTCCAGCACGATCCATCGCCACGCTGTAAAAGGCGTATTGGCTGCCCGGTTGGCCCGTGAACATGGCACCACTCTCGGAGACATGCTCCAGCCAGCGTTGAAAAGGTCCGTGATTCTCGGACACGTATAGGTCAAAGTAGGCGATCCCGCTTCCGCCTGACTCATCTTGGCCCGACCACTGTAAGGGGATTTGCGCGTAACTGTCGGCAGGAAGTGCAGCAACGACACTGACCGGAGCGAGATTGTCCGGGGGTGCGGGTAATTCGTACAACAAACGGTAACTGCCCGAGCTGTTACGATCGAAGATGTGCAGGTTATTCTCGTAAACCGGCCTCCGCCCCCATCCAATGAAGGTGCGGTCGGTCAGCCAGAAGTTTTCCTCGATGGGCAGATCTGTACCATCGGGACGCAGTACTCGTTTGAGTTGGAACTTCCCCTTGCCAGGATCCGGCACGCGCAGGTACACCCAGCCCGACGACGCCTCAACCGTGAGTGAGATCTCAAGATCAAGCGCGCTGGGCGCACCATCGAAGGTGCCTGTTGTGATGGACCGAACAGTTTCGATTCCACCGTCCCTCAAGTAGACCGTGTCCGGGAGCGCGTCCGTGTCAGCAATATCGTTCACCAGGAAAGCTGGGAAACTCCGCGCGCGCACGGAGTGAATCAATTCGTGGATCTCCACGCTTTCGACGGTGCATAGTTCCGGCAGCTGACTGAGGGGACCGACCTGCTCGAAGGTCGCCTTGTACTCCACGAACTGGCCTTGAAGACTCGATTGGAAGAGCCAACGGCCCACGGCAGTTCCTCCGGGCTTGAGATCGCCAAAGTTCGCAGTCAGGGAAGGGGTTAGTCCCCGTCCATCCACCTCGGTGGCGATCAGGTCGAAATCGATCAAGAGACCTTTCTCGTTTTCCACAATCTTCGGTTCGCCTGAGGCGATGCGGAAGTTGCGCGCGGTGCCCTGCCCTTGGTTCTGAACCAACACCGCGAGGGAGTAGGGTATGCTCGGTTCCACGGCATCCGTAAAGGGATCGTCGCTTCTCACATCCCTTTCATGGAAGTACTTCACCGTGACAGCAGGCAAGGGGTGCACAGTGATTGGCGTTGGCGCGAGCGGCACCGTCACGGGGACGCCGTCTTGAACATAATGCAGGCTACCGGTGACCAAATAGACTTGGGCGTTGGCGGTTGGCGCGGCTTCGCGACGTGGAACCAGCGTCCACTGCGCGTTCCCCTTGGCTCCTGGCTCCACCGAACCGGACCCAGCCAGGTCGCCAAGCCCTTGGCTCTCAGGCGGAAGAAGCCCAAACAACTCGGTGACCACCTTGCCCTCCGGGGTCAGGACGGTAACCTTGGCAGCAACGGATGCGAGCGTACTCTCTCCGTTGTTCACCAATTCGAGCATCGCGGTGAACGCCTCACGCGCCATCACGGCGTCCTGATTGAGGACCAGACGCACGCTGGCGCAAACCCCCTGTCGGGGCTGGCTCAGGGTCTGTCGCAAATCGTTGATTCCATCCTGAAGCCCAAGGAAAGGATCCACGAACCCTTCGGCGGCACTCCGCACGAGGGCCTCTCTCGCGCCCTCGATCTCACTCATCCAGAGATCCAAGGCGACGAAGTCCGTGCTCTCTCCCGAGGGTACTTGGGAAACGTCGTAGATCCCCCGCTCCCAGTATCCGACCGAACGGTTCCACTGCATGAAGAACGCCTGTCGATCGTCGTCGTTGACCTCTCCAGCCAGCGGCAGGCTCATGAGATCGGCTTGTTCTGTCGCCGACAGCCGCAGCCCTGCTTCGCTCGCGGACGCCATGCGATCGTTCAGGGCCCTTTGCCATGCGTCCAATTCCGCACCGTCCTTGATATGGAACCACGCATCGTTCCCGTAGACGAACGACATCGCGTTCAGCACCTTCTGAACTCGGTCCAGCCTTTCCCTTAGGGGACGCAGTTCGGGAGCCACCACCGCCGGCACGGTACGCAGCAGCGCGCGCGGAGAGCCAACCGTGCTGGCCAGGCGCATGGCCATACTGCCTGATGCGGGAGGCTCGTTGGTGTCGCACATGGTGAGAATCTTGTAGGCGCAATTCAGGTATGGCATGGCATCGTCCCAAGGATACTCCATACAGGCGTTTCCTAGGCACCCTTGGTATTCCTGGAAACAGGAGTGCGCTCGAGCCGCAAAATCCAGGGCACCCTTGGCTTTCCCCAGACATTCGTGGAGCGACTTGACGCAGTCCATCACCTTGGGCAGTTCATCGAACGGCTCCGGGATGGGGATAAATTCGAGCGTGCACTCCAACAACGCTTGGAAAGCCTTTTCCGCACAAGGGTGGCAGTCGCTGCTACTGCTGACCGTATTCGTGGAACCGACGAAGGCGGTGCCGCCCCCCCCGCCTCCGCCCGTGCCGCTGGGAATGTAGCCGCCTCGGGCGCAGCAGGAGCAGTATCCCCCTGGGTTGGCGACGTGGATCGGGCGCATGAGAGTGATGCGGTTGGTTCCACAGAGCAACTCCCACATCGCGTGGGCGGCGAGGGCGCATGCGGAGCTTCCCTCCCCTCCCGCCAATTGCACGGATGAGGATGCCGACCCAGTCGAGCCTGCGGACTGAAGCCGAAGCGCCCGGTTCGGTTTGCGAATGGTCAAAGGAACAGTGACAGAACTCCGGGCTGCCAGGGTTCCAAGCTGTTCCGCCAGGGGTAGCAACTGCCAATAGGGATGGTTGTCGAACTGGAGCCGCAGGTTTTCCGCCGCGATGAGTCCATGGTTCGTGATCTTGAGATCGATCTGCGTCAGGTCATTAGTGAGGTCGGCCAGGTCAATCAACGGCGGTTCAATGGTGACGACCGGCATCGGTACTTCGGTCTCGAAGACGGTTTCAATCGTGATTCGGGTGCGCTCTTCAATCTCGGTGGCTTCCACGGTCCAGATGTACTCCACGGTTTGCCTTGCCAGGAAAGCTTGGAAGTCGGCCGTCTCCCCAGCTTTCACGAAGACATTTCCACGAAACGCACTGTGCTTCTCCGCGCCCGCCTCAACCCGGTAGTATCCTTCGGGCAGAGGTCCAAAGGTGATCGATCCCTTCGCATCCGTGACTCCGTTGGTCACCGGTACTCCGGTGAGCCCGTCCTTGATGCTCACATTGGCGTTCGTCACGTGGGGGCTGCCGGACGCGTAATAGGTGTATTCATCCACCGTGAACACGCGGAGCTGCCCGAGGGCATCGGACCTTGCCTGCAGGGCGAAGGGTACGGTACGGCTCACGGATTCTCCTGCCACCACGAAAGCGCCGGTATACTCACTTAGGGCCAAGTCCACGGGCGGCGTCAGCTGAAGCGTGACTTTTGCAGCCCCACCGGGCGACAGCGTGCTTAAGGGCAGGGCGGTGGCAACATGCATCCAGGGAAGGTCCGGAAGCAATACGTTCAGAGGACCGGTCTCACGTCCTCCCGTGTTGCGAACCTCCAACTCCACCAGCGTTTGCCCGCCACGAAGCATTCCTGCATTGACTGATGCAGGCGTTACCGCAAGCTGAGGATGTGCCGCCACGACGCTCCAAGCCACCGGCAACTCGGCGACGGCCCCTTCGTTCGAGGTCACGCGGATTCTCGCAGAGCCTGCCTGGGATTCCGCGTTGAGAGAGGTGAGGGTATACTGGATCGGGAGGACTCCACGTGACGCCAAAGTTGTGCCAACGGGAACCTTCGCCTGGACGGTGCTCGGCAAGTCCAGCACGGTCGCTGACAGGCCGGTCAGGGGAAGGTCACCCAGGTTGTGCAGGTTGACAGTGCCGGTGCTTGAACTCTCGGCGATGATCTCGCAGCGCACCTGCGCAGGATCAAAGCGCATTCCCACAAGTTGGAACGAGTCCTGAACTTCCGCAGTGGCCACACCGGGATGGGTGGCGCCGATCGTGTACGCTCCGGCTTCACCGGGCAGCGGAACAAAGGTTGCTGTGAATCGGCCCAAAGCGTCGGTGAAGACGTTCAGGATGCGCTGCGTATCGTTCACCAGAACATGGATATTCACCCACTCGTAGCTCGCCGGTGTTCCATCTTGCCCCCGCCGGGCCATTCCCTGGAGCGGTATGGAGGTGCCGGCGGGCGCCATGGAAACCGACGTTTCCACCGTGGCCGTGTAGGCTGGAAGCACGTTGATCGATGCCGGGGAGATCATCAGATTGTTGGACTCGATGGCCTCGGCTACCGCATTGGCAGGATCGGACAGCACAAGGATCCAGTATGGACCGGGCTGCTTCGGCATCTTCAGGTTCAGCCCACGCTCCAGGAATGCTCCCGCCGCGATCGTTCCCGAGAAACTGTACTCGCCCAGCAACTCGTCGTCGCCGGGTTGGGCATCGCGTGAAAGATAGACCCGCTGGACCCATTGGCCGCTCGCCGGTCCCAGGCCGAGATTCGATTCACGGAAGGAGATCGCCAGTGGGGCCTCCGTAAAACCCGTGGCAGGAACCGTGATGCTCGAGATCACCAGGTCGGGCTGATGCATGTCCGACACCACCACCGTCGCCAGACCAGAACTCCAACCTGCGGCGGACGCAGTCACCGTCACCGACTGGTTTCCATCAGTGGCCCCATCATCCACGGTCGTCAAAGCAAAGGTCACCAGATCTGTACCTGCCGGAATCGTCACCTGGGCTGGCACCGTCGCTTCCGAGGGGTCATTGGAGGCCAGACTCACGGACAATGCCTGGGAGTTGCCCGTGTTTCGAGTCACCGTCCCGATGGCTGCTGAGACTACGCCCTCCCGAACTAACTGGCGGTCAAAGGTCAGTTTCAAAGACGGGCTGTCGTCGTCGATGTTGGTGAGAAAAGCCTGCACCGCCCCAGGCAACGGTGCGCCGGTCAAGGCCTCCGTCATGGTAGCCGTGATTGTGACCTTTTGATCACCATCCATGATCAGATTGTCGACGGCGGCAATCGGGAATGAGGCTGCGAACTGGCCAGCACCGATGGTCACGCTGGCAGGCACGATCGCCTTGGTGAGATCACTGCTCTCGAGGAGGACCACGAGCGGTTGAGTGCCGGGAAAACTTCGATGAACCGTGCCTGAGGCGGCGTTGGCTCCCCCGTTTTCCCGGATCTGAGCGCTTCCCAAATCGAGAGTCAGGAGCGGTGTGTCGTTATCGAGTACGGTGAGGTTGGCCGATGCGGAAACGAACCCTGACGCGTCCGCCTCGATGGTAAAGGAACGGGTGGCCTCGACCCAGGTGTCATCCAACGCCGCCACGGAGACGTTCGCAGAAGGGGAGTTGGCTGGTATGGTCACGGAGGCGGGAACGCCAACCTGGTTTGGGTTGCTGCTCGTCAGGTTCACCACCACAGCAGCTGCGTTTACAGGCTCGCGGCTGACGTTAGCGATGGCAGAAGCTCCCTCTACCACATTCGTCAGGTCCAGGGTCAAACGCAATCGGGGCTGGTCCGTATCGACCACAAGGAGAGTGGCGCTGGCCCCGGTAAAACCGGCTGCGGTTGAGGAAATCTCCACCGCTTGGTTGCCATCGACCACCCCGTCATTTGCCGCCTCCAGTTCAAACTGAACCTCGCTCTGGCCTGCCGGAAGGGTCACGAGTGGTGGAAAAACGACCTGACCTTGAGGAGCAACCGTGAGTTGCGCTGTCAGTGCGTCTCGCGCGTGGCCATTGCGGAAAAGGGTGACTCTCACCGGACCCGCCTTCTCTTCGACTCTCTCCGGGCATTGCAGGGTCAGGGTCGACGGAACTTGCGTCGATGCCGTGCTGGTCACGGTATTGTTCGTTTCGGAAGATTCGAAAACCGCCTCATCTTCGTCCGCGACGACTACAAACCTCACCTCCCCGGCGGGACCGGTCACGGGCATCTTGACGGTTTCGGAGCGAGTTGCGGATTCGCCGGCCGCGAGGGAGTTGCTGTAGACAAAGGTCGCGAGTTGAAAGGCGGCATCACCTCCAGACGCGGTGGAGAGGAAGAGGGATTCTCTCCAGGGAGCCGCCGCACGGGCGGTGCCTCGGTTGGTGACCACCCAGGATAGAGCCATCGGATCCCCCGGACTCGCAGCGGACGGACCGCTCAAAGCCATTGGCAGCAGGTCTGGAAGCGGTGGATAGGAGATCTGGATCGCACCGCTGACCTTCGTATTGTTGTCCTCGTTGAGCTCCGACTGCGTCCGCTCTGCATCAGTCTGTGCAATGAGGTAGTAGCCACCCGTAGGCAGGGTGGAGCTCTGGGGAAGCTTCACCGCGTTCTGACGGGTGTAACTCGCGTCCACGTTCAGGGGAGCCTGATCGTTGGCCGGAAGGAGAAGTAAACGAAGATCGTCGGCCGAGAGCGTCCCGTCTCGGGAAAGCCACACTCCGTCGCTCCACCCACCGCTTGCCGCCGCATATCCAGTATTGCGCACTCGCCAGGAGACCCCTAATTCCGATCCAAAAACCGCCTCCGACGAACTGGAGCCAACGGTCTCGATCACCAGGTCGGGTTGCCTAACGACTTGCACCACGAAACTCTGCACGGCACTCAAGGCCGGTGATCCATCGTCCGAAGCCTGAATCGTGATGGGGTAGGCTCCATTCGGTTGCCCGGGCGGCACTGGCCAGGAAAACGCTCCGGTGCCTGCATCCATGGTAGCGTCTGCTGGAGCACCAGCCTCAAGCCGGAAGGAAAGTTTCTGCGGAGGGAGGTCCGGATCAGAGGCCTGAACCGTGAATGCCAGGGTGCGACCGGCGGATACCGCCTTGCTTCCGATCGTTTGGATGACAGGCGGTTGATTCACTTCAGTGACGGTGACCGAGAAAGTGAGCTGCGAAGAGGCTTGTCCCGGTCCATTGTCCGTCACCCTCACTGTAACGGGGAACACTCCAAAACCCTGGGCTTCGGAAGGGGTCCAAGTCAACAGACCGTTTTCCGGGTCAATGCGAGCGCCAGCTGGGGGAGGGGCCACCAGGCTGTAGGTCAGCAACTCACCAGGGTCCGGATCCGTGGCGGTGATTTGGAGGGTGAGGGGGGTTCCTTCTGCCACCGTCTGGTCGGCGATGGGATCAATCACGGGCGGCGGGTTGTATGGCTTGGGCGTGGTCAGACTCAGGTTGTCGAGCGCTGCGGTATCCTCTCCTTGCCCCAACGAAATGCTGACCCTCGCGATTTGCGGTCGGTCGATGGTGACTCGTTCCTGGGAGCCTCCCCCTGCATGGTACTCTCTCGAAAAGATCTCGGCGCCCTTCGGATCAAAAGCCCTGACAGCAGCCCCGGTTTCTTCTGCATCCACGATGAAGAAACTGACGAAAGGAGTGGTTCCCAAGTTCGTTGTGCCCGGGGCGACAAACGTCAGTTCCAGGAGCCCTGGGGTCGACGAGTTGGTGGATGGGTCGCCAAACACTTGGGTGGGCGAGACCGGAACGAATTCGGAAGGACGAACGTCGGTGATCTGCAGATCGCCGCTCAGAGCGAGGAAGAGGACTCCATCCCCTGCGTACTGGTTGGTCACGCTGGTTCCGGACGGCAGTTCTTCGAAGGTGATTAGACGGTCTCCCACCTCGGTGGAGAGGTAAAGGGCTGACTGTGGGACAATTTGATCGCCCCCGCTTGCCGCCGTGTTCCAGGCAAACTCGAGACCGCTCTGACCCGTCGCATTCGCAGCGAAGAGCAGCGTCACCGGGTAGAGTCCCTCCGCTTCGAAGGAAAGATTGAACCAGGAATAGCGGAAGCCCCGATCTCCTGCTGACCCCACGTAGGTGTCCGCGATGCCTAAGTCAAATCCATCGTCGCTCCCCACCCCCAAGGCGAATTCGACGGAGGGGGTCGATGGGTCCAGATCGAGGTCGCTGGAGACGCGCAAGAAGAAGCGAGCCCTGAGAACGAAATTCGCCGCAGCCAATCCGCGCAGTTGATCTGGGGGCACGGTGGTGTCGCCGAAGAACCTGTCGAAACTGGTGCCGACCGCGATAGACTGGCCGGGTCGTGGAAAATCCAGGACTGGGCTCAGGGTCACCCCGCTCGGCGACAACCCCTGCAGGTCAGCCGGACTGGGCGCTTTGCCGCCGCCGATGCCATTGAACAACTCGATGGACACACCGTCCCCACCGACCGAGGGCAGGTTGGTCAGAACAGCCGCTGTCGCGGCGAAGGTATGGTCAATGACCCTCAGGACAACCGGATCGCTTACAACGGAGCCGGCGCTATTAGTGACACGAACAAAATAGTTTCCGGCCAGGGTCGGCTGAACGTTACTGAACAGCAGCGCAACGTTGGTCTGTCCTGACATAGCACTCAGGTCGCCCCGGAGCCACTGGTAGCTCATGGGAGTGGTGCCGGTGGCCACTGCTGTGAAGGTGGCATTGCTTCCCGCCAGGATGAACCGGGTCAAAGGTTCTACGGTAACGATCGGTGGGTGGGTGGTACTGGCATCGCCTTCCACCGTTTCCAGAGAGAGTCCGTTTGCCTCATAGTGCGGGTTGAAGGCAAGATTGGGCCCCAGGGCCAAACCCAGTAGCGTCCCAAACTGGCCGCGGCGGCTACTGCAGGTGAGTACGCTGAAGGAATCGCCCACGGAAGGCAGGAAACCATCCACCAGGCTCACCTGGAGTGTGCCAGCGAGGCGGGCCACCCCGCTCAGAGCCAACTGGTCAAAAGCGGTGCCCACGGCTAACCCGCCAATCTGAAGATCCAGCCGTCCGGCCTCCGTCTGCGTGTAAGATCCATCCAGCACCAGGCGACCTGGAGAGGCCCCGGGGCTCACCGTCCCCGCATTCGTGAACCCATGCCCTCCCAGGCTGAGAGTCCCGCTGCCTGCAAACAGCCCTCCGGGTTCATTGCGCAGGTCCGCGGTCATCTCGAGGTTGACTCCTTCCAGTTGAACGACTCCCACATTCGCCAGGAGGCCGGAGACGCGGCGAGCCCCACCGGATCCAGGCCTGACGACGATGCGCCCACCGGGCCCATTCAGCAATTCGCCCTCCTGCAACACAAGGCTCGACGACCATCCCCCGTTCGCACTGTCCAAGAGAAGCGTCCCGGTGTTCGTGAAGCCGTTGGCCGAGGTCAATGAGGCGTGGCCAGCGCCTCCTCCCTGGATAAACAGTGTGTTATTGCCTAGATTGCCAGTGAGCAGTGTGCAGGCTCCCCATAACGGAATTGTCGCAGGACTGGTCGGAGAACCCGTCACCAACACCCGGCCTCCTATCACCCGAGCCGGTCCGGTGATGGTGCCTCCGGCGGCTTCGTAGGTTCCGTAAAGGTTGAGACCTACATCAGCTGCACTCTGGATCAGGCCGCGATTTACAAGCGATCCATTGATGGACCTTTCCCCGCCGGACCCGGCCCGAGCCTCGATCACTCCACTCTCCTCGTTCCTCAAGGAGGCTGAACCGGTTTCTATCTTCGAAGCCCAACCACCGTTCACCGATTCCAAATGGAGAATCCCGGCATTCCGCGCACCCTCTGCGCTTGTCAGGATAGCATGGGAAGAGAGTCCGCCCTGGACCCAAATGGTGGCGTTGGAGGAAAGGTTGTCCAGGAGCGTGCACGACCCTCCCGCATACAGGGTCGAAGGCTCTAGGATGGTGGAAGCGGCGGATATCTGCGCGTTCAGGGCGCACACACTTCCCGAGAACGTTCCACCGTTCCACGAGAACCTCCCGCCTACGAGTTGGAAACGACCCTGCGCTTCTATGCTGCCTGCGTTTTGGTTTAGCTGGGCGCCACCTGCACGGCTCATTTCCAGCGCAATCCCTGGTCCCACCTTCACCACACCCTCGTTGACCATATGGCCTATTATCGAGCGGGCTCCTCCGCTTCCCAGATTGGCCTGAAGCACTCCACCTGAGGCGTTTACCAGCGCACCATTGGTGATCTGCAGTGTGTCAGCCCAACCACCCAATACCGACTCCATCCTGATCGTGCCCTGATTGGTGAAACTCCCGGCTGAACTCAACCGGGTGTGCCCACCGTTGTAACCGCCTTTGATCCACACGGTGGTCTTGGGCAGGATGCCCGTGGTCAACCGGTTCTCATACCCGACTACGTCAATGGTGGTCGGCTCGGTCGGCGAGGCGGTGATGCGCAGTTCCGCGTTCACAAGGTAAGCCGGTCCCTCGATGACTCCTCCGGCCGCCTCGTAGATGCCGGTCAAGGGCAATCCGCAATCCGGAGCCGCCTCGATTCGGCCTTGGTTGACGAGATATCCTTCCACGCTCCTGGCACCGCCTGATCCGGCGTAGGCCTCGATCCGGCCTAAGGGAGTATTCGTAAACGGGCCGTCAGCCAACACCATCACCGATTGCCACCCTCCGTTGCCGGTCTGGAGCCGGATTGTGCCCGCGTTCACAGCGCTCTGGGCCGCGGTGAGGGTAGCATGGCCGAAAGGACCTCCTTGCACCCACACCGTGGTGTTGGAACACAGGTTTCCCAGCAACTTGTTGCTTCCTCCAGCGTAGAGGGTCGAGGTCACGGGGCCACGCTCCGCGATGGAAATCTCCGAACTCACCGCGTACACGGCGCCCGAAAGCTGGCCGCCATTCCATTGAAATCTCCCCCCGTTCAATTGGAACCTGCCCTCTGCACTCACCAACCCTGAATTCAGCTCCACGAGCGCGCCGCCGGTCCGCGTGACTTCCAGAATCACGCCTGCCCCCACCTTTACGGTCCCCTCGTTCGCCAGATTGCCGCGGAGATAGCGCTCGCCCCCGGAGCCCAACTTGACCTCCAACAGGCCATCCGTTGCGTTGTGCAACGTGTAGGTGTCCGCCACGGCGAGCTGCGAACCCCATCCGCCGTTCGCCGTCTCCAACGCGATGACTCCGTGGTTGGTGAAGGAGACCGTGGCGGTCAGAACCCCGTGGCCTGCACCGTAGCCTCCAGCTACTCGCACCCGGTTGCGTGGCAGGATGTCCGTGGAGAGCGTGCTGCCACCACCAGCGACCAGGATGAGAGTCTCCTCGGCGGGCGAACCGGTGACCCTTAACTCGGAATCCAGCACGTACGCCGACCCCTGGATCGTTCCTCCAGCCGCTTCGTAGATCCCGGTGAGGGGACAATTGGCACCCGCCGTTACCTCCACCAGGCCTTGATTGACCAAGTGGCCGCTCACGCCCCGCGCTCCGCCGGTGCCTGGCGATATCAGAATCCTTCCGGAAGCCGCGTTGGTGAAGGGTCTTCCCCCCGTGGCGAGGGAGGAGCTCCAACCCCCGCTGATGCTCTCCAGGCGGATGGTGCCCTGATTGACCGCGCCCGTTGCGGTGGTCAGCGTGGCATGGCCGGAGTACCCGCCGGCAACCCATATGGATTGTCCGGAAGCCAGGCTCCCCATGAAAGTGCACGAACCCGCTGTGGTAAACTCCGCCGCCGCATTGGCTGTTGGCAGCACCTCAAGGGTGCCGGCAGTCACCGTGACCCGGCTGCCAAGCGATCCACCCTGGTAACTGAAGGAACTCAGGTTAACCGCAATTCCATTCGTGGCAGCCAACTCGCCCCCAAGCAGGGTTAGACGGTTATCGCTCGTGATGGCTCCCGATACCTTCAAGACCCCTCCTTCCACGGTAAGAGAGCCGTGGTTTTGCAGGCTCTTAATAAGCGTCGTGCCTGCGGAGTGCCTAACGGTAAGAGCGGTGCTTCCAATCACCACATCGTCGGCCGCCTCAGGCAGTTTCTCGGGATTCCAGTTGGCCGGGTCCGACCATGAGATGCCATCACCGCCTCCGTCCCAAGTAACGGTTCCTCCAGCCAGCGAGGATGAAACAACAAAAACGAGCACCGGCACCAATACGCAAGGGTGTGGTCTCATGCGGAAACCTTTCTGTTGGATATAATAGGAGTATAGGGCCGGTATGGGGGTAAACGCAAGGCGAGAAAAGACCTCCGGACCTTCAGTCGAGCCCACACAGACTCACGGGACGGCAAGGATCCATAGTCAAAGTGGGTGACCAATGCTCGTAGCCTATCCATTCTGCGGTAGCTTCTGGAGTGCGGTGAGGAACGCGCGGACTCGTGGGGAGGGGTGTCCGGTGGGAATGGAAGGTAGGGACATCGCGCTGCGATGTC
>CAYPNF010000027.1:0-112663 GCA_964411985.1 uncultured Verrucomicrobiota bacterium
GGACGGTTGGCTGGGTTGGGCGGGCACGTGGGCGAGGGGAGGGGTGAAGGATGTCTGTTCCGAGAAACCGTCCGCCATGACCATCGCGGAAGGCCGGATGGTTGTGGAAACGGCCAAGCGCTACGGGCGGGTGTATCAGACCGGAACGCAGCGACTGAGCGAAGCGAACTTTGTTTACGCCATCGAATTGGCCAAGAGTGGCAAGTTGGGGAAGGTGCATACGGCAAGGGCCCACATCGCACCCTGGGATGCGGCCGAGATGCGGCATGACTGGCTGCCGGGGCAACCGGAACCCGGGAAGGATGAAGTGGATTGGGATGAATGGCTCGGGCCGTGTCCGTGGCGCCCCTTCAACCCCGAATACGTTCGGGGCGGATGGCGTGGCCACTATGATTTTCATACCAGCTGCATCGGTGAATGGGGGGCACACACCTTCGCGCAGGCCCAGGCGGGGATCGATATGCTGCACACGGCCCCCACAGAGTACCGCTATGTCAACAATCCGACGGGAGATGGCATGGAAACGGTGTTCGCCAACGGGGTCAAGATGACCCTGCACCGGGGAGACGAGTGGTGGCACGGATCGTGCGGGATGCGGTTTGAGGGCCCGGAAGGGTGGGTCTCGGCTGCCGACGGCTATTCCCGACCGGAGGTTTCCAAGCCCTCGCTCCTGGCCGACTTCGCGAAAGTGGTCCAGGACTACATGGCCAGGACCCAGCGGCCCATGAGCCATGTCCGGGATTTCTTCAACTGCGTAAAGTCTCGGCGTCTGACGGTGGCCAACCCCATGGTCATGCACCGGTCCATGACTGCGGTTCACGCCGCCAACATTTGCATGTGGCTGAAGCGCGACATGAAGTTCGATCCGGACAAGGAGGAATTCCTGAACGACGTGGAGGCAAACCGGCTTCGGTCTCGGGCCATGCGCGAACCCTATATCTTTTAAACCTGGCAACCAGAACTTCACCTCATTCGAATTATGTTTACCAAAAAACTGACGGTTACCCTGGTTGCCGCGACCGGCCTCTTTGGTTTTTCGCTGTTGGCTCAGCAGCCAAGTCCTCTGGTTACGAAAACGGCCCCGCAGCTCATCGAAGCGCTCAAGGGATCCGGCGATCAGAAGACGAAAGCCGACGCCTGTAGGGAATTGGCGGTCATCGGTGGCAAAGACGCTGTGCCTGCGCTGGCTGCGCTGCTGACGGACGAGAAGCTTTCCCACATGGCGCGCTACGCCTTGGAGACCATCCCCGATCCTTCCGCTGACGCCGCCCTGCGGGAAGCTCTCGGAAAGACGAAAGGCCGGCTATTGGTGGGTGTCATTGGAAGTTTAGGCGTCAGAAAGGACGCGCAGGCGGTTCCGCAGATCAGCTCCTTGTTGCGCGACTCCGACCCGGATGTGGCCCAGGCGGCGGCTCGCGCCCTTGGGAGTATTGGCAAACCAGAGGGTGTGCAGGCCATCATGGATGCCATCCAGGAGGTTCCCGAGTCGAATATGCTCGCCTTCTGCGAGGGCATCGGACGGGCCCTGGAGGCGATGCTGAACAGCGGTCAAAGCCAAGCCGTCAGTTCCCTGGCTGGGGATCACTATAACAACACCACGCTGCCGCACCAGGTCCGCTCCGCCGCCTTTCGATCCGCGGTTTTGGCGAAGGGTGACGAAGGGGTGGGCCTGCTCCTCGAAGGGGTGCGCAACGAAGACTGGATCCTGGTGGCCTCGGCAGCGCGGCTGGCGGTGCTTTTGCCAAGTCCTGCTGTGACGAAGGCCTTCGTGGAGGAACTCCCCAAGTTGACGGGAGATCGCGCCATTATTGCGATCCAGGTTCTGGGGAAGAGAGGGGATCGGGCGGGCCTACCGGCTTTGCTCGCTGCTACCAAGAACGGAGACGCCAAAATCAGACTTGCGGCGGTCCGGGCGGTTGCCGAAGTCGGAGATCCGCTTGCGATTCCTGTCCTGGTGGAACATATCACCGGCAAAGAAGAACCGTTGTCTCAGGCGGCTCGAGAGAGTCTGGCTAGCATTCCTGGCCCGGGCGCGAACACCGCCGTCCTGAGCCTGCTGGAAAGTCCTGATGCGAAAACTCGGGTCTTGGCCATCGAGTTGATTGGGCGACGGCGGATGCTCGAGAGCATGCCAGCCTTGGTGAAGGCGGCAGAGGACAAGGACGCCGGGGTGCGTTCGGCGGCGTTCAAGCGGTTGGGCGAAATGGGTGCGAATAGCGAGGTTCCGGTCCTTTTGGGGCTGGTGCTGAAATCCCAGAGCCAGGGAGACCTGGATGCGGCAGAACAGGCGATCAGCGTGATCGCGGGCCGGATGGACGATGCGGCTGCCAGCAGTGCTCAAGTGGCTGCGAAACTCGCGCAGGCCCAGCCAGCTCAACAGGCAACCTTGCTCCGGATCCTGGCCTCCATCGGCGGCGAAGCCGCTCTCAAATCGGTACGGACGGCGGTGGATAGCTCGAATCCCGAGGTTCGCGACGCAGCCATCCGGGCTCTCGGCAACTGGAAGACCGAGGATGCTGCTCCTTACCTGTTGGAGTTGGCCCAGACGGCCAAAGATCCCAAGGAGAAGATGCTGTGTCTCCGTGGGGTGCTGGACTGGGCATCCTCACCGGAGGGAGCTGTTGAAAAGCGCCTTCAGATGTGCCAGAAAGTCCGTCCGCTGATCCAGCAAACGGAAGAGAAGAAGCTGCTCCTGGCCGCCTTGGGCAGCATCAAGACCCTCGATTCGCTCAAGCTGATCACTCCGTTCATGGCGGATTCGAGCACCAAAGAGGAAGCCAGCGTCGCTGCCGTGGGCGTTGCGGAAGGTCTGCTCAAAGGGAAGTTAACGGTCGAAGCAGCGGAAGCGCTGCTCGCTCCGTTGGAGCAGGCTGCTGCTGCCGCCACGCCGGGAACGGCGCAACGCGCCAAAGAGTTGTTCCAAAAGGCGCGAACCGCTGCCCAGAAGAAATAGGACGATTCGACTCTGACGGCGGGTCGGTCCGGTATCCCCGGTCCGGCCCGCTCTTTTTTGACATCGATGATATCAGATGTTACTATGGTGAATATTAGAAAATGATGAAATGGAGCGTAGCGCGCGGGATGAGGCTGGCAGCCTTGGCGGTTGTCCTCGTCTCATTCGCCTTTTGGGTTGCCCGAGGATTCAACCTCGGTTGGACGAAGACCTCCGTTCCGGTGCGGACGGTGGACGAGGTCACAGGGATCGAATCGGTGGCCTATCAGGAGCGACTGGTTCCTGGTGTCGATTTCCTGGGAGGAGTACTCCTGGGGGCCGGGCTGCTTGTTGCGACCTCCTTTTTCATGCGAAACACGTCTGTCTCAAGTTAGTAACTATGAAACGTCTCCTCCGTGCCTCTCTGGCTTGCTGTCTTCTCACCTCTGCAGTTTCGGCCGCATCCCTCAGCTTCGACTTTAAGGATCCCAAGGGTGTCAACAACGTGACCTTCAAGCTGGATGCCCCTTTGGAGGCGATCAGTGGAAGCGCCAGCGGGATTACCGGTGTGCTCACCTTTGATCCGGCGCATCCAGCGGCGGCCAAGGGAAAGATCACCGTGGACTCCTCCTCGCTCCATGTGCCGAACTCCATGATGAAAGAGCACATGCAGGGGGCGCAGTGGCTCGACGTGGCGAAGTATCCGGAGATCACCTTTGAACTCAAAGAACTGGCGCATGCGAAGACCGAGGGGGACGTGACTTCGGCTCAGGCCTTGGGCACCTTCACCTTGCGCGGTGTTTCGAAGGAGATTTCCGTTCCGGTGAAACTCACGTATCTCAAGGACAAGCTTGAGGCGAGGACGAATGGCCAAATGAAGGGGGATTTGCTTGTGGTTCGAGCGAGTTTTTCAATCCAGCGCAGTGATTTCCAGGTGAATCCGGGAGCCCCCCAGGACAAGGTGGCCAATACGATTGACTTGACCCTGAGCATCGCAGGGGCGTCGCCTCGATAGAGCGGGGCTCTGAGTCAGAGCAGATGGTACTGGAATTGTCCGTCCCCAATGTCTCGTCCACCCAATGGACGGGGTGCTGGCAGGTAGGGATATCGCGCTGCGATGTCCGGGGGGCACGGATAGCCCGGCGGTCCATCCCTACCAGGGGAAGAGGGCAGCAGCAGTGTCTGTCCCCAGTTTCTCGCCCCCCCTTGTCGGGTGACATCTCCCGCAGTGTGTGTGGGCACGTCGGCGTTTCATCCTGGCTCTTGAACCGTCGGGGAGTGGACGGCGCGGTTTGCTCAGGTTAGCCTGAACCGTGATGATCGAGATCAGAAACGATTGCGCTGGAGTTGACTGGAACGAGGTTTCAGGGACTCTACGTCGTGTTGGGATGGCGTGCCACGAGCCTGACGTTCATCGCCGGGCGTTCGCGGCCAGTCACACGACGGTGTTCGCTTACTTGGATGGGAGGCTCATAGGCTTTGGCCGCGCGATTTCCGATGGCGTCTATCAGGCGGCGATCTATGATCTAGCTGTGCTGCCAGAGCTCCAGGGTAAAGGGGTTGGGCGACAAATCCTGGAAAACCTCCTTTCGCGAGTAGGCCACTGCAACGTGATCTTGTATGCGTCGATCGGTAAAGAGGAGTTCTATCGCAAGTTCGGGATGCGGAAGATGAAGACCGGCATGGCGTTGTTTCGCAACCAGGACCTGATGAAAGAGAAGGGGTTTACCGACTGAGGAGGATTGAAGCGCAGCGGGCAATTTTGGCACCGTTGGTTCTGAAGAACCGTTGGAATCGTCCGTCCGTCCCTCATTCGACTCCTACGGTAGGGCGACGGTCTCCGACCGCGCCGGGTAACCGTTGGAAGGGGATTTTTGGCAGAAATCGAACCCTTTTTTGGCAAGGCCCTAAAACCCTTTCATGTTGTTTATCATCAATTACTTCGATCTAGGAAAGCGTTTTTGGCATTTTGGCACCACTTCCTCCTGCCGAGGGAGGAACTAAACGTGTCTGTCCCCAATTCCTTGTCCTTTTTCCTGGAATCCCATCCTGCAAATCCCGTGCATCTGGTCCAAGCCCACCACAACACACGGGGCTCAGAGCAGGTTCGCCGGGTCGATGTCAATGGTGAGGGTGATCTCGTCTGGCAACGACAGTATGCGTTGGAAATCGGAGAGCACCTTGCTGAGCCGGCTGATTTGACGACAGCGGATCATGATTTGATAGCGGAAGAAGGATTCCGCTTTGAGGAGAGGAGCCGGACCGGGACCGGCCAGGACTAACCCCTTCCACTCTCCCAGGAGTCTGTCCAATTCCTTGCGGATGTGCGCCGCGGTGAATTGGACCTTTTCCTCGTTGCGTCCCTTGAGGGTGAGCAGGGCGATGCGGCTCAGGGGTGGGTAGCTGAGCTGCTGCCGGAATTCGATCTCCTGCTCGTAGAAACCCAAGAAATCATGCCGCCTTGCGAACTGGATGGCTGGGTGGAATGGGGTGAAACTCTGCACCACGACTTCTCCCTCCACTTCTCCGCGCCCTGCGCGCCCTGCGACTTGGGTGAGCAGCTGAAACGTTCGCTCGCCCGCCCGGAAGTCGGGCAGATGAAGCCCCAGGTCGGCATTCACGATCCCCACCAGGGTCACATTGGGAAAATGGAGCCCTTTGGCTATCATTTGCGTGCCGACCAGGATGTCGATTTTGCCGGTGCGAAAATCGCCCAGGATGCGGCGGTAGTCCTCCTTCCTTTTGAGCGTATCCGAGTCCATGCGCTGGATTCGGGCTGCGGGAAACAGCTTCCGCAGAGTCTCCTCCACCCGTTCGGTGCCGATGCCTGAAAAGCGAATGGCTGGGTCTCCGCACCTCGGCTCGGGGCAGGTTTTGGGTGCTTTCGTCTCGTGGCCGCAAATATGGCAGCAAAGTCGCTGCTGATGCCGATGATAGGTGAGGGAGACACTACAGTTGGGGCATCCTGCCACATAGCCGCACTTAGTGCACTGCAGGGAGGTGGAGTAGCCGCGCCGGTTCAAGAACAGAATGACTTGCTGCCGCGCCTCGAGGCGCTTGTGGATGGCATCGATCAATCGGCGCGAGAAAACCGGCACTCCTTTCTCCCGGCGTCCTTCCTCCCGGAGGTCCAGCACCCGCACGATGGGCATCTTCTGGTCATCGACGCGCGTGCGGAGTTCGAGCAACTCGTACTTGCCTTGCTTGGCGTTGTAGTAACTTTCCAGGCAGGGCGTCGCGGAGCCGAGCACCACTACGGCCTTTTCGCGTTGCCCCCGCAGCACCGCTACGTCACGGGCATTGTACCGCGGCGCTTCTTCCTGTTTGTAAGAATGTTCGTGTTCCTCGTCCACGATGATGAGTCCGAGGGGTTCGACAGGCGCGAAGATGGCCGACCTCGCCCCAATGACGATGCGGGCTCGGCCCTGGCGGATCTTGTGCCATTCGTCATGTCTCTCTCCGCTCGATAGATGGCTGTGGAGGACTGCCACCAGAGTCTGCAGCGGGCCCTCGCAGAACCGGGCCTTGAATCGTTCGACGGTTTGGGGAGTGAGGGAAATCTCCGGTACCAGCACAATGGCCCCCTGACCTGCAGCCAGGCTGTGAGCGATGGCTTGGAGGTACACCTCCGTTTTGCCGCTCCCCGTGACACCGTGCAGGAGAAAATTGCGGCAGAGGTCTGGCTTGGCAGGGTCGGCATCCAAAGCGTTCAGGATTCTCTGAAGAGCGATCGCTTGCTCCTCGTTCAACTTGAGGGGTTGAGTCGGAAGGATCTGTTCTCGTGCGTAGGGGTCCCGATCCACCAGTTCTGGCGCAATCACCACCAACCCTCGGTCCTCCAGCCTGCGCACCGTCCCCGCCGTTGTACCGGTTTGCTGCAGTAACCTCTGCAAAGGCACCTCCCGCAACTCCTGAATCACTTTCCATACCTCGGTTTGCCTGCGCGTGAGGGTTGCCGGTGGGACCGCTCCCGTTACCGTTCTCACGTGAAGCCTCTCCTTCCATCCGCTCTCTTCACTGCGAACCGATTCGGGCAAGACACTCTTGAGGGCAGTTTCAACGGGGCAGCAGTAATAGTCGGCCATCCACCGGGCCAGCTCCAGAACCTTGGGAGTGACCAGACTCTGTGCTCCCACGACGCGGGTAATCGGTCGCAGATTGCTATGGGGTGACATCTCGAGGAGCGCCGTCACACAGCCGACAACCTCTCGTGCGCCGAAAGGTACTTTGACTCTGCTGCCCACCTCGATTTGGCCTGCCAACTCCGGTGGGATCGAGTAATCGAATTCCTTTCGGATGGCGATTTCAAGCGTGACGCGGGCGACCATGTGTGAACCAGCCTCGGCATTTCTGCGCCGTGGGTCAAGCCCGGCTCGGAGGAGGGGGGACAGGATCCACAGGATGTACAGGATGAAAATCAAAACGCACCCCATCAACAAAACTCCATCCTGTAAATCCTGTACATCCTGTCTCACCTCCCTCCTGCGGATTACGGCTTGCGGGTATGGTCACGGATTCGGTAGTACTGGAGGTCGATGCGGCAACAAGAACACCACCGCAGGGTCTTGGGCGGAGCCCTTCTCCAACCCTGGCCTGCTTTCCCCATTGCAGGGGTAACCTTTCTGGCCGCTTCTTTTTTGTATGTGTGGCTGCGCGTGGAGCCTGCCTTGGACTACCATGCCTATGGGCCTTTTTTCTACTGTCGGACCGTGTTCTTTGAGTCCTGCTTGGGCGTTCCGGGCGGCTTGTCGGTTTACGTGGGCACTTTTCTCGCGCAGTTGAATCACGTGAGCTGGTTGGGAGCGCTGGCATTCGTGTTCATTCAGGCTGTCGCCTTGCTACTGTCCTTTGCCTGGCTGGTTTTGGTGGGGGTGAAGTCGCCCGGCCTTGGCGCGCTGGTCGTTCCCTTTGGCTTGCTGCTCCTGCGCAATCGCTACGGTTGTCCGGTGTCGGCCATCAGCGTTGGACTTCTCCTGGCGCTCGTGGCTGGGGTTGGGTGCCTTCGCCTGCCATGGCGACGTCCGTGGCTGTTGACGGTGGTAAGCGGGGTGATCTCCGCTGCTCTGTTTTGGTTGGGCGGGTTGTGGTGTGGACTCCTCTTCGCGAGTTTGTGCGGCGCCTTCCTGGTTGTCCGGTTCCGGGTTTGGGGGGTGAGTGCGGGTTGTGTGGTGTTGGCCCTTGCACCTCCGTGGCTGGCGGTTGCGGTGGGATGGCTGCGGATGGAACAAGTGGTCTATCCTTGGCCTGGAGCCGTCCCCATGTTGCTTGCCGTCATCGTCTACGCTTTGGCGCCTCTGGCTGGAATCTTGATGGTGCTTCGTGCCAAGTCGGCAGCAGTTCCCCCAACTTCCGAGTTTGGCGATCCGGCGCAAATGGAGCGACTCCAGTGGAAAGCACTAGGCTTGGTGGGCCTCCTGCTGTGCGCTGCGGTCTGGTATCCCTTCGACCGGCAGCAGAAACTCCTCGCCCAGATGGACTACGATGCCGGCCGCGGTCACTATGAGGGAGTGCTGGCTGCAGCGAAGGAGGTCAAAACCCTGGATGATCCCGCCAAGATTCGCATGCAATGGGCTTTGTACCATACCGACCGGCTTGCCGAAGAACTGTTTTCATTTCGCAACATGGTCGAGGAGGTGCGGTTCAACGGGCTGGGGGCGTTCTATCGGGCGCAAAGCCAACCCTCGTTCGAGCTCGGCCTGATCAACGACGCAGAACATGTCGCCCACGAAGCCCTGCAAATCGAAGGTGAGCGGCCTGATCTGCTGCGCTTGCTGGCGCGCGTCAACTTGTTGAAGAACCGGCCCGAGGCGGCGCAAGTCTTTCTGAATGTGCTGAGCACGATCCCGTTCCAGGAGCAGCGTGCCTACGATGCCTGGCCTGCACCGGAGGCTCAGCGATTGACAGCTGAGTTGACTGCATCCGGTTCGATGCCGGCGCAACTGTTGGCCCGCGACTTCTTGCATGACGGGCTACCCTTGGGACGATTAGTGGATGGCCTGTTGGCGGCTAATCCCACCAACCGAATGGCCTTTGAATATGCCATGGCTGATCACCTGATGGAGTTGGAGTTGGAGAAGGCCATGGAGCACCTGCAATTGATTCGCCACTTCGGCTATCCCAGGCTCCCGCGAACCTATGAAGAGGCGGTGCTCCTCTTTCAGCAGACCGCGAAAGTGCAAGTCGATCTTCAGGGCCGCACCATCCGCCTGGAGACTCTGGAGCGATTCCGCCAATTCGGCGACGCCGTGCGGCAGTTCAGGGGAACCCTCGAGGATCAGAAAGTCTTGGCGGCCAGATTTGGCGATACCTATTGGTACTACTACTTTGCCGTTCGAAGCCGGCAGCGGGCGAAGGAAGGCCAAGCTGCACCACCATGAAGACCCGACTTTGGTATTTGATTTGGGCCTTTGGCCTGGCGAGTGCGTTGCTCGCCATCCGAGCCGCCGAGTTGCCCCGGTTGTTCCCAGACTACGTGGGTGTCACCGTTCCGCCCAACATTGCGCCGCTGAACTTCAAGATCCAGGAGCCGGGCGTTGCTTATCGTGTCTCGCTACGTTCCAGCAAAGGCACACCCATCACACTGGTCAGTTCGCGGCCGGCAGTTCGGATTCCACCCAAGGCATGGAGTGCGCTGCTGCGAGCGAACCCCGGAGAGCCACTCTTTTGGGACGTCGCCGTTCAGACGGCTTCCTCCCAATGGGTTTCCTTCGCCACCGTGACCAATGCGATTGCGCGGGAGGAAATCGACCCGTGGCTGGCGTACCGGCGACTCCAACCGATCTTCAACTACTACAAGCACCTGGGAATCTATCAGCGGAATCTGGAGTCGTTTGACCAGAAAGTCATCCTCGAGAAAGACAGTTTTGGGGAAGGGTGTCTGAACTGTCACACGCCGATGGATCGACGTCCGGACACCTTTGGTTTCCACATTCGCGCTTTTGAAGGCAAGAGCCCGATGATTATGGTGAGGTCCAACCAAGTGGCGCGTGTCGACAAAACCATGGGATACCTGGCCTGGCATCCGGCTGGACATTTCCTGGCTTTCTCCGCCAACAAGTATGCGCTCCTCTTCCACACCCGGGGTGAGACCCAGGATGTCTTCGACTCCAACTCCGATCTCGGGATCTACGATCTGGACGCCAATACCTTTGGTTTCCCTCCCGCGATCGCGGCGACGAATCAGAATGAGACCTGGCCCACCTGGTCGCCGGATGGGAAGTTCTTGTACTTCAGCAGTGCGGCACCCCAGCCCGTGGAGAAGCTTCGCGAGGTTCGGTACGACCTTGTACGGGCGGGTTTTGACCCTCAAACCCGGCAGTGGGGGCAGCGGGAGGTGATGATCTCTGCTGCGGAGACGGGGCTGAGCGCGTGTCAGCCGAAGGTGTCGCCAGATGGACGCTTCCTATTGGTCACGCTCTGCAAGTACGGCAGTTTCCCGATTCACCAAACCAACAGCGACCTTGCCGTGATGGAGCTGGCCACCCGCAAGTTCCGTCGGTTGGAAATCAACAGCGGGTACGCCGACACCTGGCATTCGTGGTCGGGCAACAGCCGGTGGTTGGTGTTTAGCAGCAAGCGAATCGACGGTCTGCTCGCTCGACCGCACTTCAGCTACGTAGATGAGCAGGGGGTGTTCCACAAACCCTTTGTGCTGCCCCAGGAAGATCCTAGCTTCTACGGCTTCTGCCTGGATACCTTCAACGTACCTGAGCTGATGACGGGGCCGGTGACGGTCAAGGAGCGGGATCTGGTCAGGGCAGTTGTGAAGCCGCGCGTGACGATCACTCCCCAGGGGCCTCCCCGGCCCACCCCGGCAGGCACGCCTGCCTCACCCGAGTCCTCCGGTAGCATGAACTCGCGCGAGTAAGGGGAGGGGGATTAGACAGGATTACAGGATGGACGGGATGAAGAGGTAAACGACACAAATCCCAATCCCGTGAATCCTGTTCATCCTGTCAAACCATCTCCACTCATCTTGGACCTTGCACGCAGAACAGGTGTTTGTCGCCACGCAGGAAAAGCCTTCCATCGGCGACCGCCGGGGAGGCGACAATCCGTTCGCCCATGGGATTCTCGCTCAGAACTTCGAATTTGCCGTCCACACGCGCGGCAAATACCACGCCATCTTCACGGGCTGCGTATAAGATGCCGTTGGCAATCACTGGTGAAGCATAATAGCTGGCGGTAGCGCGCGGAAATGACCCACTCCAGACCGTTTGGCCCTTCTCCGGTTCCAGGCAAGCGACTTCTCCCCTGTGGCGCAGAAGGTAGATGTGCCCTTTGTACTCGGCGGGTGAGGTCACGAACACGCCCACATCTTCTCGTTTCCAGGCGCGGTGGGTGCCAGTCACGTCTCCCTTGCCGTCGAGCCGGATGGCGTGCACCCGGCCTTGGCCCGGCCGATCATCGCGTCCTACGGGCACGATGGCTAGATTGCCACAGATGACCACCGACGCCACGGCCGGCCAATACTCAACGCGGTCGGGATTGAAGTTCCCACAAGTCCAGAGCAGGGAAGCATCGGTGGCGGAATGTGCGGTCAAGTGCTCAGCACCCCAAATGAGAAAGGCCGAGCGACCTTCGTGCTGGAAAAACACGGGGGTGTTGTATCCATTGTCATTCTCGGTCGGAACCTCGAAATTGCGCTTTTGCTGCCAACGCAGGGCTCCAGTCGCTTTGTCGAAGCCTGCGATCCAGGATTCACCGTGATGTAAACGGGTCAGGATCACCTGATCGTCCGTCAGCACGGGTGAGCTGCCTTGATCCCAAAAGAGCTTTTCGGGTCCGAAGGTGGCGGCAATATCGACGGTCCATCGGACCGCTCCATCCAGCTCCAAGGCGACCAGGCGGCTGCTGCGGAAGTAAGCGAAGATCCCTTTGCCGTCCGTGACGGGAGAGGCGTTGCAGCTCGAACCGAGAGTGAGATGCTTAGGCGCGCTTTCGGTTCCGAGCCGGGTGCGCCAGATCTGCTTTCCGTGAACGTCCAGTGCCAGGACCGCGTCCTGTCCGTTGTCAGGGCTGGTCAGGTAAAGCCGATCCTTCCAAAGGATGGGGGTCGAACCTCCTTTGCCGGGCAGCTCAAATTTCCAGGCGAGATTCTCGTCCTTCCAGGACGTGGGATAGTTGCCGGTCTGAGTGCTGCCGTTGCCGGATGCCCCACGCCAACTGGGCCAGTCGGCCGCGACGCTCGGCAGCGCAGAGGATAGGATCGATATTCCCGTGATATACAGTGCGGCTGAGACTTTCATAGGAGACCTTTGTCGGGTGGATGTTGTGGGGAGGCTCTTCATAATCAAAACCCTTCCCCGAACAGATTTGCGAGGCGAGCGGCGAGTTTGCGACGGGCAACGGAGTAAGAGAAGTGCTTCAGGCCCAGAGCGTAGTTGGTCTGGGCCCAGGATTCGCGGCATTCCTTGTCGTTGAGGATCATACGCACCTGCTCAACCACCTCACGGGTGACCAACTGGGTCATCTCAACGGTTTTAAAACCTAGCGGGTTGATATCGCGCGCGTAGACGGCATAGGTGTTTACCACGACTGGCCTGCCAAAATAGATGGCCTCCAGAAAGGCATTCCCAAATCCCTCAAAGTGGCTTGGGTACGTAACGAGGTCGGCGTGAGGATAGACATCGGAGAGAGTGTAGACCTTCTTGCCGTCGGCAGTCCTGCCGCGGGTTTCACCTACTCGATCGGAGATGAATCGCACGTCAATTCCCGCGTCGTGGATGCGATCCAACAGCATCGCCATGTAAGCGTCTCCTTCATCGCCTGCCGGGTGGGAGATGACCAACTTTGCGCGGGGCTCCCTCAGGCGGTGCACGAGCTCGATGGCATGTTCGATGCCCTTCCTTGGTACGATTCGGGTGGGCTGCAGGATGAACCAGTCATCTTCGTTAAGACCGATTTCCCGACGCAGATCCGAATTGTACTCGTCCACGCCGCTGGGGGGAGTCTCGAAGTCCAAAACGTTCGGGACCACTTGCGAGGGAATGCCCAGGCGTCGAGCCAGCTCTTTCTGCTGCATGGAATTGATGACTACATGTTCCATGCCGTAGAGCAGTGGTGGAAAAGCAGCTTGAAGGTAGTCGTTGACCGCATTCAGGGTGAACCGCTCCCTTTCCCAGGCGAAGTCGTGATGGTGCGCAATCACCGGGAGGGTGGTTTCCGCGATGACCTCCGTCATGGCCAGTCCGAGAGGCACGTGCATGGGGATAGCCAGAATATTCTCCGGAACCAGCACTTCGATCTGATATTTCTCGATGAACCGGTAGAGTTCGTCCTTAAGGAGTTCCTTGATGGATTGGATCTGGTTGGTAACAGCCCGGGTACGGACAGTGGTACCGAAAAGCTGGGCCTGCACATTGGCCACTTCGGGGTGTTGAAAGAACATCAGCGGAGCCGTGTAGCTCCTTTCGGCGGGAGCATCGAGGAGTCCTGCCATCCAGAAGCAGGAATGCCCCATACCTGTTAGAATTCCCGCCCATTTTCGTGCCTCCAAAGTAACGCCGTCCGTGCCGTGCAGGCGCGTGGAAATGAAGCCAATTCGCTTCGGCGCGCCGGTCGTCAAGATGCAAGTGCTCACTCGTTCCAGTTTAGCCTATGAACCAGCAGAAGCAATGTCAGGAACTCGGTTTCCGGTCGAACACCCGCATGCCTTGGCAAAACTTAGCCTGACCTCGACAGAAAGCCTTGGAGTTGTTTCCAATCGCCTGAGTTTCTGCCATCCCCCTTAGGGAAAGGAACGATCTGCCACGCCTGCCATCCATGGAGTCTAGCGGGATCGACATCGTTATCGATTCGATCGCCCACCATCAGAATCCCACCATTTTGGATGCCGCGTGCGGCTAGGCGAGCGCTGAGTATTTGGAAGACATGGGGATCCGGCTTGCTGAACCCCTGTTGGAAGGACCAAAAACAGAGATCGCGTTCAAACAAATCCGGACTCAACCCGTGCAGTTTCAGGCCGGTCTCGAGTTCCCTGACTGTATAGGCTTGAGCGTTGGATGCGATGCCCAGCAGGCGCGAGGACTCTCTTAGGGTTCTCAAGGCGACAGCGGTATCCTGGGAGACCCAGGTGGTGTGACCCACTTGCATTTGGCGGAATAAAAACTCCTCCCGGTCGCGGATGGGAAGCTTCCCCAGGTTGGGGAGGATCTCGGTCACCACGGAGGGCCAATGCACTTCGGGCCAGAGAATTCCTCGCGCACGCGCTTGCTCGTGATGTCGAGTAATCACTTTGCTAGCTTGGATAGAGAACTCCACGCGGCGCATGGGCGGATCGGTGCCCAACATCTCGTGGAACAGGTTCTGCCACTGTGCGTCGGCATCAGAGGGAGGCGGACCTACTTCAAGCAGCGTGGCATAAACGTCAAAAATGACGGCATGAACTCTCATGTTCGGGAATCCCAAAGAAGGGGATAGAGGTTTTCAACATGAAGCTTCCTACGAAGAAACTCCTTTTGAGCCGCTTGGCCTGCGCTGGCCATCGGACACTCGCGGGAGGGGGAAGGGATCAGTTCAAAGAGGCGCTTAGCATAGGCGCGCCCCGCCAGCCACTTATCAGCCGTTTGTGGCCAGGGGCTTCTCCTTAACCTTCCCACCGCTGCTTGCTTACGCCACGGGGCCAGGAAAGGATTGAGTGCTGCGCACTTTTCCCAAGACACTTCGATCGGTTTCGATAGAACTTCCAGTTGTGCCGTGAGAGTCAGACGGCTGAAGGGTACCGAAACAGGCCTCTCTCTGGTTGCAAGTAGCGGAGGTTTCCCAACGTGTTGGGCGGCTGAGCGAGGTATCAGGCGTTTCCATCGCGCAAAGAGTTGGCGCTGCCTGGCTCGCTCGCTGGCCCAGTCGAACAAGTCCGGATCCACCTGCAGTTCCTGGTAGAGCTGAGGGAAGACAAAGCCGAAGGTCGCCAGGTCTGGGGCGATATTGGGCAAGCCACGGGCGATGAGGGGACGCTGAGCCGCTGCTGCCTCCAGGTAGGGCAGTCCGAACCCTTCCTGAAGAGAGGTGAGCAACACGGCTTCGCTGGCAACCAGAAGCTCTCCCACGGAAGGCTGGTCTGGCTCGTTAGGTTCCAGGACCCCCAATCGAAGCCGCCAACCACCGGCCTTGGCCGAACGGTCAAGAAGCGTGGCATAGGGTTGTTCCTCAGCGGAGCTTACCCCAGCCGTCGTGACGAGCCACGCTTCCGGTCGGAGCCAGCGCGTTAACAATAGAGCTTCCGCGATATTCTTGCGCCGAAGCAGACGACAAGGCAGCAGCCATACCGGAGCGTCTTGGCCCAGTTTGCGGTGGAGCCAAGAACGTGCATAGGCGCTGCGCGCAGCCGAAGGTGGGACCGTTTGTTGGACCGGATTGGGAAGCCAACCAGATCGACCAGCAAAGTGATTCTTGAGAATCTGAGCATCTGCCTGGTTGATGGCTGCGTGGGCGACAAAAGGAGAGGGGGTGAACACCGCCGTGGCTGTGGATCGGAGTGTTTTAAAGCCGCTGTCCCGGGCTGTGGCAAGATGTTGCCAACGATTCTCAAACCACCAGTCATGGTGATGTTCAATGAGCGGAATGCGTTTGGCATGACATCTTCGTGCAAGTTCACGGGCTAAACAGAGATTTCGGCCTAGTCCCAGGTTGTGGGCCCATACCAAACAGTGGGTAGTTTCGATTTCTACAAAGAGTCGGTCAATGCCTCCTGCTACTCGACGCGTCAAACTCTGGCCATGCCAACGGAGTTCTGATGCGTAGCCAAAAGCGGGTTCCATCACGACTCGGACCTCAACACCGTGTAATGACTTTTGAAGTGCCTCCAGCCAAGACAAGTCAGGCGTTTCGCCTGTGGCGAGCACTACTTGATCAACTCCACCTGGCCAATGGCCCACCAAATGTGGCACGGCGAGTTCGATTACCCGTCGAACGCCACCGGGCCGCAGGTGGCTGTGTAGGATGACGAGGTTCACCCTCCGAAATTGGCAAAGCCCATCGCCTGAGGCGAACGAATTGTTTGAATTTCTTGAAAACAAAAGACGTCCTACCATTGACGCAACGATGGTGAGCAAATAAACTGTCGTTGATCCTCGGGCATTCCAGCCCGCGAGTCTAACGCAAGGGTCCGGTGGTGCGTGCCATCGGAGGACAAACTGGGTGGTCGGGCCGCCATCCGAAGAATCTAGTTGCTTTGCCGCAATGAAGCTTCGGGTAGTCCATTTCGTGGAAGAAAGCTATACGCTTCCCCTATCTTGGGTTAGGCGCGTACCTGCTGGTGGGATTCAACGCGTGTTCTGTTGGCAAAGGCACTTTCAAGGCTCCCCTTTGCACCATGAACAAAGCCATCGGTTACCATTTGTTGTTTTACGGCCTGCTATTCGCCGGCCTTAGCGCGCTCGCCCATCACTTAGCCGGAGCGTTTGCCCGGCCGACACTCATCGCGGGCTTAGTTGGTGGGACGCTCTGCGCGATTTGGGGTTTCCGCTTGGTTGCTGGGAATCAAAACAAAGCCCTGCCTTTGTTAACCTTGGTTCCTGTCAACTTCGTGTTGCTCTCCCAAAGCGTCATGGCCTGGTGGGGAGGGAGCCAGGCGATCCAGGGTGGCCATTGGGTAGCACTCCTGATCACCCTGTTATTGGTGATCTCGATGGGAACGTTGATGCGGGTCGCCTATGCGGGGATGTTTTGTGGTGCGGCACCCACAGGAAAGCAGTCCTGAATCCACGCCAGCCTTTTGTCGCAGCTGGCACGTCACGACCTGCGGTCATGAGCGAGCATGGGTTCAAACCATCGGCCGGAATGGTCCCCGTGGGGAACGCGCTGCCGCCACTGAATCCGGCGAGCCACCGCATGGGATTACCGGTGGCGATCGACTTGGTGGTGTGCGGTGTGGCATTCCCGGTCCTAACTCTGGTGGCGCAACGGCTACAGTCTGACTTTCACAGCACAACGATGCTGGTCGGTCTCGTCGGCGGGGGCTTGTGCGCGGTCTGGGGATTCATGGGAAGGCGAGGACGGCAATGTCGAGTGGGTGCAGTGGTGACCTTGGGGATCACAGCATGCGCATTCGCGTGGCAAGCGGTGGGTTCCTGGCAGTCTTCGGGCATAGGGGAATCCAGTGGGCGCATGGTGGCAATGCTAATGTTGGTGTTGACGGTATTTAGCCTAGGCATGGTGGCTAATCTGGTCCAGGATGGGAAATCTCCGAAGCCATGATAGGAATCTGCGCCCTGCCATTTGGAAAGGGTCTGTGTAACTGGAGCCAATAGGATATTAACAAAACCAAAGCCGTTATGTCTGATTTCTACCAAACCGGTGCGGTTGCGACTCTTCATAGACTGGGGATAACCGATATCACTCGCCTTGAGCGAGATTTGAAGGAATTCGCGAGCGAGACACCCATCGCACTCATCCTTCCTTGCCATATCCGCGAGGTGGGCACCAAGGCACTAAGACTGATCATACGGGAACTGAAAAATGTTTCCTATATCAAGCAGATTGTTGTTGGGATCGACGGAGCGAACGCTCGCGGCTGGAAGAAAGCAAAACACCTCTTTTCCCAGTTGCCACAAAGCCCAACGTTGCTCTGGAACGATGGACCTCGCATGCAGCAACTCTATAAGCGACTTGAGGATGCCGAGCTGAGTGCGGGCCCGGGAGGCAAAGGGCGAAATGTCTGGACGTGTTTTGGCTATGTGCTTGCCAGTGAAAAGGCAAGGATGGTGGCGGTGCATGACTGTGACATCGTGACCTACAATCGCGAGTTGCTTGCCCGCCTTTGTTATCCCGTGGCACACCCAGCGTTGGGGTTCGACTTCTGCAAAGGCTACTATGCGAGAGTCACCGACAAACTGAACGGTCGCGTGATGCGTCTCCTGGTGACCCCTTTGATCCGTGCCCTCAAGAGCATCGTCGGCCATCACCCTTATCTGGTCTATATGGACACGTTTCGTTATCCACTGGCGGGCGAGTTTTCCATGGACATAGACTTGGTCCGTCGCGTGAGAATTCCCTGCGATTGGGCACTGGAGGTCGGCATGTTGGCAGAGATCTTCCGTAACACGGCCCCCCGGGCCATATGTCAGTCCGAACTTTGTGAGAACTACGACCACAAGCATCAGGAGCTTTCTGTCCGGGACCCTGACAAAGGCCTGAACAAGATGGCGATCGACATTGCCCGTTCCTTCTTCCGCCAGATGGCGGCCGAGGGCATCAAACTCGATGCGGGTCTGTTCGACACCGTCTTGAGCGCGTATATGCGGCAGGCGGAGGATACTCTTCGGTTCTATGGGGCGGATTCCACGTTGAACGGGTTGAAGTACGCACGCCATGAGGAGGAGAATGCCGTGGCTACCTTTGTGCGCAGCCTCCAGACTGCTGCAAAGGGGTTCCAGCAGGATCCTTTGTGCACACCTCTCATCTCCAACTGGAATCGGGTGGAATCGGCGTGCCCACAGTTTCTGGATGAACTCCGAGCGGCAGTGTCAGCAGACAACTCCTAATCCATGCGAGGAAGTCCACGATTAACGCAGACGGTCTTGCCGGCAGAGGAACCTGCGAGCGCGACTGACCTTGCGGACTGGGGTGGGACGAGTTGGAATAAGACCCTGTTGAGACACCTCGAGTTTCTCTACGGGACGGTCAACACAGGAGAACTTGCAGGGAAGCTGACCCAACTATTAGAGCGATGGCAGCCATACTTGGATAACTTGCAGGCCCAGGGTGGGACCTGCAGGGTTGACGAGAAAGACGTGATCCTCATCGCCTACGCTGACCAGGTAACCGAACCTGGGCAGATTCCTCTAGGGACTCTGGGATGTTTATGCAGGCGACACATCAGAGGAATGGTTACCGGTATTCATCTGCTGCCATTCTACCCATGGTCTTCGGATGATGGCTTTTCAGTGAAGGATTTCAAAGCGGTCGAAGCAAGCTATGGCACCTGGGAAGATATCGCGAACTTGGGACGTGATTTCGATCTGATGTTCGATGCCGTGTTCAATCACGTTTCAGCCCAAGGAGAGTGGTTTCAAAGTTATCTGGCAGATGCCCCCCGGTACCGAGACTTCTTCATCTCCGTCGAGGGCACCCCGGATCTCTCTAAAGTAGTTCGCCCGCGGGCGCTGCCGCTCCTGACGCCATTCCCTACCAGCACGGGCCTGAAGCAAGTGTGGACTACCTTCAGCAGCGACCAGGTGGACCTGAATTTCAGGAATCCTGAGGTGCTTTTGGCGGTACTGGATGTGTTGCTTTTCTACGTAAGCCAAGGGGCGCGGTACATCCGGCTTGATGCCATCGCGTTTCTTTGGAAGGAGATTGGCACACCTTGCCTGCATCTGCCCCAGACCCACCAAATCATCCAACTGATGCGTGCGGTACTGGAGGAGGTGGCGCCGCATGTACTGCTGATCACGGAGACAAACGTTCCGCATTCAGAGAACATCTCCTATTTTGGCGACGGTACGAACGAAGCACACCTGGTCTACAACTTCGCCTTGCCACCGCTGGTGCTGCACTCCATCTCTGCCGGCTCTGCACAGAAGTTGACCCGCTGGGCGCAGTCGCTCGAGTTACCCTCCACCGGAGTGACTTTCTTTAACTTCCTGGCCTCCCATGATGGCATCGGGCTCAATCCTGCACGGGGGATTCTCAGTAAGCCGGAGTTGGATGGCCTAGTGAAGCGGGCGCTGGCCCACGGCGGTTTTATCTCCTACAAGGCCATGCCAGATGGTTCAGAAGTTCCGTACGAGCTGAACATCAACTACCTTGACGCGCTATCCAATCCATTGCACGAAATACCCCAGGAAACACTTGTTGGAAAGTGCCTTCTGGCGCATGCCATCCTGCTGAGCCTGAAGGGTGTGCCTGGGATCTATTTCCATTCCATGTTCGGCTCCAGAGGCAAGCCTGAAGCGGTGCTTGCCAGCGGGATCCCGCGGAGAATCAACCGGGAGAAACTGAGCTTCCGTCAATTGGAGATGGAACTGGCGCAGGGCGACTCGATTCGGGCAAAGATCCTGGCCGCTTTCCGGGAACTCCTGGGAGTGCGCCGTGAGCACCCTGCCTTTGCCCCTTCCTCCCTTCAGCGCGTTCTTGAGGTCGACGCGCGTGTCTTTGCAGTCCTGCGCCAAAGCCAAAACGGTACTGACACGGTGCTCTGTCTACACAATTTCAGCGGCGACGTGGTCGCCGTGCGACTCTCGGAGGCTGTGCCGGAGGTTCAAGCATGGAAGGACCTCAGAGGCAATGACCCAAGTCCCCTGGGAAGGGATGTGCGGCTATTGGATCCTTATGGAGTCTTGTGGCTTGTAGTTGTCGAATCTTATGAAACTTGATGTGTCTGCGGGGGTGCGTGTTTGTCTCTGTGCCTTCGGTTTGTCCATCTCCTCTGTCCAATCTGCGGTGGTAGAACATTCCACCCACCCCAACGGCCCCTGGCTTCCTCTGACGGGAGCGATAGTGACCCTTTCCGATGTCACGATGTCCACCGCCCAGTTCCCCCTGCCCGAGGATGCCGCGCATTTTTACCGGATCAGCGCCAATGCAGAAACGGTGGTGTGGCACGTCGAGGTCGGTGGTCAGGGATTCAAGGTCAAGTTCACGCCGGAGAACATTCCTGCCCCCGAAGTGAGCTCTGTGCTCCCTGCAAGTGTGCGGGCCGGCGCCTCCTTCCGCATTGAAGGCCAGCACCTCTACGACTACGGTGTGCAGCCGGAGGTCTACTTCGGTGGCCGCAAACTGACCGTTACCGACGCCAGCCAAACGCACCTGACGGTTCAGGTGCCTGTGGACGCATGGAAGCGCTGTTGGAACGGATCCATCACCACCTGGATGGTGCTGATCCGGCGAGACAAGAGCGCCGGCCACAATCTGACCGTCAACGGAATCCCTCCGTCGCCCCCGGTGGAGGTCAGCGTGCCGTTCAGAGCTGGAGTGAGGGGACGCCTCATGACGGTCCGGGCCGAGGGGCTCAGTTCCAACCCTGCCCTAAACCTCTTTGAACTGGGCGGTCAAGTCGTGGCTGGTGCTTCTTACGCGCCCGATTGGATGGATGGCTATGGCAAAGTCGAGGTGCGGGTTCCGGCCACGCTGCAACCAGGTCTCACCGCGCTCCGCGTTCGACGGGCCGACGGGGACGGCGTCTCCTGGAGCGACTCGATCCCGTTCATGGTCCATGTACCCACGGACCTGCGGGTGGACGGTTTTCTGGGCTGTGGCACTCGATTCATCAATACCTACAGCGGCTATCCCGGAGCAGACTCACCCTATGCGTCTGACACAGAATGGATCCTCGCGGGTAGCGGCTTCTCCACGGTTTGCAGCCTTCTTGCCACCAGCCCGGGCCAGTTCGAGATTCAGCTCGTCCGAGGGGATCGCACCTTGACCATGAGCGCCCTTGCGCTGAGCGATCAGCGAGCCCGGCTCGTTCAATTCGGAATGACTCCCGAGGAAACTCAAATTCTCTCGCAGATCCAAGCCGGTGATACTTTCAGCCTGCGGCCGCTGGCCAGGGAGGTCGTAGATCGTTCGCTCATTGAGACCGTCCCCATAGAGGCAACCTGCGACCGCAGGGAGGTTCTGGGCGAAACCGTCAGGGTCCGGCTGCCCTTCGCAGATGGAGCCGAGTTCACGGTCCAACGAGGTGGACTTATAGAGTTTATGGCTGACGATGCCGCCCCTTGCTTGCTCAGCACGCCGGGACTCTGGACGGGGGAGATTCAGGTGAATGGTCGATGGCTCTTCCCGATGGATCAACTCGGGAGGTACGTCCTTCACGACCCAACCCGCAACCGGTCTGCCACGATCCACGTGGTGCGGCTCTACGATGTGAGCGACACGCTCGAGTTTGGAGAGGAAGAGAGCCGGTTTCGGGAAGACGGGATCCTGCTTGGCTGGGGTGGGGTGCGCCTGGAAATACCACCCGGTGCGCTCCCAGAATCGCCGGTTCGCTCCTGGTACCGCGTGTTTGTCACTCAGGATTACCACCAGGATTCCGCGTTCGATTCCACCATTTCCGATGGGCATCGTCGTTTCTCCATTCGGTTCTCTCCTGAACCCACCAAGCTCCTCAAACCGATCGTCCTGACCTTGCCGTATGATCCTCAGGAATTGACCGGTGACGTGCAGTTGGGCAAGTGGAACCCCGACGCCCGACTGTACTTCCCGATTCCCTCGGATCCCGGCCAGGACAAAAAACGAGTCCTGGTCATCCCAGCCGGGGAATACTCTGATTCTGCGCGCACCGAATTGGCCCTCTCCCGGCAATCGCCAGAGCCACCCCGACTCCATCTTTGGGGCTATCCTGGGACCATGCTAGGCGATGTTCTCGACAACCTCGGGGTCTGGTCCAACAACGGAAAAACCAGGGATTTTGTTGATGAAGCCCGGAAAATCCGCGTGGATGTCGTCAAAGATCCAGCCAGTAACGATCATGTGTCGGACGACGTGGCCCGCCGGGTGCTTGAAATTGCAGGGAACACCCACATGTTCCTGACCGGCCGCAGTTGGACGGCGCCTGAGGACTGGACCGTGATTTACATCCGCGATCTGGGGAACCCGAACGACGTTGCCGGGTCCACCACGAAGGGCGTGTTTGGTCAACCCTACGTCTACATCAACAGCCGCATCACCGGAGTAAAGCTCGACACGACCGTGGCTCACGAAATGACTCACGCCTTTCAGCGCGTGATGACGGTCAATGTCCTGACCAAGTGGATCGATGAAGCGGTCGCCAACTGGGCGGCCTATGACCTTCTCAGCCATGCCAGCGATGTCGCAGGCGACATCAGTGCGGCCCCGGAGTTTGCGACTCAATCCATCCCCTCCACTTTCACCGACGGGTATGGCAATGAAGAGCAGTATGCTGCCTCCGCGTTCATCATCTGGCTCGCCAACACCAGGGGGAGCGCCGTTCCCGCCAAGATCTACCAAGCCATCTCGGGCCAGCCCCTGAACTGGGAACGTGCCCGCACCGTTCTCCAAGAGGCGTCCGGACTGACCTCCGACTCCATGGTGACCGGTTTTGCCCTGGCCTATTGGGGCCAGACCTACCCTCCGGTCGATGGACTATCCCTGAACATCCCTAGGAAGCAACTCACCAATTGGGTAGCGCTGACGTGGGCGCAGCTCCGCCCCGAGTACAGTAGCGCGGCCGTGGATATCACTGTGGCACCTGCCTTTGCCCCGGACCTGAACGGTTACCCGCTGGTGCTGCGGAGCACCGGTGAACGTGTGTCCTATCGTGTCTTCGGATGCCAGGGCCTGCCCGGGCTCGCGCCGCAAACCGCCCAACCGATCGCCCACCTCACCTCTTCTTCCCCCAGTGTGAACCTCGGTGCCTACGATGGACGATTCGCCTTCTACAGAATCATCGCCATCAACGCGATGGCCCAAGCCGACACCTCGACTCTTTCCGTCGTCCCGGCACACATCGATGCGCTTAGCCCCAAACTAGGCAGCAAGAAAGGCGGCTACGAAGTGATCGTCTCCGGTTCTGGATTTGGTTCCATAGCGGGCGAGGTCCGCATCGGTGGCTTCTCCGTCGAGATCACGTCGTGGACGGACACCGCCATCGTATTCAGGCAGATCAACGCGGGGGACACCCTCGGTGCCTGGCCGGTGAGCGTGACGACCGTGGAGGGCGCTCAGATCCCACCGCTGACCTTCGAATTTATCCACCCTTGAAGGGTCTTGGAGAGGGCCAATCCGACTCCCGCGCGAGGATTGCTGGTGATCTGGCCTGCTTTTGCGCTTGCCCTGCTCGTTGAGCACGGTTCTGCTTTCGATTCGGTCCTCGCGCCTTGGGTGACTCGCTCGGCTTGGTAGGAAGAAGGGTGCTAGCGCCGGGAACGTGAGGCCGCGGCCATCAACTCGTCGAATAAGCGTGCCACCAGCGTTCGTCGGCGGACGGAGGGGATGCGCTGGATCATCTGCCGCGCCGACTTGACGTTGAATCTCGACGGCAGCTCGAGTTCGGGCAGGGCGCGGAACAAATTGGATCGGGCCGGTTTGAGGTACAAAAAATCCAGCAGTGCCTTTTCCGAAGTGGCCATGGATACGCCCCCATTTTCCATGACGTCGAATCCAAAAAAGAACTCCGGCTGGAGATGATGGATGGAAACCGTTCCAAGTGGAGTCCGGAACACCCTTGCACGTCCCACCGAGACGGCGTAGATCACGTTGGGAATCTGCGAAATGAGACCATGATAATACAGGGCGCTTTGGAGGGACACATAACTGGGAAAGGGGGCCGTGAGATGGCTTGGCAAGGCGAGCGGATCCAGCTTTCCCGGAACCGCCCATAACCCGTGACGCAGCTTCAGAAGGTGGCTGGCCGTTGCCAAACGAGCGAGAAGCCGGCTTGCGGTGCTGTTGGAAATGGCCAAGTACGCCGCAACGTCAGCGGTGCAGAATACGTTCGATCCCATCTGTAGGATCCGGGCGTGTGTTTCGATCAAGTTCATGAGCCAGTGCTCTCCAGTGCCTCGACTACCGTCAACTGCATGGTCTCCCAAACCGACTCGGAGTCGTATTGTTCCCGGTGGCTCGTAGACAAGTACGCCAAGACCTGGCTCTTGAAGGTCACAAACGTCACCGCCATCGCATTCCCCTGGGCCTTCTGGCGGCACTCCTGCAAGTCGTCGGGAAGCTCTTTCCTCACGCCTGAGTTGATCAGCCAATAGAGGTCGAACACGTCCCGCGCTTGAGTCAAAGCGCGATTGGCCAGCGCTCCCACTTTTTGATGGTAGGCAATTTCCATCGGATAGTGGCTGGCCATGATCGGCGTGAGGCGATAGTTGCGGATCAGCTCGGGATCGACCGGCTCAAACCGAGGTTCTCCGGGCATACCACGCCGGGAGAATTCGACCTTCGTCGGCAAGAGCGCGCTGGAGCCGTCGGCGCGCAGGTTCAGCTTCCAGCGTTGTGTGGTGTCGGTCTGTTTCGGCTCCGTCCAGTGAACGACCGAAAGCCCGTTCGCCTTCAGAATCTGACTGAATGGCTTCGAGTTCAGAATCAGCCGGACCCGCTCCTGGAGGATATCACACGGCACGGTCTGCGCATCCAAATCCATGTCTTCCGAATAGCGAATGCTCTTCAAGAAGAAGCGCAAATTACATCCGCCTTTGAGTGCGAAGTGCCGCTTATCCAGTTTTCTTCCAAGCTGATCTAGAAGAAGCAGGTGGAAAAGCTCGACGTACTGCACTGGCCCATCCGCGTTCATACGGCATATCTTAATGCGCGATATTAACACCAGTGTCAATATCGCGTATTATGAATCGATCCCACGGTGCCAAGGGAAGACCAGGGATCCATCACTCCCCCTGCTCATCAACGATCATCGGACTCGCACCAAAACCCACCTGCACCTCTTCTCCGGGATGGACCGCACTGCGGTGCACGAGCTCGGGGTCGCTTTGCCCCAGCTTGCGCACATAGCGTTGAGCCGCAGTCGCAATTTCCATTGAATCCTCCCTGTTTCCTCGGCAGGATGCCGCGAAAGCACAGACAACATGGGCTTGAGAATGCCTCTTCGAACCCTGGCCGAGGAGTTGGTCAGAGCTCCTGCAGGTTGAGTCATCCGAACGTGGTGGGCGGCTTCGACGGATTTGTTGATGAAATGACTTCCATATTGGAAAAACAGCGTCAGTTCTTTAGAACCGGCCGGACGCTGGATCTTGGTTTTCGCCAGGACCAGTTGAGGCGACTCGGAGCGGAGATCGTGCGGGAGGAGAAGGCGATTCTCGAAGCGTTGAGGCTGGATCTCGGTAAGCCCCCGCTGGAGGCTTACCTGGGGGAGGTTTACTTCACCTGCCAGGAGATTGACTGCGCGATCGGCAACCTGCGAAATTGGTCCAGGCCGGAGCGGGTCTTCGGGGGGATGCTGACCCTGCCTTCCCGCTGCGAGATCCGGCCCGAGCCCTACGGGGTCGCCTTGATCCTTGGGCCCTGGAACTACCCCTTTCAGCTCTTGCTCGTGCCCCTGGTTTCCGCCTTGGCGGCGGGGAATTGTGCGGTGCTGAAGACCTCCGAGCATGCCCCTGCCACCTCGCGCCTGGTCGCCCAGCTGGTGGAGGCCTGTTTCCCGCCTGAGTATGTGACCGTGGTGGAGGCTGGAACCGATGCGGCCAAGGCCTTGGTGGCGCTGCCATTTGACTACTGCTTTTACACTGGCAGTACGAATATCGGTCGGGAAGTGATGACGGCTTGTGCCCGCAATCTAGTGCCGGTGACTTTGGAGTTGGGCGGTAAATGTCCGTGCATCGTGGACCGGGACACCCGGTTGGATCATGCCATCAAGCGGATTGTCAGAGGGAAGTTCTTTAATGCCGGGCAGACTTGTGTGGCACCCGACTACGTTTGCGTGCACGAATCACAGTATGCCCAGTTCGTCGATCAGGTCCTGGCCACCGTCCGTCAGTTCTATGGCGAGGATCCACAGCAGAGTCCTGACTATGCCCGCATTATCCATGAACGCCATTTCGGTCGGTTGTTGAAACTGACCGAGCGGGCAGGGGACGTGCGCAGCGTCGGGACGCATGATCGCCCAAACCGGTTCTTTGCTCCGACGCTGATCTGCAATCCCGACGGGCAGGCGCCCGTTATGGAAGAAGAAATCTTCGGCCCCATCCTGCCCTGTGTGTCCTATCGAGACCTGGATGAGCTGCTGACTACGATCAGCCGACGCCCGAAACCCTTGGCTCTTTACGTCTTTTCCGGGAATCGCGATTTTCAGGAACGCTGCCTGAACGCGGTCCCATCGGGTGGTGCATGTGTTAACGATACGCTCATGCATATCACTCCGCAGTCGCTGCCTTTCGGCGGGGTGGGTGCCAGCGGCATGGGCCGCTACCACGGGAAGTTCGGTTTCAACACGTTCAGCCACTCTCGCAGCGTCATGCGCAAGTCGAGTTGGCTGGACCCTTTCGCCGTTTTTCCGCCCTACGGCGAGACGCTCAAGCGGCTGAAACCCATTCTCAAGAGTCGATTCTAGCCGCTGTGGAATGGGGTACCCTGCTTACTTGCGGATCCAGGCCGATTTCAGTTGATGCACCTCCAGGGAGTGAACGGTGGCATTGCCTCCCTTGACTGAGAGTTCGAGTGTCTGGTTGTCAGCCGGAATGATCACTCCCATGGGCATATAGAGACGGCCTTGGTTGCCAAAGATATCGATGGAAGTGCGATCCACAAGCAGGCGAAGTTGGATACGGCCGTTTTCGGGTTTGAGAGAAGCCTTCTTGCCCTGGCAAACCAGAGTCTGAGCTTGCACGTCGTAGACCACCGGAACACCGCGGAGGTTGAGCGTGATGGTGCTGGCGGTGCCAGGCGTGATTTCCGCACTGAGGTCCAGAAGTTCACCGCGAAGGTCCTTTAGTGGGTTGATTCCCGGCGCCAGGTTGGAGGGGGGCAACCGGTGGGAGCTTGCGCGAAGGGCAGTCAACTCCTTTACCGGGTTGGCGGCGAGTTGGAGTCCGTCCCCGGTATGGCGCAGGGTCAACTCAACCGGAATCCCCATCATCTGGTTGAACGGCATGCCAGGGGTCGCCATTTGCCCCCAGGGGACCAGGATTCGGCGACCGTCCTTGGCCGGAATATCGGTGTAAGTTTGGGAGGCATAGAAACAATTTCCGTAGTTGAGCTCATGAGGGCCGGAGTCAGGGGTGAACTTCCGGCCGTCGAAACGGCCGACGAGGTAGCGTCCATTCCCGCCGTAGAAGACCCAACGAGTCTCCCCCTTCTGACCCTCCACCGGAATCTCAAAGAACTCAGGACACTCGCTCGCCCCAGGAAGCAGCACGTCGCTCATCCTTTGCCACTCCTTGAGGTTACGCGATTCAAACAGGGCAAAATCACTCTTATCGAGGTACAGGGCCATCACCCACTTTTGGGCTGGGGCGTACCAGATCACCTTGGGATCTCGGTTCTCGGCCGCTATATGAGGCAGGACTGGGTTTCCAGCGTACTTCTTCCAGCTGCGGCCACGGTCATTGCTGAAAGCAATACCCTGGGTGAAAGGCTTGCCCGCGGCCGTGAAAATGCAGATGAGCGTTTTCTCCCGGCCTTTCTGGAGCCCTGCGGTGTTGTTCCAATCCACCACTGCTGAGCCGGAGAACATGGTGCCATGCTGGTCCGGATAGAGCGCCTCAGGAAGTTCCTTCCAGTGAACTAGGTCTTTACTGACGGCGTGACCCCAGTGCATGTTGCCCCAGTTCCAACCGTAGGGATTGTGTTGGTAGAAGAGATGGTATTCTCCCGCATAAAACACCAAGCCGTTCGGGTCATTGTTCCACCCGCGTCGCGAGGTGAAATGAAACTGAGGGCGCAATGATTCCTTATAGAGTTCCTTCTCCCCCGGAAAAGTGTTAGCCTGGAAAACGCGCTTGAGACCCTCGGAATCTTCGCGCAGTTGGTCGACCTTGAGGGTCACACTCTTTCCGTGGAACGGGGTCAGATCCAAGAAAGCCCACCAATCCGGGGCCGCGTCTGCCAACTCAATCTCGAATTGCCGCTCGGCTCTGCCATTCACCAGGACACTCATTTGGCGTTTTGGGGCGCCGTTCTTGATGGGCAGATTCAGATAGCGGCTCTCGACCTGGATCTCGCGCTTCACCTCCGCCAGGGTGTGCGGAACCTTGCGGTCGGTCTGGAGAATGTGGTCGATGTTGATGTGGCCCCATCCGCCCCGGGCATCGTCCACGATCTGGAGGCTTACGCTCCTTCCTGCTAGGTCCCGAACGTCCCAAGCTTGCCAGTCCAGACGCTCACTTCCCCCAGGTTGGTTATTCGGGCCGACGGCAGTACGTACGACTTGGCCATCGAGGAGCAGGTTTAGGCATGTTTTTCCCGCAGAGCCGCCTCCACCGATCAGGAACTGAAGGTAGTTGCGTTGGATGGTGAAGTTGGGTGAGCTGAGTGTCCCCGTGGCATCGTCACCCTTGTGGAAGGAGTTGACCAGGCCTTTGCCCAGAAAGCCATCCACCTGCATCTGATTTGGCAACGTACCTCGAGCGGGGCCGGTTCCGAAAGCCTCACCAGTGACTTTCCAGTCGCCGTAGTCTGGGCCTTCAAAGTCGGCTAGGAGGATTTCGGGTCGTTCTGATTGCGCGGTGGAAGCTGCAAAGGTCGAAGTGTTCGTGACCAGCCAAGCGAACAAGGCCGCGCTGACGATCTGCGGCAGTGAGCGTGAGAGGGTATTTGATTTACCGAATTTGGACTTCATATTGCTTGGCCCGGATTTGATGAAGGCAGATTCCGGATCTCGTTGGAACATGTCAAGGGTGTCCTGGGGCACCTGAGTACCTGTCTGCATGAAAGGAGGGTGAGGTGAATATTGCTAAGTTCCTCTAATGATTCGCGGTTGCAGGGGATTTGACTGAGTCGAGAAGCGGGCCTAGCGTGATACTAGACCTCAACAATTCAGCTCGTATGAAAACCAATTGCAGCAGCAACGGCCATTGCATTTCCATCAAACCCTGGATCACAGGGCTGGCCTTGGCCTGGCTTTGTGCCGGGCCCATTTCAACCGCCTTAGGTGAGTACTTCCTGATCCTGGACGGTATCCAAGGAGAGTCGAAAAAGAAAGGCTACGAAAATTCCGTTGAAGTGGTCTCGTGGTCTTGGGGGGAGACCAATCCCACATCCAATGCCAGCGGCGGCGGACAAGGGGCGGGCAAAGTGAGCATGAAGGAGTTTTCTTTCACCATGAGGACCTCGAAGGCGAGTCCCCCCCTGTTCCTTGCTTGTGCCAAGGGTTCGCCGATCAAGTCGGCCACGCTGTGCGTGGCCAAAGTCTCGGGAACCTCTCCCGAATACCTACGGTGGAAGTTGCAGGATGTTACTGTTGCCAGTTTTTCCACCCAATCGGACCCTGCCGGCAGTGCGACGGCTCTGCCAATGGACTCGGTCACTTTGAGGTTCAACCGGGTTGATGTCGAATACACGCCTTTTGGAACGGACGGCAAGCCCCAGGGGAAGGTTAAGGCAGGCTGGGATCTAAAGGCGAACAAGCAGACCGCCTCGGTGACTGAAGCCGAGCGAACTACTCCTGCTGTGTTAAGTGGGGTACCTCCTGGGAACGAGATCTCGGCGCAGTCCATTCAACCCTATGAGGAAACCCGGGGTGATGCGCGCTACTTGGCCATCGACATCGTGCGAGCCAAGGATCCCAATACGGGCCTAATCGTTGAGACGTCCGAGGACCTCAAAGAGTGGGCTGCCGAAGGTGTCATCCAGGAAGTGGTGGAGGACTCTGCCACATTCACCAAACTCCACCTCCTTATGCCAATGGACCGTGCCCAGAAGTATCTAAAATGGCAGGCAACCGAATAGGCGGCGCTGCCCAGGACCTCGCCGTGGTACGGGGCTGAGTCACGCAGCGGTGACCGAGTGAGAAGACGTTTGCGCGTGGAATGCTCAGGGGTTGGTTTGGCCCGGCGTGCCACCTATTGTTGACGACGTGGTCCACGCCTTGGGATTCGTTGACCACGTTTGAGAATCGATCAGTTGCAGCGTGTATCCTGTGCCGTCGGCCCCGCTGGGCCACGGTGATTCGTCATCGTAAGCGAGTTTCAAGACCGGCACACCCGTGGGTTGGTAAAGCCGGATGGCGTCCCCGCTGTTGTTGAGACCGAAGGAGAAGCTGCCAACACAATCGCTCACGGCCGGATGGATGCGGCGGAAGCGGAGCAGATCCTGGCACAACACGAGGTACGCGCCAGCAGTGATGGATGATTCCGGAAGCACGTACTCGTTGTTGTCGTTACCGTCACGCAGGATCCAGCCGGTGGTATCGACCGGATCCTTGCCGGGGTTATGAAGTTCAATCCAGTCGCCCGACTCCTCCCCGGGACCTGGGTGGTAGTGGAATTCAGAGATGAGCAGGGGAGGAGGGGTGAGAGGGTCTGTTGCCATGGGCTCGAACTGCGCGACGAACGTGTTGGTGGGCGCGGGTTGTGCCAGTTCCCACCGGACGGTGTTGCTCGTGCTTCCTGCTCCTGACCAGGCAACGAAGCGGTATCCTGGCCGTGGGATCGCAGTGAGAACCACCGGGTAATCTCTGAAAAAGGTTCCAGACCATGGGAAGGTTCCGACCGTGACAGTGTTGAGTTGGACGCGGCCTGCCCCGGCAGGGAACACATCGGCATTGATTTGGGCGAAGCCGTTTTGGAGTTTGAAGTAGTTGGTGCAGTCCTGGCGGAGTCTGGCTGGGCGCCGATGTGCGAAGTCCACAAGTACGGTGAGGTTGGTCTCCCAGGTATCCTGGACGAACGGGGCGAACTCGGGCTTATAGGGTGGACCATAACCCCGCTTTTGGAGCTCCGCCCAGCTCCAGCGCTGAAGGTGGCGGGGGATTTCGGAACGGATCTCGCTCGCCATGGAGTGGATGATCTGCACAACGCGGTCCTCCTGGAATCGCGTGTTCAGCAGGTCAGCGCAGCGTTGGATGAAGCGGGTCTTGAACGAGTCGTTGGTGAGCATGCGGCGCAGGAGCAAAGTGCGCCCGCCTTCATTCGGCCAGCCTGTACCGGTGCCTGCGGAGGCGGTATAGAAGCTGAACATGTTGTCATAGTCCCCGTAGTCTCGGGCCATGGCCGGGAGATAGACCTCCGGAGGCCACAGATTGAACCCATAATCCTGATCGTAGACGATCCAGCGGAACCGCTTGTCCCCCACGCGGGGCCGCCAGCACTTGATGTTGCCGATGTCAAAGTTTTGGAAGTAAATGACCGCGAGGTGGTAATCGATGAAATTGTCGATATCGAGGTGCTGCGCCGCGACGGTGTCGTAGTTGACGGTCGATCTCAGATCTTTGGAGGAGATGAAGTTACGCATGGCGGTGTAGGCCGTAGCGTCGCCGGCCATGACGGTGCCGTAGGCTTCGATGAGATCCACCTCGCCTCGGTTAAAGCCATGATTTGTCAGGACGTAGTCCTCAGCAATCTTTTCGCGGATGCCATAGATGCCCCAATATTCGCCGTTGATATAGACGACAGCCTGGCGGCTGGCTTGGGTATCCAAGCCCGTGCCTTCGAGCAGACTTTGCTCCATGGCGTCGCGCAGGAGCGTGAAGTTGCCGTTCACGAAGTAGCTGCCATAGGAATAGGTCGGCCCAAATTCCGAGATGGGAGGTCGAGGTGCGGTTTGGTGGGTACTCTGGTTATCGTTGCCTGAGTTCCGCAAGACCAGGGACTCGAACTGACTGTTATCCCGGCCCGGGAAGATCCGGTAATTGATCTTGCCGCTGCCGTATTGTTGCCGTGCGAAAAGGGCCACGGACTTCTGCGGGTAGCCACGCGACCCCCAGCCGCCAAAGACCGACATACCGACCCTTTGTCGGAACTTTGCCTCCCGATCCACGTCAAAGAACTCGATCGCAGCCTCGATTTCGCGATCCAGCCAGGCATTCGATCCGGAGAAGGGGTAGCTCTGGAGAACCTGCCCGCTGGAACTGAGAACCTTGCTGCCCATGCCGAACAGGTAGCCGTTCTTGAAGGTAAAGTTGGTGGCAGGTGCTGCCAGCGAAACTACGGGGAGATCATGGGCGACTCCGAAGAAATAGGTGCGGATAGCTTCCTCGCTGGAGCGGCCTTCAACGAAGACCTTCGCGCGAATCAGTACGGTGTGCGAAAGCGTCAGTGGACCCGTGTAGGCCGTGGAAGTGGCGGTGACCGGGCTGCCATTGGTGGTAAAGCGAATGGTGGAGGCTGGAGCGCTTGACTGGATTGCCAACGGGAAGCTGATTCCCGCGGGTAAGAACTGGCTTCCGGGCGGAAACTGGGGTGGGAGAATGGGTGACCCGCTGGAGGTGGCGGAATTGGCCTTCCCGGGGGTGGTCAGGGCCTTGGAGTAGATCACCAGCGGCTGATCGGTGCTCGGAGCCAGCCCACAGGTTTCGTCCGGCCCGAGCGGGGGCGTTTCCAGGCGATCCACCTCCGACCCGTCCGGTCCCGTCAACACCAGGGTTTCACCCGAGGCGTCGATTTGGAAGTTCGTATGGAGCTCCGCTCCAACGAGTCGTCGGTCGAGTCCAGAGGCATACACGACGAGATAGCCACCCGGGCCGAGTGGAAACTCCGGGAAAAGCCATTTTCGGGGCTGGAGCGGATCGTCGGTGAGGCTGTAACCCGCGAGATTTGCGGCCAGGTCGTTCGGGTTGTAGATTTCGATCCAGTCCCAGTACGCATGGCTGGCGTCGGGAAACACGCTCTGGTTTTGGCTCATCACCTCGTTGAGAACGAGCTTCGCTGCAGGCCTTGGGGAAGCCAGAATTCGGTAGAACAAGGACGAGTCTCCCGTGGCGGCCGGGACGACTGCTTGGAAAAGGCCAGGAACCGATTCCGTGAGAACTGCGTTTGTGTTGACCTCCCAGGTTGGCCTCGGTTCCAAGGAACGGGTGACCTGAACCTGAAAGATGCGCGCATCTCCCTGGGTGGCTTCGAATTGGAAGGAAACCGTGTTGTCTCCCCGCAACACCAGAGACGATCCGCGCACGACAGGCGGAGTCGATGCGCGCGCGGTTAGACTTGGGAAGACAACCAGAACGAGCGATAGCAGTAGCAGCGTAAACGGACCTTTGTTGGGTGGTTTTCTGGTCGCGTGAGGTTGCATTTGTGCTGGGATTCCGGGGGGTGATTAGGAGGAGGTGACGGCTCGCTGGGTCTCGGTGCGGGGGTCTTGAAGTATTGTCGCCCCGCCTGCTCCCAGCAGAATCGCCGTCGTCCCAGCCGCAAGGAATGCCAGCGAAAAGGAATGGGTTGCGTCGGCGATTCGACCCGCGAAATAAGGCCCCAAGGCCTGCCCAGCGCCAAACACGATGGTCATCAGTCCCAAGGCTGCGGGCGCAAGACGGGCTCCGAAGATATCGCCGGCCAAGGCGGCCATGAGGGCGGGGATGCTCCAAGCGGTGATGGCGAAGAGCCCGGCGGAGAGATAAACCAAGGAAGCTCGCACACTCAGGCCCAATATGAGGAAGGAGACACCCTGAATCAGGAAGACTCCCAGCAGTGCCCGACGGCGTCCCCAACGATCAGAAATAGCACCCCAGACGAAGCCACTCAGTGCGGAGACGATACCGATCTTGAACCAGAGCAACCCTGCCATGTTCTGGGTAAAGTCGCCCTCCTTGACCAGATACCGGATGAAAAAGGTGGTATAGATGATGTAGGAAAACCCGAAAGCGAAGTAAACCGCTGCGAGGTGCCAGAGCCGTTTGGACCGATAGACGAGCGACCAGTTGAATGCCGCCGCGGATTGATGGGAGCGAGAACTGTTAGGGTCCGATGCTGTTTCTCCCAGGACCCGCAGGCCCATTTCCTCCGGTCGATTGCGTAGGAATACAGCGCAAAGGAGGGCCACTATGCCCGCCATCGCTGCCAACGTGTACCATCCTACACGCCATCCCTCAACTCCGTGTCGGCTCAGAATCCAGGGAATCAGGGGGCCGGTGACCATGAGGCCGATGCTGGAACCTGCCACGCCGGCCCCGGACGCCATGCCGCGTCGCCGGGGAGCGAACCAGGAGGAGAGCAAGGCGATGGCAGGAACATTCGCGCCAGCGCCCCCGACACCTGCTAGAAACCGTCCCCAGCAAGCTGCCTCAAACGAAGTTCCGAGCCCGGTCATGAGCAGGGCCAGGCTGGTGACCCCCAATGCAATGCCAATCACCACACGCGGCCCGAAACGAGTCGCGAGCAGTCCGGCAAAGACCACGGTGGAGAGATAGCCCGCCAGATTCCAGGACTGAAGTTGGCCGGTCTGGACATTGGTGAGCTGCAGATGTTCCTGCATGGAGGGCAGCAGGCTGGTATACCCGAACCGCCCTAATCCCAGAGACCCGAACACCGCGAGAATGACCAGCGCAAGGATCACGAACCCGTAATGGGGGCGTGCGTGGGATCCTTGCCTGGGCATAGCCGGGCGTCTAGACAATCTCCTCTTTTGCGGCATCCCACCGTACGGGGCGTTGCCGGTGATGGGACTCCACCGACATGAGATAGGTGGCAGTCTCGATGAACGCTTCGTCGACGCCGCATTTGGGAATGCCCCGGCTGCGGACGCAGTTGAAGAAGTCCATGACGTGGCTGGGTTGGGGTGCAGTCTTTCCCCGCTCATACCCTTCGGGAATGCCCGTGCGCTTGTTGTAGCCTTCCTTCTGGATGGTGAAGCTATTGACATCGTGCGCGATGCCGTCGAAACGCAGCGTGGCCTCCTTGCCACAGATTTCCACCGGTTGCCCGACGTTGGTGTTCATGGTGCCTGTGAAGGTCACGGTGCGCCCGAGTTTCTTGAACTGGTAGGTTGCCGCCCAAGTGTCGGGAACCTCTCGATCATCATTCAGGAGGGCGTTGAGCCCCGCACAATAGCAGGTGTCAGGAATGCCGTGCCCAAGCAGATATTGGACAAAATCCATCTCATGAGAGAGTAGGTCGCCTGCCTGGCCGGTGCCATAGGCCCAGTAACAGCGCCAATGCCAGAAGTGACGCTCGTTCCAAGGGATCTTCTTTGCGGGGCCCAGCCATAGGTCCCAATTCACGTCTTTGACCACTTGGGCAGGGTCCGGACGATTCCATTGCGAGTAATATCCATACCAGCGCCACATGGGGTGGGAAGGGTCACTGCTCATGAAGCGCCCGGTGCGAACGAAAGTAATAGGACCGAGGATCCCGGATGCAATGAGTTCCTTAGCCTGCAGTGCAGCGGTGGCCTGGCGGGCATGGTGGCCCAATTGGAAGACCACTTTACTCTGTTTCAGAGCCTTACGCATTTTCTTGGCCTCTTCCAGGGTGCGTGAGAATCCCTTTTCGCAGTAGATGTCCTTTCCCGCCTTGGCGGCATCGAGCACCATTTGGCAGTGCCAGTGGTCCGGCGTGCCGATGACCACCGCATCCACGTTCTTGTCCGCCAGAAGTTCCCGGTAGTCCACGTAGGCTTTCACGTCCGGATTCTGGCTCCGGTCGATGCCCTTCTGCCGGTGTGGCCCGTACACATCGCAAACCGCCACCACTTTCACGCCGGGCAGAGGTGCCACCGCGCTAAGAAGATCACCACCCCGGGTGCCGAGGCCAATGCAGCCGACCCCAATCGTTTCGTTGGGGGACTTGGCCGCCAGCAGGGAGGGAGAATAGGCCGAAGCAGCTGCCAACGTGATGGAAGCCTTACTGGTGTTTTCTAGAAACTGGCGCCGTGTCAAAACGAGTTGGTCATTCATTTGGTGCGAGAGTAGCCCCTTCGGCCCCTTTCGGGTCCAAACGGGGGATGTTGGATTTTTTGAAAGCCTAGACTTTCAGGAGAGGAATGTGAATACGGAAATTTCTCTGGTTTAGGTGGGATTGTTTTGCGACCTTTCCGATCGAACAACTTATCGTATGATGTTGACCCGTTCACTCCGGATCGTGCTTGTTTTCGCCCTTGGCGTGGTCGCCTTTTGCACGAATGGCGCCGAGTCTTCGCCTGTCGGCCGCTTTGATGGCACAGGGGGCCTCTTGGAGGTGCGGCCCAACGTAGCCCTCGACTTGCGTGAAGAGCTCACCCTTGAAGCATGGGTTCGTGCTGAGCGTTTTGACCAGCCGGGTGTTCGCCTGATTGACAAAAGCCAGGCCGGCTCACAAAGCGGGTACATGCTGGACACTTTCCCTGGCAACTCGCTCCGTCTTCTCCTTGCCGAGGGGATGCTCACGGCCAAGGATGTCCTGAAGCCCGGTGAGTGGACTCATGTGGCCGGGGTATTCAGCGCTCCTCGCGGCATCTACAAGCTCTACGTGAACGGTAAGGAAGTGGCTGACGCCAGTCGTCCCGGCATGAAGCCGATCCAAGTCAATAGACTGCCCCTGCGTATCGGTGCTGATAGTGGTGGAGAACACCGGTTTCGTGGTGAGATGGCTCGGGTCGCAGTCTACCGCCGCGCTTTGGGCTCTGCCGAATTGGTCCGGTTGGCTCAGGAACCCGAGCGGCGATCGCTCCAATTGGACGGTGGGGTGGCGGATTGGGATTTCCGCCAGGCGGGTCTCTCGGCCTACGCCAGTACCGCTCCGGGGCGATTGATGCTGAACCATCCGGTGGTGCTCACGGGAACCGCTCCAGAGCCCGCTAACCCCGTGCACACACTTTGGTACCGTCAGCCCGCCCGCGAATGGAATGAGGCGCTCCCGATTGGCAACGGCCGCCTGGGAGCCATGGTGTTTGGTGGAGTGGCGGAGGACCGAATCCAGATGAACGAGGATACTTTTTGGTCGGGCCGACCTCATAACTACTCGGTAGAGGGTGCTGCATCCAGCCTGGCGGAGGTCCGACGACTCCTCTTCACGGGCCAGGAGGAAGCCGCGGCCCGCCTCGCTGGCAAGACGATGATGGGTAACCCGATCTTCCAGCAGGGCTATCAACCGTTGGCTGACCTCAACCTGAAGTTCGATCACCATGATGAAGCCTCGGACTATCGGCGGGAGTTGGATATTCAGAGCGGAGTGACCCGCACCCGCTACCGCATTGGGGATGTGACCTTCACCCGCGAGTGCTTTGTCTCCGCTCCGGACCAGGTGGTGGTGGTGCACTTGACTGCGGATCGGCCTGGCAAGCTGGATTTTGCCGCGGAACTCGATACTCCCCACCCGCACACTGTGACGCAGAGCGGGCCGCACCAACTGACTCTCCGCGGCCAGTGGGTGGGCGACGGCAAAGAGCGTTCGCTCATGGCAGGTGTGGAGGGCCCGGGCATTCGGTTCGAGGGAGGGTTACATGCCAACCTGACTGGCGGCTCCATCAGCGTTGCCGATGGTCAGATCAAGGTGCGAGGAGCCTCCGCGGTGACGCTGTGTTTCGCCGCCGCCACGAGTTTTAAGAACTACCGCGATATTTCGGGAGACCCCGGCCTCATTTGGAAACGCCAACTCCGGACCGCCACTGGAAAGACCTACGCCCGGCTGTTGAAGAGCCATGTGGCCGATGTGCAACGCTTGACGAGACGCGTCACCCTCGACCTAGGTGGGACCCAGGCCGCCCAGCAACCAACGGATGTTCGCCTGAAAGCGGTCCAGCAAGGAGCAGATGATCCCCAGCTATGCGCCCTCTACTTTGAGTTCGGGCGCTACTTGCTGATCTCGAGCAGCCGGCCTGGCACCCAACCTGCGAATCTTCAGGGGATTTGGAACCAGGACGTGGTTCCCGCCTGGGGCAGCAAGTGGACCGTCAACATTAATACCGAGATGAACTATTGGCCGGCCGAGGTGTGCAACCTGGCTGAATGTCACCTACCGTTGTTCGATCTGATGGACGATCTTTCCGTGACCGGTGCCGAAGTGGCACGCAAGCATTACGGCGCGCGCGGTTGGGTGGTTCATCACAATGCCGACCTCTGGCGCGGGGCCGCCCCCATTGACGGGGTATGGGGTGTCTGGCCGATGGCATCGGCCTGGTTGTCCCAACACCCCTGGGAGCATTATCAGTTCAGTGGAGACAAGGTCTTCCTTGAGAAACGTGGTTGGCCTCTCATGAAGGGGGCAGCGCGGTTTATCCTGGATTTCCTTGTCGAAGCTCCGGCGGGAACTCCCGTCGCGGGCAAGTTGGTGACCTGTCCCTCTCATTCCCCCGAAAATGCCTTTCGGAAGCCGGACGGCTCCCATTCCATGTTCACCTACGCCTCAACGATGGACCTGATGATCGTGCACGATCTGCTGACGCACTGCGTTCAGGCGATTGACATCCTGGATGGGGGCAAAGGTATTTTTGAACCAGCACTTCGCGACGAGCTGACCCGTGCAGTGGCGCGTCTCGCCCCGCTGCAAATCAGTCCCAAGGATGGCCGTCTCCAGGAGTGGGTTGAGGACTACGCTGAGCCTGAGCCGGGGCACCGCCATATGTCTCACCTGTTCGGACTACACCCTGGTTCGCAGATTACCATGCGCGGCACTCCCGCGTTGGCGGCCGCCGCGCGCAAGAGCCTTGACTACCGCATCGCCAATGGCGGCGGGGGTACGGGATGGAGCCGGGCTTGGGTCGTCAACTTCTTTGCCCGTTTCGAGGACGGTCCTGAAGCCTACAAACATCTCAAGTTGCTGCTTTCGCGCTCCACACTACCCAACCTGTTCGATACCCATCCACCATTCCAGATTGACGGCAACTTCGCCGCCACGGCTGGGATTGCCGAGATGCTGTTGCAGAGTCATGCTGGCGAGATTCACCTCTTACCTGCGCTGCCGAAGCAGTGGGCCAGCGGCAGCGTCAAGGGGTTACGCGCCCGTGGCGGTTTCGAGGTGGATCTTGTCTGGAAAGATGGACGGGTTGTCGATTACCAGGTTCGGTCCAGAAAACCGCAGGAAGTGACGGTGAGGATCCATGGAGAGGTCCGAAAGATTCGGTCGCAGGCCTCCAAATCCTGACCAGGAAACCCAACAAAACGTTTTCCTGTTGACGGCTCCCGGCTTGTTGGAATACTGTTTCCGAAACAGTTTCTAAAACACGCGTCGCGCGTCATGTCCAATATTCGTCATATCGCGAAGATGGCCGGGGTCTCGATCACCACGGTCTCGCGCGTGATGAATAATGTCGCTGGGGTCAGCCAGGCTGCTCGTGAGGCGGTGCTCGCGGCCGTCAATCAGGCCGGGTACGTGCCCGAAGTAGGCCGGCGATCCACCTCGAACATCGCACTCTTGTACACGGACGCGCCGACGCTGGATTCGCCTTTTGACGCCGCGCTCCTGGTGGGGATCTACGAAGGTCTGCAAAAGCTTGGGTATGACCTCATGGTGCTGGACGCCCATCGCTCACGTCAACCGGGTGAGAGTTTCTCCCACATGTTTCTTCGGAAAGGGGTCAAAGGGGCTCTGATCCGCACCACCACGTCCACGCAGTCCGTATGCCAGGAAATTCATCGGGAGGGTTTTCCCTGCGTGGTGATGGGATATCGGTTTGATCCTCCGGCGATGCGCTGTGTGTACAGCGATTCGCGGGAGGCCAGCGGCAAAGCGATGGAACACCTCATTGCCTTGGGGCATCGCCGGATCGCCATCTGTATTCATGTGGTGGAGGACTCAGACCATGCCGATCGCGTCGCTGCCTATCGCTCGGCTCTGCAAGCCCACGAGATACCTTATGATGAGCGGCTGGTGATCCGGGTGCCGGCGAACCGGGATGGGGGCGTTCAAGCTGTACGGCGAGTGGTGACTTTGTCCGACCGACCGACCGCGGTATTCCTGACGGATCCCTTGATCAGTATCGGAGTGCTTTGTGAGGCTCGGCGGCTTGGATTGCATGTGCCGGGCGATCTTTCCATCGTTGGCTTTGACGACGCCGAATTGCGATACGCCTTGGTGCCGCAGTTGACCGCGGTGTGCCAGGACAGCAAGGCACTGGGCCGGGAGGCGGTCACGCTGCTCTCCCAGGTGATTGGCGGCCGAGGAGACGCAGGATTCGCTGCCAAAGCACTGCGGTGTTGGCTCGAAGTGCATGATTCCACGGGTGCCCTCTCGGATTCCCTGCAGGAGGCCACCGCGCCAGCACCTCCCACCGGGCGCCCGCGAAAGGCCCAATCCAAAGTTCCAGATCTCAGACCTAACTAACCAACCCAGTCCACTATGACACACAGCAAACGCTACATGATCCTCGTCGCGTTGACAGTCGCGCTCGGGGGATTCGTATGGGGCTTCGATGCCACGGTTATCTCCGGGGCGGTGCCCTTCATCCAAAAGTACTTCCAACTCACCGGTGACCGCGGGGATTTCCTCCTGGGGCTTGCGGTGAGCTGCCTGGGGTGGGGCGTCCTGGGCGGCACCGCCGTCGCTGGGTACTTCAGCGACCGGTTTGGACGAAAGAAAGTGCTCATCACCACGGCGGTGTTGTTCACCGTCACTTCACTGCTCTCGGCATTGACCACGAACTTCTCTCTGTTCGTCGTCGCGAGAATCCTGGGGGGTGTTGCCGTGGGCGGCGCGATCTTGATCGCCCCGGTGTATATCGCCGAAATCTCCCCTCCGAGCCAACGCGGGAGCCTGGTGTCGCTGAACCAGTTGATGATCGTGCTGGGCATCTCCGCGTCCTTCTTCTCCAATTACTTCCTTTTGGACGTGGGGGAGAACAACTGGAGGTGGATGCTCGGCATGGATGCGGTGCCGGCGACCCTGTACTTTTTCCTTTTGTTTGCGGTCCCGGAGAGTCCGCGGTGGCTTTATGGACGAGGGCAGAAGGACTTGGCTCGGGAGATTCTGAGCAAAGCCTGCGGGGCGGAGCAAGCGGAGGTGGAGATGGGGAACATCGCCAAGAGCATCAACGAAAAGGCCCCTCAAGTCAGTGTTCGTGGGCTCTTCGGCAAGGGAATGAGCTTCATTCTGTTTATCGCCTTGGCGATCGCCTTCTTCCAGCAGATTACGGGCATCAACGCCATCTTCTACTACCTCCCCACCATCTTCGCGCAGGCGGGCGGAGGGACCAATCTGGCCTTCAAACAAGCAGTGTTGGTGGGCTTGGTGAACCTGGGAATGACCTTCGTCGCGATTCGCTTTGTGGATCGTCTGGGTCGCAAACCGCTGCTCTTGATCGGAGGGACGGGCATGGCCATCTCGCTGTTGACCTGCAGTTGGGCCTTCCATGACGCCAACTACCAGCTGACCGAGAAATCCTTTGCGACTCTGCAGGAAAACAAAGTTCCGGCGGACGTGATCGCGGATCTGAAGAAGTCCGGGACCGAGGTGTACCGGACCGAGAAGGAGTATCTGGCAAAACTCGAGGCCACTTTGGGAGCGGAACGGTTGAAAGCCAGCAAAGACACGCTGGTTTCCTCAGCCTTGAACATCCGCGCGATGCTGGTGTTGGGTGCGATCATTGGCTTCGTGGCTTCGTTCGCCATCTCGCTCGGGCCGGTCATGTGGGTGCTACTCTCCGAGATCTTTCCGAATCAGTACCGGGGGATGGCAATGTCCCTCGTGGGATTCTGGAATTCCGCCGTCAGCGCCAGCGTCACCTTCATTTTCCCTTGGGAGCTCTCGCACTTCGGACCTGCAGGCACCTTTCTTGGGTACGGTCTCATGGCAGTGGCCACGGTGATCTTCGTGGCACTGTTCATTCCTGAAACCAAGGGTAAGGCTCTGGAAGAGCTGGAAGGAATGCTGGTGCGACATTGAGGGTGCCAACAACTCAGCAAGAAAGCCTATGAAACCTCGTTGTTTCCGATCCCGGGTTCCTGCAACCATGATCCTGTGCGCGCTGGCCCTGGCGTTATCAGGACTCCTCTCCCCCTGCAGTGCTGAACAGAAGCCGAAACCCGGGCATACCGCCAAGGTGGAGATCCGGAAGACTGGCGACCGTTACCAGCTCTTCGTCGATCAGCAGCCGTTCTATATCAAGGGTGCCGGTCTCGAGTTCGGTAACCAGGAGAAACTCGCGGCCCACGGTGGCAACTCCTTTCGCACCTGGAGGACTGAGAATGGGCAGGACAGTGGAAAGGCGGTGCTGGACCGTGCCCTCAAGAATGGCCTCTTTGTGACCATGGGGCTCGAGATCGCCCGAGAGAGGCACGGTTTTGACTACAGCAATCCGGACAACGTTGCCAAGCAGTTGGCGGAGGTCAAAGCGGAGGTCCTGAAATACAAGGATCATCCGGCTCTGATTATCTGGGGCATTGGTAACGAATTGAACCTCGATTCCAAGAATCCCAAGGTGTGGGATGCGGTCAACGAGATCTCCAAGATGATCCATCAAATCGACACCAATCACCTGACCATGACCATGCTGGCGGGGATTGGCGCCGACCTGGTTCAGCGGATCAAGACCCAAGCTTCCGATCTCGACTTGATTGGGGTGCAGATGTACGCCGATATCATCAATCTGCCCAAGTACCTTCGTGAGACCGGTTACACCGGGCCCTACATCGTGACCGAATGGGGAGCCACCGGCCACTGGGAAGTGGGCAAGACCAGTTGGGGCGCCCCCCTGGAAAACGACAGCACCACCAAGGCTGATTTCTACCTGAAACGACATGAAGCCGTCATTCGTTCCGACCAAAAACAGTGCCTTGGCTCCTACGTGTTCCTCTGGGGGCAGAAGCAGGAGCGAACGCCGACTTGGTACGGTGTCTTCCTGGAGTCGGGGGAAGAGACTGCTGCGGTGGATACGATGCACAACATCTGGAACGGTGCTTGGCCGGAAAACCGAAGCCCACGCTTGGAAGGCGCATGGCTCGATGGCAAGACGGCGACGCAGAACGTCCGACTTAAGGCCGGCCAAACTTACCCGATCAAGGTGGCCTCCAGCGACCCTGACAAAGACCGTCTGAAGTACCGTTGGGAGGTGATGGAAGAGAGCACCGACCTGAAGACCGGCGGTGACTTCGAAAACAAGCCCAAGACGCTCCAGGGACTCCTGAAGACGCCTGGCAAGAGCGAATCCGAGCTCAAAGCTCCCTCCAAATCGGGGGCGTATCGCCTGTTTATCTATGTATTTGATGGCAAAGGCCATGCTGCCCACGCGAATATTCCGTTCCACGTTGATTAGGAAAGCCACCGTTTCCAACAACCGGAGATAACTGATATGAGAAAAGCCTTTCTGGCTGGGAAATCCGTTTTGCACAAGCCGACTGGGACCGTGACTGGCCAGATCGTCCAACTGGGCAATGCAGAGTGCTACCGCATCGAGCATTACGACCGGATGCGGCCCTTCTTCATGAGCGTGGTCAGTTCCGCGGACCACTGGATGTTCATCTCGAGCACCGGGGGGCTGACGGCAGGTCGTGGTAACCCAGATCTCGCTTTGTTCCCCTACAACACCGACGATAAAATTCACGATTCAGCGGAAACCACCGGGAGCAAAACCATCCTGCTGGTAAATCAAGGGGGTCAGACCCATCTCTGGGAGCCTTTTTCGGATCGATACTCCGGCGTCTACCGCATTCAGCGGAATCTCTACAAGAATGCCTGGGGGAACCTGTTGGTTTTTGAGGAATGCAACTTCGATCTCGGACTGACATTTCGGTATGCCTGGTCCAACAGCCCGCAGTTCGGTTTCGTTCGTGAAGCCCTCCTTCAGAACACCTCGAAAAAGCGGGTCACGGTGCGTCTTCTGGACGGAATCCAGAACCTGATGCCATGCGGGGTGGGAAGCCAGTTCCAGAACGACAAAAGCACGCTGCTCGACGCCTACAAGCGCGCTGAATGGATGGCGGAGTCCGGATTGGCCATTTTTCGGCTGAGTTCCATCCCCATTGACCGCCCCGAACCCGCCGAAGCCCTCCGAGCCACCACGGTCTGGTCGGTTGGTCTTCCCAAGGGGCAACAGTTGTTGTCCTCGAGTCAGCTAGACCGGTTCCGCACGACTGGCGCAGTGAAAGAGGAGACCGATGTTCGTGGCCAGCGCGGTGCTTTCTTCCGTTGCGTAAACCTGGTGCTTTCTGGTGGACAGAGCATGGAGTGGACCCTTGTGGCGGACGTGGGGCGAGGGCCTTCGGACATTGCCGCCCTGCGAAACCTGCTGCGCCGTCCGGGGCATCTCTGGAAAGAGGTGAGGGCGGATGTTGAGTTGGGCGCCCGGGAACTGCGCCGAATCATCGCTTGTGGCGATGGCTGCCAGAAGACCCAGACCACTTTGGGCGACTGGCGCCATGCGAATAATGTCCTCTTTAATGTGATGCGCGGGGGGTTCTTCCCTCAAGGTTATCTCATCGATCCGGCGGACTTGCGGTCCTTCGTCCAACAGGCAAACCGTGAGGTTGCTGAGCGTGCAGCGCCTTTCTTCAAGCGTCTGAAAGGAAAGATCCACTACTCCTCGCTGCTTTCGATGGCAAAAGACCAGCCGGATCGGCAATTGGAACGTATCTGCCGGGAGTATCTGCCATTGGGCTTCAGTCGGCGCCATGGCGATCCAAGCCGTCCCTGGAACCGATTCTCCATCCCGACGCGCAAGCCGGATGGCAGTTGGGTTTTGAATTACGAGGGCAACTGGAGGGATATCTTCCAGAACTGGGAAGCTTTGGCGGCCTCCTATCCGGCTTATCTGCCAGGCATGATTTGTCGGTTTGTGAGCGCTTCCACGGCCGATGGGTATAACCCCTACCGCATCACCAGGAATGGCATCGATTGGGAAGTGGTGAATCCATCTGATCCTTGGGCGCATATCGGCTACTGGGGCGACCATCAGCTGATTTATCTCCTCAAACTGCTTGAGAGTCTGCGACAACATGATCCTGCCGAGCTCCAAAGCATGCTGACTCGGGACCTATTTGCGTATGCCAACGTTCCTTACCGGATTCACCCCTACGAAAAACTCTTGGAGGATCCTAAGGAAACGGTCGACTTCGATTCCAAAGCCGAGGAATTGGTGGTTCAACGCGTGGCCAAGCGTGGCGGCGATGGACGCCTGCTCTGGGATGAAAAGGACGAGGTACTCCAGGTCAACCTTTCTGAGAAAATGCTCGTCAGTGTCCTGGCCAAGCTTGCCAATTTCATTCCGGAAGCGGGGATTTGGCTGAATACACAGCGCCCGGAATGGAATGACGCAAACAACGCCCTGGTCGGGAATGGCGTCTCCATGGTGACGCTGTGCTACCTCCGCCGTTACCTTTCGTTTTGTCACGAGATTTTCGAAACGTTGCAGGACACGCCGATCGCGATCTCGGCGGAAGTCTGCCAACTGCTGAAGGAGGTCGCTACTGCTTTGGAGAAGCACCAGGGCCTGCTTCAAGGACCCATTGAGGATCAAGATCGAAAACGGGTGCTGGACGACCTCGGAGGCGCGGGCAGCCAATACAGGGATCGACTCTACCGTCAAAGTCTTTCGGGCGATCGTCAATCGGTTGACGTCCCACAGTTGTTGGCGTTCTGTCGACTGGCGCTACAGTGGATCGATCACTCCATTCAAGCCAACCGGCGTGCCGATGGTCTTTACCACTCCTATAATCTGGTCAGCTTCGATCAAGGCGATCGGCTTCCGATCCGCCGACTCTATGAGATGCTGGAGGGGCAAGTTGCGGTCCTTAGCTCGGGCTGCTTGGATGCGCGGGAAGCGGTGCAGTTGATCGATTCTCTCAAGCAGAGCGCCATGTATAGGGCAGATCAACACAGTTACCTTCTGTACCCGAATCGCGAGCTGCCCCGGTTCTGTGACCGAAACAATATTCCGGCGAAGGACATCAAGCAATCCGCGTTGCTGCGCAAACTCATCGCGGATGGCGAACGTTCGCTCGTGGAGCAGGACTGCCTAGGGGTGTGCCACTTCAGCGGACACCTCACAAACGGGGGCGATGTGGTTCAGGCCTTGGGCCGCTTGGAATCCATTGGCTACGCTCAGCTGGTGGAGCGGGATCGAGCCCGCGTCCTTGCGCTTTTCGAGCGGCTCTTCGACCACCAGTCCTTCACCGGTCGCTCCGGGACCTTTTTCGCCTACGAAGGCTTGGGCAGCATCTACTGGCACATGGTGTCGAAACTGCTCCTCGCGGTTCAGGAAAGCTATGAGCGTGCGGCCAGTTGCGGAGATCATCCGCCTTCCATCCTGGCGCTGGCGCGGGCCTACTACGATATCCGCTCGGGCCTCGGAGACGCCAAGACGCCGGATGTGTACGGGGGATTCCCGATGGATCCGTATTCCCATACGCCGGCCCATACCGGTGCGCGGCAGCCTGGTCTGACTGGGCAGGTGAAGGAAGACATCCTATGTCGATTTGGCGAACTGGGGGTCTGGGTGTGGAATGGCCAGATCACTTTCGCACCCTCCATTTTGCGCCACCAGGAGTTGCTCCGCGAATCGGGGCTATTTCGGTACTTCGACCTTTCCGGGACCGAGCGGTCGATCCGTGTGCCTGCCCATGGCTTGGCCTTCACCTATTGCCAGGTGCCGGTGGTGTACAAAGTAGCTCGCGATGTGGGCCTGGTTGTGCGATATGCCGACGGTACCGAAGACTGCATCCCTGGCCTGCGGCTCGATGCCGCCACCAGCCAGGCCATCTTCGAACGCACCGGGATCGTAGCGGCGATCCAGGTGAATGTGCCCAGAGGATAGTCTGGGGTAGGTTGCCTCTCGCCGAGAGGCAACCGCCTTCCCAGCCTTCGTCCCACACTGAATCTCACACTTTGTCGATGTAGTTGGAACTCTCGCCTACTCCGAGTCCCCCGTAGCCGCGTTCGTCAGAACGCGCTGGAATCAAAACGCACCGCATGCCCCAAGCACCCCGGAAACCAACCCCGTGGCCACCCACCAACAGCTACCCAGACCTACCCGTCCCGAGTTTCCCCACCAAGCTTTGCAGGGGATCCTCCGCCTCTTTGCCAGCGCGTACCCGCAAGTAAGTGAGGGAAATCGCTCCATCATAGAGAGCTCTCACAAGCAGACTCATGCTTCTGCTCGGGCGTTGTCGGCCCGATTCCCATCGGGTCCAACTCTTCTCGCCTACCTGGAATAATTCCCCCATCTCCCTCTGAGTGCAGCCGTAGCGGTCCCGCAGCTCTTTAAACTCATGCGGCAGCAAAAGCCCCATGTGCCGGGCTTTGGTGTCTTCAATGATCTGGTTGCCTTTGTGGGTCAGCAACCATTGCTTCAGTTCCTCATCCCATTCGAGCGGAACCTTCACCGTCACGGTCTCGGCGATTCCCTCTCCCTCGAGATTGGGAATGCGGACTTCAAAGTCCTGGAATTTGGTCTTCATAAAGGGCATGGCTCTCTATTCACAGGAGAGCTTCGGTTTCAGAGGTCGATGGGCTGAGAAGATCACGATCCGTTTACGGTCCGCTCTCAGGAGAATCTTCCCGTACAATTGCTGCCCTTTGAAATGGAAGTAGAACTCGTAAGTTTCTCCGGGCGGTGTGTCCATATGGCAGCAGCAGCCCATCGGGCACTGCTGCGACAAATACGTCTTGAACGCTTCTTGAACTTCATAGCCCCAGTTGCATCCTGGCAGGGCGTCATAGCGTTTTCTTCCAGTTGGTTCCCAGTAAATCGCGCTCTGCTCGTCAGTAGCCAATATGCTGCAGACCGTCTCTCGCCAGACTGGTGGTATTGGGATCTGGGGCATAACTAACGATGGTTAATCGATGGCGAGTCCGGTTCACTTGAGCAAAATAGTATCAATTGATACCTTTGGTCAAGACAGTATGGCTCCCTTTTCCGAGAGAATCTGCATATCATGCTGGGCCGCAATGAAGAAGATCTCGATCTGAGGTGTCACGGAGGAGTTCGGGCCGCCGTTCGAACACTTTGCTTTGCCTGGGAGGATGCCGAAACGGTTGCGCTTTGCGCCACACTTCGATCACGGAGTACGGGTTGGGGCTAGAATGGCGGTTCGTTAAGACCTCGAGGGTTTTCGATATTTGGGACCGAAGACACTCTTGGCATAGTAACGACTCTGATGGGAGATTTCACGGAACGTGTGGCGGATGCACATGAGCCGTGGATAAGGTTTGGGCCAGCGTTTGACGGCCCGTGCTTCGCGCCGGCCGGGGCGCTCTGGCACCAAGTCATCGGGGAGGACGCGCCCGGTCAGAGATCATGGAACTCGCCCTCCAAAGGCTGGGAACCTAGCTGTCGTGTCTGGGTGCTCGGCGCCCTCAGGTGCGGAACGGTTATTTGGCGCGTACGAACGCCGGTGCCGGTGGCCGCCCTAGCCGGGGCGAGTTCGGCCCGGTGGCCATCCACTAGTTGCCGCAGTTCATTGACCGCCTCTTTCATGGACTCAGCCTGGGCGTTGAGTTCCTCCGCCGCGCTGGCGCTTTCTTCGGCATTGGCGGCGTTACTCTGGGTGACCTTGTCCATTTGGCTTACCGCCGTATTGACCTGCTTGATGCCCTGGCTTTGTTCGCGGGAGGCGGCGGCCACTCCACCGGCTAGTTCATCCACCTGCCGCGCTTTTTCCACGATGTCCTGAAGAGATTGCGCCACCTTGGTGCTGATCTGGACGCCGTGGGCGCTCTTCTGAACCGAATCCTCGATCTTGGTGGCGGTTTCCCTGGCGGCCTGGGCGCAGCGTTGGGCCAGATTGCGCACTTCGTCAGCCACTACCGCAAAGCCGGCTCCGGCTTCCCCCGCCCGGGCGGCCTCCACGGCGGCGTTCAAGGCGAGAATGTTCGTTTGGAAAGCGATCTCGTCGATCGTTTTGATGATTTTGGCGATGTCGTCACTCGAGGACTTGATGGCGTCCATGGCCTTCGTCATGGCCTGCATGTCCTCGACGGCGGTGTCGCCGGAGGCGCGGGCTTGCGCGCCGAGTTCTTTTACCTTTCCGGCGCTCTCCGCATTGCGCTCGGTCATGCTGGACATCTCTTCTAGCGAGGAACTAGTCTCTTCGAGGGAGGCGGCTTGTTCGCTCGCCCCTTCGGCCAGGGATTGGCTCGCGGTGGAGATGTGCTTGGCCGCGGAGGTCACGTGGTCCGAACTGTCGGTGAGCGTTTTGATGCCTCGATCCAGCGGCGCGGTAACCGAGCGCACGACCAGCAGAATCACGCCAATGGTAGCCAGCAACGTCACCACCCCGGCGATCAGAGTGATCAAACCGGTGCGGCGGGCCGGTGCGATCAGTTCCGCGGTGGGCAGCGTGGCGCTCACCGCCAGTCCGTTCTTGGGGCTGGTGTGAAAGATGGCGAGCCGCTCAACACCATCGAAAGTGTAATTCACGCGGCCAGACGGCTTGCCCAGGAACTCCCGTCCCCATGGGTGCTCGCTCAGGCTCAGCTTGAGCACATTCTTTTTGTTCGGATGGGACAAGACCACGCCGCGTCTGTCGTACAGATAGACGTACCCGGAGGCTTGCAGTGTGATGGGGGTGATGAACTTATCGGCGTAGACGCTGACATCGAGACAGGCCGCCAACGCGCCGGTGACCTTGTCGCCCTCTTTCACGGCAACGGCGGCGATAATGATCGGTTTACCGCTCACCTTGCTTGCGGCGGCATCGGAGAACGCGGATTTCCCCTGCAAGAGATCCTGAAACCAGGGCTCCTTGCCCAGGTTAAGCTGGTTCACGGCATTGGTGTCGGAGGATGCCAGGGTTACGCCGTTGGTGGACAGCAGATGCAGTTGCTCGATGTGACTGTAACGCCTGACCAGCGCCGCCAGTTCACCGTTGGCAGCGCCACGCGCCGATTGACCGACAAAGGAATCCTGCAGCGAAGTTTGGATGACCTTCAGACTGGCCCAGCCCTCGAGGTTGGCCTGCTGATTGGCAAACCAATCGCCCAGGTGGTTCAGGCCGGAGGCGCAAAGTTGCTCCATCTCTCCGGTGATACTCTTGACGATGGTGTTACGTGACTGCCAATAGCTGATCACGCTCACCACCGCCAACCCTACGCTCACCACCGCGAGTGTGGGTGCCAACAACCTGGATTTAAGAGTCCATTTCATAGCATTTGTCCGGAGAGCCAAGCCCAACCCCACCACCTCGTCCCGAAAGCCGCAGCGTCATTCCTCTGCCCCGATGGATCATTCAATGACTTTGGCGTTCTGCATCATCTCGAAGGGCGGCGTGATGCCGGATTTCTTGGCGATGCGCCCGTTGATGACCAGCGCGCCTTTCTGATTTGACGCAATCGGAATGGAACCCGCGGCGGTACCCTTGACAATCTGGATAGCCGCCTTCGCCGCCCACTCGCCCTGTTCAGGAGCCAGCTTATTGAAGGCAATGATGGACTGTCCGTTCAGGAAGTCGTGCCAACAACCTGTCAGCTTTTTGGTGTTCTCCTCGGCGAACTTGCACGCCCCGGCTTCGTCCCAATCCGAAATCCCGGCGTTCGGGCCAATGAGAAGCAGATCCACTTTGCTCTGGAGATCGATAAAGCCCTGCTTCCACGCGGCGAAATCCTTGGCGAAGACGGTTTCAAGGTTCACGCCCAGGATCTTGGCGGAATTCTCCGCATCTTTACGCGGCGTCAGGGCGTCGGCGCCGAGGAACCCGATCGTTTTGCCGGGTTTGATCTTATTCATCTCAGCGAGGAGGTCTTTGATGGGGCAGACCTCAAGCATGCCGGTGATGTTCTTGTTGGGCACGCCGTAAGCCGATGCGTCCCAGTTTACGCCGCAAAATACGAAGGGTACGGCCTTGTCCTTGAAGAACGGCGCATAGACGCCCTTCATCGCAGGATCGTCGGAGACGATCACGACGTCCGGCTTCCATTCGTCAATCATGGCCCGGCATTCCTCCGAGACTTTGGCCAGGTGCTCCGGCGTCTTCTGGCGGTAAGTGTCGAGGGCAACGGTCTTGATTTCCGCGCCGGTGGGCTGGAGCACGTCCTTCATCGACTTCTCGATGCCGTCGCTCCATGTATAGCCGACGTGGTAGGAATTGATGTAGAGGATCTTCTTGCCCTTAAGCTCTTGCGCGGTACCGGGGAGCATCATGGCGAGTGTGAGGGAGGCGACGGACAGGATTTGGATGGTGATCTTGTTCATGGTGGATTTCGGCTTAGGCTGTAGCTGGGGGCCGCTAATATGGTTGTGCGTGCTTGGCGACCTTGTGGAAGGTCAGTGGTGGTGGTCAGAAGTCATCGAACTCGCCCCCGAAAGGCAGGTAACCTGCCCAGGGGGTGCTGCAGTGCCGGTCACGACCAGTTTGCTTCCAAACTTCATGTGACCGCTGCCCTGCATGCACTTCTGGTTCATGGTTCTGTTGTCAAAGTGCTGTAACCTATTCGGCTTCAAAGCGCGATGCTGGCCAAACGGGCCGGCCATCTGGAATCTATATCGACAGTGATTGACGTGACCTAAAGAAGATTCCTGCAGGGGGCGTGGCGCACACCCGGTTCTCCAAGAGTCGGGGATTCGTCGTTAGCGTTGATACTGCCGGGTGACCGGGGCGGTTCCTCAGATTCATCGAGGAATCCGCTCAAGGAAGCAGGCGGAAAGGAGTTGTATCGGTTCGTGGTGAATTCACCGTTGAACGGGATTGACGCCTACGGGCTGGACGCTGGCACGGTGGCACATGAGTTGGAAGGCTGTGGTTGCCGAAATAGAACAGATCACCCGCGCATCTGAGCACCCTCAATCTTCCTCGGCCTCGCCCCAGGGTCAGTTGAAGTTCGGTCTTGCTGAGGGCCACCTGCGAATGCTCATCCAAATATTGAAAATGCTCTTCATGCTCCCACCGTGCAACAATGAATGCCAACCGCAGCAGTGGCAAGGAGAGTGGTGGTGCATGATAGATGCAGGACGCCGAGTGTCCCCATCACCTTGAGACGATGGTGCCGAGACGGGCTCTTCCTCTGCAACCAAAAGGCGATCGATACTACGAGGAGGCAGAGCCAAACAGTCCTGCAGGCTCCAAACATCGAGTCGAGTGTTTGGGGTTTGAATATGATCAGGTCGAAGCCGACCCGCTCGGCAATGAAGTCACTGATCATTGGCGTGTCCAGCGTGAGACTTTGCTCAAGCCTGCTAGTCTATCGTCTTCCCGTTTACACGTACCGTCAGGCCAGAGTGGCTCTCATTTCGAACAAAAGCGACCTTGGTGGTGGCCGGGGCGGAGTAGGTGACGTCGAGGGTCTTTCCTTCCAGTTTCCAGCTGACTGAGACCGGGCCCTGCGCGGTGGCGGTGGTGCCTGAGGCCCAAGTGAGACCGTTCAGCCGCGGGCTGATTTGGACGGCTTTGCCCGCCGGAGCGGTCTCTTTCACTCCAAGCAGGATGCGATTCAGGAAACGGCTGGGAGCGGAAGACCAGGCGTGGCAGTGGCTCCGGGTGGGGAAGCCATCCGAGCCGGTCGTGCCCGTGGGGAAGCTTTCCCAGACCGTAGTCGCGCCGGACTCCACCATCGGGAGGTAATTCTTGTAGATCTCCTTCAGGATCTCATCGTCCATTCCGAGCTTTTCGTAGGTCTCGTACAAGTAGAGCACCGCGAACGGGGAGCCGATCCGCACCATCTTCTCCGGCGGCGACGTCAGGTTCTTGACGGCGGCAGCCACGTTTTCCTTTTGGATGACGTCATAAAGCACCGACAGGAAGCTCGTGTGCTGACAGGTGGAGGGGCTGATCGAACCGTCATCGCGAATGGAGTCCGGATAGGAGTTCTTGGCGGGGTCCCAGAGACGGTTGACACCGTTCACCAGGCGGCTGCGATAGCCCTTGAGCCACGCGACGTGGGTGCTGTCGCCCAGGACCTCGGCTTCCTTGAGTGCGGTATCGATGGCGCCCACGAGGAACATGCTGTTGTGCAGGACGGCTTTGGGCCCCTGGTCAATGCCCGACCAATCGAATAGGTTCCAGAACGTTCCTGAGAACAGGCCGTTGGCGTCGATATAGTTCTCAGCGCCTTTGAGGTTCCTGATGACGGCAGGGTAGATTTGCTTCAGATAGGCGGTATCGCCGGTAGCCCAGTAGTAATCCCACGTGGAGATACCCCAAAGGAAGCTCCAAGCGGGGAGGATGCAGTCCCAGCAAGACGGTGTCTGGCAACCGGCAATGGGATAGTGCTCCAGCGATTGGGCCGTGATGTCAATGCAACGGCGGGCCAGGTCATGGGCCCCAAAGACGCCGAAGGCGAGCAGCGACTCATTGCGGGCGTCGCCGACCCAGTGCGTCTGCTCGTAGAGCGGACAGTCGGTGAAGGTGTCTTCCATGCACAGTTTTAGAGTGCGGGTGGAGATGTTCCAGATCTCGTCCAACCGGGCGTCACTGCAACGGAAACTACCGGCGTAATGGACCGGATAGGTGGACTCGATCAGCTGGAGCTTGCGGATCGAAACCGGCGACTTCTGGTTTCTTAGGGTGACGAAGAGATAGCGTCCCGAGCGGCGCTTCAAGGAGGTGAAGCGGTTCGCGCCCTGCTTGGTGATGTACCGCATCCCGTTGCGGTTCCCGTTGCTATGCTGCAGTCGGCCTTCCGGAGTAATGTACTCCAGTCCGAAGATGTCCACTTCCACCCCGACGTCTGCGACGAGGTCGAAATCGTAATAACCGCAATTCTGCTCTCCGAGATCGTAAAGCAGTTCCACATCCCCTTGCGCAGTGGGCTCAATGACGGTCATTTCCGCGTTGTCGTGGAGCAAGCCCGACGGATTCCGCACCAGGCTCGTTGCATCTCCCAGCACCTGTCGTTGCATGAATTGCCAATGGATGTCGTGCACGAACATGGTCTTGGAGGGGAGCAGTTCCGCCCGCTTGCCGAGGAGAGAGGCGAATGAGTCAGGCCCTTTCACGGAACTCAAGATGGAGTCGCGCATCTTGGCGTACCCCTGGTTGGCGTTAGCCATGCGGGGGTCTTGATCACGGAAACTGATCCAGCGGACGTCGTTGGTGGCGACGGCGAACTCCGGGAAACGAAGGAAGCACCAGGGGTTCTCGTAAGACGCTCGGAGGGGATTCTCCAGGCGGAAGCCGGCCGGATTCATGAACCGGGTGGCCTTTTCTTTGTCATGACCGAAAACCTCCTGCACCAGAGAGACCACGAGATGGCGTCCAGGTGATAATACCTGGCGGTCGCTGCCAACCCTTTTCCCGTCCACCACGACGGTCATGCCTTCGGTTTGGACGGCGATCTCGCAGGGTTGGTCATTGACCAGGATGGTAGCCATCCCGCTTGCGCAACTGGTGGCATGATTGGCCTCGATCAGGCTGGGGTGGACCAGGCGTGCCGCCGGCATGCAGTAATTCCAACCGGAAGCCTGGACGATTTTGGCGCCGCCGAAGGTGCGGGGGGCGAAGGGTTGCCGGGAAAGGAGGGCGGATTCGCGGGGATTCAGGTCTTTCCACGGGCCTCGATCGGCATCAAAGAGCACCCTGGCTTTCTTGAACTGGAGTTTCCCGGCAAGGCGGGCATCATAGATTTCACAAGGTTCCATCTGAATGCTCACCTTGGGGGTCTCTACCAGCCAACCCGGGGCGACGCCAGCTTCCCACGAAGCGTCCGTGGCCACCTTTTGGGCTTTTCCGTTAGGCTGTTGAATGGTGAGTTCGGCGATCAATCCAGCCTGGCGGGGGACTCGATGGAAGTCGCCCGTGCCATAGTAGCGTGCGATCACCTGGATGTCGTTCTGTCCTGTGGTGAGGTAGGTGGTGACGTCAAGGACATCGTACTGGAAATGCTCCGGCCAGGCTCGGCTTGGTCCATCATTGACCCACTGTCCATTGACCATCACGCGGTACCAACTGTCGGCCGTGATCTTCAGCGTCGCCTTGGAGCAGGCTTCAGTCCGGAACGACTTGCGAGCTAAGATCGTTTGGTTGTAGCCGTGGATGTCGCTTTGCTGGGCCCAGATCCATTGGGCGGACAGGCTGGCGGGGGACGCGCAAAGGGAGCCAGGGGAGAAGACGACGAAGGTGGCGATGGAAGCTGCGACGAAGGTTGTGAACGGGCGGCGGGGTCCAGGAGTGCTCATGATGGACTATCGGGTTTGGCGGATGGCTTCGAGTTTTGTGGCGGCTTTGCCTGAAGTGATAAGCGATTCTGACAGGGTCAAGCCTTCGCAGATGGAGTCTGCTTTTCCCGCCACCCAAAGTGCGGCGGCTGCGTTGAACAGGGCGGCCTGGCGTTTGGGCCCCTTCTCCTCGTCGCGCAGGATTCGCTCCACGCATCGCGCGTTCGCTTGGGCGTCGCCACCCGCAAGATCCTGGAGGGAGGCTCGGGTCAGGCCAAAATCTTCCGGCTGAACCGAGGAGGTATTCAGGGCGCGCTCCTGATAGAACTCCGCGATGCACGTGCTGCCGGTTAGGGAGAGCTCGTCCATCCAACTCAAAGGGCTGCTGCCAGGCACGGATTCACCACAGACCACCATGCCGCGACGGACGCCCAACGACTGCAGAACTCCGGCAACGGGCTCGCAGAACTCGGGTTTGGGCATGCCTACCAACACGGCATCGGGTCTTGCTGGATTGAGCAGGGGGCCAAGAATGTTGAAGATCGTTCGCTGTCCGCGCTCTGCGCACAGTTTACGCGCCGGGCCAATCCCCTTGAAACTGGGGTGATAGCGCGGGGCGAAGAGAAAGACAAAGCCGCAGGTTCTAAGCCTACGCGCCGCTTCCTCCGGAGTGCCCTCCAGGGGAATGCCTAATGCTTCCAGGACATCCGCGCTGCCGGTCTTGGAGGTGATCGCCCGGTTGCCGTGTTTGGCGATGTAGACACCTGCGGAAGCGACGATCAAGGCCGCCGTGGTGGAAATATTGAAAGTGCCGGAATGATCCCCACCGGCGCCGACGACATCCAGGATGCCTTGGCTTCGGATTTCGCCTTCGATAGGTGGAGTCACCGCCCTTTCCCGCAGTTCCCGGGCAAAGCCCGCAATCTCGGCGACGGTCTCCCCCTTTTGGGCCAGGGCACTCAGGAAATTGGCCTTTTCCTGAATGTCCAACTGCTCGTTGGTCAGATTCCGGACCGCCTCGGCCACTTGTGCCTCATCGAGGTTCTGGCCTCGCGACAATTGCTCCGTAAGGTTCGTTAGCACCCTGACAGGATGCCTTGCAAGCCCCTGAGCTCGCGAGCAAAATCGATTTCGTGAGCTTGCCAAAACTAGTGCTGTCAGGCGATAGATGAGCCTTGGAATGACCGCAGAACCGTCACCGAGTCAACTGAACCCCAAGCCTGGAGCCGCCCGGGCCCAGGTGCTTTTGATCCGTACACCGCTCGAGCAGTCCGTGGCGGTGGACGCGGCAGTGAAAGAGCTGCGCAACGGCGGAGTAGTGGCGTTACCGACGGAGACCGTCTACGGGTTGGCCGCCAACGCCCTGGACCCGGCGGCCGTGGAACGGATCTTTGCCGTGAAAGGACGTTCCTCCGCCAATCCGCTCATTGTCCACGTGGCCAGCCTGGAGATGGCACAAGCGTGTGTGACGAACTGGACCCGGCAAGCGGATCGGTTGGCATCGGCTTTTTGGCCGGGGCCGCTGACCATGGTGTTGCCGAGTGCGGCTGCGATACCCACGCAAGTGAGGGCAGGTGGAACCACCGTGGGGATACGTTGGTCCAGTCATCCCATCATGCAGGCGGTGATCACCGCCGCTGGATTCCCCTTGGCTGCTCCAAGTGCAAACACCTCATTGCAGCTTTCCCCGACGACGGCGAGCCATGTTCTGGATGATTTGGGGGGGCGGATTTCGCTGATCCTGGATGGGGGACCCTCCCAGGTTGGGATCGAGTCAACGGTCATTGACATGTGCAGCCAGCCGTTGCGAATACTCCGTCCGGGAATGATCCATGCCGAGTCTCTGGCTGCAGTGCTGCGGACGCGAGTGGAGCTGCAGAACCCCGACGACCTCACCGGCCCTTTGCGCAGTCCTGGTCAGTTGACCAAGCACTATTCGCCTCGGGCCCGACTGGTGGTAAGAACGTGGTCCGGTGAGGAAGACCTTGTGCGCCAGCTCCAGCACACAGGATTGATTCCCGCGCAATGCCAGGTGCTTGCGCATCGAAGCATTCCGGGCAACGGTCGCTTCGCTGGGGTGGCGGTGCTGCCTCATGACCCGGCGGTGTTTGCCAGGTCGCTTTACGCGGAGCTGCATCGCTGCGACGCGGCATCGCCAGCATGCATTGTGGTGGAGGCGGTTCCTGACACTCCCGGTTGGCTGGGGATTCAAGACCGGCTGCACCGGGCTTCGGCTTGAGGTTTTGCGCTGCTTTTTCTTGCGCCAGGGTCCCGGATCAGGCTTTCTTGAGGTCCATGAGAACTCCCGAAGTAGCGCACCGGATTCTGATTGCTGATGATCAAGCAGACGTCCTCTCGGCGCTTCGTCTGCTGCTCAAGGGCGAGGGGTTTCAGGTCGAAACGGTCAGCTCCCCCGGGCACGTTGTTGAGGCAGTCAAGGAGAAGGACTTTGACGTGGTGCTGGTGGACTTGAACTACAGCCGGGACACCACCTCTGGGCAGGAAGGCTTGGATTTGCTGGGCCGTCTACAGGAGCTGGACGGTGATCTGCCGGTGGTGGTGATGACGGCCTGGAGTAGCATCGAACTCGCGGTCGAGGCGATGCGGCGGGGGGCGCGAGACTTTGTCCAGAAACCGTGGGACAACCCACGGCTGCTCTCCATCCTTCGGAACCAGGTGGAGTTGGGGCGGGCGTTGCGCCGCGGCCAGAGGTTGGAGGCGGAGAACGCCCTGCTGCGGGGTGAGGGTAAGCCTATTCTGATTGCGGAGTCACCCGCGATGCGCCCGGTGCTGGAAATAATCAGCCGAGTGGGGCCGAGCGACGCGAATGTTTTGATTCTAGGGGAGAACGGGACGGGAAAAGGGCTGATCGCGAAGGCTCTTCATGCCGTCTCCGGCCGAGCGAATCGGCCGCTGGTGACGGTGAACATGGGTGGGCTCTCCGAGGGGGTGTTCGAAAGCGAACTCTTCGGACATGTCAAAGGAGCCTTTACCGACGCTAAAGCCGACCGGGTAGGGCGGTTTGAATTAGCGGAGAACGGCACTTTGTTTCTCGACGAGATTTCGAACGTACCTTTGCCTCAGCAAGCCAAGCTACTGCGCGTGCTCGAGACTGGAGAGTACGAGCGCGTGGGATCGTCCAAGACCCGCAGGGCGAATGTTCGCCTCGTTTCCGCCACGAACAGCGATCTCCAGGCAGAAGTGTCGGCAGGTCGTTTTCGCCAGGACTTGAAGTTCCGGCTCAACACCATCGAGATTCACCTGCCCCCCTTGCGCGATCGGTTGGAGGACATCCCTGCCTTGGCGGCCCATTTTCTGCGGAACCATGCCCGTCAATACGGGAAGCGGATCGATGGATTCGAGACAGGTGCGCTCCAGGCGTTGCGCGAACATGCCTGGCCGGGCAATGTGCGCGAACTGAGCCACGTGGTGGAGCGCGCCGTCCTGATGTCCCAGGGCGATGTGATCCGCCCGGGAGACCTCGGCCTGCGCATGAGCCAGGATCCTGCTCCGCGCCTCGAGGATATGAGTATTGAAGACGTGGAGCGGTTTCTGATCAAGAAGACCCTCGCCCGGTATGAGGGTAACGCGAAGAAGGCCGCGGAAACTCTCGGGCTCAGCCGCAGCGCTTTCTATCGTCGTCTCCAACGCTACGGGATCTGATTGAAGCAACCGCACCAGGAAAAGCCGGCGGCCCGTGGAGCAAGACGTCTGTGCTACACCCGCCGGGTGTTGGCCCTGGTTGCGTTGAGCCTGGCTCCTGGGGTGCTGGTCACCGTGGTACTGACTTGGATGCCCGAGAGCCAGGCGCTCGTCATGGAGTCGCAACTTGTCCGGGTGTTCCTCACGGTCCTGGTGACGGTGGTACCCGCGCTGGTCTCTTGGAGGCTGTACACCGGGATGACACGCCCTTTGCGCACCTTGGCGAACGTTCTTTCGGGACTCCGGGAGGGGGATTTTTCCTTCCAAGCACGCGGGGCGGGGCACGGTGACTCCCTGGCCGAGGTTTTGCTTGAGGTGAATGCCCTGGTGGAAACGATGCGCCAACAGCGGCTTGGAGCGCTCGAGGCCACCGCCCTGCTTCGGGCCGTTATGGCGGAGATTGACGTGGCGGTCTTTGCTTTTGATGAGGAGAACCGCCTGCGATTGGTGAACCGGGCAGGGGAGCGTTTGCTGGGTTTATCTTCTGAGCGGATTCAGGGTCGGGGAGCTCCCGAGTTAGGGCTAGCGGAAGCTCTGGAAGGCGAGACGCCGCGTACAATGACGGGAACGTTTGCGGGCACATCCGGGCGCTGGGGGTTGCACCGCCGCCAGTTTCGAGGTGGCGGCCTGCCTCATACGCTCCTGGTGATCTCCGACCTGAGCCGCGAGTTGCGCGAGGAGGAGCGGCTGGCCTGGCAAAGGCTGGTTCGCGTGATGGGGCATGAACTCAACAACTCTCTGGCTCCCGTGAAGTCCATTGCCGGCAGCCTTGCTTCTCTCGCGCAAAAAGACCCTCTCCCGGCAGACTGGCGCGAGGACATGCGGGATGGCCTCCATGTGATCGCGAGCCGGGCGGACGCCTTAAACCGATTCGTGGGTGCCTACGCCCAGCTCGCGCGGCTTCCCAAGCCCAAAACCCGTCCTACTGAAGTTGCCGCCTTGATCGCTCGCACCGTGGCGCTGGAGACCCGGCTCCCTGTCGCCATTCTCGGAACCGAAGCGGTCAGTATCGACGCCGATGCAGATCAACTGGAGCAGCTTGTGATCAATCTGATCCGCAACGCTGTGGACGCGGTTCTGGAGCGCCAAGAACAATCAGGGACTGAGCTTCAGGGGGGAGGAGTGAGCGTTTCTTGGAGAATGGCAGGCCGGCAAGTTGAGATCCTCGTCGAGGACGACGGTCCTGGACTTGCGAATACCGCCAACCTGTTTGTACCCTTTTTCACCACCAAGCAGAAGGGATCGGGCATTGGCCTGGTGCTCTGTCGACAGATCGCAGAGGGCCATAACGGCAGCCTGGCTCTGGAGAACCGCGTGGGCCGGACAGGATGCGTTGCCACCCTCCGACTTCCGATCTCGCCCAGTGCGGATGGCGAAGCCCGGATTTCTTGAACAAACCGCTGGAGTTCAGGTCTACATTTAGGGTAGTGTTACTGGCTTGGTCGATGTGGAAGACGCGACATCGGCCTGATTGGATTGCTGATGATGATTCTGAGAAGGGACAACGTGACGGCCGTTTCAGGGAGGTTTTTTTGTAAACTCCTTCTGGTTAGCGGTTTAGCTTCGTCTCTTGTTGCTGCTGAAGCGCCCGCACGCGAGAAGGTTCGGTTTTCCGATTCCAAGCCTGCCTCCTTGCCTTCGGAGTTGAGCGTTCGACGTCCTAATGACCGAGGCATGGACGGCGTTTTGGATCGTGGCAGTTCGCTGGGAGCTGTGACTGCGATCCCCTTCCGACCATCCCCGTCGACCTCGGGTCGAGTCCTGAGCCCCAAGGAGAAGGAGGAGATGGAGAAGCGATCCAATTGGCTTGATCAGGGGAATGAGGACCACTCGCTCAATGACAAAAGCGTGCACGAAGCACTCGGAGTCAGTAGTTTAGATCAAGATCCTTACGCTTCCCAACGCTCCAAGGGGAGCATCGAGCGCTATTTTGACCGGGCTGTGGAGCGTGACCAAAAGGAGGTCAAGGAGTTGCGGAAGGAAAACGAATTGGCTGGCCGCGATTCCAAGCTAGACCAGGATCTGGTTGGCTCGGTTGGGACTGGGCCCGAAGGTGGGCTGCCCGGAGCGATGGATCGCGCTGAGAGAACGGAACGTTCGGATCGACCTGGACAAATGTCGGACTACCGAGAGTTGGGCGGTAACGGTCCAACAGTCCATGACCCCATGGGAGCGAGGGAATCCGTGAGAGAAAGTTTCTCCGACACCCGGGCCAAGTTTTCCATGAACGGAAGCCGCACGTTTTATAATTCTGAGCAGACCAGCAAGATGAGGACCGATGAGTTTAAGAAGAACATTCTCGGTCAATCCCCAAGCGATTCTCCTTTGGGGAATCCTCTAGGAAAGGGATCGGACCCGGTGAATCTGGTCGGTGACCTGACTCGACAGAGTCTCAATCCCGTGATGGGAGAGGCCTTCTCCGGCGGGGCCAAAGTCAGTTTCAGCGATCCGACTGCAGGGGGAGGGATTGCAAAGCCTGGGGTAAGCAGTGGTTTTGCGGAGATGCTCTCTGGCCCTAGCTCCTCGCTCGCGCCGTTGGGGGCTGGGCCCGTGATCGCTCCGGTTTTTGAACCGCGGAAACTTCATTCATCTCCGACTGTTCTCGAGATACCCCGCCGGTCTTTCTGACCTCGTGGCATTTCCCCCTTGCCCTCATTGACCTGACCCTATGGGTCTTGCTGTGTCTTTCCATTGCGGGCATTGCTGGAAGAGAAAAGCCGGTGGAACTGAATTCCACCGGCTTTGGACTTTCCTAAATCGGAGTGCGCAGACTCCCGCTTAGCCCTTCATGCGGCCACCGTATACGGCGTTCTTGCCGAGCAGTTGCTCGATGCGAAGCAGTTGATTGTACTTCGCCACGCGATCGGTCCGGCTGAGGGACCCAGTCTTGATCTGACCCGCGTTGGTTGCCACCGCGATGTCAGCGATGGTGGCGTCTTCGGTCTCGCCAGAGCGGTGACTGATGACCGCGGTATAGTTGTTGATCTGGGCGAGTTCAACCGCGTCCAGCGTTTCGGTGAGGGAACCGATCTGGTTGACTTTAACCAGGATGGAATTGCCAACGCCGGTCTCGATGCCCTTCTTGAGGAATTTCACGTTGGTTACGAACAGATCGTCACCCACCAATTGAACCTTGCTACCGAGCTTGTCGGTGAGCAGCTTCCAGGTCTTCCAATCATTCTCAGCACAGCCGTCCTCGATGCTGATGATCGGGTACTTGGAGGTCAGTTCAGCGTAGAAATCGACCAATTCCGCTCCGGTCAGCTTACGGCCACTGCTCTTCTTGAACACGTAGGTCTCCTTGGCCGCGTCGTAGAACTCAGAGGAGGCGACGTCCAAAGCGAGGAAGATTTGCTTGCCTGCCTTGTAACCCGCGTCCTTGGTCGCTGCCAGGATGGCTTCGATGGCCGCCTCGGCACTATCCAGTTTCGGTGCGAAACCACCTTCGTCGCCGACGGCTGTGGAAAGGCCCTTCTTCTTGAGGACCGACTTGAGGGAATGGAAGATTTCCGTGATGGCCTGGAGGCCGTCGCTGAAGGTGTTGAAGCCCTTCGGGACGATCATGAACTCCTGGAAATCGATCGGGGCATCGGAGTGGGCGCCGCCGTTGATGACGTTGGCCATGGGCACGGGGAGGACCTTGGCGTTGGGCCCGCCCAGGTACTTGAAGAGGGGCATGCCCAAGTACTCGGCTGCGGCCTTGGCGTTGGCGAGGGAGACTGCCAGGATGGCGTTGGCACCCAGCTTGGATTTTGTTTCAGTTCCATCGAGATCCAGCATTATCTGGTCCACGGTCAGCTGGTCTTGGGCATCCACTCCACGCAGGGCGGGGAGGATTTTACCCGTCACGTTCTTGACAGCCTTGGAGACCCCTTTGCCACAGTAACGGCCCTTCTCGCCATCACGCAGTTCCAAAGCTTCATGTTCACCGGTGCTGGCTCCTGAAGGGACGGCCGCGCGGCCGGCGGCGCCGCTCGACAGGATGACGTCGACTTCCACAGTGGGGTTGCCGCGTGAATCGAGGATTTCGCGGGCTTTGATGTCGTAGATCGTGCTCATACTTTATTGTCAGGTTAATAGAATGAGGTTGCATAATATGAGGAAGTGGGTGGCCGTCAAGGCTGCTGAGTGGAGACGGAATCCACTCGAGGTCTTGACGGTCTACCCCACCTCCAGTAGGTTGCGCGACGCGAGTGAACAATTTGACTATGCAAAACTTTCTGGTCCCCATGGTCGTCGAGCAGACAGGGCGCGGCGAACGCGGATACGACATCTACTCCCGCCTCTTGGTGGATCGCATCATCTTTCTGGGGACCCCCGTGGACGACATGGTGGCCAACGTGGTCATTGCCCAGTTGCTATTCCTGCAAATGAGCGATCCCAAGAAGGATATCCATCTCTACATCAACTCTCCAGGGGGTAGTGTCACGGCTGGTTTGGCGATCTACGACACCATGCAGTTTCTGACCTGCGATGTGAATACCTACTGCATTGGACAAGCGGCCAGCATGGGCGCGGTCTTGCTCGCGGCGGGTACCCACAAGAAGCGCTTTGGCTTGCCCAATGCGCGGATCATGATCCACCAGCCATGGGGTGGCGTTCAGGGGCAAGCCACCGATATCAGCATCCAGGCCAAGGAGATCCTTCGCCTCAAAGACCGGCTTAATGAAATCCTCGCCACCCACTGCGGGCAGAGCGTCGAAAGCATTGCCAAGGATACAGACCGTGACCGGTTCATGTCTGCGGAAGAAGCCAAGGCCTATGGCTTGGTAGACGAGGTGGTCAAGTCCCGCAAGGAACTTCCGGCTTTGGCTTCGGAAGAGAAGAAATAGTCGCATTCGTCCATCTATCGCAGCTTCGAATCGACGTCGGATATCCAGGATTCTGCATGGCACGCCCAACTCAAGTCACACTTTGTAGTTTTTGTGGGAAATCTCACGCCGAGGTTCGGAAGCTGATTCAAGGCCCCGGTGTGTACATCTGTGATGGATGTATCGTGCTGTGCAAGAATGTCTTGGATAAGGAAATGCGGGCTGAGGCAAAACGCAACTCTCCCCAGTTGACTGTCCCCCGTCCGTCTGAGATCAAGGCTCTTCTGGACCATTACTGCATTGGCCAGGATCAGGCCAAGAAGACTCTGGCCGTCGCTGTCCATAACCACTACAAGCGGGTGCAGACCGAAACCGCTCCCGCTGAGTCCTCTGACGGAAACCCGCATGCGGAGGTGGAATTGGAGAAGAGTAACATTCTCCTGATTGGTCCCACAGGTAGCGGCAAGACCCTGCTGGCGCGGTCGCTGGCGCGGGCCTTGGACGTTCCTTTTGCCATTGCCGACGCCACCACGCTGACCGAAGCTGGCTATGTGGGCGAAGATGTCGAGAACATCATTCTTCGGCTTCTTCAAAACGCGGACTACGACGTCAAGCGAGCCCAGATCGGGATCGTCTATATCGACGAGATTGATAAGATCGCCCGGAAAACGGAGAATGTCTCCATTACCCGCGATGTCTCGGGGGAAGGAGTGCAGCAGGCATTGCTGAAGATCCTGGAGGGTACGGTCTGCAATGTCCCGCCGCAGGGAGGGCGCAAACATCCCCAGCAGGAGTACATCAGGGTTGATACCAGCAACGTCCTTTTTATATGCGGAGGTGCCTTTGTTGGATTGGATCGGATCATCAACCGCCGCGCTGGAAACCGGGTTATGGGCTTCGGTGCGGCTGAGTCTTCGGTCGGGGCCCTGCGATCCGAAGCAAGGGAATTGCTCAAAATGGTGGAGCCGGAGGACCTGCTCACCTTCGGTTTCATCCCCGAGTTCGTGGGGCGCCTCCCCATCGTATCCGTGTTGGATGAACTTTCAGAAGATCAGTTGGTGTCGATCCTGACTGAGCCCAAGAATGCCCTCAGCAAGCAGTACGCGAAGCTGATGGCGATGGAGGGAGTGGAGTTGGAGTTCACCGCAGACGCTCTTCGCGAGCTTGCGGTTCAGGCGCTCAAGAAGGGAACGGGCGCACGCGCTCTGCGTGGTCTGATCGAGAAGCTTATGTTGGACGTCATGTACGATGTGCCCAGTTCCAACAACGTCGGGGGGATCACACTCAACCGAGCTGTGGTCTTGGGGGAGAGCAAACCACTGATACGCCGCAAACACTCCAAAGCGGCGGCTTAGCCGAGCGCTCTTTTTCTCGAGGGTGGCGAGAACGAAATTGCGCCCGATATGAATACCGGACGCAGCCGATGTAAGCCAGAGACTCTCGACCCAGCCTGATGCCTAGAGGAGATGTCCCCCGATGGTGCAGGTGGCGGTGGTTCCGATGGGCTTGTATTCGTAATCTCCTGCAGCAGGGCAGGAGGGTGCGAACTTGAGATAGTCGGGGACCAAATCTGCTATGGCGGTTGCGTCACCATCGGTCTTTCCGTTCTCCACTCCCCAGATTTGCTTTGCAGCTTCAATCTTGCCCAAGTTGGCGATACAAGTCTTGGATTGGGCATGGATGCGCACTTTCATGAAGTTGGGTAGTGCCACTGAGGTCAGAAGACCGATGATGCTGACGACGATCATCAGTTCGACCAGAGTGAATCCTGCGGCTGCTGCGGAGCGTTTCGTTTTCATATTAGCTTTCGCGCCAGAGGCTGGGCAGGCCCAATTCCTGCCGCAAGCCAACTGCACTTCTCTCGGTATGCTTTAGCAAGCGGCCTGCCAGTTTCGGTCTGTACGGGGAGTCAGCAGTTTGCCTGAGGTCCAAACGGGAGGTGCTGCGGCCATTCTTGCCCAGAATGGACGCTTTCTATAGTGTTCCTAAATAAATGAACACCAGTTAATTACGAAAGAAACAGCAGAAGATACTATGGCGCAGCGTTCCCAGGCTAGGCATTGTGGATTGATGGTTTTTCGGGACTTGGGAATTCCACCCTCCGCTCGGGGAGTGTCTATTACTTGGACTCTGTCCTTAGGATGGGCAGCCATCGCAGACACTCCGCTGGGATCCGGAAATCGCATTGCCATTTCCTCCGGCGCATGGGATGGTTTCTTTATCACAGATCAACAAACAATACGCGCATGCATCCTATGAAGAAGACCTCCTTTCAAGCACTGGCTATAGCACTTACCTTGGCGACCTCCGCCTATGTTGGTACTGGTTGCGGGGGAGGCGAGGGTAAAGTGGACGTTCAGGCTCAAGTTCAACAGCTAAAGGGAACCGACAAAGACGCCAAGATAACCGCCCTGGTTGAGCTTTCCAAGGCCAAGGAAGGAGCTCTCCCAGCGCTGGACGCCTTGGTCGCCGCGCTTCAGGACCCCGATGCGGATGTCCGGGACAACGCAGCGGCGACGATTGGCGAGATTGGGCCGAAGGCCAGCAAGGCGATCCCCGCTCTGAAGAAACTGATGGAGTCCAGCGAACGGAACTCGGTCGCCGCTGCCATGAATGCGATTCGGGCCATTGATCCGAAGGCCTTACCCTCTGAGTTCAAGCTCCCCAACGTGCAATAATAATGCCGGTAGGGCCGCGGAGTTTGCCGCCAAGAGTTCATTTGAATCAAGCTCCGCCAGTCCCTCCTTTTTCGAGAAATAGAAAGCCCGCCTTAAGGCGGGCTTTCTGCTAAGGAGTCTTGGAGAGAAGCGCGGGGCTCTACATGCGGGTCGGCCTGTCGATCTTGCCGCTGGAACGCTGTTGCAGCCAGTCCACGTCCTTGTTGTTGGCGGAAGGCTGGTTGAGCGGTAGGGCCGTACCGGCCTTCAGATTGGGAACCGTTCGGCCGTCAACCCACTTTCGGATTTCGGAATGGCCATCCGCAAACGAGAGGCCGCCGGCCTTATTGTGATAGCTGGCGGGGTAATCGACAATTCGCCATTGGCCTGCCGCCATTGGATCATAACCAGCCATGTCGACGGCGAACCACCCGTCATTAATACCGTCTTCTCGTTCATCGATGAACACCCATGCTTTGGAGGGCGACGGAGCGATGATATCGCCAATCTTCTTGAACTGATAATAGCCAGCGGTATAGGGAGCCGCGCGGTCACCCATATAGCCGTTCATGGAGAGACTGCGAACGCGGGGTAGCATGACCCCACCGTGACGTGACTGGGATTTGTCCGCCGGGCAACGGTAGACAGCGGTGGAACGTCCCACGAACGCCCCTAGTTGGGAGTTCATGAGATAAAGAATGTTGGTGTTGTCCGCCCGGGTGCCTTCCAGCCATCCTACGCACCATGTACGGTTACTATTGGCGCCGTTCTGGGCATCACCACCGTCCAAATTGCCGGTGAGTTTCTGGTTGTTGTCGTCCGCATAGAGAATCCACCCCAGCGCCAGCTGTTTGGTGTTGTTCATGCAGAGAATGCCCTGTCCTTTCGACTTGGCTTTGGATAACGCCGGCAGGAGCATGCCTGCCAGGATGGCGATGATCGCGATGACCACCAAAAGTTCAATTAGAGTGAAGGCTCTTCTTAAACCGTTGGAGGACAGCGAGTTACTTTGAATTTGGCTCGTTGACTTCATAATCACACAGGTTGATACGATATGGGTACGCGTGCTACAGCGTAGGATACTGGCGAAATTGGGCCTCGTCGTCAACACCCAAACCACCCTCCTGCCTCTCCGTTTCTGGGGTGCACCGGCTCGGGAACCTAATCACCATTCTATCCACGATACTTTTCATATCACCCTCGTCACTCCTCGTAAAGTGTGCGTCTGCCTGCACAGAACTCCCGGGGACCTGAAAAGCCGTCTCGACACCTATTTGGTTGTCGGTGAAGCTCCCTGGACGTTGACTATGCTGACCACCGACTTTGTACCTGCGCTTCGACCTGGCTCTTCAAGTTTGCTCATCGCTTTACATGGCTTGGGGGATAGCATGGAGGGGTACCGCTGGATGCCCGATGAATTGAATCTTCCCTGGCTGAATTACCTTTTGGTGAACGCTCCCGACGATTACTACGGTGGCTTCTCCTGGTACGACATCTACGGGAAGCCTGAACCTGGGATAATCCGGAGTCGGGCGATGATTTCAGAGCTTCTCGACCTCCAGATTGCCCGGGGTTTCCCGGCGGAGTGCATCACCTTATTCGGGTTCTCGCAGGGGTGTTTGATGGCTCTGGAAACGGCCCTGCGCTACCCGAGTCGTTTGGCAGGCTTGATTGGGGTCAGTGGGTACGTGCATGACGTCCAAGGTTTGGTGAACTCCTTCTCGGCGCAGGCTCGTGAGCAGAGAGTGCTCATGACCCATGGAACGGAAGATCCGCTGATACCGATTGCTCCCGTGCGCCACCAAGTCCGCATCCTGCGGGAGGCTGGCATTCAGCTCGAATGGCGGGAGTTTCGCAAAGTTCACACGATTGCTGGGCAGGAGGAGATTGCCTTGATACGCAGCTTTGTCGCCGCAGGGTATCCATCAGAAGAAAAAGGACACCCCGGCGGGGTGCCCTTGTAAGCGCTCGATCCTCCGGACCGCGGCCGAAATCAGTTTTGGGTCAGCTTCTCTCGGGGGGGGAGTGCGGGGAACCTGGCATGGGGTTCTTTCTGATACCAGAATGCGGTGGACGCCACATCGTCTTCCAGTTGCAGGTACCTGCCACCATCCTGCCATCCCAATGCCTGGATCGTGACTTTCAAGTCCTTGTCGAACCGTATGGGATCGGTGATGTGCCACCGGTATAGGCCGAATCTCTGCCCCACCTTGTAGATCTGGTCCGCAGGTAGAACCTGGGCAAGGCCCGTATAAGGCGTGGAGAACACGGTGTAGCGGTTCTTTCCATCCTCACTCTTCGTGTCGAAGTTGTAGGATCCGCAGAAGTAATCTTCGGTCCCGGTTCCACAAATTGTGGGGAAGGTCTTGTCGCCGTCCATGAAGAACTTGATCTCCCCTTCGCCCCACCAGCCTGGGCTGTGCACTTCCCAGGCCATGTAGGTGCCAACGTACTGGCCTTGTCCTCGGACGTTGTCCAGGATCGTATAGGTGCCTTTTTGGTTCAGGGGATCCTCTCGTCGGAACTGGGCGTGAAAATACCCGGCGTCTTTGGGCACAGAAGCCAGGGTGTAGTCTACTTGATAGTAGAGCACCATGTCCTTGTCATCCAGGTTCTCCATGGTGAGGCGGGCCTTTTTGCGGAAGGGCATAGTCCAGTAACAATTGAAGGCGCTTCCCGGGTTGACACAGACGGCCAGGGAGTTGATCTGGGCATACTTGCCCCAGCCGCAGGCAAAGAAGTCGCTCATGGGCACTTCCACCGACGGTTCAGTCTCGCCATCCCAGTACATGCGCAGGACGTACCAGCGCGTTTTGTCGAGCGGTGCGGGGGTCATCCAAATGTGCTGAATGGCGCCCGGACCTTGAATATCCGCCATGGTGAAGGTGCTCTTGGCCTTGATCACCACCGAGGGCGATACCTTCCAGGTCTGGCCAAGGTCCCTCGAAGCGCCCTTTCCGGTTCCCTCCGTAGCCATGCCGGCCTTCCCCTTTTCCCCCGTGAAGTTCTCCGGGCAGATGGACCGGGTCTTGGCGTTCGAGGTCCGGTAGAGGTTGCCCAGGTTGACGTCGATGGGGTTGAAGGGTTGGTCTGCGGCCTGAGCGGCGCAGAGTCCCAGGGCGAGAAGCAGCGCAATTCTGTGGTTCATAGGGGACTTTGTACACGTTTCATCCTCGGTGGCGAGCTCAGAATCGCTGATTTGATGTTTTGGAGTTAAAGTGCGGGAGGTAATCCGCCGATAGGTTCCATTGGCGCATGCTTTTTTTCTTAAGACGCGCCTGCGGTTTTTTTTCCTGCGGCTTTTTACGCCAGGATTGATGGGGGGGAATCCCGCGCCGCGGGGGGGGAAATCCTCGGCGCGGGTCTTTTCTGCCCGTATCCTCTGCTCTACATCTGGTCCGCCAAAGGACTCAGTTCCGCCTGTTTCAGCGTGCGAAGGTGGCACTGTTGCTGGACGAGCGCTTGACGATCCGAATCGGAGAGTTGGGGATCCGCAATTCGCTGGGAAAGCAGCACCAGTTGTCGATCGAGGAACTGGTCCCGCAAACGCTTCACCACATCCTGCAGTTGCTGGGAGCGGTTGGGGATTTCCCGTTTCTCACTGACGGCCTCCGAAATCAGGCTTTGGTCCTCTGGATCCTCGAATCCAGCCAGGAACCCCGCCAGCGAGGACCAAGCCTGCTGATGTTCCGCCTCGATTCGTTTCTCGACGATCTTTCGGACGGAGAAGTGCTGCACCCAGGTCGTGTCGAGGTGATGCTGCGTCCATTCAACGAGCGTATCGTCCAGCAGCACCAATTTGAGGAGCCAGAATTCCAGCGTCGAGGGTCGCGGGCCCACTGGGCGGGCGAGGGGAGTCTCGGGTGGCTCTTCCCGCACGGGTTGCGAGGGACGGTTGCGCTTGCGAAATTCGGTCCGTACGGAATCCGTGCTCACGCCCAGTCTTTGGGCGGTCTTTTGGGCATAGGTGTCCACGAGCACCTGGTTGCCGGTTTTGAGAATGGCATCCGCCATGCCGTGCAGGACCGCCAACCGTCCACGATCGGTCGCGGTGTCATTTTGTTGGCAGAGGCGCCTGAGGAGGAAATCGAAGAAACCCTCCGCCCGGTCCAGGCAAGCCTGCATAACGGCGACCCCTTGGCTCTTGATGAGGCTGTCTGGGTCGTGGGGGGCCGGGAGGGTTGCCACTCGAAAGGAGAGGCCGGAGGCCAACAGATCGTCCAACGCTCGCACGGCTGCGTTCTGACCGGCACTGTCCGAGTCAAAACAGAGGATCACCTCCTCCACGTAGCGCTTGAGGATCCGGGCATGGTCTGCCGTGAGGGCTGTGCCTTGGGGTGCGACCACGTTCTGAATCCCGGAGCTGTAGCAGGCGATGAGGTCCAGTTGCCCTTCGCAGATGATTGCGCTTCCGCGGTCCAGCAGGGCGCGCTTGGATTTGTCGAGTCCGAAGATGACTTTGCCTTTGACGAAGAGCGGGGTTTCCGGCGAGTTGATGTACTTGGCGGTTTTCTCGTCTCCGGCCAGGACGCGTCCGCTGAAACCGATGACCCGGCCCTGCTCGTCGCAAATGGGAAACATGAGACGGCCGCGGAACCTTCCATAAAACCGCTTGCTTTCCTCATGGCGAATGACGAGGCCCGCTTTTTCCAGCAGCTCCGGAGGGTAATCGCGGCTTAAGCCCCAGTTCACCGTGTCTTCCCAGGAATCTGGGGAGTAGCCGAGTCGAAAGAGCCGGATGGCTTCGGGGGGCACCGCCCGTTTGGCCAGGTAATCGCGGGCGATTTGTCCCGCAGCCTCGTTGGCAAGGGCATTTTGCCAGCGTTGGGTGAGTTGTTCGTGGATCTGGAGGAGTTTTTCCTTGAGTTGAACGGCCTCGCTTTGGGCAGGATCCCGGGTGTATTCGAGGACAATGTTCGCCCGCTCCGCCAATCGCCGCACGGCTTCCATGAAGCTTAGGTTCTCGTACTCGCGCACGAAGGTGAAGACATCCCCTCCCTTGTGACAGCCAAAACAATGGAAAGTCTGTTTGTGGGGGGTGACGTGGAAGCTGGGGGTCTTCTCTTTGTGAAATGGGCACAACGCCACAAAGCCACCCCCCGCCCGCTTCAACGGGATGTAGGAGTTGATGACTTCGACGATGTCACTGGCCGCACGAATCTGCTCCAGCGTGCCGTCCGGAATGAATCCTGCCATCGCAAGCTGCGTTCGTACTTACCCTATTTGGTGCCCGTGACTTCGTCCAACTCCTTTTGCTTGCGGCTGCGGAGGTCCTGCGTCCTGCTGGTGGCGCGGGTCGGTTGAGGGTCGATCAGAACGTGGGCCGCGTACTTTTTCAGGTAGGGCCCGGTGAAGGACTTGTGAAGGACATCCTCCTGAATCGACCCCAGGGTGGGGAAGGTGAATCCGAAGTTGTCCTCCTGCATGCGCCGGTTGGCGGTTCGTTGTTTGGCGCTAATGTAAACACTGCTAATCAGTGAGATGCAAAACAGCAGCATGCAAAAACAACGCAACACCCCAGCCACCATTCCCAGATAGTACTCGGACTTGCCAAAGGTATCGACGGTAACGAGTTTGCTTCCGACCGAATGTTTTAGCACGGTAAACAGCCATTTGAGCAGACTCGCCACGCCAACGTAGGCCACCACGAAACAAATGTTCAGATCGAGCCCAGTCAGTGTGCTCGTGAAAGTTCCCAATTCCCGGTAGGTGTAGCCGCCGATCAGAATGATGCACAACCACTGGAGCAACGTGAGCAATTCCTCGGACATTCCGTGCCTTCTGCCCAGGATGATTCCGACTCCCGCGGTGGCGAGAACCACTACGTCGAACCAATTCACCGAAAGTTGGCTTAGCTCCATAGCGACCTATTGCAGAGTCTATTATCGGCAATCCTGAGTTGCTCCTGAAGTTCGTCCAGCCAAAACAAAGGGGCAGGGTGCACGATCGAGGGCCTTTGCTTGCGTTGGTTTCACGGAGAATGGAACCTTTCCTTGCTTAAGGGGGGGATGTTTCGACACACTCCCACTCTGTGCGCCGGGATCTACAGAGTGCCGATCTGCCTCGCTTGCTGGGAGTTGGGCTCGCCACGATGATCGCCTTTGTGTTCATCTCTTCTGTTTCTGTCAAGTTCGTCGCCGCCGCCTTGGGGCTCTTGATCCTTGGCCATCTTTTGCGGGTCTGTCCTGTTTCGATGGGGTGGGGGATGTCCCTTTGTGCCCTTTACGGGTTCGGTTTCCTTGTAAACCCCCTTTGCGGAGCTAGTTACCTTCGGCTACCCGCCCTGGGTCCCATCGCCAGCGCTCTTGTTTGGCAGTTGGGTCTGGTGCTGTTGGGGGTGATCTGGATTTGGCTCGCTCGGCCGGGGCGGGCTTTCGCTCCCCCCGGCCCAATCCGGCCAGAAAAGGGGATGCTGAGTTTGGCGGTCGGTTGGGCGGTGTTGCTCGTCGGGTTTCACCTGGCTTCCTGGGATGCAGACGTACCCTATGCTGGCGACGAGCATTATCACATGGGGTCGGCTTTGGTTTTTGGAGCCCTCGGCCGACTGATCCTGGACCAGGCGATTTGGCCCATTCTTGGGGTCGGTTTGGCTGCGGCTTGGGTAGGGACGGCAATCCGGCGTCGAGAGAGGGCCAATCCGGACGGGTGGGCCATCGCTGGGCTTGTGCTTATGGGGATTGCGGCGTTTGCCTCCTACCCAGCACCGCAGGATCAACCGGAAGACCTGTCGATCCGTGCTATCCGCTACCCAGCACTCCAGCCATGGCTTTCAGCGGTCTTGGCCTCCATGAGCGCTGAGACATGGTTAGGGGGTCTTGCCCCTTCGTTTGCCCTGTTGCGTCTGCTGCCCATGCTCGGGCTCTTCTGGCTGGGATGGTGCCTGCTGCGCGCGGCTTCGCAGCGCGGCTTCGGCTGGTCGGTTCAGCTGCCTTTGGTGGTCGGACTGCTCAGTGGGCCACTCTTCCTCTATTACGGATCGGTGCTCTATCTCGAGATTCCGATGCTTCCCTTGATGAGTTGGGTCTTGCTGAAGAGCCGTCGCTGGGTCCTGGGCAGCGCCGATCAGGTTTCCTCGCGCTCGTTTACGTTAGCCTTGATCACGCTCAGCTTTCTCAAGGACACGGGGATTATCGTGGCCTTCCTCTTCTGCGCGGCACGGTGGGTATGCCAGGCTTGGCACTGGGGGCGATCCGTCCGAAGGAGAGGTAGATGGTTCTCTTGGTTTCCAGCCGAAACGAGGCTGGCGGTCGTGGTGCTGGGGCCGGGGGTTCTGTATCTCCTGCTGCGCGCGATCCAGAATCCAAGGCCCTATCGCCTGCACTGGCAGAACCTGCTGCAGGGAGAGTTGTATTGTCGGAGCGCCGCAGAGTTGGGGATGCAGCTCGGTTTGGTGCTGGTGCCGGCGCTATGGGGTCTTTGGCTGAGCTGCCGCTCCCGTGGATGGCCTTTGGCTTGGACTGCGGCCCTCGTTTGCGGGGGTATTTGGCTTTTTCACTTTCTGGATGACCCGCAATGGATCGGATACTCGCGCTTCCACCTTATGCTTCTTCCTTCCGTGGTGGTTCTTGCCTGGAGAGCTTTTGTGGGTTGCGGCGCAGCCGGCAGGAAGTGGGTACCTTTGGCCGGAGCCGGTGTGTTGCTTCTTGCCAACTTCCTCATGAGCCATGTCGAACGGAGTGGGGCCCGAGTCCCTTGGCGCTACTCACCCGAACGATGGTATCCGTACTCGGCCTGTCTGGAACAGGTGGGGAAATTGGATCCGCAGGCTCGAGTCGTCTTGGCCAACATGTCTTCGACCTATGCCACGGCCCTCATCCGTGACCGTTTGTCCTGGCGCCCCGATCCTTTCGTGCAGTGGGCTCCGACGACAGAGGTCCCCGCCGACTCTTTGCGCCGAGCGTTGCAACGGGCACGGGAGGAGAACTTCTCCTTTTTGTTTTGGCGATGGGACGGTTCCGCGCCCGGCGTTTTCCAGGAATCCATGGAGGGTTTTGTCCTCATCGATCGTGTTGTTTCGCCTGGGGGCGATCTGTGGATTTGGCGCCGTTCCTGATCGTATATCTTGAAGACCAAAGAGATACGATTGTGTGCAGGAGTCCTTTCTAGGACACGGCTGGCATTGATGTTGCTGTCTTTCGAGAGAGCGGGTGTAAAGTCGTCCCTGCTCGGCGGCAGGGGCAGGAATTTGATTGTAAGTGGTGTTGTGGATGTTAAATTTTGGTGACGAGATTCCGATAACCTTGGTAACGACAAGACGGTCGTATGATGATCGCGGCGGCCATGCAAAGTGATGACATACTGAAGAACTCGACGCTGTATCAGGAGTTTCTGGCTGAGCGTGAGGAGATTCTGAAGCACAAGTGGCTGGAGTCTGAGAAAGCCGGATACGATATTGGCTTTGAGAGAGCCTTGATCGACTGGACGGTCAAGTATCGCGCCGCTTGGCGGCGTTGGCGCCGATCTCAACGTGAAAGCCAGCTCCAGTACCGTTGATCTCCATCGGCGCTCACTGCCTCGAGCCCGCACAGTGACTCTGGGTGTTGGTGGGTTCCTTCCTGCTCCCTCATCCTCTCCCTTTTCGGCCAAACCCTCGTTTCGTTTCCTCTCATGCCCAAAATACGTCCAAAAGCCAGCCAGATAATGCCAGGGTCAGCGGTGGACCGAGCTGTCTGCCGTATCGCCAAAGAGATCGGCCAACGCGATCGGCCCGATGCGGATCGGACTATCCTGGTTGGAATCCAGACTGGTGGCGTGCAGTTGGCCAGGAGACTTGCCACTCAGCTGGCGAAACTCTGGAACCGGGAGGTGCCGGTTGGGCAGTTGGACGTGGCGATGCACCGGGACGATTTGCACCGGAAATTCGCTCCTCAAGTCCACCCCACCTCGATCCCTTTCGACATCAATGAGAAGTTGATCGTGCTGGTGGACGACGTCCTTTTCAGCGGTCGCACTTGTCGCGCTGCGATGGATGCGCTTCTGGATTTGGGGCGGCCCACGCGCATCCAGTTGGCGGTGTTGGTGGACCGCGGACACCGCGAAATGCCCATTCAGCCCGATTTTGTGGGTAAGACTGTCAAGACCAAGATCGACGACCTTGTCACCGCGGAGATCCTCCCTGAGAAGGGCGCGTCAGGAGTCTTCGTCGAGAAGCAAAACCACCAACCCGGACCATCATGAGCTGGAACCGTAAAGACCTGCTGGACATTCAGTCCCTTTCCGCCGAGGAAATCATGGCTGTTTTGGATACCGCGCGAGCCTTCAAAGCGGTTGGGGAACGGGCGATCAAGAAGGTGCCCGCGTTGCGAGGCAAGACGGTGGTACTCCTCTTTGTCGAGCCCTCCACGCGCACCCGCATCAGTTTCGAGTTGGCCGCACAGCGTTTGAGTGCCGACATTATCAACTTCTCCGCCGAGGCTTCGTCGCTGCGCAAAGGGGAAACGCTCAAAGACACTGCCCGCAATCTGGAGGCGTTGAACGCCGACTTCATCATCATCCGGCATAGCGCCGCCGGGGCTCCGCACATGCTCTCCCGCGTTCTCCATTCCCATGTTCTCAACGCCGGAGACGGGGCCCATGAGCATCCCACACAAGCTCTCCTGGATACCTTCACCATTCTCGAGCGGAAGGGCAAGATCGCTGGCCTGAAGGTGACCATCCTGGGGGACATCTTGTACAGCCGCGTCGCGCGGTCGAACATATGGGCGCTCAACAAACTGGGGGCGAAAGTCACTCTCTGCGGGCCGACAACCCTTGTTCCGCGCGCTTTTCAGGAAATGGGGTGTCGCGTCACCCACGACCTTGAGGAAGCCATTGGAGATGCGGACGTCATCAATCTCCTGCGCATCCAACATGAGCGCCAGCGAAAGATGATGTTTCCTGGGTTGGGGGAATACACGAGCCTTTTCGGCATTACCCGCGCCCGTTTGGAGAATGCCCGCCCGGACGTGCTGATCATGCATCCCGGGCCCATCAATCGTGGCGTGGAGATCGAAAGCGATGTGGCGGACGGGGAGAAGTCGGTGATCTTGGAACAGGTCACCAACGGACTTGCGGTACGCATGGCTGCTCTGTTCCTAATCAACGGCGGCAAGGGACCGCACGAACTCGCCGCGTGAGTTGTTGAAACCCCTTCCCGAGCCTAAAGAACAATCCTGATTGGCTCGGCGTCCTTGAGTTCTGGAGAGGGGTCCTGCATGGTCAGCGGCACCATCTCCACGGCAGGCTCTTCCTCCTCATGCTCAGGACGCAAGGCGAGATTAGCCAGGGCTTTGAGGGACAGCTCGAGCGCGTTGACGGGTTTGGCAATGAAATCCTGCCCGCCCACTGACTGGGTTCTTTCCAGTTCCGCTGATTTCTCTGCACATGTGACGAAGATCACCGGAGTCTCTCGATTGAGGGGGTGACTGCGGATCCTTCGGCAGAGCTCAACTCCATCCATTTCCGGCATGCAGATGTCGGTGATGATCAGATCGAAGTGCTCTTGGCAGCATGCCTCCAGACCTTCGGAGGAACTGGCCGCCTTCCGGAGGCCGAAACCATTCTTTTCCAAGGCGGACACGAGGAAAGCGATGGTGGTCGCGTCATCGTCTACCGTGAGAACTCTTGGGGTATGGGGGAGACGCACCTGCTCAGGGTCCGATCGCTGGGCTATTACCTTCATCGTCCCGAGCACGTCTTGCACCGTCCGGATCAAGCCAGGGTTGAGGCTTTCGGGGTGTTCCTGGAGCCAGGAGGCAAGGTTGGCAAAACCGACTCCTATCGTGGCCAAGTCGCCTAATCCCAGGTCGGAGGTGCGATGGATGAATTCCAGGAGGTCGACTCGAAGCTGGCGCACAATGGTACGGCGAGTGTCGCGGTTATCACTGGCTAAGTGGGACATGCGCCGACGTTGACTTGCCACCCAGTCAGGTATCTTTTCGAGAAAAAACTTACGCCGCTGGTCCAGGAGTTTCTTGATCGTTTCGGGGTCGCCCAGACTGAGTTGGACGTCGCCGGCTAGATGCACCTCGGAACGAGGGATACCAACAGCCGCTGCCGATAGAATCCGAGGCACGTCGCCGGGTCCGATGGCGGTCTTATCAAGGGCGGCATAGGCTCCCAGGCCAACCAGTGCTTGGAGAGTCTCGCCGCTGAACCGAGCGGAAAAGACTACAACGGGGAGGTCTTGAGTCTCCGGTTCGGCCTTGAGCCGCTGAAGAAGCTCGATGCCATTCAGCACAGGCGTGTTCAGATCGGAGAGAATGATGCGAGGCCGGAGCCCGCCCTTTACCATATCCAGAGCCTCCTGACCATTGCGCGCACGCACCATCGTCCAACGATGATGTGACAACTCACCCCCGTACAGTTTTGCCGTGAGGTCACAGTCCTCCACAACCAAAACTGTGCGGTTCAAAATGGACTTGGCGTCAGATTTCACCTGGTGGCGGTCCAAGAAACAGGACCTGCCACCTGAATATCGACCTGGTTCATCAAAAACCTTAGCCGATTCCCCTCTTCAGGGTCGTCGCACGCCCGCAAGCGGGAGACTACAGCTCAGCCCAGGAGGTCACGACGAAGACACCGTCCGGGGTGAGGCGGCCCAGGTTCTCATCATAGTGGAACTTGAAATGACCGTTCATTTTCACCGTGCTGGTCACGCTGGCACCCACGAAGTCGTAGGTGTCAGTTCCACCGCCCCCGAGGGTGAAGTCGGCGTTCGGGGCGTAAATGGCCCCAGAGAAAGCCGCATTTCCCGAGAAGGATAGGCTTGTGTTGGAGGGAAGCCCGTAATAGAAGAAGTTCGTGGCATTACCCGAACCGTTCACGACCCCGTTGCCACCCAAGTCCGCAGACCCACCGACGTAAAGCTTCAGGCGCGAAGTCGGATCGACATAGATGTAGGCTCCACCGGTCAGGCTAATGTCGCCGGACACATAAAGAACTGCATCCGAATTGGCTGCGACCGCCACTGCCGGAGCATCCGTAACCCCCTTCTTGGTCGACGCATTTCCACTGAGCTTCACGGACGAAAGTTGGTAATTTCCGCTTCCCAGCAAATAGGTATAATTGGTGGTACCCACGCTCCCGCTCGCAGGCGCCGGGGGGGGAGTACTGAAAGGCAGAATGACGTCGTCAAAGCTGACATTCATGTCGTCGGTGAACCAGTCAGTCTGAATGCCTGAACCACCCCCGCTGTGAAAGGCCAAGCTTCCCACCGATCCTCCGGGACCGATGCTGACTGCTCCCCCCGGGCCGGTGGCTACATGGCCCCAGATGTCTGCATTGCCGACGCTGAAAGAATTGGTGAGAGAGGAGTTTGTGGCCACATCACCCTTATCTCCTCTCTTGGCGAGGTCATACCTACCTCCGGTGCTGCGGGTAGGGTCCTTGGAGTCAAAGCTGTCTGCTGTGATGTTGTTGCCCTTGAGGTCAATGGTTCCCTTTGCCACCATTCCTTTCCTCCACATTCCGCTGGAGCTGGTGGTGACCCGGACAAGACGCGGATTCAGGTAGCTGGTGCTCTTGGGCGCTTTCACAAAGCCGCGCGAATAGATGACCGGGGGCGAAACATTGGAGACCATGACCTGGTAGTAACCCTCGTCCAGGGTACGCTGCTTCACGAAGCAACCGCCTGATTCGGTCCAGCCGTCCCGGTCAAGATGCCCCCAGTTCTTACGAATCTGCGTGAGCGCCTCCTCGATTCCTGCCTCGGCGATGGCCATGGAGTAGTTCCAGGCCTGTGACCGGGCGATCGATAGGTTCTGGGTGTGAACCAGCGACAAGTATGCAAAGATGCTGATCCCGACCACGGCGCTCACCACGAGGGTGACCAGCAGCGCGCTTCCCCTTTGCGTGTTGTTGCGCGAGATTTGGCGAAAGTTCATAGAAACTGGTTAGAAGGGGATGGGTTGTGACTTCTGCTTCCGATCTGCCGGCGGTTAGTTGCGGAGAACGAATTTGGCGGAGTGCACGCTCTCGGAGTTGACCCGAGCGCGCATGATTTCCCGCGTGCAAACCCAAGTGACCTGGATCAGTTTGGTGGTATTGGTAACGTTGACCGGGAACTGCTCGTACACACCTCCCACGGGAGTCCGCTGGTAGACGCCAAATCGCAAGTAGTCGCATTCCTTGAGAAGTACATCGCTCCGGCCATCTCGGGTCCGGGTGAGGGTCCGAGCAGTGGGACTATAGGTATACTCGAGACTGTGAGCTGCGCCGACAGCGTCCCGATAGCTGAGAACCACATGGTTGGAGGTGCCGATGGTGCAGTTGTCCGCTTGGCGGATTTCTCGCGACATCTGGTCCAAGGCGCGGCGGCTGTATTGATCCAGGTCGGTGTAGTTGAAAAGGGCCGCCAGACTCCTCCCACTGTAGGAAACCATCGATAACACCGCCGTCATCGCAATCCCACCGATGCCGATGGCGACGAGCAGTTCGACGAGTGTAAAGGCGAAGCGCTGCCGCCTAGTAGATGTAGTTTTGCAGTCCATACCTGGATACGAGGGTCGACATGGTTCGCTGACGAAGGACCGTGGCGGAGGACCACTGGATCGTCACGTTCACTCTCCGGAGATCGTCGTTGTAGGTTTCTGCAAGGCCTGCAGGCAGGATACTGACGGTTCCGGTGTAAGTGAGGCCCGAGGAGCCATACTCATTCGTGGCAAAGTAAGGGGCGACAAAGTTCGTGGGAATGAATCCGTTTGAAGTCACCTGGTCCCAATTGTAGAGACGGATCGTCTCCATCTTCTCTGCCAGGATTTGGGTGGCGCGCAGGTTTTCCCGTGCCAGTTGGATCACGGTGAAGCCGCTAGCGATGGCGGCGTAGAGGGCGACGAAAGTGATGCCAATCACTCCGATGGCGATCATGACCTCCACCAGAGTGAATCCGACGCACGACGCAAGGCGCTTGACGCGCTTCATGGCCAAAGGCTTTCGCTGCCCATCATTCATCCTGATCCAACCTAGGAGCAACCGTGGTGCCTGCAAGCGGAAGCTGAGCTGTTCTAAAGTGTTTCTCGTGGTCTTCTTCGATCGCAATAAACTCATTACAAGCAGTTTACGTTTCTATTCTCCTAACAGATCTGTTGGTAAATCTTATGGCCCTAACCTAGTAGGGCCAATAAGAGGTAGTAACATAACATGTTTGCGGTGAGTGGATTGCGTATAATATCGCTTCGTAATGGAGTGTATAATCGCAATGTATGGTCTAGCTGCGGGTAGAGGCTCAAACCTTGCTTGCCGGGGGGCGAGGGCAAGATGTTCCACGTTGGGACACTCGATGATTCAAGATGGGACATCGAATTGGCCCATCGCTTACGATGGCCCGAATGCTGGGGAAGGGTTGTGGACTCCCTGATCCTGACTAGCGCGCTTGATGCTGGACAAAGAAGGCTGCCGCCTGGGAACGCCGGTTCATTTGGAGTTTCTCCATGGCGTTGCTGAGGTAGTTCTTGACCGTCTTGTCGCTCAACCCCAGTCCCAGACCAATCTCCTTGTTTGTTTTGCCTTCGGCTACCAAGGCCACCACCCGCTTTTCTTGTGCCGAGAGCAGCGAGAATCGATCCGTATCCCTTGGTTCGGGCACAGCTTTGACCCGGGTGAAGATCTGCTTCGTGACGGCTGGATCCAGGATCGACTGACCGGACGCTACTTTCTCAATGGCGCTGACCAGGGCGGGGGTATCGATTTCCTTGAGGAGGTAACCGTCCGCCCCGGCGCTGATGGCGTCCAGAACTGTCTGGTCATCTGCCACAGAGGTAAGGATGAGCACGCGGACATCCTGCGGCAGGGTTTGAATCTGCTTGCAGGCTTCAAAACCCGACTGGTCGGGCAGCCGCACATCGAGCAAGACAACATCGGGCAGGAGTCGGCGGGTTTCCGACACCGCATCGGCGGCAGTGCCGGCTTCCCCCACGACTTCAAGGCCCGCTGAGCCGCTGAGCAGGGTTCGAAGGCCAACACGGACGACCTCATGGTCATCCACGATCAGAATCCGGATGGGAGGCTTTGTTTCCACAAGGGTACTTGATTTGTGAGTCACACCTTAACTCCGGTCTGTCTTGAGGGGAAGCACAAATGTAACGGTGGTGCCATGGTGGGGCGAGGAGGAGATGCTGATCTGGGCATGAAGTTCCCTGGCTCTGGCGACCATGTTGTCGAGGCCTTGCCCGTGTTGTACTTGGTCCGGGTCGAAGCCTTGCCCATCATCCCTCACCTCCAAGGCAACGGACCCCGGACGCCGCTGCAAACTCAGGAGAATGCTTTTGGCGTTGCTGTGACGAAGGCTGTTGGAGATGGCCTCACGGGCCACCTGGAGAAGGTGATGTTGATGTTCCAGTTGAACCCAACCGGCTGCCACGGGGTCAATCTCAGTTCGAAGGCATCCGGCGCAGGTTGGACCAAAACTGGCCACCATGTCGGCGAGAGCATCGTTGAGTCCCGCGGCGTTGAGACTCTCCGGTTTGAGGCCGAGGATGAAGTTACGTACATCGCGGATGATGCGGTTCAGACTGGAGGTGGCCTTGAAAAGGCGGTTGGCGGCTTCCTCGGCCTGAGCCGGCAACACCCTCCGGCAATCCTCCAGGACCAGCCCGACCGCATAGATCGACTGGATGATGCCGTCGTGGAGATCTCGGGCGAGTTGCTCGCGCTCGCTGATGCTTCGTTTCAGTTGCCGTTCACTGTGGCGGAGAGCTTCTTCCCCCAGCTTCTTGGCGGTGATGTCCCGGCCGAAGGCGCGGACGGCCACGATTCGTCCCTCCTCGTAGACCGGCTTGAAAGCAAGTTCCACTGCCACCGCCCGGGCCGAGGGCGTCTGCAGACGCAGTTCGAAGCGGTCTTGGGGCTGTCCTGCCTGCACGAGCCGCAGCCGCTGCTCTACCAGGTCCCGTTGGTCCGCGCTGACGAACAAGGAAAAATCCTGGTGAAGCGCGGCCGTGCGCGAGGTCTCGAGGGTTAGCTCCGCGGCGCGGTTGAAGGACCTGACCTTTCCCTGCAGGTCGCATTCGAAGATCAAATCGTTCGCGTTTTCAAACAGGTCGCGATATTGGTCCTCAAGCTGAGCTTCGCGGCCGCGGAGTGACTGAGCTCGGGAGCTCAGGCGATGCCGGGCCAGCATGATCCAACACAGGGCCAATACCAGCGCGGAGAGCAATCCTAGGCACACGATCTGGAAGGTCCGGGTTGTCCACCAAGCCGGGGTTCCAATGACCTGGATGTCATTCTTGTCGCGCAGCCAAAGTTCCACCCGGTCGTGAGCCTCGAGGGGGTCAGCGATGACGTGGCAGATGCCGGTGAGGCGCAGCACGGTCCCAGGGCGGAGCTGATGGAGGGATTGCAGGTCGGAGCTTGTGACGAGATGGGCGCGGAGGGTCCGTCCACCGCTTTCGAGATAAAGGCAGAGGTGATCCTTGGAGGGCTGGTCTGTTCCTTGAAGCGAGCCTTCGAGGCGGATGAGTTCATTCTGACGCTCTCCAATGAGGATCTTCCCTGCATTGACAAGGGCGGGGCTGAGCGGCGACCCCGGTTCGACAATCCGCACCAACCCCTGCTCCAACTCCTGCTGAATTCCGTCTTTCAACGAAAGAAAGCCGACGGCCTCAGCATGATGTCCAATAGAGACGTTCGTGATTCCAGGGCTCCTGATGACGACGGCCATGCCGGTGTTTTGCAGCACCAGATGGCTTCCTGGCCGGCAGAAGGTCACCTTGCCCTGGACCTTGATTCGATGGCCTGGCAGTCCCAGGCTTTGGTAGGTCAACAACTCGCGGTCCTGCCGGACAGGCAGAGCGAAGGGATCGGAAGGAGGAGGTACGATCACCTCAATATCCTCGGCCTTCTGCACAAACAAGTGGAAACCACTCACTTGGTCCTGAGCGTTGAAGAGCGTTCCGCCGACCCCTCGGACCCGCACTTCGGCATCCACCAGGTTGGTATGCCAGCCCGAGGGGGCTTCGCAAACGAGCAGTGGCAGCCGGCTTGGACCCAGGGCCAGAACCGCCCGGTGTGTATTGTCTTTCGATTCTGCGCTGTGGATGACTCCTTCGAGTTCGACCCATTGGCAGTCCTCGATTCCCGAGAGGACGCGCTCGAGGCTGGACCTTCTGGGGGGAGGCAAACTTGAAGATCCCGTAGTCTGGAAGCTCTCCAGCTGAATAACGGGGGAGAACCTGCCGGGGGCCGTAAAACCCTTGATGGCAATCTTTTCCCCAGGCCTGGTTCTGCCGGGGACTTGGGGAGCATAGACGTAAATCCCCCCGGTGTCATCTTGCACGAAGAAGAGGTTATACTTCAGATCGAAGAGAGTGACGGTGGCTTCGAGCGCGACCGGTTTGGCCAGAGCTGCTTGTTGGTGGGGTAGGCTGAGAACCGACCGGACGTTGTGAAGCGGGAGCGGTGAGACCTCGCTGGCTCTCGCGCTGGCGGGGAATGCCAGGTGCAGGGCAGCCAGGAGCCACCCGAGCAGCGCCGCCGAAAGGCGTTTGGCTGCGGTCCTGGGAGGCACGCTAATGCTGGTAGAGGCGGGGAAGAAGGCGCTCACGAAACTGATAAAGCACTGAGAGCCCGGCCAGAATCAAGGCTGAAATCGCCAGCTTGGGTCCCTGGCCGCCTGTTTCCGGATCGCGCGTCTCCATGGCCGGGTCCGACGACGTTGCCAACGGCGCGCCCCCGGTTTCGCGGCTCAGGAGCGCTTGCCTTGCGGCGAGTTCCTGCTGCAGGCCCGCGGCCACGGACTGCAGGAACTGCTGCTGCTCCTCGAAGCGTTGTTGACCCACGGCCTCCCGCTGTCTCCTCGATTCCTCTCCTCGCTTGTCCAAGTACTCCATGCGTTTCTCCAGGGGCGCGTCGCGAAGTTCCACCGGAAGGGGATCGACCGCGCGGCAGACTACGGACGAACATGGCCCTGTGATCAAGGCCCCGCAAAACAGAAGCATCCTTAAGTGTTTCATGCAGCGTTGCCTAGGTTCCTGAGTAGAATCCTGCGACGGGCACAATCTCGTCGACGCGCTCGATCCGCACTTTGTTAGCGATGGGCAACCCCAAGTCGATGTACCGATTCGGATCGTCCGAGTAACGACTATGGATTCGGGGGTCGTAGACGAACTTCAGCGTGTCATTGAAAACGATGGCTTCATCGCGGCAGATGACCGCCCCATTCCAGGCAACCCCGCTCGCGGCCATCCGGTTGGCCACCGCGTGGTTGCAGTAGTACACGCCATCCATCCGGTTGTAGTTGTTGGAGCTGAGGGAATCGTAGGGTTGCAGCGCCCCGGTCCCATCCTTAGGGTATCCCGTGATCTTCCCCGCTCTGGTGGCGGTCATTTGGATGTCAGCAGCGTAGTTGTAGGCGCTGTTGACCACCCCATTGCCGTCGGCGTCGTACCATGCCGAGTCCGGCGTCCCGTCCCCATTGGTGTCCAGATATTTCACGGCGTCGTCGGGCGTGCTCCGGATGCCATCCTTGCCCAGGCTGGCTTCCGCACCCACGTTCTTGAGCCCGTAATCGGCGGCGTCAAAACAGTTCGCCTTCCAGTCGGAGGAATTGACTGCGCCTCCCAGGACGGAACCTCGCACCGCGAATCCGACCAAGTCCTTTTTGTCGGCGACGGCGTTCTTGACCCAATTGTCACGGTCAGCCTGAGACATGGAGGAGGGTGCTGTGGTGAAGCTTGGGCCATTCACATAGGTCACGTTGCCCGCGACGTACAGGTTTCCTCCCACGTAGAGCGTGCCCGTTCCGGTCACCGGCCCGCTGATCACGACATCCCCCGGCACCACCACGGGGCCGTTGATCTTGATCGGAGCACCGGCCGTGCCTTTCAGATAGAGCCCAGGTTTGGAGACATCCGCGTGCACGGCGTTCACGACCACCGTCGAACCCACCAGGAGCTTGCTTCCCGAGGCCACCGCCTTGTTTTGGTAATAAGTAAAGTCCAGCAGGTTCGGCATGGGGATCCGCGGAACACCCGAATGAACCATTCCCACCGGGTCCGCGGCAGCGGTGCCTTTGAACGGAGGGGTACTGGTCAGAGGATCCACCGCCACCTTGTTGCAGGCGACTCGCCCGTTGGCGAAAATGGCCCCGTTGACCGTCGGGTTGTAGCGGAAATCGAAGTCCCAGTTTGCGCGATTGTCTCCGTATCCCGTGATGGTGCTTCCCCACCACCAACCCCAGTTGTTCAGGAAATACTCATAATCGAAAACCAGGCTGGGTGGGTTCTTGCGTACCGTCGCCTGGACTGTGCGGGTGTGGGCTCCGACCTGGGCTGAAGTGGTGACCAAGTACAGGTCTGTGACGCCTGTGGGGTGATTGGAGATGGTAACCCATACCTCCTTGAAATCAGAGTTCGCCTCCGCCTTCAGACTCGCCATGTAGGGAACACTGACCGAACCGGCCGTCAGCGAATACTGGCCCAGGAAAGGTGCACTGCTCCCACCCGAGGTGGCATCCGCGATGGCCTGCACCGCCCAGGAGAGCGCGTTTTCCGCGTGACGGTAGGCTTCGTTCGAGCTCCATCGTCCATATTCGGCCCGCGCCCGATACGAGCTCAGCTGAATCATGGCGAAGGCGGTGATGCCGAGCACGCCGGAAAGGATGACGGTCGGAGCCAGCACCGTCCCCGCCGTGAGCCTGCGGAGTTTCCTCAAAATCTTCATGTTGACCTTACCTTTAGTTGTTACGCATCTTCACCGTGAACACGCGCGTTACCTGCGTCCGCCGCAGGCTGCGATCGGGGTTGCGCCTCATCGCTGTGAAATCGTCGTCGAACTGAAGGAAAACGTTCACCGCGGAGGAATCCAACGAACCATCCGCTTTGGCGCTCAGGAAGAAATAGGCGTTGCGCAGCACCACCGAGTTGGTCCCCTGCATCAGGATGTTTTCGTCCCCCGCTGCCGCCCGGTTGGGGTCGTGTACCAGCCTGCAGTTCACCGGATCGTAGACCAACTCCTCCCTCGGATAGGCGGGGGTTTGCCCCCGGGCGATGATGATTCTTCGAAAGAAGACTGACCCCGTGGCGGTGGGGTCCGCGGTGACCACCGACTCACCGGAACTCATGGGGCGCAGCACCCGGTTCACTTTGTCTTCCAACAGATTTGCCTTCATCTCCAGGCTCGAGTCCACCAGCCCGCGGCGTTGCTCTTTCGCCACTTCCATGACGAGCGTCAGTAGAGCGCCCAGAACGAGGACGCCCACCGCCGAGGCCAGCACCATCTCGACGATGGCCATGGCCGAGGTTCTGCGGGTTTTCGATGGATTCAATCTGGTGTTCATGGCGGCGCGGTGCAGATCTGACTCAACTTGGGACAAGTCCTATAGATCTCGGACACGGAGTAGGTCCAAACGGCGCGTGATCGTGCCTCCAAATCCGAGTGGGGGATCCCATTTTACCTCCATCTGCAGGTGCTTGGTGTGGGGAAGCCCCCCACTCATTGTGGTGGTGAACACAACACGCATCTGCGGATTCCGGTTGGTGATCCATATCAGATCCGGATGGAAAGTCAGGTAGTTGGTGTTGACCAGGCTGATCCACGAACTGCTGGAGGGGATTCGGAGGTTGGGAGTACCCGCACTGCCAGTGTAGAGCCCGTTGATCGGTTGGTTCGTTATAACATTATCGAATTCAATGGCTTGCACATTTTCCAGATAGTGCGACATGAAGTTCGAGACAATCCCTTTGTCATGGTCCTTGTAGGAACTGAGTCGACTCAGGTAAATCGCCGACATGTTGGCCAGAACCAACACCGCGACGATCGCCGAACCGATCATCGCTTCTGCCAGCGTGAAACCCTTTTGTCCCCTGCTTGACGAGTGAACAATTCTCATTCCTGATTCCCAATCCAGCCATTTAGCGCCTATGGCACCTATCGGCAGTAGGCGTTTGGAACTTTATATAAATCTAATTGGCTCTATTTGGAAGCAGTTCTTTTGCCATGCCAAGGCGGTAGGCTCATCCCCAGGGATCTTCCCTCTCCAGGGAAGAAGGGCGCTCTGCCAACTCGTTCACAGCTCCGCGGAGACGAACCGGTCGAATTCAGTGCGGCAATGGGGTGGGATACGAACTTTGAAGCGCACGAGGTCGCCTTCGTATTCGCGCTCAATGATTTGGCCAATCGTATGGAGGCGGGAAATCGCGGCGGCCTCGGACTGGGGAATGGTCAACTCAACAAACTGACGCAAGGGGCGCAGCTGGTTTCCCAGTTCGGCGAGTAGCGCTTCGAAACCTTGCTGGGTCTTGGCGGAAATGGCCACGGCTCCCGGATAGCGACTGGCGAGCGCCTCGGCTGCCCCCGGGTCCGCAAGCAGGTCGATCTTATTGAAGATCAGCAACAGCGGTTTCTCAGCCACTCCCAGTTCCACGAGCACTTCCGTGACGGAGTCCATTTGCTCCAGGTACTGCGGATGACTCACATCCACGACGTGGACGAGGAGTTCGGCATTGACCACTTCTTCCAGGGTGGCTTTGAATGCCTCGACCAACTGATGCGGCAGTTTGCGTATGAATCCTACGGTATCGGAGAGCAGCAGGTTTTGGTTGCTCGGAAGACGGAGCCGCCGGGTGGTGGGATCGAGCGTGGCGAAGAGTTTGTCCTCTTCCAGAACCTCTGCGCCTGTCAGGGAATTGAACAGGGTGGACTTGCCCGCGTTGGTGTACCCGACCAGTGAGACAAGCGGCCAGAGACTTCGTTGGCGGCCCTGGCGCTGGGTGGTGCGCTGGCGCCGGACCTCCACCAATTCCACCTCGATCTTGGCGATTCGATCCTGCACACGTCGGCGGTCGGTTTCCAGCTGGGTTTCGCCGTCACCGCGCATGCCGATACCGCCCTTCTGACGGGAGAGATGGCTCCAGTAGCGGGTGAGGCGGGGCAGCAAGTGCTGCAGTTGGGCCAATTCCACTTGCAGCTTGCCTTCGCGGGTGCGGGCGCGTTGGGCGAAAATATCGAGAATCAGGGAGGTGCGGTCGAGGATCTTGCACTCAAAGTGTTTCTCCAGGTTGCGCGTTTGCGCGGGAGAGAGTTCGTCGTCGAAGATGACGGTGTCGACGCGGTTCGTGCGGCAAAATTCGGAGAACTCCGTTGCTTTTCCGGATCCGATGTAGGTGCTGGCACTGGGGGATTCCAGGCGTTGAACCGCGTTGCTGATGATCTCTCCTCCAGCGGTCTCGGCCAGTTGGGCCAGCTCGTCCAGGGATTCATGGACGGAACCGGCCGGTCTGGACTTCAATTCGACACCGACGAGAAAAACCCGTTCGGTGCGCCTATTTACGGTAGAGACAAGAGCTTTCAACGTTGATGCAACGATCCACTGCAGGGTCACTATAGGCGGAGTGGACCTCGCCTGCAACCTCTTCGAGGGCGGGCTTGATTCAAGTCAAGGAAGCTTATGATTAGGGTTGGTAAGGGATGGGAAGTTTGATACCTTGATTCTGCGACGATGAAGGCATCTACAATCAGTGGCGCCGTTTTGGGAGTGTGCCTGGGCCTGGCGATCGGCATTGGTGGTTACACCTTTGCTTACGCGAAAGGCTGGGCTTACTTGACCAACGACCCAGCTGCTTGCGCCAACTGCCACGTCATGCAGGATCACTTGGACGGCTGGCTTAAGTCCAGCCATCGGAATGCCGCCACCTGTAACGACTGCCATGCCCCGGCCAATCTTGTGGGCAAGTATCTGACCAAGGCGGACAACGGCTTCTGGCACTCCTTTGCCTTCACGACCGGCCGGTACCCTGACCCGATCCGGATCAAGCCACGCAACCATGCGGTGACTGAGAAAGCGTGCCGGAAGTGTCACGCAGAAATCGTGGGGGCCATCGATGGTGGGCATCACGGCAAGCAGGAAGTGTCTTGTGTCCGGTGTCATACCTCGGTGGGCCATCTGAAATAGAACTTTATGAGCACAAATCCCAACTTTCCCTCTTCGTCTTCTCCCCTTCCGGGTGGCCGTGGCTGGCTATTCCTGGGGACGGTGGCCGTGGCTGCTGTGGCCTCGATCGCAGGGCTGGCGCTGCTGGTGAACATCATGGAGCGCAAGCAGGAGGGAAAAAACCCGTTCTACCGGGTGGTCGAGCTGAACGATTCGATCGACGACCCGGCGATTTGGGGTAAGAACTTCCCACTCCAGTACGACGACTACAAGCGGACCGTGGACATGACGCACACGAAATATGGGGGTAGCGAAGCGATGTCGCGCTCCCCCAGCGCGGCGGATCCTCGCTCCTTTGTGGCGCAATCGCGGTTGGATTTGGATCCCAAGCTCAAACGTTTCTGGGCCGGTTACGCTTTCGCCAAGGATTTTCGGGAGGACCGGGGGCACGCCTTCATGCTTGATGACCAGACTTACACCGAGCGCCAACAGGCCGTGAAACAGCCTGGCACCTGTCTGCACTGCCACGCGTCCATTTACACCACCTACAAGAAGATGGGCGATGGTGACCTGATGAAAGGGTTCGAAAAACTCAACCCCATGCCTTTTAGCGAGGCACGCAAACTGGTGGCGCACCCGGTTGCCTGCATCGACTGCCATGATCCGGCCAACATGCAATTGCGGATCACCCGGCCCGGATTCCTGGAAGGAGTCAAAGCGTGGAAAGCCAGCCAGGGGGTGAAAGACTACGACGTCAACACCATGGCCACGAGGCAGGAAATGCGCTCCTTTGTCTGCGGTCAGTGCCATGTGGAGTACTATTTCAAGGGGACCGAGAAACGGTTGGTGTATCCCTGGCAGAACGGTTTGAAAGTGGAGAACATCCTGGCCTACTACGATGAGGTAAAGCACAAGGATTGGGTACACGCCGAGAGTGGTGCGCCGGTGCTGAAGGCGCAGCATCCGGAGTTTGAATTGTGGAACCAGGGAATCCACGCGCGTTCCGGCGTGGCTTGCGCGGATTGCCACATGCCATACAAGCGGGTAGGGGCCCACAAGATCAGCGATCACCATGTTCAGAGCCCGCTTCTCAATCTGAACCAGGCCTGCCAGACTTGTCACAAATGGCCGGAGCAGGAGCTGAAATCGCGCGTGGAACAGATCCAGGATCGCACCTTCAAGCTGCGAAACCTCGCCATGGACGCCATCCTGGAGTTGGTGGACGAGATCAAAGCGGCCAAGACGGCGGGAGCGAGTGACGCGGAACTGGCCGTGGCCCAGGATTTCCAGCGCAAGGCGCAGTTCTTCCTCGATTTTGTGGAGGCGGAGAATTCCATGGGTTTCCACGCTCCCCAGGAAGCGGCGCGGATCCTGGCGGAGTCGATTGACTTCAGCCGGAAGGGGCAGTCGGCGCTGCGTGGCAAGAAACCCCAGATGGCGCAGGCAGCCAGTGTTGCGGCGCAGCCAAAGTGACGCCAAACTGCGGGTGCTGGGGGAGGGGGCTGACCCAAGGTACTCCTCTCCTCAGGCCTGGCATATCAGATCAAGGGGATTACGAAGCACAAGGTGCGTGGCGCACGAGGTGTCTTGATCTGTGGACCTCTTGACGTCAACACGTACGGCCTACGGCTTGCGCCGACACAGCCAGCAGAGGGAACCAGTCCCGGTCAGTAGGAGCGCGTAGGTCGAAGGTTCCGGCACGGGTTGCAGCACGCTGAAGGATTGGAGGCCTAGGAGGGGTTGGGCGAGCTCCATTCCGTATGGATTGCCCCCTTGTGCGTAAAACGGCGATGAGGTACCATAGCCACCTAAACCTTTTGATGAAGCCTCTTCGTAGGTTGCCCCCAAGTAAATGCTCCAGGCTTTCACCTGCAGCCATGCCCACCCTCTTGGTTCTACCGAAGGTACAACCGGGTCGCCAGAGGAGATCCTGTTTTGGAAGTAGCCCGGAAGCACCAACGACATGATGATGCGTTCTGAGGAGTTCCCAAATGCCACAAGAGGGGTCATGGAATCGGCGGTTGGACCACCATAGGCCTCAACCCGCCAATCCGATCCCCATAGCCGAGTGCCCGTCCAATCGTAAATGGGGGCGTCAAGTCCATACACTCTATTCTTGTTGACGAGATCGAAGATGGCCTGAGCTTGGACGGTAACTGCGGAACCAATGAGCAAACCCAAGAGAGATGTTGTTGTCATGATCATCATTTGTACCTCGGTGGCCTGGACCAGATTTGTTCGAGCTCTCTACGGCCATGGAATACGAGCTAAGCGTATGTCGGTCTGATACCGTGTCCGGAATGCGTCGGTTATGCTTGAATTAGCGCTGTAGTAGGTGTGCTGCACACGGTTGTCAGACCATACAAAATAGACACGGACCATGTCGGAACAAGACCCGTTGTGCTCTCCGGCCTCATGATCGTAGCCCTGCAAAGTTGTTACCCAAAAACCATCTCCGTTATCGACCCACCAATCTAGGAGCACTCCCCCGGGTGGCCGAACTGGGTCAAAAGACCCGTAGTTGGTCCCCGTACCCGAGAATACCGGAGGGAAACTTTGAGTTGTAATGCGGAAGTCGTTGGTTGCCCAGGATACGGTGCCGTCGGCGGCGATGCTGGCGAAACGTCCATAGGCATCGATCATGGAATTACCAGCGTCGTTGCGCCGGTCCATCCATCCCACGAAAAGCGTGTTGCCATCAGGACGCACGGTGATCGTTGGCATCCATTGCTCGTTTGTCCCGGCATCCGTGTTTACCCGCAAAGGAGTTCCCCAACTGAGACCGCCATTTGCCGAACAGGAAAGGAAAATGTCGGATCGATCGATAGTGTTGGTCGATGGCCTATCGGCATACGTGACGTAGACATGTTTCGCCCGATTTGTGCTGATTGAATCGGTGTTCACGGCGGCGATTGCAGGACAGTTAAACCCCTTGAAGTACAGATCTCCCTGTCTGCTATGCTTTGCGCCTGCACAACCAGCAGAGGGAACCAACTCCCGCGAGCAGGAGCGCGTAGGTCGAAGGCTCGGGGACGGGTTGCAGCACGCTGAAGGATTGGAGGCCGATGAGGGGTCTTGGGGGATCCAATGCGTAGGGGTTGCCGCCTCGCGCGTAGAATGGCGTTGACTCTCCGTAACCACCCAACGCTCGCGCCGACGCTTCGTCATATGTGGTACCAACCGTTACGTCCCAGACCTTCACTTGGAGCCAAGCCCAACCGCCCGAACTCACGGAGTAGACTGCAGAAGAAGGAAAATGCAGATCCTTAAAGTAGCCAGGCCCCACAAATGCGACAGTGATCCTTGCGCCCGGATTGTGTAGGTCCGAAGCAGGGACTAGGGCCTCCGGTGTTGGACCTCCGTACAACTCCACCCGCCAATCGGGTCCCCACAGCCGATTCCCAGTCCAATCATAAACTGGCGAATCAAGACCAACGGTTAGGTTCCTGTTCACCAAGTCAAAAGTGGCCTGAGATCGAGCCACGCCTAAATTGAACGCAATTATACACGAAAAGATAGGCGTCTTGGCGAATGTCATAAAGTAGTCCACTTCTCAGGATTCTGAGTCGGGCAGGCAACCTATGGTTAGGGTCATGGGATCCTTGCCGCACGAATATCGATCTCGGCACCGATCCGTGCGCCCAGATAGGCTGAGCCCCCTGTGGAAGCCTGGAACTCAAGACCATCCTGGGCGTTTGCCGATAGGCTCAAGAGCCATGCTAGAATGGAGGTTTTGACGATCACGCGATGTGATGCCGCGGCGAATCGGTGCCATGCGCCCGCCCACCTTTTCCTCGTTGTCATATGGAGTACGCCTTGGTTGTCCTTTTCCTTGATTTGACATGACGCCTATCAGAGTCGGGTTGGGAACACAACCTCAAAGAGGGCTAGGTCTTCAGGTTTCAATCGGGCTAAAAGGCTATTATCCTCTCTGATGAAGAGGGTCGCTACTCGAGTACCGGTCTATGAATACCCAATCGTGTCTCATCACAATAGAATACGCGCGGGTGCTGGGGAGATAAGCCGGCGGGAGTGAATCATGATCTGGTGAGCGAGTGGAAAGGTGCACCCGGGGTGCCTGAGAAGGGGGCGGTTCCCTAAGTGCCTCCCTTCTCCAATCGCTCTCGCCGGTTGTGAGGTTTGCATGCGGTGGACACTCGCCGTGGCTCTTGATGGGTGGGGGCGTGGAAAAAACATGGTCTGCCGGGTTGCGGGGCGTTGTGGAGGGGGGGTAAGCTTGGGCGTGCAAACGTTCGCGGGACAACTGGAAGATCTGCCCAGCCTCCACCAGATGGTGGTGCCCGACCTTTGGCAGCAGGAGGCGATTACCGCCTTGCGGCAGGGACGCGACGTGGTGGTGCATGCTCCCACGGGTGCCGGAAAGACGCTCGTCTTCGAGCTCTGGTCGAATCAGGGAAAGCCCCGCGGACAAGCCGTGTACACGGTGCCAACCCGGGCGTTGGCCAATGACAAACTGGCCGAGTGGCGCGCGCGCGGATGGAACGTGGGGATCGCCACCGGGGACCTGGCGGAGAACCTGGAGGCGCCGGTGATCGTGGCTACCCTGGAGACGCAGAAGCACCGGTTGATTCGTGGAGAGGGTCCGGACCTGTTGGTGGTGGACGAGTACCAAATGCTGGGGGATGCGTCCCGCGGACTGAACTACGAGCTTTCCATCGCTTTGGCTCCTTCGCGCACCCAGTTGCTGCTGCTCAGCGGGAGCGTGGAGAATCCGCACGACGTGGTCCGATGGCTGCGTAACCTGGGGCGTAATGCGATCACGGTGCGGCATGAGGAGCGGCCCGTCCCGTTGGAGGAGGTGTATGCGCACCAGTTGAATTATCATGTGCCGAATGAAGTGCGTGGCTACTGGCCGCGCCTTGCCGCCAAGGTTCTGGCGGAAGATCTGGGGCCGCTGCTGCTCTTTGCCCCGCGACGGCAGATGGCGGAGGCGTTGGCGGCAGAATTGGCTCGGCAGTTGCCGATTCCCAATCCGCTCCAGTTGTCACCCGAACAAAAGGCGCTGGCGGGAGAAACCTTGGTCAAGATGCTGAAATCGCGGATCGCTTATCATCACAGCGGGTTGAGCTACGGCGCGCGCGCCGGAGTGATCGAGCCCTTGGCCAAGGCCGGCCAGCTGCGGGTGGTGGTGGCCACGATGGGACTCGCCGCGGGCATCAACTTCTCGTTGCGCAGCGTGGCCCTCGCCGCCGAATCCTACCGGCGCGACCAGTTGGAACAGCCGCTTCGGCCCGACGAGATCCTCCAGATGTTTGGTCGTGCCGGCCGGCGCGGCATCGACGAGACTGGCTACGTCATCGTCTCCTCCAACGAGATCCGTTTGATGGAGGCGCATACCTCGCGGTTGGCCCGCAACGGGATGGTGGACTGGAGCGCGCTTCTGGGAGTGATGCAGGCGGCGGCGATGCAGGGGAAACCACCCTTCGCCGAAGCGGTCCGCGTGCAGGGGCGACTGTTTTCCTCCAAGCCGATTTTTCTCGGGGTGGAGGAGAGCCTTCGTCATCCCGACGCCCCTTGCGGCCTGCAGGCTGACCCTGAAAGGGCGCGCCATGTGCGAAAGCGGATTCGCCAAATCCTCAACAGCCGAGGAGAGTGGGAAGATCATCGCGGGGCGCAGGACCGGGTTCTGGGAGAGGTCTGGGCGTCTCTCGCACCCGAGGCAGCCGTCTCCGGAAAACCGCTGGAGTTATATCCCGTGCTCTCGGTTGCGGAGGCGATGGAGCGGCATGGCACCGGGGTGCTGAGTGTGGTGGGAGAAAACGAAGGCCGACCCGTGTACGGCCGGTTGGTCACGGTGGCTGAGGTTCACGCCGATGGCCGGCTTTTCCTGTTCAAGTGGTCGCGCCGGCTCAGCGGATGGCATGGCCGCCAGGCTTCGCGCGAAAACTGGGATCAAGCCCTTCGGTCTGCCTTGGAAAAGGGATTTCTGTCCCAGCGAACCCCGGTCGTCGCCTGGGAGATGACTGCGGAACGGATCGCGGCCAAGATCAGCCTGGCCCAGCTCCCCGTGAAGGTTCCGGTGGACTCGCACGGGGTGGCGCTTTGGAAACCGAAAGAGCGCGAAGTGATCCCGCCGGATTGCACTGGTTGCGCGCTGGTCCCGGTTTGCCGACAACTTCCCACCGCGACGGGCACCGTGGTGCTCTGGCGGCGATTGGGACTGGTGAGCCCGCAGGGAGTGCCCACTCGGCGGGGTCGGATCGTGAGCTTTTTTTCTCAGGGCGACGGCCTGGCGGTTGCGGCGGCGCTGGAGGACTCCCATTATGCCATCGATGAGTTGGCTTATGATCTGGCCAATCTCGACGCCGGCTTTCGTTTCTGCGGGGAGGAGAACCGTTGGGCGGGGCGGTTACCGCTTGCTTGCCAGCGCCTTTACGGCCTCGCGTCCATTCCCGGCTACTTGGAGAACGGCTCCCCGCCCGACTACGGCGCCGGGGCGGAACGGATTGCCTCATCGGTCCACGCGAATCCGGAGTCCAAGCGCGAGTGGATTACCGACGCTTTGGGGACGGGCGACATCGACCGGATGATCATCGAGTGGCGCAGTCTGCTGCGTCAAGTGGCGCATGCGCCCGATTTGGAGTGGGATCGGTGGAGGGCTTTGCAGGAGCGCGCGCGGGCGCTGGTCGCGGAAACGGAATCGCCCACCCTGACGGAACTTCCTCCTTTGGAATACCACCAGACGCGGCGCGTGGAACATAAGCTGATCTTGCGCCGCCATTAACCGCCAAGAGTGCAGTAGCAAGAAAGGGCCAGTGCTGGGCAATAAATGGTTGGATTCTTGAGTCCCTTTCGTGTTTCCTACTGGACGATAAGCCGTTGTTTTCGTGGGGCGTACGAAAATTTATGTTAGACGTGCACACTGTAGTACCACTTGCAGCCGGCGACAGGTTTCAGCCGGTGAGTCGCGTCTTTCCTCCATGGATCCAAAAGGCTTCCCTGAGCAAACCGAATTCCCTACTTGCTTATGCATGACAATCGACCCATCGGGGTTTTGATGAGGCGCCTTGCTGCCCCCTTCGTGGTGGGAGTGTTGGCCGTGGTGGCTGCTGGACTGGTTTCTTGCAGCACGGTGAAACGGACGGTCGTTGCCCCTCCGAGCATCCCTGGCGCCAAGTATGTTGGCTCCAAGAGCTGTGCTGATTGCCACGAGACCTTGGTCGCCAAGTTTGCCGGTGCCACACACGAGAGCATCAAGGCTGAAGGTTCGAACAGCCTGGAGATTGGATGCGAGTCATGCCATGGGCCTGGAAGTGTCCATGCGGATGCCGGCGGCGGGCGGGACAACATTTTCAACCCGGGCAAGTCCCCGGAGAGCTGTTTCCAATGCCATTTGGAAATGCGCGGTCGGTTCTCGCTGCCTTCCCACCACCCGGTGGCAGGCGGCAAGATGAGCTGCAGTGATTGTCACAACCCGCACCAGGGCTCCGCCATGCGAGGCGGCGGCACGCAGTTGACCTCGGAATCCGACAACTGCAAGAAATGTCATCTGACGCAACACGGGCCGTTCGTTTTCGAGCATGAGGCGATGCGGGAAGGGTGCACCACTTGCCACAACCCGCACGGCTCGGTCAATGCGAAGATGCTGACGGAGCGCAATTCGTCGCTCTGTCTCAAGTGCCACTTCCAGCAACAAACTTCGCCGGGTGACGTGCGAATCGGCGGCATCAGTCATGGGAGCTTCTTGGCCCGCGGCACCTGCTGGAGCGCGGGATGTCATGAAGCCGTCCACGGATCCAAAGTCAATTCTTCACTGCGATACTAACCTCCAAAGCTGACGCTATGAAAAAGAACTTTGCCTCCAAGAAATCGAGCCAATTGTTGTATCGCCGTGGCAGCCTGGTCCTGGGCTGTTGCCTGGCAGGAATGCCGGCCTTTGCTGAGGATGCCAAGCCCGCTGCGCCTTCGCCGGCCAAGGAAGACAAGGAAGAAGCCAAGAGTGAGAAGGAAGAGGAAGGAGAGGATTCGCGCAATTGGTTGACCATGTCTGTCGGTGGTCTGTTATCCAGCGGGAATCACGCGGAGTTCCAGCGCCAGTACCAAATGCCGAGAAATGCCTTTGGCGGCATCGAGGACTTCCACTACGAGCAGGATGTGGGAAAGAAAGGGATCTTTAAGATCGACGGCCGCGGGATCTACGACAACCGCGATTACTCGGTTCGCCTGGAGTTGAGCAATCCGGACGTGGGTTATGTCCGGGGTGGGTTTGAACAGTACCGAACCTGGTACAACGGGAGCGGCGGATATTATCCACCCTCGGGCTGGATCGAGCCCGACGCTGGCTACGAGATGGCGGTCGACCGGGGGGAGCTTTTCTTCCAGGCAGGGTTGACCATGCCCAAGAAGCCGCAAGTCAGCATCGAATATCGGCACCAGTTCCGCGAGGGCACGAAAGACTCCACGATGTGGGGGGAGACCGCGTTTCCAGGTTTACCAACCGGGCAGGAGCAGAACTTGCGCAGCATCGTCCCGAGCTTCTACACGATCGACGAGGCCAGGGATATTTTCGCCGTGGATGTGCAGCACCGCTTCGGCAAAACGGAAGCGGGTGTGGGGGCCAGTTACGATACCTCAACAGTGGACAATTCGCTCAATTCGCATCGGCGCCCGGATTTGCCGGTCACCAGCGGACAACCGTCCTTCCCCTATAATCGCTACGCGACGACCAAAGACGGGCAGGATAACGACGCCGTCAACGCCCATACCTTCCTCTCTACCAAACTTCACGAGAAGGTCACCCTCTCTGGTGGATACGCGTTCACGACTTTGGACACGGATCTGAGCGGAAGCCGGATTTACGGGTCCGATTACGAGCAGCTGTATGACCCCACCTTCCGGGAGAGTTCCCGATACGCGGGTTATACCAATTTGTTCGGCGGCTCGCAGATGAATCAGCACTTGGTCAACCTGAACCTCATGGCCAAGCCTTGGAAGAGCCTTTCCATTGTCCCCTCGGTTCGTGTGGAAAAGAACGATTTGAGCAGTGAGTCTTCGTTCGTCAACACTCCGTTGGCAGGCTCGGGGGATGAGGGCTCGGCCATCAGCGACCGCGGCTTCGTGGACCTCTCGGAGGCGTTGGACGTCCGCTACAGCGGCATCACCAATTGGGTGCTCTATGCAAGGGGCTATTGGCTCCAGGGGCAGGGGGATTACCAGGAACGGAGCGCGGGGCTGAACGACCTGAACCGGGATACCGATTTCGATCGGTCAACTCAGAAATACACCGCTGGCGCCAACTGGTACCCGATTCGCAAGCTCAACCTCGGTCTTCAGTACTATCACAAGATCCGCGATACCGAGTTCACTCATAACGCCGATTCTACGCCGAACACCTCCGGTGACCGTTACCCGGCGTACCTGATGGCTCAGGACTTCACGACGGATGACGTCAACTTCCGGGTTACGTGGCGTCCGGTTCCCAAGGTTACCACGGTAACGCGTTACGACTACCAATTGTCTACAATTGACAGCCAGGCAGATCAGCTGGCGAGTGTTCAGTCCTCCGAGCGGCAGGCGCACATTTTCGGGGAGAGCATTACCTGGAGCCCCTTGGCGCGCTGGTACATGCAGGGGAGTTTCAATTACGTGGTGGACGGAACCGAGACCCCTGCCGATGCCGCGCTGGGTCTTTCGCGGGTGCAGAAGGCCGAGAACGACTACTGGGACCTGTCGTTCCTGACGGGGTATGCGCTAGACGACAAGACCGATCTGCAGCTGCAGTATACTTACTACCAGGCGGACAACTTTGCGGACAACTATGCAGTGGGATTGCCCTTTGGAGCCGAGGCGCAGGAACACGGTGTCACGGTGGGGTTTGCTAGACGTTTGCGCAAGAACATCTTATGGAACGTTAAGTACGGCTATTTCCGAAATGAAGAAACTACCGCTGGCGAGCATCTAAATTATGAAGCGCATCTGGTCTATACCAGTTGGCAATATAGGTTCTGACCGGATCGGCAGAATCCGAAAATTGCTAAAGCGACTTGTCAGAAAGCCGATTAGTTCCTAGACTGGGCAGCATTAAGCGAAACATAACTAACTACATGAAACGAATCCTTCTCACTGTTACTCTGGCTCTGGCCGCTATGGTGGCGACCTCTCAAGCAGCCGATGCGAAAGCCAATTATGACCTGCATTGTCTCAAGTGCCACGGCGCCGACGGCAAGGGCGACACCAAGATGGGCAAGAAACTGGGCGCCAAGGACTACACCGATGCAAAGGTGCAGTCCGAGATGAAAGATGACGAGGCTTTCAATGCCCTCAAGAAGGGGCTCAAGGAAAAGGGCACCGACAAGACTCTCATGAAGGCTTTCGAAGAACTTTCGGATGCCGAGCTGAAGGATCTTGTGGCCTACATGCGCAAGTTCAAGAAGTAGTCCCCGACAGTATGAGGCAGCGACCGGGCGGCGCCCCGGTCGAACGATTTCGCCCGGATGGGTTTTCCCGTCCGGGCGGTTCCTTTTTTGGGAGGGATTTGTAATCGACGAACGATCCGATCTGCTGCATCCTTAGACTACCAACTTATGCATGGATCTCCACCCGTCCTACCGGGCCTTGCCCCCGACCTCGTTAGGTCCCTCCTGGAATGGTCGAAGGAGCTTCAGTCCGCCCTGGGAGACAGGATGCTCTCGCTGGTGCTTTACGGCGGAGCTGCCAAGGGGGAGTACGTGCCGGGAAGGTCTGATTTGAATTTGATGATCGTGGTGCGGGATGCGAGTTCCAGCGTGTTGGACCTCGCGGCGCCTGTGTTACGGCGTGGGGAGGCCTTGCTGGGGATCGAACCCTTCCTGCTGAGTGAGGAAGACCTCCGAAACTCCACCGACGTTTTTCCTGGAAAGTTCCTCGATATTCAGCGTCACCACCGGGTCTTGCTAGGGCAGGACCTGCTGACGGGCTTGGTGATTTCGCGCGAGCATCTCCGGCTGCGATGTGAACAGGAACTCAGGAATCTGGTGCTCCGGCTGCGGCAGATCTACCTCCGCTACTCGCAGCGACCTGAGCAGTTGGCCGATGTGCTGGTGGGATCGTTGACCTCGCTGCTGGTAAACGTGGCAACCCTGGCGGAACTGCGCGAGGGGTGCATCAGCACGACCAAGTCGGAGGCCGTGGAAGCGGCGGGGCGTCTCGGCATCGAGACGGCTCCGCTCAGGCGGTTGATGGAAATGAAACAGGGTGGGACGGGAGGCACCAACGAAGAGCTGAAGGCTTTGTACTGCGGGCTCCTGCGCGCAGGCGACCAGGCGGTTCGGCTCATTGATGAAACCTGAATTCCATGACTTTCCTGACTCACAACCCGGTGGCCGACATGTACGGGCCCGACTTCCTGGTCTTCTATGTGGTCACGGCGGTAGGGGTCCTTGTCGTAGCGCGTATGGGGCTTTCCTGGCTGGATCCGTCCCGAAGAATGCCGCGGCTCACCGGGTGCCATTTCTCAGATGCGATGGAATTGGCCTATTTGCGGGGAGGCGCCGAGGAGGTGCTGCGACTCATGGTATTGGACCTGATTCAGCGCGGCTATCTGCAGGCGGACGGCGGCGCGAGCCGTGAACTCAAGGTGGCAAGCAACCCGCCCGATCGATCTCTGTTGTCCGAAGACGAGTTGGCGCTGTTCAACTACTGTGCCTCCGGCGCGCAAACGGGGGATCTGTTGAAATCCTCCATTGGCGCGCTTATTAGCGAGCGCTACACCGGATACCAGGAACGGCTGGAGCAGGACCACCTCGTGGCACTTCCAACGGATCACCTGAGGCGCAGACTGATCGGCTGGAGTGCCGGCCTGTTTCTGGTTGGTCTGGGGGCCTACAAGGTATATGTCGCGATGGGGAAAGGGCGCTACAACGTCGAATTCCTGATCATCCTCATGCTCGTCGTGGCCGCGGTGACCTTCGGCCTGTTTCGGACGAGTCGGTTGTCCGTCAGGGGAAAGCGGTATGTGGGAGATTTGTGCGCCAAGTTCAAGGGTTTGCGGAGCAAGATACGGGATGGGTATTCCCAGGCTTCGGACACCGAGTTCTTGATGGCGACCGCACTTTTTGGAGTGGCGGTGCTGGGTGGTACGGCATACGGGGCTTTGTATGAGGCTTTTCGGCCGCCGGCCAACTCCACCGGAGGGTGTGGCGGGGGAGGTTGCGGGGGAGGGGGAGGCTGTGGTGGCGGCGGTGGATGTGGGGGCTGTGGAGGGTGAACCATGTGCCTCGCTTCGGATGTGCCTTTCGCCAGTCGGCCCCATCGCGCAAACGGCCGATTCATTCCTAGCGGTCTCCTGTTGCAGTGGCATCTGACCGAGCGGTGCCAGCTGCGCTGTGAGCACTGCTACCAGGGCGGAGCACCCTCCTGGGAGCTTCCCTGGGGGTCCATGCTGAATGTGCTCCAGCAGTACGAGGAACTGCTGGCGGAATGGCGGCAGGAAGCAAGTGAACGAGCTGTCTGGGGGCAGATCACCCTGACTGGCGGTGAGCCCCTCCTGCATGCGGGCTTTTGGGAACTGGCCCAGGAACTCAGCCGCCGATCGAGTTCCTTGCGTTTTGCAGTCCTGACCAATGGCCATGAAGTGGACGAGACGGCTGCTGCCGAGTTTGAGCGCCTCAGGCCGTTGTTTGTGCAAGTGAGTTTGGAAGGGGGAGAGCACACTCATGATGCGATCCGTGGGCAGGGGAGTTACCGCCGGGTGTTGCACGCGATCCGGCTGCTGCGGGCCCGCGGCGTGCGAACCTTGGTGGCATTCACCGCCCATCAGAGGAACTACCGTGAGTTCCCTCAGGTGGTCAAAGCCGCGCGGGAACTGGGAGTCACTCGAGTTTGGGCAGACCGATGGATCCCTCCAGAGGAGGACTGCGGGTCGAGCCTCGCAACGCTCACTCCCGACCAGACGCAGGATTTCCTGCAGATCATGAAGGAGTGTCGCACCCCGCCATTATGGGGTCTTTTCGACCGGACAGAAGTGGCCCTGCACCGGGCTCTTCAGTTCCTGGAGGGTGGCGGTCATCCCTACCGCTGCACCGCTGGCGAGAGTCTCTTGGCGTTGCTCCCCAATGGCGATGTTTACCCTTGCCGGCGCATGCCTGTGCTCGTGGGGAACGTGATGAAAACGCCGTTGCGGGACCTCTACTACCAGAGTTCGTTTTTGAATCGGTTGAGAGACCCGAGCCGGGTTTCGATCGGATGCGAGAAATGCGTTTTCCGCTGGACGTGTCGAGGCGGGCTCCGGTGTCTCTCCCAGGCGTGCCATGGAGATCCGCATCACCGGGATCCCGGCTGTCCAGTGGTGGCTACTTCCTCGGAAAACCGCGCTGAATCCGCTCTGCCACGTCATGGGCGGCAATGATGGAGTCCCCGAGGGAGATTCCGTTCCGGAAATGGCCAGCCAGGAACAGGCCCGGGCAGCCTGATTCCACCGTGTCCATGAGCTGCTTGTACTTTCCAAATCCAACCTCGTATTGGGGGATGGCTCGAGGATAAAAGACCACATGCCGGAATACCGGCTTTCCGGTGATTCCCAGGATGCGGCCCAGGTCGCGTGTGGTGAGCAGGATCAGTTCCTCTTCCTTGAGAGGCGCCAACTCCGGTTGGCGTGCTCCTCCGACGTAGGTGGTCAAGGTAACATGCCCCTCCGGGGCCCTTCCCGGGAACAGGGTCGAGGAGAACAGCGATCCGAGGATGGAGAAACCCTCCACTTGCGGGATCAGCATTCCGAAACCGTCTAGGGGATGTTCCACCTCGCTTCTGCGGTAACCGAGCACCACGCTTGCGACGGGCGGATAGGGAATATCACCCAGTTCCTTCAAGGAAAAGGGTCCAGCGTTGGCGATTTCGATCTCGGCCAAGCGATAGGCTGGTGCGGTGAGCAAGACGGCGGTGTGTTCACGGACGACCTCTCCCGCAGGAGTGGTGGCGGTGAGTCTCCAGCCATTGTGGATTTTTTCCAAGCGGCGCACCTGGTGTTTCAGGTGCAGGGATTCCAGCAGCTTCTCCCGGAGAGTCTCTGGCAGCACCTGCAAACCCTGGTCGAAAGAGACCTTCTTGGCGTCCTGCTTGGAGACTTCCCCTCGCTTCTTTCGGTCCTTCGCTCCCAGTACCTGGCCGAGGATCAGAGAGCCATACTTCTGTTCCACGGCCCTTAGCTTGGGGAAGGCGTGCGTGACGGAAAGTTTGGCAGGATTTCCTGCATAGATGCCTGCGACCATGGGATTGATCGCGTAATCGAGGAATTCCCGGCCGAGGCGACGCAGGACGAATTGCTCCACGCTCTCTTCCAAGTCCGCAGGGGCACGCCGGATCAAGGGCTCTTTGAGCAGCGCCATTTTGGCCTCGCGGGTGAAGAGGGTGCACTTGAAGAAACCGGCCGGGGTCAGAGGCATTGCCACCGGTTTCTTACCACGGACAATGTAACGATTCTCCGCTGCGGGCTGGGAGTAAAGGCGACGGCTCTCCAGGCCTAGATCCCGAATCAAGGCCGAGATCTTTGGGGATGTCTCCAGGATCGAATTGGGGCCAAATTCCGCCAGAAACCCGTCCTGGGACACCGAGCGGATGACTCCACCCACGCGGTGGGAGGTTTCGTAGAGACTCACCTTGAGCCCCGCCTGCTGTAAGCGGAAGGCGGCGGTCAGCCCCGTGATACCCGCCCCCACGACGGCGATGTGCGGCGTCGGACTCGTTTCGGTCATATCGTTTTCGAAAAGCGCCGTTCCCCCTGCTTCGGTAGGTAGACGTCAAATCTCATGGCGATGTTGCGGATGAAGAGGCGGCCCAGGTCTGTGATCACCAGCCTTTGCGCCGACCGGCTCAGCAGGCCATCGGCCTCCAAATCATCGAGCGAGGCGAGCTCGGTTGCGAAATAATCCGCAAACGAAATCTCCAGTTCCCGTGAAAGCGCGGCATAATCGGCGCCCAGGTTACACATGATCTCCATGATGGTGCGGCGACGGATGATATCGTCCCTGGTGAGGAGGCATCCTCGCGCGATGGGCATGCGGCCGGCGTCGACGGCCTCATAGTACTTCGGAAGATCTTTGATGTTTTGCCAGTAAGCGTTTTCGGCTTGGGAGATCGAAGACATGCCGAAAGCGTAAATATCAGCTCCGCCGTGCGTGCTGTAGCCCTGAAAATTCCTTTGGAGCGTGCGCTTCTGCTGGGCCACTGCCAATTCATCGGTCGCCTTGGCGAAGTGGTCCATCCCGATATAGACGTAACCCGCATCGTCGAGTTTCTCGATGGTCAATTTGAGCAATTGCAGCTTGGTTTCAGCGGTGGGAAGAATCTCGGTTTTGAGGATCTTCTGGGCCGGTTTCATCCACGGCACATAAGCGAAGCTGAATACCGCGAATCGATCGGGCTGCAGAGCGATCACTTCGTCCAGAGTCTTCTCGAACGAGGCCGGTGTCTGATAGGGCAGCCCAAAGATGAGGTCGACGTTGAGGGAAGCGAAACCGGCCTCCCGAACCCAATCGGCCACCTGGGCCGTCATCTCAAAGGGCTGAATGCGGTGAACTGTTTTCTGAACGAGAGGATCGTTGTCTTGAACGCCCATGGAGACCCGGTTGAACCCGATTTCGCGCAGCGCTTTCAGATGATCCTGGGTAAGCCGGCGGGGGTCCACTTCCACCGCCGCTTCCACATCGGGAGAAAGATCGAAATTCGCGTGGATCTTCTCCCCGAGGACACGAAGGTGGTCCGGGTGGGAGAACGTGGGCGTACCGCCGCCAAAATGCAGCTGGGTAACCTTGCGCCCCGGGTGAAGCATCGGTTTCACGAGGGCGATCTCTTTGCCCAGATAATCAATGTAGCCCCGACTCTTGTCTTGCGAAGTCGTGATCACGGTCGTGCAGCCACAAAACCAGCAGAGCGATTCGCAAAAGGGCAGGTGGAAGTAGAGTGAAAGCGGTTTGGCTTCCCGGTTATTCGCCCGAACGTTCTCCAGGATGGATTCGGAGGAGACCTGGTCGGTGAACTGGGTGGCTGGCGGGTAGGAGGTGTAGCGTGGACCGGCCACGTTGTACTTCTTCACCAACTCGAGATCGACATTGATTCTGCTCATGCAAAAGTGCGCACCGTGCGTACGAGCGCTTCGATACATTCTAACCGAGCTTCGGGTAGGACGCCATGACCAAGGTTCACAATGTGCCCCCCCAGCCCGCGCATCGATTCCAGCAGTTCACGTGTTGCCGACTCCACGTGGGAAGGTTCACCCAGCAGGAGCGTAGGTTCGAGATTGCCCTGGACCGCCATGGTGGACGGCAGCGCTTTCCGGATCTTGGCCAGGGGAACCGAGGCATCCACTCCCAGCACCTGTGCCCCGGCCTTGGCGAAGACCGGCCAGTTCTGAACCTGGCCTTTGGCGAAGACGATGACCGGCACCCGGCCTCGAATCCGGGCCGTAATGTCGCTGAGCCAGCGCCCCGAGAATTCCTCATATTCCTCCGGAGCTAGCAGTCCCCCCAAAGTATCAAAAAGCTGCACCGCCTCGGCCCCGGCGTCGATCTGCATTTCCAGGTATTCGGCGGTCACTTGGGAGAGTTGCTCGAGCAGTGCCAGGAAGAGGCTCGGATTCTCCTTCTTCAGCAACTGGGTACCTGCGAAGTCCTTGGAGCTTCCACCTTGAACCATGAAATTGGCGACCGTCCACGGTGATCCCGCGAAACCGATGAGTGCCGCCTTGGCAGATAACTCACGCTTGATCAAGGGCAGGGCCGAGCGGACATAATCCAGCTTGGAAACCGCCCCTTCCGATTGAAGACGCCTCAGGTCGGCGGGAGTCCGCACCGCAAAGCTCATCGCAATGCCGCCTCCATCCGCAAAACCATAGCTCTGCCCCATGGCTTCGGCCACGACCAGGATGTCGCTAAACAGGATCGCGGCGTCGAAGCCAAATCGACGAATCGGTTGGAGAGTCACTTCGGTGGCCAGGTCCGGAGTGCTGACCAATTGCACGAACGAGTAGCGCTCACGGAGCTTTCGATATTCAGGCAGAGCCCGCCCGGCCTGTCGCATGAGCCAGACCGGCGGCCGGTCCACCGGAAGGCAGTGGCAGGCCGACAGAAAGCGTTCCTGCCCGGTCAAGGGGTTTGTGCCACTCGGTGGCCGGTTGAAAGGTGGGCTTATGGATGCCATGTAACGACGACAATTTGGTGCGTGGGGGGCAGGCTGTCAAGCGGCAGGGACGACACGAGTTGGGAAGAAAGACTAACTACGAAAGATTTCGTTGACATACTACGAAGACTTTCGTATAGTCGCCCCATGAACGCTTACAGTCATCCAAACACTCTTCCCCGACCCACCGAGGCGGAGCTCGCCATCCTGCGCGTCCTCTGGAAAAGGGGCCCCAGCACCGTGCGTGAGGTGTTGGATCAGCTATGCCGGGTGCAGGAGACGGGGTACACCACCGTCCTGAAACTGATGCAGATCATGACGGAAAAGGGATTGGTGAAGCGGGACGAGGCGGGCCGCTCCCATATCTACCAACCCACCCTGGCCGAGGAGGCGACGCAGCAACAACTCGTCTGTGACCTTTTGGATCGCGCGTTTGGTGGGTCGGCACAGAAGTTGGTCTTGCAGGCGCTCGCAGCAAGACCGGCCGATCCTCAGGAGCTGGCAGAGATTCGCCGTTTGATCCAAGCATTCGAAAGGAGAAAATCATGAACGAGATCCTGGAACCGTTACGAACTCCAGTGGCAGTGGCTTTCGGTTGGACCTTGCTCCATTTTGTTTGGCAAGGGGCCCTTTTGACGGCCGTCCTAGCCATGGTACGTGCGGCCTTGCGCGACAGTTCCGCCCAAGCCCGGTATGGATGTGGATGTGTCGCCCTGGCCCTGATGTTCGCAGTTCCGGCGGCTACGTTTAGCCTCTTGTACTCCCCGGCATCGGGGACAGCGTTTGCGCAAGTGGCGAGCGTGGTTCAACCGTTCGCGGGCGTGGGTCTGCCGACTGGCCCCCTGACCAGCGCGTCGGGGGAAGGTTGGGAAGGACTTATGGCCGCGATGGGAGCGCTGATCCCATGGATCGTCCTGGGATGGGGGGCAGGGGTACTCCTGTTTTCGATGCGGCTGGCGCGCGGATTCTGGCAAATCAGTCAGTGGCGCGGGACGGGGGAACCGTTGCCCGCGGAAGTCCTCGAGGACCGGGTCCGGGTCTTGGCGGGGAAGATGGGCCTGAGCCGGGTGGTGCCGGTGGTGCGTTCCTGCCTGGTGCGCGTGCCCATGGTGGTGGGCTGGTTCCGCCCCGTGATCCTCTTACCCGTGAGCAGCCTGACTGGTCTGACGACCCAGCAACTCGACTTGGTGCTCGCCCATGAGCTGGCGCACATTCACCGTGGCGATGCCTGGGTAAACCTCGCGCAGTCGGTGGCGGAAACGCTGTTCTTCTATCATCCCGCAGTGTGGTGGGTCTCCAGTTGGATCCGCGAAGACCGGGAGCAATGCTGCGATGAGGTCGCGCTGGCAACGTGTGGAAACGCGGCGCTCTACGCGGAAGCGCTGGCCAGGCTGGAGGAAATGCGCATACCCGGAGCTAAGCTCTCCCTGGCGGCATCGGATGGTTCGCTGTTGGGTCGTGTGCGCTGGATTCTCGGGATGGGTTGGGATCCTGCGGCCAAACGACGTGTCGTCGGCAACGCCCTGCTAGTCCTGGGTGTGATGGGCCTGACTGCGGTAGGTTTGGCTTGGAGTTATGCTCCATCCCTCTACTCGGCGACGGTTCGATTCATCTACCACCCGACCGGCCTTGATGCGAAAGACGCCGCGGCTGGCACGGGCAACGGGGCTTCACCTTATCAACTCCAAACAGAAATGGAGCAGATGACGGGGCGGAGCCATTTGGAAAGAGTCTCGGCCCGACTGAAACTCGCCAAGGGGTGGTCACAGCGTTTGGGAGTCACCATTACAGATAGGCAGGCCGCGGCTAAGCTGCGGCAGAACGTCCGTGTTCGGACTGTCAGAAACACAGATCTCCGGGAACTGACCTATCGCAGTGAGGATGCCGAGGAAGCGACCCGGATTGCTAATGGGATCTTGGAAAGTCGGATAGAAGCGTGGAATTCACGCCAGGACGCAGGAAGGTCGAAAATCATGGACCAGGTCATTACAGCCGAGAATCAGGTCAATCGGCAGCAGGAGCGGTACCAGACGCTTGTGGCGAAGTGCCAACTTCCGGCAGAAGTGACCACCGCCGAAGAACTCACCCGCTTTGAGCAGGAGCAGACCAAAGCCCTGCGAGAGGAGATGTCGCGTTCGGAGATCGAACTGCTCACGCAGAAGTCGCGCATCGACTCGCTTCGAAAGCTGAACGGTCCCGACCGTCTGCAGGCCCTTCAGTCGGCGTTGCCCGGAGAAGTGCAGCTTCCTCAACTGTTGCTGGAACGGGCGAGGCAAGAACAGAACCTTGCTTCCTTGTCGAAAACCTATGGCCCCGGGCATGCCCAGATCGTGGCGCAACAAGCCGCGATCGAAAAGATGGAGGAACAGGTCAAGGCGCGAGTGGATGGCATGCTGCTGGGCATGGAAATCTCCTACAACGCTTTGCAGGAACGAAATCAGACTCTCAAGCTTCGGCTCGAGGTGCAGCAGACCGAAGCCCTGAAGCGGCAGCACGAATCGGCAGGGCTTTTCCGCGCCCGCAAAGAACTCGACGGCGCCCAGCGGATTCGCGACGCCATTCTCCTCCGCAAGCTCCAGGAAGAGGTGGATTCCACGTTGGCCGCTCATTCCCCCATTGAGATCGTGGACAGGGGAGAAATCAGTAACCGTCCCTCGAAGCAGGCCAACCCCGCGCTGGTCCTCGCGGGCCTGCTCGGAGTGGTGATTTTACCCGTGGGCTTGACCCTGCGGATCTCTGGCCAAGGCCGAACCAATGAGTGAGGGGGGGTGGCGGTCTCCGACCGCGCCGGGGAACCATGGGGAGGGGGAGTTAAGACAGGATAGACAAGATGTACAGGATGAGAAGAGGGCGCTTTCTGGATCCGGATCAAGATCCTGTGCATCCTGGACATCCTGTCTCAACTCCCCAGAGAAACCCTAAACTCCTCAGTTCCTTCCCCCTGATCGATGGAGCCCAAAAACCTCCACGAGGGAATTTTTGGCAGAAACCGGACCCAATTTTGGCATGAGCTTAAACTGTATTTATCATATTCATCATCAATGCCTTCCATGTGCGAAACCAATTTCGGCATTTTGTCACCGCTTCCCGCCGCTTAAGGAATAGAACGCCAAAACCAGGGACAGACCGGTTTGAGTTCTCCTCCTCAACAACAAATTACCAGAATGGAAGGAATAGACGGAATGGAAGGCTTCCGGTTTTTCCTCCGGGCATGTCATGGTCGCTTGCGCGGTGGAAGGAAGGTAACCTACCACCAAATAAGAAGGTACCAAAACTGTCTGTCCCCTTTTCCGTTCTGTTCGCATTTCGGGCATGAGGAAGCCCAGTTCGTAGGCCGTGAGTGAAGTTCTCGCTTGTGCTTGGAACGTCCCGGGTGTTTAACAGGCCCGCAAGCCAACTATGAAACGCCGAGAATTCCTTCGCCATTCGCTATCCACCGCCGCTGTGTTGACCTTCCCGATGTTGCTCCCCAGCCATGCGCTGGCGGGCAAGGGAAAGGTCGGGCCCAACGACCGCATCCAGGTTGGGTTCATCGGCTTGGGCGGCAGAGCTCGTTGGATTCTCAAAGACGAGGCGTTGCCAGGTGCGGAGGTGGTCGCGGTGGCCGACTGCTTCCTTCCGCGCTGCGATCAGGCGGCCAAGCAAACACCCGGGAGCGAGAAGTGGAGGAAGTACCAGCATTACCGTAACATGCTCGAGAAGGAGAAACTGGACGTGGCCTTCGTGGAGACCACCACGCACGCGCGAGTTTTGGCCTTGATCCACGCCATGCAGGCGGGCTGCGACGTGTACGCCGAAAAACCGCAGAGCCTCACGATTGCCGAGGGGCGAGTGCTGGTCAAGGCGGTGCACAGGTACAAGAAGGTGCTCCAGACCGGTTCCCAGCAACGTTCGATGCCCATCAACCGCCATGCGAGCGAGTTGGTCCGCAACGGTGCGATCGGGCGGGTTCATACGGTGATCGTCTGCAATTTCGCGGGTCCGAAAGTTTATAAGCCCAAGCCCACGGAGCCGGTCCCGGATGGGCTGGATTGGGATCACTGGTGCAACCAGACCGAGCTGCGTCCCTACACCAGCGAACTCCAGAACGGTTGGTCGGACTTCGCCGACTATGACGGTGGCGGACAGGTTTGGGGAGTGAGTGGCTGGGGTACCCACAGTCTCGACCAGGTTCAATGTGCGATCGGGATGGATCGAACCGGTCCGGTGGAGATCTGGCCGGAAGACTCCGGTCCGATGTGCAAGGTCACCATGCGGTATGCCAACGGGCTGCTGGTCAAACTGGAAGGCAAGAACCGCGGTATGGAGGATTTGGGCGCCATTTTTGTCGGGGAGAAAGGAAAGATCGAGATCCTCCGCGGCGATTACACTTCCGACCCGGTCGATTTACGCAAGGACGCGCCTCCGGTGACACCGCAGGGCCCCAAGGAATCGATTCCTCATATTCAGAACTTCTTTGACTGTGTTCGATCCCGCAAGTTGCCGAACGCTGACGTAGAGACAGGGCATCGCGCCACTTCGCTCTGCCACCTGGTGAACATTTGCCGGACCGTCCAGCGCAAGTTGAAGTGGGATCCGAAGGCCGAAAGATTCGAAAGTGACGCCCAAGCCAACCAGCTTCTTTCGCGTTCGCGCCGCAAAGGGTACGAATTGCCGAAGCTGACTTAACCGTAACAATTCAATGAAGAACAGGAGTCAGCGGAGATAGCAGAGATCGGGCTTGAGCGGTCTGACGATCGAGACGGACGTATCACTTTCACCGTCCAGTGAACGCTTGAACGGACCGCGAGGAGCGATTCTGACTCCGTCTGACGGCTCTGCTCTCTCTGCTGCCTCTTGTTCAACTGCATGGACACGGCTTAGCCGAAGGCCGCTCGACCCTGTGCTTTGGAAAGGGGAGTGCAAACATGATGAACAAGATTCACAGGATGGGATCAAGACAGCTTTGTCTTTTCGGCCCCCTGTTCCAATCCTGTCCATCCTATTGATCCTGTCCAATTCCCCGCCCTGATCGATGGAGCCCAAAAACCTCCGCGAGGGGAATTTTGGCAGAAACCGGACCTATTCTTGGTAAAAGCCTAAATTGAGTTTATCCTATTCATCATCAATGCCTTCCATGCTTGGAACCAATTTTGGCATTTTGTCACCGCATCCCGCCGCCGAGGGAAGAAAACGGCAAAGCCAGGGACAGACGCGGATTAGAATTGTCTGTCCCCACTGACTGTCTTCAGGTAGGGACATCGCGCTGCGATGTCCGGGGAGGTGTACGGACGGCCCAGCGGTCCGTCCCTACCACAAGGAGGAAGACTACACCTTCACTCCTCCCTAGGATTCGAACTGCGGACGGCTCCCATCGCCAAAGTAGACGAATGGCCAGTCTTCGGCACGGCTAACCAAATTACGGCGTACCGGATTGAGTAGAATGTAATCCGCCTTTTCCCGCCGACTCTCCTCTCGCCTGAGTCGGTGTTCAAAGAAATCCCTTTGCCAGCCAATGCCACTCGTCTTGGCGGTCCACTCCTTCCATTTGCTAACGATTTGGCGGAGCGGTATGTCTGAGGGGGCGAACGAGATGAGCGCATGCAGGTGATCAGGCATAAGCAGGAAAAGGTAAGGCCACCAGACACACTTTTCCTGGCGATGGCGAACGGTATCGAACAACTGAGTTGCAATGGCTTGTGAGGCGAGTTGATTTCTAAAGCGCTCGGCACAGTTGATCGTGATGAAGTAGATTTCCTTTTGGGGATCCACCCACGGTGGGATGGTATGCGGCAAGGTTTTGCGGCGCGGGAACTCAATCTCCATGAGTGGACGATAGTTGTATCCGGTCGGCATGCAAGACGTCAATTCCAGTCAGGTAGGGACATCGCGCTGCGATGTCCGGGGATGTACGGACGGCCCATCGGTCCGTCCCTACCAGGGGAGGGGGAGTTTTGACTGGATCTGCGGGATGGGAAGAGGCCTCGTTATGGTCCCCTAGATCAAAATCCTGTTCATCTTGTCCATCATGTCGAAACCCACCAGGGGAAACCCAAACTGTCTGTCCCTAGTCTTTTGTGGTAGTCGATGCCTCGCTGAGGCGTCGAGGCCAGGCCGACGAAAGGAAGAGGGTATGGGTGTGCCGAGCGAATCGGCAGCGGCTTCGCATCGTCTGTCCCTGGTCCTGCCCCCATGAATCGAAACATGCCTGCCAACATTGCCAAAATTCCATTATCCTCTGATCATGCGTGTTATCAGCATGTTAAGTGAGTAAACCCCTCCTGCCAAAAAGATCGCTGGTTCTGCCAATATTCCCCTCTCAGGGCACACCAAACCGTCTGTCCCCGTTTCCTCAGGTAGGGACATCGCGCTGCGATGTCCGGGGGGGCGGACGGCCCGGCGGTCCGTC
>CAYPNF010000028.1:0-112472 GCA_964411985.1 uncultured Verrucomicrobiota bacterium
GTCCGGTTCGGAGGGAGGGGCAAGGTCACATCCCTTGTCCCTACCCCTATCCAGGACCTGGCGAAGCTTTTGGAGTGCGGTGAGGAGGGAAGCGATGTACCGATTTTCCCCTTTTTGCGGCGTGCCATGATTCTCCCAGCGTCTGCCAACCCAACCCTCCGACAGGCTCCGCGATCTCCCCTTCGTCAGTTTTCGAAGGAGTTATTTAAGCTCGACTCTGGCATTGGATATGCTTATTTTCCGCTGAACAATTCAGAGTGGGGTCTTCTGAGGCTACCTCAGGTCTGGGCAGAGTCTCGGTGGATTTGTACGGGGTATCTCATTCTGAATTCAGAGGTCATGAAGAACCGGAACGAGGTATGCGTATTCGCCTGTATTCCATGGTGGTCTTGGGGGCACTCTTGGGTGTTCAATCACAAATCCTTCAGGCTCAAGGAAGTCTGGAGCTAATATCCGCAGCACAACCAAAGAGCCAGAAAACCGCCTCCGCTGCGGGTGATTCGAGCGGAGCCGTGTTCAGCGCCGATGGACGCTACGTCGTTTTTGCCAGCTCGGCCCCGAATCTCGTCCCGAACCAACCGCCAGGCACCCACCTGAATCTGTTCCTGCGCGATCTCCAATCCGGAACCTCTTCCCTCCTCAGCGCCGGGGTCAATGGCACAAGTGCCGGGAATGGGGATTCTCACTCGCCCGCTCTCTCCTCAGACGGCCGCTATGTGGCTTTTCACAGCCGCGCTCAAAACCTGGTTTGGAACCCTACCTCTGGCGTCGGTGACGTTTATTTGCGCGATTTGTGGACCAACATGACCACCCTCGTCAGCGCTGCTCCAGACGGCTACGGGGGCAATGGTATCTCGCAATTCCCTTTCATCACCTCGGACGGCCGTTACGTGGTCTACGAGAGCACCGCCACGAACCTGGTGACGACCCCCACCACCGGCCAAGGAGATATCTATCTCTGGGATCGAGAGACCCGCCAAACCAAGCTCCTCAGTGTCGATCCAGCTGGGAACTCCGGCGGGAACAAGCGGAGTTGGAATCCGCAACTCAGCGATGATGGTCGTTATGCGCTTTTCGAAACCAGCGCCACCAACCTGGTCTCACCCGCCACGGGGCTATCCGGAGCCGGCCCCATTCTGCGGGACCTGGTGGCCGGCACTAATTTCTTTGCGGTCTTGGACCGCACCGGGAAGCTCCCTCTGGTCGCGCCTCCCTATTCGCCTGTGTTGAGTCCAGATGGACGGTTCATGGCTTTCTTGAGTGTGTCCCCCTACCTGACCGCTGACAGCACGAATCAGGGGCAGTTGCTCGCCCTCTATTGGAGGGACCTCGGCACTCGAACTTCTTACCAGGTGACGGCTGCCGCTTCGACACGGGTGGAAGATCTGGGCCAGTTCACGCTCGGGGGCAATGGCCAAATGGTGGCCTTTACTCACACCAACCAAGTTCACCTCTGGAATGCCTCTGACCGGACTCTATCACTCCTCAGTACCACCACCAACGGCCTGCCTGCTAGCGGTGCCTCTGGCCGCGCCGTGGTTTCCCAGGACGGGACCAGCGTGGTCTTCATCAGCAACGCGCCCGATCTGGTCACCTCAACCGCTTCGACGAATTTCCAGGTGTACCGATATGATACCGCCGCGGATTCCTTGAGTTTGGTCTCCGCCTCTTCGCTGGTTCCCTACGGCGGGGCGGGCGATTGCTCGTTTCCGACGATCAGTGCGGATGGCAGACTCGTTGCCTTCGACTCTGCCGATACGGACCTGGTTCGAGCCGATGCCAACCGCGCCACCGACGTCTTTGTCCGCAACCTTGCGGATGGGTCCCTGGCCCTCGTTTCGCAGGCTGCTCCCCTTCCTGAATCCGTCACCGCTGAGGAGGGAGGTTCATTGGTGCCGGACGGCGTCAGCGCGGACGGGCGGTACGTTCTCTTTACGAGCATTAGCCGCGACCTGGTGACCAACGCGGTCACTGGAATTCAGAACGTCTACCTGCGGGACCGCCAGCAACAGAGCACAATCCTGATCAGTGCCAATGCCAGCAACTCCGGTTCGGGCGACCGGGGCGCACGACTTCCGGTGATAACTCCGGACGGCCGCTTTGTCGCCTTTGTGAGCCGATCTGGCGATCTGGTGGCGACCGGCTCGGACACCAATGGCGTGGAGGACGTGTACGTGCGCGATGTGCAGAAGGGCATTACCACGCTGGTCAGCATCGATGTCACCGGAACCGCGGCGACCGGTGCGGCGATTGTCACACCTCGCATCAGTGCCGATGGGCGTTATGTGGCCTTTGTCAGCCGGTCGCAAACTCTGGCTACCAACGCAGTGTACCGGAACACCGACCTTACCTACGTCCGCGACCTGCAGCTTGGGACTACGCAAGGTCCCATGCCTTGGGAGAGCATTGCGGTTGCGCAGACGCCCCTGGCTGTTGGTCCTGGTCCTGTGATCTGGTACATCGAACCCAATACTTTTCGGATTCATGAACCGTCTGCCAGCCTTAACAGGATCCTTTCCACCCAAATGGTGGGTGAACCCGAGGTTTCCCCGGACGGCTCAAAGGCTTTCTTCTGGGGAAAACGCACCGAAGCCTCGGGCACGTTTGTGGATTTGACCCTGTGCGAAGCCACCACGCTCACAAATCGGGTCCTAGCCACTTTCCAGGCCCCCACCCAGACCTGGAAGTTGCGGGACGGGTCCGCCAGCCGGGACGGTCGCTACTTTGCCTTCACCGATCCGGCGGGCAAGATGCTCGGGCAGGCCACCAACGGTGCCGACCAAATCTACCTGGCCGATAGTCAAACGCCGGGGCTTATCACCCCCGTCAGCGTCAATGCCGCGGGAACCGCCTTGGGCAACGGTGCCTCGGTGGAACCAAGCCTTAGTGCCGACGGACGACTGGTCGCATTTCGCAGCTGGGCCTCCGACCTCGTCGAGGGCGTTACCGGGGTTGGTCCATGGCTCTATGTGCGAGATCTCGAGACGGGTATCACGCGCGTGATAGAGCCAGAGAGCTATCTCATCCCTGACCTTGCAGCCAAACCATTCCCGCCTTCGCTAAGTGCGGACGGAACCGTGGTCGGATTCGCCAGTTCCGCCCAGGATTGGGTGGGTGGAGACCTGAATGGGGCGGTGGACGTATTCGCTGCGCCAGTGGCTGTACCGCTCCCTGCCGATCCCACCCATCAAACACCGCCCTCCGACTGGTTGATCCGATACTTCGGCCCGTCCCCTCACGACAGCACGGCGGACTCAGACGGAGACGGTATGAGTGATTGGGCGGAGTATGTGGCAGGCACAAACCCTACGCGTCCCGCCTCAACGCTCCGAGTGGAGGTTCGGCCTTCGGGGTCCGGCACCGGCGTGACCCTCAGCTGGACGGGCAGTCCCCGTCGCAGCTATGAAGTGCAGTACAAAGCAAGTCTCGATGCCCCTGCTTGGATGCCCCTGCAGGGAAATACCATGCGCTGGCAGAGTGGAGATCAACTGCAAATCGAGGACGTTCCATCCGAATCCGGGCAGCCCAGGTTCTATCGCATCGTCGTCACCCTGTAATGAGGAGGATCCCCATGAAGAGAACCAACATCACTCATCCCAACCGGACTGCTGGCTTCACCAGGCTGGAACTGACGGCCGTGCTCGCCACGCTGGCTGTGCTCACCCTGCTCCTGCTCCCCACCGTCGCCCGTGAACAGAGCGATGCTACTCGCGCCTTCTGCCTCTATCGCATGGGCCAGATGGGCAAAGCCCTGGCCATGTACACGGAGGATCATCGCGGATGGTTACCGCCCAATCCCGACGACGGCAATTCCACCCCTTACCGCAATTGGGTCACGGGCAACATGGGGTCGACCGCAGATGCCACCAATTCCAGCCTATTGATGGATCCCGCTCGAAGCCTGCTTTCACCCTATCTGCAGGGAAACTCGCACCTGTACCGCTGCCCCTCCGATCCCAGCCTGGTCACCGCCGGAGGCAAGCAGTTTCCGCGGGTGCGAAACATCTCCCTCAGCCAGGCGGTCGGCACCAATCCCTATAAGAACGGCGGCAAAGCGCCCGTAGACGGGCCATGGCTGGATGGTTTCCACGGTCACATCGCGAACAGCAAGTGGCATTGCTTTGGCAACACTAGCGATTTCGTCCGTCCAGGACCCGCCAACACTTTCACCTTCCTCGAGGAAGACCCAGATAGCATTAACGACGGAGGCATCGCCACCGTTGGTCCTATGTCGCCCTCCATTTACAGGATGATCGACTGGCCCGCCACCTTGCACGACATGTCTGCAGTGGTCACTTTTGCCGATGCCCACGTGGAACTGCATCGATGGGTTGACCCTCGCACCAAAGTGCAGAACCATAATATCGCCCAAGCAGTCCAGGAGAAAAGCAAGGACCTCATCTGGCTTGCCGAGCATACGACCGCGCTGATCCAGAAATAGTCAGCACGCTGCTTGTATCTTTGCTCTGAAATCTTAAATCGCGGAGTTGGAATCAGCGATGAATGCCTAGGTTGGCTATGACAGAAAGAGATATAAAGTGTTCTATATACGATGTTTATATTCTTCGTTTCATCCAGGCTGAAACTTTCTCCGATTCAGTAAAAAAAGTTGAAAATTGTCCCTTGACGCCTCTCAGGACAGGCCTAAGTTGGCATTAGAGTCCGAACGCAACCGGCGGCGGACTTAGGCTCGAAGTGAAAGTCCAGAACGAGCGAGCCCGACGGGATGCAGACATCCGCGTTGATCCTGAAACGGGGACCGCAAACGCGTTGCGGTCCCTCCTTTTTTTCTGGACGGAGACCCTCCCCCCTTCCGCTTCCCACCCAGGGCGAAAACGGGCTAGATCCTTAACTTCACCATCCGAAACACGCCGACTCCACGAGCAAAGTCGAACGTGCTTGCGGCGCAGGGATCGCTGGACTCCTGCCAACATTGATTGGACGAAAGGTCCGAAATCTTCTATGAAGCGATAAGTATTCCGACTCGCATGAGAACCCTAGCTGTTCATTGGTTCCGTTTCTGCTGCGCAAGCCGCAAACCACTCGTCCTGGTCGTCTCCCTGGTGCTTGCTCTTCACCCTTGCCGGGTGGTGGGTGGTCAGGGCACCGCCAAACTGCGGATCTCGGCCAATGTGAACTGGAACTCGAACACGCAGTGGGGTAAGGAGCTGAAGGACTCCGACGACAAACCGTACCGGGCGGAGATTGCCGCCTCGGAGGGCATCAGTCTGGCCAACGAGGTTGTCTTTGAGATGGAGGACGGATCCTGGACGGAAAAAGAGGGGAAGCCCAACATTACCGTTTCAGGCACGGCGAACTTCGTTATGACCGGAAAAAACCCGATCAATAAGTCGGTCAATTCCGTGGCTCAGGAGCCGATTCCCACCAATGGCATGGTTCGTCTGAAGTCTCTCGACTTTGAAGAGGGCTATGCCGTGGTGAGCGTGACCAAGCCCTCCACCACCACTCAACCTGAGTGTTTTGAGTGCGGTTTTATCGCCCTTCTGGCGGTGGCCGACTGCATGGCTTACATCTCCACGAACAACACCAACCCGCGACCGGAGGAATACCGGCTGGAGTTCGCCCCCGGGAACAAGGAATTCAGCGCGAGCCGCACTTTCAATTGGACGGAATCCAGCCCTTGCGGTTCCGAAAGCATCACCGCGAGTTTCACGATCAGCTACACCCCTGGCCAGTGGGAGGCGGTGATCCTCCCTCCCCAGGACTTCGACCAGTGGAAGCCGGTGGGGGGCTTGGACGGCTCGGAGCCGGGCACCTCGTTGGGAGTGACTGTACAATTGCGCCATAAAGGCGAAAAGGAGGTCGCTACGGACGCGACGGGCTTCTTTTACGTGACACTGGAGGACGTATCCCGCCAACCAGGCGTCTGTGTCAACGCGCCACCCAAGGACGAAGCCAATACCGATCCGGACCTGCAGCTGGCCGAGACCGACGAGTTCTGGCTCAGCGATGAGGAGGGGCTTGGCGGGGAAACCGCCGAAGAGGTCAGCGAGCTTTCCTTCAACATCGATTGTTATGACTTTGGCGCCTACGGACGGCTCCGAGTTCAGGTCAAGGTCAGCGACGGCACCACCCTCTACGCGCATCAAGAAGCGGACCCTGGCAAGGACTACCTCGATATTCCGGTGGATGATAACCACAACCACCTTGCGGATATCTGGGAAAAGGACAACCAGGTTCCCGAAGGTTTGCCACCCACTTGGGACGAGGCGGATCAACCTGCCGGACAATCTACGCTCGGGGATGGCATCTCGCTGTTCGAGAAATACCGGGGTTTCTTTGTGAAGGGCGGGCATCAACGCCTCAACCCGCATAAGAAATACCTCTTCATCTACGATCCTACTGGGTGGGCCCAGTTGTCCACCACGGAGCCAGATGGGGTGAGTCTTATCAAGGCCCTCGATTGCGAAGTGGTCTTTATTGAGGACAAATACTGGACTGGACCGGGTGGTTCAGGCTCCGGGAAGAGAGTCGTCAACTTCAACTCCACCGACGAAGTCCACGCCACCGACCAGCATGCCTTGCACCTCAGGTTCCCCTTTACCGACAACCCGTTGTATCCCACCGACTACAACGACATGCTGGTGGCCAAGGGCCGGGCCAAAAACACGGATGCAGTCGACGCCTTGGGTCTGACCTTCCCTGATCTCTCCGCAGCACGCCACGTGTCCCCAGCGGGTTGGATGGCCGTGGAGATCTACGCAAATAACATCGAGAAATGGACTCGGAGCGCCGCTCTTTACCATACCCTTGGCCTGCCGGAATTCGCCCCACTCGAAGATCCCGCCACGAGCGCCGCTGACAAGGATCGACTCAACGCACGCGCCAAGACACTGACCGACGAGTACATTTCCCAGAATTCGAGCGCCTACGAAAAGCGCAATTGGAAGATCTTCACCGCAACCATCACTCACGAAACTGGCCACGGCCTGGGCGTCAAGGATCTGCTTCCCCCCAACTTCTTCGGGCCCTCCAATTGTGTGATGCGCTACTTCCAGTGGGCAGCCAGACCAGATCCCAACGACCGCTTCGAACTCGCCGCGCGCGTCCCCTGGCCTGATATCTACTGCCTGGATCCCACTGGCACCAAGGACGGGATCGCCTGCTGGAAACAAATCTGCGTGACAGATCGGCCGGGCGCGATCCCTTCGCCAGCGCTCCTGTCCTTCGCCTCCCATCAGCACGGGGACCTGCAGCTGGCAAGCCAGTCTATGCCTCGACGTTCTCAGATCACCCAGGTAGCCCCTGCCCCCAACCTGGCCCTCACCACCGAACTGCTCTGGCCGGATCCCCTGGCCGGAACGCCCCTCCGCGTCGGCGTCAGTCTCTCCAGTTCAGCCTACCAGGCTGCTCTCGCTTTGGCGCAGGAAACCGGACAACCCGTCCCCACCAACATCCTAAGGCCCACCGTCCGCTCCAACTGGTACGAAGGCCTTTACGTCACTCTCTACGCGCGCTCCAATAGCACTTTCTACCAGCTATTCGACAACAGCGCATGGCAAGGGTTCTTTCGACCCGAAACGGTGTCTGCGGCCAGCTTTGGCCAGAAGTCCACCGCGCAATCCCGGGAATGGCTCGTGCCCATCAACAAGCTGGTGTTGCAGCCCGGCGAGTACATGTTGAGCGTCCTTTGGGACGGCGATGGGATGGTCGAAAAGGAAGCTTTGCCAGCGGTGGGCTATGTCTCCGCCAAGACCCTGAACTTCGAGGTCACCGCCCCCACCAATTCCCTGCAGCTGGCCGTTCGAGAACACCGCCTCGCCTTCGAAGCTTACACCTCCGGTAATTACCAAAGCGCCTTGGATCATGCCCTGGCCGCAATTCAGGAGAAGGACGCCCGCCAAATGCTGCAGACCGAAGGCACCCACATGATCGCCGCCAATGCCGCCACGAAACTCAAGAACTACCGCACCGCCGCCGCCGTCCTGCAGGATCAAGCCGTGGATGGAAGAGGCGAGCTGGCGGAAATGGCCCTGAATTTCCGTCGCGCCCTGGCTCCTGAGATCGTCATCGATCCCAGTAGCGCGCCAAGTTCCTCCCGCAACCTGACTGTGATCGGGCTGCCCGGAGAAACCTATGAAGTGCAGGCGTCACTCGATCTGGCAAAATGGACCACCGTGGACCGCCGACTCTCCACCACGAACCGTTACGAGGTGGTCGATGCCACCGGATCGCCTGAGCAGAAGCGTTTTTATCGCGTTGTTTGGTAGGATTTCGATGGGGAGGTTGACAGGGTGAACAGGATTTACAGGATGTTCTCATTGAGGATATCCGAAGCCGGAATTCTCGCGCCTTTTGCGCCCTCCACGCCTCATCCCAGCCTCCACTCCATCATCATCCTGTCCATCCTGAGCATTCTGTCTCACCCCAAATCACTCTTGGCAAAGCACCCCACTTCCCGCACTGTGGACCCATGTTTACGGGTATCGTCGAAGAAACCGGCGTGGTCGAAAAGATCGTTCCTACGCCCAATGCCATCCAGCTGACCGTTCGCCCCAAGATCTGCGCGCGCGGCTTGAAACTCGGGGATAGCATGGCCGTCAATGGATGCTGCCTCACGGTGGTCAAAATCCAGACCGTCCGCGGCAAGAAACTCGTCCGCTTCGACCTGCTTCAGGAAACCTGGAAACGCACGAATCTCCAGTACACTCAGCCCGGCTCCCTCGTGAACCTCGAACGCTCCCTGCGCGCCGATAGCCGTATGGGCGGCCATTTCGTCACTGGCCACATCGATGGCTTGGGCAAGATCCAACGCTGGGAACGCAGCGGCCAGGATTGGGTGCTCGACGTCGAAGCCCCACCCGAGGTCCGACGCCTCCTCGTCTTCAAAGGCTCCATCGCCATCGACGGCATCAGCCTCACCGTGGCCGATGTTCTCCCCAAAGGATGCCGCATCTGGATCATTCCGCACACTTACGAAGTCACCGCCCTGCAGGAACGCAAGAAAGGCGATTTCGTCAACCTGGAAGCGGACATGCTCGGCAAGTACGTGGAGCAGATCCTCCAGAACATGGACCTCGGCAAACGCAAAACCCGCAAATGAACCGTCCCATCCCCGGCGGATTCTTCATCGCCATCGAAGGCATCGACGGCGCAGGCAAAAGCGTCCAGGTCAAATCCGTGGGAGCTGCCCTCGCTGCCCGCGGACTCGATTGCGTCCTGACCCGGGAACCCACCGACGGCCCTTGGGGGAAACTCCTGCGCGACTCCGCGGAAAAAGGCCGCCTCTCCCCGGCCGAGGAACTCAACGCCTTCCTCGAGGATCGCAAGGCCCACGTGGAAACGCTGATCCTTCCCGCTTTGAGCGAAGGTCGCATCATCCTCACCGACCGCTACTACTTCTCTACGGTCGCCTATCAGGGCGCGCGCGGTTTCTCGCCGGAAGACCTCCTCCGGCAAAACGAGGCCTTCGCCGTTGAACCTCATCTGCTCGTGATCATCGACTTGGATCCCGAAAAGAGCATGAACCGCATCGGACACCGTGACGGCAAGGGCAACCACTTTGAATCCGTAGAACTGCTCAAGAAGTCCCGCCAGATCTTCCTCGATATCAAGAAGCCCTACAAAGTACTCGTCGATGGCACCCAGTCAGCCGACGCCGTCCGCGACGAGATCCTGGTAGCATTCAGCGTCTTCGCGGTCGAACGCATCGCGATATCCTCAGAGTTGAGCCCAGCCCAGAAACTGGCCGCCATCCAGGCGATCCATGGTGGCTCGGAGCCTGCCGCCAAGGCGTAGCGACGAAGGCGTTTCACCACGCATGCACCTTTCTTGAGCCTGAAAGCTTGAGGACAAAGCGGCAGAGCAGTTGGTGAGTGATCGCCGAGCCCGTGCCTTGATGCTGTTGGGAATTGCCGCGCTCCTCATCCACGGATTCTTGTCCACCGTATTTCGTGGCCACCTCGATCCCCCCCGGCTCCTCAGATCAGATCCATGGACTGGCCGATGCGAAGGACCACCAGCAGGAAGATGGCAAGTTGGTAGAAGACCGCGATCCACGCGAGACGAACGCCCCAACGCAAGTGCCTTTCGGCTGGGTTCCAACGATCTCCGCCTGCCACTTGGACCCGTTTTCGCATGCCGAAGGCTCCGAAGAGGGGGGCTAGACCCAGGAGAGGGATCAACGCGCAGACTCCGCGGACCAGGCATTGGACGGAGCCGGAGAGGATCACCAGGCGGTCGGCGGCTGGGGGCGGCTGGTTCATGGCTGAATGACGGTGGGTGTCGGAGCGTTCGTAACCGCAGTTGCGGATTCGAGGGAGGCGAGGACGACCTTATTTGTGCCAGGGGGGAGGCGGTATTTCCGCAACTGGATTTGTTCGGTCCGCTTCAGGTCCTGTTTGAGGGCTTTGAGGCTTTGGCTGTTTCCAAAGACCAGCATCGCCATCAGGAGCAGGAAGGCCAGGACTGCGACGGTGGTGGAGCCTTGTTCAGAACGAGTCTGGGTTCTCCTGCTGGGAGCCGAGTTCAGGGGCCGGGTGGTTTTCATTGGCGCGCCTCCAGTTTGCCGAGTGCGGCTTGGAAACTGAACTTGGGCTGCAGATGGACGGTCTTCAGCTCACTGTCAAACTCCAGTTCCCATCGCCACGATTGGACGTGCTGGCGGGTTTCCTCGATGAAAGTGGAGGAGCGCAGTCCTGAGAGCACCTTGACAGCCTCCGCTCTTCCTTGAGGTTGGCGCAGAAGCAGGTCGCCTTGGAACAGATAGACGACTTCGCCTTGAGCCCGGGGGAGGTGGAGTTCGGTGCAGGAATCCTTCTTTTCCAGATGGGGGGGGGCGGTGGAGGATCGGATATCGGCTCGCCAGCGTTCCCCGGCATCCAGGGCCAGGGCGATCTGGGCGGTGTTTCGACGCAGGTGTTTCGAGAAGTCCCAAGCCTGGTAGAATGCGGCGCTGGCCATGCCGACCACCAGGAAGCAGACCGAGATGTAGACCAGGCATTCGATGAGCAGGATGCCTCGCTCGCGGGGTCGGCGGGGTCGGGCGTCGTTGCTCCGACGATGATGGGCGCATTGCGTTTTCATGGTTTGGCGGCCTCTCGCACGACCAGCCCTCCAACGTGGCGGACTTTCGGCTTCCATTCCAGGCGGACTCGGTCCTCGGTCAGCGTGAGCCAGAACTCACCGCGAGGGAGGTTGGTGGAGGCGGTGGATTGCACGGAGTAGGATTGGTGTCCCGGAGTGTATCGTTTCCATTCCCCCGCCATAAGCACCTCCATCTCTCCGTCTACGATTTCCATGGCAAGGGCTCGGTAATAGGAGGCGCGGCAGAGTCGGGAGTCGCGCCAGAAGCTGGTGGCCATGGGCAACATCACGAGCACGACGATGCTAAGGCCGATGAGCATTTCCGCGGTGATGCTGCCGCGGAGACGCGCGCCGGGGTGGGAGAGTGTGGAGCGTCTTACCATAGGATACCTGCATGGATGACCCGCACCAGGATGGAGAAGACCGAGATGACGAGCAACCCGACCATGAGGCCATTCCAGAGAACCATCCCCGAGGTGAGGAGTTGGGCGGCGGTCTGTTCCTGTTGGAAGGCGCGGGCGGCCAGAGCCTCGTGCCAGCCGGCGAGTGCCTGGGTGAGAGGTGAATGCGTGCGTGCGGCATTACTGAACCGCCAATGAAAATCCCCCGTGTCATCGATGCGCTTGACCGCCTCTGGCAGGGCCACCCCTTGGTCCAGAAGGTTCGCCATTTCATTCGCGCGGAGTTTGACCACATCGTTGCCGGTGGCTTGCGCCGCCAGAGAGAGGGCTCGCAGTTCCGGCATCCCCGAGTCCAGCAAGGACGCCAGCACGGAGGAAAAGTCGCGGAGCAGGCGTTTGCGGCGCCAAGGGAGCGCCCAGGCCATACGGTCGACCCAGCGCGGGGGTAGGAGTCTTCGGATCCACAGCAACATGCGTGGACCGCCGGAATAGAGGGCGATCCCGAAGTAGAACACCAGGAAGACCAGCACTTGAATGGCGATCAGTGCGACATGATACTCGGCGAGGAAACGGAGCATGCCCGGGGCTGCCATGCCTTCCGTCATATCCTGGAGGATCTGGAGCAGCTTGGGTATGACGAATACGAACATGAGTGAAAAGACCACGAGCCAGACCGGGGTGACCACTAACGCCACCAAGGCCAGGTAGTGCTGAGCTTTGCTCACGGACTCCACCCCCTCCGCCAGACGGTTGCGGCAGGCTGGGAGAACCTTGGCGTAATCACCGATTTCGGCGCCTACCCGCAGCATGTCGGCGAGCGGATAAGGCAAGGTTTGCGGGGCTTTCCGAAGCGCTTCGGGAAGCGTATCCCCCAGTTCAAGCTGCGCGGCGAGGCGATGCGCTGGGATCCCCAGGGAGGGATCGCCGGTTCGTGAGGATTCGATGAGCAGCAATTCGGGTGTCTTGCCCTGGATCAGGCCCTGTTCCAGCAGATCAAGGAAGAGGCGGGCATGTTCCGCGCGGCGCAGCGGCAGGCTGAAAAGGTAATACGCCGCGTACACGAAGGCTCCCGCTGGGAACAGCATCAGGCCGGCCGCGAGGAGGATGATGAGTGTTTCCATAGCGGTGCCGGGGTTATCCGTCGATGCTGCCCAGCCAGTTCATCTGGATAATGACAAACCGGAGCGCCATATAGAGTTGGCACAGGATGAGGCCGCCGATTACCAGGACCGAGACGGGAAGGACCGCGTAGAGCAGAAGTTCCACCTTATGGCGTGCCCGTTCGTAGTAGAGGTCGGCGGCTCGGGCAAATCCTTTCGCCAGGTCTTCGCCCTCCTGCGCCACCATCCAGAAGAACAAAGGCGGCAGCACTTTCCCCCCGGAGGCGAAGCTCGCGAATTTCCCTTTTCCTTCAGCCAGCTTCTTGCGCCATTCCTCCACTTCGCGTCCGAGGCAGCCATCCTGCTCCAGTTTGCCAACGAGGGTGAGGGCTTCGTCCAACTTTCCCCCTTTTTCGAGCAGGAGCCGCATCACTCCCGCGAATTGGGCCAGGGAGGATTCGCGGAAGCCAGGAAGCCGCCATCGCAGCCATTCTCTGGCCGAAGGTACTGCCACCGAAGTAAGCAAACCCAGGAGTAGAAAGAGCATCGTTGCCATGGGTACGGCGATGAGGATTTGGTCAGCCGCCTCTCCACCCCACGCCTGACCTTCAAAGGCCAGGTTCATGGAACTCTTCAGATGGCTGTATAGAAACAACAACAGGCCGGAGACGGCGATCATGATCACCAATACCAAGGCGGGATAGACCAATAGGCCCTTCAGCCGGGTCCAGAGGTTGTGTCGACGCTGATAGTAATCAGCCACCATGGTGAGGATGCCGGGTAAGTCCTGGGAGGCGGCTCCGAGACGGATGAGTTGGACATAGAGGGGAGGGAGGTTACGTCGTCCGGCGGCATCCCGCAAAGGCACTCCTTGGGCCAAGTCGGCTCCCAGCGCCTCGAATTCGGTGCGCAACTGTCCTGCTCGCAAAGTGATCGTCAGCTGCCGCAGCGCACCTTCGAGGGGAATCCCGGTCCGCAGCATTCCAGCCAGTTGCTGGTTAAAAAAGGCAAATTCGTCGTTTTGCATATTAGAGCGCACCCAGTACGCGTTCGCATTCTCTCTGATCAGACAATCCTGCCGCCACCACCTCACGGGCTGCTTCCTGAAGTGTCTGGGAGGGCTGAACTGATTCCGGCCCGGAGTCGCGGAGCTTTTGCCGCAGGGAGTCCTCCACTTGGACCCGTTCGACCAGGGCGATTCGACCTTTGTAGCCCGTTTGCAGGCAGGAGGGACAGGCTCGCCCATGGCAGTCGGGGCAAAGTCGTCGCAGCAGCCGCTGGTTCAGCACGAGGGAAATGGCGGAGAGCATGGCGAACCGGTCCCGACACATGACTTCGAGCCTTTCGAACACCCCGCGGCATGAACCCGCGTGAAGCGTGGAAATCACCAAGTGCCCGGTAAGCGAGGCTCTGACGGCAAGCGACGCGGTCTCTTCGTCCCGGATCTCCCCGATCACGAGCACCTGGGGATCCTGGCGCAGGAGGTGCCGCGCGGCGACGGGGAAGGTCAGTCCTCGCGCTTCATTGACCTCGGTCTGCATTAACCCCGGCAGGATTTGTTCCACCGGATCCTCCACAGTGATGATGTGGCGCCCGCCGAGGTCGGACAGGAAGCGCAGGCATCCGTAAATCGTGGTGGTCTTCCCGCTCCCAGCGGGACCCGTGAGGAGCACCAGCCCTTGTGTGGAACGGAGCACGCGGAGGAGGTCGCTCATAACGCCGGATGGCAGACCGAGTCCTTCCAGCCCTTTCACCTCTGCCGAATGGAAGAGGCGGAGCACGATTTTCTCTCCCGTCACCGTGGGGTAAGTGGCAACGCGGACCTCCTTGGCCAAGCCGCTGTCCGCACGGTCAATCCGGCCGTCCTGCGGCAGACTCTCCTGGTAAGTCTTGAGCCGGGCGAGGTACTTGATCCGGCCAAAAACCCGCTCAGCCAAACCAGATTCCAGCACCCGCACGGGCACCAACACTCCATCGAGTCGGAAGCGCACTTGCGCCCCCGAGCTGTCCATCTGCAGGTGGACGTCGCTAGCTCCGACCTGGTCGGCTTCCTGGAGTAAGCGATGCAAGATTTCTGGTGCTGACATTTCTGGACTCATATAGGATTGGACAAAGCAACTCGCAACTCTCACGACGTGATTCGTATGGCAAAGACCGTGACTCTCCTGGCAGGCCTCGGGGCGGTACTCGCCTTGGCGGTTCCTCTCTTGAACCTGACGAGACCTCAACCGCAACAGACTCCTCTGACTGTGAATCGTGTGCCAGGAAGCCCGCTCCACGCGGTCTGCCTGACTCTCGAGCCTAAATGCGCTCACTGCCACGTGCCGGGAACGCCCAGGCCCTTCTATGCAGCTTGGCCGATTGCTTCACGCTGGGTGTCCCAGGATGTGCGGCTTGGTTTACGCGATATGAACCTGGTGGACGAGCTCTTTCCCAAAGAAGCGCCGCTGGCCTCGGAAGTTGTGTTGGCCAAGCTGGAGCACCAGATCGAGACCGGGTCCATGCCTCCGTTGCGCTACAGCCTGGCCCATTGGGGAAGCCGCCTTAGTCGCAAGGAGAAGGGCGAGTTGTTCGCTTGGATTCGCCAGAACCGCGCTAAGTACTACGCCATCCCTGGAACCCCCGAATCCCTGCGGTCTAACGGTATACGCCCCATCCCGGCCAAACTGGAGGTCGATCCTCGCCGGGCGGAGTTGGGGCGAAAACTCTACGAGGATAAACGACTGTCAGGAGACGACACTCTCTCCTGTGTGTCTTGCCACGATTTGAAGAAAGGGGGCACAGATCAGGAAAAGGTCTCCACCGGTATCCGTGGGCAAAAAGGCGGGATCAATGCTCCGACTACGTTCAATGCCGCATTTCAGTTCAAGCAGTTTTGGGACGGGCGTGCGGCCACCCTGGAGGAACAAGCGGCTGGTCCTCCCAACAATCCCGTCGAAATGGGGAGCAACTGGAAGCAGATCATTGGGAAACTCCAGGCCGATTCGAAATTCATGAATGAGTTTCTCGAAGTTTACCCAACTGGTTGGAGCGAAAGAACGATTACCGACGCGATTGCCTCTTTCGAGCGTACCCTTCTGACTCCGAACTCGCGTTTTGACAAGTATTTGGCAGGCGACAAGTTAGCTCTCTCGTTCGCGGAGCAACGGGGATGGGAAGTATTCCAAAAGACAGGGTGTGCGACTTGCCATACCGGGGTGTTACTGGGAGGGCGCTCCTTCGAACTGATGGGCAGAAAGGACGACTATTTCAAAGCTCGAGGAACCCCACAAACTCCTGCGGACCAGGGCCGTATCAGTGTTACCAAACAGGAATCGGATCGGTTCAAGTTCAAAGTCCCCACTTTGAGAAACATCGCCCTGACTCATCCCTATTTCCACGATGGGTCCACCAGGGACTTGTCTGAGGCTGTCCAGGTGATGGCGAAGTATCAGATAGGAAAAGACCTTAGCGAAGCCGACCGAGCGGCGGTGGCCGATTTCCTGAAGAGTCTGACGGGGGAATACCAAGGCAAGCCGCTTTAGCAGACTGACTGCAATGGATGAGTGTCTTCCATGGTAACCCTTTCAGAAGTAGGCGATTCCGATTCGACCTACGAGCAATGGCTTTACTTTAGAGTCAAATCTCCGTACGAGTGAGGGGATGTGCAGTGCGCCTTCGTCTCCCCTTGAGAGACCAGTCTGGTTCAACTTCGTGACAAGCATCTTTGATCGTTGGGCAAACGAGCGATCGGATGCCATGGCACTTTGGTGTGTCAACCTGGCCACTGGCTTGGAGCGCAAACACACCTTTGGCGAGTTAGCCCGTCTCAGCCGTCAGGCGGCGCATCTTTTCGAACAGGCTGGTGTGCAAAGGGGCGACCGAGTTCTGGTGATCCTTCCTCGAGTCCCGGAATGGTGGATCGTCATGCTCGGGTTAATCCGCTTGGGGGCGATTCCGGTGACCGGGACTCTCTTGCTCACTCAACGCGACGTGGCCTACCGTATTCAGGCCGCCAAAATCGCCGCGGTCATCACCTGTCCGGAGGGTCTGGCCAAAGTAGGGGAGTTTGAGGGTGTTCGCCTGATGGTAGGAGGCGAGGTGCCAGGATGGAGGAGCTTTGAGCATGGCCTGGCCCAAGCCAATCCGATGTTTAACCCCGAACCTACCCGGGCCTCGGACCCGGCCTTGGTGTTTTTTACCAGCGCAACGACGGGCGAGCCAAAGATGGTTCTACACACCCAAACCAGCTATGGGCTGGCACATCGGCTGACGGGGGAACTGTGGTTGGACTTGGGGCCCAACGACATTCACTGGAACCTATCGGATCCTGGATGGGCCAAGGCCGCTTGGTCCAGTTTCTTTGGTCCCTGGCACATGGGAGCCTGTGTGTTTGCCGTGGAAAACAGTGGAAAGTTCAACCCTACCAGCACTCTCAGGACGCTCGCCACCTATCCGATTACCACTTGGTGCGCTCCTCCCACCGCATTGCGGTTGATTGTGAAGGAAGATCTTTCTCGCTGGAAATTTCCGAGCCTTCGCCATTGTGTCACCGCAGGGGAACCCCTTAATCCCGAGGTGTTTCACCGCTGGCAGAATGCGACCGGCCACACTCTCTATGAAGCCTATGGTCAGACTGAGACCGTCGTGCTGATCGGCAACCTGCGCTGTTTGGGCCATATCCCCAAGCCGGGATCGATGGGGAAGAAGGTGCCAGGATTCGATCTTGTGCTGCTGGATGAGGATTTTCAGGAAGTGCCTCCGGGTACGGAAGGCGACGTGGCGATCCGGATTCAACCCGACCGGCCAGCCGGACTTTTCCAGGAATACTGGCAGGCGCCGGAGAACAACGAGGCCGCGTTTCGTGGTGACTACTACTTTACCGGGGATCGGGCCAGCTGTGACGCGGAAGGGTACTATTGGTTTGTGGGCCGACGCGACGACGTCATCAAGAGCTCGGGGTACCGGATTGGGCCTTTCGAGATCGAGAGTGCGTTGCTGGAGCATGAGGCCGTGTTGGATGTTGGAGTCGTGGGCAAGGAGGACGAGATTCGCGGGCAGATCGTGAAGGCTTATGTTATGTTGCGTCCATCCGTGGAGCCCACGGACGCCCTGCGGTCGGAACTGCAGGAGCACTCGAAGCGGTTGGTGGCGGCATACAAGTACCCGCGCGAAATTGAGTTCGTAAAAGAGTTGCCCAAAACCATCAGCGGAAAGACCCGCCGGGTGGCGCTGCGAAGTCACGCCAACGAGAAACAACCTTAAGCTGCCGATGCGCCTGGTGATTGCCATGACCGGAGCCACCGGGGCCCTCTACACCCAGCGTCTGTTGGAGAGTGTGACTCCTGGGGAGCATGAGGTCCACCTGGTGATGAGCCGCTACGCTCAGCAAGTGGTGGCGGAAGAACTGCCCGCAGGGCTGAGGGTGCCGCTGGGCGTGGTCACGCACAATGTCAAGAGCATGAACGCGCCCTTCGCGAGTGGTTCGAACGCGTTTGACGCTATGGTGATCGTCCCGTGCACGATGGGGACGCTGGGAAGGATCGCGCACGGCCTGAGTGAGGATCTGATTCTGCGCGCTGCCGACGTGATGTTGAAGGAGCGACGCAAGCTGATCCTGGTTCTTCGCGAAACGCCGCTGAACTTGGTCCATGTTCGGAACATGGAATTGCTGCTGCTGGCAGGCGCCACCCTGCTGCCGGCCAATCCCTCGTTCTACTCGCAGCCACAAACGGTTCAAGAGGTTGTGGACACCGTGGTAGCCCGGATCCTCGACCAATTGGGAATCCCCAATGGGCTGATGCCGCGCTGGCGGCAGGAGTCAGAATAGCCCTGGTTGCTCCGATGGAATCCTTAGCCACCAGACCCTCGGGCGTGTTGGACCTGTTGACGCATCCGCTTCGAACGCTGGTCCAGTGGGGGTCCTTCGTGAGGATTTCCCACACGGTTTTTGCGCTTCCCTTCGCGCTGGCCTCGATGGTGGTGGCTGCGCGGGCACAGCAGGGATGGCCTGGCTGGAGGGTGTTTGGCCTGGTGCTGGTCGCCATGGTGAGTGCGCGGACCTGTGCCATGGCGTTTAACCGGATCATGGATCGGCGGTTTGACGCGGCGAATCCTCGGACCAGGGGACGGCACATACCGCAGGGTCAAATCACGCTGGCATCCGCCTGGACGCTCTGGCTGCTCAGTGCGTTGGCCCTGATCGCGGCGAGTTACTTCCTCAACTCCGTGTGCTTCTACCTTTCGCCCGTTGCCCTGTTTATTGTCTGTTTCTATTCGCTCACGAAACGGTTTACGGATTTTACCCACGTGTTTCTGGGAATCGCCCTGGCCCTGGCCCCCATCGGGGCCTGGCTCGCGGTGAAGGGGAGCTTCGAATTTTATCCCGATACGCCCGGCGACCTTTGGCTCAAGCACAGTGCCATCCTCCCCCTCCTGATGGCCTGCGCGGTGGTCTTTTGGCTGATCGGCTTCGACATCATCTATGCCATTCAGGATTATGACTTCGACCGCAGCCACGGATTACATTCCCTGGTGGTACGCTGGGGCGTGCTGAATGCTCTCAAGGCTTCGTTCCTCTCGCACCTGGTGATGTGGGTCCTTCTCGGTGTCTTCGGCCTTCTGTGCCGGTTCCGCCTGGCCTACCTGGTGTGTCTCGTCATCATTCTGTTTTGCCTGGTGCTGGAGCATTGGCTGGCACGAAAGCGAAATCTGAAATGGATTGACCTCGCGTTCTTCCGTCTGAATGCCGTCATTAGTGTGGTTTTCCTGATTGCCACCGTGGCGGAAGTGGCTTTCCCTGGATTCCGACTGACACGATGAGTTTCTTGATGCGACAGAGTGAATTGAACGACCTCTATGAACGGGTCGCTACAGGCGCGCGATTGAACGAAGCCGATGCCCAGCGCATGTTTGAGTCGAATGACCTGAACAGTCTGGGGGCAATCGCCCGGTTGGTTTGCGAGCGGAAGAACGGCAATCGAGCCAGCTATGTCCTCAACCGGTACATCAACTACTCCAACTACTGCATCCTGAGTTGCGAGTTCTGCGCGTTTGCACGCAAGAAGCGGGACGCGGACGGGTTTGAGCACACGGTGGAGGAAGTAGTGCAGAAGGCCAGGGAGGCTTTGGCCTTGGGGATCACCGAACTCCATATTGTCGGTGGGCTCCATCCCAAGCTCCCGTTTGAGTACTACACGGAAATGCTGCGCGCACTTCGAGCGCTGGACCCCAAACTGCAGCTGAAATGCTTTACTGCCATCGAGATTCTCCATCTCTCGTGGCTTGCCCGCAAGCCGCTGTGCGAGACCCTCGAGGAGTTGCGCGCGGCAGGACTCGACTGCCTGACAGGCGGAGGGGCGGAGATCTTTGATCCAACCGTGCGGGAGGCTATCGCCCGTGGGAAGGAATCCGCCGAGGAGTGGCTCGAGGTGCATCGCACCTGGCATCGGATGGGTGGGCGAAGCACCTGCACGATGCTGTACGGTCACGTCGAGACCCTCGCACATCGAGTGGACCATCTGCGCCGTCTCCGTGCTCTGCAGGATGAGACAGGTGGGTTTGTGGGATTCATCCCGCTTCCTTACCACCCGGAGAACAACCGGATCCCGGTTCAACATGCTCCGACCGGTATGGACACCCTCCGGACCATGGCCGTGAGCCGTGCTTACGTCGACAACATTCCCCATATCACGGCCTATTGGGTGGGGATGGGCTTGAAGTTGGCACAAGTGGCCCTGAACTATGGGGCAGACGACCTCCACGGCACGATCATCGAGGAACACATCTTTCGGATGGCCGGTGCCGCGGTGCCTCAGCTTCAACCAGAGAATGCGATGATCAAGGCGATTCGCGAAGTGGGTAAGATTCCTGTGCAGCGGGACACTTTCTATGAACCTATCCGGGTACTGGACGCCTCCACTCCGTTGGATGCGGACCGTTCGGAGGGAAGATCCCCGCTGCTTGAAAACAACCTCGCCACCGGCTGAGACCATGACATAGTGCCCTCTGGCGATGGACTCCCACTCTCCACCAGCGAAGCTGCGGTTGGCCCCGGAGGCGACTGCGGAAGAATTAGCACGGCGATTCGAGCGCGAGCGCCGGGTGGTCAACCTGCAACGGGAGGCGGATCTTGAGGAAGGCTTGAGCCCATTTCGCGTAGGGTCTGTGCCGTACTTGAACGCCGCACCCCTGACCCGCGGTATTGAAGACCAGCTTCTCCTAGCCACCCCCAGCGAATTGGCGAAGTCGTTGCGCAGAGACGAGTTGGATGCCGCCCTGGTGAGCTTGGTGGAAGTGCTTACGACGGACCGTTACGACATTCTCGACGGCATAGCGATCGCCTCGCTGGGTGAGGTGCAAAGCGTCGTGGTGGCTCATCGGCGTCCCTTGACCGAAGTGACCGAGATTGCCTGTGATCCGGCGTCCATTTCCAGTGTGACTCTCCTGCGGGTGTTACTGGCGGAAGCGGGTCTTTCTCCCCGATTGGTTCCCCTGGAAGACTACGGACAGGCGGCTGAGCCGGATGCCGTGCTTCTCATTGGAGATGTGGCGATTGATTTCGTGAGGAGTTCTCCCCCGCACCAGATTTATGATCTGGGGGCGGCTTGGTATGAGTTGACCCGTCTGCCTTTCGTCTACGCGGTCTGGGCTTTGCGTCGCGGAGTCGAGAACACCCGACTGCGGCGATTACTCCGTGAAACCAGGGATTTTGGACTCGATACCCTCGATTCGATCATCGAGGACCGTACGGACTTCGATCTCGCGTTTCGCAAGGACTACCTGGGTTGGATCATTCATTATCATCTCGGGTCGGACGAGAAGCGGGGGATTGCCCGCCTGATGGAGCTGATGATCCAACACAAGCTGGGCCCGGTCTATGAGCCTCGATTTGTTTCGTAGGCATCGGCGTCGGATGGGTTGGGGTCTCTTGCTTGCCCTGCTCGTGTTCGTGATAGGCACCTTCTACGGGTGGAGGTATGGGTTTCGGCCTTTGCCCCAGGCCCCACCGGGCTTTCAATTGCAGGCCACAGTACGGCCTGCGTGGGATGAGCTGACGACCAACAGCTTCTGGTATTGGTTTCGCGAACTGGACTCTACAGATTTGCCCCGAGAGGTGCTCCACATGGCCTGCATTCAGGCTATTGAGAACTGGGCAGGTGGTCAGCGTGGTGAACTCAGCCCCAGCGGGAATCAGGAATTGGGGCGATTTCCGGAGACTGCTCTTTTGCCCGGGTTGCTCAGAGCGGCCTCTGTCTCTCCCGACGCCCGCCGGCCCAAGCCAGCCTTTCGATCGGAACACAGTTGCCTGGTGGTGGCGCTTGGGTATCCGCTGCTTCTGGCTGGAAACGCTTTGGCTGCCGGGGACGCTGCTGCAGCCTTTGACGCGCTCCTGCTCTCCTGGGGGCTTCAAGCTCGACTGACCCCGGTTTCCGAATATGCCGACCTTTTTGATGAACGCGAAGTGGAGCAGGTGAATGTGTCGCTGGCCCGTCCCTGGCGCTGGCTCGCTTTGAGCGGCCCGGAGATTTCCCGGGAGAGGGCGGTGGGAGTGCTGAGACGGTTGGATGAGGTGGCAGGCCAGGTTGTTCCCTTCGAAGTCGCCTATGCCGAATCGGTGAAACAACAGCTGCCCACCGCGCGATCTTTCCGACAACCTTACTGGCGACGCATCAAGGTTCTCTGGTTGCAGGCCAGCAACCTCATGGTTCGGGACATGGTTTCCATTTTCGGTTGGACTTACTCGCTTCTGCGGGGGGAGAGGTTTGTCCGACTCGAAATATCGGGAATCCGGCACCTAGGTCGGCCGGTTTCCGAACTGATCCTCGCCCTGCAGAACGTGGCCGCGCGTCCTGAGGATTTTGAGCAAATGGAGCTAGCTTGTTTTCACGCAGCGCTCGGCTTGGGCAAGGAGTCGGGTGACCAGCCTTCCGTGCGGCTTTGGTTTGAGGCCGACCCCTCTCTGTCCTGGTGGGAACGTCTGGCACAGAGGTTTGACCGGCCTGCCGTCTGGCGCAGTGCGACCTACCTTCCCAACCCTGGGGTCATGAAACGAAATTACGCTTGGTGGAGGGTGTACTTGGACTCCTGCCGCCTCACCCTGGCGTTGAGAACCTATCGGAATGAGCACGGAACGTGGCCTGAACAGCTCGAGCAGATGGTGCCCGGATTGCTGAATCGGATCCCACTGGATCCGTTCTCTGGACAACCTTACCACTACCAGAGGCAGGCCGGAGAATGGGTCTTTTGGTCCGAAGGCAGCCAACGCAACCCCCTCTCTCCGGGAAAACCTGGGGAGCTTCCTCAGAGATCGTTCTGGTCCGTTGAAGAGCGAACCCCCCTTTTTCAGCCAGCTGCCACCGCCAGATAGCCCCCGCCGTTCCCGAATTACCCGGAGGAGTGGTTTGGGCCAGGTGGTCGGCTAGGGGGTGCCGATCTCGGGGGGGGAGTGCCCAGCTTTCTGTAAAGCCAGAGCTCGAGTGGGCGTAGAGGTTTGAGCCAGGAATAGAAGGGGGAGTAGACCAGGCGCAGGCGAACCACGGACAAGAACCAGCCGAATGAGGCCTTGCTCAAACTTACCTTTGATCCCAGCTTGTCGGTCCATTCGGTGGGAAGTTCCAAGACGGAGAAGCCAGCCCGCTTCAGCGAATAGAGCAGGTTAATGTCAAACGCCATGTCGGCGGTCATCAGAAAGGGGTGAACCTTCTCTATCGCCGCACGGTGCATCACCTTAGCCCCGCATTGAGTGTCCGCGATTCGCATGCGGAACAGGATCTCCACCAAGGCATGAAAGGCTCGGCTGAAGAACCGTCGCTGACTCGATTGCTCCACATGGATCACGGCCTGAGGCAACCAACGCGAGCCGATCACACAATCCGCGCGGTCACTATTCGCGACCAAGTCAAAGAAAGCCTCCGGGGCCGTGGCTCCGTCTGCGTCGACGTATCCGATGAGGTCGGCTTCGGGGGCCAGTTTCAGTCCTTCGATCAGGGCGCCGCCTTTTCCGATTCGACCCGGGAAGTTGAGCAGGCTGACGCTGGGCTCTTCTGCAGCCACACGCTCCACCACCGTGAGTGTGTTGTCGTAGCAGCCGTTGAGCACCACAACCAAGCGGAAGGCGCCCTGATAATGCTTTCGGGCGTACTCTGCGTAGGCGCGGAGTACGGGTTCGATGCGCTGTTCCTCGTTGTAAGCCGGGATCAGCAGCAAAACGCTGGGTGCCTTCTGCATGCCGTCAACCTAGCAGCCACGATTCCGGAGTGCAATATGGAACTAAAACAGGACCAATAGTTTCCGAGGTGTTCAGACCAATCAGGATCCTTGTCCTTCCCCTGCTTGATTCTTCGAAAACCAGGGTAGATGGAAAAGATTTCTTTCGGCAGCCCTTGACACTTTGCCCATCCGATGGTTAATTAGCTGCGGATTACGACGAATCAATTTCGAGCGTACGTCAGTTAAATTGTTCTTTGATTAGTACGTTCAACAGCTTTCGGCGGTGGCTATGTACCGGTTGTCGCCGAATTATCCCCGTAATCCCTCAGTTGTACTCTGAATATTCCCCGGGCTCGAGCGTCATCCCCTGACTCCGAGCCCGGTTCTTTTTTTGTCCAGATGCTTCCGAAATCGCTCTGGATTAGGACGCTCCAGGAAGACGAAGAACTTCGACCTCCTCCATCGTCACCATTTTCTGCTGCAGCATGGCAGCAGCTTGGCCCACAAAGGCTTCCAGCTTCTCTTGCGAATCCACCAATTCGATGACGATTGGCAGATCTAAGGCGAGTCGCAATATCTTGGCGTTGTGCAGCTTGTGGTGTGCTCCAAATCCCATTGGTCCCCTGAGTACCGTGGCTCCAGCCAGCCCCATCTCCCGGGCTTGGAGCACAAGTGCTTCATAGAGAGGTTTTTGCTCCCATCGATCATTCTCCGCCAGGTAGATGCGGAGTAACTTGCCGGGTCGAGCGTCTTTCATAGAATCAATTGGCCAGGGATCGTCCCGCGAGGATACCGATCCAGGTTCCTGCCAGGCAAAGGATCACCGAAGCAACAACGTTCACGGCGGCAAAAAGCCACTGGCCGTCTTGAAGCAGTTTCATGGTCTGGAGGCTGAATGAAGAGAAAGTGGTATAGCCGCCCAGGATCCCCACCATCAGAAACTGGCGAGCAGCGGGAGGTAGGAGAATCCTTCCTTCCGAAGTTCCAACGCCGTCAAGGAAACCGATGAGAAACGACCCTGTGACATTGACGATCAAGGTGCCTAAAGGGAAGGACTCACCGAACCGCTGAGCTACCCAACCCGAAAGCCAGAAACGCCCCATCCCGCCCAGAGCGCTTCCAAGGCCCACTAGGGAGTAAGCAGTGAGGTTCATGTTCGGATTCACGTCGTGGCTCCTTCTCCAAGGCGAGCTGATCCGGCCTGATCGCTCTTGAACCATTCCAGGAACCTGGGAATGCCCGCTTCAATCTTGACCTTGGGAGCGTAAGCCAGCAAACGCCGAGCCTTGGAGATGTCCGCAAAGGTCAGCGGCACGTCTCCTGGTTGCGCCGATTGCCGGTCGACAATGGCTTGGGTGCCCAGTCCCGACTCCAACAACCCGATCAATTGGTTTAAGGTTACGGTTTGCGACTCGCCCAGATTGATGATCTCGTACCCGAAAGCCCGTTGCGTGCAAGCCAGGACCCCATCCACAATGTCGTGGATGAAGGTGTAGTCGCGCGCGGTGGTACCATCGCCAAAAACGGGGATGGGTTTTCCCTGTTGGATCAGTTTGGCGAACTTGTGGATGGCCAAGTCCGGGCGTTGCCTGGGGCCGTACACCGTGAAGAACCGCAGCATGACGACGTCCATGCCATACACATGATGGTACACATGACCCAAGGCTTCGCAGGCCAGTTTGCTCGCGGCGTAGGGGGAAATGGGTTGGAAGATAGGATCGCTCTCGGAGAAAGGAACTTTGGAATTGACCCCGTAGACGGAAGAAGAAGAGGCGATGATGACCTTCTTCACCTGGTGAGCCCGGCATGCCTCCAGCACGTGGGCGGTGCCTTCCACGTTCACGCGTTGGTAGAGAGCTGGCTCTTGCAGGCTGGGCCTGACCCCCGCACGTGCCGCCAGGTGGATGACCAGGTCCAGCTTGCTTGCGCTGAACTCGGCGTCGAGAAACGAACTGTGGGTAATATCTCCCTGGACGAAACGAAAGTTGTTCCCGAATCTCCGCAACAGCTCGAGGTTTTGCAGCTTCAGCCTGGGGTCGTAGAATGGGTTCAGGTCATCCACGGCCAGGACCTGATTTCCTTCTGCCAGGAGCCGCTCACAAACGTGGGATCCGATGAACCCTGCTCCGCCGGTTACCAGAATATGCACGGAGGGCACATTAGCCGACAGCCTGGGGGCTGTCGAGGAGCGGATGGAACCGAACCTCACAATCCCAGCGCACCGCATGTCTTTCGGAAGTGATGTCCGTAGATCGTGAAAGTGACGGCCATGGGTAACCTGGACGGACACCGAAAGAAAGTCCAAGCCAGCAGGCCCCAATAATGGAACCGCTCCCGGCCGAAGACTCCGAGTCGAATGCTCGCGTGGGCGAAAGCCAAAAGATTCCTCCAGTTCACCGGGGTCGAAACGCTGGGTGCCCGGTATTCCCTCAGGAACGTGCGCACCCTTTGGTAGTAGGGCCCGGGTGCATAGAGGTGTCTGACCAACCGTTTGTATCCGTCCGCGAGCAGTTGACGGTTCATCCGGGGCATGAAGTTGGTGGTGCCATCGGCGTTATCTCCGCTGGTTTGACCTAGCAAACGGCCCTGTTGGCTTAATCTCTGGTATAGCTTGGTGCCGGGCAGGGCCTGGAGCATCCCTACCATGGCCGTGACAATCCCGCTCTTCTGGATGAACTCGATCTGGCGTTGGAAAACGTTGGCGGTGTCGCTGTCGAATCCCACGATAAAGCCGCCTTGAACCTCCAATCCTGCCCGTTGAATGCGTTGAACATCTGCCACCAGATCTCGGTCGCGATTCTGGCGCTTGTTGCATTCCGCCAGCCCCGCTTCTTCCGGGGTTTCGATGCCGATGAATACCTGGTTAAAACCGGCTTTGACCATGAGTCGCATCAACTCTTCGTCGTCCGCCAGGTTGATGGAAGCCTCGGTGAAGAAGGGGAGCCCTTTCTTGTCTTCCCGCCACCGGATCAAAGCCGGCAACAGCTCTTCCTTCAGGATCCGCTTGTTCCCGATGAAATTGTCGTCCACGAAGAAAATGCCTCCTCGCCAGCCTTGCTGCCAGAGGCCGTCCAACTCTCGTACCACTTGTTCGGCCGTCTTCACGCGCGGTCGATGACCGAACAGGGACGTCACGTTGCAGAATTCGCAGTCAAACGGGCAGCCTCGCGAGTATTGGATACTCATCGACGCGTAGCGACGCAGAGGGGCCAAATCCCACAGCGGTGCTGGCGTTTGTTGAAGATCCGGGAACTCGGCGGATTCGTAGAGCCGTCGCGCCTGGCCGGATTCCCAATCGCGGAGAAACGCGGGGAGAGTTTCCTCCGCCTCGTTGAGCACAAAGTGATCCACTTCCGGAAACTGGGGGTACTCCACCGTAAACAGCGGACCGCCTGCGACGATCGTTTTGCCCGCGGCCTTGCAGCGCCCCACGAGCGCGTGGGCAGAGTCCCGCTGAGCGATCATTCCGCTGAGGAACACCACATCGGCCCAGGCCAAGTCCGCTTCCCGCAAGTGCTGCACGTTCACATCCACCAGCCGTTTGCCCCATTCCTTGGGCAGCATGGCCGCGATAGTCAGCAGCCCCAAAGGCGGCAGAGAGGCTTTCTTGAGGATGAACTTTAAGGCGTGTTTGAAACTCCAAAAGGTGACCGGAAACTCCGGGTACAATAGCAATACATTCATCTCACCGACTTTCTTAGGCTGATCCCAATTCTCAACCTAAGCCTGGAGGCAACCGAAATCCATAGAAAACGTCGACTCCCAGGGCTGTCCCGGTAGATGGGAACCCGATCTCCAAAGATTCGCCTGGATCGCGGCGGAAGCTTCCTTACCGCGTCGGTCCGCGGATGCCTCCTCTATGAATCGCAGCCAGAAAGGTGGCAACGGGCGACTTGTCAGTCAGCCGAAATGGCAATACTGTACCCGTATGGACGAATTGGTGTTTGAAGTCACGCAGGAAGATGACGGCGGCTATTGCGCCGAGTGTCTTTCAGAGAACATCTTTACGCAGGGTGACACCTGGGAGGCGTTGCGACAGAACGTGCAGGAGGCCGTGCGCGCCTACTATTTCGACCAGGCCCGAACGCCCCGGCGGATCCGGTTGCATCTGGTGCGCGACGAGCTTCTCGCCACTGCATGAAAGTGCCGCGTGATTTGAGCGGGGCGCATTTGGTCAAAGTGCTGTGCCGCGACTGGGGGTATCGCCAGTTGAATCAGGAAGGCAGTCACGTCATTTTGCAGACCGAGACTCCTGAACATCAACGTCTGGCCATTCCCAACCACAATCCGCTGCGGGTGGGTACACTCAACGCAATCCTCCGAGCGGTCGCCGCCCACAAGGGGTTGGAACGTCAAACCTTGCTCGACACGCTGCGGTAATCTCGCTCTTTTGTTCTCAGCAGGCTGGAAGGCGGGTCGGCGATGGCTTACGATCGATTTATGAGAACCGCTCGGGCCCTGTTCTTCCTGGTAGTATTCACCTGCGTGTCATTATGTCTCGATCTTCAAGCGGCCGGTAGTACAGCAGCCCGTTCTTTTCAGCGACGATTACCTCGCCAGGATCAGAACGCCATCAAGACGTCCTGGCCGGGGATCGGATGTTGGTTTTGGGGCGCAGCTGAGTTCGAACCGAACGGCTACAAGCGTTTCCTGGACCTGCATAGCGAAGGCTCTCGATTCCAGTTGCTCACTACCAGCATCCGACATCCCGTGGAAGTGACGGAGCCGCGAGTCCACGACCAGATCAAGGCCGCGGCGGAGTATGCGCGGTCTAAGGGGATGGAAATGGTGATGGATTTGGACGTGCGGCTTGCCCGGTCGGCCTTTCAGCGGGAGCATCCGGGGGAGATGCAGGAGTTGGTGCGACTCCGTGAAACACCGCTCGCCGGGCAGGGAGACGTGACCCTCTTCGTTGAGTCAATCAACCTCGGCGATCACTACACTTTCCAGGCGCGCGGCTATGATTCGCTCTCGGCCCGGGTGCTGCGTGTGTATAGTTACGCGGTTGGGCCAGACGGGCTTCAGTCTGACACGGTTCGCGACGTCACTCGCCGATGTGCGGTGGCCCAAGCCGATGCCAAGGGGGTACGAGTGGTCCTATCCTGTCGTCCCGAGGATGCCGGTCGCAACGCCTGCGTTCTAGCGGCGTTCACCTTGTTTACCCCGGACCTTTTCGCGCCTCATCTCATTCCCTTTGAGCGCAACATTCTGGGGCAATATCGCGACGTGCCTTTGGCGGGAGCCTGCAAAGACGAATGGGGGTTTCCGGGTCGATTTCAACCTCGAACCGACGACTTATTCTACTCGTCCAGCATGGCCGACGCCTACGCCCGAAGGCGGCCGGGCCGCGATTTGGTGCGTGACCTTCTGCTTATGGCGAAGGGGCAGAAGGAAAGGGCGACGGAGCGGTCGGTGGCCATTCATCACTACATGGAGATGAATTGGCAGCGGAACGCGGAGGTGGAGAGCGCCTTCTATGAGGCCACCAAAGCGACTTTCGGTAAGGCGGCGATGGTGGGGACTCACCCCACTTGGTATCCAATCCCTAGTGCCGAGGAGGTGTTCAAGAATGGCCTGGACTGGTGGGCGGTGAAACGAGATTTGGCACAGACAGATGAAGCGACCCCCTTCTGTGTACGCACCGCTTTGTCCAAGAAATGGCACAGTCCGCTGTGGTACAACATGTATTACAGCGATTCTTTAAAATCGTACGAGGAGGACCTTTGGCGGCATGCTCTGGGGGGCGGGCGTATGAATTTCCATCCCCTTTGGCCGCATCCTTTTGAGCGACTCTCCACTTCCTTGCTGGAGGGAGAGCTGTTGGCTGCGGATAGCCGAGTGCGCTTGCTGAACTACATATCCGCTGCGCCGCTGGATTGCCCCGTGGCGGTCGTGTTTGGACATCCCAGTGCGTTGGACTGGAGCAGAACCGGTCTTGCTGACGTGGGTCTTGGCATGGCGAACGCACTCTGGAAGGAAGGGTACTACGCGGATGTTATCCCCAGCAGCGAGATTCAGAGCGGTGCCCTCAAGGTCAGCGTGGATGGACGCCTTCAGTACGGCTCGCAGCCCTACCGCGCCGCGGTACTCTATCACCCAGAGGGAGAGCGGACCGGTGTATCCCGGCTCTTTCAGAAACTGGCTCGCAGGGGTCAGACCGCCACCTTTCAAGTGGGGGAATGGACCATGGATTTCGCGGGTAAGCCTATCGGGGCCAGTGCTGGACTTCCCTCAGCATCCCGACACGTAGAGCCTCGGGACGTCGTGCAGAAGATACTTGCTTTGCTTCGTGCGGAGAGCGTGGAACCTCAGACCCCCTGCACTTTGCGCGGTGTAGCCGGATTCTCGGAATCGATGATGCCCCTGCCCGCGGGTCGCTGCCACTTGATCGATGGGACCGTCATTTTGGCCTCGGGTATCCAAGACGTTCAAGGCGACCCGATTCGGGAGACTTTGAGCGTGAACGGTTACCGGGTGTTTTTCGATGCCGTGGGGGTGGCGGCGTTGAGGATGAATAAGAGAGGCCAAGTGGAGGCAATGGCCGCGGGAGGCCTCAAGTCCTTCCAAGCCGGGCAATTCTCTCTCGACCTGCCGGAGCGAGTCGATATAGCCCTTTGGCGTGAGGGTCAAAGTGGGTGGCACGGGGTGATTCAGGGCGGGTCGGGTCCGATTCCAGAGGCCCTCCTCGCCACCACTCATGACTGGATCAGGCTGACTTTGCCTTCCCGAGGAAAACCTTGATTCGTATCGCCACGAACCCTATCCTTTTCGCAACCCTGCTGAGCAGGACGGCTGCCCAAGATGCCGTCCCCAGGTACGCGCCCATGACGATTCTAATCGCCGATGACAATCAGGCTTTGTGTGACACCCTTCAAATCAGCCTTACGAAGGAAGGGCATGCTGTGCACACCGCACCGGACGGAAATGTTGCGATGAAGTTGGCGGAGACATGCGATGCGGACATTCTGTTGACCGACATTATCATGCCGGAACGAGAGGGTTTGGAGACGATTCTTACCTTTCGCAGGAGGTTCCCCAAGATGAAGATCATCGCGATGTCAGGGCACGTGCTCACCAAGGACTGCGATGAAACCCATCTGCTCAGAATGGCGAAAGTCCTTGGGGCCCATGCCACCATCGCGAAACCCTTCACGATATCGGAGTTGCTCGGGCTCATACACCAGGTCCGTCAGGTCTCCTGAGTGCGTTGACACTCGCAGGACCTTCCATTAAGTTGAATTTCACATGAATTTGCTGCAGGAATCTTTAATCGAACTAATTCGCAGAACCTCTGCCGAGGTTCCCGAAGATGTCCACCGCGCCATCACGGCGTCATTGGAAAAGGAGAAGCAAGGAAGCATCGCTGCCTCTGCGATCCAGATCATCGAAAAGAACATCGAACTCGCCAAACGGAAGTCTCAGCCTTTGTGCCAGGATACGGGCAGCGTCCTGTTTTACGTGGATTGCCCGCAGGGCTACGACCAGATCCAGTTTGAGGAAGATGCGAAGGAAGCGGTCCGTCTTGCTACGCAGAAAGGCTATCTGCGCCAGAACTCCGTGGATTCCATCACCGGCAAGAACGATGGGACCAATGTGGGGCCCGGATCGCCTGTGGTTCATTTCCACCAGCACCGCTCGGCGGATGTGGCCGTGCGTCTCATGCTCAAAGGCGGAGGTTGCGAAAACGTCGGGGCCCAGTACTCGCTGCCGGCGGAGAAGCTGAAAGCGGACCGGGATCTGGATGGCTGCCGGAAAGTGATTTTGGACGCCGTGTTGCAGGCGCAGGGCAAGGGCTGTGGCCCAGGGATTCTTGGGGTGTGTATCGGAGGCGACCGGGCCACCGGCTATGAATACTCCAAGCAGCAGTTGCTGCGAAAGTTGGATGATCGGAATCCGAACACCGATTTGGACGGGTTGGAACAGGACATCCTGAGCACGGCCAACGCGCTGGGGATCGGCCCCATGGGATTTGGTGGTAGCACCACGCTCTTGGGCGTGAAGATCTGCACCCGGAACCGGGTTCCCGCCTCTTACTTCGTGAGCGTCAGTTACATGTGCTGGGCGTTCCGGCGCCAGGGTGTTACCCTGAGTGCGGATGGGCGTATCCAGGGTTGGCTGTATTGAGCGGATCCAGAGCCTTCAACCCTTTTCTACCTCTACTCTATGATTCATCTGACCACCCCGCTGTCCGAAGAGAAGGTCCGGTCGCTCAAAGTGGGCGATGCTGTGGAAATCTCCGGGACCATGTTTACCGGACGTGATGCAGTCCACAAATACCTGTACAAGGGCGGTGAGCTTCCCAAGGAAGTGAACCTGAAAGATGGGATTATCTACCATTGCGGCCCGGTCGTTCTGAAAGAGGCCAGTGGCTCGTGGAAAGTCGTAGCCGCTGGCCCTACCACGTCCATTCGCGAGGAACCCTACCAAGCCCAGATCATCCAGCAATTCGGCCTTCGCGGGGTGATTGGCAAGGGCGGTATGGGAGAGAAGACCCTGGCTGCCTGCAAGCAACACGGCTGCGTCTACCTTCACGCCATCGGCGGTGCCGCCCAGGTGCTCGCCGAATGCATCAAGTCCGTCAAGAACGTCTATCTCCTCGAGAAATTCGGATCGCCCGAGGCCATCTGGGAACTGGAAGTGGAGCGATTCCCACTGGTGGTCACGATGGATGCCAACGGGAACTCTTTGCACCGCGAGGTGTTTGAGGCGAGCCAGCGCGAGCTAGCCAAGCGGGTTTAGCGGAAGCTCTGCGCTGGACCCCACGGTTTTCGGGCGGTACACTCAATCTCACTATGAGTTTGAGCGCCGCTCCGTTTCTCCTTGTTTCGGCTCTTGTTGTCCTCCTTCCCTTGGCCAGCCCTCAAGCGGCTGAATTGGACCTTTCCGGCACATGGCGTTTCGCCTTGGATCCCCAGGACGCCGGGCTTCGCGAACAGTGGTGTGACCGAGATTTAGCCGAGACCATTCACCTTCCCGGCACGACTGACCTCGCCGGGAAAGGGCATCCGCTGGATCGCACGAAGATGAGCTATGGGGTCGACTTTCCTTACTCTGTTTTTCCCGGAGTGAAGATCCCCGAACGAGCCGACGAACGCGGTTTCCTGGTGGGGGATCAGTTCTATCTTGGAGCCGCGTGGTATCAGAGGAGTCTGAAGATCCCAGCGAACTGGCGCGGGAAACACGTACGGCTTTTTCTGGAGCGGGTCCTTTGGGAGTCGCGCGTCTGGATCGATAATCGGCCCATGGGTTCATGCGATAGTCTGGTCACGGAACATACCTACGATCTGGGTGTCTTGTCGCCGGGAGAGCATCGGCTTACCGTTCGTGTGGATAACCGGATGATTCACAACCTTGGGACGATTGGTCATTCCTACGGTCCGGAAACGCAGAGCCGTTGGAATGGGATCGTGGGTGGGATTCGTCTCGTTGCCACCGACCCAGTGTTCCTGCGGCGCATTCACGCCTATCCCTCCGAAGATCGCCAGTCGGTACGAATTCGCGTGGAGACCGGGAACGCTACCGGACGACAGGTTCAAGGTTCGTTTCGTGCCGAGATCCGGTCCCGGAAAGGAAAGGTCTCGGTCGGAAGGAGTGACCAGGCAGCGGTTCTGGCCCCGGGGGAGGGACAGTTGGAGTGGACCGTTCCTCTGAAGGCTTCGGCCGAATCCTGGGATGAGTTCCACAGGAACCTCTACCGTGTTGTCGTGAGCCTAAGCGCCGACTCCGGTTTTCGTGACAACCGCGAGATCTCGTTTGGTTTCCGGCACATCGCGCGTGACAAGAATCTGATCCGCGTGAATGGCCGCCAGGTGTTGCTGCGCGGGACCCTTGATTGTGCGGTCTACCCGCGCACGGGCCATCCTCCGACGTCGGTTGCCGAGTGGAAACGGGTGTTGGGAGTGATTCAAAGTCATGGGTTCAACCATGTCCGCTACCACTCCTGGTGCCCGCCCGAGGCCGCCTTTGAAGCAGCCGATGAGCTTGGTCTTTACCTGGCGGCGGAAACACCTTTCTGGGTGGATGGCTGGACGATGGAAACCTTCAGCAAGCCCAAAGCGCTTGGTGGAGATCCGGCGGTGACCGATTTTGTGCGGCGTGAAATTCGTCGAATGAGTGACGCCTATGGCAATCATCCCTCGTTCGCGCTTTTCTGCATCGGCAATGAATTCGCGGATGCTGGCACCGATTGGAAGCTGGCCAATGACCTGATCGCGGAAGCCAAGAGCTACGACGCGCGCCGGCTCTACAATGCTTCCACGGCGCGGCGTCGGGTGGCTGCGGACGATTTCTGGGCGCATCACAATGCGCGCGGCGTCGGGCCTGCCTCCACAGATTGGGACTTCACCGGTCGGCTACCCGCGAAGGACCTGCCAGTGATTGCCCATGAGACGGGACAGCGCCCGGTATTCCCGGATTATGACACGATCCTTCCCAAGTTCACCGGACCCCTCAAACCGTACAATCTGCTCCGTTACCAGGCTGCCTTGGCGGAGGCGGGCATGCGGGATCAGACGAAGCAATTTCTGAAGGCTTCCGCGCGGTTTCAGCTCCTTCAGTACAAGGCCGAACAGGAGGGTGTACGGCGTACTCCCGGATACGCCGGATATCATCTGCTCATGCTCAACGATTTTACTGGGCAGAGCGAAGCGTTGGTTGGGATCCTGGATCCATTTTGGGAAAGCAAAGGAGTGGTGACGACCTCAGAAGTGCGGCAGTGGAATGCTCCGGTGGTGCCCTTGGCTCAGCTACCGCGATTCACCTGGACCTCCGAGGAGACGTTACGGGCCCAGATCGCCGTATCCCAGTTCGGCCCGACTGATCTGAAGAAGGCCTCGGTGCAGTGGGCGCTGAGAGCACCCCGCGGGGTTGTCCGTGCAGGCACTTTGGGTCCGACCAATCTGCTGGCAGGCGCGTTCCATCCGCTGGGTGAGATCCGTGTGCCGCTAGCAGAGGTTCGCGCCCCAGCCCAACTCGAACTGGAAGTGGTGGTTGCTAAGTCCACCAACCGCTGGCCAGTTTGGGTGTATCCTCCTGCTCGACCGGAACCACCGAACCCTGAAATCCTGGTGACCCCAGTGGCCGATGACTCCATGTGGGAAGCGTTGCGGGCAGGTCGGCGTGTTCTGTTGCTTGCCCACGGATTCAAGGGTACCAATACTGCGACGACCGGTTTTGAGTCTGTCTATTGGTCAGCCGGCTGGTGGGGGGACCGTTTCTCCTCCTTGGGAATTCTCTGCGATCCCAAGCATCCTGGATTGGCGCTCTTCCCGAATGATGGAGTCAGCGACTGGCAATGGAAGGACTTGGTGCAGGGGGCTACGACCTTCGATCTCTCCGGTGCTCCTAAGGGGTATCGGCCGATGGTTCAACCCGTGCCTGACTTTCACTTCAACCGGTTGCTGGGGCACGTCTTTGAAACGCGCGTTGGAGAGGGGCGTTTGATGGTGTGCGGATACGACTTGCAAACGAAACTGGAGACTCGCCATGCAGCACGACAGTTTCGAGCCAGCCTGATGGCCTATCTGTCCAGCCAGGCCTTCCAACCGAAACAGGAACTCCCCGCGCGTTTCTTGCAGGAGCTCCTCCAACCTCCCACCATGGTGCGCCTGGGCGCGAAGCTCCTCTCCTACGACAGTGAGAGCTCCGAGAACGAAGCCCGGTTGGCCATCGATGGACAACCGTCCACTTTTTGGCACACCGCCTGGACGGAATCCCAGCCGCCTTATCCCCACGAGCTGGTCATCGGATTCAAGCGACCGATCTCCATGCAGGCAGTGACGCTCCTTCCTCGGCAGGATGGCAACACGAATGGATGGATTCGCAGCTACGCTTTGTTCGCAGGCTCCAGTCCCACGAACTGGGGCGCACCGGTCCTCAGCGGAACCCTGGAGCCAACCAAGGCCGTTAGCCGGATCTCCCTCCCCAGTCCTGTGCAAGGACAGTATCTCCGGTTCCAGGCCCTGTCCGGATTCGGCGACCAGCCATTCGCCTCCCTGGCGGAACTGGAAGTGGAAGAGACCGCGGTGCCTTGAGCCGGCTGTCCGTCCCCGGTCCCCTGAGTTCACCCGCCATTACCGAGAAAGACGAATCGACCTCTTCCTGGAAGTGGTTGCGAGCGAGTGTTTTGTCTACTCATGGCGCTGATTCGACAAATGGCACAAGCAGGGGTTATATTCTATCCTAACCACTATGAAAGAGACTCCAAACACCACAATAGCCTTTGGAAGGCAGTGTCGCCGGGCGAGGTCTCTCGCTCTGCTGAGTGCCTTCATCACTGTGTTTCTCGCGACCTTGCCGACGGCTGGGCAGAATGAGGGTTTTTCGATCCTTTCGCTGAGCGGTAACGGCCTGCTGACCTGGACCAACCACCCTCCGGCGGCATCCTACCGCATCGAATGGGCACCAACTGCCACCGGCCCTTGGTCGAAATCCTGGGAGGGCCTAAGTCAGATTCCGGCGACGGGCACTCTCTACTCGGTTGCGGTACCGATGTTCTACCGAGTCGCGGCTATCATTCCGACTAACACGCTGGTGATTCATGGTGATGGCACGAACGGGTCACTCACCATCCGCGACGAGGCGGGGCATGCGATACGACGCTTCGGCGATACTCATGTGTCCACCGCCCAGAGCAAACTGGGTGGTGCCAGCCTCCGATTCGATGGCGACTGGGATTACGTTGCCAGTAACATGAGCCCTGATTGGGGATTCGGTTCGGGTGATTTTACGGTGGATATGTGGGTGAACTTCGCTGCGGCGCCTACGACAACCCACCTGGTGGGCCAGCATACCTCAGGCGTCTACACCGAATGGTGCATGATCTACCAGGGAGGACTGAGCTTCTTGATCAATGGCCTGGTGGCCGTTTCGAGTCCGTGGACCCCGTCACCGGGCACCTGGTATCACGTGGCCGCCACGCGTCAGGCTGGCACCTTGCGTCTGTTTATCGACGGCGTGCTCAAAGGCTCTGCGTCCAACACGGTCAACATTGCTAGTGGACGTGATCTCACGATCGGTTCGACCGATAACCAGAAGTTGTTCTTGAACGGCTACCTGGATGAGATCCGGATCTGCAAGGGCACCGCTTGGTGGACGGACGACTTTACTCCGCCCGAAGCTCCCTACGAATAGACATATCACCCCAAGAGTCCTGGTTTCGTCGCACACCTCACCGTTGTGCAAGGGTCACGGAATGCGTGAAGTTGTCAGTGCCTCCTCCCGTACCGCAGGCTGCCTCGCCTGCTGTTTCGCGGGTTGCCAACCCGCCTCGTGAACAACAGCGAAAGGCCAGCCGACTGGGCAGTCGGCGACACGGCAGGCAAGGCTGCCTGCGGTACTCGTATCGCGGGTTGCCCAACCCGCCTCGTGCATGGAAAGCGGAAGGCCCAGCCGACTCGGCAGTCGGCGATACAGCAGGCAAGGCTGCCTGCGGCACGGCCTTCAGCCCGTGACTGGCGCCCTGAGTGCACCTACCTCCCCGCTAGCATGCCGCAGGCCGCGCGGATGTCTTGCCCGCCGCTGTAGCGCCTTGAGACCGGCATATGGAGGTGGCGGCGCAAGGCATCCCGGAAGTGGTTGAGTTCCGCCTCCGACGGGGGAGAGTACCGGCCGGTAGGGTCATTCACGTCGATGAGGTTGAGTTTGACGGGAAGTCCCTCCGTCAAAAGGGCGAGTTCGATTGCATCCTTCTCGCCGGTGTTGACTCCCGAGATCATGGTCCAGGCGAGCGTGACCCTTTCGCCAGTGGCTTCGTGGTATTCCCGCAGGGCCATCATCAGGTCCAAGGTTGGGTGGGCTTTTTCCACCGGGAGGAGTTCCCTGCGCATGGCTGGGTTTGCTGAGGTCAGCGAGACCACGAGTCGAGCGGCTTGCTTTTCTGCAGTGAAACGCTGGATGCCAGGGATGATCCCGACAGTGGAAACTGTGATGGCTTTCGCGGAGATCGCCATTCCACAGGGTTCGGAGAGAATCCGGACTGCGGTCATGACGGCGTCATAGTTCAGGAAAGGCTCCCCCATCCCCATGAACACGACGCCCCGAACCGGATGTGAAGAATCCTTTTGAACCTGGATGACCTGATCCACGATTTCCCATGGCGCGAGGTTGCGGAGAAAACCCATGCGCCCGGTGGCGCAGAACGCACATCCCAGGGCACACCCGACCTGAGAACTCACACACACCACGTATTTAGGGTCCTCGGGGCGGTGGAGCAACGGTATGCGGACTGTTTCGAACGGTTTTTCGCCTTCGCCGCGAAAGAGGTATTTTGTAAAACCGTCGCTGGGTGAGGTCACCTTGTTCTGAAGCGCGAGATGCGGGATCGCGGTGAGGGCCCGCAATTGGCCTATCAGGGCTGACGAGAAGCCCGAGCCGGGAATGGGATACTCGCCACGGCGCACTGCGGCCGCGAGTAGCCGACGGGCAGTTGGCAAGGTTATGCCCTGAGGCGCCAGCGATGCGTGTAATGCATCGGAGGGCTGGTTCTTCAGCAGAATCGGCACGCTGAGGAGATCCTACTTCAAGTGTCGATCCGCAAACGCAATGTACGCTTTCCAATCCTCCAGCGTAACATCGTGTTTACCGGGACGAAGGAAGTACCCCACCGTGCTGTTCAGGAGTTTTCCGGGTTCAGGCCATTCCTGTTGGGAGATACCGCCTTTTCCGTGCAGGCGATACACGGGCGATGCTGCCACGCAGGAAAGAAACTCGCCTTTGGGATCCGCCCATTGGTCTTCCGTGGCGCTGTTCACCAACACCGGCCGAGGGGCGATCAGGGCGATCAGCTCATGCTGGTCGAAGGAGCACTGATCCTCCTTCAGATTGTACTTCTTGTAGTTGTCGCAGAACCAGTGAGGGAAACTGGTATTCAGGTTATGGATCTGTTCGCCGAAGATTCTGCGGCTGAGAGCAGCTCCGCCGGCACCGGAATCGTTGGAGACCACAATCGCAAATCGCTCGTCCTGAGCTCCCGCCCACAGCGAGGTTTTGCCTAGTCGGCTATGCCCAATGACCACGACCCGCTTCGCGTTCACGCGAGGGTGGGTGGAGAGGTAGTCCATGGCACGGCTGAGCGACCAGGCCCACGCCCCAATTGCGCCCCAGTCCGACGGCCCCCGGGGTGGTGCCAGGGTGCGGACCCCCACCGAGACGGCGCCGTTGTAGTCGGGTTCCACTTCACAGTAACAGGCTGTGGCGACTCCGTATCCATGTTCCAGGGCGTAGTCGTATTGCCAGCGCCCGGCCTCAGCACCCCGGCCCGACTCGATCGCCACGTGGTTCGTGATCCCAGCCGCCTTATCGTTTGCCACCCAATGCTTGGGGAGCGGAATATCCGTTTCGGTCGTGGTGGAGTAATTCCCATCGAAGTTCAAACCAAGAAAGACCGGGACCGCGCGGCGTGCTCCGTTGGGAAGATAGACCAACAACTCCATTTGCGGGCCCTCTTCGCGGCCTGCAAACAGGATCCCCACGCGCAGGCGTGTCGCTTTTCCACCGCGAGCGTCCTTCTTCTCCTCGCGCAAGACGAATCGCAGGTTCTCCGGGCGTCCCAAAGGTGTTTTACCGAACATCTCCGTCTCGAAGGTGCGCATCAGCTCCGGACGCCGCTTTTGTTTCCATGCCTTGGCGCTCTTGACTTGGGTCCCATCTTCGCAGACCAAGGGGTCGGGCAGGGTGTAGGGGGGTACCTTGGCTTCCTCGTAGTTGGCCGCCGGAGCGGCTCCCAAGGCCTGCAATACGAGGCCTAGTGACAAGGAAACGAGGTAACCAGCAACCTTGGGTTGAGGCTTTGTCCAAACGCGGAGATCAGGCTTCATGGGAGTGATCCTCCAAGCTGCGGCAAGGAATGCAACCCGGAATTTTCATCGGGCTGCGGCAGGGTAAGCGAAACAGCAGAGGCCATTGGCCGCCCTAGCCCCTGCTGCCTGAGGTGTGAGTGTCTAGGCGTTTTACTGCGCCGGAACCCGGAGGCGATAGAACTTCTGGGCCTTCCCGCTCACGTCATCGTTCATCGACATCGATCCGTCCTCACCCAGAAAGGTTGGTTTCAACTCGACCCAATGGACGAGGTCCGTGGAGACTTCAGCGATGCAAATCTGCCCAGGAGTCCCATTCAGTTGGAGGCTAAGTTGCTGATTGTTCAGCCGGTCGGCGCGAATTCTCGGAGCCGTCTTCGCGTCAGCTGCACCCGCCTTTTCCCCTCCGGAGACCATAGTCGTCTGACCGTCAAAGGAAGCGCTTCCTATGAACATCCCCGCGCTGGCAACACCTGCCGGAGGAGTCACGGTGTAGACCAGTTCTTTGGGGGCGTCGCCCAAGAATGGACCCCAGCGAATCTCCCCTTTTCCTGCCAGAACCGAGCCGTTTTCATTCACGGCGGAAACCTGCCACCCTGGCGGTAACGACTCCTGCACGGCGTAGGCGGAGACTCCCGTAACGGGTTGGACCGAGATGACGATCGACGCTGGTTCCCCTGGTGTGAATACACCTGGTCCCAGCCGTAGAGCCTTGCCAAGATTCAACTTAGGATCTTCCGGCTTCACGGGCGCGTTGTTCCAGCAAAGCGGCGCCTCTCCCCCAGCGGGATCAAACAGGTAATTCTCGCCCCCTTTCCATAACGCTCCTGCGCGGGTTAGATAACTGATGGGCACAGGGCTCGGTCCTACAGGCCAAGTGGAGCCATCCTTCCAGGCAGCCGCGTACGCGGTCAATTCCGTGATCGTGATACGATCATCCGCGGAGGAAAGATCGGCTGGATGCCTTCCCACCACGGATTCCAGGGTTTGGTCCCCGGTAATCGGGAACTCTTTGCCGTCCACCGCGCTTGTTCCCTGAAACACCTGTTTCCCAGCTGCGTCCTGCGGGACCGCGACGACATACGTAAGACTCCTGGCCTGATCATCCACGAAAGGACCGAACTTCACACGGCCACTTAGCGGGTCCACTGCGCCGCCGTCGCTCATTTCACCCACGAGCCAACCCGAAGGCGGAAGATCCTCGACCGCATACGCCCTGCCAGTCGAGGGGGGAGTTGCGCGCAGAACGACCTTCAATTTCTCTCCGGCAACATAAGCGGGGGGCAGATCGCGTTGCACGAAGGATGCACTGTCGAGCGCACGCACAAGGACTTTGACCGGGGCGGACTCGACCATCTTCCCTTCGGGCGTGAAGGCTTGTCCCACCAGGACATGCACCCCTTCGGTGGCGCCAATCCATTCCAAGGTAAGCTCCTTGCCCATGGTCTTGCCAATCACCTGGCCATCCGCCACCACGACCAGCTCGGACATCATTCCGCCGAAAGAGGTTTCTACTCGTACTTTGATGGGTTCGCCCACCATGAACACCGCGCCGTTCTGTGGGCTGACCAGGGTTACTGCCGCAGGAACGTCACCCACCACAATCTTCACACTCGAGGAAACTACCGGCTGGCCTTGGGAATCCTTCGCCCGCGCTTGGATCACATGCGATCCGGCGGTCGCGCCCAGCCACTCGAACGTGTGATTGCGCGGACGGCCGGGGACAATCATATCCTTGGTCAGGATGCGCGAGACGCCCACAAGTTCGTCGTTCTGGTAGAACTCAACCTCCCGGATCTCGCTCTGAGGATCCACGGCTGTCGCCGCCAGGACGATCGTGGCCCCTACGGGGAAGACCTCCCCTTCTTTCGGGGCCGTGAGCACCAGGCTTGAAGGTGGGCTGAACTCGGTGATCGTAACGGTGGCCTCCTGCAGGAGCGGATCGATGACGTAAGAATCCGGGAGTGGACCAGGGCCAACGCGGGGATCAGGTTCCAGTCTGACCACGACGGTTTCCGGCCCTTCGGGAATCTCATCCGAAAGCGGGAAGACCATGAGTGAAATTGCAGCTTCGCCTGCAGCAAAATGGAGCGGTGACGGCAAAGCCTTGTAGTCCTGATCGGGTGTGGCTGTGCCTCCGACCGAGCAAAAGACCGTCAAATCCCGCCCGACATCTCCGGTGCGCTTCACGGTGAATTTCCCGGGGCGAATGCTGCTGAAGAAGATCGGCAGCTCCATTGCGTCAGGTTGGTCCGCCGCGATCGAGATTACGGGTAGGCTGTCAGAAGACCCCACCACGATCGAGAGAGGCTTGGACACGACTTTTTGCCCGTTCCCCAGCGCGGTCTGCGCGGTGAGGACATGTTTCCCTTCGGTTGCACCTTTCCAGGCCAGCCCATGTGTAATGGGTGTGCCTGCGGGAGGAGCCACGAAGAACCAAAGTTCCGAAACACCAATCTGGACGTCATCCGCAAAAAACTCCATCCGGTTGATGTACCCGTCGGGATCCGTGGCGACGACCGTCATGGTGATCTCCGAGCCGACCGCGAATTGTTCGCCTTCCTGCGGGGTCACCCATTCCAGCGTCGCCAAGGTGGGCGGTTTGGTGCTGTCATTGATGACCACTTTTGCGGCGGGGGCGGAAGGGTCAATAAGGTAGGAGCCGGCCGCATCCTGTTTCAACTCGATGGATACTGTTTCCGGTTCCTCGATGAGGGCGTCCTCCGAGGCGAAGACCTCTAGAGTCAGGTTGGCCACGCCTGGCGGAAACTCTACTGCCTCAGGCAGCGCTTTGTAATCCAGGCCGGGTAGCGCCGAACCTCCGACGCCCAGGAACACCCTGAGCGGTTCTTTGGCGTTGCCCGTGCGGGAAAGCTCGAAAGCTCCAGGAATCACTCGGATCAACGGGGATGGCTCACTCGTCCAGGCAGTCTTTGCTACGACGGAGACTATGACAAGCTCGGACACCGTTTCGGGGAACCCTACCAACTCCAAGTCGAAGCTCAGATCGGAACTGGTGATGCTGGACTGGTGAACCTCTACCGCCACCGTGTTGCGCCCAGGCAGTAGTGCAGATCCGTCCAAGTCAAATGGGTAAAACGTGTTTTCGCCGGTGCCCACCGATTCCACGGCCAGAGTATCCGGTTCCACCATCTTGGCTGGAAGGTTGTCCCGCAGGATTTCCTTGCCGTTGAGATACAGGGCGGCACCATCGTCCCGCAACAGCTTGACCAGAAGCCTCTTGTAAGCAGGCTTTAGCCCGGCATCGAAGGAAGCCCGGAAATAGGAGGTGATCGTCCGCGGGGTGGTGCTGGGGAGGACCGTCACTTCGTCCCCGTCGCCGAAACCAAGCTGCGCCTTGCCCAAGGCCCACTTGGAGTCGTCAAAATCCGCGAACATCCAAGTCGTCCCGGGGTATTCGCCGGTCGCCAGGTACTTCCACTCGGCTCCTTTGGGTAGGAGCGTCGTCCCCTCCGTCGGAATCTCCCCGGAAAGAGCCGGCTTCTGGGCGACGATCATCAGAGCCAACAGGGATAGGGTGCGCACCCACGCGAGGCCAAGGTCAGAAATCGATCTAAGCGTGTTCATAAACTGAGACGGAGCTTCCGAAGGACGTAACGAATGTAGCATAACCATGGTTCCAAAGCAATGTTGACTGTACTACAACAGCCATACAGTGTCAAGCGAGTCCTGGGCGACCTTGCTGAAGCAAGGCTCCCAACCTACTTAGGGTATTGGAGGAATAGAATCAGCTTGGGGAGAATCTGTTTGCGCCTCCAGGATGTCCGCCCGTAGAATCTCCAGAGGAAGCCATGAACCAATCAACCTCTGCCCCTCCGTCGGGTCCCAGTTCGAAAAGCCGCCTAGTCACCGCCATTCTGGTCCTGGCATGTGCTGGCTCACTTCTGTTCAACTACCTGCAAGCCAAGCGCTCCGCCGCCTTGCAGCGCCAACTTGACACGATCCTGGCGGAAAAGGAGGCGCAAGTGGGGGAGGCCGATCCTGCAGCGGAGTTGAATCGCGTTCGGTCGGAGCGTGACCGGCTTCAGCAACAGTTGGCGCTCCTTCAGTCCCAAACCCCGACCAGCAGGCCCCCCGCCGCAATCTCAGGCACTGCGGCCGATGCCGGGAAACCAACAACTGCAGCCATCGGATCCATCGGTGCCCGTACCCGGCTGAGTGCCTTACCTGGAGCCAGGGTGACCATCGACGGCACTTCCACCATCCACGATTGGACCGTGGAAGGGGCGATCATCGGCGGCTTTTTTGAAGGGGATGCGGTACTGGTCAAGTTCCTGACTTCCAACACCTCAGAACCCTCAGCCATGCCGCTGAACGTTCGTGCCGAAGCCGTCATCCCCATCCGCTCGCTGAAGAGCAAATTCACCAAGATGGACGAGATCATGCAGGAGGCGATGCGCATGAAAGAAAGCCCTCGTATTCAGTATTGGTTGACCGACATGAAGCCGAAGGCGGGAGCGACCAACGCCGCGGGGGTACAGACTTTCCAGACGCAGGGACGGCTTGCGGTCTCGGGAGTCACCAACACGATCGACATGGACGTGAGCCTGCAGGCGGAGGAAGGGTCTCGCATCAAGGTTCGTGGTTCGAAGCAGCTCAAGATGACCGATTTCAAGATTCCCCCACCAGCACCCAGCCTGGCCGGCGGCGCAATCAAAACGGGCGACGAGGTCACCGTTCGATTTGAGTGGCTACTCGGCCCGAAATAGCCGCCTCCATCCTCCAGTCCATCTTTTGTTCGCAGTTGGATGTCCAAAACTCCCGGTATGCCGGAAGTAAGGGTAGAGACTATCGAATGTCGGCCGATTACAAGCGTCAGTTGGATGATGCGAACGCCGCGCAGCAGCGGTTTCTATCTCTATTCCTGCGTAGCGAGGGGGAGATCTTCCGTTACGTGGCCAGCATGGTCCCCAACGTTGCAGATGCCGAGGATATCGTCCAACAGACCGCCTTGGCGTTGTGGGAGAAGTTCGACTCCTATGATCCTGCCCGCCCTTTCACTCCCTGGGCCTGTCGGTTTGCCCTGAATAAGGCCCTCCAATGGATCGAGCGACGTCAACACTGGCAGGCCCTTCTGGCGAACGGTCTGGCTGAGGAGCTAGCCCAGCGACGGCAGGAGTTGCAGCCCGAGTTTGAAAGGCGCCTGAAGCACCTGGAGGGCTGCCTCGGAAAGCTGCCGGAAGCACAACGATCCTTAGTGGAGGGGTATTACTATGAGCGTGCCGGCATCGAGGTGCTGGCTGATCGCTCCGGCCGGAGTGAAGCTGCAACCTACAAAATGCTTCAACGGATCCGGCACACGCTGCAACTTTGCGTCGAGAGCCAGGTAAAGCCGGAGGTGGCATGACACTCTCCTTTCCATCTCCCGATTTTGACGACGCGGTGGCTGCCGTGTGCCACGGGTCAGCGAACGAGACCCAGATGCGTGCCTTGAACGAGTTGTTGCGGGTCGATTTAGGCGCTCGGGACGAGTACTTGATGCGCGTCGAACTGCATACCCGACTCGCGTCTAAGCCGGACTTGTTCCTTCAGGCGACCGATTCGGCTGCCAGGTGTTCGCTACCTGGCATCGGAACAGTCGAACGGCAAAAGATCCTCTCACTCGAACCTCCGGTGCCGCCGACCCGAAAGCGACTTCTGCGAGCGCTCGCGTTGGCAGCCTGCCTCCTGTTCCTCACAGGGGTGGCTTGGATTGTGTGGCTGAAGGGGGCTGCGACCAGAACCGGAACAACCAGTAGGGCCGTCGCTATGCTTTCGCGGGCGGTGGATGCTCGCTGGGTCAGTAACTCAGCTCCGCTGCGAGTCGGCGGCGCTTTGGAGCCCGGGTGGCTTCGACTTGAAGCCGGGCTGGCGCAAGTGATCTTCTACAGCGGTGCGCGGGTGGTGATCGAGGGACCGACGGAGCTGCAGCTCATTTCCCCGACCGAGGCGCTTTGTCCCGCGGGACGGTTGTTAGTCGAGGTGCCTGAGCCAGCGCGGGGATTCCGAGTGAAAACCGCCCAGATGAACGTCGTCGATCTCGGGACTGCCTTCGGCATTGGCGCTAGCCGCGGCCAGACCGAGGTTCACGTTTTCAAAGGGGAGGTGGAGTTTGCGGTTGGGACCCAGGCAAATCAGTCCTTACGCGAGGGAAGGGCGGCCGTGGTGCAGGGGAGTACCCCGGCGCGACTCATGGCGGCGAGCACCGAACCCTTCGCCCCCATGTTTGAATTTCAGGAGAGGTCACTGGCGGCGGAGGCCATCCGCTACGACCAGTGGCGGCTCAAGAGCGCGCAGCTCAACCAGGACCCGTCACTCGTAGTGCGTTTTGACTTCGAGCACCTCAGCGACTCGGACTGGACGCTGCGCAACGTTGCCGAAAAGAACCGGTCTGTGCAGGATGCGACCATTGTGGGCTGCCAGCGGGCGGAAGGACGGTGGCGGGAGAAACATGCTTTGGAATTTCAAAGCATCAACGACCGGGTTCGCTTGGCGGTGCCGGGAGAGTTCCAGGCGGTGACCCTTTCGGCATGGGTATGCGTCAAGGGAATGGACAGGCAGTTCAACTCGCTGTTTATGTCCGATGGATTCGATCCTGGCACGATCCACTGGCTCATACGCAACGATGGCGTTCTGGGCCTCACAGTGTTCGGCTTGGGCTCGGGAAAGTACCAGATTATGGCCAGCCCTCCCGTGATCACGCTTGATAAACTGGGGATGTGGATCCATTTGGCCGCGGTGGTCGATGGGAAGACCGGGCAAGTCGTTCAGTACGTCAACGGATCCCCCATGGCTCGCCATGCGCTCAAGTATGGGCCGCCTTTTCGGCTGGGTCCGGCGGAACTGGGTAACTGGAATGCGCGCAGCGGCCCCAACCCCGCTCCTTCCTTGATTCGTAATCTGAGTGGAGCGCTCGATGAATTTGAGTTGTTCAGCCGGGCTTTCAGTGACGCTGAAGTTCGCGAGCTTTATGCCAAAGGCAAACCCGACCTGTAACCTAGGAATGAATAGCCTGAATAGAAATCTGAGACGGGCGGTTCTCGCGATTCCGCTTGTCTTTTCGGCAGTTGGGATTGCGGCTGAACCCGTTGATGAAAATCCCTTTGTGCTCTGGTATGACAAGCCGGCGGTGAAATGGGTGGAGGCACTGCCGGTCGGCAACGGGCGCTTGGGCGCGATGATCTTTGGCGGCGTGAATCAGGAGCGACTTCAGCTCAACGAGGGCACGCTCTGGGCCGGTGGACCTTACGATCCCGTGAATCCTGAGGCGAAGGAAGCGCTGCCACAGGTCCGGCAGTTGATCAACGAGGCCAAGTACCAGGAAGCCGCGAAGCTCATTGGCGCGAAAGTCATGGCGAAGCCACTCAGCCAGATGCCGTATCAGACCGTGGGCGATTTGGTGCTGACGTTTCCGGGCGCGACGAACGCCGAGACCTACCGGCGCGACCTGAACCTGGACACGGCGACGGCTGCTGTCAACTACACCTCCGACGGCGTGCGCTATGCCCGGGAAGTCTTTGCGAGCGCACCGGACAATGTGATCGTGGTGCGTCTCACGGCAGACCAGCTGCGCAAGATTTCCTTCACAGCAGGCATGAAGACGCGGATGGCTGCGTCGGTGGACACCGATGGCTCCGACACACTGGTCATGCGCGGAACCGGCGGTAACGTCGGCGGCATTAGGGGCCAGCTCAAGTTCGGGGCCCGCGTTCAGGTCATCGCCAACGGAGGCGAGACTATGGCCAAAGGCGGCGAAATCTCCGTGACGAATGCCACCGAGGTCACATTGCTGATTGCTGCGGCCACAAGCTACAAAAATTTCGACGACGTAACCGGCGATCCCGAGAGCCTCGCGAAGAAGCAGTTGGGTGCCGCCGCCAGGAAGTCCTTCGCCAGTCTGCGCGCGGATCATGTTGCGGACTATCAGCCCCTGTTTCGCCGGGTGACGATCGACCTTGGTCAAAGCGACGCCATGAGGTTGCCGACGGATTTGCGCATCCGCCGTTTCGCCGAGGCCAAGGATCCGCAGCTGGCCGCATTATACTACCAGTTCGGCCGATACTTGCTCATCAGTTCCTCGCGCCCGGGGGGGCAGCCGGCCAACCTGCAGGGGATCTGGAATGAAAGCCTGAATCCGCCCTGGCAGAGCAAGTACACGATCAACATCAACACGGAGATGAACTATTGGCCCGCCGAGACGGGCAACCTCGCCGAGTGTGTCGAACCGTTGATCGCGATGGTAAACGACCTCACCGTGACGGGGGCCCGAACCGCCCGGACAATGTACGGTGCAAGAGGCTGGGTAGCGCACCACAACACCGATCTCTGGCGTGCTACCGCGCCCATTGACGGGCCGAACTGGGGGATGTGGCCTCTGGGCGGGGCCTGGCTGTGCCTGCATCTCTGGGACCGCTATGAATTCAGCGGGGACAAGGCGGACTTGAAACGGGTTTTCCCGGCGCTCAAAGGGGCGGCGGAGTTCTTCCTCGACACCTTGCAGCAAGAGCCCAAGCATCAATGGCTCGTCACCAATCCTTCAATTTCGCCTGAAAACGGGCATCCGTATGGCGCAGCCGTCTGCGCCGGGCCAACGATGGACATGCAAATCCTCCGCGACCTTTTCGCCGCCACGATCCAGGGGGCGGAAACGCTGGGTGTGGACGAGGACCTCCGCAAAGAGCTCGCTGCCGCCCGAGCCAGGCTTGCCCCGAACCAGATCGGTAGTGCAGGCCAACTACAGGAATGGCTCGAGGACTGGGACATGAAGGCCGGCGAAATGCATCACCGGCACGTCTCGCATCTGTACGGCCTGTATCCAGGACGCGACATTACCCTGCGAGGCACTCCGGAACTAGCGGCTGCCGTGAAGAAATCCCTGGAAATCCGAGGCGACAAAGCCACCGGCTGGGCGACGGCCTGGCGCCTTTGCCTTTGGACGCACCTGGGCGACGGCGATCATGCCTTCCTAATCCTGAAATACCTGCTCAGCGCCGACCTGACCTATCCAAATATGTTCGACGCCCATCCGCCGTTCCAGATTGACGGCAACTTTGGCGGCGCAGCCGCCATTGCCGAGATGCTGGTTCAAAGCCGCGTGGGAGAAATCGAATTGCTTCCCGCGTTGCCCAAGGCGTGGCCGAGTGGAAGCGTGAAGGGGTTGCGAGCCCGCGGTGGCTTTGAGGTCGATGTCGCCTGGAAGGATGGGAAGTTGGTGGAAACACGCATTCGCTCGCTCCATGGTGGTTCCACTCAATTGCGTTACGCCTCGGGGACACGCGAGGCGAAGATTTCGAAGGGAGACACCTATCGTTGGGACGGACAATAACTCGAAAACGAATGCGCCATTCGCCGGCGTCATTCTCAAAACGTCACTTATGAAAAAGCCAAACAAGTTCCTCATCGGTGGTATAATCGCGCTCCTGGCGGTCTCCAGCCACGCGGCTGAATTACCCGGCCAGTGGAGTGCGGAGTTTGATACGCAAATTGGGCTCCAGAAATACCTCTACACGTTCCGGTTGAACGACGGAAAGCTCACCGGCAAGGCAAGCGTGGATGTGGGCGGCCAAAAACGAGAGGCGGAGCTAAAGGATCTCAAGCTGGTTGGCGACACCTTGACCTTCGTGGAAACGTTCAAGTTCCAAGACAACGAGGTGCGGATAGATTACACCGGCACCGTGGGCGAGAAGGAAATCAAGCTTACCAGGAAGGTGGGCGATTTCGCTACGGAGGAGTTGATGGCCAAACGTGTGCAGGGAGCGGCATTGTCCGCCCCGGGTCCCACCAACAGCGCGGCAGGAGAGCGACCACGCCGGGGCGGAGGATTTGGCGGCCCGATCGTACTGGGGCCGGATGACAAGGCGGCCTTCGACGATCCACCGGCCGATATTGATAAGAAGCGCGAAAATATTCCGCACGGCAAGCTGGAGATGATCGAGTACGAGTCCAAAACGGTGGGCACAACCCGCAAGATGCAGGTCTATACTCCGCCCGGCTACTCGCAGGACAAGAAGTATCCCGTGCTCTACCTCCTGCACGGCATTGGCGGCGACGAAACGGAGTGGCAACGGTTTGCTCATCCGGACGCCCTGCTCGACAACCTGATTGCCGACGGAAAGGCCGTGCCGATGATCGTCGTGATGCCCAATGGCCGCGCACAAAAGGACGACCGCGCGGGACCCAACGCGATGGCAACAGCGCCCGCCTTTGCGGTATTTGAACGTGACTTGCTGGATGACGTGATTCCGGCGATTCAGTCGCGCTACAGCACTTACACCAACCAGGTGAACCGCGCGCTCGCCGGGTTATCCATGGGCGGCGGCCAATCGCTGAACTTCGGTCTTGCGCATCTCGACACCTTTGCGTGGGTGGGTGGTTTCTCGTCCGCTCCAAACACCAAGCCGCCGGAACAACTCGTACCCGATCCCGCAGCCGCGGCCCGGCAACTGAAGCTTCTGTGGCTGTCCTGCGGCAACAAAGACGGACTCATCCGGATCAGCCAGGGCGTACATTCCTATCTCAAGGAAAAGCAAGTGCCACACGTCTGGCACGTGGACGGCAACGCCCACGACGCGACGCATTGGAAGAACAACCTGTGGCTGTTTTCCCAACGCCTCTTCAAGTGAGCCCCAACGCCTATTCCAATTCATGACCTGGTTCCCATCTCGCTCTCTCTTCCCTTAAAGCAAAACCAGCCCGTCCAACTCTTAAGATGCACTACTCAAATTGTGGGCCCTTTACCCGCTGCCTGTTGGCGGGACTGTTGACTCTTGTCACCGCAGCTTGGTCTGCCGAGACACCCGCGCTCAAGGATGTCTTCAAGGACCGCTTCCTGGTTGGCACGGCAGTAAGCCGGAGCATCACGACAGGCGCCGGCTTCCGCCGAAGCTCAGAGCAAATTGAGCAAGACATAGCTCTGGTCAAGGCACAGTTCAACCAGGTTGTCGCGGAGAACGAAATGAAATGGGCGCTCCTCCACCCGCGGCCCGGCGTGGACGGCTACGACTTCCGCGCCGCTGATGCCTTCGTGAATTTCGGCCTGAGCAACAATATGCAGCTAGCCGGGCACACGCTTGTCTGGCATTCCCAGACGCCCCAGTGGGTGTTCGCTGGCACGAATCCACCCCCGCACATCACCAACGCTGCGCCGAGCCCCGTCCAGGACACGAGCGCGCCCGGGACAAACCGGGTGGGGCGTGGGAGACCTGGCCCGTACAACGGACCCCGTGCGTCCCGGGAGGAGTTGCTGCAGCGGATGCGCGATCACATTCACACTGTCGTCGGCCGCTACAAGGGCAAGATCAAAGTCTGGGACGTCGTTAACGAGGCTCTCGCAGACGGTGGCACGAATACCCTGCGCAACTCGCTCTGGCTGGAGATCATTGGACCTGACTTTATTGCCAAGGCGTTCCAATACGCCCACGAAGCGGACCCGGATGCGGTGCTCCGCTACAATGACTATGGTTTGGAGAATCCCGCCAAGTGCAAGAAACTCGTCACGTTGATCAAGTTACTACAGGCGCAGAAGGTGCCCGTCCACGCCATCGGCTCGCAAGCCCACGTGAATGTTTCAATCACCTTCGAAGCGATGGATCAGGCGCTGACGGAAATCGCGACGCTTGGCCTGCCTATCCACATCACGGAGCTGGACGTCAACAGCGCGCAGGGTGGTCAGCGTACCGTTGGGGCGGATATTGCCAATAACGCCGCAACTACCCAGGGCGGCTTGGTCAGTGACGCCGACCGAAGATTGGCCGAGGCGTACGCGGGCATCTTTCGCGCGTTCTTGAAGCACGACAAGTCCGTGGAGGTCGTCACCTTCTGGGGCGCGAATGATGCGAACTCCTGGCGGGCCAGTGGCAAACCGCTGCTTTTCGACGGGAACAGCCAACCCAAGTCGGCCTTCGACGCCGTCATTGCGCAAGCGAAGAAAGGCGCCGCGGCGAGATGAGCTTCCAAACCGAGTTCTCAAATCCCGCAATCGTAGTTCCCAAAGTCAACATGAACACATTCATTCTCCCGTTCTCCGCCGTCTTGGTGTTGCTGGTGACGGGCGCTCTCAGTCTCTTTGCGGCCGAGCCGACACCCCCCAAGCCACCCTTCGTCACGCCGCTGCAGTGGAAGTCGTCCGACGCACTCATCAAACCGGTCTCCGATGCGACGCATGAAATCGTGTCGGTGAAGGATCCAACGATAGTCCGTTTCAACGACCTGTGGCACGTCTACGCGACCGTCTATTCCACTTCGGCCAAGACCTGGAGCATGGTGTATCTGAACTTCAAGGAATGGTCTGACGCCCCCAAGGCCAAGCTCCACTTCGTGGATCAGAATCCAAACCTGCGCGGCTATCACTGTGCGCCGCACCTGTTCTATTTCCGCCCGCACAAGAAGTGGTATCTCATCTTCCAATCGCAACAGCCGCAGTACACGACCAGCGATGACCTCACGAACGTGGAATCCTGGCCCAAGCCCTTGGACTTCTTCCCGGGCAAACCTCCCGGTGCGCCGCAGCTCTGGATCGACTATTGGGTGATCTGCGATGACACGCACGCCTACCTGTTCTTCACCGGCGACGACGGCAAGATGTACCGCAGCCGGACCAAGATTGAGGATTTCCCCAAAGGCATGACCGACCCGCAAGTCGTGATTCAGGGCGCGCGCAATGACGTCTTTGAAGCCAGCATGACCTACAGAATCAAGGGGACTGGGCTGTACCTGACCCTGGTCGAAGCCATTGGTCCGAGTGCGCGATACTATCGTGCGTGGACCTCCGACCGGCTTGATGGGGAATGGACGCCTATGCCAAATGCCGACACGTTCCAGAAGCCGTTTGCCGGGATCAACAACCTCACGTTCGAAGAGGGAGTGACACCCTGGACCCGGGACGTCAGCCACGGAGAACTGATTCGCGAGGGATACGACGAAACAATGACCATTGATCCGAACAACCTCCAACTGCTCTATCAGGGTCGCGATCCAGCAGGCGGCGGGCGCTACGAACTGCTGCCGTACCGGCTGGGGCTCCTGAAACTGGATGGTTCGGGGAAGCAGCCCTGACGCTCCATCCGCTGCATCAACATGAAGAGTTCCCCACTGACTCACAATGTTGCGGTATCTGCCTTGACGCTTCCTTTGTTCACTATTTGCCTGGCGGTGGTGGCTCAAGCCGCCGAGCCATCAACCACGGCGACGCCTGCCCAATTGCCCCCCCTGACCTCGGTGCGCTTGCTGGATGGTCCCTTTGCCGACGCCCTGAAGGCGAATCGAACGTATTTGCTGGCGCTGGAACCGGATCGTCTCCTTGCACCTTTCTTTCGCGAAGCGGGACTGGCGTCAAAATCCAACCCTTACGGAAACTGGGAGAGCACCGGCTTGGACGGTCACACGGCCGGCCATTACCTCTCAGCGCTGGCAACCATGATCGCCTCGGGGGCCGATACTCCCGAGGGCGAATTGAAGCGTCGGCTGGTTTACATGGTGTCCGAATTGGCGCGATGCCAGCAGGCGGCCAGCGATGGCTACCTCGGCGGCGTGCCTGGCAGCCGGGAATTGTGGAAGGTGATCGCTTCCGGGCGCGTGGACGCCATTAATCAGAAATGGGTTCCATGGTATAACCTGCACAAGACCTTCGCCGGTCTGAGGGACGCGTATTGGCTCACCGGCAATGTACAAGCCCGCGAAATCCTAGTCCGCTGTGGGGATTGGTGCGAACAGATCACCTCCGGGCTTTCCGACGACCAGATGCAGCGGATGCTAGGCCAGGAACACGGTGGCATGAACGAGGTGCTGGCAGACATTTATGTCGTTACCGGCGACCAGAAGTATCTTCGCCTGGCGCAGCGTTTCTGCCACAAGGCCGTGCTGGATCCGTTGAAGCGTCACGAGGATCCATTGACCGGCAAACACGCCAATACCCAGATTCCCAAGGTAATCGGCCTCGAACGCATCGCCACGCTCACGGCCGACCGGGAGGCCGACGAGGGCGCGCGGTACTTCTGGGAGAACGTCACTGGCAAGCGGACTGTCGCCTTTGGCGGCAACAGCGTTTCCGAGCACTTCAACGATCCTAAAGATTTCAGCCGCATGATGGAACACCGCGAAGGTCCGGAGACCTGCAACACGTACAACATGCTCCAATTGACCAAGCAACTGTTCGCCTCACGGCCGAATGCCGTTTACACGGACTTCTACGAGCGCGCGCTCTACAACCACATCCTTGCTTCCATCAACATCGAGCGGCCTGGCTTTGTCTACTTCACGCCGGTTCGTCCGCAGCATTACCGCGTGTATTCGCAACCGGACCAGGGGTTTTGGTGCTGCGTGGGTACAGGCATCGAGAACCCCGGCCGGTATGGGGAGTTCATTTACGCCCTGGCCACGAACGCGCTTTACGTGAATCTCTTCATCGCTTCCGAAATCACCATCACCAACCTTGGCCTGACGCTCCGGCAGGACACGGCATTTCCCGATGAGGCTCGCACCAAGCTGACGCTAAGAGTCGAGCAGCCCGCGGAGTTCACTCTCCATATTCGTCATCCGCGCTGGGTAGAGGGGGGAGCGTTTTCGGTCAAGGTGAATGGCCAATCCGTGGTCGTGGCTTCGACCCCCTCGTCCTACGCTGCATTGCGTCGCGTATGGCAAGACCAGGATCTTGTGGAAGTCGAACTTCCGATGCAAACCATGGTGGAAAGGTTGCCGGATGGGTCCGACTGGGTGGCCATCCTGCACGGCCCCATCGTGCTGGCGTCGCCTTCGGGCACCCATGATTTACTGGGTCTGTATGCCAATGACAGCCGCATGGGCCATGTCGCCGCCGGCCCGTTGGTTCCGCTGGATCGCGTTCCGGTATTGCTGACCAGCGCCAGCGACTTGCAACGGCACGTCCGGCCAGACTCCGCTGCCGGGCCGCTGCACTTCCGGCTTACCGGGGTCGTCGAGCCTCCTGCAGCCGATGGACTGCCGCTGATGCCGTTCTTTAGGTTGCATAACGCGCGTTACCAGATGTATTGGCAACTGACGACGAAAGCCCAACTCGCCGTAACGAAAGAACGTCTGGCCGCCGAGGAGCGCGCCAAGGTCACGCGGGACGCGAACACGCTTGACCGCGTTGCCCCCGGGGAACAGCAATCGGAAGTGGAGCATGACCTGGTCGGCGAGCGCATCGAGACGGGTATCTTTGAAGGCCGCCGGTGGCGGCACGGACGATCGTTTCAATACACACTCGACACGCGCAACGAGAAAGCGGTGGCCCTCGCGGTCACCTACTCGGGCTGGGATCGGAATCGGAGATTCGATGTACTCGCCAACGGCAAGCTTCTCGCGACCGAACACCTGGACGGCTCCCGGCCGGGCCAGTTCTTTGAAAAGCACTACCCGCTTTCTGCGGACGTGCTTGCCACCGCCACGAATGGCCGCGTGACCTTCAAGTTCAGCGCACCTGCGGGGCTTACGGGTGGCGTCTTCGACGTGCGGTTACTGAAGGCTGTCGCGACCAATTCCGCGAGTGGGAATTTTCAAACCACACCAAGAACCCAATGATCCTCCGCGCCTCTCTCACCGTCTTGTGGCTGCTTTCGCCCGTTCTTGCGTGGGCGCAGCAGGCCAACGTCAACCTGGATTTCAACCCGCAGAAGAACACCGAACGGCTCATTCCGTTCAGTGCGCCGCTGAACTCGCCGGAGGTACACGACGATCGGACCGTTACGTTTCGCTTGAAGGCGCCAGCGGCTAAGGAGGTGAGGCTCGTCGGTGTCGCCATCCTCAGCGCGCTGGGCAGAACCAACCAGCCTGCGCCCTTCAAAAAGGGCAACGATGGCGTCTGGACGTTGACCGTCGGCCCGCTCCGGCCGGACATGTACGCCTACCATTTGAATGTGGACGGCGTGCAGATCGCTGACCCAAACAACAGCTGCGCGGCGTTCACTGCCATGCCGCCCTATAGCCAGCTTGTGGTGCATGGCGACGGTCCGGCTTACTACGACGCCCGCAACGTCCCGCACGGCTCGGTGACGCGCCACATTTACCACTCCGAGGTGACCCGCGGCGAACGCGAGCTGTACGTCTACACACCGCCGGGTTACGACCGCACAAAGCCCTATCCGGTGCTGTATCTCGTTGGCGGCAGCGGCGAAATGCCTTCCAACTGGGTCTATGACGGGCGCGCCAACTTCATCATGGACAACCTGCTGGCGGAAAGCAGAGCCGTCCCGATGGTGATCGCCATTCCGAACAATCAGGTCGTTCACCGCAACAACCCCAGGCACACCGAGCTGACCTTCAAGGCGTTTGAAGCCGAACTCCGCCAGCACGTCATCCCGCTGGTGGAGCGCGAATACAGCGTCCGCCGTGATCCGAAAGGCCGGGCGCTCTCCGGACTGTCCATGGGTGGACGCCACACGATGTTTGTCGGATTGAACTCGCTCGACCTCTTCGCTTCATTTGGGGTGCTCAGCGCCGGTGATGTGGACAGCGAAAAGTCCCTTGCGACATTCCTCAACGACCCGGACGCGAACCAGAAGATTAACTACCTGTTTGTCGGGCAAGGAACTCTGGAAGCTACGGACCGCATGGGCGAGCGGTGCGTGTCTCTGCACAAGGCGCTCGATAACCACAACATCACCCACGAATACTACGTCGGCGGCTACGGTGGACACGATTGGGCCACTTGGCGTCATCTGCTCTACTACCGTTTCCTGCCAAACCTGTGGCGAGGGAACTAGCCGCTAACCACAAAGGACCTAATCACCCCAATCCCCCAACACTCCATGAAGACAAAACTCGCACTTGCAGCCATGCTGTCGAGCCAGATCTGCCTGGCTCAAACCGACCCACCGCCAGTGGAGGATTTCAAACCATCCACCCTGAACCAGCCTGGCAAGCAGTATCCCCAGGTCAATTCCGAGCGCCGCGTCCGTGCCAGGATCGCCGCGCCGCAGGCCACCAATGTCGCGCTCCAGTTCCTCGGCGGTGCGACGTACCCTCTGACCAAGGGCGACGATGGTGCGTGGGTAGGCGTCACGCGGCCCCAGGACGAAGGCTTTCACTATTACCAGCTGGTGATTGATGGCGCCCAGGTTCCGGACCCCGGCAGCCTGTACTTCTATGGCGGCAGCCGTTGGGGCAGCGGCCTCGAGATCCCCGCCCAAGACCAGGACTTCTATGCCGTAAAGAACGTGCCTCACGGCGATCTGCGACAGACCCGCTACTATTCCAGGAGCGCCAACGCCAATCTTCGGTGCTTTGTATACACGCCGCCGGATTATGAGAAGGACCCGACCAAGCGTTATCCAGTGTTGTATCTCCAACACGGCGGCGGCGAAGACGAGACCGGCTGGGGCGGCCAGGGCCATGCGGGGCTGATCATGGACAATCTGATTGCCGATGGCAAAACCAAGCCGTTCCTCATCGTGATGGCCAGCAGCTATGTCCCCGGCGCTGTCGGCCCTGGCCGCGGACCGACTGCCGCGGGAGCGACAAACTCCCCTTCGACAGTTGCCACGAACGCTCCGGCGGGCGGGCGCGGCCCCGGTGGACGCATGTTTGACTTCAGCGCTTTCACGAAGGTTCTCCTGGAGGACCTGATCCCTTTCATTGACGGCAACTTCCGCACCCTGACGGATCAGCCGAATCGTGCCATGGCTGGTCTCTCCATGGGAGGCATGCAAACCCGGTCGATCACGCTGGCCAACCTCGACAAGTTTTCCCACATCGGCATTTTCAGTGGCGGCAGCATCGCGCCGACGGATATTGCCGACATGGATGCCTTCAAACAGAAGATCAAGGTGGTTTTCGTCGGCTACGGCAGCCGTGAACTGGGTGGCAATCGCGGGGGCGGCCGCGGGGGCTTCGGCGGCGATCCCAAGGCAAACACTGAGGCACTCAAAGCGGCCGGTATCAACAGCTACTTCTATGTGTCTCCCGACACGGCGCACGAGTGGCAATCCTGGCGCCGCAGCCTATATCAATTCGCACCGTTGCTGTTTAGGAATTGATACCTAGGCATTTGACAATTCAACAAATCCATTGCGAACCATTCACGGAAAATGAAAACGTTACTCACACTCCTGACCTTCCTCGCGCTGTCGCTGTCCGTTCTCGCGGCCGATGTCACCGGCATTTGGAAATCCGAATTCGACTCCCAGATCGGCCACCAAGTCTACACCTTCACCTTCAAGCAGGAAGGGGCGAAGTTGACCGGGAAAGCCAATTCGGAGGCTGGCGAGCGGAAGCGCGAAGCCGAACTGAAAGAAGGCAAAGTGGACGGTGACACGGTTTCCTTCTTCGAGATGCTGAGCATCCAGGACAGGGAGATCCGCATCGGCTACACCGGAAAGCTCTCAGCCGGCGGCAACGAAATCACCTTCACGCGCGAGGTGGGTGAGTATGCCAAAACGGAGATCGTGGCCAGGCGGGAACAGAGCTCCGCCGCTGGGCCAAATGCGACGAAGAGGTTCCGGATCAAAGCCGGCAAGTCGGAGTCGGTCAAAGACGCGGAGGGCAACGTCTGGCTGGCCGACCAGGGCTTCGAGGGTGGCCAAACGATCGAAAGGCCCGACATTCAGGTTGCCAACACGAAGAGTCCCGACCTCTACCGATCAGAACGCTACAGCATGGAGTCCTTTTCCTGGCCGGTGCCCAACGGGAAGTATGTGGTGAACCTCCACTTTGCGGAAACATTCGAGGGCATCACGGGGTCGGGTCAGCGCGTCTTCTCCTTCAACGTGCAAGGGCGTGAGTTCAAGGATTTCGACGTGTGGGTTAAGGCAGGCGGGGCTTTGAAGGCCTACGTCGAAACGGTCCCGGTCGAAGTCACGGACGGGAAGATCAAGGTGACCTTTACGCCCAAGGTTGAGAATCCCCAGATCTGCGCGATTGAGATTATTGCGCAAACAGGAGGCGAGACCGGTGCGGCAGCACCTGCGCCCACGGCGAAGTCGATCCGGATCAAAGCCGGCAAGTCGGAGTCGGTCAAAGACGCGGAGGGCAACGTCTGGCTGGCCGACCAGGGCTTCGAGGGTGGCCAAACGATCGAAAGGCCCGACATTCAGGTTGCCAACACGAAGAGTCCCGACCTCTACCGATCAGAACGCTACAGCATGGAGTCCTTTTCCTGGCCGGTGCCCAACGGGAAGTATGTGGTGAACCTCCACTTTGCGGAAACATTCGAGGGCATCACGGGGTCGGGTCAGCGCGTCTTCTCCTTCAACGTGCAAGGGCGTGAGTTCAAGGATTTCGACGTGTGGGTTAAGGCAGGCGGGGCTTTGAAGGCCTACGTCGAAACGGTCCCGGTCGAAGTCACGGACGGGAAGATCAAGGTGACCTTCACACCCAAGGTTGAGAACCCCCAGATCTGCGCGATGGAAATCGTCCCGCAATCAGGGTCAGGGGGCGGGTCCAGTGCGACAACGCCCGCTCCCGCCACAACCGCGCCTTCCGCTTCGGCGGATGCCACGCCCGCTCCAGCTGCGCCCACGGGACCCACCGTTCTGCGAATTGACGCGGCCAAAGTCACCGGCAGGGTCAGTCCCATGCTTTACGGGCTGATGACCGAGGAGATCAACTTTGCCTACGAAGGAGGAGTGTATGCGGAGTTGATTCGAAATCGCTCGTTCAAAGCGGATGCGGTCGTCCCACCTGTGACCCCAGACACTTACGTGGTCGGCAAGTACCTTCCGGTTACTTTCAAGCCCGACACCAAGCCCCGGTTCTGGACCGTCGTCGGTGGTGCCTCGATGGTTCTCGACACAAATACTCCGCTCAATGATTTCCTCAACGTTAGCCTCAAGCTCGACGCTGCGTCCGCATCGGTGGCTTCTCCCGTCGGCATTGCCAACGGTGGGTACTGGGGTATTCCCGTCAAGCCCAGCACCACCTATCATGTGTCGTTCTTCGCCAAGGCAGCCAGCGGCTTCCCCGGAACGGTTACGGTCAGCCTGGAGAGCGCGGATGGCAAAACCACGTTCGCCAGCACGAAGATCTCCGGGTTGAGCGGCAATTGGAGGAAGTTCGAGACCACCCTTAAGACCAAGCGCGTCCTGGCCTCGAAGGACAACGTGTTCAAATTGACCACAACGACCCCGGGAACGCTTTGGCTTCAAAACGTCTCGCTCTTCCCGCCCACGTACAAGAATCGTAAGAACGGCAACCGCACGGACATCATGGAACTGCTGGCCGCCATGCAGCCCAAATTCCTCCGCTTCCCGGGTGGCAATTATCTCGAGGGCAACGCGTTCAACCAGCGTTTCATTTGGAAAGAAACCATCGGCCCGGTCGAGCAACGTCCCGGCCATCCCAGTTGCTGGGGTTACTGGTCCACCGACGGCATGGGACTGCTCGAATTCGCCGAGTGGTGCGAAGACCTCGACATGGAGCCGATCCTCGGCGTGTTCGCCGGCTATTGTTTGGGCCGGGGTGGGGTAATTCCCGCCGGGCCGGCGCTCGAACCTTACATTCAGGAAGCACTCGAGGAAATCGAGTATCTCATCGGCGACGCCCAATCCACCAAGTGGGGCGCGGAACGGGCGAAGAACGGCCATCCCAAGCCGTTCAAGTTGACTTACGTTGAAGTCGGTAACGAAGACTGGTTCGACCGCAGCGGCAGCTACGACGGACGCTTCACTCAGTTCTACGACGCTATCAGGGCGAAGTATCCGCACCTGAAGATCATGTCCTCGTGGGGCTATGAGCAACCCGAAAAGGGTTCTGTGAAGAGCCGCACACCGGATCTGGTGGACGAACATTTCTATCGCAACATGGAAGAGATGATGGCGCAGGCGTTCCGGTACGACACGTACTCGCGGACGAATCCGACCAAGATCTTCTGCGGGGAATGGGCCACGCGCGTCGGTTCGCCCACCCCCAACATGTCTGGCGCGCTCGGCGACGGCGCGTGGATGACCTGCATGGAACGTAATTCCGACATTGTCCTGCTGTCCTGCTATGCGCCGCTCTTCGTCAACGTGAGCCAGTTGACCGGGAATGGGCGTTCGATGCAGTGGAGTTCGGACCTGATCGGCTACGATGCGCTGACCAGCTACGGCTCGCCCGCGTATCACGCGCAGCAGATGTTCAGCTCGATGCACGGCGATGAGATTCTAGCGACGGACTCGCAGAACATTCCCATGCGTTCGTGGCAGCGGCCCGGTCGCTCGGGGGCGACCGGACCGGCGCAGCAGCTCCGCGAGGTTTTCTTTGATGCCACCCGCGATTCGAAGCGCGGCGTCATTTATCTGAAGGTCGTGAATACCGCTGGGGTGGTGCAGCGCATCAACGTCCAGATCCAAGGTGCAAAGTCCATCAGTTCCAAGGGCGAAGCGGTCGTCCTCGCGGCCAGCAAGCTGGACGACACCAACTCCATCACCGAGCCGAACAAGATCATTCCGCGGACGGAGAAAGTCAGTGGCCTGAGTGCTGATTTCACCCGGGAACTGCCCCCGTATTCGGTCACGGTGCTAAAAGTGAATTCGAAGTAACCTCGCAACACCCATCGCTGGGGTATGAAGATGAAAACGATCTCTGTGCTGACTTTGCTGACAGGCGGACTCGTCGCGCTCGCCCAAAGCAACTCGCCGCCCGTCATGACCGAATACGGCCTTGTGCGGGGCGTTGTCGAGAAAGACCTGATCGTCTACCGTGGCATCCCGTTTGCTGCGCCGCCTGTTGGGGACCTTCGCTGGCGGCCACCGCAGCCCGCTGGAAAGTGGGACGGCGTGCGCGATGCCACGAAGTTCGCACCAGATCCATACCAGGGGAACGGTGGCGGCAATGTGAGCGAGGATTGTCTGTATCTGAACATCTGGACTCCCGCCAAGTCTGGCGCCGAACGCATTCCTGTGCTCGTCTGGATTTACGGCGGCGGCTTCGCCGGTGGCTCCACCTCCACCCCGGTGCACAACGGTGAATACCTCGCGCGCAAGGGTGTCGTGCTGGTCAGCATCAACTACCGAGTCGGCTCTCTGGGTTTCCTCGCTCATCCGCAACTTAGCGCCGAGTCTCCGCGCAAGGTTTCTGGCAACTACGGCCTCCTCGACCAGGTGGCGGGTCTCCAGTGGGTGCGGCAGAACATAGCTAAGTTCGGCGGTGATCCGGGCCGCATTACCATTTTCGGCGAATCCGCTGGGGGCATCGCCGTTAGCATGCTTTGCGCATCGCCTGAAGCGAAAGGCTTGTTCCAAGGCGCGATCTCGCAGAGCGGCGGTTCTTTTGGCCCGACCCGGCCCACCACTTACCCGGGCGAGAACATGAAGACCCTGAGCTTGGCCGAGAAGGAAGGAGTGGCCTTCACAACATCCGCCGGGGTGGCGTCACTTGCCGATCTTCGCCGCATCGCTCCCGGCGACCTGCCGCGTGGTCGCGGCTGGCCCATCGTGGACGGCTGGGTGATTCCCGACGACCAATACAAGCTTTACGAAGCGGGCAACTACAACGACGTGGACATCCTCGTCGGCTACAACTCCGACGAAGGCCTGAGCTTCTCCCGCGAACGCACCCCCGCCGAGTTCATAGCCAACGTGGAGAAACGCTACGGTCCCTTCGCTGATAAGCTCCTCAAGGCGTATCCGGTCGGCGAGACCAGCGTTCCCAAAACGGCTCGCGACCTGATGCGTGACGCGGCATTCGGCTGGCAGACTTGGACCTGGGCCCGCCTACAGACGCGGACGGGCAAGTCTAAGGTCTTTTACTATTACTTTGACCAGCATCCCCAGCGTGCGGAAGGCTCGCCTCAATCCGACCATGGCATGCCGCATGGCGTGGACGTGCCCTACGTTTTTCAAACGCTGGACCGCAAGAGGCCTGACATCACTGCCGGGGACCTGGCGATCTCGGAGACGGTGGCGACTTACTGGGTCAACTTTGCCAAGCGCGGCGACCCGAATGGGCCGGGTGTGCCGGTGTGGCCACGCTTCACCGAGAAGGACGGCAAGGTGATGTATTTCAAGGATCAGGCCCAGCTCGGGCCGGTCCCCAGCGCCGACGCGCTCGAGGTGCTCGACTCCTACTTTGCGTGGCGCCGGACGCCGGAAGGTCAGGCCTGGGCGAAATAGAGCCTGAACGGACTCACGTCCGCTACCACAGGAACTGGAACCATGACAATCACGGATTCTCTGAAATCGCTTTTGCTCCTCCCGCTTCTGGCCTTGGTTGGCTGCACCACGCCGAAAACAGACCCGACCGCGGCTTCCGCCGATCCGAAGTTCCACATCTACCTCTGTTTCGGCCAGTCGAACATGGAAGCCGGAGCCCGGCCCGAACCGCAAGACCAGGGCGAGTTGGACCCACGCTTCCAGATGCTCGCGGCGGTGGATATGCCGCGGCTGAATCGCACCAACGGCAATTGGTATGTGGCTACACCGCCGCTCAACCGGCAGGAAAACAACATGGGTCCGGTGGACTGGTTTGGCCGGAACATGGTTGCGAATCTGCCGCAAGATTGCCGCGTGGGCGTGATTAATGTGTCCGTCGCCGGGGCCAAGATCGAGCTTTGGGAGAAGGACACCTGCACCAACTACCTCAACAGCGCCGCGTCCTGGATGCAGAACATCTGCAAGCAATACGATGGCAATCCGTATCAGCGTTTGGTGACGATGGCGAAACTTGCGCAGCAGAAAGGCGTGATCAAAGGCATCCTGCTCCACCAGGGCGAATCCAATCCCGGCGACCAGCAATGGTGCAATAAGGTCAAAGGCATTTATGAAGACCTGACGAAAGACCTGAAGCTCAATCCTGACGAAGTGCCTTTGCTCGCCGGCGAACTGGTGAGCGCCGAGGAGAAGGGCAGGTGCGCAGCTTTCAACTCTAATGTGCTGGCGAATCTGCCCAAGACGCTCTCCAACGCGCACATCATTTCATCGCAGGGTTGTTTGGGAACCGGCGATGGACTGCACTTCGCGATTGCTGGAATGCGTGAACTTGGCAAACGATACGCCCAGCAGATGTTGAAGCTCCAAGGCATTTCGTTCAGGGAATCGGAACGGCCAGGGCTTCTGCCAACTGCAGCGGCTCAGCCTGCGGCGAATTGAATTTGTGAACTGGAAACCTATGACCATTTTGGGCATTTTCTCATCGGGCGCGGCCGCCGGGCTGCTGCTGGTGGCACTGAGCGGGTGTTCGACGACCGACGTGTCGCCGAGCGCTTCAGCTATCTCGACGGAAACCGGCAGTAGGACGGTCGAAGATGGCGGGACGGGTCCTTACCAAGCTCTGATGGCGTCTGACCGCACCCTGTCGACCCACACCATTTTCCGGCCTAAAGACCTGGGCGCATTTGGCAGGAAGACGAAACTTCCCATCATCGCCTGGGGCAACGGGGCTTGCGCCAATTCACCCTGGGAGCATGTGAATTTCTTGTCCGAGGTGGCCTCGCATGGTTTTCTCGTTGTGGCAATTGGTCCGATGCCCCGGGAAGGCCAACGCGGGGGCGCCGGCGGTCCCACGAAAGCGGCGATGTTGACCGACGCGATCGATTGGGCCATCGCGCAGAACAGCGACAAGTCGAGCCAGTATTACCACAAACTCGATCCTGCACGAATCGCGGTCGCGGGCATGTCCTGCGGCGGTTTGCAGGCGTTGGAGGTCGCCCCGGACACCCGCATCACGACGGCGATGATCTGCAACAGCGGCATTTTGCCCGACCCGGGTGCCGGCATGGGGGGAATGCCCAAGTTGACCAAGACGCAGTTGGAGAAACTGCACACGCCGGTCATCTATATCCTGGGGGGCGAGAAGGACATCGCTTACAACAACGGCATGGATGACTTTCGCCGCATCAACCAGTTGCCTGTGTTCATGGCGAACCTGAACGTCGGTCACGGGGGCACGTATTCTCAACCCCACGGCGGCGATTTTGCGAAGGTCGCGACGGCCTGGTTCCAGTGGCAACTCAAGGGCCACAAACAGGCCGCCATGATGTTCGAGGGCGAACCCTGCGGCGTAGCCAAAATGTCCGGCTGGAAAGTGGAGAAAAAGCACATCCGCTAAGCGGCTTGGAACTCCAGATCTACCTTGATGCCAACACCCATTCGACTTCACTCGGCAAGCGCCCTAAGCCTCATTATGCACCGAACACTCTCCCATCTCCTCGTTATCGCCACGCTGCTGGCTGGCAGTACCGTGTCGTCCCTCGCCGCTCCAGCCGATTCCTCCGGGCTTCCGCCCGCAGCGACCAAGCACTGGACTGCCGACAACGGCAATGGCACCTACTCGAATCCGCTGTTCTACGAGGAGTTCGAGGACCCGGACGTGATCCGCGTCGGGAGCGACTACTATCTCGCCGGCACAACCATGCACATGATGCCGGCGGTCCAGATCATGCATTCCAAGGACCTGGTGAACTGGGAATTGGCCGGCTATTGCACGAACAAGCTCGATCTGGGGCCGGCGTATCGTCTGGAAGGCGGAAATATCTACGGCCGTGGCATTTGGGCCCCATGTATTCGGTATCATCAGGAGATGTTCTACATTCTCTCCAACGTCAATGGAGCTGGGCTCCAGGTCTTCCGCTCCAAGTCGATTCACGGTCCGTGGGAGTGGAACCAACTGCCTGGCAGACATGACATGTCTGTCCTCTTCGATGATGACGGCAAGGTGTACATTATTTCTGGGGCGGGCAGTCCCTATCCCATCGAGGAACTGACTCCCGACCTCAGAGCTTTCGTCCCCGGCTCCCGCCGCGAACTGGTCGGACGGATGGGGGAAGGTCACCATCTGTACAAGATCAACGGCAAGTATTTGGATGTGTCCGCGATTCCAGGTGGACCCGTCGACCAGATGGTTGCCATCGCTGATTCCACTGAGGGCCCTTGGAGAGTCGAGCGAATGGTCCAGGGCGAGTCCATGGGCGTGACGGCAGCCGCACCTGCGCGTGCGCAGGCCAATGATCGTGGACTTTGGATTCACCAGGGCGGTATTGTGGATACCCCTTCGGGGGAGTGGTGGAGCATCATTATGTCCGACCACGGCAGCGCGGGTCGCATGGTTTCGCTGGTGCCCATCACGTGGGATAACGGCTTTCCCCTGATCGGCTTGCCAGGCAACTTGCGCAAGGCACCCAACACCTGGATCAAACCAAACACGGGCTATACCCAGAGCCCTAAGCCATCTTTTATTCATGACGACAACTTCGACCACGGCCCACTGAATCCACATTGGCAGTGGAACCACGTTCCCGACGATTCCAAGTGGTCCCTTACCGAGAAACCGGGTGTGCTGCGCCTGCATTCCTTGCCTGCTACGAACTTCTGGTCTGCCCGCAACAGCCTTTGCCAGCGTCCACCAGGACCTGAGTCCATCATGACTGTGGAAGTAGACACCAAGGGCATGACGGCGGGGGACACTGCGGGCTTGGGGCTGTTGAGCACCCCTTATGCCTGGATCGGTATCGTGAACACCCTCGGAGGCACGACGCTCCAAATGGTCCAGGGGATCGGTGGCGGACGCCGTGGCAGCTCTCCTGCTCCAAGCCCTGCGCCGGTTGTGGCCATAACCAATCCTCCAAACCACTTGTGGTTGCGCGTAGCGTGCAATTTTGACACCGACGAAGCCATCTTCAGCTGGAGCGCCGACGGGAAACAGTTTACGCCTGTAGGCCATCCCTTCACCATGACCTTCCAGTTGACGACGTTCCAGGGCGTGCGTCCTGCACTTTTGCACTACAACGTGTTAGGCCAACCAGGAGGGTATGTTGACTTTGACAACTACACCGTGGAGGAGCCGCGTGCGCGTGGCGTGGAGCGCGAGATTCCGATGGGGAAGATCATCATGCTGACCAGTGGAGCTGATGGGAGCATCCTCGTGGCCGATACCCAGAGCAACGTGCTGGTGAATGTCGCTGCTGTTACTGGGGCTGCCATCCGTACGGATGCGAAGTTCCTGGTCGTCGATCTGGGGAAGGGTCGGGTGGCGCTGAAGGCGGCCAACGGTCAGTTCGTTTCCATTGCGGGGGAAGGCGTCGGGTTGAAGGACCTCACCGGAAGGAGCCCGGGCGATGCGGAATCTTTCCAGTGGGTCAACTTGATGCGTGGGGATACCATGCTGATGTCATTGACCAATCATCGCTACCTTGCCACCAAACCAAACGAGCCTGGACCGGCCACGGTTTCGGCCACCGGCCCGAGCCCGGCTCGCAAGGGCGGCGAATGCTTCAAGTGGAAGCCCGTCGAGTGACACTGGAGCGCTATTACGAAGGGCTGCTCTACATGATGTCCCTGCTGCATTGCAGTGGAGAATTCCCGCCTCGGCATTCCGGTCGTCTTCCACGAGGAATGTCTCCACGGCCAAGCGGCGCGCGGCGCGACCCACTTCTGCCAGCCCATCGGCTTGGGCGCCACCTTCAACCCGCTGCTCGTCGAGGAGTTGTTCACCATGACGGCTTACGAAGCTCGCGTGCGCGGCACACATCAGGCGCTCACGCCCGTGGTGCACGTAGCCCGCGACCCGCGTTGGGGCCGCGTGGAAGAGACCTATGGTGAAGATCCGTATCTGAACACGTGCCTAGGCATAGCAGCGGCGCGCGGCTTCCAAGGCGACGCCACCTTCAAGGACAAAAAACGCGCCATGGCCACCTTGAAGCACTTTGTCGCGCACGGACAGCCGGAGTCGGGCCAGAACTGCGCGCCGGCAAACGTGTCGGAACGCGTGTTGCGGGAGATGTTCCTGCACCCCTTCCGCGATGTGATCCGCGAAGCCGGCGCTATCAGTGTCATGGCCTCGTACAACGAGATTGACGGTGTGCCGTCTCACGCAAGCAAGTGGCTGTTACGCAGGTTGCTGCGCAACGAATGGGGCTTCAAGGGATTTGTGGCCTCGGATTATTACGCCATCTGGGAACTGGGTTTACCGCCCCGACACCCATGGGCACTTCGTAGCGCGGGACAAAACGGAGGCGTTCCGATTGGCCCTTGAAGCGGGCGTGAACATCGAGCTGCCAGACCCGGATTGCTCCCTCCATCTTGTCCAGCTCGTCCGCGAGGGCGTGCTCAAGGAGAAGCAGCTTGATGAGTTGGTCGCGCCGATGCTGCACTGGAAATTCCAGGTGGGCCTCTTCGACGATCCCTACGTGGACCCGGACGAGGCGGACCCTGTGGTAGGCTGCAATGCGCATCGCCCCTTGCTCGGTGGCTACAGCGGCCTGCCGAAGCACAACGTCACCGTGGGGGTTCTCTTCGCGATTTGCACCATTCTGCTTCTGGCCTATCCCCTCGACAAGCGCAGCACCATCGAAATGGCCGAGGAACTCGCCGAGCGACGGCGCAAGGCCCCGCACCAAGAGGCCTGAACGTAATCTCCACTGAGAAGGTCGCGCTCCCCGCCAAACAACTCACGCTGTTCTGTGGCTGATTCGTGATCACGTGTGCGGTCTGCTGCATGCAAGCGGGTAAGGACCCCAGTTCGGTCCAATGTCATTTACGATTCCTCCTGGCGGGTAGGATTCGGGCAACCGAACCGCCTGTATAGGAATCCGGACTGAACGAACGTCCCGCTTCAGGGATGTGGGATGAGCACATCTTGTTGTGTGTTCAACAAGATTAGCGCTCGCTTCGCTAGGAACATGGGCGCTTACGAACGCTTAGGAAGCCACGATCGGAGTGTCCATCTTGCGTCTCTGAAACCACCAGTAGGTCCGCCCTGAATGACCGCAGGCAGCAAAAGAGAATCTGGTTTTCTCGGACAGGGTTTTGAACTATTCTCGGCCGGTGATGCATTTGCCAGTCAAGATTGACGATGTCCTGCACGGACAGACCGTGGAATGGGAGCGGTTGGAGTTCAAGCAGGGCTGGAATCCGGAGGCCGTCCTGCACACGATGTGCGCCTTCGCCAATGATTTTCACAATCTGGGCGGCGGCTACATTTTCATCGGTGTCGCGGAGAATCAGGGGCAACCCGTGCTGCCGCCGACGGGATTGCTTGCTAGCAAACTGGATGCCATTCAAAAAGAGATTCTCGAAATCGGGCATCGGATTCAGCCCCACTACCATCCGGTGATTGCGCCGTGCGTCGTCCAACAAAAGCATGTCCTCGTGCTGTGGTGTCCTGGCGGCCAGTCCCGGCCTTACAAGGTTCCAGTGGCTCTGGCCAAGGGGAACCGCGAGTTCGCCTACTACATTCGCAAAGGTTCGGCCACCATCAGGGCCAGGCATCAAGAAGAAGTCGAGTTGGTCAGCCTGGCCGCCACCGTGCCTTTCGACGACCGCATTCATCACAGCGCCTCTTTGAGCGACCTCAAGCTTTCGCTGATGCAGAACTTTCTGCGCGAAGTGGGTAGCGACCTGTTGAACGATTCCAGCAAGCTGGATTTTGCCCAGTTGTGCCGCCAGATGCGAATTGCCGACGGTCCCCCCGAAGCGATGCACCCGTTGAATGTCGGCCTGATGTTTTTCAACCCGGCACCGCAAGGGTTTTTCCCGCAAACACAGATTGACGTGGTGCAGTTTCCTGATGGCCCCGGTGGCGACACTTTCACGGAGAAGACGTTCACTGGTCCATTGGACGTGATCCTCAAGGACGCGCTGACATTCTTGAAAAACGCCGTGATTGAGGAGCGTGTGGTGAAACACGGCGACCGCCCGACCGCCGACCGCTTTTTCAATGTGCCATACGCCGCATTAGAGGAGGCGGTGGTCAATGCAGTTTACCATCGCAGCTACGAAATCCGGGAGCCGATTGAAATCCGGGTTCTACCGGAGGAAATCACCGTGGCCAGCTATCCGGGTCTGGACCGCTCGGTCAGCATCAAGGAACTCCGATCAGGCCGCTTCGCAACGCGCCGGTACCGCAACCGGCGCATTGGCGAGTTTCTGAAAGAACTCAGTCTCACGGAAGGCCGTGGCACTGGCATTCCAAAGATGCTGAAGGCGATGCGGGTAAACGACTCACCGCCGCCCGTGTTTGAAACTGACACGAACAGAACCTACTTTCTGGTTCGCTTACGCATCCATCCCACGTTTGTCAAAGAGGCCAAGGACCGAAAGCGCCAGGCGACCGGCCAAGTCACCGGCCAAGTCACCGGCCAAGTCACCGGCCAAGTCGCGGCGCAGATCCTCCAGTTCTGTGACCAACCGCGTAAGGCTGGCGAAATCCAGTCGCTCGTCGGGGTCAAACACCGCCAGACATTCCGCGAAAATTACCTCAACGCGCTTATCGGCAAGGGCTGGCTTGGGCGTACAATTCCCGACAAACCCCAAAGTCGGTTGCAGCGTTACCAGACCACGGACGAAGGGAAAAAGTGGTTGCAGAGCGCGACCAATCGAACCCCAATCGCATAACCTTGGAGTTGGAAGCGGACACCAAAACGGACACCAAACGGATTAAGAACGATAGGGTTGGATTGACTCGTGTTTGTGTGAATGGCCAATAAAAGCAGGCATACTTGAGATGCAACGGCGGGGAGATATGGCCGATTCCGACCCTCGCCATTGCCGGTCCCGGATTTGACTTTCCTTTGGCCTATCGCAGGAATATCCTTTCCTTGTCACAAACATCCAAGACGCGCGCGCCAGGAACGGCTATTTGTGGAACGAATCGATCCCCCTGCCGCAACTAAGAGTTATGATATGAGATCCAAAGCCCTTATCCCACTGGTTCTATCCGCAACCTTCGGTCTGGTCCTTCTGAGTACCCCTGTCGCGCAAGCCCAGCCACGAGGTCCCATGGGCTCCGCGGTCAACTCGCCAGAGGTCGCTGCTGACCGTTCCATCACCTTTCGTATCCTCGCTCCGAAAGCGGAGGCGGTGAAACTCTCTGCGGGGGACATCCCCGGGAATGGCCAGGGTGCCGCGATGGCCAAGGACACAAATGGGGTCTGGGAGGTGAAGATCGGTCCGATTGATCCGGGTGCCTATCGGTACAACTTCAATGTGGACGGGGTGACGGTGGTCGATCCGCGCAACCCCGCTGTCAGCGAGTCCAACGGAAACGTCTGGAGTTTGGTCAACGTTCCGGGATCGGATTACATGGACACGAAAGAGGTGCCGCATGGGGCGGTTGCGGCGGTCACCTACTACTCAACGGCCCTGAAAAAATTCCGGCGTATGCACGTCTATACTCCACCGGGGTATGAGTTGGGCGAGGGGAAGTTCCCCGTATTCTATCTTCTTCACGGGGCGGGCGATTGCGACGAGGCGTGGACCTCGGTGGGGCGAGCGGGTTTCATCCTGGACAACCTTTTGGCCGCCAAGAAGGCCAAACCAATGGTGGTGGTGATGCCAGCTGGCCATACCGGCCCCTTTCGCTGGGGTGGTCCCCGTCCGACCGTCGATGAGTTCACTGAGGACTTTGTGAAAGACGTCATGCCGTACGTCGAGAAGAACTACCGGGTCCTTAGCGACCGTAACAGCCGGGCCATGGCAGGTCTATCGATGGGTGGAGGCCAGACTCTGAATATTGGCATCCCGAAACTGGAGAAGTTCGCTTACCTAGGTGTGTTCAGTTCGGGCATCTTTGGGATCACTGGCGGCAACGCCTTTGGCGGCGCGCAGCAGGGACCCAGCTTCGAGGAGCAGCACAAGGCTATCCTCGACAACACGGAGCTCCGGAAAGGTCTGAAGCTCTTCTGGTTCGCCACGGGCAAGGATGATTTCCTGGTGGAGACCTCCCGCGCGACGGTGGAGATGTTCAAGAAACATGAGTTCAAGGTCGTCTACAACGAGACCGCCGGAGCCCACACCTGGATCGTATGGCGGCAATACCTCAACGAGTTTGCGCCACAGCTCTTCCAGTGAGGCTTCCGTTGAGCCACGCGACGCCAAGACTCTCTAGACAAGCCATCGGGTCTCATCACCCGGTGGCGATTTTTTGCGCTGGCGCATTCCTGTTCTCCGCCTTGCTCCAGGCGGCGAGCTACCACGTTGACGCCCGTAACGGAGACGATGTGCGGGACGGACTCAGCACGCGCCGCGCCTGGCGGACTTTGGAGAAGGTGAATGCCACCCGGTTTCAGCCGGGTGACCAAATCCTGTTCCACGCATCCGGCCCGTGGCTCGGCCAGTTGCGGGTGGAATCGAGCGGTGCACCCGGGAAATCCATCCTCTTTCGCGCCGCCAAGCGCGGTGAGCGCCCCCGTTTCGACGCGAACGGAAAATACGAAGACGGAGTTTTGATTCGCAATGCTCAGTTCGTGGAGATCCGCGACTTTGAGATCACCAACCAGGGCGAGGGCGACCACCCCCGGCGCGGCGTCAACGTCGTTGCGGAAAACTGCGGCACCCTCACGAACATCGTGGTGAGAAACCTGTTCATCCACGACGTGAACGGGACTCAGCGCAGCAAGAACAATGGAGGGATCCTCTTCCATTCCCGCGGCAACCAAATTCCTTCGCGCTACGACGGCTTGCGCATTGAACGGAACATCGTCTGGAAAGTCGACCGCTCCGGAATTGCCGCTCAGAGCTATCACTCCTCCCGAACGCGCTGGTTTCCCTCCACTAACGTCGTGATCTGCGACAACTGGGTGGGCGATGTGGGCGGAGATGGAATCGTCCCTTGGGCCACCGACGGTTGTCTGGTGGAGCATAACATTGTCCAGGGCGCCAACGAACGGGCCGGTTCGTACAATGCCGGCATCTGGCCGTGGTCGACCGACAACACCGTGATGCGCTTGAATCGAGCTTCCGGGGTGAAGACCCTGCTGGATGGCCAGGGTTTCGACTCTGATTACAACTCCCGGAATACCGTGCTGGAGTATAACCTGAGCCACGACAACGAGGGTGGATTCCTGCTCATCTGCACGCCGGGCAAGCGCAAACAGGAGGAAAACCTGGGTAATCTCGGAACCATCGCGCGGTACAACATTAGCCGACACGACCGCGCCCGCACATTCAACATCAGTGCGGTGGAACATACCCTGATCCACAACAACGCCATCTACCTTGGCCCCGGCCACGATGTGCAGGTGGTGCTCCTCAGCGATTGGTCGGGATGGGCCACCGACCTCGAGGTGCGTGACAACCTGTTCCATTCAGAAGGTACGGCGCGGTACGGGCACGAGATTAGCCGCACCAAGGACGGGGCCTATGGGATTGGCCCCGACTGGGGACCTGCCAAGGACGTGCGCTTCCATGGAAACCGTTATGTGGGCCAGCACCTGGAGACGCCCAAGGAACAGAAGCCGCTGAGTTCGAGCGCCCCCTCAGCTATCCTGTTTTCCGACTGGCCGGGTCCGCGGTTTGATCCCATGCATCCGCAGAACTTCGACCGTTACCTCAAGGCCCACCGTAAATGGATGCTGCGGCTTATGGAACGGCAATTCGGGACACGGCCTTCGGAATGCCCTCGCCTTCCCGATCTGTAGTCGACTAATACGCCACTGACCACCACCCCTGACTCGCCATGCGTCATCGCTCCCTGCTCCAAACCCATCCGTTTGCAGTCTTTGCTGCTGCCCTTTGTCTCACGCTAGCTCCGCTTGGCCAAGGAGCGACACCGCTGGAGAGTGTGGATCCGCGCATTGGAACTGCCCATTCCCGTTGGTTTTTCTTCACACCAGGAGCGGTTCCCTTCGGCATGGCCAAACCCGGGCCCACCACCGACGGGCACTATGGAAACAAGAGCGGTTGGGAAGCGGTTGGCTACGACGGTCGACACGATTCCATCGAGAGTTTTGTGAGCTTTCGGGAGTTCCAGATTGGCGGAGTCGCTCTGATGGCCACCACCGGCGATTTGCAGACCGTTCCGGGTCGGCGTGAAGCTCCGGACGAAGGGTATCGATCGCGCTTTGACAAGTCCGATGAAGTTGCCCAAGCGGGTTACTACTCCGTACTGCTGAAAGATTATCGCGTGCGCGCTGAGTTGACCGCCACTCCCCGCGTGGCCTTCCATCGTTTCACCTTTCCCGCGACCAACCAGGCGCACTTGATCTTCGATATCGGCAACCGGCAGGGAGAGAGTGGGGCGGTGCTGGATGCCGCAGTGAGGAAGTCCGGAGAGAGGGAGATCGAGGGATCCGTGATCACCCATCCTGAGTACGTGAAGGCTTACCAGCCTGGGGCGCTCATGCGCCTTTACTTTGTGGCCCGATTGGACCAAACGCCCGCAGTCGTGGGTACTTTCCGAGGGGCCGAAGTGTACCAGGGGCAAACCTCCATCACCGGGCCTGGAGCTGGGCTGTATTTGCGGTTTCAACCTCAAGCGCCCATGACGTTGGTGGTGAAACTGGGTCTCTCGTACACCAGCATCGCCAACGCCCGCGAAAACCTGGAACGGGAAGCCTCCACTCTGAGTTTTGATGAGGCCCGTCGCCACGCGCAGGACCGGTGGACAGAGATGCTGGGTCGCATCGAGGTGCAGGGTGGCAAGGAATCGGATCGAGTCAAGTTCTACACCGGGCTTTATCATGCCCTATTGGGGCGCGGGATGGCGAGTGATGCGAATGGAGCCTACCCGAAGAATGACGGCGGTGTTGGGCAGATTCCCAAAGGGGCTGATGGTCAGCCTCTTTACCAACACTACAACTCGGATTCGGTCTGGGGCACCTTCTGGAACCTCAACCAGCTTTGGGCGATGGCCTACCCCGATTTCCTCAGTGAATACGTTCGCTGCCATCTGGATCATTATCGAGATTGCGGCTGGCTTCCCGACTCCATCGCTGCAGCCAAGTTCGTATCGGGTGTGGGCACCGACTTCATGGGGTTGCTCGTCAGCAGTGCCTACGCGTGGGGGATCCGGGACTACGACACCAACAAAGCATTTGCCGCGACCTGGAAGAATGAAATGGGCTGGCAAAATCGGCCCATCGGCGTGGGTAAAGCAGACGTCAAAACGTTTATCGACCGCGGATACTCGCCACTGGTTCGCAATCCGGATGCGTACAGCGGATCCAACGCCGAGGGCTCGCAGTATTCGGCTTCTCACACCCTGGAGTATAGCTTCTCCGCCTACGCTGCGTCCCAATTCGCGCAAGCTCTGGGCAAGACCAACGAGCAGGCGACTCTGCTGCGCTACTCGGGTGGCTGGGCTCATCTTTACGATTCCGAGACTGGATTCATCCGGCCCAAAGAGTTGGATGGCCGTTTCATCGCCGAATTCGACCCGCGCAAACCGTGGATCGGATTCCAGGAAGCCAACGCGTGGCAATATACTTTTTACGTCCCCCATGATCCAGCCGGGCTCATGCGCAAGATGGGAACTGATGTTTTCGTGCAGCGGTTGCAGGACGTTTTCACCCAGGCCGAGAAGACGAAGTTCGGGGGCGGCGAAACCGTGAATGCCTTTGCGGGCGTGGAAAATGTCTACAACCATGGTAACCAGCCCAGCCTCCACATCTCCTGGCTGTTCAATTACGCGGGGCGGCCATGGTTGACCCAACATTGGGTGCGCCGGATCTGCGATGTGTTCTACGGCACGGAGCCAGTACACGGCTACGGCTACGGTCAGGATGAAGACCAAGGCCAACTCGGGGCTTGGTATGTGCTCGCCGCAATCGGCCTGTTTGACGTCCAAGGCGGCACTCGGAGCCAACCTACGATGCAGCTGGGAGCCCCTTTGTTTTCCAAGATCCGGATCCAGCTCCACCCACGATACCACCGGGGAAAAACGTGGGAGATCGAAGTCAAAGGAGACCCAGCTCGCCAGACTTACATCCAGTCGGCCCGTCTCAACGGAGCCTCGCTGGATCGGTGCTGGTTCCCTTGGTCCACCCTGACCCAGGGGGGAACCCTCGAAATCAGCCTCGGAGACGCTGCGAACGAACGATGGGGTGTTCAAAAGCCGCCTCCGTCTGCCTCCGTCCCCGAGTAGAGGCGCTGTGTGACCTCTGCCTCCGCGACTCCATCCTGTCGTCACGCCCTACTCGAGTTGGCGGCACTCTTCCTGCGATTGGGCTCCACTGCTTTCGGAGGACCTGCTGCTCATATCGCGATGTTTCAGGATGAAGTGGTACAGCGGAGAAAGTGGCTCACCCAGGAGGAATTCCTGGACCTCCTGGGCGCCGTGAATTTGATTCCGGGGCCCAATTCGACCGAGATGGCCATCCACATTGGCCATCGGCGCGCCGGATGGCCGGGCCTGATCGTGGCCGGCTGTTGTTTCATTCTGCCCGCGACCCTCATCGTGACCGCATTTGCGTGGGCTTACATTCGCTATGGGATGGTTCCGCAGGCTGCAGGACTTCTGTACGGCGTGAAGCCTGTCATCATCGCGGTGGTGTTGCAGGCTCTGTGGAACCTGGGGAGGACTGCTCTCAAGACCAGCCTTATGACCATCGTCGCCGCAGCCGCCACCGTTCTGGCCTTTCTAGGGGTGCACGAATTGATGCTGCTGTTCGCCTCTGGCATGGTCGTGGCGGGGATTCGCAAGGCAGACCCAACCTTCCCAAGAACCAGCGGGACTCCTCTACTTGCTAGTTTGCCATTTGTGCCCGCTGTGGGCACATCCGGCGTTCTTGCTGCCGCCTCTGTCGCCACCACCGCCACCGGTTTTGGCCTCGCGCCGTTGTTCTTCTTTTTCCTCAAGGTCGGCTCGGTGCTCTTCGGAAGTGGCTACGTGCTCCTGGCGTTTCTACGTGCGGATCTCGTGGATCGATGGCATTGGCTGACCGAAGGCCAGCTGATGGATGCGATCGCTGTGGGGCAAATCACGCCTGGGCCGCTCTTTACGACGGCGACCTTCATTGGGTATCTGCTCGCAGGAATCCCGGGCGCAGGTCTGGCAACCTTGGGCATCTTCCTCCCAGCCTTCGTTTTCGTCGCGCTCAGTGGACCGTTGATCCCACGCATGCGACGCTCACCGGTGGTGGGAAGTTTTCTGGATGGAGTTAACGCGGCCTCGCTCGCCCTGATGACAGTCGTTTCCTGGCATCTGATGAGTGTGGCGATCTGCGACGTCCCCACCCTTGTTCTGGCCCTTGCGAGTGGGGTGCTACTTGTGCGCTGTCGGGTCAACTCCGCGTGGTTGGTGTTGGGGGGCGCGCTTCTCGGAATGGGCTGGAAATGCTGCTTCCCATAGTGAAACCGCGCTGCGCATCTTTAAAGAACTCCTTGGGCGAGATAGTGGCGCGCGACTTCCACGTACTTCTCGGCGAGATAACGGCCCTTGCGTTCCTCGGGTTTCAGAGGACGCACCACCTTGGCGGGGCAGCCGAGCACCATGGATCCTGGAGGGATTTCCATGCCCTGGGGCACCATCGCATTCGCTCCGATGATGGAATCTTCTCCAACGACCGCTCCATCCAGGATGGTGGCGTTCATCCCGATCAGCACACCGTCCTGGATCGTGCAGGCGTGAACCACGGCGGAATGCCCCACCGTGACATAATTGCCGAGAATGCATCCGTAACGGTCCGCGACATGCAGCACACAGTTATCCTGCACATTGGTGTGATGCCCCAGGACGATCTCGTGGATGTCTCCCCGGATGACGGTGTTGTACCAAACACTGGAGGAATCGCCGATCCGCACATCTCCCAGCACGATCGCACCTTTGGCAAGGAACACCTCCTTGCCCAGGACGGGTGTTTTCGCCAGATGCTTTTCTAAACGTTCTGTTACGCTCATCAGTCGTCAGGTGATCGGGTACTTGAAAAGAAAACGCAACAAAAAACTCCCTGCGAGAAGCTCTCTGCGCTCCCAACTGCAAAGCCAATTCCGGCCAACGCCCCGGTCTTACGGCCGGCTCCAGGCGCTGCCCACTTGGATGTAGAACGTCGGGTCGTCTGGACCGAAGGCCACATCCAGTCCTGTGTGAATGCCGTATTTGCGCGAGATCTCATAACGGAATCCTGCGCCACCCGCTGTCACCGTCTGTGACCGCTCAAAGCTGTCCCACTCATTCCATGCCGTGCCTCCCCCGAAGAAGCCCACCAGGCTAAACCGCTTCCAAAACTGCCAGCGAAGCTCACCTTCCAACTGCGCCACTTCCTCTCCCTGGTAACGCATGGCAGGGAGCCCGCGCATGTAGACGAAGGGTTTCATGTAGAACGGAGCGTTGCCAAAACTCGCGGACACCTGGCCCTTTAGCCCAAAACACAGTTTCGGGTGGAGGGGGAAATACTGCATGGCGACTAGTTGCGCTCGCTGAAACTCGTCGTCGCCGCCCAACGCTTGGCTGCAAAGGCCCACCATCGCCTCCATGTAGGTACCCCGGGTCGGAGTAAAGAGGTTGTCGCGCGTGTCGAAGGTGAACGATGGCCCGAGTCCGCCCACGTTCGAGGTCTCGTGGAAGTCGGGCAGGTTCGGCGTGCCGGCCGGGGCCTCAAATGAGACGTCGGTCGAGAAGAACGCGTAGCCCAGCCCCACCCAGAAAGAGGAATCGCCGATCTGGTACTTGGACTGCAGGAGCCCGCCCTTCGGCTCGAGGTTGTAGCGAAGGGGATCGTTGACCAGTGCTGGATCTTCACCGATGCCGTAGTAGTCGAGATTCACAGAGGCATAGACAGCGCCCGCTAAGGTCTGCAACCGGCCGTCCAGCCAGTTACGGTAGTCCCCGGCCAGTGCACCCCACGACCCGTTGTCGGTGACCAGTCCTCCGACCATGGTAATGTTGGGCCGTTTGGAGTCGGGATCTTTGCTGATGAACATGGGCCCAGCAGCCAAGCCATAACCTACGGCGGGCTCGGTGATGGGCATGGCTACGGGCATGAACCCGTAGGCTTCGTCCATAAACCCGCTGACATCCAACCATCCATCTTCCTGGGAGAAAAGTTTCGAGGAGCGTGCGCTCGTGTCGGGCGCATTGGTGGACTCAGTCTGCCCCAATGCTGGCGAGGGCGAGACGATCAAGGAGGAGAGGCCCCAGGCTAGTAACTTAGAGAATCCTTTGCTCACGATGACCTGAGAGTGGCAGAACCCAGGACTTTTTCAAGACCTCATGGAACTGCCACCCTGCAAACCTCTCGCGTAGGGACTTCCTACCACCTGCGGTGGGGATGGTGATGATGGCCGACTGGCCCGCCGTAGAAACCGAAGCCGACCGTGACGACAGGACGCGGAGCCACGATCATGGGGGGAGGAGCGTAATAGACCGGGGGTGCCGGTACGTACACCGGGGCGGGCCGTACATAAACCACTGTCGTTGTCGGCGCGGGTGCAGGCGGAGGAGGCGCTTGGACTACAACTGTGGCAGGCTGGACGACCACGGGTGCCGACTGTACATAAACTGGCGGCGGTGCGTAGGTGTAGGTAACTGTGGGCGGGGGCGGCGGAGGCGGATTTAAAGCCGTGACCAAGGCTGCTCCCGCGACCACGCCTGTGAAAACAGCCCCAGCTGTGGACCAACCGCAGTGACCCGCCATCGCGCTGTTCATGCCAGAACCCGCTACTGCCAGAGTCGTTACCGCCAAAATCACCGTTTTCATAACCAGTTTTTGTTGTTCGCCGTTACTGAAGCATTCGACTCCTAGGGTTGTGCTTTATTCAAAGACGCGCTATGTTGCTACAGCACAAATAGATGAGTGCCAACACATCTCACAGCCACCGGCCGGTCCGTGCTAAACGGCGTCTGCCCAGATCTTTCAAGGAGCTGACCCCCACGCGCGCTTTTAACCCTCGTACGTTCTTCCGGGAAATGGTCTGGAAAGCGCTGCTCACCAAGCGGGAAGGGCGACACCGCGAACCAGTGTTTCCGCGACTGCGCCACGGTGAGGTGGCCATCACTTGGATTGGTCACGCTTCGTTCCTGATCCAATTCACGGATCTAAACGTGCTGATTGATCCCAATTTCGCCAACTGGCTGTTTCTCCTCAAGCGGGTGAAGCGGGCCGGGCTGCGGGTGCGCGATCTTCCTTCCCCGGACCTTGTCTTGCTGACCCATGCTCATTTCGATCACTTTCACCGCCCCACGCTCCGCCGGCTCAAGACTCCGCAGCTGGCCATTGTTCCCTGGGGCGTGGGTGAACTGACTGCAGGTCTCGGTTTCACTAGAGTGATCGAATTGGAATGGTGGGAGAGCTTTGCCAGGGGAGACTGGAAAGTGACGTTTACTCCAGCCAAACATTGGGGGGCGCGCGTGCTGCGAGATGATCACCGAGGTTATGGCGGGTTCGTGCTCGAACACCAGGGTCGTAAGATCTACCATGCCGGCGACAGCGCCTATTTCGAGGGTTTCAAACAGATCGGGGAACGCTGCGCACCGGAGATCGCTTTGCTACCGATCGGCGCCTACTTTCCGGAGTCGTTTCGCAACGTGCACATGGGCCCCGACGATGCCGTCAAGGTCTTCCGGGACACAAAAGCCAAGATCCTCATTCCAATGCATTTTGGATCATTCAAGTTGAGCTTCGAAGAAATGGACGAACCGGAGCGCTGGATGCGCGAACTGGCGGAGCGTGAGGGATTCGGCACGCAGCTGTGCGTTCTGAGCGAAGGGGTTCCCCGGGTGTTTTCGTGAGTCGTCTCTCTGTAGCCGTGCTCGGCAGAGCGCGCTGGCTGAAGAAGCGAGTACGCTCAAGAACCAAATCAAATTGAGTGAAAAGCGGTGCGCCACTGCGCTCCAACAACCGGTGCAGAGCACACCGCCTGTCATTTCCAGCGGCTTTACTCCTGTCCTTCACGCGGCGGGAACTCGAATCCCACTTTGCCGGTGTCGTCCAGGACGAGGAAGGCGGAGAAAGGCCGTCCTGCGCGCGAGATGAAGTCCTTGAGCAGGCCGGTTCTGCCTGCCTGAAGGAGCGAAGCCGCCTCCTCGCGCGTCACCGATCGTTGAAGGATGACTTTGCCTGTGCGGAACTTGCACGGTTTGCTGGCCGCCTGGCTCTTTTCGCAAACGTAATTGTCCTCGGACTCGAAGACTCGTCCTCCGCAGCGTGGGCATTTGCCGATCGGCTGCTGGCCGGTGAAGTCGATCGCGGCAGCCGGGGCCTTGGCCTTCGATTTGGCCGAGGGACCTTTGGTTCTCGCCTCGAATTCGAAGGAGACCTTGCCATCTGCACCCAGCACGAGGTAAGCGGCAAAGGCACGGCCTTTTCTGGAAATGAACTTGGGCAGCAGGCTTGTCTTCTTGGTCGTCAGAAGTTTCACCACCTCCGCCCGATCGATCGGTTGCTGCAAGATGACTTTGCCTGTGCGGAAATCGCACTTCTTCTTCGAACCCGTCCCATGCTCGCACAGGTAATTCATCCCGTGTTCAAACACGCCACCTCCACACTTGGGACAAACACCCAGGCTTTCCTGGGCAGAGAAATCGGCGGCGGGTGTCTCTTCACCGGGTGCCGCGGCCGCTTCGCCGTTGCCAAAATCGAACTCCGGTTTCATCTCTGCTCCCAGCTTGATGATGGCGGAGAAAGGCCGGCCCATCTTGCTGCGGAACCCGCTCAGCGGACCCAGCACTTTCCGTCCCAGAAGCTCCTCGATTTCGGATGGCTCGAATTGCCGCCCGGCGACGATGCGCCACAGGGCGAAATCGCACCCCTGGCACTGAAACTTCTTATAATTCTCCCGTACCTCTCCTCCGCACTTCGGGCAGCCCACCTTGAGGACCGCAAAGTCACCCGGAACGGTGTCGCTCTCGTGGCCCTTGGCTTTTTCCACGATGTGCCGCGTCATTTCAGCGATTTGTTTCATAAACTCCGGACGCGAGAGCTGTCCGAGTTCCATTTGCTTGAGCCTGAACTCCCAGTCCCCAGTCAACTCTGGAGAGCACAGCTCCGGCACGCCTAATCCGCGCAATAACGTAATCAACGAGAATGCTTTCGGCGTAGGCTGCAATTCTTTTCCGTGCCGCACCAAGTACCGTTCGCTGATCAACCCCTCGATAATGGCAGCGCGAGTGGCTGGTGTGCCCAGTCCCTTGGCGCTCATGGCTGCTCGTAACTCCTCGTCCTCGACCAACTTACCAGCTCCCTCCATCGCTGACAAGAGGGTAGCTTCTGTGAATCTGGCCGGGGGCTTGGTCTGGCATGCCTCCACCCGCACCTCAGCCGTCCGAGCCGTTTCGCCGGGCTTCACCGAAACCAAGGTTTGAGTGTCATCCGCCTGCACCTCTTTGCCGTACACTGTCATCCACCCGGAGTTGACCAGCACTTTCCCTTCGCTCTTGAAAGGTTCTCCTTCGACCCGCGTAATCCGGGTGGTCACCAGGAATTCTGCGGCAGGATAAAAGACCGCCAGGAACCTGCGGGTGACCATGTCGTAGAGCTTAGCCTCTGCTTCGCTCAGATGCTTGGGGGCCTGAGTGGTGGGGATAATGGCAAAGTGATCCGAAATCTTGGTATTATCGAAGATCCTGCGATTGGGCCGCACCCATTGTTTCTGCAGGATCTGACCAGCAAAAACCCCGTAAGGCGTGGCCTGCATCGCCTCGAGGGCGTCGCGCACGGTGTCCATGTAGTCCTCCGGCAGGGCACGCGCGTCCGTTCTTGGGTAGGTTAAGACCTTATGCTTTTCATAGAGCGACTGGGCGAGTTGCAGGGTGGTTTTAGCGGAAAACCCAAAACGCCCGTTCGCTTCCCGCTGCAGGCTGGTCAAATCATAGAGCAAAGGAGACAACTGGGTGGTGGGCTTGCTTTCCTCGGTCACGATGCCCGGTTTCCCAAAGCACTTCTCGCGAATCGCCTCGGCCCGCGACACCTCCCAAACCCGCTCCGCCTTGAGGTCGGGATCTCCATTCTTGTCTTTGGCGAACCTTTCGTCGAACCACCTTCCCAGATAGGTTCCCGCTTCCACCTCAAAGCTGGCGTGAATCTCCCAATAGGAGCGAGAGACAAAGCGTTTGATCTTCTCCTCCCGCTCTACGACGACCGCTAGGGTGGGCGTTTGCACCCGCCCGACGGTGGTCAAGTGGAAGCCGCCCGACTTGGAATTGAAGGCGGTCATGGCCCGGGTGCCGTTGATCCCCACCAGCCAATCCGCTTCGGAGCGGCAGGTGGCAGCAGCCGCTAGGGGTTGGAGTTCTTCATCGCTCCGCAGGGTCTGGAAGCCCTGCCGAATGGCTGCGGGCGTCATAGACTGCAACCAGAGCCGCTGGATGGGCTTGTTGACTTTGGCGTGCTGGACGATGTAGCGGAAAATGAGTTCGCCTTCCCGCCCGGCGTCGCACGCGTTGATCAAGGAATCCACGTCTTTGCGTTTGAGCAGTCTGACTAACTGCTTCAAACGGCTCTCCGCCTTCTCAATGGGCTGAAGGTCAAAGTGCGGAGGAATGACGGGGAGGTGCGCAAAAGTCCACTTGCCGCGCTTCACCTCGAAGTCGGCTGGCGCGCATAACTCCAGCAAATGACCCACGGCCGATGAGAGCACGAACCTGTCACTCTCAAAATGGTCGTCTTGTTTGGAGAATCCTCCCAGCGCTTTGGCGATGTCGCTGGCCACAGAAGGCTTCTCGGCGATGATTAATGCTTTACCCATGCAACAACGACGGAGTCGGTCGCCGGCAGCCCACCGGGCGAACCCAACTCCTCTTCACAGGCTTCAAAAAGTGGAGGAAAGAGGGCAGGAAGTCAAAGACCAATCTCTAAGTATTTGGGCGAAAGCACTATATAACTCTCGTTTTGTCACTTACCAATGCAGAATTGGCTGAAAATCGTGTCTAAAAGGTCCTCAGTGGCCGTTTTTCCCACTACCTCCCCGACCGCTCCAGCGGCAATTCGGAGGTCCAAAGCCACTAGTTCGAGCGTAAGTTCTTGATTGAGAGCCTCCAAGGACCTTGTACACGCTTCCCTGGCACGCCGTAGAGCGTCTTGGTGTCGTGAATTGATCATGACTTCCAGCATCTCTGCTCGGATTTCCCCGGCCCAGAACCTTCCCTTGATCGCGTCTTTCAGTTCCTCGATTCCCTCCCCATTTGCGCAGGAGACGCGAACCACGGTATCGGCCAGGTCATGTGGCCAGGAGAGTCGGCTGGGAAGATCAGTTTTGTTGGCCACGAGAATTCGTTTGCGCCCGGCGAAGTCCTCCAGCACTTTCCGGTCGTCCAGGGCCAATTCCTCGGATTGATCCAGAATATGCAGGATGAGATCCGCGGTGGCGAGGGCCTGATGGCTGCGCCGGATCCCTTCGGCCTCCAGGGAGTCCTCCGCCGCTCGCATACCCGCTGTATCGATTAGCACCACCGGGATTCCCCGGATGTTGGCGGTCTCTTCGATGGTGTCGCGGGTGGTTCCGGGAATGGTGGATACGATGGCACGGTCCCTGCCCAGGAGCAGGTTTAGCAGGCTGGACTTCCCGGCGTTCGGGCGGCCGATAATGGCGGCGCGAATTCCGCGGCGCAGGATCTGGCCTTCCACGGCGGTCTTGAGCAACTGATCCATGAAGGTCACCCCGTCCCGCATCCGCCGCATCAACTCGCTGCGGGTGTCCGGAGCAATATCCTCATCGGGAAAGTCAATGTGCGCCTCAACGTGGGCGAGGGTGCGCATCAGGTCGTCCCGCAACTGGTGTATGCGGTGGGAGAGTTTGCCTGCCAATTGTTCCTCCGCCGCCGCCAACGCCAACTCCGTGCGAGCGTGAATGATGTCGGCCACTGCTTCCGCCTGGGCAAGGTCGATGCGCCCATTCAGAAAGGCCCGCTGAGTGAACTCGCCTGGGTGCGCCAGTCGTGCTCCGGCCGTCAGCAACGCCCCTAAAACCAACTTGGCCACGAGCAAGCCCCCGTGACAAGAGATCTCCACCACGTCCTCCCGGGTGAACGTTCGGGGTGCCTTCATCACTGCCACCAACACTTCGTCCACACGTTTTCCACCAGCCACAATGAAGCCGTATTGCAGAGTGTGAGTGGGGGCCACCGAAACCCGGCACGAAGACCTGCCGACCGGCTCAAAGCAACGGTCCACCACCGCAAAGGTGTCAGGACCCGAGACCCGCACCACCGCAATCCCACCCTCTCCGAGGGGAGTGGAGATGGCGGCAATGGTGTTGTTGATTCCGTCGGAATGGGGCCGCGTCATGGACCCCAGTCTACAGACTCTGCTCCATAACTCCAGCCCGCTTCATTCACAGCGCAACGCATCCATCGGCTGAAGACGCATCGCCCGCCGTGCCGGAACATAGCTGGCCGCGAGCGCAATGAGGGCCACGAGCAGCACCGCCAGAGTCGCGACCACCCCATAGCGCGCGCTCAACTGCAGGGCCGAAACGTTCAGGCCATAGGCAGCCCCAATCGAAAGGGGCAATCCCAACAGCGCCCCTGCCAAAGCCAGCTTCAGCCCCTGGGCGAGTACCGACCACAACGTCAGCCGTTGACTCGCTCCCAGCGCCATGCGGATCCCAAACTCCCGCGTCCGGCAGGTTACGGACCACGACACGGAGCCGTACAGGCCCACTACCGTGAGGAATAAGGCGAGGATTCCCAGGAAACCCAGCATCCAGAGAAGAATCGAAGTGCGTTGGGCCATTTCCTTCATCGACTCCTTCATGGTGGAAACCGCGCGCAATCCGAACGTACTGCTCAAGGCCTTCATTTCTTGTCGAACCACTGGAATCCAACGCTGGGCCGGACCTTGGGTCTCCACAACCAGGCTTCCCCGGAAGGCTTTCTCCTGGCGGACCGGCACATAAAGCAAGGGTTCGTGGCTCTCCTGAATCAGGAGATTCTTCACATCTTGCGCCACCCCAACGACCTCACGCGGGGGCGTGTCCATCCCGTCCAGGTAGACGATTTTTCCTAACGCCTCCTCCCCAGGCCAATACTGCCGGGCCATCGTGTCGCTCACGATCACCACCCGCGCGCCTTCCGCGGTGTCGAACTGGTTGAACGCGCGGCCGCGCAGGAGGTGAATCCCTAAGGTCGCAAAGAAGTTAGTCTCGACGCTGTTGACCTTGATCTTGGGGAGTCGTGCTGCCTTCACCGCTGCGTGACCGCTGAGTGCGAAGGGTCGGTCGGCCAGGAATCCATGCGAGGTGCAGGGTACTCGCAGGGCAGCGGTAGTCCGTTGGACGCCAGGCAACCCTTCCAGCCGCGTGCGCAGTTCGGCCAGGTACCTTGGGAACGCCTCGGGGTCGGTCGCCTTGGCGCTGTTGAAGTCCACCAACACAAGTTCCCGTTGTTCGAAGCCTGGGGCGGCATAGATCACCTTGAAGAAACCGTGCGTGAGCAACCCAAGTGCAATGAGAAATACCAGCGACACAGCCACTTGTCCCACCACCAGGATGTTTCTTCCCGAGAACCCGCGTCCTCCCCGCCTTCCTCCGCTGGTCTCTCCCTTCAGCAACGGCGACAGGTCGACCTGAGCCGCGCGCCAGGCAGGGGGCAATCCGGAGAGAAATGCCGTGCAGAACATCAGGGCGACCGCGGTGGCGAGAACCCGGTGGTCCAGCCGAAAATCAAGTTCGGTTTCCAATGGCGTCGAGATCAGGCTGGGGAGAAGCCGCACCAGCCAATAGGCCATGAGAAGGCCGAGGAGCGTTCCTGTCGCTGACAACGCCAGGCTTTCCCCCAGTTTTCTCCGGATCAGATGCCACCGGGTCCCTCCCAGAGCCAACCGCGTGGCCGATTCGCGCCGACCTTGTTCATTCCTTGCGAGCAGGAGCGCTGCCACGTTGGCACACGCCACGACGAGCACGAGACCCGCCAGAGGAATCACCAGACTCGAAATCCGGGAACCCTCCTGCCATGCGCTTTGCCAGGGAGAAAGGACCCTTGCGCGTTCGGGTCGGTTACCTGCAGGATAAAGGTCCACCAAGCGGCTCATTACGGTGTCCACCTCCGCTTGCGCCTGTTTTCGGCTCGCGCCCTTCTCCAGCGCCCCGAGCAAGGCGATCGTGCGATAGGAGCGGTCGGTCCGGATCCCGTCGCCCGCCTGAACCAGAGCTTCAAAAGGAACCCAGAGGTGGGGCCGATAGACGCGGTTGTCTCCACGGAAACCTTCGGGCGCCACCCCCGTCACCTGGAAATCACGACCTTGAAGTTGCATCACCTTGCCAAGCACCTTGGGCTCTCCGCCAAAACGTTCCTTCCACAGCTGATGGCTGATCACCACCGCTGGCTCGGTGCAAGCCGCCCCGGGAGGAGCACGGAAGGGGCTTCCCATGGCCAGTTGCCCGCCAAGCACCACGGAGAAGTAATTGCCGGAAACTGCCTCAGCGATGAGTGTTTCCGCGCCCTCTTCGCCGCTATAGACCACGCCTCGGATTTGCACCGCGGCAACCTCCATCGCCTTGCACTGCGACCCCAGTTCAAGGAAATCGGCCCACGGAAACCCGCGCCGATTCCCTTCCATATCCTCCGTGCAGAGGTTCACGAGGGATCGTCCAGCTCCCACCGCGGGAGGCCGGAAGAACGCACCGTCCAGGGCGCTAAAGAGGGTTGTGTTGATCCCCACTCCAATCGCAATGGAGATGACCGCCACCGAGGTAAACCCGGGCGTCTTCCAAAGGGCCCGCCAAACCTGCATCGCATTATTCCACATACGCTCTCAACGAATCGAAGACGTTTGTCCCCAACTCAGACAGCCTTGCGGGAGACACCTCACGCTATGGGATGGGTCCCGCAGCAGGTCGCCGATGGGAGGGACTTTGGTGGTGGTTCGATGGAGGCTTGGAGGCAAATGAATAGGCAGGTTATCTGATCCGCTCTGAGCGCAGCCTGTTACGATTGGCGAAAACGCTGGGCGGCACCGCGATCCAGGTCTGGATCCGATATTCCAAACCAGCCAAAGACTTGTAATGGCGGACATGCCGCAGACGTCCTACACTGCCGACATCATGGCAATTCTGGCACACCTTCCAACAAGCGGCCTGACGACGGAATATGCGGTGGGCTGGTTCACCCTGGCGCTGATCAACGCGGGATTGGCTCAGGCCAAAGGTCGCAGCGGTCTGAACTGGTGGCTGGTTTCGCTGCTTCTGGGCCCCATCGCCACTTTCTTGGTGGTGATCCAGGAACCGATCAAGAAATCGGGCACAGAATGATCATTCTGGACGGGCACGGTAGAGGGAGTGGGTTCCACTCACCGGCCAGTTTCAGGTGGCACAAACAGCCCGAACTGCCGTTTCGGCTACCTACGCCGAGGTATCGGCGGGCAGGCCGACACGGCCGAGTCGGCAGGGCTTTCGCGTTTGCACGTCACGCAGGTCAGGCGACCTGCGAAACAGCAGCCTGGCAGGCTGCGGCACAGGAACGGATGCTGCCCGAACCGGCATAACCAGGAGTATCTGCACAGGCCCTCGACAGGGAGGCGGAGACCGGATAGCGTTATTCCGTTCCTATGAGCCAACCTTCAGGATTTGTATCTGTTCGCGGGTGCAGACGCGCTGCACGGCGGTATGCGGCTTGCATCGCGTTGCTGAGTTTGAGTTTTTGTGTGGCAGGGGATTCGCTTGGGCCGAAGGAGCGGCAGGCGGACTTTCGTTATGCACCCTCGGACTGGCAGACATGCATTGGGCTGCCCGATGACTGGCAGAAGACGTTGGTGGGGAAGGATGGCGCCTTACTTTATGATTATCCCGGTCCGCGCTCTGGTTTTCGACTGAAAGTCTTGGGTTCTTTGGACGAGGGTTCGCAGTGGATAGGGCAGGAGTTGGCCTCGCCGCGCATCCCGATTGTACGGACGTTTCGGAGGTCTCCGTCGTTGGAGGTGTTGGAAGAGGCTTTTGCGTTGCCACCCGAGGCGACTCCTTTGGCCGCCCGGACGCGAACGGAAGCGGCAGTGGAGCGTCAGGGTGAACAGACTGGAATGGCCAATTGGGCGTCGCCACTGATCCCTTGTGATCCGTCTTTTCGCAACGTGGCGGTGGGCTGGGCCAAACCGATTCAGTACCGGGTGAAAGTGGACCGGCGCAAGCAGTACGGCGTGGCGTTCGGCCTGTGCGAAGGTTGGCATACAAACGCAGCCGAGCGTGTGTTGGAGTTGAAGGTGGAAGGTAAGACGGTCCGCACGGTCGACATGGTGCGGGAGGCCGGACGCAATCTTCCGCGCGTGTTTCCGTTTGTCGTGCAGGATGAGAATGTTGATGGCTGGCTTGATTTGGAGGTGAGCGCTTCCGCGCAGTCACGCGACAAGAACACTATCCTCAACTTGTTTTGGGTTCTTGAGGGGGGGGCCTTGCCGGAGGCGGATGAATTGGTGCGGGGGAATGTCGCCCGACCGGCACTCGTACGGCAGGATGGCAGTGTGCCGACGGCCTCGAGTCAGAAGCCGCGGTATGATGCGGTGATAGCCACGTACCGGAATACTTCCTTCGCGCCGGTGGAGGCATCTCCCGTGGTCCGAGTGGAGACGGATGCTGAGGTGAAGTCGTCTGAGAATGGCGAGCAGGTTCATTTGGGAGCGCTGACCACGCTTTTTGCCTCCCAACCGGTGATAGGACTGGAGCGTAAGAGGGAATTGACCCTCTTGAAACTGGCTCCCCGGACCCTTGCGCCCGGCGAGGAGTATCGGGTGATCTGGGTGGTGGGGCGGGGGGTATCGGTGCCGCGCCTGGGCTTGCAGAATTCGGCAGAGCTCCGTAGCGCCGCGGCTCGGTTCTGGCAACGCGTGGATCTTCCTTATGATGCCATTCAGGTGCCTGACCCGGCGATTCAGTCGTTACTGGATTCGTCCCTGCGCAACATTTACCAAGCGCGAGAGATCAAGAAGGGGCTTCCTGCTTTTCAAGTGGGGCCGACCTGTTACCGTGGGTTATGGGTGGTGGACGGCTCGTTTCTGATGGAGTCGGTCGCGTTCGTAGGCCGCGCCGAGGAGGCACGCCGTGGGATTCAGTATCTGTTGAGTTTTCAGCGTGAGGATGGGGCGTTCATGTTGATGGACAAGCATTGGAAAGAGACAGGGATCGTGCTCTGGGCGGTGGCGCGGCATGCGAAACTGACCGGGGATAAGGCCTGGCTGCGGAGCGTTTGGCCGAAGGTGGAGAAGGCGTTTGGTTACGTTCGCACGATGCGCGCAATGACGGATCCCAAGGCCCCCAACTATCGCCTGATCCCGGCGGGCTTCAGCGATGGTGGGTTGGGGGAGGTTGTGTGCGAGTATACAAATCCTTATTGGACCATGGCAGGACTGCGGGCAGCGGTCGAGGCGGCGCGATGGCTGGGCCGAAACGATCAGGCGGCCGAATGGGATCGCGAATATCAGGATTTCCTTCAGACCTACCGGGCTGCAGCGGACCGGGACCGGAAGACGGACACGGCGGGCAATTCCTATGTTCCGATTCGGATGGAGCGGATGGAAGGTATCCGGCCTCAGCGCGCCCAGTGGGCTTTTTGCCATGCGGTGTTTCCGGGGCAGGTCTTTGCTGCTGACGATCCCATTGTTCAAGGCAACATGAAGATGCTCGAGGAGACGGAGCGGGAGGGAATGGTGTGGGGGACCGGGTGGATTGCTGATGGTCTTTGGAACTACTTCGCCTCGTTCTATGGGCATGCTTGGCTGTGGTTGGGTCGTGGGAGCAAGGCGGCGGATTCGCTTTATGCTTTTGCCAACCACGCTTCCCCGCTGCTTTGCTGGCGGGAGGAGCAGATGCGTAAAGGCGGAGGAAGTAACGTGGTGGGGGATATGCCCCACAATTGGGCCAGCGCGGAGTTCATCCGGTTGGTTCGGCATATGCTCGTTCTGGAGAGGGGAACGGAGCTTCATCTCTGCGAAGGACTTCCGATGGAATGGTTGGTCCCTGGAAAAACCCTCAGGTTGAAGAACATCCAGACCGAGTTTGGTCCAATTCGCTTCTCCATTTCAGTGAATGAGATTGGCACTCAGGCGGTGGTGCGGTTGAACGCTTTGAAACGAACGGTACCAAGCCGGATCGTACTCCACCGAGCAGGGTGGGGCACAGAGGCTGATGTTTTAGAAATGCCTCTGGGTAAAGATGTTAAAGTGGTAGTATCCTTGAAACCTCGATCCAGCTGAGGGGTTCGAATTCAAGTTGAGCGAATCCCTGCTTGAATGAGCCCGGATGATGGATCGTCAGACTAGCAACATTCAGATCAATCAAAACATGAACCTGACCCGCCGACAGTTCCTTGCTCGGACGGCCACGGCATCTTTGGCCGCGCCCGTTCTGCTTCCTTCCCACGTTTGGAGCGCCCAGGGCGATGCGAAACCCAACAACCGCCTCACGATGGCCTTCATCGGGGTGGGAAAACAAGGTCGCCACCTCCTCGGCAGCTTCCTGCCCCATGAGAGCGTTCAGATTGTCGCTGTCAACGATGTGGACACGACCCGCCGCCTGCATCACAAGAAGATGGTGGAGGACTTCTACACCACCAAGCAGGACAAGGATTTCAAAGGTTGTGCGGAGTACAAGGACTTCCGTGAGATTCTCAGCCGCAAAGACATCGACACAGTGGTGATTGCCACTCCCGATCATTGGCACGCGTATCCCGCGGTGATGGCAGCGAATGCCAAAAAGGACATTTATTGCGAAAAACCCTTGTCGCTGACCATCCACGAGGCGAGGGCGATGGCGAATGCGACTCGCAAAAACAACATCGTTTTCCAGACTGGATCGATGCAGCGCTCGGATAGCGCCTTTTGGAAGGCTTGCTCGTTGGTGCGCAATGGCGCGATCGGCAAGGTCAAAGAGGTCTTTATTTCCATCGGGGGACCAAGCAAACCGTGCGATCTGCCCGAAGAGGCCATGGAGCCAGGTTTAGACTGGGACTTCTGGTTGGGGCAAGCCCCGAAGCGTCCCTACAACTCCATCCTGAGCCCGCGTGGTGTGCACGACAACTTCCCGGATTGGCGCAACTACCGGGAATACTCGGGTGGCATGATGACCGACTGGGGCGCTCACCACTTCGACATTGCCCAATGGGGGCTAGGAATGGACGAAAGCGGCCCGGTGGAGATCATTCCTCCCAATGGGAGCGACGTGAAGCGGTTGACCTACAAGTATGCCAACGGCACGGTCATGTACCACGGAGGACTCGAAGGATATGGCTTTGGTGTCGTGTTTGTGGGTGAAAAAGGGAAAATCTGCTGTGATCGCGGCCGTTTCAAGGCAGAGCCGAAGGAACTCGAGGACACCAAATTCGATCAACTTCCGATTCAGCTCTACAAGAGCAACAACCACTACAAGGACTTTGTGGATTGTGTCCGCAGTCGTAAACGTCCGATTTGCGACGTGGAAATTGGCGCGCGGTCGGCAACGGTTTGCCATCTCGGCAATCACGCCTATTGGAACAAGCGCCCGCTCAAGTGGGATCCGAAGAAAGAGGAATTTGTTGGCGATAAAGAAGCCAACTCCTGGAAGACTCGCGAAGTGCGCGGCCCGTGGAAGGTGTAGCTTGTAGTGCGCCTGCTGGCTGCTTACCTGCCTGAAAAGTACTGAGGAGAGGCACGAATGCCTCTCCTCAGGAACGGATTGCACTTGAGATCCCCCCCCCGGAGCGGTCCTCCAGAGTACCGCCCTGACCCCGCGGGATCCTGAGACCGATCACCTTACCCTTTGGTGGTACCAGTCGCGCTACCAGTATTCACCGGGGTCGCAACCCGAGATTCCTGTTCACTTTCCCCGGACCGAGGGGTGGGGGTGGTTTGATCGACCCGGTTGGTATCATCCTTGGCGTCTGCGAAAAGGCCCTTATGGGTGTCCAGAGGTCCGGCCTGCACTTTGGCGATAAACCCTTGCGCCCGAGGAGCAAAATGGCCGATGGACCCATAGAACTGGAACAAAGTGGCCAAGGTTGCGACCAGCAGGCTTGCGTAGACGACCGACTCCCCTTTCGAGGGGTGAGCCGGTGAAGGTAATCGTGGAGTTATCCTCGCCCGATCTGCGTCCGATGCCAATTCTGTATTCATAACGCCCTTATCCTAGGCCAAAAGGCGGTTTTGACCTACGGACATGTGACCACCCGCACGGCTCTGGGATGAACCGCTCGATCTGAGGGTCAGGACGCTGGGGATGAACCGCAGATCAGTGCGCCGCCGCCTTCTTCTTAGTTGGCTCCGGGGTTGCGGCAGCCGTCTTGGCTGAAGCCTTGGACTTGGCGGCTGGGGCTGGTTCGGCGTGTTCCGTTGGGGCTGTCGGATGCGTTTCCGTGGCGGCAGGGGAGGAAGCTGCCTCAGTCGTGGTGGCGCTCGCCGTCGAGGTGGGAGCATGTTCCGCAGAGGCCGTTTCTTGGGCTGGGGACTTCTTGGAGGCTTCAACGAGGATTCTTTTGATATCCGGGTGCGACCCCAGCCATTTCACGGTGCCGGACTCCAGGTCATACAGGGCACCAACCATATGGACTTGAGACTCGATGACGAGATCCCGCACAACTTCGCTTTGCTTGAGGACTTCCTCCATGACATTCCAGATATTGGCTTCGATCGCCTTGGGAACGAGCTCCTCAGGGCTGGGCTTTTGAGCCTTGGCTTTGTCGGCCGCAGGCTGGATCTTCTCCGCCAGCTTGACAAGGTGGCCATGCAACTCCGCGCCGGTAGCGACGGCGGTAACCGCGCCGCACCTAGTGTGCCCCATCACCACGAAGAGCGGCGTGCCCAAGTGGCCCAATCCGTATTCGATGGTCGCCAGTTCGCTGAGTCCTGCGACGTTGCCCGCCACGCGTACCACGAAAAGGTCACCGATGCCGCGATCGAAGATCAGTTCTACGGGATCGCGGGAGTCGGAGCAGGCAAGGACGGTGGCAAACGGCTGTTGACCCTCGACCACCGTGAGTTTGCGCTGTTCGGCATCGAGGTTGGGATGCTGCATTTGGCCCGATACGTAGCGGCTGTTCCCCTCCTTGAGCAGGGTCAGCGTGGCTTCCCGGAGCAGTTTCATGTGCGCCTTGGGGATCGCAGCGGATTCTGCGCCAAAGCAGCAAGAACTTTGATAGGTAAGAGAGATCAGCAGCGCGGTAGCCGCATGCTGACAGACGAGCGATTTCAAAATCTTCTTCAAAGACATAAGACTGTGAGTGGGGACGTTCCGGCTTGCCTGGATGAGTTGCAGGGACTGAGCCGGCTGAACCCCACAGATGGGTTTATCGGCAGAAACGGGTTGGGCCTTGAAAGGCTTTTCAGTTAGGTGTGGAGGGGTCCTCACCGCGTCCGGGGGAAAAGGTATATCCCAAGGCGGCGGGTTGCGGAGAACCCGGCCGAAGGCGGCCTCAGGGGCGAGAATCCCCGGTTCTGGGATTGATTTCCTAAGGCATCCACGTGTAACTGGTTTGGCGAAAGGCGAGCTTTCGTCTGCATCCATGAATTCGAAATGGGCCAAAGCGGTGGCTATGGGCACCGCGCTCCAAGAGCTGTCGGACTTGCCCGGGCCATCCGCAGAGGAGGCGCTCCGGAGGCATGGTCATTTCTGGCGGCTACCCTGGGGCTTGGCCTTGATGTTCGGAATCCATGTTTTCCTCGTCCCTTGGCTGGCAAGATCCGACAGTTGGGTGAAGTCCGGGGTAACACCGCAATCCATTTCCTTTCCCGCTGGGCCCGGGTCAGTCGAGGGGTTGGGGGACGCCTTCCGGCCCCTGACCAATTCGGGGACTTTCCATTACGAGTACCCACTGGCACTTCCTCCGATGCGCCAGGACGCCTCCCCCAAGCTCGTGCTGGAGTACGACGGTGGATTTGGCAACGGACCGCTGGGGATGGGATGGCGGCTGCGTTTACCATCGATTCGGCGACAGACTGACCTCGGTCTTCCCTCCTACACCGACCAAGACACCTTCTTGGATTGGACAGGCGAGGAGTTGGTGCGGCTATCGGATAACACCTATCGCGCCGAGAACGAAGGGGCGTTCACACGTTACAAGCGGACCACCGAGGGGGGGTGGCAGGCGTGGCTTCGGAATGGAACTGTGCTCCAACTGGGCAGCACCTCACAGTCGAGGCTTGAGACTGCCCGTGGCACGTTCAGCTGGAACGTGGACGTCCAGCAGGACCCTAATGGCAACCGGATCGAGTATCGGTATTTGACCAACGGCCACCAGATCTATCCCGGGGAGATCCAGTATGGGATGCATGCCAGCGAGGCCTCCAGCACCTTTCTCATTCGTTTCGAGTACGAGACCAACCGACAGGACGTGTTATTGGATTATCGACCGGGCTTTCGTTGTGAAACGGCTTGGCGTCTGACCCATATCACGGTGCTGACGGGAGAAACACGCGTGCGATCCTGGCGGCTTGCCTACGACACCAACGCGCCGGTGTCGTTGCTGCAGTCGATCACCCAGTATGGCGACGCGCGAGCGAAACTCGATGAGAACGCCGTCGTGAATTGGGATTATCTGCCGCCAACGTGCTTCGAGTACACCAAGGGCCTGTGGGACACGAATCTGGTCTACACGAACCTCTTCCAATCACGCCTTCAGTTGACGATCACGAACTGGGTGGTGATCACCAATGTGCTCGGATTCCCTGTCGACCTGGTCCATGGCTTCGGCGATTTTGCGGATTTGAACCAGGACACCTTACCCGATCTGATCTTCGAGACCGATGGGGAAGCCCTCTCGTCGTCTCTCAACCTGGGTGGAAGCCATGGCTGGACCGCTCCTCAGTTGGTGCGTGGGGGCACACCCGGACTCTATTCGCGGCTGAGCGAGCAGACATCGCGGTTGGTGGACTTGCGAGGAGAGGGAAAAGTGCAGTTTCTCAGCTTGGATGGGAAGGGGAGCTATCATTTCCGCGACTTTGTTACCCCCACGCAGCTGGGTGAAGCCACGCCATTCGAGATTCCCGGCACCTTCCCTTTGAACGATCCGAATGTGCAATTGGCGGATCTGAACTTGGACAAGGCCATGGACTTGATGGCGACTGATTACGGCTACATATCCTACCTCTTGAACCGGCCCGATGCCGGGCCGAATCGGAAGCTCGTGTATGGTGAAGGGGAGACCCTGCTTCCCAGAGAGGTGGAGTTTAGCAATGATTGGGTGCTGGCGGACATGAACGGCGACCGGTTGCTCGACCTTGTGTTACCCGGGCCGAGTTGGCTGGGGACGGAGATTGCCTTCAACACCGGCTTGGGCAATTTCGAACAGCCGATCGTGATGCCGGGTGGACCCGATTCCAGCCACTACGGTGATCTGTTGGAGACACGGCTCAGACTGGTGGATCTGAACCAGGATGGCTATGCGGATTATCTGTTGGTGGATCCTTACACCCCTCACGAGGTGGTGGTCTGGATCAACGAAGCGGGTCGGCGCTGGCGGGGGCCGATTCAGTTGAACGACGAGCGGATTCCCCGGGTGGATCCGAGCGCTACAGCGGTTCGTGTCTTGGACATGAACGGCAGCGGTTCGCTGGATATTGCCCTCAGTGACGCGAACGATCTGCTAATGCATTACCTGGAGCTGAACCCGGGACCCAAGGCCTGGTTGCTCAATCGGATCACAAATACTCTGGGAGGCACGCTGGAGGTGCAATACGGCAGTTCCACCGAGTCGATGATGGCGGTGGCCGGCACTACCAATGAGTGGACTCGGTCGGCTCCCTTGAGTGTTCCAGTAGTGAGCGCGCTCGTGGAAGGGGACGGACTGGGCCAACTTCATACCAACCTCTTCCACTACCGCAACAGCTACTACGATGGCAAACGCAAGCAGTGGCGAGGGTTCGAGCTTGTGACCCAACAAGAAGTGGGCGACGAGGCGCAGGGAGCTCCCGATCGGGTCACTCGCTGTACTTTTGACGTTGGGGCAACCAACGCGGCATTGCAGGGCAAGCTTCTGCAGACGGAGGCCCTGGACGCTTCAGGCGCTCTGTTCTGGCTTGAGACCAACCGTTGGACCGCTCGCGTCCTGGGGGTAACTCCTTACTCAGGGGAAACTAGAACCATTTACTTCGCCCACCCGCTGGCCAGACACCGCCGGGTCTTGGAAAAGGGCCCTGCCGAGGACGCGGTGCAGCTTTCGGAGGAGTTTCTCTTTGACGATTTCGGGAACCTTCTCCGACATGCGGAACATGGACGGCTGGATGTTGGGGATCCTCCCTGGGACGATGAGCGGGTCACGTTACGCACCTACAGCGCCAACTACTCCAGCGCCAGCGGTACCTGGATCCTCGATCGCCTCGTTACGGAGGAAGTTCGCGATCCGGCGGGTGTGACGCGCAGCAGGAGGCATTTTCACTACGACGACGCCACGTTTTCCGGTAATAACCTGGGAGAGGTAAAGAGAGGCAACCTCACCCTGTTGCGGGAATGGGTGGACCCATCCAATTCGGATCCGGAGGTCTCCAGGTTGTATCGAGCTTCGCGACGCATGGAGTATGATGCTTATGGGAATCCCGTGACGCTTTATGACCCGCTCGGCAGTCCTGGCTTTCTTGAGCAGGGCCATACCCGGACCTGGGTCTACGATGAGAAGTTTCACACCCACCGGATTAAGGAGACCGTGTACACGGGTAACCCCGACGCAGCCGCTGTGGGGGAATTCATACCGGCATTGGTGCGCTCCTGGGCGCATGACCTGGCGCTGGGTGTCGCTGTCCGTTCCGTGGATTGGAATGGCAATGAGAGCCTCTTTCAGTATGACCCACTCGGACGCTGTACGCTGTTTGTGGCTCCGGGCGACACCATCGACCTGCCCACTCGGAGGCGTGGGTACGTGCTGCGTCAACCCTACGGCGAAGGCCACAGCCTGAACTGGGTCGAGCAACAGGACCGTTTGCATTCCGGCCAGGACGGCACGTTCGATTCACGTCTCTATCTGGACGGACTCGGTCGTGAAAGGATGCGGCGAACATCGAGTGAGCGGGAAGGACAGGTGGTGGTGACCAATGCCATTGTGTACAACCAGCGTGGCCTGCCCTGGAAGACCTACCTGTCCTACTTTGCATCGGGCAGCCTGGCGTATTCCCCTCCCGACACCCAGCGGCCCAGCCAGGACCGGCACTATGACTCGCTGGCACGGTTGACCCAACTCTATCAACCTCCTCGGGCAGACGGGTACCGGGCTTTCACGCGGATCAACTACGCACCGCTGTCTCGATTCGTACAGGACGAGGAGCAGACCTTGGCGGAAGGCCCTCATGCTGGAGCAGGTTTGCGTTACACCTATGATGGCCTGCCCGCAGAGGAGGAGGGACTGGGCCGCCTTCGGACAGTGGAGCAGCGGGTCAAACTCGACGATACCGGACAGGTAACGAGCGATTTTCGAAGTTGGTTGACGCTTTATCAATACGACGTTTTGGGCTGGGCAGCGGGTTACACTGACGCTCAGGGAAACCGACAGGAGATTCGTTATGACGCGCTTGGACGGTTGCGCCAGCTCAGCGATCCGGATCGTGGAAGCTGGGGCTGGGGCTATGACGCGGCTGACAACCTCACCAACCGGGTCGACGCCGAAGGCCAGCAGACCCTCTACACCTACGATGGTGCAAACCGGATTCAGAGCCAGCACTCTCCGGGCGTTCACACCCCTCCGCCCTGGCGCTCCGATCCCAAGGAGCCGGACGTGCGGTACCACTACGACCTGCCCACCGCCAACCTTGCGGTTGGGGACGGAACAGTAACGAACACGGTCAACACTCGTGGCCGGCTTTCATGGGTGGCTGACCTGTCCGGAGAGGAGTACCGCAGCTACGATGTGCGCGGGCGTGTCGCCATCACCGTCAAACGTGTTCCTGACCCCTACTTCCTTTCTGCCACGAACTTGCCGTATGCGCCGATGTTGGTGAGCTACCGCACCGCTTGGAGTTACAGTAGTCTCGGCCAGTTGACTCACGTGGTGTATCCGGACGGAGATGAAGTGTCCTTGGTTTCCAACGTGCGGGGAAGGCTGCAGGAGGTGCTGGGTGCCGTGAACGGATTGACACGCCTGGGTCGGGTCGTGGAGGAGTCGGCCTACACCGCTTCAGGGCAAGTCCAGGACATGACGTTCGGAAACGGAGTCCTCCTGCATCAGGATTTCGATGCCCGAGGCCGCCTTTCGGGCCAGCTCGCCCGGCATGGGTTGACGGCGAAAGAGTTGATGCACCAGCAATACGTCTGGGACGAATCTTCGCATAGGGTACGGGTGGACGATCTTCGTCCGACATCGAGCATCCCGGATGGCGACGCTCGGCGCAATACCAGGTTGCTGGAGTACGACGATGCCTACCGGCTCCGACGCGCCCAATATTCTTATGCGGCACCTGGTTTGACGCTTCGCGACGATGGGTCGGTGCAGTATCGGCATGACCGGATTGGCAACCTACTGGAACAAACCAGCACTTTTGACCAAGCTGAAAAGGGACTGACCGTGGTGAACCTGGGAAGAATGGCCTATGGCGGAGAAGCGGGGGCAAGCAATCGTGTTGGCCGTGACCCGGGAGCCGCGCCCGGTCCGCACGCGCTGAGCACCTTGCAGAATCCAGGCGCGGGTACGCTGGAACTGCGGTACGACGACCGTGGCAACGTCATCTTCTGGAATGGAATGGTGAATCGGTGGAACCCTGACAGCCAGTTGACCTGGACCCGAAGTTCCTTGGGGCAGACGGAATCCCTGTATGACTACCGTGGGCAGCGGGTGCTGAAATGGGTACGCTCGCCGTCCGATGCGCCTACGGCTTCTTCGGCCGTGGTCTATGTCAATTCCTGGTTTGAAGTGAGAGACCACGACCAACCGGTCAAGTATCTCTGGAATGGCGGGACGCGCCTGGCGCAGGTGACGGGGTCGCTCTCGACCAAGGCCAGGACCCAGCGGATCCGGATTTGGCCGGGTTGGAATCTATGCGCGGTAGGGGTGGAGGGCGCAGTCATGCCTTCGGATTTGGCTTTGCGGCTCTCCGGCTATCGGTGGAATCCCGCCGGTCTATCCTGGATTCCGGTGCAACCCAGCGAGCCGCTCCATGCAGGCGATGTGCTTTGGATTTCCAGTCTTGGCAATACCCTGCTCACGTTCACCGGAACCTATTCGGATCCGCAGCCCGCGACCTGGGCGCAGGAGGTAAACTACGCCTTCGCAGGAGGACTCCAGAGCGCCACCGTGAAGGCTTCCACTGCCGGGGTCGATTCCATCTCGGTCTTCGATCCGGTTCGGCAAGAGTGGGTGGTGGATTCCAGTTCCTCTTCCTTGGGAGAGGGGCGCTCATTCCTACTCGGCCCGCAGGAAGTAGCCATGATCCGGGTAGGATCCTCTCCTGGAACAGTGACCCCCACTCCCGCGCCGCGCATCGTCTATTACCACCAGAATGGAGAATCCTCGGTCGAGGTCTTAAGCGATGCGGCTGGGGAGCCGGTGGCGTCCACCGCCTACTATCCTTCGGGCTACGTAAGGCTTCATTCGGGGCTAGACCATCCTTACGGCTTCGCTGATCAAGAGTCCGACCCGGAAACTGGCTTTGCGCTGATTGGGCCACGAAGGTACTCCGCTCTCCTCTCACGGTTTGTCGATGCCGACCCTGCGTCTTTGGAAATCAATGTCCGTAACCTTGCGAACCCCCAGAGCTTGAATCCGTACACTCCGACTCGGAGGTCAGCGGAATTCATGAATGCAGAGCGAGTCCGGAACTTCCAGCCGCTGGATGCCAATCTCTTAGGTCACGAGAACCATGATGTGCCACCTTAACCAACTTCGTTCGTTTTGGATCTGGTTGTGGGTTTTGTTCCCGATTCAGGTCCTTGCGGGTTTGCCTGAGCCGGGGTTGACCCTGTACGGGTCCGTGCTCGCTGCGGGAGGCGGTGCGATGCCCACCCTGACTAATCTTACCTGGATGGTACGGAACGTTCAGTCGGGCGAGGCTCTTACTTTGTCGGCTACGCTCGTTAACTGGAACGGACAGGTCTTTTACCGAGTCCACGTTCCCTTTGAAACGCGAACTGTTCCAGGACAAGTCCTACCTGTTGCCCCCGGCACTTTGGGTCTGTTGGCGAGCTCTCCTGATATGACGCGTAACGCCACCGCCAACGGCCAGGAGCTCGTGTTGGTTGGTCCTGCCACGACGAGTTTCACCTTCGGCCCCGCTGACCGTGGACGAGTCGAACGGGTCGATCTCCAATACGATACCACAACCGTGGTGCCCGGCCAGGATTCTGATGGGGACGGAATGACGGATGAGGCCGAGCTTATTGCTGGGACGGATCCTAAAGATCCTACCTCTGTTTTCAAAATGTCCGGAGATCTGCGCGTGGATACGCAAGGAGCGCTCCTCCTCCAATGGTCCTCGGTGGCGGGGCGCACCTATCAGCTTAGCCGGACGAGTGATCTGGGCCAGCCCTTCGTCGTGCTCCAGTCCGGTATTGCTTCAACGCCGCCAATAACGACATTCCGCGACTCGACAGCCACTGGGGACGGTCCGTTCTTTTACCGGGTGGAGGTGCTGGGGCAGTAGTTGGTACTTCATCTGGACACAGAATCCTGTACATCTTGTCCATCCTGTCGCTCCTCAACATAGCGTCATATCCTCTGTCCCTGGTCTACTCACCATCATAGTCGGGATATTGAGGTGGAGCTTTCCCCACGGACTCGAGGATTTTGGGCTTCGAGAGCAGGCGGGCACTGCCCTCCACGGCCTCCAGGCGCAAATCGAATCTCCAGTAATCCCCGTAATCAAACAGGAAATGCATGATGCCTTTTACCGGCAGTCCCGTCTCTTCCACGGTGATCTCCGAAGCCCAGGGGCCTTCGTCACAGTCGGGATGATAGTAGACTCGGCTTCGGCCACGCTGATCCCGGTACTGGAAGTCATACAGGTGGTCTTCCTCCAGCTTGTAGGCCTTGAGGATGACTCCAGCCAGCTCGTCCAGCGAAAGGTGTGAAGGGATCGCGATTCGCCGCCAAACTGATTTGCCGTCCCCGTGCCATTTTCCCAGGGTGACCTTGAAGATGTAGTTTCCCGAGACGACCTCGCGCGCAGGCAGCGCGTACGCCACTTTCCACTCAGGGAAATGGGGCTGAAAGATCGGCAACAGGCTGCCGTAGCCGGGCAACGCGGCGGGACCTGACTCCGTGTCCTCCTCCTCGTTCGCCTGTTCCGACTCCTTCTCGAACCGTGCAGCTTCCTCCATACAGAAGACCAGCAGGCCTGTGGCTACCGTTTTGCCCCACGGCGTCAGGCGCGCCTTACCAAGCTGCCAACCGCGGGAGGTGCTTGCGAAGGGTTCTTTGGCGGAGGCCGAACGTTCGCCTAGTTCCGCAAGTCCCATCTGTTGCAGGAGGAAAAGTGCCCATTGCGGAAAGTCCCGGAAGGTACCCAAAACTCGATAATAATCACGGCGCCTAAAGCTTCGCCACTGGTCACAACGAAAATGAACCAGGAAGGAGAGGAGTGGCTCCAGGAGCGGCTGTTCTTCGCGGACCCGCTCGCCCCCCAGAACGGAGGCTTGCGCCTGAAAGAGGAGTGCTTCGAGCAGGGCAAAGTAACGTTCGGCGGGATTCAACCCTTGCCACACCGACAAGGCCTGCGGATTCACCAACAAGCGTGTCCCTTGCGGCTCCAGGAGTTCCATCACCCGGAGCAGAATGAAGGTTCCCGCCAGGTTCGGATAGTCTCTGAGCAAAGCGCGCTGCAGTCGCAACTTCACTGGAAAGCCAGACTTCAGGTTCAGGCCGGCCAGGCAGTCGGTCGGTAAGTTGGCGTTCTTCCCCTTGGTGACCATGCCAGCGGGCCCCACAACTTCGAGCATGGTCTCCACATCCCGCAGAATGGTCCCTGGTCCTTCCAAGGTGAACTGCTGGGGTGGCAGATGGAACGGGGACGCCTCGATGAGGGGAAGCCATCGTTTCGAGGCCGCTTCGTCTAAAAAGTCCAAGCACATTACGGGAGACAGGCTATCCCCGCTGGGACTCGTTTGCCAAGGCTGAGTTGCGAGGCTGGGTCGGGGGCTGGAGGCAGATCTGCTCACGTTGGAACGGATGGATTCAGGGGCGGACTGGGTGGGGTCGGGGGAGCGTGGGTTCTGCAGGCCAGGCGGCCTGCGAAACGGCAGACAAGGCTGTCTGCGGCACGGAGAGGCGGGGTTTGGCCACCTCCCAGTTCACGACTTCGTCGCACACTTTGTCCATATCACCTCTTCCCACGCCTTCTGACGCGTTCGGAGTTTTCTCCCTTTGTCTGGCTGACTGCGACGGCTCGGCGAGCCATCGCCCACCAGCGGAGGAATCCCATCCTGTCATTCCGTCAAATCCCGCATGGTAACCGCTATTCTTGAGAATTGTCGAAGTGGGCGGGCGGAGTGTGGGGCAACCCTGTCTGTCCCTATCGGAGGTGGGGCGTCGGCGTCCCGCCGCGCCGGGGAACCGTGGGAAGGGAAGTTGCGACAGGATGTACAGAATCTATAGGATGGGAAAAGACCTCGTTGTCTTTCATCTGGATCAGAATCCTGTACATCTTGTCCATCCTGTCGTTCCTCAACAAAGTATCCTCTGTCCTTGGTGTTTTCTGGCTCCCCATTGCCAAGGCCGAGTTATTCGCCTGAGGGGGGGCGTGGGCTCTGCAGGCCAGGCGGCCTGCGAAACGGCAGACAAGGCTGTCTGCGGCACGAGAGACCGTGTTTCAGGCCCGGCTGGTACCACGATTCCCGCTTGCTGAATGCATGGGAGCGGGTGAGTATGCGGATGAATCATCCGAATCTGATATGCGTACATGGACCGCAGTTTTGCGTTTGGCCGTTGCCGTTGGTCGGCTCACCTTGGTTTGGCTTCTTGCCTTGGGCGGTCCTATGGCTTGGGGAGGCGATGTGGAGCCCGCCAACCCGCACACCCATGCGAAGGCTCGCGAGGTGCTTCGTTTCTTTTATGAGCTGAGCGCGAGAAAGGAAGGGCGGTTGCTTTCCGGCCAGTTCACGGATTTCGGGCGTGGCGCGAACGTGGGAATTCTCAAGCAGATTCACGATCAGTCTGGCCGTTGGCCGGCTTTGATGGGAGCGGACTACGCCGACTTCTCCAATGGGAGCCTGCGCTTCGAGGAGCCGAATCGGGCCGCCATCACCTACTGGAGACAGGGCGGGTTGGTGACCATCAATGCGCATCTCTACAATCCAGCCAATCCCAAAGGGGGAGGGTTGCGCGACCAGGGCGTGAATCTTGAGGATCTGCTTAACCCAGGCGAGACGCATGACCGCTGGATGAGGCAGTTGGACATGGTGGCCGAGGGGCTTCAGGAATTGCAGCGGGCAGGCGTGGTGGTGTTGTGGCGTCCGTTCCATGAGGTCAATGGAGGCTGGTTCTGGTGGGGAGCCAAGGATCCTGAGGTCTTCAAGCGGGTTTGGAAGCATATGTTCGCCTATTTCTCGGAGACGAAGGGTCTCAACAACCTGCTTTGGGTCTATGGGCCCAACCACGGTCAAAAGACTGCGGCTTACTACGCCGGGGACCGCTATGTGGATCTGGTGGGGATCGATGCTTACACGGATTTCGTGGATCCGGAGCACATCAAGGGCTGCGCCGAGGTTATCGCCTTGGGCAAACCTTTTGGCTTCACCGAGTACGGCCCATTCGGTCCACAACGCCCGCCTGGCGATTACGACTATCGTCGGTTGATCGAAGGGATCGTGAAGCATTTCCCGCAAAGTTGCTTCTTCATGTCTTGGAACGCCAAGTGGAGCCTCGCTCGGAATGAGCATGTCACCGAGGCACTGGTGCATCCCTGGGTGGTGAACCGCGAGGACCTACCGGTGGGTCTGGCCGGAAGATCGGCTGTTTTGCCTCCCGAGCCAGTCGGGCGCTATGCTCAGATGTTCAACCAAGCGGACGATGAACTGTATCGGCAGCATATCCCCAACGCGCAGGCCGCGGAGTTCCTGCAACGCAATGTCCCAAGGTTCGAGTGTCCTGATCCAGAGCTGGAGAAAACCTACTACTTCCGTTGGTGGACCTTCCGGAAGCATCTGCAACAGACTCCGGAGGGTTTTGTCATCACCGAGTTTCTGCCGCCTGTTCCCTGGGCGGGCAAATACAACACCATTCCTTGCGCGGCCGGACATCACCTCTACGAGGGACGCTGGCTGCACGACACTCGTTTCGTCAATGACTACAGCAGGTTCTGGTTTCGGGAGGGCAGTGACCCGCGTCGATACACCTTTTGGGCGGCGGATGCCCTTTGGGCCAAGTATAGCGCCGACGACGATTCTGGCCTGCTCACCTACTTGCTCTCCAACCTCGTCCAGAACTACGAAGGCTGGGAGACCAACCGCTTTGACAAGGTCGCCCACTTATTCTGGCAGAATGACGGGGAGGATGGAATGGAAGTGTCCATCGGTGGCAGCGGCCTTAGGGCCACCATCAACAGCGTGATGTACGGCGAAGCTAACGCTATAGCACGTATCGCCGAACTGGCCAAGAGGCCGGACTTGGCCGAAAAGTATCGAGGCAAGGCCGCGCAGTTGAAGACAGCCGTGATGCAGCAGCTGTGGGATCCGCAGGCCGGGTTCTTTAAGGTCCTGCCGCAAGGCCAGGGGAAGGGCCTTTCCGACGCCCGTGAACTGCACGGCTACACTCCCTGGTACTTTGGTCTCGCGGAGGAATCCCAGTCAGAGGCCTGGAAACAACTCGTCGATCCACAGGGATTCTCCGCTCCCTTTGGCCTCACCACTGCTGAACGTCGTCATCCGAAGTTCTCGCTTTCTTATGAAGGTCATGAATGCCAGTGGAACGGTCCGAGTTGGCCCTATGCCACCTCTGTCACGCTCACCGCGCTGGCCCGCCATCTCCAGGAAAGTCCGCAACCCGCGCTCACGAAGCGGGACTACTTCGACCAATTGAAGATCTTCGCCCAGGCCCATCGCCTCAAGCGTGACGACGGCGGGGTTGTGCCCTGGATTGATGAGAACCTCAACCCGCTTACCGGTGACTGGATCGCACGTACGCGACTGAAGTCATGGAAAGACGGAACCTGGTCCGCCGAAAAGGGAGGCCGGGAACGTGGTAAAGACTACAACCATTCCACCTTCTGCGATCTGGTCATCACCGGCCTCGTCGGACTGCGGCCCAGCCCCGGATCGGAGTTCGAAGTGAACCCGCTTGTGCCGGATGGCGCGTGGGATTACTTCTGCCTCGACCACCTTCCTTACCACGGACGCAACCTCACCATCTTTTGGGACCGCACCGGAGGTCGGTATCATCGCGGCCAAGGGTTGCGTGTGCTGGCGGATGGACAGGAAATTGCCCAGAGCGCGGAACTGAAGCGCTTGAAGATCCGGCTACCGCAACCATGACCGCAGACATCAGCACCTGCCTATGACTAGACCCAGGCTTCGATTCACCGCAGCAATCCTCGCGCTCTTTACCTCAGTCAGCATCCTCGCCCAGAACTCCACCGCGGCCGGTTGGAGGAAAGACCCAGCCAATCCGATCATTTCCCCGAGTCTGAATGCCTGGGACCACGACGCCTGCTACAAGCCCTATGCGATTCTCGACGGCTCACGCTGGCTACTGTGGTACAACGGTCGCCATGGCAGTGTGGAGCAGATTGGACTCGCTACGCACGAAGGCAAGGATCTCGGTTTCCGTTGAGTCGGCCTACAATTCTCCGAAACGTCGCGAGAGGCGGTGTTGATCGTAGGCGCGGCGCTGGTCGCCAGTCATGCTGCCGAAGTCCGGATTCCCGTCGGGACGAACCGGCCAACTTGTGGTGGGTGTGGAAGTGGGGCTGGTCGCGGGCCCAGGTGCAGAGGGGACAGGGGTTGCCGGGCGCGCTGCCGCGGAGGGCTTGCTGCCGACTTGGACACTTGTGCGCGTGGGTGAACCTCCATAGCTCATCGCCTGATCGGTCAGCTCCAAGTCTTTCTCCAAAGCCAGCTTGGGCTTGATGCCCAACCCCTGCAAAACACCGTGATAGGCCCTCACGGCTTCCTCGGGGCCGATCTTGCCATCCGTGATGAGCCGGAGCATCTCGATGAAGGCTAGCTGATGCTCTGCGTTGTTGATCTTACGCCCGAACAGGGCCACCCGCGCGCCGTATTTTTGGGCGTCGTGGATCAGCCGAAAGGCGTCGTACGTCGTTCCCGCGCTGCCACCGAGGATTCCTACCACCAGGTTGGGATCGTACTGAGCGAGTTCCTCCATCAGGCGCGGTCCGTGATAGACGATCTTCAGAAATACGGGTCGGCCGGCCTCAGTAACTCCCGCCAAACTGCGGAGGATATGGTCGTTGATGAATTCACCGAGTTTCTCCGGGGCGATGCCGCTGTGGACGTTTGGATCAAAAACTTCGAGGAAATACCGGAACTTCTTGCGCTCGGCTTCCAGCCTGAATTCCTTGAAGGCCTGCAGTGTGGCCAGGTCCTGCTCCAGATCGTTGACGAAGGTGACAGAGTAGAGGCCCAGGTTGGCGCCTGGAAACTCGTTCGACTCGCGGTCGCAATCCAAGTGCCCGCACTGAATATGGTCGATGGTGGCCGAGCGGAACGGTTGGGCCGGTTCCTTGAGATAGCTGCCGTGGCGCACCGCCCAAACGTCGGTCGTGTCGTTGGCCCGTGCCGCTGGGGTGACATGGGAGGACTTGAAGAGCCCTTCCTTGATGGTCAACTGCTCGTTTACGCTGGCCGACATCAACATGATGTCCACCAAGCCCTGCTTAGTCACCTCGCGGATAATGTCGAGAAACTCCGGCAGGTTGCGGTGGCCGAACTCGTCGCGAGACCAAAGCTCCGGGGAGAACTGCGCTGCCCGTGCACCGCGTGTGGAAAGATAGCTGCGGGGCCCCGTAGCTCGCACACCAAAGGCCATGTCCGCATCCTTGGCATCCGCAATGATGAACGCTCGGGACGAGCGGTTGGCTCGGATCTGGGCGAGTTTGGCGTCGAGGGATTTCACGATAGGTCCTTCAATAGTGCCTAGAACTTCACCTTGGCCAAAGTGTCTTGCAGGGCCTTGGCAGAATTCTGCAGAGCTAACTTTTCCTTGGGCCAGAGCTCGATTTCCAGCTGTTTGAGCACGCCTCCACGGCCCACAACGGACGGAACGCTTAAGCAGATGCCGCGCAGACCGAAGGCACCCTGTTGCAGCGAAGAAACCGGAAGCAACCGCTGCTGATCCAGCGCGATCGCATGAATCACGTCGCGGATGGCTACGGCGACCGCCCATCCGGCACCGCCTTTCTTCTTGATGACTTCCGCTCCGCTGCCACGGGTTCGCTCAAAGATGGCATTCTGGAACGACGGCGTGCAGGAGGGGATTCCGCTCAAGGGAATTCCGTTGACACTCGCGGACGACCAGATGGGAACCATGGAGTCGCCGTGTTCACCCAGGATGAGGGCTTTGACCTGCGTAGGCGCGAGCTTCAGTTCCTCCGCGATCAGGGAAGAGAACCGTGAAGTGTCGAGCATGGTTCCCAACCCAATCACCTGTGGCCAGGGCAGACCTAGCTTCTGAACGGCGATCTGGGTGAGGATGTCCACCGGATTCGACACCACGAAGAAGAGGGCATCCTTACGGTATCCAGCGGTCTTGATGCTCTCCAAGATCTGGAGAAAGAGGCTGACGTTTCGGTTGATGAGGTCAAGGCGGGATTCATCCGGCTTCCGTCGAAGGCCAGCCGTGATCAGAAACAGATCGCTATCGGCAGCTTTGGCGTAATCGCCGGCGGTGATGCGTTGGTCCCCGCAGAAGGCCGAGCCGTGCACGAGATCCAGGGCTTCCCCTTCGGCGGTCGCCTGATTGGCGTCCAGGAGCTGGATATCCGAGACCAGGCCGCCACACTGGAGCGCAAAAGCCGCGCAAGAACCCACGCGCCCACCACCACCAATGACTGCAACTTTCATGAAATACTAAGACTCCAAGATCGGTTTACGGCACCTGAGCGGTTGAAAGAGTTCTAACCCTTTCCTAGCTTTTGCATCAACTGTTCGGTCACGGCTTGCACGAGTTTTTCCGCGTCCGGGTCCTGGGTTACTTCTTGCGAAGAGGACGGTACCTGGCAGGTGACGCCCGGACGCCAGTCGCTGTTGTCACACAGTTCGCATTCCTTGAGTCCGATGCGCGGATCCGGATAGCCCAGGCTCTGCTTGATCTTCAGCAGGTCTTGCATTTGGGCTGGCGAGAAGGTCTCGAGGCGTTTGCCAAGCTGGGTGGCCACGAGAATGGTGCGGCAATACGCCTCCACAATTTCCATGCGCCAATAGGCTTCCTCAACACTATTGTGGCTCCAGGAAACCACCCCGTGGTTTGCCATCAGAATCGTGTTGTACTTGTCGACCAGGTCCGCCACCAGTTTTCCCATTTCTGGCGTGCCGGGGGTGCGATAAGGGGCGATAGCTACGGCGCAGAACACCTCAAACTCCGGTAGCAGGCAGGTGGGGGGCTCCACTCCCGCCACGGCGAAAGCGGTGGCGTAAGGGGGGTGGCAGTGAACGGTGGCGAACGCTCTGGGCTGCCGCTTCATCATCTGCAGGTGCATCAGAGCTTCGCTGGTGCGTTTCTTGGCGCCGAAGAGTTGGTTGCCTTCCAGATCCACCAGACACATGTCATCCGGCTTCATGAAGCCTTTGCTCACCATCGTGGGGGTGCAGAGAACGACGTCATCGCGAACCCGAATGGCGAAGTTGCCACCGTTGCCATCGACGTATTCCCGCTGCCAGAGTCGGCGGCCCAGTTCACAAATCTCTTCCTTGTGCTTTTGGATCTCGGGAGAATGGTAAAAGGCCTCGAGTTCCGCCTTGGAACTCTTGGCGCTGATGTTCCCGCCGAACTTGGACGGAGCGGAGGGGGTCGCGGCGGCAGGGGCTGGGCTTGGAGCAGGCACGAGGGCGGCGGAACGCCGCGGGTTGTCCAAGGCATCCCGGAGCATGTCACGGGCTGAAGGAGTCAGCAACGCATCCGTGGGGATCGTTCGCAGATCCTCGCCTTTGCGCACCATTTCTTCCACATCACGAGCACTGATTAGCTTTTTCATTTCAAAGGAGTATAAAAAACATCATCCACGATGGCCGCGTTGATGGCATCGATCGGCGTCGGTTTGTCGAAAGGCACCGCAGCCTCGCGCCCCTCAATGTAACCCAATGTGTCACCGACCCCACCGCCCAGGTTGTCATAGACCACCAGCGACGGTTCCGGACTCAGACCTGCGGGAACCTCGCTTCGGTACTGAAAATTGTCCCGCGTATAGGGATTGACGATCAGCCAGCGCGCGCCTTCCAGCGCGGGAACGGTCACGCTCAGAGTGACGCGGCCGATGGCCTTCCCAAGCTTCACGATGCCTCCTCCACGGGTTCGTCCACAATCCCCACCACCATCATTCGTGCGGGGCTCATGGGGTCATTGACCGCGATCCTGGCGGCCGAGCCGTCCGACGAAACTAGCACTTTCTGGTGCATGCCAGCCCCGTAGCTGTCCAGCGCTACGATAGGCGCGCCTTCATTCTGCCCCGTTGACCCGATCGGTTGGCAGACGACCAAGCGCCATCCCTCGAAGCTGGGATGCTTGCGAGTGGCGATCAGACTGCCTTCGACGCGGGCGAGAACCATGGGGCAGGGGAGGGTAAGGGGCTCAGTAAATCTTGAGGTTGTCGACCATCACGCAGCGCCTTACGCGCGTAAACGTGCGGGGATTCGTGATGCCTTCGCCGGTGGGAGTGGCAATGGAATAACTCAGGTAGCCTTCGCCGCCCAAGCCGAGTCCCGCCATGCAGGGTCCGTTCTTCACGAAGAGCGTGGTGTCCAAGGCCCGTCCCATAGCGGTCATGGCGGTGATATCATGGGAGTGAATGATGGCGGTATGGCGGTAGGCATGCTCCGCATTCTTGGAGGCCACGACACCCTCGGCGACGTCCTTGACGCGAACGATCGGGATGAACGGCATCATTTGCTCTTCCATGACAAACGCGTGGGAGGCGTCGGTCTCGGCGAACAGCAACGGCGTCTTGTCAGGCACGTTGATTCCGGCAATCTGGGCGAGCACCGTTGCGTCCTTGCCGACGAGGTCCCGGTTGAGCACGGGTTCAGGGCAACCCGCTCCGTGTCCTTCTTTGAAGCTAAACGACGCCTTGGTCAAGCGCTCCAGTTGTGCGGAGTTGAGACGCACGGCACCATGCTTCTCCATGGCCGTCATAAGCTTGTCTGCCACCTGGTTCAGCACGAAAACCTCCTTCTCGCCAATGCACAGAAGGTTGTTGTCGTAAGAGGCGCCTTGAATGATGCAGCGCGCCGCGCGATCGGGGCACGCGGTGTTGTCCACCAACACCGGGGGGTTGCCGGGACCCGCGCAGATGGCGCGTTTGCCGGTCTGCATGGCCGCCTTCACCACGCCAGGACCACCGGTGACGCAGAGCAGGCGCACGTGGGGGCTAGAGCAAATCGTTTTGAAGGAATCGAGCGTGGGCTGTTCCACAATGGTCACGAGATTCTCAATCCCGATCTCGCGGAAGATGGCTTCGTTGTAAACCCGTACCGCCATCGCGGCGCATTTGGCTGCCGAAGGATGCGCGTTAAATACAACCGCGTTTCCCGCCGCCACCATGTTGACGATGTTGCCACTCAGCGTGGGAATCGAATGCGTGGAAGGGGTGATGGCACCCACGACCCCGAACGGCGTCCATTCCTCCAGTGTGATGCCGTGATCGCCGCTGCGGGCGTCGGGTCTCAGCCACTCGACGCCAGGAACGAGTTTAATGATCTGCAGCTTTTCAATCTTGTGATCTAGCCGGCCGATCTTGGTTTCCTCAAGCTCGATGCGGCCCCATTCAACGGCATTGGCGTCCGCCAGCGTTTTGACGATCTCGATGACTTTCACTCGAGCAGCGATGCCCTTCTCCTGGAGTTGGAGGAAGGCAGCCCCGGCGGCTTCGCAAGCCTCCCGTGCGTCTTGGAACACGCCCCACTTGCGCGGTGCGGAGGCCGCGGACCGGGCAGGATTGGCTCCGGAGGGCGTGAATTCCTGCGCAGCCTGGGCGGAGAGTTTGCCGAGGCGGCCCAAAACCTCCGCCACCACTTCACGCACCAGATTCTCGTTCAAAGTATTGCTCATAAACGTAATTCAACTCATTTGCACTTGCCTGTACCCTGACGTTGGGGAGCCTCGGGGCCGGGGTCGCAGCCGGACCCTCCCCATCAGCCGCCTCCCTTGGAGGTGTAAACCTGTTTCCCGAGCACGTCGACCGTGTCCACAATTCCAATGACCACGGCATCGACCGGCGCTTCCTTCAGGCCCGGCGCCAAGCGGGCGGAGCTTCCCTGGCAGAAGAGAACCAGCTCACCCAAGCCGGCTCCCACACTGTCCACGGCAACCACCGTGTTCGAACCCGGCCGAAACCGGGTTGGATCTTTTTCGTCGACCAATTGGGGGCGCAGCAACAAGAGCTTGCGCCCGGACATGAAGGGGTCCTTCTTGGTGGCGACGACCGACCCTTCTACTCGGGCCAGAAACATGGCCGTCTACTTGGTTTGAGGTTTCTTGGGAAGGACCGCTTCCACGTCCGGATGCGGCCGGGCGATGACGTGCACGCTGACGAGATCCCCTTGAATGGCTTTGACAGCCTGGGCTCCGGCATCCGTCGCCGCTTTCACTGCCGCGACGTCTCCCACCACAACGGCGGTGACGAGGGCGTTTCCGACCTGGATCATGGGACCGGCCAGTTCCACATTGGCGGCCTTGAGCATCGCATCCGCACCTTCGACGAGGGCGACCAATCCGCGGGTTTCCAGCATTCCAATGGCTTGAGGCATATTTGCTTTTCCTTTCCTAAATGGGTTGATGATTTTGAAATTGGACTACTTCTGCTTGTTGTCGAGGAACCGCCGGACTTCCCGAGCCACAACCAGCTCCTCGTTGGTGGGAATCACCAGCACCTTCACCGGCGAGTCCGGGGCACTAATCACGCCCTCGGTAGCCTTGAGCGCAGCGTTGGCCGCGGGATCAAGACGAATTCCCAGTTGTTCCACATTGCGGCAGACTGCCGCCCGAAAATCGATCTGGTTCTCACCGATACCCGCGGTAAACACGAGGGCATCGAGTCCGTTGAGTTCAAACTGAAATGCGCCAATCCAATGACGGGTCTGGTGGGCCAGCACTTCCATCGCCAGTTTGGCCCGGGTGTCGCCGCGATCGGCTGCGCTCGAGATGTCGCGAATGTCGTTCGACAACCCTGACAACCCTTTGAGCCCTGATTCTTTGCACAGGACTCGTTCCACCTCGTCCAAGCTCAGGCCCTGCGCGCGCATGATAAGAGGAATGGCAAACGAATCGAGGTCGCCCACGCGGTTGTTGTGGGGCAGACCCGACTGTGGGCTCATGCCGAGGCTGTTGCCGATGGCAACTCCGTTCAGGATCCCCGTTATGGACGAACTGCCCCCAAGATGACAGGAGACGACGCGCAGGTT
>CAYPNF010000029.1:0-99902 GCA_964411985.1 uncultured Verrucomicrobiota bacterium
GCGTTCGGGGCATTCCCGGCGGCGACCGCCGTCGTCAACCAGTATTTCGAGTACTACGTCCATGCCTCCCGCCAGGCGGAATTTCTCACCCTGTCCGTCAGTGGATCAGACGTCAGTTGGCTCAGCGCCTCTGGCTTCAGCCTCCGAGGCACTCCAACCAATACCGCCAGCTACACCGTGACCCTCATCCTGACCGATCGGTATGAACAGACCAGCGTCACGAATACCTTGTTGCTCAACGTGGTTGACAGCGGCAGCGTCGTCGCCCAAGGACCACTGGCGATCACCTGCACCAACACCGATTCGGGTTCGGTGGTGGTTTTTTCGAATCGGCCTCCGTTCCTGGCCGTCTCGCCCACCTCCTCGAACAGCTTTACGATGCGGTACTACTACAAGACCGAGCCGAGCTTCGCCTGGCCCGGTATCACGAGTCCGCCGCCCGCCGGTACGATTGTACCCTATCTCCGCGCTGTGGATGCCGGCACCGGCGGGTTCACCGGCGGCGACGGCACCTCGACGGCTACGACCGCTCTGGACATTGTGTATCGTCCGATTTGGCCGGAGCGCGATGCCGGTGGACAACCCGTACCGACCCTCGACTACGGGGCTACCCTGACCAAGCCGGCGAACGGCCTGCCGGGCGTGCGCGACATGCAGACGGCCTTTCTGTACTACCAGCAATCCATCGCCGCCGACATGACCGAGACCCATGTCAGCGCGGTGCTTCATGATCCCACGCGCGCCAAGTACTCCAACCTTGCCACGAACCTTGCGAAATTGCCGGCTGGCATCAACGCCCAGTATTACCAGGGCAAGTATTATTTCCCCAATCTACCGCCGCACCTGGCCACCCGGGTGTACTATGATCCCAACCGGGGCGTGAGTGGTTGCCTTGTTTTGGAAGGCGAATTCAAGGACGAAGTCATGGGGGCCAGCTATCTCTTGCTCAACGTGCTGCGCGGCTCGGATCTGGAGGACGTCAAGAAACTCTGCCCCACCGGCGATCCGGACCACGACAATTGGGTGGCGCTCGTCAACGGATTGGCCACCGACGTGGAGACCTTTCATGAAGACCCCAGCAAACCGGGCACTTACGTTCCAGAACCTGGCCTGACTTTATCCGTACCGGTTGAAATGCTGGCGGAAGTGACCAGCGACAATGTGGCGGTCGATTCCTATGCGCTGAGCCCGACGGGCCCCGGCAGTGGCTACATCACCCTTCTCGAAGCCAGCGGCACGGCGTTCACTCAGCCGGGGGACCCGGTCGCGATGCACGTGTTCAAAGTGGGCGGTTTGCTTGACCCTGGCGAACTGAAAGTAATTGCGGCGGCCAATCCGTTGAGTGAATTGATCACGTTCCAACACACCGCCGACTTGGCAGGGCGCTTCGACGAGTACGCCTATGAATGGAAGATGGCCGCGCCGGTGGACGGGGCCCCACCCCTGAGTGATACGAACATGTCCCGATACTCATCTCTGGCCGACATCCAAACCAATCTGCCGCGCTACATTCTGGGCGGTGCCGGGGTGCAGGCCTTGGGCGATAACTACGTCGTCATGCGCTACTGCGCTACGAACACCAGCCATCCGCTCTGCGGCACATGGTCGAAGTGGACAACGCCCGTGCTGGCCGAAGGCTGGATCAAGCGGGTGCTGGCTGGGCTGAACCCCTTCAATCAGCGGGTCCGGGATCTCTACAATAACCAGGTCAACACCGATGTCAGCATGCTGGTCCAGGCCGGCCATCGCTGGGAAGGGGATATTGCACTCAACCTGGATACGATCGACGACTATGGACTCATTGAAGTCTACGAGACTGTCCTCCGCCGGGGGCGGATGTTGAGCATCGACTCCGGCTTCAACTATGGCCCGGCCAATGATGCCTTGTTGCTGGCCGCTGGCTATCTCAACGATCTCTACATGCTGGAGGGCAACGAGGCCTGGGCCGACGCCGCCAACCCGACGATCGGCATCGGCACCAAGGACAACACCTACGGGGACATTGCCACGGCGCTCTTCGCTTTCAAAGGGCAGGAATCCTCGTTGCTGGAAGAGGAACTGGCTCTGCTGCGTGGTCGGGACGACTTCCTGCAACCGGGTGTCGAAGTGTCCCCGGTCTACAACCGGCTGGTTTGGAATTACACCCGCGGTATCGATGCCGGCGAGGTGATCTATGCGCTGAACTACAACATTCTGGATCAGAACACGGATGGCGCGGTCGACGCGCTCGATGCAGCCAGGCTGTATCCGCAAGGCCATGGCGATGCTTACGGCCATTACCTGACGGCCCTCAAGGGCTATTACTCGCTCTTGATGAACTCGTGCTTCGACTGGGTGCCGCGCACCGAGGCAGTGAATGTGCTCGGACAGGCGGTCCAGGTGGATTACCTGGATGAGCGCAAGTTTGCCTCCGCCGCGGCCGCCGTGGCTCGCGCGGGTCAGCAGGTACTCGAGTTGACATGGCGTCGTGATTACCAACCTGTCCATAGTGCCGGCTGGAACTACCTTGGCGCGTCGAGGACCAATACACAGCGCTCGGTAACCAGCGCACGCTATTGGGGCACGGACCATTGGGCCTGCCGCACCGGCCAGGGAGCTTATCTCAACTGGGTTATTGGCAATGCCATCCTGCCGGACGTTGATCCCAACCCCCTCCACGAAGGAATCCAGAAGATCGACCGCACCACCGTTACGGAATTGCTGGAAATCCCCGCGACGGCCCGAGCCGTGCAATCCGCCTTGGATAACGCTGAAGGCGGTCTGTCGCCGTTGGGGCTGCCGGAAGGCGGCCTGGCCTTTGACCTCAATCCCTCCGCCGTGGTCGGCACCGACAATGGGACGCACTTCGAGCAGATCTACCAGCGGGCAAAAGTGGCCTTGAACAACGCCGTCGCGGCCTTCGATGATGCCAAGGGCGTGACCCGCTTGATGCGTTCGGAGCAGGATTCCCTCGAGGAGTTGCAAACGGCCGTCGAGAAACAGGAGACCGCCTACAACAACTCACTCATCGAGCTGTATGGCACGCCTTATCCGGATGACGTGGGTCCGGGCAAGACTTACCAACAGGACTACAGCGGCCCCGATATCGTCCATTACATGTATGTCGAGTTGCCGGAAGAGGAATTCCCGAGCATTTGGAATTATACGGATCAAAGCGTCTTCAAAGTGGATGTCCAGGACCTGCCGGAGGATTGGGTGACCAATCACCGCACTGATTTCGATTTCTACCTCACCCGGGCGAATCCCGACTACACCAACGAGGTGAGGTATCTCGAGTTCAACATTGGTACGCATGGGTTCTACGACAAACCGGAACAGTGGACCAGCAAACGGTACTCGCCTGGGCAAATTCAGCAGGCCATCTCCCAGTGCATTGCGGCCCACACCGCGCTTCGGCAGGCCATGTGGGATTCGGATGGTTCCAAAGACGATCTCGACAAGGAGATAGAACTCTTCTACGCCGAAATCGAAAACCACGATAAGATTCGAGATTACAAACTGGGCCTGGAAATTGCCGAGGAAACCTTGCACGCTGCCAAGTTTGCCGACGAGTTGTTCCAAAAAGGCCGCGAAATTGCAGAGAAGGTCGAGTCGAAATGGTCGGACGCAATTAAGGAGTCCCTGCCGGGAGTGATCATCACAGGTCTCGCGTTCGGGGGCGATCTCGCCGCGCCAGCCCGAGGTGCCCTCGAGAGCATTGAGGCGGGAACCGTCGCCGGCGCTGAGCTTGCAGGCTACATCTCTACATTCGCTGTGAAGTCCTTGGAATTCGCGACCGAGACGACAAAACGATGGATTGAGTTCGGGGCGATTCAGCCCTTGGAATGGCAGAAGGAGTTACAGTCGAAAGTCCTGGAGCTCGGGAACAAGCTCGGTACCTTGCAGGGCAACCTATGGAAGATCAACCAGCAGTTGCGCGCGCTTGAGGATGCACAGCGGAATTACCGGGCACTGGTGGCCCAGGGCGACCGTATCCAGGCAGAACGTGAAACGTTCCGCCAGCGCTCGGCCGCCGTGATCCAGGGATACCGCACGCGCGACGCGGCCTTCCGCATTTTCCGCAACGAAAAACTCGAACGATACAAGACCTTGTTCGACCTGGCGGCAAGATATTCACTGCTCGCCGCCAATGCTTATGATTATGAAACTGGCCTGCTCCATACGGATGCCGGACGGGCCTTTGTTAGCCGCATTATCAACTCGCGTGCGCTCGGAGTGGTGCGTAACGGCGAGCCGCAATACGCCGGCAGTGACACCGGCGACCCGGGGTTGTCGAGTGCGTTGGCTGAGATGAAGGCGGATTGGGACGTGCTGCGCGGGCGGTTGGGTTTCAACAACCCCGACGCCTATGGCACCACCGTTTCGCTGCGGACCGAATGCCTCCGCATCCTCCCAACTTCGGACGGGGACGCGAACTGGCGGGATGTGCTCCACCTGGCGCGGATGGCCAATATCCTTGATGACCGGGATGTTCGCCGCTACTGCATGCAAATCAACAACAGCAACGGCTTGCCGGTGCCAGGGATCGTCCTGACCTTTAGCACGACGATCTCCGAGGGGAACAACCTATTCGGCCGGCCATTGGCCGCTGGCGATCATGCCTTTAGCCCGAGTTCATTCGCAACCAAGGTGTTTGGAGTTGGCGTTGCGCTCGAAGGTTATCACGGCATGGATGAGCCCAACCTTGTTTCACCTCCGGACCCGTCAGATTGGTTCTTGGATCCGCTGGGGCTTTCCGCCACCCCTTACATTTATCTGGTTCCAGTGGGCGTGGACAGCATGCGCAGCCCGCCCTTGGGAGATATCAGCACCATTCGCACGTGGTCGGTCGCTGACCTCGCCATCCCGATGCCCTTCAACATCGGAGCGTCAGATTTCTCCACGAGCGCGTTGTGGCAAACCAGTGATTCCCTCACCGAGCCGCTGTTTGCCATTCGCAAGCACCAGGCTTTCCGCCCGGTGTCCAGCGCCTCCTTCTTCAGCCGTGACCTCTACGGCAACAGCGGCTCCCTGCAGCGCTCCCAGTACACGAACAACCGCCTGGTGGGCCGCTCGGTTTGGAATAGCCAATGGAAACTGGTCATCCCGGGTCGCACCTTGCTCAATGATCCCAACGAGGGCTTGGATCGTTTCCTCCAAACCGTGACCGACATCAAGCTCCATTTCGTGACTTACTCTTACTCGGGCAATTAACTCATCTCTCTCTATGAAAGCGCTTCGTTCGCTCTGCTCGAATTCCGGCCTCGTGTTGGCCGTATTCATCCTCATCATCCCTGAAATCGGCTCTTTGATGGCATATCCGCCCGCCCCTAATCATACCATCTACGGCACGGTTCGCGATGAGCTGGGCAACCCCCTCGTGGTGACCAACGCCCAGGTAATCTTGGAGACACTTACAGGAATCCGGCTGAACACCATGGTTATTCCCAAGCTCATGCTCGACGCGAACTACCGGCTGCCAGTTCCCATGGACGCCGGCCTGACGGCCGACGCGTACAAGCCGACCGCGCTCAGGCCGACCGTGGCGTTCCGGTTGAAAGTCAAAATCGGTTCAACCACCTATTTGCCCATTGAATTGGCCGCCAACTACTCCAATCTGGGCAAACCAGCTCAAATGACACGCGTGGATTTGACCCTTGGCGAGGACCTTGATGGCGACGGATTGCCTGATGCTTGGGAACGATCGCTCCTGGCGACCTTGGGTGCTGACTCGACCCTTGCAGATATCCTCCCTAACGGCGATGCCGACAACGACGGACTCAGCAACCTCCAAGAGTATCTCGCCGGGACCTATGCATTCGATCCTCAGGATGGATTCTCGCTGGCGATTGTTGATGCAGTAAACGATCATCCCGTCTTGGAATTCCTCGCGATCCGCGGGAGAACCTATGCCATGGAAGCATCGCAAGACCTGCAGACCTGGGTTCCTGCGCGGTTCCGCCTTTTGTCCGACGCTCCGAGTGTCCTGGGACGTGATTTCTATCAGGCAACGGATGTTCGCCTTCAGCGTGTTGAAGCCCTACCACCCGACGAGGAAGCACCACAGCGTCTCTTCTACCGAGCCAAAGTTCAATGAGCCGTCACTCGGATGGCGCGAAGTACCGGCTAGCAACCGCAGATTGAATCCCATTGAGGCAGCAACATGACTCGTAACCTTAGCTTTCGATGGCCGGTCTTGGTCGCTGGCGCAATAATTCTCGCAACGACCCTGCTGCTGACGCTTCCGCGCACTCAGAGAGAAGCCCCCGCTGAGATCCCCCGGAGCCAGTTGATCCAGCGCGATGGCTACTGGTATCGCCAGGGAGACACAACCCCGTTTACCGGCGCGATGGTCGAGAACTACGATTCCGGCGAGCGAAAATCACGTTCAGAGATCGTCGCAGGTCTGCTCGAAGGCCTTTCTGAGAGTTGGCACACCAATGGGCAGCCGCAGTGCCGCGAGCATTTCCGTGCCGGGGTTTCCCAGGGACTTCGGACAAAATGGCATCCGAACGGCGCCAGGCTCTCCGAGGTGCAAAGTGTCCAGGGCAAGCTTGAAGGTACGTTCCGGCGCTGGCATGAAGACGGCAGCTTACATGAGGAAATCCAACTTGTAAACGGCATGCCGGAAGGCGTTTCTCGTGCCTATTATCCCAGCGGTTTTCTCCGCGCTGAAGCCCGCCTTCACGAAGGGAAACTCCTCAGCCAGCAATTCTGGAAAGACGGAGAACAAAGCGGCACAGCGGCTGCCTCAATCGCCGGGCAGTGACCTGCCACGGTGAACGGTGCCATTACGAAGATGGGTAAGCCCTCCCATGAGAATCCCCGGCAGTTCGTGGAGATTCTCCTTGAGAACAAAGGCACAGGCGCCAACACGCAGAACGCGACTACGCGTGAAACAATTGGAGGGAACGACCGAAGAGCTGCGGTCCAAATGTTTCCTCTGAAGTCGGAACCGCAGTTACAACTGTGCTTTGTGATCGAAGGCGAAGCGGAGCAGGCTATGACTGCCGCTCAGCTCGAGTTTGTGCGAGATGTTCTGGCGGTGCGTCTCCACGGTGCGGACACTGCATTCGAGCAGCTCGGCGATCTCTTTGCTGGTGCGGTCTTCGGAGATCAGTTTGAGGATCTGTCGTTCCGTTGGGCTGAGGCTATCCAAGCCGGGCTGTTGCTCCCGCAAGGCCTCGTGGGCAGTGTTGCGCCGCACCAAAGCGCCCGACAGTGCCGGGCTGATATAACATTCGCCGCCGGCCACGCGATGGATGGCTTGGAGCAGATCCGTGACGGCGCTCTCCTTGAGCAAATATCCTTTGACGCCCAGGCTCAGGGCTTCGTTGAGCAGGGCCTCCTCGCCGTCCATCGTGAGGATGATCACCGCAACGCGCAGGTGTTGTTGCGACACGAGGCGGGCGAGTGCGATTCCGCTGCGCTTGGGCATGTGGACGTCCAGCACGGCGATGGCCGGCCGAAGTTCCTGGATCAACCGCCAGGCCTCCTCGCCATCGCCCACTTCACCGACCAGGCGCAGCGCGGAATCGCCGGCGATGATGTCGCACAACCCGCGGCGGAAGATTGGATGGTCATCGGCAACCAGCACGGTAATGAGTTGAGTGGAGCGCATGGTGGGAAGTCCTGAGGGATTAGGGGCGAAATCTCGAGCCCTGCAAGGGCACTTCCACGATCAGCCGCGTCCCCTTGCCGGGACGCGACTGAAGGTCAAGCCGTCCCCCCATCATCTTCGCGCGCTCGGCAATCTGGTGCAGGCCAAAGCCCCGCTGGTCCGGCGGAGCGGATTCCAGTCGCCCGGGTTCGAAACCCCGACCGTTGTCTTCTACGAGCAGGCAGAGGCTGATGGGCTGCTTCGTCAAAGTGATTTCGACCTTGGACGCGTTGGCATGTTTGAGGACGTTGTTCAGGCCTTCCTGGCTGATGCGAAACAAGTTGACCTCGAATTCGGGTGGCAGCAGACCATCCACGTCCTCCAGAGCGACAGCCATGGAAATCCCGGACGCGTGGGCTGCTCTGTCCGCGTTGGCGCGGATAGCTTTCGTCAAACCCAGTTCTTCGAGCAGCCCGGGCCGAAGGTTGTGCGCCATGCGCCGGGCTTGCTGAATGGCTTGCTTGGCGGTATCGGTAATCTCTTGGAGTCGCGCCGTAGTGGTTGGGGAGTTCCCGGGTTGCCCCAAACTCAACTGCGCCTGGCTGGCGATGACCAACAAGTCCTGGCCCAACCCATCGTGCAACTCACCCGCGAGGCGCTGGCGTTCACTCTCCTGTGAAGCGATCAAGCGGCGCGAGAAACTCTCCTGCGCTTGGCGCTGACGCCGCAGACGGTGCAAGCGATGTTCGTACCACCCGAACACGATCCCAGCGACGCCGATGCCGGCCAGGGCGCGGAACCACCAGGTCATCCACCACGGCGGCAACACCACGAGACCCAGCGTAGCCCCTGTCGCATTCCAGACACCATCGTTGTTGCAGGCCGTCACCTCGAAGCGATAGGCCCCGGGCAGAACGCGGTCATAGGATGCGCTGCGCTGCGAACCCCCTTGGATCCAGTCGCGATCCAATCCGTTCAGCCGATAGCGGAACCGAACTTTGTCCGGCGAGATCAGGCTTGGGGCGGTGTAACGGAACTCGATGCGATTCTTGCGCGGAGGCACCAGAAGGCGTTCCGTTGACCGGGCTCCGATCCTCGATGCTCGAAACGTTCCAGAGGAGTCGACCGTGCTGCGGGGCGCGTTGCTTAGGGTCGCCGCCAACGGCGGTTGTCCAATGCTTTCCAAACCCCGATCATTGACGTTGCTGGCGACGAGAACCTCGTCCACAAGCACCTCCTCGATCACCACCGGCGGAGGGATGGAGTTGAAGGGCAGTTGCCTCGGCTCGACAACCGCAAGCCCCTTCACCGTGGCGAACCAGAGCCTGCCATCGCGCGTCTTACAGGAAGCCGGTTGCCCGCCGCCGGTGCATTCAATGCTGTTCAAGCCGTCCGAACCGTTGAAGACCCGCCATGTCAGCGCGCTCGGCTGGCCGTCCAGGTAGCTATTCAGCTCCGGGCGGTTCACGCGAACGATCCCGCGCTTCGAACCCAGCCAGAGGTTGCGGGTATCATCTTCCAGGATGGTGCCGATGGCATTTGAGGGTAGTCCGTCGCGCGTGGTGATCGAGGCAAACCGGCCTTGATAATACCGGCTTAACCCGCCGTACACGGTTCCGATCCAGAGCGCGCCGTCAGGATCCATCCAGAGCGCCGCGATGTGTTTTTCGGGCAGTCCATCGCGGGCGGTAAAACAGCTGAACCGGTTGCTGCTAAGGCAGTTCAAACCGCCCCCATGCGTACCCACAAAGAGTGTGCCATTCCGGTCTTCCGCCAGCGCGCGTACATCGTCGTGCGTCAAGCCGTCCTGCGTTGTGTAACGCCTGAACTGGCCGGCGTCATGCCGCAGGAGTCCTTGAGTGCATCCCAGCCAGATCGTCCCGGCACGATCTTCGAACAAGGCGCGCGGCGTCAGAGGTTCCGATGATCCGGCTCCAAGGTGATAGGGCGTCAACGCCCCCGCGTGCAGCCGCAATGCCTTTTCCCCGTAAAGCCCGACCCAGATCGCGTCCTGGCGGTCGGCCAACACACAGTACGCAAGTCCATAGCCACGGATCTCGGAGGGTGTCGTCACCGGTGCGAACCGTCCTTCCTCCCAACAGTTCAATCCGCCGCCATTGATTCCCATCCAGAGCCGCCCCCGGCGGTCTTCCGTCACCGACATGACCGTGTTGCCGGCCAGGCCGTCGCGGGAGTCATAGGTGCGGAAGACCCTTAGCTTGAACCGATGAAGACCGCCGCTGAAGGTTCCAACCCAAACATTGCTCTCGCGATCCACGAAGAGACTCGCCACGTCATGTTCAGCCAAACCAGCACCCACAGTGAACTGCTGCCACTGGCCTGTGGAATCCTTTCGGAACAAGCCGTTAGCCCAACATCCGACCCAAAGGTTGCCTAGCCCGTCATCGGCCATGGCGACAACTGACTTCATCGGCTGTGGGAAGGCCGTTGGCGGCCCTTGCAAGCACCCATTCTGGAGTCGGTAAACGCCAGACGTGGCAGCCAACCAGAAGCCACCTTCGCGGCTGCGCGTCGCGCACGGCACCCTCAATTCGACCTGCGGCGGATCATTTCCATCAGTCCTGCGCAGAAGCAACGGCACCAGGCGGGCGTGGGTCGCCTTCCCTTGCTGATCGACCCAGCACGGCTCGGACGGCGCCACCAGCAGACGTGGTTCCGTGCCACCGAGGTGATCTTCGCGCTCCGGCGTCACCAATTGGCCGTCCTCGATGCGGTGCAGTCCGCCGTTCCGATCCACCACCAGCAATCGTTCTTCCAGATCCACCACCAACGCTGCGGCGCCACACGCGGGCAAACCGCGCTCGGGACCGTATGCCGTGAAACGTCCGTCCGCCAGCCGGGCGAGCCCCCCCTCTTGCGTCATGATCCACAACCCACCCTGGCAGTCGGTGATCAAGCGGAGAATGCTGCTGCCACCCAAGGCCGGCGAATTGGCCTCGTCAAACACCGTGAAGCGCACACCGTCGAACCGAGCCAAGCCGTTGAAGGTGCCCAACCACAGATAACCATCGGGAGTTTGGGCGATGGAAGTAACCGAGATTTGCGGCAGACCTTCTTCGACCTGCCAGTTCTCAATTGTGTAGTCGCCGGCGCGGGTGACATGCTCGCTTCCCCAACTCACCGATACTGCGGCTTTCGCAGCCGCAAACAACAGCAACAGCACCAAGACCGGCGCAACCGTCGGCGCGAACCGTTTTCGTTGAATCAGTGCGAACATTTCAGGGAAGAGCACCTGACGACAGTGCAGGAGGGCCACAGGCCAGATGCCCAATGGTTGCAGGAAGGAACCTAGAGGCTGAAAGCCCCACCGGCAATCAGAAAACACTACAGGTGCCGCCCGAAAGGGCGAAAGTGCAATCTGATTCTTGCGTCCGGCAGGAGGTTTCTGTCATCCTTCAGGGCATGAGCACCTCTTTCAGCACCACCACAACCCGTCGCGATTTCCTCACCACCACCGGCAAACTGACGGCAGCCTCTGCGCTTGCCGGGACGGCGATTCCGTATGTGCATGCTGCGGAAAATAATACGATCCAAGTAGCCTTGGTTGGCTGCGGTGGCCGCGGTACCGGAGCGGCAGCCAACGCGCTCTCCGTGAAGAACGGACCCATGAAATTGGTCGCCCTGGCGGACGTTTTCGAGAATCGCGTCCGCAACAGCCGCCAAAACCTCTCCACTCAGTTTAAGGATCTCACCGACCTTCCGCAGGACCGGTGCTTTCTGGGATTCGACGCTTACAAGAAAGCCATGGACTGTCTAAAGCCGGGTGACGTGGTGATTCTGGCCACGCCACCAGCCTTCCGCTGGGTACACTTCACCTACGCCATCCAAAAGAAACTCAACGTCTTTATGGAGAAACCGGTCACGGTGGATGCGCCCACCACCCGCCGCATGATCCAATTGGCCGAGGAGTCCGAGAAATTGAACCTGAAAGTGGGTGTGGGTCTCATGGTGCGTCACTGCAAAGGCAGACAGGAACTCCATGAACGTATTCGGCAAGGCGAAATCGGGGACATTAACCTGATGCGTGCCTATCGCATGGCAGGCCCCTCCGCGAACCCTGGTCCAAAACCGGCCGATATCAGCGAGGTCATGTACCAGATCCGCAGCTTCCACGGTTTTCTCTGGGCCAGCGGTGGAGTCTTCAGCGATTACAACATCCACCAGATCGATGAGTGTTGCTGGATGAAGAATGCCTGGCCGGTCCAGGCACACGGTTCCGGTGGACGCCATTTCCGCGGAAAATCGGTTGATCAGAACTTCGATAATTACTCCGTAGAGTACACTTTCGAGGACGGCACGAAGTTCTTCTTCATTGGGCGAAGCCAGGCGGGTTGCCACAGCGAGTTTGCGAGCTACGCTCACGGAAGCAAGGGAATGGCGATCGTCTCAACAGCCTCCCACACGCCGGGCAAAGTAAGAACCTTCCGAGGACATAACATCAAGCGGGACAACCTCATCTGGGCCTTCCCGCAACCCGAGCCGAGCCCTTACCAACTTGAGTGGGACGACTTGATCGATGCGATCCGCCAAGATAAGCCCTACAATGAAGTCAAGCGGGGAGCCATCGCCAGCCTGGTAACGTCCATGGGACGAGCGGCGGCGCACACGGGGCAGATCATCACCTATGAGGACATGATGAACCATGACCACGAGTTTGCCCCCAACGCGGACAAACTCACGGAAGACGGTCCTGCGCCCCTCGTGGCGGATGCAGGCGGCCATTATCCCGTCCCGGAACCTGGCGCAAAAAAGAACCGAGAGTATTGACCGTCGATCAGAAGATCCCGGAAGAATTAAAGGTTGAGCCAAACGTTCTCAACCCTGGACGGAAGTCCATGAATTGAGCCTCAGGCTCGGGATGAAAGTATTTTGTTCAGGACGGCGCTCAGTTCCGCCGCATTGTAGGGCTTGGAAACCACCCCGTTGAATCCGTGTGCCCTGTACTCAGCCAGGACGGAATCGTTAGAATAGCCGCTGGACACAATAGCCTTGATGGTGGGATCCAGTTTCCGCAACTCAGCCAGAGCAGCGACTCCGCCCATTCCGCCTGGTATTGTCAGGTCAAGGATCACCACGTCCACCGGTCGTCCCCGGGCTCGGGACTCAAGAAACGCCTGGAGTGCTCCATGTCCGTCGGTTGCATGCAGCGTTTCGTAACCCAGCTTCCCCAATAAGGTTTCGAGGAGCCTAAGAATATGGCGCTCGTCATCCATGATGAGAACCAAGCCCTGGCCTTTTTGAACCGAAACTTGGCTCGGAACAGCGGAAGGAACTGGGTTGGAGGAGGCGGGTAGATAGACCTCAAACCTCGTTCCTTTCCCCAAGACCGAATCGACCAGAATACAGCCTTCGTGGCGTTTCACAATCGAGTGGGAGGTGGCAAGGCCCAGCCCACTTCCAGTCTGTTTGGTGCTGAAATAGGGATCAAAGATGCGGGGCAAGTGTTCGGGTCGGATTCCTCCTCCCTTATCCTGAACCGAGATCCGAAGGTACCGTCCTGGTTTTAAGCCCGCCTGGGGTGGTTGGAGCAACGAGACGTTGGTTGCGTCGACGTGAACCTCGCCACCTTCAGGCATCGATTGCACCGCATTGATGACAATATTCTGGATCACCTGGCTGATCTGCCCTTTGTCAACTTCCACCGGCCAGAGGTCCTCAGGGAGAGTCACCTGACAATGGACATTCGAACCGTGTGAGGCGAAGCGGACGGATTCATGGATAATGTCCTGCAACAAAGCGGTCTGGCGGATGGGTGCTCCCCCTTTCGAGAAAGTGAGCAATTGCTGCGTGAGATCGCGCGCACGACCACAGGCCGCCTCAGCCTCGGCCAACGCACTCGCAGCACTGCTGTTTGTCCCCACGTCCAAAGCCGCTAGGGAGACGTTCCCAAGGATAGTGGTCAAAATGTTATTGAAATCATGGGCAATTCCGCCCGCAAGCACCCCCACGGACTCCAGCTTGCTGTTCTTCAGCTGCTCCTCCAACAAACGTTGGCTCTCCGTCGTAGCCAGTTCATTGGAGACTTTGAGATCTGTGGCCAGGGCTTCTGCGCGAAGACGGGCTCGATTCTGAGCGAGGGAGAGACCGAAAAAGGCGATGCCCAGGAAGCAGCCGATCAGCAAGATGTACCGAGGGATGGAAGTGACAGAAGTGGATTCGAACTCAGGGAGAGTAGAGAACTCGAATCGCCAGGGCCGTCCCATGCCATGCTGCTGGAGCACCTTCTCATGCAACGGTTGGATCGGCCGGCGAGAGGAAGCAACCGTGTTCGTTGACGGACTACTATCATAGAGCAAGTCTTCCACTTTCCTGTCCAGGCCATCGTAAACCTGGAAGCGAATCCTTGGTTCGGAGCTCTTCCGGCAGATTTCCCCCCACATTTCAGAGCTGAGAAACGAGGCGAAAACGAGCCCGCGAAGCGAGTCCATACGTTGCGTCTCGTTGGTCGCATTACGCCCTTGGTGGTAAACCGGGGCGAAAAGGATGAATCCCCCGGGGATTTGCCTACCAGCTCCAGCTCGCAGAATCAGCCGTTTGCTGGCCACAACCGATCCATCTTTCGCCGCGGTCTCCATGGCATTCAGCCTCACCTCATCCTCGAACGGCGACAAGTGGTCCTCGCGTAAGTTCGCACGCCCGAAGTCATCCCAGTACAACGCGGCGTACTTCTGCCGATCCCGGAATACCCGGGCGATGGACTCCTTGGGAAAGCCGAGACCCTCTAGGGCTTCGGACCGCGAATCACCCTCCCCCGGGCGGATCCGCAACGTGAAGCCGAAATCATACATATTCACGTGGGATTCCCGAAGGCCGAAAGCCTCCAGATAGTTCTTGAATTCCTCGGCAGTGACCAGGTTTTCGCGCGCAAAAAGAGAGGCGGCGCCACTCAGAATATTGATGTATGCACTGAAGTGAAGGTCCATGGTGTGGAGGTACTTATTTACGCCGATCTCGAAATCAGCGGCCTGCCTCGCGCGGATCTCCTTCTGATACCAGTGCGCGCTCAACACCGTGAGTGCTAAGGAAACCCCAAGGATGACATAGGAGGCCCAGCACTGGGCCAGATGCCGATTCCATTTCCGGATGTCCTTGAGTTTCATCTCTAGACAGTAGGGGTTGCTAGCCCCACAACCGAAGTATCTACATCGGGGAGGGAAACACTGGTCTTCATCAACTTACAGTAATTCTTATAATGTCTATGGTCAAAGACTTAGGTGGGCCCTATCGGATTCCAGGAGCCTCTATCACGGCAAGTTGCCCTGACGCCCGTTTCGTACTTACGGCGGCTTTCCGAAGTGGAGGGTCCGAGAGCACAATAGAGGAATCTACGGAATAACGAAGACCGCGACAAGTCCTTCGAGGCGTTGTGTTCGGCCATAAGTTGATTCTCTGAAGGATTGGGGATGAAGTCACGCTTTCTACTTGATTCTGCGTGAGGATTCATGCTGTAGTATGGTCACAGTAGGTGATGGGTGCATAACATGAAACCCGCAACGTTCAGTTTCAAAGCCCTGAAGGTGGTCGTGGCTGCTGCCATGATGAGCATGGGCGCAGCAGCTGCTGGCGAACAATGGCTCCAGTATCACACCGCTGCGGAGGGGAGGAGTTATCAGTGGCTGGATCTCACCACAAACACTCCCCCGGGAATCACGCTCCCCGCCACCAGTGGGACAGCTTATTTCGCCTGGTGGCATACACCTTTGGATCCCAAGGGCGGGCGATGGCTCTGCTTTGAGCGGACTAAGCGCTCCGGCCCCTGGAACCGAGTGTACGCGGATGGCAACGGAAATGGTCGGCTTGACGACGAGTCCCACGTCGAAGCCCAGGAAATCAATGATTTCAGCGCCAGTTTCCCTCCTCTGAAATTTGTATTCAAAGGCGAGGACGGACCGCTGAGCTACCACTTGATTCCCCGCTTCATGAAGTATGACGAGAACGATCTGCGCTTGTTGGTCTCGTCCGCAGGTTATTATGACGGCAAGATCGATCTTGGAGGGCAGAAGAAACTGGTCACCCTGATTGACGGGAATGTGAACGGCACCTTCAATGACGTGTCCCCCAACCCCAACGAGAGTGACCGGATCGCAGTCGACGGCGACAAAGCGGGCCAGCGCTATCTAGGTCGGATGCTCGAACAGGACAAGGGCCTCCTCTCCATTGAAGTCGCTCGGGATGGGGCTTTCGTCGTCCTAAAGGAGGCGAAGGATGTCAAGATGGGAAAAGTGACCGTTCCTGAGTCCATCACGGAGCTTACGCTGGTCGGCGAAAATGGGCATTACGTCCGGAAGCCAGTCAAAGGAGAATTCACCCTCCCTCTGGGGGCCTATCGGGTCCATGAATGGAAGATCGCGCGTAAGGATGACAAGGGGGCCGATTGGAGCCTGACGGGCTCGGGAAGCAGTCCCTTCAGCAGTTTTAGCGTTGCCGAAACACAACCTGCTGTTCTGGACGTGGGCGAACCCATCCTTGCTTCGCTCAACGCATCCGAGAACAAGACCGCGGTAGTTCTGGGACTTCGCATCAAAGGGCGAAATGGCGAAACGGTGGAGATCATGAAGGGGGATCAGCGTCCCCGCGCGCCCCGAGTGATTCTGGCAAGTCAGGCTGGTGGTTTTCGTGCCACCAACAGCTTTGAGTATGGCTGAGGCGGGGTCTGTTCGCTCTCATGGCGAGAGCCCAAATCGGCACAACGTCCTATCCTTGCAACCGTCGATATCCTAGGGCCATTCCGGGTGACCGGGCCTCCGTTGACATTGCCTCCAAAGCAGGCCGGGGCGGCCCTTGGTGGCACAAAGGAGAGTGGGTTGGTGGCTTGGTGGAAACTCGACGAAACCTCGGGAATGGACGTTTCAGACGCCTCAGGTGGCAATCGAGGGGCTCGGGTCATCGGCTCACCCCAGTGGCTCCCTGCCGGTGGCAAGTCTGGCGGCGCGCTTCAGTTGGATGGAGTCCGAACGCTGGTCGATTGCGGTGACGTTCCGGAGTGGAGCTTCAGGAACGGCATCTCCGTGGCCACTTGGGTCAAGACCAAGGACCTGAATCGCGTCTCGCGTACGTTGCTGGCCAAGGGCAATGACACTTGGCGTCTCACGATTCGCGGAACCGACGGCAAACCAACCTTCACGCTCAACGGCCCCGAACCTGGCGCCAAAGAGAAGCGAAGGACCCCCCAGGTCGTCGCGAAGCGTTCCGTCAGTGATGGGGATTGGCACCATGTGGCAGCGAGCTACGATGGGCAGCGAGTGGTGATCTTTGTTGATGGGGAACTCGAAGACACCCTGAGCGCTTCTGGCCTGCTGGGCTTGACGACCGAACCCATGTGGATCGGAAACAACTCGTCAGCTCGCGGCGATTCCCTGATTGGTGCCCTTGATGATATCCGAGTGTACAACCGCGGTCTGACAGCGGAGGAAGTACTCGCTCTGTATCGTGGCGGGGTGAAGTAGCGAACCTGACGGCTTCCAGAAGTTGCGCAACTCTCGCCCTCCCTCGGAGTGGGCGTGGTGGACTTGAGGTAGTTCTATGAACCAGATACACGGCTGCATCCTTCCCAGTATTCTTGGGCTAAGGCGATTCTTCCTCTTATCTCTGTGGGTGTTCGTTTCGGCGACGGGCGCCGAAGCACCGGCATGGAAAGGAAAAGTGGTGGACCACCTAGCTCAGCCCGTGGCGGCAGCCGCCGTGGAAGCCCATGCTTGGGTCGCGGACCCTCTCGGTGGAGGCGGCTCATTCGCCAAGAAAGCGGAGACGTCCACCGATGCAACGGGGTCCTTCGAGAATCCTTCCTCCGGGCAGGCAGGAACGGTCTTGGTGGTCCGTAAGGCTGGACTGGCGCCAGCGTGGGCGCAGACGAGAAATGACTCCCAAGGCGAACTGAAGTTCGTGCTGTCTCCCCCCAGCCCAATCGCCGGCGTGGTGGTCGATGAGGATGACAAGCCAGTCGGCGGGGCAGAAGTGCTTGTGGGTGTCGGAATACTGCAGATTCCGATGCCCGACGGGAACCAGAGTTTTGCCTACTTAAGCGGCAAAGTTGCCCGGGAGCTCTTCTCGGTCCGATCCGACAGTTCCGGCAAGTTCCGGTTTGAGAATTTCCCCACGAATGCGAGTGCGAATCTGGTTGTGAAGTCCCCAGGAAAGGCAGTGCGGCCAACGGGAACACCCCAGATCGACCCCAGCACCATGCAGTGCCGGGCGGGACAAACCGACGTCCGTCTGATCGTGGAGCCGACCGGCGGGATCGAAGGAAAGGTAATTGCCGCAGAAGGCTTCACCGCTCCCCCCAAGGCCATGATTCAGTTGCAGCCGACCAGCGGACTCCAGGAAGCCCCCTCCGGTCCAGTGGAGTCGCAACCGGATGGGAGCTTTCGATTGGAAGGCCTTTCGTCAGGCTCACATCGGGTGCGCGCCATTTTCGCTACCAATGGGGTACCCGACTGGGTGGCGCAAATCGTCAGCGTGGAAGTGGAGAGCGGCAAGACCAACACAGGCGTGGAGATCCAGGTTCAGAAAGGAGGAATTCTGGAGGTGGTGATTCAGGAGAAAGGCACCGGGAAACCAATCCCCAAGGCGAACGTGAATGTCTATTCGGAGATTTTCCAGGCCAACGGAGTCGCGAACGAGCGAGGCGTGGTGAGCCAGCGGCTGCCTGAAGGTGACTACCAGGTGTTTGCCATGGCGGAAGGCCGGCGGCAGATCCACTCCAACACCCGGGTGGACGCCAACGCTACCAACCGGCTGGAGCTGCAAGTTCCTCTGCCCACCAAGGTGGCCGGGTTGGTAAAGGGGCCTGATGGCAAGCCTGCTCCCGGACTCCCCGTGAGACTCGTGGGGCCCTATTTCCCGTCCCAGGAAAAAGTCTTGATAACGGATGGCGAAGGCCGATTCGAAATGCCCTGGGACCAACAGCAGTACGCCGGACGCGAGAACACGGCCTGCATTCTGGTCCGAGACGCTGCGAAGAATCTGGCGGCAGCCACGGATCTGGAAGAGGATGCGGGCTCGCTGGAGCTGACTCTCTCGCCCGGAATCACCCTTGCCGGAAAGGCGGAGTTCGAAGGCAAGCCGATCACAAACGTGTCCGCTGCGTTGGTATTCTGGACAGGCAACTCCGGCATGCATCTGTATGGCGTGGCGGTTGGTACCAACGTGCCCGGCCGATTTGAGATTCCCGCCCTTCCCGTTGGCCACAGGTATGGGGTCTATGTTTCAGCCCCCGGCTTCGGCCAGAAGTACGTCAATGCGGTGGAAGTCGGAACCGAACCAGGCCGAGTGGAGTTGGACGCCGTCGAGCTGCTGGAGGCAAACCAGCGTCTCGCCGGGCAGGTGGTCGACGCCGACGACAAGCCGGTGGTTGGGGCAAATGTAGGTGTCAGCGGAGAAGGACAACCCAATGCCAACTCTCGTACTGGTCCCGATGGCAGATTTAGCTTCGACAAGCTATGCCCTGGGAATGTTTACGTGTACGCCAATGTCTTGAACCAACAGGGCAATACACGCGCGGAGGCCGGAGACACCAATGTCGTCATTCGATTGGGAGACACTTCCGCTTCCATGGGCAGCGATTCGAAGGAATTCAAACTGCAGGGCAAGATTTCGACACCGGAGGGTGAACCAGCAGTCGGCGTTGAGCTGGCTGTCTTTCCCACGAACGATCGCAAACGCGTTAAGACTGACACCAATGGGGTCTACCGCATGGCTTGGAGGATGGAGTCCTGGCAGCTCCAATCCGGTGGCCCGCTCCTGATCGCTCGCAACAAGGCCAAGAAGCTTGCTGCCGCCGAAGAGATCCCTGACGACACCCCCACCCTGGATGTGAAACTGAAACCAGCGCTGACAATCACGGGGACAGTCCGGGACGAAAAGGGGGTTGCGCTTTCAAAGGCTCAGGTCGGTCTCTGGCTAAAGACCGGCAACTCCTGGAATTCCCTGGACGAACAACTAGCCAGTGTGGACAGCCAAGGTAAGTTTGAATTAAATACGCTTCCCGTCGGAGTCCCGTACATGGTCTACGCGAAAGCTCCCGGCTACGGGCAGAAGCGGGTCGAGGTTTCGGCAGACCTGGAGACGAATCGAACCGAGCTGGAGCCCATGGACCTGAAGTTGGCAAACATGGTCCTGTCAGGGCAGGTGGTCAACTCCAGCGAAAAACCCGTTCCAGGCGCGCACGTGGGGCTGAATGGCGAAGACCAGCCTGACGGAAGTGCCACAACCGACGGGAAAGGCCGCTTCTCGTTCAAGGTCTGCGAGGGCCGGATTCAGCTCTGGGCTAGTGGTGCCAATGGTTATGCAAACGCCAGCGCCGAGGCTGGCGACACCAACGTTGTGATCGTCCTCAGTAACAACTCAGGCTCGAGTGAGCCGAGGCAACCGAAGCCGTCCCTAAAAGGAAAACCGCTGGAAGACTTGGCCGAGTTTGGATTCACGGCGGATAGCGTGCCCGAGGGTAAGTGTCTGTTGTTGTGCGTTCTGGATGTAGAGCAAAGATTTTGCCGCCGGGTGGCGAAACGATTGGCAGAGCAAGCCTCGTCCCTCAAGGAAAAGGGTGTGATCCTCGGGATCGCCCAACTGCCTGGAACCGGCACCGAAGCGTTCAAGGAGTGGGTCTCGAGTGAAAGTCTCAGTTTCCCAGCAGTCCAGGTCCCGACCAACTCGCCCAAAGCCAAATTAGTCTCTCGATTCGATCCCCTGCCCTACTTAATCCTCACGGATCCCCAGCGCCGTGTCATCGCCGAGGGTTTCCCCGTGGAGGACCTCGAATCTGTGCTGGCTTCCCGAAAACAGTGAGGCTAGGATGCTCGCTGCAGGTCAGTCATGCAGCGCGTGCCACAACCGCTTTTGAACCCGAGTCTCAGGGCCTCGGAAAAGCATGATTTCTGGCCTGGCCTGGTTCTCATGGTCGCAGGGGCTGTTTTTCTTTTCAGCGGCTTTCGTCATGTCACCGGCATCGACACGGTGACGGGGGGATCCGCTTGGGAGACTCAGCTGATTCGCGCGTTCTCCAGTGGGGGGATTCAGCATGCGAGCAAGAGTCAGGCTACTCCTCCGCCGAGGCCCACAGAGCCGGGAGCAGACCCTTCAGCGGCGGCAGCAGCTTTGGATCGTTGGTCGAAACAGCAGGCCGCTGCCTCTGCACTCACGTGGAAAGTCCGAGTGGATACCGGGGCCAAGACCCCATGTCCTACTTGAGTAAAGTAGCCACTTGTGACCGCACGGCGCGGTCACCCAAAACCAAGTGATAGGTCAGCGAAGAGGTCACAGTGGCACTGCAAAGCCTAGGGGAGGCATAGAATCCTCCTCGCCCTCCCGTTAATTCAACTGCGCTCAGCTCTGACTGGCCAAACTCCGCCACGGCCGGAGTCGTTTGGACTCCGAGATGGCCTGCCGGGCGATCTCCACGTTCTCCTGCACCTGCCAGTCGAACATTCCCACCAAGATGAAGTCGGCACCGCTCTCGAAGGCATAACGGAACCCGCGCTGGGGAGGAATGGCTCCCGCCGCCAAAACCTTAAAGGCGATCCACGGCTTTCCGACATTGAACATGAAATCGACAACCTCCTCCGGGTTGCTACACCAGGAGTTGTCATAGCGGCCGAGGTCATCCGTTTCGCCCGATTTGGGGGCGGTGTGGTATTCGTGGCTGTGGAGCGTCTTGACGTAGAAATCCGGGTTTAGCTTGGCTTTCTCAGCCTCAATGATGGTCTGCAGCCCGTGCGCACCGATGCCAGCAGCACATTTTCGAGAGCGCACCAGTTCGAGCATCTTGGCGATAGTGTCCAGCTCGCCCCGTTTCACCAAAGCATCCGCCGAATCGCCCGTAATGTGGATGGCGGAAGCCCCCAGATCGGCCGCCGCCTTGAACTGGTCCAGTTCCCCGTTGGCTCCCACGCGCGCCTGGGAGATCCACTTCATTTTTCCACCCCTTTTCCAATGTTGCTGCAAATGGGAAATACCATCGTTGACCCAACTGTTGATAACATTAATCCCGTTCACCTCGGCCAACTCCAAGGTCTCGAGGATCTTCGCATCCGTATTGTAGCGCTTCATCAGGTGCGCCACGTAGGTCAAATCGCGGGCATGGGCGTATCCACTGATCAAGTTCCCACCCAGCATCAGGCGGCTGTACTCAACCCCGCCAATTCTCCCTTGGGGAAGGCTACCCTTGGAGGCAGCGATCGGACTGGTAGGAGCCCCAGTTCGTGAGGTTGAGGGTTGCTGTTCGGACCTTGCCGCAGCGGGGAGGGCAGCGGCAGCAATGACGGAAGCCTTGAGGAATTCGCGACGTTTCATGAGCGCATCTTGGGTCGTTCTCTTCAAACCTACAGGGTGCTACTGGGACCAACATGATACGAATTCGCTTTTCTGACAACAAGTTTGACACGCGGCGTTCTGATCCGCCCCCTTCCCGCTCCGCGCTTGCAGGTCGGGGTGATGCGACATAAACTCCATGGATGGACTGGATTACACAGCCCGAAATCTGGATTAGTCTGGTGACCCTGACACTGCTCGAGGTGGTGCTGGGCATCGACAATGTCATATTCATCTCGATCCTCGCCGGCAAACTGCCCAAGGAACAACAGGACAGAGCGAGAAAGCTTGGCCTCAGCCTCGCCCTGATCACCCGCATTCTACTTCTATGCGGGCTCTCCTGGATCATGGGTCTCAAGGCGACGGTGTTCACTCTGTTGGACCATTCTTTCACTGGACGCGACCTGATCCTGTTAGCTGGCGGACTCTTCCTGATCGCCAAGGCCACCCACGAGATCCACGACCGGCTCGAGGGGGAAGACGGCGAGGTCACCAACCGTATTGCTCCGACGTTCGCAAGTGTCATCATCCAGATACTTCTGCTGGATATCGTGTTCTCCTTGGATAGCGTCATCACCGCGGTTGGAATGGCACGTCAGCTATGGGTCATGATCGCGGCGGTGATCCTGGCGGTTATTTTTATGTTGTTCTTTAGCAAACACATCAGCATGTTCATCGAACGTCACCCCACCCTCAAGGTACTCGCCTTAAGCTTTCTGTTGATGATCGGAGTCGTACTCGTTGCGGATGGATTTGGACAACACATCAACAAAGGCTACGTCTACTTTGCGATGGCCTTCTCCGTGGGGGTGGAGACCCTCAATCTGAGGGTGAGGGCTAAGGAAACGAAAAAGGTTCAGCTCCGTCAGCCTTACCGATAGCAATCTTCCTTCCATGACCATGTCGTCACACACCCAACACCGTGCAAAGCAATTCGGGTTTTCATGCCTCTGCCTCCGGGCCGCTCTCCTTCTCGCCGCCATCGGTTTCGGGGAAGCATCTGAGCCCGGAGACGGGACGAAACAGCCCTGGACACAGGCTCTTCGCGAAGCGAGATCTGTTGTCCTCGCTTCGAAGGCGGATGGCTCGCGCAAAGATGCCTTGGTGCGAGACGTCTGGCGCGGATTCCAGAACCAATACCCCGTGGTCTGGGACTGGCTGCTTCAGGACGGAGGACGCGACTTTTTCGTCTACCTCCCCAAAACCGACGAAGGTGAGGTTCTGCGCCGACTGCTTCGTTCCGTGGCCAAAGAGATTCCAGCCGAGGCCAAGCAGCTACAGGAGAAGATCGATGCCCATCTGGCGGACAAACGTGCCTTGTCCGCGGAAACATGTCTGGAGGTCTACGCTGAGGCCTGCGAGACGCGCCGCGCCCGCCGACTCGAACGGGCTCGCGGTGACTCCCCAAGGGTTGTTTTCACCAAGCACCACACCATCCGCCCATCTTTCTTCGCTTACACGGAAGGCCAGTCCGATGCACAGAACGAACGCCATTTCCTGCCGGATTCCGCCCTTTGCGTTCTTGATTTGGCCAACCCCAGAGGTGAAGTCGAGAGCCTGGTGAAGGACCCCACAGGGGCGATCCGTGACCCTGCGGTCTCCTGGGACGGGAAGCGCATCCTCTTTGCCTGGAAGAAGTCGCTCGATGAAGACGACTATCACCTCTACGAGTTTGACCTCCAGACGCGTAAGATCGTGCAAATCACTTCCGGCTTGGGCTTCGCCGATTACGAGGGAGCTTACCTCCCCAACGGTGATCTGGTATTCTCATCCACCCGCTGCGTGCAGACAGTCGACTGCTGGTGGACCGAAGTCAGCAACCTCTACACGTGTGACGCCCAAGGACGCTATTTGCGCCGGCTTGGTTTTGACCAGGTACACGCCATTCATCCCTCGGTGACGGAGGACGGGCGCGTACTTTATACCCGTTGGGACTACAACGATCGGGGGCAGATCTTCCCGCAAGCTCTGTTTCAAATGAACCCGGATGGAACGGGGCAGGCGGAATTTTACGGTAACAATTCCTGGTTCCCCACGACCATCGCGCACGCGCGCGGGATCCCGGGAAGTTCCAAGGTCCTGGCAACCTTTTGTGGACATCACACTGCCCAAGCTGGGAAGTTGGGTATCATCGACCCGTCGAAAGGCAGGCAGGAAAACACTGGGGCGAAGCTCGTTGCACCCATTCGAGAAACCCCAGCGCCAAGAATCGATGCCTACGGCCAGGAAGGGGAACTCTTTCAGTACCCCTACCCCCTCAACGAGAACGAGTTTCTTGTCACCTACGCGCCTCTGGGTTGGGAATGGCGCGGCGGCCACTTTGGCGTGTATTGGATGGATATGAACGGGCGACGAGAACTGTTAGCGTCCGATCCCCAGTTCCCTTGCAGTCAACCCATCCCTCTGGTGGCTCGCAAACCGCCTGCACTTCGCCCCAGCAAAGTCGACTATGCCGCTAAGACCGGCGTCTGTTACATCCAGGACATCTACGCTGGTCAATCGTTGAAGGGCGTTCCTCGCGGAAGCGTCAAGAGGCTGCGTGTAGTTGCGCTTGAGTATCGAGCTGCAGGAGTGGGCCACAACTCCAACGGAGGTCCTGCTGGTGGGGCGTTGATTAGCACCCCCATCGCGGTGGGTAATGGGTGCTGGGATGTGAAGGTCGTGCTCGGAGAAACCCCGGTTCACGAGGATGGCTCGTCATCCTTTCTGGTCCCGGCGCGTACTCCGGTCTACTTCCAGGCATTGGACGAACAAGGGCAGGTCATCCAGACCATGCGGAGCTGGACCACTCTCCAACCGGGAGAGGTCCAATCCTGCGTAGGCTGCCATGAGGACAAAAACGCCGCACCACCCGCCTCCACGTCTTACGCGGCGGGACGGCTGGCTCCGCGGGAGTTGGAGCCCTTCTATGGAGCAGCCCGAGGTTTCAGCTATCCGCGCGAGATTCAGCCCATCCTGGATCAGCATTGTGTTCGCTGCCACAACCAAGATCCAACGCAGGTTGCCTCCCCGGCGGTGCAGACCGCCGAGTCGAGTGATCCCAAAGTCATCAAACCGGCCTTCGGGCTGCGGGCTAATCAGGTCCACGACCGCACTGCCGCAAGGTTCTGGAGCGAGTCCTATCTCACGCTTACCGGCTGCCGCGAGAAGGGGTTACCATGGGACCTCGAGCTCTACACAGGCAAGCCAGACCGGGAGCTCGTGAACTGGGTCAGTTCCCAGTCTGTGCCCGAGCTTCTTCCGCCTTACTCGGCAGGAGCCACTCGGAGCAAACTGATGCGAATGTTAACGGAAGGACACCAGGGAGTTCGGCTCGCGGAAACGGACCTCCGTAAGATCGCATGCTGGATCGACCTCGGGGTACCCTTTTGCGGGGACTACACGGAAGCAAACGCCTGGTCTGAGGAGGATCGGCAAAAGTACGCCAGGTTCGAGGCGAAGAGAAAAGCCATGGAGGAGGCAGAGCAAAGGGGCATACGAGCCCTACTCGGTCAAAGCCGCTAAGGCCGCTCAGGAGCGGCCACCGTCGCAAAATACAAGACCCAAGGATCAGAGCGGCCTGATCCAGACGTTTCGATATCGGACCGGGTTGCCGTGATCCTGGAGGTAAAGAGGGCCCTTCTCGACGATGCCCTGGAGAGGAGCTGCGGTCGTAGGCTGGCCGTCCACTGGAATGTGGTCCTGAATCAACACGCCGTTGTGCAGCACCGTGAAGGAACCGGGCGCAACCCGCCCGTCCGCACCTTTCTTCGGCGTCCTGAAGATAATGTCATAGCTTTGCCATTCACCGGGCTTCCGACAGGCGTTGACGAGGGGCGGATTGTGGCCGTAAAACGCGCCGCACTGCCCATTGGGATAGGTCTTGTTCTGATAACAATCCAGGACTTGGATCTCGTATCGCCCCTGAAGGTACACTCCGCTATTCCCCCTGCCCTGCCCCTCTCCCTTCGCCTCGGAGGGTGCAGCCCATTCCACGTGCAACTGGCAATCGCCGAACTCCTGCTTGCTGAAGATCCCGCCAAAAGTGGTGGTTTCCATGTAACCTTCCCCTAACTTCCATTTTGGTTCGGCAGACCTTTCCCCCCGCCACATGGAAAGACCCTTGCCGTCAAAAAGCAGTACTGCGTCCGATGGCGGGCCGCCCACTGGACCCGGGTTGATGACGGGTGGCTCTTTCTCCTGAACAGCGTCAGCGGCCCATGCGGAAGGCAGAAGGGCCAAATCCATGACACAAGAAAGCAGACAGGCTCCCGCTAGATGCCTAAAGGATGGTTTCATATGCGGCTCGATCTATTTCGTTTCGGTTGAAGAGTCTTCGATCCGGTAGATATGGGTCTTGGTGCGCAAGTACAGCGCCTTTCCATCGACGGCGGGGGAGGCCAGGCATCCGGCGGGAAGAGTATTCGTCGCTAGGATTTCGCAAACTGGCCCCGGCTTCAGCACAGTGGTCTTGCCGCTTTGATTGCAGAAGTAAAGACGCCCATCTGCGTAGATGGGCGAAGCTGCATAGCTTCCACCGATACGCTGTCTCCAGAGCTCCTTCCCAGTGCCTGGTTCCAGGCAAACCACCAGGCCGTCGTCAGTCACCATGTAAAAGCGACCGTCAACCACAATCGGTGAAGCGGTCTTCGCAAATGCCTTATCCATCTTCCAAGCCACATGGGTCTCCGTGACATCGCCCTGGCCATCATAGCGAATAGCGAGCAACTCGGAGGGTCCAAGACCGGTCGAAACAAACACGAGCCCATTCTCACACACCGGTATGGTCGCAGCCGACCACGCCCCGTGCCGTACTCTCCAGATCTCCTTGCCGGAACGCGGGTCGTACCCGTAGGCGGCTTTTGCTCCGCAGGTGAGGAGCTGAGGTTGGCCCTTCACCTCCACGATCAAGGGGGTGCTGTGCGCCTTCCGACGGTCCCCGTCCTTGGTCATCTGGTCGGTCGCATTCTCGTCATTCCACGCGACCGATCGATCCGTTTTCCAAACCGTTTTACCCGTGGCTTTGTCCAGAGCCACCAGGTACTGCAAATCCGCGCCGTCCATGGTGAGGATGAGCAGGTTTTCAAACAGGACGGGCGAAGAGGCGGGGCCCCGGTAGTGCCGACAGGGGAGGTCCTGGCGTTGCCACAGCACTTTCTTCGTGGTGGTGTCCAAGCAGGCCGTGCCGTAGCTTCCGAAGTGAACATAAACACGACCCTTTTCGATGACGGGCGACGGTGTCGCATAGCCGTTCATGTCGTTACCCAAGGGCTCGGGCTTATCGCAATGGAAGATCTTCTCGTTGAACAGAACCTGACCGGTCTGGGAATCCAGGCATAGAACGAAGAAATCGTTCCCTTCCAACGTAGCAGTCGTAAGCCAGACTTGCCCGGCTACCACGGCAGGAGTCGACCAACCACGGTGCGGAATCTCCGTCTTCCACTTCACGTTCTCGGTCTCGCTCCACCGCAACGGGAGTCCAATCAGCTTCGTGTCGCCCGGCGCGGAGACGTGTCCGTCATGGCGAGGCCCACGAAATTCCGGCCATTCCGCGTAGGCACTGCGGAAACCGCTTGCCGACAAACAAAGCAGACCCGCCAACATCACTTGGCGAGCACGCTGGTTGCTTCCAACGCGCCGGGAAGGATCATTTTGAATCTGGCTCATGTGTTCAGAATGCTTCCGACCTTTGACGAAGTCAACGCCCGTGGAATTCACCTGGCGCTCAAGCCTGTTGCGGTTCCCCTCGTCACTGGACTTTTCTTTGCAGAACTGGAACCAAACGCACGGGCCCGAGCAATCCCGAGCTAGCCAGGGCATCGTCCGCCTGGAATCCAATGTCCACTGCAATATGCGGTTTGAATTGAAGAGCCTTTCCTGCCTCAAAGCCTTGCGGGTATTTTTTATCGCCGATCAGCCGGTTCTTCCAAACATTGGTGACTCTGACTTCCAGGGTGTTCTTTCCTCGCTTCAGCCGTCGGGTCACATCGAGTCGAAACGGCGGTTTCCAAAGCGTGCTCAACGACTGGCCGTTCAGAACCACCTCTGCCAGACTCTCCACACCGCCCAGGTCCAACAAAACCGACTGGTCCTTCGTGAGGAGACGGTCGTCCACCATAAATTCGGAGCTGTACGTGCCGGTTCCGGAAAAATGCCGGATGGCGGGGTTGGTAGAATCGGTCCAGGACCCGAGTTGCTGGAGAACAACCTGCTCCGGCACGTCCATTCCTGGAGGAAAAGTCAGCTTCCAGGGTCCGGATAGGTCGACAGCCGCGGGAATAGCGGCAACGTCCACGGAACGCTTACCGCCATCGGAAAGCTCGATTTGATAGGAACCCGGTTTGGCAGCGATCGCTCTCCAACCACCCTTAGCGGCACGTACCAGTTCCAGCGGGGAAAGGACATTTGCGCTGACGGCTTGAGGTGGGGATTGCGCAAGCTTGGCCAACTGCGCTTCGTCCAGAATTCCGGCGTACTGTTGGACTTCTCCCAACTCACCGGCGAAGGGTCCTCCAGGCCCCCCTTGGCCTGGATTGCCTGGATGCACGCGATACCGGCTCTTCAATCCGCGGTGCAAGAGATGTCCGTTAACGAAGAGTTTGGGTTGAGCATCCTGATAGACGATCGCCACATGGGTCCAGCCGTTGATCCCAACTGGGTGAGCTAACAATGGTGCGAAATAGTTGCCCGAGTGCTCGAACACACAGACACCATTTCGGCCCACAGAAAGGCCCACTCCCGCGTGGCCTCCCGAGGGATACAACGAGTCGCCGTGGGGCGGAAAGATGGCATCGTTGCGGCGGTATTGCATCGCCACTCCCTGATCGGCTTCCTTGGGCAAATCGATCTCCACGGACGGTTTCACCCACACTGCGATCGTGAAGTCGTTCGTCGCAGCGACAAAGCTGGGCACCGTGGGTGTCATCCCTCCAGCAGATGAAGCATCCAGCACCTCTTCCGATCCTCGAGTCACACGCACGGCAGTGGGAGAGCGGTCAGCGGGTTTTCGGAAAACCAGCAGTGCCGACCCGCGTGCTTCCAGATCCAGAGCCACCCGGGTGCCCGTGGAACTTGCGGAATAGACTCCTGCGAACTTCCGCTCGCCGGTGGCGGGATCCCAAACTTCAGGCTGTCGGCCTTTCACACGGAACAGGGGTGCCAACCGCAACGGAGCCTCTTTCTGGTTGGAAAGGAAGTAAATGTCGAGATCCTGGTTCCCGCGATGAGTCCAAAGAACTTGGGACGCAGGCAGACCAGAAACGTCGGGCGAGACTCCGAGGGTCAACAAAACCTCGGCGATGCTTTTGCCCCAAAACACCCGGCCTTTGCCTAACTTCCGCTCACCATCACTTCCTGGCGCAGCCCCCCAGATTTCCTGGGCCAACTTGCGCACCTGGCCATCGCAGCCAGGGAATCCTTCCATGCTCGGAGAACGTGAGGGAGGAGTCCCCAGGATGCAGCCACCCGCAGCTACCAAAGCCCGCAAACGACGCAAGACTTCAGGTCGCATCGTGTCCTGAGCTGGGAGGACCAGCAGGCGATAAGCCATTCCATCGGGAAGGACGAATCGTCCATCTTTGACCCCAAGCCTCCTTTCGATCACCTCCGCATTGATGTAGTCAAAATCGTGCCCCGGGGGTAGTTCAGGCTGACAGACTCCTGTCATCTTAGGAGCATCTTCGCCGATGAAATAAGCCACATCGGCGATATGCTTACCCTGTTGGAGCATGTAGTGAGTGCGGCGGATGTAATCCACCCAGGATTTCGAGCTTTCAAACCAGGTATTGTAACGGTTGAACTCCGTTCCGAACCAAGCGTTGATCCCGGGAAGCTGCTCATCGGGTTGGTGTATGTAGACATGAAAGACAAAATGGTTGATCCCCTCGGTCGCCGCCCAGTCGCACCGCTTCTTGAGGGACCAGGGAGTGCTGACAAAGGGCGGACCTCCCGTAAACGCCTCAGCTGAAGTCACACGCCTCCCGTAGATGTGGGAAGCGGAAGTGGCCGCCCGCAACTCGATGCTCCCTAGATCCCCAGTAGCCCAGAACTCGCCGCTGACCTGGTCGGCTTGGCCGCCGTACTGCAGAAATTCCGCAGGAAAGCCCCAGTGCCCGTAGTTCTCGAGCCACAGTTTTAAGCCGTGTCGATGACTCAAGTCCCGCAGGCCGCCTACGTATTCGTAGGCCACCCGGTCGGCAACCAACCGGCGCAGGTCCCATAGGAAACGCTCTGATTCCGTGGCGCTACCGACCAACCGCCCAGTCAAAACCGGTAACCAGCGATCCGGATCATAGCCGTAACGCCGCTGGAATGTCCCTCGAAAACTGTCCGTCCAATTCTGCGAACCCATCTCGTAACTGTCAGCCACGACGTGCTTGAACGCCTTGCGGTCGGAAACAGGCATCCGTGCCAGCAGTTTCCCAAGATACGCATTGAAGTGCGCCTTGGCGGCTACCGCATTCATCTTGTCCACCTCCATCCCCTGCCCTTCCGGGGAAGCTGGCGCATTCGTCGTTCCCGTGGGAGTCATCGCCACTCGTAGGATCACCCAGTCACCAGCAGGAACCTGCCACTGGAGCGTGCCGTCAGCAGACATGCGGCGGCTCAGATTGATCACGGTCGAGGGAGCAACAGCGAAGCCGGCTTGCTCGGGCTCAGGCTGCGCGGGCCAGAGGTACGTGTCCCACATAGGTTGAGGAGTGGGATGCATTTTGCCCAACTGTTTTTCCACGTAGCGTTCGAGGCGGGCGGAACTGGAAATCTCGATTTCCTTGAAACCAACCGCCCCACGCGCTTCGGAAAAGATCAGCTTGAAGCGGCGGGCCTTCTGCACCGGAAACGACACTGCCACCGGGCCGTAAGGCATCGGTCCCACGTTGACCCCGATGTTGGAGCGATCGACTGTAAAGCTGCGTATCTTCTTAAAAGTCCCGGTCGAATCTTCATACTGCAACTCGCATTCCACCGCAAAGGCGGTCTCCCTAGGTTGAAGCGTCAGGCTGCGGGCCTCGAAGTCCTTAACACACTCGACGACAACTTCCCAGGTCTTCCGACCCTGAGCAGCCTCGGCTGGAAACTCGAAAACGGTTTCCAGTCGCCCATCGAAGAGCCGATCAACGCTCGAACCCTCGGGCTTGGAGATAATCCGCGAAACCGACTGGCCTAGACGAAGGTTCTCTCCAGCGGGAGCGGGGAAAGCCAGCAACGACACGTCCTGGAATGGGGCTGCAGGCGCAGGCAAGGTCTCCTGGTAACTAACCGGCCCTTGGACCCGAACCTCCCGGGTAACCATGTACCGCATCGCTTGCTCTGGGCGAATCCACGGCCCTCCCGATTGACTCCATCCCGGACAATTGAAAAAACCGATGTCCACACCCAGGCGCCCCCCTTCCCGAATCGCGTGCTCCACCATGCCCCACCACTCCTCGGTCAACACCTTCACGTTACCCCGGGCCTTTTCATTCACGTCCACGTTTCCGACGAACGCCTCGCCGATGCCGACTCGGGCCATGGATTCCAGGTCCCGAGTGATTCCCTCCTTGGAAATGTTGTCACTGATCCAATACCAGTACACCCAGGGTTTGGTATGCGCAGGCGGCGAGCTAAACTCCTCTTCCAGGCTGGCGGCCAGCAAGCCGGTGGAGAAGGCGAGCGACGTCAAGATGGCTGGGAGCCATTTGTGGAGAACGGTGTTTGTTTTCATGAATAAAAACTCCGCTGGGCAAGGAAAGACTCACTCTACTGAGAGGGCATAGGTTCCCGACTGCAGTTCTAATTTCACTCCGACACTGTCACGCCCGATTAGGCGAACGCCCTTTTGCCTCGCGACGGTTCGTCCACCTTCCTTGACGGTGGAACCTTCCCGGGCCGGCAAACGCACTTGGGCAGTGGTGTTCGGCGGGATAACGATCTGACAATCCAAACCACGATCCCCTCTTCGATGCCAAGAAACACAAACGTCCCCACCCGGGCCGCGGTGGCTGGCTTTTACCCATTGAAGGTCTCCCACCACCTGGGGTTCAATCAGTACCCGCCGGAAACCCGGAGCCGCCGGATCAGGCCGTATACCCCCCAGATCCCCAAGGAACCATTCCTGGATATGCCCCAGCATGCAGTGGTTCATGGAGGCCCCGGTGTCGGCATCCCACGCCTCAGGCATCGAGGTCCACCCGTTGTTCACGATGAAGCCGTAGCCTCCCATGTTGGTGCGCGTGGTCAAACGGTATAGGAATTCCGATTGGCCGCCCTCGGCCAGCGCCTTGAGGAAATACCAATGGCCAATATCCCCCACCGTCTGTTGATCGTTCCGATCCTTCACATCCTGAAGGATTCGCTCGAGAACGGCCTTCTCGCGACCGGGAGGCACCATGCCCAGCGCCGAAGCCATGCTGCCACCTGTCTGGGGACTCCCAGAGTTCTTGTACTCAGCCACGCCGTCGAAAAAGCGTTCGTTGAACGCAGTGCGAATCCTCTGCGCAAGCGCCTGGTACTTGGACGCCTCCGCGCCTTCACCCAGGAGGGCGGCCGTATCCGCTACAATCCGTGAGCAACGATAAAACGTAGCCATGGCGCTCAACTCCACCGGGGTGAATTGGGAGGGGCCTACCGTCTTGCCACCATAATCATACCAATCCCCTAAGCCAGGCCGCGGCACAAGATTCGCGGAAGTTTGCTCAATGAAATCGACAAAACCTTTCATCGTCGTATAGCTGTCTCGGAGAACCCGCCGGTCGCCATACCATTCATAGACCTGCCAGGGCACCACCACCGCCGCCGCACCCCACTCCGGCGTGTAGGCGAATCCTCCCGAAAACGCGGGATAGGAGGGAGCCACGGTCGGCACCAACCCATCGGCTTGCTGGGAGTCCCCACAGTCTCGACTGACCTTGCTGTAAAACCGGGAAATGTCATACCGACCGGCAATGGATGGCCCCATCAAATAGGAAACTTCCAGCCAACCCAGTTTCTCGCGATGAGGACAATCGGTCAGCACGTGTGCCATATTCGCCTGTACGGCTCGGTCAATGATCCGGTCGATAGCGTTCAACAGCGGATTGGAACATTCAAAACTGCCCGTCTTTTCGGCGACATTTCTTACATGCAGAGAAACCAATTCCTCGATCACGGGGAGCCCCCCAGAGTTGGCGTTCCCAGCAGGCACCGCGCCTTCAACCTGCAGATACTGGAAACCCGAGTAACTGAACTGGGGTATCCACTCCTCCACTTCCCCTCCGCGCAGGGTGTACTGGAAGTAGTTCGGGGTACCCACGCCTGCCTGGTTGACCAAGCCCCGGCCATTATTCACCCGAGGGGTCATGCCGTGACGCTGTTCGGCCGGAGTGAGTCTCACCACCGCCCCGGCACGGCCTCGAACGCGCAACTTCGGGATGGCTGACGCGTTTTGGCCAAAATCGTAGACGAACTTTCCGGGGGCGGGTTCGTCCATGCGCACCGGCCGGAAACTCTCCATGACTTTCATTGGCGGTGACATTGTGGCTCTGAGAATACCCCCCGGGCTCTGGGACTCAGTTGCGGGCTTCCAGGCCTGGTCGTTGAACCCAGCCTTGGACCACCCCACCGGCATCAGCCGCGCATCGTAATCTTCGCCCCCCAGAATCGCACTATGGGTAATCGGGCCTGGGGACACTCGCCAACTGGTATCGCTCACCAACGTTTGTTCCGTTCCGTCGGTAAACCAGATATGGGCTTGGAGAAGAAGACGGAGAGGTCGGTTGGACTGAACTCCATGCACTCGACGATCTCCGTCGGTGTTGAAGAAGCCTTTGCCAAGCATCACGCCCAGGGCGTGGTCGCCCACACCTAGCTTCTCGGTCAGGTCGAAGGTGACGCAATAGTCCGTTTTCTCATACACCGACCAGGCGGGATCAAGGAAATGATCTGAGACCTTGGCCCCATCCAAAAAGAGGTCAAACTGGCCAAGCCCACACACATGCACCAGCGCCCTTTGGATCGGCCGCTCCACCCGCAACTCGCGTCGGAAGAGCGGCAGCGGGTACACGTTGGTTTCCGGTGATTGAACCCACTTTGCCTTCCACTCGCCCGGGCCGAGCAGCCCCATGGTCCAACTGCCGGCCCGACTCCAGCGGCTGCCTTTGCCCACTTGATCCCAAACCATCACTTTCCAGAAGCACTGCTGGTTGGATCGGAGGGCTGGACCTCCGTATTCAACCCCGCTCTGTTCCGAGGACGCCACCTTCCCCGAATCCCACTGGTCTCCCCGGTTCTGCCTGAGCCGATCCAAGCTGGAGGCGACCAGAATTCGATAAGCTGTCTGCCGTTGTGTCCGCTCGCTACCGGATAGCCCCCAGCTCAAATGAGGTGTCGCCACATCCACGCCCAGCGGATCCCCCTGAGATTCGCAACGAAGGTTCCCCACCTCCAAGCCAGCTGCTCCCGCTTGCAAAGGGAATGCGAACAGGCAATACGCAACGAGCAGCAAACGGTAAAGACCGAACGAGGGCGGATTCAGGGGGCCGCAAAACAGAGACTTCATGGGTGAGAGAATACAGGAGCGTTAACAAACTTTGACGGTTTCCATTCCGAGCAGTTTTCCAAGCTTCTCCAGGCGGGCCGTTACGTGTCCAACTCCCACCGCACAGTGGTGTGCCGGACCGTGCACATTCCATTCGTTCACGAATCTGCGAGCGCCGATGCTGAATCGATATCGGCTGTTGGTGTTGCCAATCTCCAGGATGGGCCCGGGAACTGACTCGCCCTCGGCCATAAGCAACTTCAGCCGGCCATCGACGGTTTGCACCACGGACAACAAAGTCACCGGGCCATGCTTGACCGACATTTCCACCGACAATCCCCGGCCCACTTTGCCATGATAGACCTTGAGAGGACGCACTTTGGTTTTGCCCTGGGCAATGGCGATGTGGCCGGGTCCATCATGTCCCATCAAGACCACATCGTCCTTGAAGTCCATGGCATAATACTCGGTGAAGGATCCTCCAACTCCAAAACTGTCCAGAATCTTCATCGCCTGCACGTTCTTCACTTCGTATTCACCAGCGACCGGGATCCCCCGGGCCGTGAGCAGCGAGTTCCCGAGAATGATGGAGCTGATCGCATCCTCGTTGTCGATATTCCCGGTTCCCATGTAGTAATAGGCCAGAGAACCAAGATCGTGCTCTTTTACCAAGCGATCCAATGCCACGGAGGTGCGCGCTGCACGCTCGAGTTCCGTCGCAGGGCAGTCGGGTTGAACGTCGAACATGCGTTTGAAGTCCCCCACCCTAGCCTTGCTCTGGCGAGCGGTCACCTCCTTGCGGAGAGCGGCAAGCTCGTCCACTTCCACGATTTCCATGTGCCCACCAAAAGCAGCACAGTGTTGAGTCAGGTCGGAGGCAATATCGAGCATACCACAGTAGTAATGCCCCATCAAACCCAGCCGGTTGTGCTCCATGATCCCGGCGACCCGCGCCGCCTCCATCCAGTCATCCACCTCGGTCCAACAGACCGGATCATCGTGCAACATGCCGGTGATCTGGTGAAAATCGATCTTGGCGCGATTGAAGACATTGGCGATCTCAGGCACGGGGCAGGCAGAGCAATGGGCGAGCCATTCCCCTGTCATCCGGGTACGATCCCCCATGGCGTTGAAGGATCGGTAATCGATGGCTGCCTCCGGCGCCAGATTGAGAATGATCACCGGCACCTTGGCGCGGCGCACCACCGGGAGCACGGTGGAGGACAGGGCGTAGGTCGTAACGTACAGGAAAATGAGATCCACATCCTCCTGCCGAAAACGATGGCCGGCCTCCATGGCTTTTTGGGGCGAATCCACCAGCCCGAGGTTCACAATCTCGACGCCAGGGCGGGCGAGCCGCTCATATACAACCTGCAGGTAACCCTCAAGGCGCTTCTTCAGACCCGGGAACTGCGGCCAGTAGGCGTCCAATCCGATGCCAAAAAGACCAATTCGCGTGGATTTCATAGCGCCCATGCTATCGCTTTTGTGGACGCTCAGGGATAGACAGACTGATGATAAACATATATGTTCTGCCAGAGCATCGGCCATGCAAGACTACTTCGTTTACCTCCCCGACCGCCCCATGGAAGAGGTCTGGCCATGCCGAGTCACGGCAACCGGCTTTGCCCACGTTCCTCCTCAGGCTCCCTACCCGCCCTTGCGCCACCCGGAAGATCACCATTTCAGCTGGTCGGCGGGAAGAATCCTCCACGCCTATCAGCTGGTTTTCATCACCCACGGCAGCGGCGTGTATGAGTCCAAGGGACTGTCGCGAATCCAGCAAATCGAACCCGGAACTCTGTTCCTTCTTTTCCCGGGCATCTGGCATCGTTACGCACCCTCGCCTGAAACTGGATGGGTGGAGCACTGGATCGAGTGTCGAGGTCAGGCGTGGGAGGAAGCCCATTTCGCGGGAATTATCCGCCCGGAGGAGCCCGTCGTCCGAATCGGTTCTTCTTCCGACATTCAGTGCGCCTTCGACTTGTGTCATGACTGGGCGCGGCGTCCACCCCCAGTCAACCAGCCTGCACTAGCCTCCCTCAGCCTGTACCTGCTCGCGATCCTGAGTGGACTCGGCAACCCCACGCAGGCACCGAATCGTCATATTGACCAAATAGTGCAACAGGCGCAGGCCCTTATCGCCCGGAGATACCAGGAACCACTCGAGATGGTTTCGGTCGCGCGAGAATTGGGAGTGGGCTACAGCCGGTTTCGGGAGGCTTTCCGTAGCAGAACCGGTCTGAGTCCAAAACAATACCACCTCGAAGTCAGGCTTCAGAAGGCGCAGGACCTCCTCGCCAACACCGGCAAAACGATCAAGGAGGTGGCGGAGATCCTCGGTTTTGACTCCGCCTTTCACCTGTCGAGCCAGTTCAAGACCCGAACTGGGCTCTCACCGAAGCGATGGCGGACCAGGCTCCAATCGTCCTCAGGCGTACCGGAGGCTTCTTAGGCTTAGCGTGAGGGGACGGCGGCTGCAGGGCCGATATATTTGCGGGCGATCACGACGTTATCAAAGAAGACCACGTTCGTTAGGTTCTGGGTCCAGCGATCGGTGATGTAGCTCTCCAAAGTCAGCGCGTTGGCCTTGAGTGACTCGCTCTTCCTCCAATTGATCCCCTTCCAATGTCCCTGGAGCACACCATCAATCCAGAACGCCTGCTCACCGTCGGGATTTCCAGGAGTGTTGTGCTTGAGCATGAACTCGACACACACCCAGCGCCCCTTGGGGATCACCGGCGCCTCAGGCACCCCAAAAGAGTTTCCCCAGTATTTCCCGTCCCTGGACACTTCCATTTCATGCCAATAACTGTAGAAGTTCCAGCGCCCGGGAGCGGGAAACTTGCCCCAATTCCCCCACGGTTCAATCGCCGTGGAAAACCGCTCGTCACCAGCAGGCTTTAAGCCCGCTCCACCAAATCCACTCCACTTTTCTCCTCCGCGCAGGCTCTTGTTGGCCCGGAGGGTGACGAAGTGATGCACATAGTCACAGCCCGCATCAAACTTGGTATAGAACCGGATGAACTCGACATCAGAGGGCTCGAACCACTTGGTGAACCCACCACCGGTGTCCTTTCCGAGATGCGCTTCCACCCGAACACACCGTTTTCCCAGCCCCAGTGCGGAATCCGAATCGGCGAACTGAAGCACATTCCCGTTCTTGTTCCCGGTTTCATCCCAGCCCGCCCCCAAAACCCCTGACTCAAAGTCGTCCCCAAAGATCACCTGCTCGCTTCCCTTCAGCCCGGCATCCCCGGGAAACGCCGCAGCCAACCCTTTTCCGCTGGGAAGTTCGCTCTTGGCCGCCAGATTCAGCGGTTCGTCTGCGAAGCAGACCAGGAGGCCAGTCATCAGCAGACCACGAACCGCGCTTGGTAAACGTGCGCCTACCAAGATCCGAGACGGAGCAATGCCGGCTACCCTGGAGCGCGGGGAAGCGCACTGTAATAGGTGCATAGGTCCAGACTCTCCCAGAATAAGGCCGCTGTCAAATCTCACCGCCATCGGGAATCCAGGTCCAACGGCTGATTTTGTTGGACACAACTGCGGGCCAAAGGCACAAATCGAAGCACTACGACCATTTCATGTCCTTGAGTCATCTTGCCGCAGCGCTAGTGCTGGCCTCAGGTCTGGGGTGTGCTTTTTCCTTGGTGGCTCAAGGCGGAGAGTTGGTATGGGATCAGGGCCAGGGACACCGATCTGCGGTTCTTTCCGCAACCGGCCCGGGAAAGGCCGCGTTTACCTCCATGCCAGCCGCCCAGCTGGGGATCACTTTCACAAATCGACTAGCGGTCTCCCGTTATACCACCAACCAGATCTATCTCAACGGATCGGGTGTAGCCGCTGGGGATATAGATGAAGACGGTTGGTGCGAGCTCTATTTTTGTGGCTTGGAATCCCCTAATGCCCTCTATCGAAACCTGGGAGGGTGGAGATTTCAGGATGTCACAAAAGAGGCTGGAGTGGCCTGCGAAGGTCAAGCCTCCACGGGAGCGGCCTTCGCCGATGTGGATGGCGATGGGCATCTTGACCTGCTGGTGAGCGCGATAGGACCCGGCGTTCGGCTCTTCCTGAACGACGGCAAAGGCCGGTTCCGGGAAACCACGGATGCCGCCGGGCTCCGCAGCCGCCTCTGGGTGGGCAGTATGTCCATGGCCTTGGCGGACATGGATCGCGACGGCGACCTGGATCTGTTCGTGTGCAACTACCGGTCCAACACCCTTCGCGACGAGCCCGACACCCGATTCCGTTTTGCGACCACCAACGGACAATACGAGCTGTTAGCCGTCGATGGACGCCCGGTCACGGAGCCTGATCTGGTCGGACGGTTTGCGGCAGACCGAACCTTCGGAATCCTGGAAAACGGCCAGGCGCCTTTCTTGTATCGCAACGACGGGCACGGTCACTTCACCGCAGTCAGTTGGACGGACGGTACCTTTCTCGATGAGGACGGCAAACCCATCGCGACTCCCTATGACTGGGGTTTGTCGGCCATGTTCAGGGATGTGAACGGCGATGGAGCCCCCGATCTGTATGTTTGCAATGACTTTCATTCGCCGGATCGATTCTGGATCAACGACGGGAAAGGGCATTTCCGGGCCATACTGAGAGTCGGACTGCGCCATACCAGCCTGTTCTCCATGGGGGTTGATTTCGCCGATCTGGACCGTGATGGAAAGGACGATTTCTTTGTGGCCGACATGTTGAGCCGCTCCCACGCACTGCGCCAACTGCAATTGGGGTACTTCAACCCGTTCCTCCAGTCGATGACCCAAGTGGATAGCCGCCCACAATACTCTCGCAACACCTTGTTCTGGAACCGTGGCGACGGTACCTACAGCGAGATTGCCCAGTTGGCGGTCATTGAGGCCTCGGATTGGTCTTGGTGCCCCGTCTTCCTGGATGTCGACCTGGATGGTCTCGAGGACCTGCTCCTGGTTACAGGACATGCGAGGGACGCTCAGAACGCAGACGTGTCGCGGCAGATCGAAACCCTGGTGCGTGGCAAGCAAATGGCCCGGCGCGAGCAACTGGAGCTGCGCAGTATGTTCCCCCCCCTGCGCACGCCGAACCTCGCGTTTCGCAATACTGGTGATTTCCGCTTTCAGGAGGCGGGCCGAGAATGGGGGTTTGATTCAACGAACATTTCCCAAGGTATTTGTCTAGCTGACCTGGACAACGACGGAGACCAGGACGTGATCATCAACTGCCTAAACGCCGCTCCCCTGCTCTGCCGCAACAGCACACCTGCCCCGCGGCTTTCGGTGCGATTGCGCGGGAGATCGGGGAACACCCGGGGCATCGGTGCTCGAGTGGAGGTAACCGGCGGACCGCTAGGCAAACAAGCCCAGGAAATCATTTGTGGGGGGCGTTACCTCTCCTCCGACGACCCACTTCGCACCTTCGCCGCGGGCGGATCGGACACCCCTCTGCGGATTGAGGTGGACTGGCCCTCAGGACGACGGTCAGTACTGGAGAAGGCCCAACCAGGAAAGGTCTACGAGATCCATGAACCCGATGCCGCCCCCATCCCACCACAGCCGGCAGAGGTAACCAAGCCCTTGTTCGAGAACGTCAACGTTGGCCACCGTCACGTACCAGCCACTTTCGATGACTTCGGCCAGCAACCACTGCTACCCCATCGCCTGAGCCAGTTCGGTCCCGCAGCGGGTTGGTTCGACCTGGATGGGGATGGCTGGGAGGACCTTTTCGTGGGAGCGGGAGGCGATGGGAGTCCGCTGGTGATGCACAATAACGGCAAGGGGGGCTTTGACCGTCTCCAGGAAATACCCGTTGGGACACGAAAAGGTATGAACCAAGGGATGCTGTTGGGACTCGACTGGTTACCTGGGAACTCCGGCTTGCTCGCCGCGGTTGCTTTGACGGAGGCCCACACTACAAACGCCTCTCCGGCCCAGATCTGGCGAACCTCGGCGACGAACTGGAGTCCGCTGGGCTCAGCCATCGGCAGCAGCGCAGGGCCCATTGCGCTGGCTGATGCCGATGGCGATGGCGACCTCGACCTCTTTATCGGCGGACAGAGTTTGCCGGGCAGGTTCCCCGAACCAGCGGATTCGCTCTATTTCCGCAACGACAACGGTCACTGGGTGCTGGACGCTGACGTTTCCAAGCTGTTTTCAAAAGTGGGGATGGTTCACGCCGTTCTCTGGACCGATCTGGATGGGGACAGCATTCCTGAACTCGTTTTGGCCTGTGAGGGAGGGCCGCTGCGTGTCTGGAGGAAAGCTGCGAAAGGGTTCTTGGAAATCACGCATGAGCTTGGCCTGGACAGCTATCCAGGCGCCTGGTCTAGCGTGGCTTCAGGGGACTTTGATAGCGACGGTCGGATGGACCTCATTGCTGGCAACTGGGGACGTAACACCAAATACCAAGCCTACCTCTCCCAACCTATTCAGTGGTATTATGGGGATTTCGATCAGGACGGAACGGTTGAAATCCTCGAGGCCTACACACCCCCTGAGGTTGGGAGTTTGGTTCCCTGGCGCGACTTGGATGTCCTGGGCAAGGCGATGCCCTGGCTGAGGGAGCGGTTCGCCACGTTGCAGGAGTTTGGTAAGGCAACGGTCCGAGAGGTGCTGGGGGACCATTACCAGAATGCGAAACACATCACCATCCGCACCCTCGATTCCATGGTGTTTCTGAAACGAGACCAAGGTTTCCTGGCCAAACCCCTCCCAATGGAAGCCCAGCTCGCTCCGGTCTTCGGCTTGGCCGTCGCTGACTTTGACAGTGATGGGCATGAGGATGTGTGTCTCAGCCAAAACCTGTTCGGCGTGTCGGCCGACGCATCCAGGCTCGACGGAGGGCGTGGTCTCTGGCTGCGCGGCGACGGTCAGGGGGGATTCCGGTCAATGTCGGCGTTGGAAAGCGGCATCGCCATCATGGGAGAAGGTCGGGCTGCGGCAGTCTGTGACTACGATCACGACGGTCGCCCCGACTTATTGGTAACCCAGCACGCAGGCGCTACGCGTCTGTTCCACAACGTTCGCGGAAAGCCGGGGTTACGAGTGAAGTTGGGGGGCCCAGGTACAAATCCGCACGCGGTCGGGGCGACGCTCAGGCTGGTGTACGCGGATGGACACCTGGGACCAGCCAGAGAGATTCATGCGGGAAGTGGGTATTGGTCCCAGGATGCACCCACCGCGGTGCTCGGGTTTCCGGTTCGGCCTGCCGCGGTAGAAGTGCGATGGCCAAACGGAACGCGAAGCACTTCGCCCGTCCCTTCCGAGTCCTTGCAGGTGGACCTCACTCAGCCTGCTCGGTAAGTCAGCCATTTCATGAAAGAATCCGTAAGGTGCGGCTTGAACTCCTGCCCTCTTCCGTGTAGTATTCATCCTTAATAACCCAAGAACCTACAAATCTACCATGAGAATTCCGCGACTCTCCCGCTGGTATTGCGGTGCCGTGGCCGCATCCTTGGCTGGCTGGCTGCTTCCTCAATCCCAGGCTCAAATCACCAAGGTCCTGTTCATGGACGACTTTTCAACACCCGGGATCGATACCTCCAAATATGTGGTGGACGCCCCGTTTTTTGAGGGGGGAAAAGGGGACATTGCGCCGAAGGTGGCGGATGGCGTCCTGGAGGTGACCGGCACTGTTAGTCAACAGTGGTGGGCTGGGGCGACGCTACGGGTACTGAACACCTTTCCGGTTTCCGCAGAAACGAACCTTGTCATAGCAGTGGATCGCGTGAGTGAGGCTGGCGTAGGAACCGCCTCGCGCAGCGCTCTATGGATCATGGATGAAACGAGAACCAAGTTTGTACTGTTCGCGGAAAACCGGGGAGAGGGAGGCTGGCAGTATAATCGCAAACTGGGGATTTCGGGAGACAACCCGACGGGCGGAGGGGCAAACATCGCCCCTTTCGATGGTGCAACTTATGATGATCAAGGTCTCCACCGCATGAAAGCGGTCCTCAATGGGAAGGAAGTAAAGCTCTATTTGGATGACGTCTTTGGCGCCACCGTGAGTTTTCCTTTCAGCGCAGCTGTCTTTCAGTTGGGAAGTTACGCCCGTGCCAACGGGGACACGGCAGACACGATCTTCGATAACCTCCAGATCGAGAGTGTAGGAACCGCGACCTTCGGCATTAGCAGCCTTTCGATGGGTGTGGGTCAGACCGCTTCCAACCTCGTCGTCAGGATTCCCCCGGGGGCGAACGCGGACAAAGATGTGGTGCTGCAGATTAAGAACAAACGGCCGACAGTGGCGACCGTGGCAGGCGCCACCGGGGACACGTTGACGCTGACCTTCCCGAAGGGCGGTGCCAACACAAAGACCTTTGATCTACAAGGAATTGCGTTGGGAAGCACGCAACTCAGTCTTACCAATACCATCGGTTTGATGGCTGGCAACGCGCTCGACGTCACCGTGGTCAAGGGCCCGACGGTTCTACTGGAGGACACCTTCACCGGATCCACCCTGGACGCAAGCAAGTGGGCAGTGAATTATCAACCTTTTGAGCCCGGGGCTGGGCTGGGTACATTCGAAGTAACGCAAGCAAACGGTACTCTGCAGGTCGCAGGTAGCACAATCGACCAGTACTGGCCTGGAGCTTCTATCCAGACGGTGGCCGACTTTGGGGCGACGAAGGACCTGCCTCTGGTGATCGAAGTCGACCGCGTTTCCATGAACCCCCTGAACCTGTACGAAACAGATCCAAGCACGGGGGCGCGAACGGGCGTTTTCCTCACTAGCTATGACACTACCAACCGCATAGGCCCCTTCGTCTTTTTCGGACAGGACATGGGGGAAACTGGCTGGGAAGTGAACGTGGATCCTACCAACCCGACCGGAAGTGGGACAGCATTGGCTGCCTTCGCTGATCTAGCGACAGATACCAATAAACATCGCATCAAGATGGTAGCGGACGGCTCCAAAGCGGAAGTCTTCCTGGATGGGATCTCTGGCGGTGCTTTTGATTTTCCCGTCACCTCTTTCATCAAGCTCGAGCTGGGTGCCTGGGCGCGGGCCACAGACGACGCGGTCAAAGGGTTCTTTGATAACGTGAAAGTCGAAAACGTCTTTTCCTGCATGACTGTCTCCCCCGTCGACCTCCTGGCCATCCAGGGCGATTCTGGCAATTCCGTTGCCGTGACGATCCCCAAGCTATTGAGTGTTGGTGGTGATGTAAAAGTGACCGTGACCAGCCGAGACCCGAGCGTTGCCGAACCACAAGGAGCAGTGAACGGAAGCACCACCCTCGTCTTTGCCACGGGAAAAACCAATGTGCAAAGCTTCAGGGTGGTGGCGAAAACCGCAGGTACCACGGTCTTTGACCTAACTAACGACAAGGGCGTCTGTGTCGCAAGTGGCGTATCCGTGTCAGTGACCGCGCCCCCAGTGGTGGTCTTCGGAGATGACTTCTCCCCGGCAACCCTCGATGAGAGTAAGTGGCTTCTGGACAACACCCCGCTGGTGGCAGGCGGTACGGCGATGGCGGAGTCGGGTGTCACCATCAGCAATCAAATGGTGAACATGTACGTGGTCTGCGAAGGCGCGGATTGGCCAGGGTACACGCTTTGGGCCAGGACTAGCTACACCGCCAGCGCAACCTCACCCATCGTTTTTGAGATCGACCGCACCCAGATGGACTACGTTTTGGTGGGCGGCACGGACGCCAAACAACGAACAGGCATTTGGATCAAGAATACCGGCACCAATTACGTATTCTTCTCCGAATACGGAAGTTGGAACTCGGTGGCAGGCGGCTGGCAATATCACCGAAACATAGGTAAGACGGGAGACACCCCGGTGGCATCCAACGCGGCCGGCGGCACCTATATTCCGGAATTCAACGCGCCGAAGTACAGCGACCAGAAGAACCATCGCATGCGAGCGGTCGTAAACGGCACGACGGTGAAACTCTATCTGGATGGAATTCTCGGAGTGGAAGTTCCCTTCCCCTTCAGCCAAGGCCTCACCTTCGGCTTCGGCTCCTACGTGAACTTCGGAAACAACGGCAACAACATCGTGACCGGCCTCTGGGATAACGCGCAGGTGCAGGGATTCCCGGCAGCACCTCCTCAAACGCGACTGTCGATCGCACAACAAGGCCTCAATGTCGTGATTTCCTGGACAGGTACAGGAACGCTGCAGCAGGCCGATGCACTCGCCAACCCCACCGCCTGGAAGGATGTCACCCCCGCACCCACCGGCAACAGCCTAACGATCACACCGACCGGCCAGGATAAGCAGCGATATTATCGGGTGCGCCAATAGGTTTCGTCGGGCATCGTCCCGTGCCTCGAACTAGAAAGGTGCACTCCCTGTTTATGGACTCCCGGAGTGGTCGAACTCCGGGAGTTCCCCGGTGGTGTTTTACCCCATTGTTCACGCGGGCTTAGAGAGCAGTTCAGCCATTAGTAGCGGATCATCCGGTTGGCGGGTTGGGGGCACCGCGATTCGCATTGACGTCTTCCCGATCGAGCCGACACGATGTCACGCACCATGAATCGACGCGCCTTCCTTGCGCAGTTCGCCGCGGTTACTGCTGCCGCTCCGCTGGTCTTGAAACCCCAAGCCCGTGCCACGGCCCAGAGGACTCCCCGCGAAAACGCAACGTCGGCCCGCACCTTCCTCTCGCGCCTTCAGCCTGCGGTGGTCGGTGGCGGCTTTGAGTTGCCTGATTATTGGGTCTGGTGTGGGGCCCCTATTCGCGGGGAAGACAAACGTTATCACCTCTTCGCGTCGCGGGTGCCGAAGAGCCTTGTGTTTCACCCGCACTGGCTTTTCTGCTCGGAGATCGTTCGCGCTGAATCGGATACCCCCGTCGGACCTTATCGCCTCGCCGAGGTCGCGCTTCCGCCTCGGGGCGGCGATTTCTTCGACGCCCGCAGCACCCACAACCCGCATATTCGGAAGGTCGGCGACACCTACCTACTGCTCTACATGGGCACCAACTATGACGGTCCCACGCCGACGCCGGAGCACGCCGAGGTCTGGCGCTCGCCGCGCTACTTGGCTACGTGGGCGCGCAAACGCATCGGCCTCGCCACGAGCAAGAGCGTGCGAGGACCCTGGAAACGCCTCGATACCCCGCTGCTCGAACCGCGCGCAGGAGAGTGGGATTCCATCGCCACCACCAACCCCTCGCTTTGCCCGTTGCCCGACGGCTCGTTCCTGCTGGCCTACAAATCGCGCAGGGAGAACCTTGGCAACCTGCAGGTCGGCGTCGCGCACGCGCCCCATTATGCCGGCCCCTGGAAACGTCAACCCAAGCCTTGGCTCTTCCGTGGCCAACCCGCGCATGTAGAGGATCCATTCCTCTGGTACGAGGACGGTCGTGTTCAAGCACTGATGAAGGACATGACGGGCGAGATCTGCGGCGAGAAGTTTGCTGGGGTGCATGTCACCAGCGCGGACGGTCTCGAGTGGGACTTTGACCGCGCGACGCTCGCGTATACTCGCAAGGTCCACTGGAGCGATGGGCGCACCACCCAACAAGGGTTCCTCGAACGTCCGCAGCTCCTTATCGAGGATGGCGTTCCGACACACCTCTTCTGTGCCACCGCGGAGGGCCCTGGCATAGACCTGAAGGACGCCACACGTACGTGGAACGTCCCGTTCCCACTGGCGAAATAGAACCTCATTCCTTCTGCCCTCCGCACCTCTGTGGGTTGGTGCTGGTGATGAGTCACCAGGTGAGATTCAGCCAAGAAATAGAGTGAACTATCCTAGCCGCTCGGTGTGGAAAGTCTATCCTCTCCGGGTATGCAAAAGTGCGTGCTTCAGCGTCGCATCGTGGGCGAGGCTTGGGTCTGTGGATTGTGCGGTCCGTCCCTCGTGGTCGGACCGCCGCTCAAGATCGGCGACATCAAGGGCTACCCAACCCTGGCGGACCCTACTTCACCTTCCTGCATGAACTCCCTGCCCTCCTGGGTCCTCCGCCCTTTGTCGATCGTCAGTTTGCCGATGGCGCTGGCTTTCTGCCTCCTCAACGCGACCGTCGGTGCCGAACCTTCGCTCCATTACTCCGTGAGCTGGGTGGGTAACTCTTTTTCCGGCGCAAGCCAGAAATGGGTGCAGAACTTTCTCATCCACACAAAAGTCCAGCCCGACGGAACCGTGAACACCTGGAGCCATTGGGACGAGGGCGGAAAGAAGTTTGGGGTGTACAAGGACGGCGACGTCATCGGCAACACGAACGTGAATCCAAACAGTCTGGAGACGCACGACCAGCTGGGCCGGCTCTGGAAAGTGGAGGTCGAATACACTGACCCAAAGCATCAGGAGTGGGAGTTCGTTCCCAAGGGCATTACCTGTGACGGCAAAGCGGTGACGTTCCCTGAGCTTTTCCAGCCCATGGCGCTCGCGCTTGCCAACGATGCTTCGCTGATGATCGCCGACTCCGGCACGGGACCGCGGCAACAGGTGCTGTTCTACGACGTGACCGATGCGAGTCAGCCGAAGCTCAAGCGCACTTTCGGAGAACGCGGCGGCATCGGCTCCGGCAAGCCCGGCGAGATCATCCCCACGAAGTTCTGGGGGATCCGTGGACTTGGCATGGACGCCGCCAGTAATCTGTACGTCGCGATGAGCGAACAGGGTTCCGTGCTCCGTTCCTTCACACCGGAGGGCAAGCTGCGCTGGGAACTGCATGGCGAATTCTTCTGTGACGTTGCGGCAGCCGATCCAGCAGACGACGCGACGACCGTCTGGGGCATTCAGGAACGCTACGCCATGGATTGGTCAAAGCCGCCTGGAAGCGACTCGAAATGGGTGAGTTACACGCTCGACCGCCACAAGTATCCGAACGACCCGCGCGGCCTCATGCACGTGAAGCAGCAGGGCGAACACGGGCTGACCTCGCCTCAAATTGTTTACCTCAACGGCCGGCGGTTCATGTTCGTTGGCGGCATGTTCGCCAGCAACTTCATCAATATCTTCCGCTTTGATGGCGAGATGGCGATTCCCTCCGGCCTGATTCTCCAATGGGGCAACAACCTCTATAACACCGACCTCCGGTGGCCGCCTTACAAACCGGCCGGCGTAACTTCTATCTGGCGCGACATGAACGGCGATGGTGACTACCAGGCGGAAGAGTTCGCGCCGAACACCGCGCTCGTAAAACCCGGCCCTTTCTGGGTGGATAAGAAAGGCAACATCTGGATGGCCTACGGTTTCTTCCGCTACGATTTCCAAGGCCTCGACGCGCAGGACAATCCGATCTACTCCAGCGACAAAGTGACGGTGCTCGACAAGCCGATGGGGGTGAACAAGATCGCGCGCGTCTGCTATCTCGATGACACCGACACGCTCATCGTCGCCGAGGAAGGCAGCGACATGCGCCACATCACTCGGGTGTTCGTCTGCAAGGGATACCTGGCTGGGAATCGCGAAACGGTTTCGTTCGTCTCCGGTGCAGGCAAGGAAGCAGCCTGCGTCACTGCTGTAGGTGACTTCGCCTTCACCGGAGTATGGAAGGAACGCGGACGCATCTGGGTGAACCGCCTCAGTGACGGAGCGGAAGTGGGAGTATTCGAGCCAGGTCCGACCGTCGGCGGCGTGGAAAACACGGGCTGGATCGATGTATTGACCGGCATCAACGCGTTCAGGCGCAGCAACGGTGAATATCTTGTCTTCGTCGAGGAGAACTACAAGGCCAAGTCCCTCATCTACCGTTGGAGGCCGTGAAATCGAGTCTGCAAGCCCTTAGGAGTCCAGCCAATGTTGAATCACCAGACCTAACTGCGTGGAGCGATGACCACCGACTCCGCGTCAACACCGTAATCCCATGAAGCGTCTCGACCTCCTTCTTTCGTTGCTCATCCTCTTGGGCCTGGGCGGGACTCCGTCTTTGTTCGCCGCCGAAACCCGCTGGCTGCCAGACGCCAAACCCCGGCTATTCGTCCTCACCGACATCTCCAACGAACCGGACGACGAGGAATCCCTCGTGCGCCTGCTCGCCTACGCCAACGAGTTCGACCTCGATGGGCTCGTCGCCACCACGTCCACCTGGCTGCGGAACACCACGCGCGTGGATTTGATTCACCGCCAGCTCGACGCCTACGGGCAAGTTCGCGACCGTTTGCTCCAGCATGCGCCGGGCTTTCCAGAGAAGGGACGATTGCGCGCCGTCACTGCCGTCGGCCAGGCGCAGTATGGCATGGCGGCGGTGGGTGACGGCAAGGCCACCGCCGGCTCGCGCTTGCTGCTAAACGCCGCTGAGCGGCCCGATGAACGTCCGCTGTGGGTCAGCGTCTGGGGTGGCGCCAACACCCTGGCCCAGGCGTTGTCCGATGCCCGCAGGGAACGCACGCCGGAGGCGTTGAAGAACTTGGTTGCCAAACTGCGGGTTTATACCATCTCCGATCAGGATGATGCGGGCCCCTGGCTGCGCCGGGAGTTTCCCGGTTTGTTCTACATCGTCTCGCCCAGCACGACGGACTGGAAGGAATACTGGCGCGCGACCTGGACGGGCATCAGCGGCGACCGGCATTACCGCAACGGCCCACGGCACATGTTTCATCTCGTGGACAATCCGTGGCTGGAAGAAAACATCATCCAGGACCACGGCCCGCTCGGCGCACTCTATCCCAAAATGGCCTACATCATGGAAGGCGACACACCATCGTTCCTCGGCCTCATCAACAACGGCCTGGGGTGGCACCTTAGTCCGGCCAATGGCGGCTGGGGCGGGCGCTACGCGTTGTATCAAGCCCACGGTGAAACCCGCCCGATTTGGACCAACAACCAGGACAGCCGCGACACCGCAACCGCCGACAACGGCCAGACTGAATGCACCGACATGGCCACCATTTGGCGTTGGCGCGAGCATTTTCAACACGACTTCGCTGCGCGCATGGACTGGTGTGTGGCCCATGAATTCAGGAAAGCCAACCACCCTCCGATTGCGGTACTGAATGACGACACGACGAAGCGCGTGCTGGAGCTGACCGCCAAGCCCGGTGAGACAGTGGAACTTGCTTCCAAAGGCTCAGGTGACCCCGACGGCGATGCCTTCACCTGCACGTGGTTTGTCTATCGCGAAGCGGGCACGTTCCCGGGCGAAGTCAGGCTCGCTGCAACCCGCGGCGAGACGACGAGTCTGCGGGTTCCCGCGCTGGATGCGAAGGAGCCGGGCAATCCCACCCTGCATGTCATTCTCACCATCTCGGACCACGGCACCCCTGCGCTGGTTGCCTATCGCCGCGCGGTCATCACGGTCAAACCATGAAACCTTCCCCTCCTGCCATTCCTGTTGCTCACATGAGCCGCAACTGCTTCAACGGGGAACGACCACGGTTCGGAAGACGTTTTCCGTGCCTTCTAGTGGCGTTCCTTCTATTCGCCAGCCTGGGCCTCCTCGCGCCACCTTCCCTGTCGGCGGCGAGTTCCGCAAGCTCCACCCAACTGCGGGCTTCGGAGAACCGTCGTTTCCTGGTCACGATCGGCGGCAAACCGTTCTTCTGGCTAGGCGACACGGCGTGGGAACTGTTTCACCGGCTGGACCGCGCGGAAGCAAGCCTCTACCTGCGCGACCGCGCCGCCAAAGGCTTCACCGTCATTCAAGCCGTGGGGCTAGCGGAGTTGAACGGACTCGTCGAACCCAACCGGTACGGGCACTTACCGCTGGAGAATCAGGATCCCGCGCGCCCCGCCGTGAAGGCCGGCCCCGACAACGATTACTGGGATTTCGTGGACGCGACCCTGGATGAGGCGACGCGCTGGGGTCTCTATGTGGGCTTCCTGCCCACCTGGGGCAGCTATGTGACGTCGTCGGCGTTCGACGGCAAGGTCAACGGCATCTTCAACGTGACGAACGCGCTGGCTTACGGGCAATTCCTCGGCACGCGCTACCGCGACCGCGCGAACCTCATCTGGATTCTGGGCGGTGACAAAGCGCCGTCCACGCCCGAAGCCTTGGCCGTCTGGCGCGCGATGGCCCGAGGCATCACCCTCGGCATGTCCGGCAAGGAGGATGACGACGCCGTGTTGATGACCTATCACACTTCAGGGCCGGGGCATGTCTCGGATTACATCCACGACGAGCCGTGGTTGGATTTCACCTCCGCCCAGTCGAGTCACGGGGATCTCGTCGAAAGTTGGCGGTTCATCGAGAAGCACTGGCAGCGGCAGCCGATCAAGCCGGTGATCGACCTTGAATCAAGCTACCCGGACGCCCTGATTCCCGCCGCTTGGCTGCCCGAAGCCATGCGCGCGGCGCATCGGTCCACCCAGCCATCCAATGACGACCACGCACGCCGCGCAGCGTATTGGGCGGTGTTTGCCGGAGCTTTCGGACATACCTACGGCCATAACTCCATCTGGCAAATGTATGCGCCGCCTCGCAAACCGATCCTGGACCCGAAGCTCACCTGGCGTGAAGCCCTCGACGCGCCGAGCGCACGACAGATGGGTTATCTTCGGCGACTCATCGAGTCGCGACCCATGCTCGACCGCGTGCCCGACCAGTCGATGCTTGTGGGTGGTGCGGGGGAAGGCGCGGAGCATCGGCGTGCCCTGCGCGGTGGGGATTACGCGATGATTTATACGCCCACACGCCGCGCGCTGGAAATCCAGCTGGGCAAGATCAGCGGCGCTAAAGTCAGGGTCTCGTGGTTCAATCCCCGCACTGGCGAAGTCAGCTGGATCGGCGAGCATGCGAACCAGGATCAGCGCACCTTTGAACCTCCCGGCAACGGCGATTGGGTGCTCCTGCTCGATAACGCAGCCAAGGGCTTCGCGTTGTTGCCGCAGAACCCGGAAAAGGCCAAATGATTCGCGACGGAGACCCTAACCTAAGTCCATCAGCCCCGCGAGCGGCGCAGCTTCGCGGTCCAGGGCAACGAAGGCAGCACGATGAGCCGCACCACGAACGGCTGGGTGCAGCAATGGCTGCTGAACTTCGGGCCGGCGAAGAAGGTGTTCCCGAACTGGTTCGACTGGCCGGTGAGCGAGCAATACATCGACTTCGGCCGCTATCCGCTGCCCAACGAGAACTGCTTCAATCAAACCACCGTGCCCGCCGCGTGCTACTGGTTTTGCCTCGCGACTCGGGCCACACAAAACGGAACTCCACTCCCCTCATGAGACTCTTCCTGCACGCACTCCTATTTGCCCCCATCCTCCAAGTCCTCGCGACTGAGCCGCAGGTGCGCCTCGAACTTGCGCCTCTGGATGGCATCTTTCGCATGTACCCCCTGGCAGCCGACGGCTCGCCCAAAACCGTCGGCATCGAATTGCGTGCCTCCAGCAAATCGAAGGACGGACGGGACATTCTCGTTCGCTTCACCGCTCAGGACATCTTCCGGAAACCGGTCGAATGGCGCCAGGAGGTGCGCCTGAAGCTGTCGGCGGAGGGCGCGGTGGTGACCAACAAAGTCGACTTTCAAGCCGGGCAGGGATTCTTTCAGGTGTTCGCCACCACCCAGGCCGATGGTCAATCCTATGAAGCTTCCACCGGCATCGGCATCATTCCCCCGCACCATCGTGGTGTGCGGCCGGATTCCTTCTTCGCCTCCAACACCTCCAGCATCCGGACCGGCCTCCAGTTGCGCTTCCTGCAGGCGATCGGCATGAAGATCCAGCGAACACATCTCAATCCCGTGGTGGCGGTCATACCGGAACAACCTCAGGGCGCCTGCCACCTGGACCTGGCCGCCATGGATCGCGCCTGGCAGGATTGCCTCGATCACGATACCTGGATCCTGCCGATTGTCGGTTACCACTTCGGCGAACGGATGCGGTCGGACCTCGCGCGCCGCACGGACATGCACGGACCGCCGCGGGATCTGCGCGAGTTTGTGGATACCTGGGAAACCATTGTTCGCCGCTATCCCCGCATCACAACGTGGGAGTTCTGGAACGAGCCATGGATCTACGGCTGGACCTGGGCGGCCGAACCGGAGGTGTATCGCCAGTTCCAAAGGGAGTGGTGCCGCATGGCTCTTTCCGTGAATCCGGCCATGCGGATTGTGGCCGGCAACAGCTCCATGTTCACCGAGGACCATATCGAGCCTTACCCCGAATCCTGGAAGGGGTTACTCCAGGGCACTTCGCATCACCCGTACTCGGGCGTCAGTGATCCCACTTTCCGCATCAGCGGCCAGGGACGCTCGCTCGATCAAGGCGGGGTCGTCACCCGCCGCATGGGCCTCCCCTACTACTACATGACCGAGGCGGGCAGTGCCGCGGGCGACGAGATCGACTCTCATAAGCTAATCCAGTACTTCATCCGCTCGGCCCTAGCCGGGGCGTTTCAAGGCAACGCCCAGTGGGGTTTCGGTTTCCACGAGAACAACACCCGCGCGAATACCGCCTTTGCCGTGATGACCCATTTCCTCGAGGACCGTCCGGTGGTCGCTGACATCTGGCCCCACCACGCGTTGCTCTGGGGTGCTGTCTTTGCCAATCCGCGCCACGTCACCGACGCCGTGCGCCAACTCCCACGCGCCTCCGAACTCGCCAGCCGCTGGAACGTGCCGGTGCCAGACCAACGCCGTAACGACCCAGTTAAGGTGGCGGTGATCTGGAATCATACCGGCCCTGACGCCAAGCACCTGGACCAGGAAGGCACGCTCGCGTTGTCGGAACCGGGCGATATCCGGGCGTTCGATTTGGTCGGGCGGGAGATCCCGCACCACGGCGGCAAGTTGACTGTGCCCTTCGGCGAGAAGGTAGTCTGGTTCACCAGCACGCAACTCGACCTCGCCACGTTCCGCGAGCGCCTGGCCAGCGCCCGGCTGGACGGCCTGACTCCGGTCAGCGTGTCAGCGCTCTCGCTGCAGCAGCCAGCCGACCAGGCTCAGAAGCTGACCGTTCGGCTGGAGAACCAATTGAACCGTGACGTTCGCGGTGCGCTCACCCTCACCCGGCAAGCCGACGGCGTTGAGCGCACGGTCGCCGTCACCCTCACGGCAGGCCGGTTGCACGAAACCCAGATCGAATGGCCCGCTGCCAACCTGCCAATTCAGTCCCGCCACGGCGTCACGCTCACCCTCAAGACCGATGCCGGCGCTGTCAGCCACCAGCAGGAGATCGCGGTCGCCCGCTTCCTCAAGCGATCCATCACCGTGGACGGTAAGCTCGACGACTGGGCTGACGCTCTGCCAGTGTTGATGGACAGCGCCCAGTCGGAAGGAAAGCTCGACCCGACACTGGCCTTGCTGAATCCCGGCCGCGTCAAGACGGAGTCCGGCGACGGCGGGCGGGTGGTGTTGCGGGTCTATACCGCGTATGACGAGCAGAATGTCTATGTGGCCGCCGCCGTGCGTGAAAAACAACTGCTCTGTCGCGCTGGCCAACCCGTGACGCGCCGGGGCCGCAGCGAGGTCGTCGAACTGCCGTATCGCATGGGCGAACCGTCCGGGCTGGAGCACATTCGGTTCTGCGGCGACGCGTTCTTCTTCGCTTTTGGGTTTCGCGACCGCGTGCCCGGCTGGGGCCGGCAGATGGACGATCCCTGGGCGTGGAAGGGACATTTCTACGACACGGATGATCACTACGCGGTTCACACTTCATCTACCGGACCGCAGCTCATCCGCCAGTGGGGCGCGGACACGTCCCGACGCATCGCGTATCAGACCGCCGTCGTGCCGGGCGTGGGTCCGGTACCGGGCGCCCAAGTGCGGATCGAACGCGACGAGACTGCCCAGTTGACGGTTTATGAAATGTCCATCCCGCGGGCGGAACTGAAGCTGTTCAACCCCGGGGCTGGCCGCCTGCGTTTCGGCTTCAACCTCGTTAGCAACGAAGTGGGCTGGCCCCTGCAATGGGCATCGGCGGCGGGCGTCTTCGATTACTGGATTGGCTCCGGATCGTTCAGCCCCACCTGGGTATCCGTCCTGCCCTGCCAAACTTACTTCGGTATTGAACCTTGAATGAACACTTACATCTCCATCGCCGCGCTGTTCGCTCTTTCCACCTTCACCTCCATGCAAGCGGGCGAGGTCTATAAAGAGCCGCATATCCGTTATCTCATTGCCGACATGACACTCGGTGGGTCGCCTGATTACTATAGGCAACACGTCCGCGACGCAGTGCCTGCCGTCGCGCTCAAGGAATGGGAGGCTGGCGTGCGCCTCGTGAGCACGAACCAGTTCGAGCGGCGGCGCATCCCCACGCCCTACGGCGATTCCATGCGCGTGGTCTTCAAAGGCACTGACAGGACCGTGACCGGCGCAGATATCCTGCTGACCTCCGATCTAACTTTCGAGCAAGCGCCGATGCGACTTGCGCTCGCCGATCTGACGATGGGTCGGCCGCTGGCGTTCTACGAGGCCAAGAAAGCGGACCCTAGCGTGGCCGAGGCCTTGAAACGCTGGGAGTACGGCGCGCGTGCCGTGAACACGAACCTGTTTACCCTGCGCGGGGAGAAGCGCGAACTGGTGTATGTCGCCAACGGCCGGCCGCTCGATGGCGCGTTGGTGAAGCTGAACACCGACCCCCATTTTTCAGAAGGCTGGCTGCGGTATCTTATCGCCGAGATGCAGCTTGGCACCCCGAAGGAGAAGTTCCTGAGCTTCGGCCACCGGTTCCACGACTACAACTGCCTCGAGGCTGTCGCCCATCTGGAAGCCGGGTACAGAGTGACCAACCTCGATCAGTTCGAACTCAAGACGGTGAACAACAGCCCGACCGTCGTTTACAGGGGCACCGAGAAACGCGTGGACCGGTTCGACATTCGCCTCAGCTCTGATCCTGCCAAGCAATAATGACCTCAAGTCGGAAGCCTTAATCCAAAGTGACAGCCTAACGAGCTTGCCCATCTCGGCTTCGCTGCTTGCCAGCGCGAGCATAGGACTGAGACCTGCATTATCGCTCCTATTCTGAACTGCACAGAAGATGGTGGAGGCGGCGGGAATCGAACCCGCGTCCCTAACAGAAAAACCAGCCGCGACTACATGCTTAGTCGGATGAGATTTGTCAGCTGAACGGTGACGATCCGACACGAACCACACAGCTTAGCCCGCATAAAAGTTTCAGCGGTCAGCGTACAGACAGCACCGACCACCTACCCTGCTATAGCGTTCGTTCACCTCAGCAGGTGTCAGGCGGCGAACGTCACGGCCGTATTAAGCCGCGAGAGCCAGTTCTTCGTTGGCGTTTAACGATTGGTCCGATGATTTACGAGGCCCACGAACCATCCTCGGCATGCCGCCTCTGGCGCATCCATCAGGTCGAAACCAGGACGCCCCCAGCTCAGCTTCGGCTCTATCATCGTGCCAAAAGAGTCCTCGGTCAAGGGGCGAAAAGCAAAAGGGGCTGACCGAAGTCAGCCCCGCGAATGCAGTCGGTTCCTCAGAACCTGTCGATTAGTAGTCCATCTCGCCGCCCATGCCACCGTGGCCACCGCCGGGAGCCGGCTTGGCCTTTTCCTTCTCAGGAATCTCCGTGATGAGGCATTCGGTGGTGAGGAGCAGTCCAGCGATGCTGGAAGCGTTCTGGAGGGCAGTGCGGGTGACCTTCTTCGGATCCACGACGCCAGCCTTGACGAGGTCTTCATAGATGCCGGAGCCAACGTTGTAACCGTCGTTGCCCTTGCGGCGCTTCACTTCCTCCACAACGATAGAGCCGTTGATGCCGGCGTTGTCCGCCAAATAGCGCGTAGGATACTCGATCGCGCGTTTGACGATGTCGACACCGATCTTCTCGTCGCCTTCGAGCTTCAGGGCTTCGAGAGCGGGCAAGCAGCGAATGAGGGCCACGCCACCGCCTGGAACGATACCTTCTTCCACGGCTGCACGGGTTGCGTGCAAGGCGTCCTCGACGCGAGCCTTCTTCTCCTTCATCTCGGTTTCGGTAGCAGCCCCGACGTTGATGACAGCGACGCCACCAGCGAGCTTGGCCAGGCGCTCCTGGAGCTTCTCGCGATCGTAATCCGAGGTGGTTTCCTCAATCTGACGGCGGATCTGGTTGATGCGGCCCTGAATCTCGGAGGCCTTGCCATTCCCTTCGACCATGGTCGTGTTTTCCTTGTCGACGACGACAGACTTGGCGCGGCCGAGGTCTTCGAGGGTGAGGCTCTCGAGCTTGATGCCGAGGTCCTCGGTGATGCAGCGGCCGCCGGTGAGGATCGCGATGTCCTCAAGCATGGCCTTGCGACGGTCACCGAATCCGGGCGCCTTCACGGCGCAGACGTTGATGGTGCCGCGGAGCTTGTTGACGACGAGGGTCGCCAGGGCTTCTCCTTCGACTTCTTCAGCGATGATGAGCAGGGGCTTGCCAACCTTCGCGACCTTTTCGAGGATCGGGAGGAGGTCTTTCAGGCTGCTGATCTTCTTCTCGTAGTTCAGGATGTAGGGATCCTCGAGTTTGCACTCCATGGTCTCGGCATTGCTGACGAAATAGGGAGAGAGATAGCCCTTGTCGAACTGCATGCCTTCCACGACTTCGAGAGTGGTCTCGATGGACTTGGCTTCTTCGACGGTGATGGTGCCGTCTTTGCCGACCTTGTCCATGGCGTCAGCGATGATTTCGCCGATGGTGCTATCCCAGTTGGCGGAGACAGTCGCGACCTGCTTGATCTCTTCCTTGTCCTTGACTTTCTTGGCGATCTTGTCGAGGTGAGTTACCGCGGTTTCAACCGCCTTGCTGATGCCGCGCTGAATCCCGATGGGGTTCCCGCCGGCGGTGACGTACTTCAAGCCTTCGCGGTAAACCGCTTCAGCCAGCACAGTGGCGGTGGTGGTACCGTCGCCCGCTGCGTCACTGGTCTTGCTCGCCACTTCGCGAACCATTTGGGCGCCCATGTTTTCGTAGGGATCCTCGAGTTCGATTTCCTTGGCGACCGTCACACCGTCCTTGGTCACGGTAGGAGATCCGAACTTCTTGTCGAGCACCACGTTGCGGCCTTTGGGACCGAGGGTGGCGCTGACTGCGCGGGAGAGTTTGGTGACGCCGCGCAGAAGAGCTTGGCGTGCTGCCTCGTCAAAAATAAGTTGTTTTGCTGCCATAATATTATGAAAATTCGTTTAGTTTCAGGGTTATTAGCCAACGATTGCGAGAAGATCGTCGCTGCCCAATAGTTTGTACTCTTTCCCTTCGACCTTAATCTCCGTGCCGCCGTACTTGCTGATCAGAACGCGATCACCAACTTTGACTTCAAAGGCGACCTTCTTACCGCTGTCGTCAGTCTTGCCGGTTCCGAGGGCGCGGACGATCGCTTCAGTGGGTTTCTCCTTTGCGGAGTCAGGGATGATGATCCCGCCCTTTTTGACTTCCTTCTCCTCGACCGGTTCCACGAGAACTCGATCGCCGAGCGGTTTAACATTCAGTGCCATAGTTTGCAGTGTTCTTTGCTTTGTTTTCGGTTTGATCTGTTGAATCAAATCCCGCTGCACTCGCCGCGGGAAAATCCATGGGAACAGCAACCCGCACCGGGCTGCCAATCCCCCCGGAAATCATTGCGCCTAGCGCTTCTTGTCATCGACCACTTCCGCGTCGATGATGGGACCGTCGCCCGTATTTGGGCCCGTACCGCCGGCTTTGGGTTCGCTTCCAGGCCCGGAGCCGCCGCCGGTTTCCGGTTGCTCCCCCGCCTTCGCCTTCTCCGAAGCGGCCTTGTACAACTCGGCCGAGACGGATTGCCAGACTTCAGTCAGTTTTTCGTTGGCCGTCTTCAAAGCAGCGTTGTCACCGCCCTTGAGAGCCTCCTTCACGGCATTGACCGCGGTCTCGATCTTCGACTTGTCCTCAGCGGGAATCTTGTCGCCGTTCTCCTTGATCATTTTCTCGGATCGGTAAACGGCGTTGTCGGCCTCGTTGCGCAACTCGATAGCCTCTCGGCGCTCACGATCGTCATCGGCATGAAGCTCAGCGTCTTTCCTCATCCGCTCGATTTCATCCTTGGAAAGGCCGCTGCTTGCGGTAATGGTGATCTTCTGTTCCTTGCCGGTCCCAAGGTCCTTGGCGTTCACGTGAAGAATTCCGTTGGCGTCAATATCGAAGGTGACTTCGATTTGCGGCATGCCGCGTGGCGCGGGAGGAATATCCGTGAGCTGAAACTTGCCAATGGTTTTGTTGTCCTTGGACATCGGCCGTTCGCCCTGCAAAACATGAATCTCCACCCCTGGCTGATTATCCGAAGCCGTAGAGAAGATCTCCGATTTGCGCGAGGGAATCGTTGTGTTTCTCTCAATGAGCCGGGTAAAGACGCCGCCTAGGGTTTCAATTCCCAGCGAGAGCGGGGTAACGTCTAGCAGAAGCACGTCTTTGACATCACCTTTCAGAACGCCTCCCTGAATCGCGGCCCCGACAGCCACAACTTCATCCGGGTTGACGCCCTGATGAGGAGGCTTGCTAACCATGGCCCGCGCCGTCTCAACCACCTTGGGCATGCGGGTCATTCCACCCACCAAGACCAACTCATCAATCTTCTCGATGGCGACTCCAGCGTCTTTGAGGCAGTTGTGAACGGGCCTCACGGTTCGCTCGAACAAATCATCGCACATCTGCTCCATCTTGGCCCGGGTCAGTTTCGTGCTGATATGTTTCGGACCCGAGGCGTCGGCGGTGATGAAGGGAAGGTTGATTTCGTAGACCTGGGCGCTGGAAAGGGAAATCTTGGCCTTCTCGGCTTCCTCCTTGATTCGCTGCAGCGCATCGGCCTGACGGCGCAGATCCACCCCCTGGTCGCGCTTGAATTCGTCCAGCACCCAATCCATGATGCGGTTGTCCCAATCGTCGCCCCCGAGATGCGTATCACCGTTGGTCGCTTTGACCTCAAAAACTCCGTCCCCAATCTCCAAGACCGAAATGTCAAAAGTCCCGCCGCCCAAATCGTATACGGCGATCTTCTCATCTTTCTTCTTATCAAGTCCATAGGCCAGAGAAGCGGCCGTGGGTTCGTTGATGATCCGCAACACTTCCAGACCAGCAATTCGTCCCGCGTCTTTGGTGGCCTGCCGTTGAGAATCGTTGAAGTAGGCAGGAACGGTGATCACCGCCTGGGTAATCGTCTCACCCAAACGCATCTCTGCGTCCGCTTTCAGTTTGGCGAGAATCATCGCCGAAATCTCCGGGGGACTGAAAAGCTTCGGTTTCCCATCGACATCGATTTCCACCGCAGCGTCGCCGTTGGAAGCGCGCACGACACGGTAGGGTACGCGCTTGATCTCTTCTTGGACCTCCTCAAACTTACGGCCCATGAACCGTTTGATGGAGTAGACAGTATTCCGGGGATTAGTCACTGCCTGACGTTTGGCGGAATCACCCACCAGACGCTCGCCAGTTTTACTGAAAGCAACCACCGAAGGGGTTGTGCGTTTGCCCTCGGAGTTCTCCAGGACGGTTGGTTCGCCTCCTTCCATGATCGCCATGCAGGAGTTCGTTGTGCCCAAATCAATGCCAAGTACCTTTGCCATATACCGTTATTGATTACCAGTAACAGCAGGCTGAATGCCAACACTCACTCATATTCATAACATGTTGCTTTCGTGTTGTTTGTGATATCTGTTACCAGTTTTGCCGCACCGCAGAGTGTGACAATAGCGTCGCTCTGTCACACTTGGTCCTCAGCCGGAAGGCGCTGTGTCACATCTCAGGCACTGTGAATCACCCCCGACCAAGGTGAGCCAAGGAATGTCTCGCATCCCTCCCCGAATCAAAGTAAGCAAAACGAAAACTAAAAAAAAGAGGTGCTTGTTTTCCGACAGATGGTAATATTGAATACAAGTACTCTTAATTTGAGACCCATCAGCGATGATGGGTCAGTTGCAGACCTGAATCGTCCGTATTATGTCAGAGAAGATAGCGATCATCGGAGTGGGAAGGATGGGGCTCAACTTGGCCCGCCGACTCAAGGACCGGGGCTTTTCCATCGGAGCAGTCTACGACGCCCGCCCGCGTTTGGCGGCTTCCGCTGCGAAGGAATTGAACTGTGAGCGGGCTCGATCGGCACACCAGGCCGCCTCTCTTTCGAGCGTGGTGATTACCTGCGTGACAGACGACGAGGCCATGGCCCAGCTTTACTCCCCCGGTCCGCGCAGCCTGCTACGAAAAGCCGAAGGCAAGCTCTTTATCAACACTGCGACTGTCTCGCCACGCACACACCTGGAAATTGAATCGTGGGCAATCAAGGCAGGTGCATTGAGCCTCGAAGCCTGTATGGCGGGGAGCATTTCGCAGGCCCGACAAGGTTCCCTCTATCTCATGTGCGCCGGCAGTCAGGAAGCCTTTCATCGCGCGAAACCAATCCTGGAAGTCCTCGGAACGACAGTGCGGCACTTTGGCCAAACGGGTGAGGCGGCCAAGATCAAGGCCTGCGTCAATATGGTCATGAACGTCAACACCGCGGCCTTGGCCGAAGGTTTGGCCCTGGGTGATGCGCTAGGTATCGACCTGGACACCCTCCGATCGGTCTTCTCGGAGACCGGGGCCAACTCCCAAGTCTTAAAGACGGACGGAGAGGACATGCAGAAGCGCGACCATGCCTGCTTCTTCTCGGCGGAGCACGCCAGGAAAGACACGGCCATTGCGCTGCGCTTGGCCCGGCAACAGCGCCTGAATCTTCCACTAGCTTTTACCACCAAGAGGCAATATGACCGCATGGTGGCCTTGGGGTTGGGGGAATTGGACAAGTCGGGCGTAGCCGAGCTCGTGTTTCGCGGCCGGGGGTCGGCAAAGAAACGCTGAACGGTTCGCTTCGTTGACGGAACCTGCTATCCGCCTGTCGAAAAGATTCGGGGATCAGAGCCGGTATTGGGGTATCTTGAGCAGTTCGCCACCTTTCAAGGCGGACTTGTGAGCGACGATTCCAGCCACGGTCATGTTGAGTGCTAGCACCACGTCCACGATCGGCTTGCGGTCGAGGAGAATAGCCGTCACGAAGTCGTTCATGAGATAGCCGTGCGAACCGCCATGGCCACCGGCGGAAACCCCGGGTGGCAAAGCAGGACGCTTAAGCTCGGGTAACTTCTTCTCCAAACCCTGATAGGCCCCGTAGAAGGAACCGAGGGTTCCTTTTTGCCCCCGAATCCTCCCCATTTCACCGCTGAAGCCCGGCGTATCCCAACTTACCGCCATCCGCGAAGTGCCGCCTTCGCTGGTGCGGAATAGGGCAATCTCGGTTCCAAAAGGATTCTTGTACCGGTTATTGGCAGGCTGCAGGTGGAAAATGTGGCTGGGCATGCCCATGCAAGAGACCTCCGTGAAACTCCCTCCAGTGACACAGACGTAGTAGGCGTTGGAATGGGTTGGGTACCATTGCGGCGGCAGGCCTACTCTCCAGTCTTTGTACGAAGGAATGGGCTCGTCCATGTAGTGGTAATACTCCCCTTCCGAATAAACGATTTTGCCCAGACCACCTGTCTCAAAGATCCGGCGCATGGCGTGGACCTCTTCGTGGAAGCAGGAGGTTTCGAACATCATGTACTTCTTGCCGCTGGACTTGACGGCGGCGAGCAGACGGTCTGCATCCTCCAGAGAGCCGAACACGGCAGGAACCGCACAAGCCACGTGCTTTCCGTGCTTCAACACTTCGATGCAATGACGTGCGTGGTTGGGAGCATCGGTTGCGACAAACACCGCCTCGATGCGATCGTCTTTCACGAGGTCTTCCAGCGAAGGATACGTCTTCTGACATCGGCAAACTTTCGCCAACTCAGCACAGCGATCGGGCAGAAGATCGCTCACGGCAACGATTTCCACATTGGGATGGTTTTGGAATCCGAACTCCGCCCCAAACTTGCAGACGCCATAGCCCACGATCCCGACCCTGATCTTACGATCGGAGACGGGTTTCCAGTCTTTGGAGGCACTGGGGTCCTCCGCGGCACGCTCGAAGCCCTGAATCACCTTCTCCGCAGGCGAACCGTGGGCGCTCACTCCAAGCGCCACGGAACCAAGGCCCATCACGCCGAGGAAAGACCTTCGATCGAGAGCTCCTCTTGTATCAGGTGCGGAGGGGGGAAAAGCTTGGGACAACGACGCCGAGTGTTTTGGATTCATGGGTTTACTATGTATGGAAGGTTGAGGTCGTCAAGTCTGACCCTGCACATCCGAGTAGATTTTCCAGCAGGCAACCGGTAGAGTCCCGTCATGCCAAAGCAGGCTTGGACATTTGTAGGAATTTTTACCGCGCTCTTTCTCTGCGGTGCCCTCGGACTGTATTCTCGCTCCCTAAAGCGCGACCTTGCGGAGACGCAGAAGCAGACTGAGGAGGCGCGGGCGGCAATCAATAAACAGAAAGCGGAGATGGAAGAGATCCACCAGCGGGCGGCGCGGCAAGCCGAGAGGATCGAAGAACTGAAGAGAGAGCGGGACGCGGTGGAGATGGCGCAAAAGAGTCTCGAGAACGAAATGCGTAACGCGCTCGAATCGAAAGACGTCACCATCTCGGAACTTCAAGGGAAACTCACCGTCAACATTCTAGACCGAATCCTTTTCGATTCGGGCGAGGCCATGCTCAAGCCGGAGGGCGAGAAAGTGCTGGAGCAGATTGCGGGTGTCCTGGCCCAGTATCCCAAACGCCAGATCCACGTGGTTGGACACACCGACAACGTTCCCATTCGCGCTGGGGCGCGTGGCAGGTTTGCGACCAATTGGGAACTGTCGGCTGCCCGGGCTATGGCCGCCGTGCGGTTCCTTTCCGAACGAGCCGGTGTCGATCCCAAGCGTCTGGGTGCGCTCGCCTACGGAGAGTACCGGCCCATCGCGGAGAATTCCACGCCGGAAGGGCGGGCCAGGAACCGAAGGATCGCCGTCGTGGTCTTGTCGGATGAAGTGGTGGGATTGGATTCCACGAACGCGCTGCCCGCCAAGGTCGTGTTACCTGGGGCTGAGCCTTTCGCCACCACGAACTCACCTGCACCGGAACCCCCACAGACAACGAACAGCACCTCGGGCACTCCATGAGTACCCCGCTGACGAATGATCCGTCAGAAGACGCAGCCCTGGAGAGGACGCTCGAGTATCACAAGCAGACCAAGCACTTTCCAGGTCGATATGCACGCAGTTTGGGCTACCTGAAGTGGGAGGATCAACCCAACCCGTTCCGGGAATTTGCAGGAGCTCCACGCATCGAGCTGCCTCTTGGATGCGCGGCGCAGGACCGCCCGTTCGGAGAACTGTTCAATTCGGAGAAGCGATCGGGCGCTGGCTTGACCAGGGAGAGCCTGGGAGCTTTTTTCGAGCATTCGCTGGCTTTGTCGGCATGGAAGCAGGCCGGAAACAACCGCTGGGCACTGAGGATCAACCCTTCCAGTGGCAACCTCCATCCGACCGAAGCTTATGCCGTTCTGCCAGCCTTGGCGGGTATCGGCTCAACCTGCGGTGTCCTTCACTATCTCAGTCGTGACCATTCGCTGGAGTTGCGCAGCCAATGGCCTGCGGCGGTTGCCTCGGAAGGATTCTATGTGGCATTCACCTCCATACCGTGGAGGGAAGCCTGGAAGTATGGGGAACGGGCCTTTCGGTACTGTCAACATGATGTTGGCCACGCACTCGCAGCAGCCCGATTCTCTGCCGCAGTCCTCGGTTGGAGGCTGGAAGTTCAAGAGATTCCCTTGGAGTTCCAGTCATGGTTGTTGGGATTGGAAGAAGGCAGCCACCCCGACGAACCAGAGATTCCCGAAGTGATGGCGTGGGTTCACACTCGTCAGGATCCGCCCTTTGAGCTACCCGCTCTGGGAGCTCCGCTGCTGCGATTCGGTCGAGCAAACCAGTTGAGTGCGGGACACGAGCGGTGGCCGGTGATTGGAGAGGTCATCGCCGCGTCCAGTCAATGGAGCGAGTCCCCTGCCCCGCCCTTGCGACCCTCAGCCGGATGGCCGCACATCCAACCCGTCGAGTGCTCAAAGCCGGCAGCCCAGATCATCCGTCAACGACGCAGCGCCACGGGATTCGATGGTTCCACACCGCTTCCCCGGGAGGCATTCCTGCGGATTCTAGACCAAACCCTGCCCCGTCCCAACACTCCCCCGTGGGATCTTTGGAAACTCCCAACAGAGGCGCACCTCGTGTTATTTGTGCATCGAGTGACGGGACTGGTGCCCGGGCTTTACCTTTGGATTCGGGACCTGCGCCACTTGGAAGCACTACGGGCGGCCATGCGGCCTGAGTTTCGCTGGAAGTGCGACTCTCCGGAAAAGTGTCCTCTGTTCGAGTTAGCCCTCGGTGATTGCCAGGAGTTCGCGCGGACCGTCTCCTGCGACCAGGACATCGCCGCAGACGGTGCGTTCAGCCTGGGGATGGTGGCGCGCTTCGAACCCGTGCTTCGAGAGAGGGGGGCACATTCTTACCGTGAGCTCTTCTGGGAGAGTGGCATCATCGGCCAAACGCTCTACCTAGGGGCTGAGGCGGCAGGGATGAGAGCTACGGGGATCGGCTGCTTCTTCGATGACGTCATGCACGATGCGTTGGGCTTCAAAGACTCGGCCTGGCAGAGCCTCTACCACCTCGCCATCGGAAGGCCGGTGGAGGACCCGAGATTGGTCACTCTTGCTCCCTACCTCCCCCGGGATCATGTCAGCCCGACCATCGTGCTTTGATGTCACAATTTGCGCATTTGGCTGACGTCGGCATTCCTTAGTTTCGATTTCATTGTGATCCCTTCCTTTGCGGCGCTGGATTCCACAAAGCGCACTGCCCGGCTCACCCCCGATTCATCATCAGCGTAGATCTTCTGCGCCTGGTTACCTAGCGCCATGATGCGATAAACGGCTTCTGCAACTTCAATCCTTATGGGCCGTGACATGCGTGAATCCAGCCGCATGAGACTCCTTCGGACAAGCTCAGTATAGCACATCAGTCGGCTGACCCTTTTTATGGTGGAATTCTACCACCCGAACCGGTCATTGCGAGAAGGCATCAGGGGACAGTTCTGCCACAGCCAATGCATCGAGACGATCATGGCACAGAACACCGATGCCTGGGAAATGCAGGCCCCGCGGATGGGGGTACGTTGCTCCACTTTGCTTCCGCGCGAAGGTCCGGCGCTCACCTCGGCGCCAAGAGGCCGTAGTGCAAGAAAGTGAACGCGTTTGGAAAGCCTCACTCACAACTGCAAGGCAACCACTTACAGGCTTGGTGAGCAACCCAATTCTCGGCTTCTGGGCCCTCGTCGCGAGCCAGCCTCAGCGAGTGCGGCTTACCGCTGCAATACCCTTGGGCCGGAGCACCTGAATCGGGCTCGAAAGAGTGAGCTTGAAGGCGCAAAGCGTCCTTTTCTTCCCCTTCCGGAGCTGTGCGGCGAAAGCCTCCACGCTGCCCACCAGTTCCTCGGCGTCAAATTCGATGTCTTTCCGTTTCATTTCTTGACCAGCTTGCCGCGAATCTCGCTCACCACCTGCTCGACTGGGCGGCATGTCACCTTTCCTTCGCTCATCTCACGCGGGCGGCGATCAATCACCCCGCCCCATTCGGTTTCTGCTTCTGCCCTGGCTTTGCTGAGGTCAGCGATCCGCTTGGGCCGTCCCTGGTAATACCGGCGGTGGAGAATCTCGACCGCATCGGAAGTTGAAGCACTCTTGTGCTTGGCATTGGCATCCTTCACTTCCCCACTTTTCACCTTCTTGCGAAGCTCGTCAAGGAAGCGGCTTTGGCCAACGACCGCCTCTGGCTGGCGCGTTTGCTGGCTCGCTGGCACTCGGCTAGGCCGCAGAAGCGTTGACGGCGAAGGTTGTGAGAGTCGACCCTTGGGACGGAATCGAAGCGTTATTCGTCCCACGCATAATCCTGAATGGCGCTCCAGGGAAGGTAGGTGACGCCATTGCGTTCCTGTTTGTCCGCGCCGCCATAAACCACCACGGACGCAGCAGCCTCTTTCACTTTGGCAAACATCGCGCTGATCTTGTTTCCATTGGCAGCCCAATCGGAGGAAATCGTTTGGCCGGCCTTCACCTCCACCAACTTCCAGGCCTTGCGCCCCTGCACCAAGATGTCGCTTTCCAGACCAGCCTTGTCGCGGAAGAAATAGACGCCGTTAGACTCGCCCCGGTTGAAACGCTGCTTGATGATTTCCGAAACCACCCAGGATTCAAAGATCGCCCCCCGCATCGGATGCACGTCCAATTGAGCCGCCTCGCGGATGCCTAGCAGCCAGCACACCAGCCCGGTGTCATAGAAATGTTGTTTCGGCATCTTGATCAGCCGCTTGGAAATGTTCCCGTGGTAGCTCGGCAGCCTGAAGGCGATAAAACTTGCCTCCAACACCGACGCCCAAGCTTTGGCCGTGGGCTGGGATACCCCGCAGTCGCCCGCAAGCGATGAAAAATTCAGCAGTTGTGCCACCCGCCCGGCACTCAACTGCACGAACCGCTGGAAGGTCACCAGGTCACCCATGTTGGAAAGGGAGCGGACATCCCGCTCCAAATAGGTCGCCACATACGCCGCCAGCCAGTCCGATGGCCTTAACCGCTGATCCAAGATGCGCGGATAGCCGCCGGTCAGGAGCGTGTCATTCAGAGTTTGGGGATGCTCTTCAAAGCCGACCACCTCCTGCCGTGACAATGGCAGCAGGTGCAGCAGCGCCGACCGCCCCGCCAGCGACTGGGTGGTGGACTTCATGACCGCAAAATTCTGCGAGCCAGTTAGGATCCACCGCCCGGGCGATGGATCTTTATCGATGATCTCCTGTAGATACGAGGTAAGGTGCGCGGCGTTTTGAATTTCATCCAATATCGCCCCTTTTGAGAACTGTTTGAGAAACCCGCGCGGATCTTCCAGCGCGAACAGCCGCACGTCGGGCGATTCCAGCGTGGCGTAGGGGAGGTTGGCAAACACCTTCTGGCACAAGGTGGATTTGCCACTTTGACGCGGGCCTGTCAAAACAATGGCTGGGAATTGCTTTGCAAGCGCCTTCAACCTGGGTTCGACATCGCGGGCTATCATCACACGGACCTATACAACCCCCCGTCTGATTCAAAGTCAAACTTTGAATCAGACATACCAGGAAGCCGTCGGACCCTTTGGATCCGACTCGACTCAGACGCCAGAGCAGGGCCGACAGGACAGCGCATTTGCTGCGGCAGAAATCTTGTAACGCATCGGGCTGGTCCCCCTCGGGAAAGGCATCCGCAATCCCTGTTTGGGGCAGGCCACTGATGCGCTCCGGTTCGCCTTGTTGATGGGACCGCCGACAATTTCGCCAATACCCAGCACGGGAGCGGCGCCACCGGCGCACTCGCTCCACGTTCTCGGGGCCTCGGAAGTAGCCCCGGTTGGCGGGCTTGCACAGCCAGCGCCGCTGGCTGGAGCGCTTGCTGGCTCGCGGGCAGTCGGACTGGCCGCAGAAACGCTGGCGATGGGCGTTGCGATAGTCGGGGTGAAAGGCCTTGGCGCAATGGCGGCAACGCCGGGTGATCGCGGGCTTCATGGCGAAGCCAAGCTCTAATCACGGTCTCGAACGCTGGCAATGAATCAGAGACTCAGTCCTGTGGCCAAATGTGCCAAGCTTACGATACCAATGGAGTTCGTAATGTTGACCTCAGACTTTCAGCGTTCGCACGACCACGAAGGAGTTCACCACATCCTCTCCCTTCGGATGGTCAAAAGAGGCGCTAAGGGGACTTTGCTTGTATAGCCCGCAAGGCGGCTTTTGCGCCGTTTCGCACTTCCTTGGCTCGGTGCTTTGTTAACCGCACCACGGATGGTTCAAAGGTGGAAGCTCCGTGGCCGAGTTCCCGAACGCATTGAAGCGCAACGCACAAGCTGGCCGAATCGCTGCTAGGATCGAGACTGTGAGCTAAAGAGTCACATACCTTCTCCGAGACTGGCATCCCTCGATCCTTGGCATATCTAATCATGGCACCGCAGGATCGCAACCTGATGGATAGTTCAGGATCGCCAAGGAAGCCCTCAAACAATACCAGGATATTCGTCCTATTCAGCAGCACTTTCAGTACATCAAGAGCGGCTACCCTGACCGCCGTATTTTGGTCAGACTTCGCGATCTCAAATACGTTCGTGATGATCAGAGAACTCACCCCCATGCTGGTAGGCTGCGCCTCCTGAAATGGCGCTTTGCTGTGTATGACGAATTCCCCAGGTCGACGATACCTTTCGCCAAGGATACTGAGGATCTCGATCTGGTGTGCTCGCTCGGATTTGCGAGCAAGGACGGCAAGCTCATCGTCCGCCCTTTCCGTCAAGTCACACGTTGCGGCATACAGCTCGTTCACATTGACGAGCACACACACGATAAGGATCGAGAGAATCGCCTGCATACACCAAATCTCCACCAGAAGCGCAAACCTAACGCGAATACCGGTACTGGACTTCCGGCCATGGGCCCCAAACATGGTAGGACACGGTGTTGGATGTCTTCACAAGTTTCCAGTTGTTGCATCGATCATATATCCTCCACTGGAATGAGCTTTCGTCATCGAACATGTCACCTTCATGGAAACCACCTATGCCGGGCCTGTCATAGCTCCGTATCCAAGTGAACTCGCCGGTTTCAAGAACCTCGGACGATTCGATCTCGACGGTGTCGGCCTCCCTGGGGCGGTCGGTTCTCCATGGGGCATTGTCGACGTGCCAATTACTGTCCAAAGGCATCCCAGTGCTTGCGGTAGGAACATGCCTGTCGTTTATCGTTATACGGGCGCGTGCGAATTGCACGACAGCGCAGCAGGTGCTGTTATAGCGCTTGTTGTCCGCGCTCGTCTTGAATGCTGCTTTCCCAACGAGGTGAAGCCAGTATCCGTTATCGGTGAATCCCACCCCAACAAAATGGAGGTTTACGCTTTTGACTCCGCACTTCCCACACTCTGCCCCATCGAGCCCGAGACGGTCAACTCGAGAGACCGGCCGATTGGCTACGAACGCATAAAGATTCAAACCTCCAGATTCTTCTATTGGATCCCGAGTGATCCACCTCCCCGTGCTCGGATTATAATAACGATACCCGTAGTAGAACAGATCGCTCTCGTCATCCTGGTACTTGGTGGAGAAGCGGAAGGGATTGGCCTTGGCCATGGTGCCCGTGGAGCGGACGACCTCCCCGAAGGGGCCTTCGTCGCAAGTCCGCGATCTCCCCGGCGGCTTCTGGAGCGGAGGTAGATGAGAGGCAAAGCCCGAACGCCGGCGATTTCGGAAAGCCTTCCCAGAGCGACGACGGGTTCGGCGTCTCTCCGGATATGTCCGCTTCAGTCCCATCAGGGGAATTCTAGCCGACCTCCAGGAGATGAACAAACGAAATACGTGAGAAGCCAGACCAATGAGCCTGCACGCACATAGAAGGGCTATTTCACCGTTTTCTGATCAGCAGCGTATGCCTTGATCCAGACCCGGGGGTCTTGCCCTAGATCCCTGCCAGTGATGTGCCTCATCCGATCCATCATTGCGCCAAGTGTCCTCTCGGTAAATGCGTCTATCAACAAGGCAAAATCTGCATCGTGCGATTTGCCGTCACGATTGGGTGAAAAGGTCAGAATATAGTCCATGTTCGCAGCTATCGCAGCAGGGTCGGAGGAAGTGTCGGCGCAGTCCTTTAGATAAAGCATGGTCTCCACATGACCTTTGATGTGATTGATCCGGGCCTCCCGAGCCACTGTGTTTCCAAGCAGCACGGCTGTCAGGGCCGCGAGCAGGCATATCGCAACGTTCTTCACTATTTTCGACATTTTGGAATCGTACAGTCGAGCCCACAGTCCTTTTGTGCCCCCATCGAGTAAAACCAGCAGTTGTATGTAAGCGGATCATACCGCTTGTCTGCAGGTCGCTTGGTCAGGCAATCCCAAATCTGGTCTGCAGTGGCGAGAACCCCAAGCGTGTTCTGACCGCTACCGTACTTCAGCGGGTTGGAGCTCAATCGACATTCGGCACATGTCGTTGATTTGGCGGCGAGCAGATTGGCAGTCTCAAGACGGGTGCCACCCTCATCAAACCCCCATCCGCTCACGTTCCCAGAAGGGTCCGTGTAGCGCGTGTACGAGTGCATGCCACATATCTGATCCTGGCACTTCATCCAGAATCCGACAGGATTATCGTACTGCCTTCGGCAGAACTCAAACCTACCGCCACCAGTTGGCGTCTGGCGGATGGGATATCCATCGCGTGGGCAAGCACCAACATAATACTGGTGACAGATCGGGCAGATTCTCCCTCGTTCTCGCCCATCAACGTCGACAGCCGAAATCGGGTCTCCGTCTACGAATGAGTAGATATTCACTGCTCCCCGCTCCTCTATCGGATCCCGACTGATCCACCTTCCGGTGCTGGGGTTATAATAACGATACCCGTAGTAGAGCAGATCGCTCTCGTCATCCTGGTACTTGGTGGAAAACCGGAAGGGATTTGCCTTCGCCATGGTGCCGCTGGAGCGGACGACCTCCCCGAAGGGGCCTTCGTCGCAAGTCCGCAATTTCCCAGGTGGTTTCTGCAGCGCAGGAAGATGAGAGACGGAGTTGGAACACTGGCCTTTTCGGAAAGCTTGCCCGGAACAACGCGCCCTTCCATGGCTTTCCCTGTATGCGCACTCCGGTCTCATTGGGTGAGTCTCTAGGACTTCTCAGGAAGAGTCAGTCAGAAAGAGACGGCGGTATTCTGCATTTGGTATGCCGCCTGGACCCTGTCTCTAAGCCAGAAGTAGCCCGGCCCGTGAGCATTGGTACTGCCGTGACTAGCAGATCGACCCACCGGACAGTCTCCCTCTCGGGGGAAACCAGCCCACGCCTCTACAAGATGTTGTTCCAAAGCATGCATGCAAATCGAGACTTGCAGTTCAACTGCGAGCTAGTTGGTATCACCTTTCCCTCAGTATGTGCCACCGCACAATATCAGTACAGAAGCACCGATGCCTTCGACGAACGCGACTGGGCCGCTGGTGAGCAGCGCTAAGGTACTCAACAAGCGATAACGTCCATTGGTCATTGAGTGGACGGAGTAAGAGAACATGGCGACAGAAACTACGAACGGTATTGCTATGTACCAAATGTTCCAATCCTCGCCCTGTAGAGGGAAATGCGAATACGTTACCCCCAACATCAGAGGGCTCAAGAATGGTATCACAACGAGAACTGAAACATCCCTTCGGTTTTGCGGCTTGGCACAAACCTTCTTCCAAAGATACCAGAATCCAATGAAACAAAGACATAGCAGCAAAATCGGAACGAGTTTAAACAAGACTCGCGGGAAGGTGTGTTGGAGTTCCATATTAGGGAGACTTCATCATCAGTTTTGGATCCAATCCGCCTGAGTGCCTAGATCAGTTAACGGGTACTTGGACGCCCTCAGTATAGAACTCCCAGTCCGAACCGTTCCACATGTACGTCATTCCGGCTTTTGACAGTTTCTTTGTCCATAGGCCCTTTTCACAGGTCAGATAGTTTATCCTTGCTTCGGTTATCCACCAAGGGTGAATGCCTATGTGATTCCAAGTAGAAACTGGGATATTAGCCTGAGTGCCGCTACCCATATAACCCATTCCGCCAGTACCGTAACACCTCACCCAATCGACCCTGACGTCCGTGTAACAATCACTATCTGTGTTGATCTGCACCCTAAGATGCAGGGTCCATTTCGTGAAGATAATCACACTCCCATCATCCGTTGGAAACCCATCGGTCCTAATGCCCTTAAGGTGTGCAGTTCCAGGGTGCTCGCAACAACATTTCTTACCGACTTGGGGAGGATTGTACGGTGGAATGGCATGTTCCCCTGTCTTGTCACCAATCCTGAGGCCAAACAGGTCTATGCTCGAAAGTGGATCGTTGGCGACGAAATTGTAGAGGTTCGGAATGCTAGTGCCGCCAAAGGCGTCAACCATTTGCAGGGAGTCAAACCCTTGTTCCTCAATCGGATCCCGGCTGATCCACCTCCCCGTGCTGGGATTATAGTAACGATACCCGTAGTAGAGCAGGTCGCTCTCGTCATCCTGATACTTGGTGGAGAACCGGAAGGGATTAGCCTTCGCCATGGGGCCACTGGAACGTACGACCTCCCCGAAGGGGCCTTCGTCGCAAGTCCGCCCTTTTCCAGGTGGCTTCTGGAGCGCAGGTAGATGAGAGGAAATACCCGAACGGCGGCGATTTCGGAAAGCCTTCCCGGAACGACGCCGTCCTCGAGGCTTCTCCGGATAAGCTGGCTCCAGTTTCATAGGGGCCCTTCTTATTGGTTTCCGGGGAAAAGGGCAACGACTTAGAAAACGGTCGAGGCACTCACCTTGGGCACGCAGCCGAGTCCTGACTCCAAGCGTATGTCTCATGTAGCATGGGACTACTGTGGGTCTTCGGACCGATCCTCTTAATTACACTGAAACGTTGCTCCAAATGGCACTAGCCGCTGCCAACCCATACGGCAGACAACAATCAGCCCGATCATTATTGGATACTCACACCTCAGTGAGGCCTTGTGAAGACCCACAGGTCATTAGTCCAGTGCCAATTATAATCAAAACCCACAGGCCTACGCAAAGGTTCGCCACCCAAACAGACGCCAACCTCACATTGCTCCAGGATCACCGCAACCACCATCGAGCCGCTCAAGGCGCTATACTCCATAACTGATACCTTGTCGGACGTGCCTCCCCATTCCGGAAAGAGGGGGGGGCCTATCTCGGACACATTGTCCGTGCCCGCTTTGCTCTGGAGCTGACGTAGTCGAGAGGCGATGACCTGGGGCTGCACTTCGCTGGCAATCTGCTTGGCGAAGCTCGAGCAGTACGACTCGAGTAATCGCTCCTTCCTAGGGAATCCCCACCAGACGACCGGAAGAACGAGCAGAAAACCGAGACCGCCGAATACCAATCCCCTGGAACCTCTTCGGCCTTCGGAAATAATCGCCCCGGTCATGGTCCCAACCGCCAAGCACAACGCTCCCGCTCCTGCGGCAGCAAACTGCACTCTGACGATTAGCCCGAACGGCTTCTGCTTGCGGAAACCAGCAGCACTGAACTCAGATCTCAGGCGGCTCATCGAAGCACAATACCAGAAGAGGCACAGGGCGGCGGCAAGGACCCCAACAGTGACAAACAGGGTTATCCGACGCATGGAGTTCCTAATATGCAAACGCGTTTCTGTTCGGTGCCCATTTCCAGGAAAAGCTCCTCTCTGGATACTCCCTAAGATCCCATGTGGTGTCCTTGATACCCTTGTGGGTCATGCCGCCATCGTACCCCCATTCTGTAAACGCGAGCGCCTGAACCATACGATCGGACGGGTCATGGTTCACGAGGACTTTAAACGCGAACGCCCAGTTGATTGCTTGCTGCTTTGGATAGTGCGTTTTCCACCCGTGCTCCCAGGAGGCCTTGTCGCACAGTCTATTCGCTCTCCCCCAAAGGGCGTAGTTCAAGGCGGAGAGAAAATAGCACCTCCCGCGGAAGGATGCGATTTCATCCCGCCTACCGTGGGCATATACCCACTCCATATTCCAGGCCTGCCCGCCCGAGACGCCGGTCTCGTCAGAGATCGTATAAAGGGCTTCACATGCAGACCATTTCTGTCGCTCAGTCCACAAATAGAACTCTTGCGCCACCCGGTCCATTGTTCTCTGAAGAGGTGCCGTAACCTCAGGCCCACAGAAACAGCCCCCATATGGCCTTCCGTTGATCTTCGGCATGGTCGACCTGCCTTCAAGCCCAAGTGCATCGACCGTCCCCACCGGTCTATTGTTAACAAAAGAATAGAGGTTGACTCCCCCCTTCTCCTCAATCGGATCCCGGCTTAACCACCTTCCGGTGCTGGGATTATAATAACGGTACCCGTAGTAGAGCAGATCGCTCTCGTCATCCTGGTATTTCGTGGAGAACCGGAACGGATTTACCCTCGCCATCGACCCGCTGGAGCGCACGAGTTCCCCGAAGGGGCCGTATTCGTACTGAGCGCGCATCAACTGTGTGCCGTTGGCACAATCCACCAAGGCGGCCACGTTTCCGTTCCCGTCATAGGCCACGAATGCGCTGGCCGAGGGCGTTTGGGTGGTCACTTTCAACAATCCTCCCACCCCCCCGGCTCCCTGCATGGACCCCGACAGATCGCTACCCCAAAGAAAGGTCCGCACCCTCGCATTGCTTGCGTCGAGTTCCGTCAGCAGGTTCCAGCCGTCATAGAAGAACCTGTTATCCTGGGTCACGGTTGAAGTGTCCAGGTTTGTCACCTTGGACCTAATTCGGCGTCCCATCCATGGAGCTGATTTCGCTATCCCGCTCATTGTGAAAGTTTGAGGCATGAACCGAAAAACCCTCAAAGGGCGCGTTTCAGGGTAACCACATCGATCTGGTCCTTCTCGCGCCACGAACCTTCCTTCAGAAGAATCAAGTCTTGAGCCGCAAGGTAGGGAATCCTCACTTCTTCGACCCGGAGATACTGCAATCCGGGTCGAAAGTCCTGCAATGACCTGCCACGCATCCGGGTGAAGATATCCAGATCAAAATCCTCTACCACACGGATGGACCCTTCCTGGGCTTGAAAGTCCTCTGGCTTGAGCTCACGCGCCCAGCCTTCTCCCCAGCGGCAGAGGCAGTCCAGAAGCCTGAGGATATTGGGGGGTGATTCGTCGACGAGGATATCCACGTCGTCCGTGGCACGAACAAACCCGTTCAGCGAGACGGCTACTCCCCCCACGACCGCAAAGTCAACTCCGGCGCGTGCGAGGTCGACCAACAGTCTTTCGAACTGGAAATAGTTCTCCGGTGGGGAGGGGGTCATGGGCATGTTTATACACGAAACTACTCACCTCCTCCAGACGTCGCAAGGGCGAAGAGCTCGAGGATCGACGGCCAACCACTTTCAACACGGGCCATTGGTTTTGGCTTTTCGGGCCGGAGTCCATACCTTGAAATCTAGGGCCAGTTCCCAGGGTGGTCAACAGAATGCCAAACGCTCGAGCTAATAGACCACAAGTCTCACCTGATTGGGCGCAAACGGCTCAATCTGGATGGAGTTCTCTCCGCCCTTGATCCATCGGGAAACATCCAACCGCAGAGGCTTACCGATGAAACCACCGGCGTAGTGCCCATTCACCGTAACCCGAGCCGCCTCCTCGGGCGCCAGCTCTCCCAATTCCAGAGAGAGTCTCCGTCCGACATCTTTAGCTGCCACCTTGACCCTCCCCAGGAAAGGGTCGGCGGGAACCGGGCCCACGGTCATGCCAGAACCGCTCAATTTGCCCCAGGGACCGTCGCCGAACTTGGCCACTTCCCTCGTTGCTTGCCAGGCGTGATCGTCGAAGCCCGTCGTGTTCCATCCCTCCACCTTGTCGGCAGACGCTTTCCAGGAGCCGTCCAGCCGCACCAGGAGCGGAGTTCCCTCACCGAATTCGACAACCAGGCAACCGATCACCCCCGCCGGATTCGACTTGTCGGAGCCGTTGACGGCCTCGATCGCGAGCAGGTTGCTGCCCTTCCTGAGGAGGGAAAGCACATCCAAAGTCGTAGGGTTCCGCCAACCTTCGGCACTGGAGTCCCCCTGCCCTGCTGACTTGCCATTGAGAAACAGCGTAAACGAGTTGTCCGCGGTCCCGGTGAAACTGGCTTTCGTGACTGTCCGATCCGAGGGAAGGTCCACGGTCTTCCTGAACCAACGGGTTCCTGGGGTGGCGGCCTGGGCTGCCGTCGCCTCGGGGAACCATACCCATCGTGCCCCTTCCAGGACGGAGGTTGGGCCCTTGGGAAGAGGACGAGCGGCTGCGTCGACCGGGAACGGAAGTCTGTCTACCGAGTAGGTTCTACGGGCTGCGGCCATGACCTCGGTCTCACGCCCGGGCAACTTGCGTCGGCTTGGTTGGAACGTCACAAGCACGCTTTCGTTCGGCTCGAATCTGAGCGAGAATTCGACCGCGTTGCCAGCCCGGCGGAAAGGAATCGAGCGGATCTCATTCCGCATTGCATCCCAGACCTCGGGGTAGCCTTTGGCTAAGGCCCGAAAACGGAAGGTTCGCGCTTCGCCGAGGTGATTCTGATTGGCGATCAAGAACACGTCCCGGCCGGATTTGACGCGATGCAAGACGTGCAGCCAGTGGTCGGTTTTGCCTTCCAGCACCTCCAGGGTGGGATGAATTCCGGCATCGCCAGCCAGAACTTGCTGGAGCTGCTCGGGAGTGGGTTTCTCCGGAAGAAAATAGGATCTGCCTTGAGCTGCGTTGCTGCGGCACGGCTTGAGACCTGGGGAAGGTTGTCCCCAGATCGCTTCTACCAGTTGAACAATCTCCGGTCCGGTACGACCTAGCGTGCTCGACTTGGAAGGCAAGAAACCATAACCCACCACTACCCCACCCTGGTCAAAGTACTGTTTCGCCTTCTGCAAGGTATCGTACGGGATCGCCGTTGTGGGAGGAATCACAAGCACCCGGTAGGATTCGGCGCGCAACTGAAGCGCTTTCCCGTGCACAGTCACATCCTTCTCAAACACTTCAAACGGAAGCCAGTCGCAGTCGTACAAAGCGTCCTGGAGGCTTTCGCTCATCTGCTCCGGAGTCACGGTCTTACCCACCTGAGCGGTGTTCCCAGGAAAAAGCAGCGCCACCGGGGCGACATGCCGTCCGCCCGTGAGCATCACACTCAGACGGGTGGTGTAGTCTGCAAACACCCGGTAGAGCGGCCAGCGTGGTTCGTACTGCTCCATGTAGAAATAGGGTGGACAATCGGTGTCATGCGGCGCGCGTGGATTGAAGGAATGGGGGATGAGGAAATTGACGCCTGAAACCTGCATATGGTCCGTCCACCACTTCATTTCCGGATAGGGCAGGTCTTGTCCTCGGGCACCGAAGATCTCCACCATCGTAATGTCCTCGGGCTTCCCGTAAGCGTGCGTGACCGAGCTTCCAAGCTTGGGAGTCTGCCAGCACGGGGTGTCGTAGGCTTCGCGCTGGCCGGGCTTGAACTGGGAGAAGACCGCATCGATTCCACCCATACTGCTGTATTTCTGCAGGCGCATTAGGTCCCCACCGCAGAAATCGGGCAGCATATACATTTTGCTCTGCTCCATGAAATGGCCGATGGACTTCACGCCGCGAGCTTCGCACCAGCGGGTGATGCTGCCGTACATCGTCCGGCCCCAAGTCTCCACTCGCGCCTCCAGGTACTGGTAGCGGGCGGCCTCCTGTTCCCCGCCTGCGAGTTGATACTTGTAGCCAACGTACGCCTTCTTCCAATCCACTCCGCGTTCCGCCAGCACCCGGTTCAGTTCGGTGCCCCAGTCACCTCGCGTCTCCGGTTCGTCATAAAAGAAACCAAGGATGGTCTTTCCGAAATCAGCTTTGAAGCGGTCGTAGTGCGGCTGGTAGACGGTCTGTAGGTACCAATCGACACAATCTTGGCTCATGCCATCGACGCTGAGTTCTTTGCCACCACCTTGGCCAAGCGCGGGGGCAAGGCCGTGCGTGAATTTCATGATCTTCCAGCGTCCAGCGGGTACAGGCCAGGAAACTACTCCTGCCTGAATCTGGGGGGCCAAATCGGTCAAGGTCTGGCCCTCGATGCGTCCCCCGGCATCCATGCGTCCAGCCACCGTGCCAATGTACTGCTGACCAGAGAAACCCTCGGCCCGATAAGCCTTAGGACCTTCCACGTCGACGGAGGATGTTTCGAGCTGCTTCGCGCCGTAGCGTGCCGGGACCTTCCCGCCCACGCTCTGGCTGGGCCACCACTTCTCATCGAAGATCCAGAGTTTCAGCCCCTGCTTTTTGGCAGCTTGGAGGCAGATATCGACGTCCCGGTACCAGCCTTCCCCCAGCCAATCGTTGTGCGGCCGGGACTCCGTGGTGAGGGAACCGTTCCCTCCCTCCGCCACTTTCTCCACGAAGTGTTCCAGCCTTTCCTTGCTGTCGTCGCCGTGCAGCCAGAAAAGCGGCCCGCACAGCTCACGTGCGTCCATGGGCAAGTCGTGAAACCTTCGCTCCAACTCCTTCATCGAGGGCTCGGGGCCGACGCCCGCCTGGCAATCAAAGATGTCGCCACCATTCCCGCTGAAGAGGATTCCACAGAGCAGAAAGGCCGCAGAGATGTAGGGCTTCATACGGGAGAACGCTATTCGAGGCTCGCTCGAAAGTCCAGATAAGGCGGAGCCTAAGAAGCCCCACGCGAGGCCCAGTAGCAGACCCCTTGCTGCGCCAGAGAATCGACATTGAGCTGGATGGACCCCGCTTCGGCAGTCGTGCCCCCCGATTCGGAATCGAGGACCCAAAGCACATCCAACAGATCGGTCGCCGAAGGAAGGAGAGCACTCAACTGATTCGGCCGCTGGCGAATCCACTGTTCCTGAAAAGCGTGGCCTTGACGCCCTGGGGAAACAGCCAAATAGAGCATGTCCATCTCCACCAGGTCGTTGAAGAAGTGGGTGCCGAGAGACACGTCAGGAATGAGACCCTCATGCATCAAAGCCAGTTCGCAGATCACGGAAGCCCGGCTGATCTCAGCAAAGGACACCGGCACGCCCAGGGAAGGCATGGAAGTCCCCCAGCGGCCCGGCCCCAACAACATGGTCGTGCAGCGCTTGGAGGTTTCCAACCGGTTCAATCTCCCAATCGCGCGCGCGACGGAATAGCGCCGACTTGTGTTCATCTGGCTGTAAACAGAGGGAATAACATAGATCAAGCGATCGATCGACGTCGCCAGGCTGTGCCCGATCACCGGCCCGCGCGACTGCAGAATGAGATCGGCGGGCTCGATATGTTCCGGCATCCGCACGTTGCTGCCCTCCCCCCCAATCTTGACCTGGAACGGCCGGCACTGCAGCAGGTTGATGCGAAACCACTTTTCCAGGCTGAAATGGGCGGTGAACTCGATATCCACCGGGCACCCGTAGGCCGCTTGCAGCGTGTGACAAAGGTCACGCATGGCGGGAATGAAATGGGTCTCGGACAAGAGCCGTTCAAAAGTCAGCACGCGATGAAAAGACGCGGGGCTTTGCTCTCCTTCCGGCGTACCCTCATCCTGGCTGGCAAAGAGGTCAATCCGGCGATCCGGAAACACCCGCGCCACCTCCTGAAAATCCCGGCTGGCCAACCGGTTCGCTTCCAGATCCAGGACATCCACCCGTCGCTGTGAATACTCGCTCAGGTCGTCCGCCTTTGCCTCCGGACGTTTCAGTGGCGCGTTCAGTGCCACCAGGCGGGTGTAGTCATCGTCGGAACGATCCACAGCCCGCGTTCCCAAGCCAAAGACCAGTCGCAACACCCCGGCCTGGGGATCGATTCCCTCGTTCCAAACGAAGGGATTGAAGGAAAACCCGACGCCAGCCGCCTGCGGAAAGAAGAGGTTCCCGTGAAGTTCCCCCGAGACTCGCTGCACCAGCAAGGCCATCTGTTCGTCGTGATCGAGAAGGCCGTGCTGCAGCCGATAGCTGAGGCCTTCCTCGCTCATGGCGCTTGCGTAGACCGTCTGGACCGCCTTCATAAAGGCCTGAACCCGTTCCTGCGGCGAACCCTGATTCGCCAAAAAAACACTCTCGTATTTGCCTGAAAACGCGTTGCCGTAGTTATCCTCCAAAAGACTGCTGGAGCGCACAATAAGAGGAGATTGTCCGAAGTATTCAAGCATCTCAGTGAACTGGTGCTGGATGTAGTCCGGAAACACGCCTTGCAGGATTTTGTGGCGCGCTTCCTCTGCCCTTTGGAGGCAGACCTCAAAATCCTTGTGGCGCCGGCGCAACCACCAGCAGCCGTTCTGAACGAGATAAGTGTAAAAGACGTCTGAGCCCACAAAGAAGGAGTCGTTGCTCTCCAAGAGGCAGGACCATTTCGCCTCCGTGCGCCGCAGGATGCTTTGGGCGAGCAACATTCCCAGCGATTTGCCACCAATCATCCCGGTTCCGATCATCCTTTGCATGATCATTACCAAGTCCTCTAGCCCAAAGTACTTCTCTGCCAAAGCCTGAAACCGGGCATCGCGAGACACCACCATCTTCATCAGCCGCTGGAAGAGCTCCTGGGGATCACTGCTGGGTTTGACGCCACTCCGGAGTTCGTTCAGCGTTTGCTGGGCCTGCTGGAAGGTCCGAACCCAGATACCGGGCCGGTGGATGGTGAATTCCAGCCAGGGCTTCGGCAACGCCGCCATAATGTCCGTGATGGTGGCGCTGCTGGTGACCGGCTTGAAGTCCTCCCCTTCCCAACTGTGCAGGCTGTACATGGTTGGCGAATGCCGCTGCCAAACCTTCAGTGGAAGCAGGAATAAATGGTTATCCTTGCGGAAGACCTCAATGATGACCTGAGCCGTGTTGAAGATCGATTGCGTGGCGTGGAAGGAGTGCAGGTTCTTCTCCAGCGCGAAGTAGGCAATGGTGTCCAATTCGTACAGGTAGGGACAAGTGATCATGAAGAAGTTGCCCAGCATGCGGTCGCTAAACCAGTCCCCCGCCAGATCCGAAAGGCAGTCAAAAACATAGTAGGCCCCCACCCCTGCCTGCTCGATCACGTCGAGAATGCCGGTCAGAAAGCGCTCGAAACCCGCCTCAGGATCCAAGACATGCGTCACGGCTCCAGAGGAAGCATCCAGAAGCGGGGCGTGCCGGGCAAAACGGAAGTACACCAGCTTCCGTTCCAGCCGATGTGCCTCCCGGCAAATAGGCGCCAGCATGGGTAAGTAATCCTGGATAGTGTCCACCTCCCAAACCACGTTGTCGCCAGGCCGCAAGCCCTGCAGTACGTTGTCTAGCCCCGGCATGCCGGTACTCAGGGGGGGGTAATTAGATTTCATGGGGGAACGGAAGGAAGGAAGTTGCTGCCAGTTTGATCACTCCTCTCCTATAGCATCCAAACTCGGACCTGAGAAGAAAAAGCCTTTGCGAAACACCTTCCTCTTGAGAAGCGTCTGGCGAGGGTGTAACGGACCTGCTAAGTAGCGAAGACTCTCAAGGACTCTTCTGCCGAATCGCGGTCAAGGCGCCGCGGGTTTCAGAGTGACTCTTCGGAGATTGATGGGCTTCCAGGTTGCTGCGCTCACGGCGCGCACCGTGGCCACCACCGTGCCACTTTGGGCCACCTGGATGTCCCCTGCATTGATCTGGGCGAACTTCTCCCACGCTCCCGTGTTGGGTACTCTCACAACCACGGAGCGCCCGGCGATCTCGACCAAAAACTCGGCACCTGACGACACCGTGCCAGCCTCCGCCGAGACCCGGTACGCTCCTGCCTGAACCGAGACTCGATCCCAGGTGGCGTAATCACTCGCATTTTCCCAGAAACCGATGTTGGTCTGGCCATCCCGGGTCTCCGTGCCCAATGTACCGTGAAGTTCCGCCGTGTCAGCTTCGAGCTTCACGCAGCCGTCGTCGCCTGGTTTGATGACCACGGGCGGTATCGGAGCCTGCACAGGCACTAAGTCCTTCCCGCTAATTCGCAGGGCGATGGCAACGTCCGATGTGCGTTTTTGTGGAAGCGAGACTGACAAGCCTTCGGAAGTCTGTGTCCACTTCAGTTTTCCGCTCGCGCCCACCAACTCCACGTGGCTAATGCGGTTACTGGAGGTTCCGGGCACCTGTGGGAGGGATCGAATGAGGAGTTGGCCCTCGTCCGGCCAGCCAAGCGCAAAAGCATAGAGTTTCCCTGCTTTGCTGGTAAACCGAATGTCACGCGCGGTGTAAGTGAAATCCTCTTTGAAGTGCCCTCCTTTAGTTCGTACCGGCCCTTCCCCGTATGTCAGCCATGGCCGAGTGCCGTAGATGCCCTCGCCGTGAATTTTGATCCAGGCAGCCAGTTGTTCCAAAGACTGCTCCACTTCCGGGTCCAAAGACCCATCGGGGCGCTGAACCACGTTCAGCAAAAGATTCCCGTTCTTGCTTACGATATCGACGAGCATGTGAATCGTCCAACTTACCGGCCGAAACTTCCAATTCTTATTGTAATACCAGTCCCCGATGGAGGTGTCGGTCTGCCAAGGGTCTGGATTGATGCCGGGCATCACCCCACGCTCGAGGTCTTCTACCCAGCGTCCTTCGGACTTTTGTTTGCAGGTATAGACGGCTTCTGCGGGTCCGGTAGGTTTCTTGGCGCTCGTATTGTAGAGGTGGGCTACCAGCGATTGGCCGTACTGACCAAAGGGCAGCCCGCCGTCGGTGTAAAGCAGGTCGGGGTGATACTGGTCGACCAAATCCTTGATGCGCTTGTACCATAGGGCATGCCAGCGCGGATCCTTGGAGTACCAACCGGTATCGCCAGCTTCAGCAGGCCAATGATAGAGATCCTGGTATTGGGGGTTGGCTCCGTCATAGGGCAGCCCAGCCAAGGGCCCCGTCTTGTCCGTCTTGTGGCTATCCTGGAACCAGGTGAAACTAGCACCCAGGTGCTCTGAAACCCCAAAACGCAGCCCTTGCCTCTTGGCGGCGTTCTTCCAAGCACCGACAATGTCCCGGTGCGGCCCCATTTGCACAGCGTTCCATCTCTGGTAGGTGGAGTTCCAGAGATCGAAGTTGTCATGGTGCACCCCCATACTTACAAAATAGCGGGCTCCAGCGCGCTTGTAGAGCGACATGAGACGGTCGGGATCGAACCTCTCGGCTTTCCAAAGCGGAATGATATCTTTGTAACCGGACGTGGAGGGATGTCCGTAATTCTCCAGGTGGTTTTGATACTGAGGGTGCCCCTGCACATAGGTGTGCTTCGCATACCAGTCGCCAGCCATTGGAACCGCCTGAGGTCCCCAGTGCGCCCAGATGCCAAACTTGGCATCGCGAAACCACACAGGGCATTGGAACTGCTTCAAGGACTCAAGAGTGGGGGTAAACTTGCCCGTGGTCATGGGCAGGCTCGGCTCTTCCGCCACTAAACACCCAAAGTTGGATAGACCCCAAAACGCGAGAATAGCTCGCAGCCAGATCGAGGGCTGAGTCATAGCATTCATAGGAGTGAAGTGTTGATCACTTGGCAAACGATCGCCATGGCATGAATTGACCGAAGGATGCCAATTCTTGACTTTGCACATCCTAGAACCGCAGTCGTAATCCGATGGAAACCATTAGGGTTTCGGCAAGGTCGGAAGAGGCAATCTCATCCCCGTTGTCTGTCACTTTGAGGTCTTGACTAAATCCGACCCCGACTTCACCAAAGAGGTAGATCCGCCCGAGGACTTCGGTGGTGAGGAGCCGTTCGACGCCGAGAGAGGCCCTCCAGCTTTTGTACTCGAAATTCAGATCACGACCGTCCGCGGCCTGGATATTCCAGCCAGAGCCCCCAGGCCGTACGGTGACGTCGAAGTTCCACTTCTCATCCGGAGCGTATGCGACCCGAAACCTGGGAAACGTCGCACTGAGGTTCCAGTGCGGGTTAGGACGCCAAATCACGCCGATCACGGGCAGCACCTTGTCCTCGCCGAGGTCCCGGGAATAGTAGGCACCAAAGGAGAGGCTCCATTGCGGCCGCCATTCGTAGGCCGCCACCACCATCGCCGAGGCCGCAAAGTCGTCGCCCGATATCTCCTTAAAGTCGGTAAAGAAACCAGGCTCAGCACCCACCCAGAGTTTCCATTGCTCTCCGAAGGCGTGCCAATAGTTTATGGGAATCTGAAGCCGATACAAATCAAGCGTGCTGAACCCCAACGGGGCGACGCCATCAAAATCGAACTCATTCCAGCGAAAGCGTACTCCGGCAGTGAAGCGGGTTTCATCAGAGCGGTAAACTGGGTACTGCGCCAGCACACCCAATTCGTACTGCATCATACTCCCATCGGGAGTATCCTTGAGGTCCGAGCGTGAGCCCCAGAGCCCCTGAAGGCTGGCAGCGCTGTAGTTGGGTATGAATGACTCCTCAGTAGGACGAGCTGCGAGAGCAGCGAAGGCGGTTGTGAGACAAACTGCGGAGGCGAGCGTGACGGTGTTCATGGGCATCAATAAGCAAGTCAAACCGGTTCGTGGCAAGTTTCAAGAGTTTCGTCCCAGCGAGCAAGCTCCAAAGAGACTTGCGCGCTGAAATCAGGCACATCTATCCAAACCCCAACTGAAGGACCAAGCCCGCAATGACCGAGTGTGACTTCAAGCATGCACCCTATTCAGGCTTTCGCCTAGCCCAACGACCGGCAAGCCAACCGCAAAGGACCAACTGGAGAGGGTGGTAGAGCATGATGGGCAAAAGGATCATGCTAAGCCCAGCATGGTCGCCGAAGATCAGCCGCGCCATAGGCACTCCCGAAGCAAGGGTCTTCTTGGAGCCACAGAACATAGCGGTAATCTGGTCCTCGATGGGAAACCCCAAGCGGCTCGAAGTCAGCCGAACCAAAAACATCACGAGGCAAAAGAGGCAGAGACTCACCAACACGCCCAAACCCACCGTCTTCCAACCATGCCCTGACCAGATACCCCATTTCATGGAGTCGCAGAAGGAAGTGTAGACCAGCAAGAGAATGATGGCGCGGTCGACGATTCCCACCCTGGACTTGTGTTTCGAGATCCACTTTGCCGTCCACGGGCGACTTAGTTGCCCGAGAAGCAAGGGCAGGAGCAGCCACAGGATCAAATCCAGGATCACCTTCAACAAAGGAAAGGAATCACCTCCCGTCTTCAATTTCAGCCCGACCCAGAGCGGGGTGAGAAAGATCCCCAGAAGGCTGGAGAGGGTGGCGTTAAAGACTGCGGCAGGAACGTTCCCCCGAGCGGCAGCCGTGAGTGCGACCGAGGACGACACGGTAGATGGCAAGGCGCAAAGATAGAAGAAGCCAAGAGCGAGGTTCGGATCCAAACGGGGCCCGAAAAGGTAGACGCCTGCCAGACCCAGCAGGGGGAAGAGGAGAAACGTGCAGCACTGCACGACCAGATGCAGTCGCCAGTTTAGCGTCCCCGCTTTCAGAGCCGCAAACGAAAGCCCAGCCCCATGCAAGAAAAATATCAGAGCGACCCCGGCCTTATTCAGGAACTCAGGGTGAAGCCACCCCCCTTGCGCGCCAGGGGCAGGAAAAGCCCAAGCCAGCAACACCGCGAGCACCATCCCCACCAAGAACCAGTCGAGGCCTCGCTTCATCGGCATCTATGGCGCAAGACACCAAGCTATACTGTCCCCCAACAAGGCCCGAAAGGGAGCACTCACGAAGTCATCTTGGTTCCCCAGGGAGGTATAGAAAACCTTGCTCTTCCCTGCATGATAGGTCCAGGCGACCGGTTCCACTTTGCCCTCCCCGGCCACCTGCCCGGTCAGAAGCACGCGTGCCCCAGACTGTAGCTTCTCATACTTGTAAAGATGGGAGGTCGATTCAAAACCTTCTAAAGGAATCCTTGCTAGAAGGGGGTCCTGTTTCGTTTCGGGAAGAAACCGAACGGTGGTACGCCGGCCGGTATCGCGGGAGTTGCCGTAGTGCCCGAGATACTTGGCTCCGAGCACCTCGACGTCGAAATCAGGCCAAGCCAAAGCGTTGGAGTCCGCCTCCTTGAGGCACCAGGCGTGGCTGGCAGTGCGAATCCCAACCAGAGGCCGCCCACCTTGGAGATGTTGCCGCACCACCTGCATCTGGGCGGGCGGAAGAAGCCGCCGGCGCACGCTCACAAAGAGAAGATCGATTCTAGCTTCCCTCAGCAGACCAGGGAAAGAGTTTGGATCCGCTGGATCTTCGAACACGTACGAACAGTGGTATCCTTTCGGCAAAAGCTCGCGGGTAGCAAAATCCGGCACTGACCAAGCCGTGTTGTATTCCGGTTCCGCAAGCATGAAGACGATTCGCGGCCGGGTGTCGGCCTGAAACCGGAAAGGCTCGATCCCCAGGAAATCCGCACTGGTCAGTGAAGGACAGTAATTGCGCTCAATGTGTGCAACCACGAGGTCATTGCCCGTGAAGTGGTTCACCCGAGGACGCTGCCGCGAGTTGTACATGGTATCGGTCAGATCTCGCATCAACGCCACATTGAACCCAAGCTGCACCAGACGGCGGATCGCGAAGGACCTTCCGAGCACGCACATATTGGCGTGAACGCCCATGATGATGACATTCTGGATTCCATGCGCGCGAAAGACGTTGTAGACCTGGTCACCGTTATCGCTGATCACATCGTCGGGACCGATGGTGAGGGCGGCATGCTGGCGCTTCCAGGCCTGCCCTTGTTTACACTGAGGCTGATCGTCACAACCCCCGTCCGAATCATCGATCGGAAGAGGACAATTCGTGGGAAGAGCCTTTAGTTGAGCAGGCTTGGGGGCTTGAGGTGCGTCCTTCGCGCGCTGCCGCTGAGGGGTTCCTTCGTAGAAAGACATGGTCTCGCTCGGCGCGTGAACGACCAGCACTCCGAGCTGCCTCGCAGCAGTCAGTACTTTCTCCATGTGGGGAGCCATTTCCCCCACTCTTGCAGTAGCTCCAGAGCACCAGTGTCGATCCCACATGTCACAGACAACGATTGCAGTCTGCTTGCCAGCCCATTGAACGGTTCGCTCGACAGCCCGGTATTCGTTCGTCCCAGCATCTTCAGGAAGCCTTGAGCGCAGGTGCAGCGTCAGGTTGCCAACCTGACCCGACCCAGGGGATGCAGTGGCCTCACGCGAGCGCTCGGCACCGACAGCCGCCCCGCCAATCAACAGACATCCCAGCAGACCCAGGCAGAATGCTCTTGCACCCTCCGATGAATTCCCTCGCGCACCCTCGCCGCTGGGGGTTACGCCCGATCCAGAGCTCAAGAAATCGCGGTACATTGTCGTGATAGCGTTTCGTCCACAATACGTTCAGGATTGGCTGCCAGAAAACTCTGGATCTCTCCCCTGGAAACAAGACTTGTCCCCCCCTTCTTCCCAGCCACTAAGGCTCCCAGCGCACTCCCGATCCGGCAACTTTCGCCGAGGGAATCCCCGCGCAGAAGCCCGTGCACAAACCCGGCCGTGAATGCATCGCCCGCGCCACAGGTGTCGGCTACTTCCACCCGAAAACCAGGCTCATAGTGGACCGGTCCGTTGCGCGAAGCAGCGATGGCCCCGCGGCTTCCCAGGGTCACCACGCAATGCTGCAAGCTCCAGTGCACCGGAGCCCACCGGACAAAATCATAGATGGAAATGGAGGAGTAACCCAACAATCGCCGAACCATGGGAACTTCCGCATCGTTCAACTTCAGCACATCAGCAGTCGCGATGGATTTGCTGAGAGTCTCGCGGCTGTAGCACTCTTTGCGCAGATTCACATCCAGAACTTTCAAAGCCCTGTCGCCCGCGTCGAGGACCGATCGCAGGGTCTGGCGCGAAACACCAGTCCGCTGCACCAGGATTCCGTAACAGATACAATCGACCTTTGCGGCCATCTCCAGGAGGGATGGCGTTGGCTCGATAGAGTCATAGGCCACGTTGGGAACGATGGTGAAGTCGGGACTTCCACTCGCATCGAGTTGGATAGGCACCGTGCCGGTAGGATGAGCTTCATCCCATTGCACCAACCGGAGATCCATGCCAAAAGCGGAAATCTGTTCTGCCGCCTTCTGCCCGAGGGGATCCTTGCCGAGACGGCTGGCGATCCAAGCCTCATCTCCAAGCATGTGGATGCGATAGGCAAAGTTCAGGGGGGCACCACCCAGAACGGGACCGGAGGGTAGCAGATCCCAGAGAATCTCGCCAAAAGCCAAGACTTTCTTAGTCATAATCCAGGCTCGGCCGCACCCGCACGAGTGACATGGACCCGGTATTGGGCACCAGGACGCGTAGGGAAGAGTAGCGTACCATCCTCGAAACGCGTCACCTGCTCCGATGCCACTCCCCTGATCGAAACCGGAGCTCCGACTCGGAGACGGCATAGATTGCCACTCAAAGAGCGGATGCGCGCACCCGTAAGACGCCCCGCCTTCCACTCCATGCTCACCTCGAAAGCACCCCGCGCACGAAGACCGCTCACAGATCCATTCGCCCACGCAGAAGGAAGCGCTGGCAGCAACTCGATTTCACCCGCGTGGCTTTGAAGCAGCATCTCGCCTATCCCAGCGGCACCTCCAAAGTTGCCGTCGATCTGGAAAGGCGGATGGGCGCAGAACAAATTGGCGTAGACTCCTCCGCCCCCGTCATATCGGAATCCCTCCACCTGGACGGGTGCGAGGAGTTTCTTGAGCAGGACCAAGGCATGGTCACCATCGTGCAATCGCGACCAGAAATTGAGTTTCCAAGCCATTGACCATCCAGTTCCATCGTCGCCGCGTCCCACAATGGCTTTTCGGGCGGCCTCCAGGAGCTCCGGTTGATGTCGGGTGATCTGCCTGCCCGGGTGCAGCGCGAAAAGGTGCGAAACGTGTCGGTGGTGAGGCTCAGCCTCGCCAAACTCAGACGCCCATTCCATCAGTCGCCCATCTTTTCCCACCTGCGGTGGCAACAAGCGTTGCCGGGCGCGACTCACGCGCTGAACCAGCTCATCCTCCTCGCCTAAGATGCGAGCCCCTTCCTTCAGGTTCGTGAACAAATCCCAGATAATCTGCTGCTCCATGGCTGGTCCCATGCTCAACTGCGCGCGCTGACCATTAGCAGCGATGAACGTGTTTTCCGGCGAATTGGCGGGACCCGAAACCAGCATCCCGGTCTTGGGGTCCTCGACTAACCAGTCCAGGTAGAACTCAGCCGACTCACGTAGCACCGGCATGGCGCGCCGCAGAAAGGCTTTATCCCCGGTGAATTGATACTGCTCCCAGAAATGCTGGCACAGCCAAGCGCCCGCTGCGGGAAACAGCCCCCACCCCGGGTGCTCGCCCGGCGAGGTGTACCCCCAGGGATTGGAAATCGTGTGGACCGTCCATCCCCGGGCACCGTAGTGAATTCGAGCGGTCTTCCTACCCGGACCACGCAGCATGTCGATGAACTGAAGAAAGGGTTCCTGGCATTCGATCAGGTTCCCCACCCCGGCGGGCCAGTAGTTCATCTGGTCGTTGATGTTGTGGTGGTAGTCGCAGTTCCACGGAGTCTGAATGCCGTCCGCCCAAACGCCCTGCAGGTTGGCAGGAAGATCTCCTGGCCGCGAGCTGCAGATCAGCAAGTATCGACCATACTGGAAATAGAGAGCAGCCAAGGCCGGGTCCTCTCCTCCGGTGGCCAACGCTTTGAGACGCTCGTCTGTGGGGAGCAAGGAGGCTGTGGTCTCGGGAAGATCGAGCTGAACGCGGCGGAAGAGGGCCTGATGGTCCTTGCGTTGATCGCTTCGCAACCGGTCCAAAGAGAGCCGGGAAGCCGACATCAGCTGGTCCAGGGTGGTTTTCTCCGGATCGCCCCCGCGATAGAGGGGAGGCTCGAGGCGATAGTCCGTAGCGGCGGAGATAAGAAGCATCGCGGAGTCAGCCGCCTTCACCACTAACTGGTCTTGCTCAGCCCGGACCACTCCTCCTTTGGCCAGGATCCGCAGGCGGGCGCTGAACTTCATTCCCCCACCGCCACGCCCATTGAGCATCTGGCCCGACATGTGCAACTGGTCGCTGCCTAACGCACGGGTCGTGGCAAACTCGGAGCGAGTGAGCTTGGCAGTAAAACTCAGGCTCCCACCTTTCCCAGCCTTCAGTGACAAGACGATGACCTGGTGCGGATGGCTCACGAAACACTCCCGCACAACCGGCATCCCGGCCACCTCAAAAGACACCTGGGTGGACGCAGTATCCAGATTGAGTTCGCGCTGATAGCCCTGTGCATCTTCCGGTTGCTCGAAGGTGAGCTTCAAGTCTCCCAAGGTTTGATAACAACCGAATGGAACCTTCGCCCCGTTGCCGGACCCAGAACCGGCTCCCTTGGGAACCAGGCTTGAGACGGCCAGCTTTTCCGCCTCGGCATAGTTTCCTGCCCAGAGCAGGCGTCGGATTTCCGGTAGTGCCTTGAGCGACTCCGGATTGTCAGCATCCTGCGGACTCCCCGACCAGAGGCTGTCTTCGTTCAACTGAATGCGCTCCTCGCGGATGCCGCCAAAAACCATCGCCCCCAACCGCCCGTTCCCAATCGGCAGAGCCTCAGTCCACTTTTTGGCAGGTTGCTTGTACCAGAGGCGGGTCGAAGTGGGGTCCGGGGCAGGAGCCGCCAGTAAGGCACAGTTGAGGAAGAGCAGCGCCCCGAGGAGACGCCCGGCCAATTGCATGTGAGTCTGCATAGCGATTAAGACATTCCGATTCTTCATCCTGCGTGCCCGCCTGCTCCGGAGGAGCCAAAACGGCGCAGATTCCAAAGCCAAGGCCAGTATAGAACTCGCGTTCAGGCGTTGGCCAACCACAGGCTAGCTGCCCAGCAACATTTCCGGTCGATTCTTATCATCCCCCACCTTGAATCTCGGGAACGCTTTCAGAGAAAAGGTGATCGCCACAGTGACGTCATCCTGCCCCTCGCGGCTGTCCCGAAGGCGGAGAGTAAGAGCTCCCGTCCAGCTCCGGAAATCCCGGTAGATGCTGTAATACTGCTCTTCCATCCGGCCGTCCTCGGAATCAAAATGGTGCGTCAAACGGGCACCCCAGTTTTCGTTCAACCGGAAGTAAAGGCTGCTGAGGATCAGGTTATTCCCAGGGAAACCAGGCTCTTCTCGCAGATACCGATGGCCAATCTTCCAGTTCCAAACGGAGTTCGGCTCCAAGGTGACGGTATGATTCGCCATTCGCCAGATCCCCGTATTCAGATCGTAGCGGAGTTCCGAGTTGAAGGTGACCCATGACTGAGGCCGGAAATCGAGGTCAGAGTAAAGATCGGAGTAGGTCTCCTGGTCTTCGCGCGGTTTCACCCTCCAATCGGTATAGACGGCCCAATTGAGGAGATTATCCACCTCGCCTTTTCGCTTGGTTTGCAGCTTATTCCTAAGCCCAAAACGGAAAGTGTTCTGAGAATCAACCGAGTCGATGGAGTTGTAATCGGGGAAGTCGAGTGGCAGCAGCCTCAGGCTGCGCAGTTCAGAGTCGAATTGAGGCAGATCCGGCGGACGTTCGTTGGGTTCGGGCACGTACACGTAGTTGATGGAAGGCTCCACGATGTGTCGTAGGCCTTCCACTTGGAAGAACTGATTCCTGGCCCCCTTCCAAACTCTCGAGGCCTTGGTGCTCACCTCGGCCCCGGTATTGAAAACCCATCGCTCCTGCTCCTGGAGGTCGAGCTCACCGCCCTCAGTCTCGCCGTAGTAAGTGAACCGCCCACCCACCCGAGGGGTGAAGTTGAGGCAACCGAAGTAATTCTGTGGAAGAAGGAGTTGGTGAAAGCTGTCACCACGCAAGGCGGCGTAATTGGTGCCGGAATGATCCGCTGTCCGCATCCGAAAATAGCCAATCGAGTTGTCCCCTTCGTAATAAAAAGGAGATACACCCAGTTGCTGACGGACAGCAGTCAACTTGGCATCCGGCAAACGCTCCACGGTCTGAAAGAAATCGTTGAACTGTGGTTGCGCGAGGAAGTTGAGGTCGAAATTCGGCCAGAGCTGCTCCACTTCCAGGAAGGACTTAGGCTGAGGGTCAGCCCGGTATTCCTCCTCGAAGAAATCGTGGGCCATGAAGGCGTCGCTCTGTTTATCCGCCACGATTTTGGCGGTCAGGTTGGTGTGGATGAACGCCGTGTGGGCAAAGGTGATGCGGTAACGGTCGTCTTCGATCGGCTTGCCCGTGTTGGGGTCGGACCCCGGTTCTTCATCATGGGTGTAATAGGTCTTCAACTCACCCGTGCCTGCTTTTCCGAGATCGTAACGGAAGTCAGGTCCAACGCCCGCGCCGCGCTTGACGCGGTAGTCCATGTGCACCGATCCATCCAGATTCGTGCTCCCGTACCAGTTGTACGTGGTGAGTAAATAGGGGCCAAAGAGGCTGCGGTAGCCAGGAACGAAGACAAAATTGTTGGGATGACGCGTTAACTGGCGGCGGTACTTCGGCAGGTACATCACCGGCACTTTCCCCAAATACAGCGTCGCTTTTTCAGCCTCAATGTACTTCCCCGGCACGATCTTGAGACTCTTCGCCTCGACGCGATAGGAAGGATTCTCCACATCGTCGGTGGTGAGAAAGCCCGACGACGCGGAGTAAACCTGGTTGGTAAGGTCGAGCGAAAGCCCTTTGCCACCGGCAAAGAAAGGGTACAGGCCAGTCCGAAAGGCCTCTGTCTTGATCTCCTTGGTGTTGAGATTGTAGCTGAGGGAGTCACCAGTCCAGAGTTCGGCTCCCTGTCGCAGACGTACGTTGCCTTCCGCCTTCAGATTTCCAGTCTTGCGGTCCACCTCCACGCTGCGAGCGCGCAACTCGGCATCTCCATAAACGACTAAAATCCCGTCCGGGCTGGTGGCGAGGCCGGAGGACTCGTCGAAATCAAACACGCCGTCCGGGCTGAGGGACCGTACCTCCAAGGCAGGGGCGTCCTCGCCAGCGCTGCCAGGAAGGGTACCTAACCCCAATACGAGTCCACAGATGGCCCGACCGAGTTTGCTCATGCGCAATGACGCTAACCAAAAGGGCTTGCATGTGCCAAGCTGATTTCCTGGGAGATCGACCCTCCCGCTCGACATCTCGGCTCAAACGATCTAGGCTACACCCATGAAGAATGTCGCCAGTGCCTCTTTTCCAACGCTACGTCCCCGCCGTCTGCGAAGCCTCCCTGCGCTGCGCAAAATGGTCCGGGAAACGAGGCTGAGTGCCGACGGGCTTGTCCTTCCTCTATTCGCGCGGCCCGGAAAGAAACTTCGAAATCCGGTGGGCTCCATGCCGGGTGTCTTTCAGCTGTCCCCGGACGAGGTCCTGGTTGAGGCCGAGAAGGCCTTTTCGGCCGGCGTGCCGGCCGTCCTGCTTTTTGGGATCCCGGATCAGAAAGACGCCAAGGCATCCGGCGCCTATGCGCGCAAGGGGATCGTTCAGGAGACAGTCAGGTTGCTCAAACGAAACCTGCCTGACCTGCTCGTGATCACCGACGTCTGCCTTTGTGAGTACATGAGTCATGGCCACTGCGGCCTCGTTTCCCAATCCCCCAAAGGCGCGCGCATTCTGAACGATCCCACGCTGGCGCTCCTGGCAAAATCAGCCGTCAGCCACGTCGAGGCAGGGGCCGATATCGTGGCGCCCAGCGACATGATGGACGGCCGGGTTGCAGCCATTCGCGCCGCGCTGGATCGGAAGGGATTCCTGGACACCCCCATCCTGTCCTATGCCGCCAAGTTCGCGTCGGCTTTTTATGGTCCCTTCCGCGACGCGGCGGAATCAGCGCCAAAATTCGGAGACCGCCGGACCTACCAAATGGATGCCGCCAATGCAGAGGAGGCCTTGCGGGAAGTCGCCTTGGATATTCAGGAAGGAGCAGACATGGTCATGGTGAAGCCCGCTTTGGCCTACTTGGACATCCTTTACCGGGTGAAGCAGACTTTCGGCTATCCGACTGCTGCTTACGCCGTAAGCGGTGAGTATTCCATGATCAAGGCCGCAGCCGCCAAGGGATGGGTGGACGAGAAAGCCGTAACGCTGGAGTCGTTGCTTGCGCTTCGCCGCGCCGGAGCGGATATCCTCATTACCTACGCGGCCGTCGACGTGGCACGGTGGCTAAAGGAGGGCTGATCTCCGTTGCCAAAACCGCAGTTGAAGGGCACCGAGGGACGCACCAAAAACGAGCACAACCTCCCGAACACGGTTGCGATCAGTTCAGCTGGCTGATGGCGTAACCAATCAGGGCGATAATGAGGAGGAGCAGGAGCAGACCACCCCAGAGAAACCACTTGTTGGCGCTGTTGCTCTTCTTGGCAAAAGGCGAGCCCACAGCTTTATCGTGGTGCTCCAACTCGTTCATCTTGACCCCTGCAGTCTGGGCAACCTGAGTGGCCTGCTGCTTCTTGGGGGCAGCGGCCGGAGGCGCGGAAGGAGCGGCAGCCGGGGCTGGCTGGGTCCCGTCGTCGAACCGCAACTCAACCTTGCCGAGTCGAAGGGTCTGCCCTGCCTTCAGGGTGCCTTCCTTGATCTGATCCCCGTTAATGAAGGTGCCATTCGTGGAACCAAGATCCTTAATCTGCACCTCAGAACCCTTCACCAGCAACTCACAGTGATGGCTGGAGACAGAGGGCTCAACCACTTGGATATTATTGTCTTCCACCCGACCTACGGTAATCCGATCACCCTTCAGTTCATAAACGGTGCCGGCTAACCCTTCTGTGAGCACAACAAGCTTGGCCATAGGTCGCTCTTTTGAAACAAAGTATTGTTACAAGGCACTACAAGTCAATTGGTTTCTCCTGCGAAGCCGGTTTTTACCGTTCGCTGGTTACCCACGCTGGAGGATCATCTGCCTAAACTCCCGGAAAAGCGGGGAAGAATCATGCGGACCCGGCGATGCCTCAGGGTGGTACTGCACGCAGAAAACTGGTTTTCGCGCATGGCGCAACCCCTCCACCGTCTGGTCGTTCAGGTTAATCCGGTTGACCGACACCTCGGTGGGAAGGCTGGCTGGATCGACCGCAAATCCGTGGTTCTGGGAAGTAATCTCGATACGCCCCGTCTCCAGGTCTTTCACTGGCTGGTTCGCCCCGCGATGGCCAAATTTCAGTTTAAAAGTCGTCCCGCCAAATGCCTGTCCCAAGATTTGGTGGCCAAGGCAGATCCCGAAAATGGGAATCCCCAGATCCAGCAACTCCTTCACTGCCCCCACGGCGTAGCCCAAAGCCGACGGATCACCAGGGCCGTTGGAAAGGAAGATGCCGGCGGGGTTGTAACGTAGCGCCTCGCTGGCGGGGGTGGTCGCAGGCACGACTTGAACTTGAAAACCCTCCTGGCGAAGCATGCGCAGGATGTTGTATTTCATCCCGAAATCATAGGCCACAATCGGTATGTCGGCCCGAGGCATTGGATGCCGCTTTTGACGCGGATTCTCCTTTTCCTCGCCTTGCACCAAACGAAACCGAGCGCTTTGCTGATCGTCTTTGTCCCAGAGGAAGGGGGCGGGATGGGTCACTTCTTTCACGAAATCCACCCCGAGCAGCCCGTGCCATTTCCGCGCCATTTCCACGGCCTTCTGATCACTCAAACCCTCAGTGGAAATCACCCCTTTCATGGCACCCGCCACCCGAAGCTTCTTCGTCAGTGCTCGGGTATCCACTCCTTGGATTCCGGGTACTTGGTTCTGTTTCAAGTACTCTCCCAGGCTGAAATCGGCCCGCCAGTTGCTGACCACCGGCGACAGCTCCCGCACCACAAATCCAGACACGTGGGGTCGCCAGGATTCCACGTCGACCAGATTGACTCCGTAGTTTCCTATGTGCGGATAGGTCATCGTGACGATCTGGCCTTTATAGGATGGGTCGGTGAGGATCTCCTGGTAGCCGGTCATGGAAGTGTTGAAACACACTTCCCCACAGGCTGTCGCGCACGCGCCGAAACCATCGCCGTGGAATACAGAACCATCTTCAAGAGCCAGAATTGCTTTCATCAGAATGCACTCGCGAACCGGGCGCCGATGCTAGGCTGAAGCAGGCACCGGTCAAGGTTTTTGCTCCGGGAACGCAGAAACAAAAACGCGACCCCCTAAGGAGTCGCGCTGGAAAATCCAAACACAAGCAGCAAAAGGGTTACTTGCCCTTTGCACCATCGACAAGCTTCAGAATGGCCTTCGTTCCGCTCCCGCTTTCATAGCCGACCTGACGACCCACTTCCTTGCCGTCAGGGTTCAACAACACCAAGGTGGGGAAGCCGCTCACATCATACTTGGCTTTCAAGGCGTTATTGGCTTTTGCCTGCGCCTCTGGAAGTGGGTTCTTCCGCGGAAAATCAATGGTCACCAAGACAAGGTTCTTGGCTGCGTAGGCGGCAAACTCCGGGGTGCTGAACACCTCCTTGTCGAGCTTGATGCAGTACCCACACCAGTCCGATCCGGTGAAATCGACCATAACAATCTTCTTCTCGGCCTTGGCCAACGCTTGAGCTTTGGCAAGGTCCGTGTGCCAAGTCAGTTCAGCCGCAACACTTTGCAGTATTCCAAGAACAAGGGCCAGGGTCAGAGTCAAGGTTTTCATATTATCGTTGATTCTTTAGACGAACACTTTTTCTCAACATTCATTCTCCGGCGAACTCTTGGGGTCTATTTCCTGTTATTTCGCCCCAAGTCCGACCAAACGACTCGTCCTCCCACCATAGTCGCAACCGCCTTTCCTCGCAAGGGCCACCCGTGGAAGGGACTGTTCCTGGACTTCGAAGCGGACTCTTCCACCCGATAGGTCCAAGCTCGGTCGGGGGCCAGCAGGGCAACATCTCCGTCTTTCCCCACCGCTAGCGAACCCTTGTTCTTCAGTCCCAGCAAGCGGGCCGGAGTGACTGTGAATTTTGACAGTAGCTCAGACAACGTTATTCTCTTTCTATGAACCAGTTGCATTAGCGAAAGTGCCAGTTCTGTTTCCAGCCCAATCACCCCGAACGGCGCATAGTCGAACTCCACTTCCTTTTCGAAATTACAGTGGGGCGCGTGGTCACTCGCAATCACTTCAATCGTTCCGTCCTCCAACCCCTCCAGGATGGCCTCCCGATCGCCGGCCGTGCGGAGGGGGGGATTCATCTTGAACGAAGTATCATAAGATGGCCAGTAAGGGAGCGCAGATGGGTCTTTGGTGGGTAGCATCCCCTTGCCGTCTGCCTTCCAAAACTCATCGCTTCCCGCCAAAGCCGCATCGGTAAGGACGAAGTGATGCGGACAAGCCTCTCCCGAAATCTGGACCCCACGCTTCTTGGCTTCACGCAGCAGCTTCACGCTGCCTGCCGCGCTGAGGTGCTGGCAGTGAACACGGGCTCCCGTTCGCTCTGCCAAGAGAATGTTGCGCGCCACGATCAACTCCTCCCCCTCGGCCGGCCAGCCTCGCAAACCGAGGATCGTGTTGTAGATGCCTTCGTGCATCACACCGTCGCCTACCAGCGAGTAGTCCTGGCAGTGGTCCATCACGAGCAAATCGAACATCGTGGAGTACTCGCACCCGCGCCGCATGACCTCGTTGTTCTGGATGCAATGTCCGTCATCGGTGATGGCAACAATCCCCGCTTTCCTCAAGGAGCCGATGGGAGCGAGTTCTTCACCAGCGATTCCCTTGGTGATGGCGCCTGCCACAAAGACATTCACCTTCCCCACGGCAGCCGAGCGTTCATGGATCAAAGCAACCGTGCTGGGGCTGTCGATCGCAGGGTTGGTGTTGGGCATGCAGACCACGGAAGTGAAACCTCCCCTGGCAGCGGCGGCGGTTCCGCTTTCAATGGTCTCCTTGGCAGACTGCCCCGGTTCACGGAGGTGAACGTGGAGATCGATCAGTCCAGGGCTCACCACCAAGCCCGCGGCATCCAAGCGCTCCACATCCTTGGGGGCCTTGGCAGCAGCGTCCGTACCCAGCGCGGCTACCTTGCCTTCAACGATCAAAAGATCCGCAACTTTGTCCATTCCCTGACTGGGGTCGACGATTCGACCCTGCGTGATGAGCAGCGAATTCATGTGGGAAAGAAAGATACTCTGTCTCGAATTGACAAGGCAAGCGCGGGTAGTAGGATGTTTTCCACGAGACGCGGGTGTAGCTCAATGGTAGAGCTCCAGCCTTCCAAGCTGGCCACGTGGGTTCGATTCCCATCACCCGCTCCATCTTCCTAACTACCAAATACTTACAAACACTAGGTGTTCCTGTATTTAGGCCTTATATAACGGTTATACGTAACTTTTTTACCGAGATTTGTCCGAGTTGAGGGTATTTGTCGATGGGGACTCATGGATCGGAGTGAGTCTGGATTTTGGAAATCCCAGTGTCCCTTTAGCGGCCTTCAAACTGGGAATTGAGACTCCGTCGGCGTCAGAGAGTTTGAACCTGCCAGTTCTTTGGGTGCACTCCGTTACCCTGGCCTAAAGGTAACAAGTACCGCGCATCGAAAAGGTCGTTAAACGTACCCCATGATCAGCGGCAGAAGCGCCTGGCAGCGCTGCTATGGCTACCCCCTCGATGGAATAGTCCTGCACGACGCGCTTTGATTCCTTGTCCACTATGTCGGACCCTCGGAGCTGATCAAAACGTCTAGAATCGTTCCACCCAAGATGAAGGCGGGGCTGTCTGGTGGTGATTTGACATCCTGGTTCACGGATTGGGAGGGTAAAGGCGGTCAAGACGCTCCAAATCACGAGGGCAGTTCGGTACCGGGGCTGATAATGACCAAAGCCGCGACGGAGTTGGTCGGATTGCCTCGTCTAGTCTGTGAGGAACCAGCGTCTTTCGGGGCGGCGAGGTTGCGATCAAAAGCCCAGACCCCGATTCCCGTTACACAATATCACTACGGGGAGCGTACCCGGTAAAACCGAACCGGAGTGGTCCCCCACTGGGGGTCGCTGAAATAGTCTGTTCCGCCGGTGAGGGTGTTGGTTGCCACGGGGGACCAAGTGGGGTTGGTCAGGGTCGTGCTGGATCCAACGACAACGCTTCTTCCACTAGCCCAAGTGACGTTGAACCCGAACTGATTTGTCATTACGCCAAAAGTGGGGTCGCCGGTTGCCACTTGGGGTTGCCACACCGCCGTCGGACGACCACCAAGCGTCGTGCCCCAGCCTGTCGTCCCCGGCAGGTAATAGACCGTCGCATTCGTATCACCGTCGAACGGGCAAACATAGTGGTCCTGCCACATCACGGGGCCGACCCAAAAGCAGTACGCTTCGGGAGCGTTACCATCGAAAAAGACTCCGGTCAGGCTGGTGCAGTAAGCGAACGCCCGGTCCCCGATGATGGTGACGCTGTTGGGAATTGTGACGCTTGTCAGGCTCGTGTCCCAGAACGCTTCCCACCCGATGCTGGTGACCGGCAACCCACCAATCTGATCTGGGATGGTCACCGCACCACCTGGGCCGATGTATCTCGTGATGGTGACCGTGCCGTTATTGGTCGTGTAGGTGTAGTCCGCTGCTTGGACCGAGGACAACAAGCCTACCGCCCAAAGGAAGAGGCTGAGGGTCGTGAGGATTCCGAGGTGTCGAGAGATTGGTAGTTTCATAACGCCAAATGAGGTTGGGCCTGTTTACGGTGAACGAATCCGGTAGAACCGGGTTGGATACTCTGTCCACTGCGGATCGCTGAAATACAATGTTCCACCGGTGAGGATATTGGTTGCCACAGAAGACCATGTGGGGTTGGTCAGAGTTGTGCTGGCTTCCACCACGACGGAGAGGTTCGTGGCCCAAGAAGTGGTGAAACTGAATTGGTTGGTTTGGATGCCTCCGCTTCCGCTCAGTATCACTGGATCCGGACGCACCCAGAGTGCTGTCGGACAACCACCAAAGATTGTGCCCCAGCCTCTTGTCCCCGGCAGGTAATAGATGGTCGCATTGTTGTCACCGTCGAACACAGCCCCTTCATAGCCGGGACAGTTGCCCTGGAAATATACGCTGGTCAGGCTGGAGCAGTAATAGAACGCCCCCCAGCCGAGGATGGTGACGCTGGTGCCTATCGTGACGTTGGTCAGGCGGGTGCAGCCAATGAACGCATAGTTCCCGATGCTGATGACGCCGTCGGGGATTGTGTAGCTTCCAGCTTTGCCCCCCGGATACTGGATGATCGCGGTCTGGCTCTTATTGAACAAGACCCCCTCGACACTACTATAGACGGAGTTGAGCGCAGCCACCGTTATGCCGCTCAGGCTGGTGCAGGAATAGAACGCCCAGTCCCCGATGCTGGTGACGCTGTCGGGGATCGTGATGCTGGTCAGGCTGGTGCAGCCAATGAACGCATAGTTCCCGATGCTGATGACGCTGTTGGGGATCGTGATGCTGGTCAGGCTGGTGCAGCCAGAGAACGCCTCGTTTCCGATCCTGATGACACTGTTGGGGATCGTGACGCTGGTCAGG